>NZ_BCTN01000008.1 GCF_001571305.1 Erwinia persicina NBRC 102418 | reverse complement strand
GTGTGAGATTTGTGCTGAGGAGTGAGTGAAAAGCAGTCACCTCCTGCAACGTTCCTCAGCACGAACGGGCGAAAACGCCATTACATATGCGTGCCGCCATCAATGCGCAGTTCGGTGCCGGTAATAAACTTGCCGTCGTCTGAGGCAAACATGGCGATCACCCCCGCAACGGAATCCGGTGACGCAAACCCCTGCCCCAGCGCCGGCGACATCTTACTGAACAGCGACATATCCGCATCCGCGGGGAGACCGGGATCGTTTGTCATTCCGGAGGCAATACTGCCCGGTGCGACGGCTACTGCACGTAATCCCTGCCGGGCATATTCGGAAGCAATCGAATGAGTGAATGACTGAATACCTCCCTTCGTCGCCGCATAAGCCGCCATATAGGGATGAGCAAAGCTGGCTGAGGTTGAACTGAAGTTGACCACCACGCCATTACCGGTTTTCAGCAACGCGGGTAATGCCTCACGCGTCACCAGGAAAGTGCCGGTCAGGTTCACAGCCAGCATGCGGTTCCAAAAATCCAGGCTGGTCAGGTGAGTATGGCTGGAGCGCAAAATGCCCGCTGCATTGACTAGTACATCCAGTCGTCCGGCCTGTTCGATGGCCTCCGCAACCTGTTGCCGCACGGAAGACTCGCTGGAAATATCCACTTCGCGTGTGGTTAACCGCTCATCATACCCTGCGTGTTCAGCCATCTTACGCGTAGTGGCCAGCCCTTCTGGCATAATATCAGCGGCAATGACGGTTGCCCCTTCACTTAAAAATCGTAATACCGTTGCCTGGCCAATACCGGAACCCGCGCCGGTGATAAGAGCAATACGTCCTGTAAATCGCTTCATTGTTCTCTCCTTGAGTTAAAAGCACCCGTTATATTACAGCAACCTACGTAAGAAAATTAATGTAAAAGAGCTAACTCGCCTTCTCTGGCAAGCTTCCTTTTCACTTTTTTATCACGCGTTTTACGCTTATCGGCCTCAAGTCTCCGGCAATACCTTCCGATAACCCGTAGTGGTTAAATACAAAGGAGACAGTAATGACAACCATCAATACCAGCAGCAGTGTATCGGGCGGCTCAGGGGGCGGCGATACAGGTTCACAAACCGCCAGCATCAGCAAACAGATTGCCAGACTGCAGGAACAGCTGAAAAGCATGGCCGGTGATACGACCATGGATGAAGACCAGAAAGCAAAACAGCAGCAGATGATCGAAAATCAGATCATGATGCTGGAAGCGCAGTTAGCGCAAATCCAGCAGCAACAGGCAGAAAAAGCCGCCGAAATGCAGGAAGCCAGTAAGGCAGCGGACACTGGCAGCAGTAAACTGGCCGACGGGGTTAACCGTCCGACCGAAAATAATAAGCTGAACGTCTACATCTAATAAGGCGATGCGCTGGCACGTTGCTGCGTCAGCAGCTCCGCCTGCTGGCGCACTTCCTGCCATATTGCTTCTGCCGCAGGCGTCAGCGAGCGGTTTTTACGCCTGACCAGCATAATGCTGCGGTTGATCTCCGGTACAATGCGACGCACCAGCAACGGCCGCCCCTGGGGTAATGGCAGCGCCAGCGCCGGTAAAATACTGATACCGATCCCCGCCTCCACCATGGGAAACAAGGTTGCCGGATGGCCAATCTCCTGTGCTATCTCTGCCTGTACTTGCTGGCCGCGCAGCGCCTCATCAATCAGTACCCGACTGCCTGAGGCATAATCCTGCAGCACCAGCGTGCGGTGGTTAAGCATGTGCCAGTAAACCGTCGGCGGCTGCGCCAGGGGATCATCCTGACGACACAGCAGCAAAAAGGGTTCATCCAGGATAGCCTCACACTCCAGATCGTCTGCCTGTAGCGGCCCGACGACAATGCCAAAATCCACCTCTGCATTGCGGATACTTTGCAGCACCCACTGCTGCGGGCGGTCGCGCAGCAACACTTTGATCTCCGGGTAGTGCAGCTGCCCAGCTGCCAGACACTGCGGCATCAGGTGAGCAGAAGGGGTCTGACTGGCAGCCACGCGCACCGTACCGCTGCGATGATGGCCGTAACTGCGCACATCCAGCAGCGTGGTGTTCAGCTCCTCCAGTAATCGCTCAAGGCGGCTGGCAAGCTGTTCCCCCGCCTCGGTCAGCAGCACCTCGCGCGTGGTACGATCCAGCAGTCGGATGCCCATCTCCGTTTCCAGCTCTTTTATGCTGTGACTGACCGCCGACTGGCTGAGCCCGATCAGCTGTCCGGCCTGGCTGAAACTTCCCTGCTGGGCCACCGCCACAAACACCCGCAGCTGACGCAACGTATAATTCATCGATTCTACTCATATATGAATTCAATAAATTAATTTTATTTCTAAACCCCGGCAGAGCACAATAGCCGCATCATTTTTTAACCGGGCATTAACAATGGGCATATTTCGTATTGATCCACTGATGTTGAAGCTGATTATCACCGTGCTGCTGGCCTCCTTCCTGCCCGCCCGCGGCTACTTTGTTGATTTCTTTGAATGGATGACCACCATCGCCATCGCCCTGCTGTTCTTTATGCACGGGGCCAAGCTGTCGCGGGAAAAAATCATTGCCGGCGGCGGACACTGGCGTCTGCATCTGTGGGTGATGTTCAGTACTTTCGTCCTGTTCCCTGCCCTGGGGATGCTGCTGGTCTGGTGGCATCCGTTAAACCTCAGTGTTGAGATTTATACCGGCTTTATGTACCTGACCATTCTGCCCGCCACCGTGCAGTCGTCAATTGCGCTGACCTCGCTGGCGGGCGGTAACGTCGCGGCAGCCGTGTGCAGCGCCTCTGCCTCCAGCCTGCTTGGCGTCTTTATCTCGCCGCTGCTGGTTGGACTGTTAATGAATGTCCACACTGACGCCGTCGGTGGAAGCCTGGAGCAGATGGGTAAAATTATGCTGCAGCTGCTGGTACCGTTTTTACTTGGTAATCTGTCACGCCGCTGGATTGCCGGCTGGGTGGAAAGAAACCGCGGGTTGATTGGTAAAACCGACCAGACGTCTATTCTGCTGGTGGTCTACTCGGCCTTCAGCGAGGCGGTGGTGAACGGTATCTGGCACCGCGTAGGGGTGATGACGCTGGTGTGGATTGGCGTGGGGAGTCTGGGGCTGCTGTTTGTGGTGCTGGCCATTAATCTGGCCGCTGCGCGGCTGTTTCGCTTTAACCGTGAGGATGAGATTACCATTCTCTTCTGCGGGTCGAAAAAGAGTCTGGCAAACGGCGTGCCGATGGCCAATATCCTGTTCCCGTCAGCCGCCGTGGGGATTATTGTGCTGCCGCTGATGATCTTCCATCAGATCCAGCTGATGGTCTGTTCCATGCTGGCGCAGCGCTATAAAAGAGCCGGTGAGAAACTGGCTGCGCAGAAGAAAGCAGACGAGCAAAAACCTGCGGTAATGGAATCGCAGAAGTAAGACTGTGTTACGGGGCCTGATGGCCCCGTTTCAACGGTTTCACGAGTCCTTCCAGCCCCTCTATTTTGATCGCCAGCGCGATCTGCATCAGCTCCCCCAGGTGACCCTGAGGAAACTCGTCTTTGCGGGCAAACCACAGTAAATATTCTTCAGGCAGGTCAATCAGCACCCGCCCCTTGTATTTACCAAAGGGCATCACGGTGTTGGCAATCTCGATCAGGTGCTGTTTTTCCATCTCACTCACCCAGTAAACGTATCATTTCCGCTTCGTCGATCACCGCAATACCCAGCTCCTGCGCCTTAGCCAGCTTGGAGCCTGCGGCTTCTCCGGCGATCACCAGATCGGTTTTCTTTGACACGCTGCCGCTGACTTTTGCCCCCAGCGCCACCAGCCGGTCTTTGGCTTCATCGCGTGACAGCACGGTCAGAGAACCGGTCAGCACAACGGTTTTACCGGCAAAGGGGCTGTCGATCTCTTCCGCTTTGACCACCACCACCTCAGGCCAGGTGATCCCGGCTTTTTCCACCAGCAGGCGGATGACCTCGCGGTTGCTCTCTTCATCCAGGAAGTTACGCACGTGGCTGGCAACCACTTTGCCGACGTCCGGCACCGCGATGAGCGCGTCGAGATCGGCGGCCATCAGCGCCTCAAGAGTACCGAAATGGGCGGCCAGGTTTGCAGCCGTGGCCTCCCCCACTTCGCTGATACCCAGGGCATACAGGAAGCGGGCAAACGTGGTGTGCTTCGCTTTTGCCAGCGCGTCCACCACATTCTGAGCCGATTTTGGCCCCATACGATCCAGCCCGGTCAGTTTGCCTGCGGTCAGATCAAACAGGTCGGCCGGGTTCAGGACGTACTCTTTTTCGACCAGCTGATCGATAATCTTTTCGCCCATGCCGTCAATATCCAGCGCACGACGGGAAACGAAGTGTTTTAGCGCGCCCTTACGCTGGGCACCGCAGATGAGCCCACCGGTGCAACGGGCAACGACTTCTCCTTCCACCCGCTCAACGTCCGAGCCACAGACCGGACAGTGGGTCGGGAACACGACGTCCCGCGCATTTTCAGCGTGTTCCACCACGCTGACGACTTTCGGGATCACATCGCCCGCACGGCGGATCGTCACACGGTCACCGATTTTTAACCCCAGTCGCTCAATTTCATCGGCATTGTGCAGCGTGGCGTTGCTCACTATCACCCCGGCCACCAGCACCGGCTCCAGACGTGCCACCGGCGTGATCGCCCCGGTACGCCCGACCTGAAACTCCACGTCACGCACCAGGGTCATCTGCTCCTGGGCAGGAAACTTAAAGGCGATCGCCCAGCGAGGAGCACGAGCGACAAAGCCCAGCTGCTCCTGCAGATCCAGGGAGTCGACTTTAATCACCACGCCGTCAATATCGAATCCGAGCGTCGGGCGGGCCACTTCCACTTCCCGGTAAAAAGCTAACACTTCTTCAGCATTGTGGCAGAGGCGCACACGATCGCTGACCGGTAACCCCCAGGCTTTAAACTGCTGCAGGCGGCCCATATGGCTGCGCGGCATCTCGCCCCCCTCCAGCAGACCCAGACCATAGCAGAAGAACGTCAGAGGGCGTCTGGCGGTAATGCGCGGGTCAAGCTGGCGCAGTGAACCGGCCGCCGCATTACGCGGATTAGCAAATACCTTACTGCCGGTGCGGCGTGCCTCATCATTCATTTTTTCAAACCCGGCCAGCGGCATAAACACTTCGCCACGCACCTCCATCCGCGCCGGGATATTTTCGCCACGAAGGCGCAGCGGAATAGCGCCAATCGTGCGCACGTTGGCGGTGATATTTTCCCCGGTGGTGCCATCACCCCGTGTCGCCGCCCGCACCAGCTCACCGTTTTCATACAGCAGACTGACGGCCAGCCCGTCGAGCTTCAGCTCGCAACAGAAGGTGATCTCATCGCTGCTTTTCAGGCGATCCTGCACGCGTTTGTTAAACGCCAGATAACTTTCTTCATCGAAGGCGTTATCCAGAGACAGCATCGGCACTTCGTGGCGTACCTGGTCAAAGGCGGTGAGCGGCGCAGCACCAACGCGCTGGGTCGGGGAGTCTGCAGTAATTAATTCCGGGTGGGCAGCTTCCAGCTCACGCAATTCACCCATCAGGCGATCGTACTCCGCATCCGGTACTTCCGGCGCATCCAGTACGTGATACTGATATTCATGGTGGCGAAGCAGGGTTCGCAAATGGTTGATTTTGTCTTGTAAGGATTCCATAGCGGCACCATCAGAGATAAAAAACCCCCGAAGGTCGGGGGTTTGGGAAGATTATGATTCAGGTAATATTTACTGCGCGTTGGCGTCAATCACATCGCGGATACGCGCTTTATACGTTTCCAGCTTCTGTGGTGTCATCATGCGGCGTTCATCATCCAGCACCACGCCGCCGACATCATCGGCAATGCGTTGGGCGGACTGCAGCATCAGCTTAAAGTTCTGATGCGCATCGCCGTAGGACGGCACCATCATAAAGATCGACACGCCCGGAGTGGTGAAATCAGACATGTTGTCCGGATTAAACGACCCCGGTTTAACCATATTCGCCAGGCTGAACAGCACCGGGCCACTGCCCGCCGGGTTCAGATGGCGGTGGAATATATTCATTTCGCCAAACTGGAAGCCGGCCTGCAGTACACCCTGCAGAAGTGCTTCACCGCTGATGCTGCCGCCGGCATGGGCGGAGACATGCAGAACCAGTACGGTCTCTTTACGACGGGCTTCTGCCTGCTTCGCCTCTGCGATCTCTTCATCTGACGGAGGCTGGACAGCCCCGGCCGCTGGTTGAGGCTGAGGCGGCTCTGGCGGTCTGCTAACCGACGGTGCCTGGCGCACGGGTTCAGCATGGCGTACGGGTTCAGGTGCCTCGTAATCCGGTTCCGGGGCGTGCTGAAACTCACCGCCAAACAGCGGATCGGATTCAGGTTGCTCATCGACCACAGGCTGATGACGCACCGGTTCCGAGGGATGGCGAGGTTTTGGCTGACGCGGTGGCTCATCCCCGGCATTAAATCCACCCAGGGAAGGCTCCGACGGCTCAGGCTGGCTGCGCTGGACACGCACTTCACCCACGCCCTCTTCCTCGTCTTCGAACGCTTCTTCTCTGTCCTGCTTTAAACGCTTGTGCGGGCGATCGCGAAAAACAGATGAGCGCTCTTTACGGCTGGTCCACAAGCCGTGAAGGAGAAGCGCTATTATGGCGATCGCGCCAACAACGATTAATATCAGACGCAAATCCTGCATCATTGTATTCTCTGTTGTTCCAATACCTTGCCACCGCGGCAAACTTTATCCTCTAACTGTATTTGCCCAGGTACACAAGTGCAAGTCTGTGCAGTATTTTCTGACAAATATCCCGCTATGAGGACGCTTTTTTGCTGTTTTTTCGCTCAAACCCCCTCTGGTAAGGAAAAAAAGCTGAGTTATGATACCCCCTGCCTGCCCGTGTAATGGAGAAAAGCAGTACATGTCACTTCACAATTCTGACCCGTCACACAATGGCGTCCACTTTTTTGCCCGGGGATGGAAGCTGATCATGCTTCCCGGCATCCGGCGTTTTGTGCTGCTCCCCCTGCTGGTCAACATCATTCTGATGGGCGGTGCCTTTATCTGGCTGTTTGACCGTCTGGGACACTGGATACCGCAAATGATGGCGATGATCCCCGGCTGGTTGCAGTGGCTCGGCTATCTGATCTGGCCGCTAACGGTCCTGTCGATTATTTTAGTCTTCAGCTATTTTTTCTCCACTATCGCTAACTGGATAGCCGCCCCTTTTTGTGGCCTGCTCTCTGAACAACTCGAAGGTCGCCTGACCGGCAAACCGCTGCCCGATAACGGCTGGAGCGGTCTGGTAAAAGACCTGCCGCGTATCATGAAACGTGAGTGGCAAAAGCTGGCCTGGTATCTGCCGCGGGCGCTGGTACTGCTGCTACTCTATTTTGTGCCCGGATTTGGTCAGACGGTGGCCCCGGTGCTGTGGTTCCTGTTCAGCGCGTGGATGCTGTCGATTCAGTACTGTGACTTCCCCTTTGATAATCACAAAGTCAGCTTCCGGGACATGCGTACCGCACTGCGACAGAACAAAACGGAACATATGCAGTTCGGTGCTCTGGTCAGCCTGTTCACCATGATCCCGCTGCTGAATCTGGTCATTATGCCCGTTGCCGTCTGCGGCGCGACGGCGATGTGGGTAGAAAAATATCGTCCGCAGCTGGCGCTGAACCGATAGAACACGCACAGCGGGTCGTGCCTGGCGACCCGCTCCCTCTCAAATCCCGCAGCGGCATCCTGAATTTCGCATTGATGCCCCCGTCATTTCTGGCTTATGCCATTTCGTCAGGCCTTATTTCAGCAGAACATATCTATATACGATTTCTTCACTTCACTGGCTAAATGAACAAGGTATGCTCTAAGCGTTGCCAATATTTCATACAGTTAAGGACGGGCTATGAGTAAGATCTATGAAGACAACTCTTTAACAATCGGTCATACGCCGCTGGTTCGACTGAACCGCATCGGTAATGGACGCATTCTGGCAAAAGTGGAGTCGCGTAACCCTAGCTTCAGTGTCAAATGCCGTATCGGTGCCAATATGATTTGGGACGCAGAGAAACGCGGGATCCTGAAGCCGGGTATTGAGCTGGTCGAACCCACCAGCGGTAACACCGGTATTGCGCTGGCCTATGTCGCCGCCGCACGCGGTTATAAGCTGACGCTGACGATGCCCGAAACCATGAGCGTGGAGCGCCGTAAGCTGCTGAAAGCGCTGGGCGCAAACCTGGTGCTGACGGAAGGGGCCAAAGGCATGAAAGGCGCCATCAGCAAAGCAGAAGAGATTGTGGCCGGCGATCCTGATCGGTTTGTTCTGCTGCAGCAGTTCAGCAACCCGGCTAACCCGGAAATCCATGAAAAGACCACTGGCCCTGAAATCTGGGAAGACACCGATGGTGAGGTCGATGTGTTTATCGCCGGTGTGGGTACGGGTGGAACGCTGACCGGCGTCAGCCGCTACATCAAAAATACGCAAGGTAAAAAAGCGCTGATTACCGTCGCGGTCGAACCGACCGACTCTCCGGTGATTGCCCAGGCGATAGCCGGTGAAGAAATTAAGCCCGGCCCGCATAAGATTCAGGGTATTGGTGCCGGTTTTATCCCTGGCAACCTCGATCTCAACCTGGTTGACCGCGTGGTGGCTATCTCCAATGAAGAGGCCATTTTAACCGCACGTCGCCTGATGGAAGAAGAAGGGATTCTGGCCGGTATCTCTTCCGGTGCTGCCGTCGCTGCCGCCTTAAAACTGCAGGAAGATGAGGCTTTCGCTAATAAAAATATCGTCGTGATCCTCCCCTCTTCCGGCGAACGCTATCTCTCCACCGCCCTGTTTGCCGATCTGTTCACTGAAAAAGAACTGCAACAGTAGTGCCAGAAAGCCGAAATTGTCTGAAAAAGCACCCGTGCGGGTGCTTTTTTGTGGGCTGCTTCAAATTTTTACCACCCTACCGATTGATTTTACCCTCTGGTGTCTGGTATTTAAGCTGCCAATTATTTCGATCCGTAAAATTAATCGCCGCGTGAACTGGATCAAGCTGAATCGATTTACTGGTTTGGCGCACAAAGAGAAATAGCGGCATAATGGGTAGTGGAAAAGAAAGAGGGAATTCCGCATTCATCCTCGATCTTCATTCCACCTTACCAGCGCATTTTTTGGCCAGTCTTTGTACCATGCCAGCGCGACTCACTACAGGCTAAAGTTCAGCCACCAGGCTAGACTTTAGATCAATAACACCAAACCAAATTAAGTTGGGGAAACATAATGTTCCAGCAAGAAGTCACCATTACCGCACCAAATGGCCTGCACACTCGTCCAGCCGCTCAGTTCGTAAAAGAAGCCAAAGCTTTTGCTTCAGAAATCACCGTGACCTCTAACGGTAAATCTGCCAGCGCGAAGAGCCTGTTCAAGTTGCAGACTCTGGGTCTGACTCAGGGGACCGTCGTCACGCTGTCAGCTGAAGGCGAAGATGAGCAGAAAGCCGTTGAGCATCTGGTTAAACTGATGGCGGAGCTGGAGTAATCCACTCGCATTCCAGCTTGTCCAGCGACGTGTTTCCGGACATAAGTAAGCAATATTGATCGCGAACAGTACGTTCGCGATGTTGTTTTCGTAAAGTAGCCAAAAACTGACGAAACAAACGGTATGCACTTTCCGGCTCGCTGAGTGGATTAACCGATGCAGTCATCCGCGGTTCTCCGCCCCAGATGATTTTCAAAGAAAGAAAAGGTAGGGTTATGATTTCAGGCATTTTAGCATCACCGGGTATCGCTTTCGGCAAGGCGCTTCTGCTGAAAGAAGATGAGATAATCATCAACCGGAAAAAGATTTCTGCCGACCAGGTCGATCAGGAAGTTCAACGTTTTCTTGATGGTCGTAAAAAAGCTGCCGTGCAGCTTGAAGCGATCAAAATCAAAGCCGGGGAAACCTTCGGTGAAGAGAAAGAAGCGATCTTCGAAGGGCATATTATGCTGCTGGAAGATGAAGAACTGGAGCAGGAAATCATCGCCCTGATCAAAGACGAGCATGCCACTGCGGATGCTGCTGCCTTTTCTGTGATTGAAGGTCAGGCTAAGGCACTGGAAGAACTCGATGACGAGTATCTGAAAGAACGTGCTGCCGACGTACGTGATATCGGCAAACGCCTGCTGCAAAACATTCTTGGCCTGCATATTGTTGATCTCAGCGCCATCAATGAAGAAGTCCTGCTGATTGCGAAAGATCTGACCCCGTCAGAAACGGCACAGCTGAACCTGAACAAAGTGCTGGGCTTTATCACCGATATCGGTGGCCGCACTTCGCACACCTCGATCATGGCGCGCTCTCTCGAACTGCCTGCTATCGTCGGTACTGGTGATGTGACCAGCCAGGTCAAAAATGATGATTTCCTGATCCTCGATGGCGTCAATAATCAGGTGTACGTTAACCCGACTGCTGAAAAAATCGAAGAGCTGAAAGCCGTAGCCCATCAGTACCTCAGCGAGAAAAACGAGCTGGCGAAACTGAAAGACCTGCCGGCAATCACCCTCGACGGCCATCAGGTAGAAGTGTGCGCGAACATCGGTACCGTGCGCGACGTCGCCGGTGCAGAACGTAACGGCGCTGAAGGTGTCGGCCTGTACCGCACTGAATTCCTGTTTATGGATCGTGAATCCCTGCCGACGGAAGACGAGCAGTTCCAGGCTTACAAAGCTGTTGCTGAAGCCGTCGGTGCGCAGGCCGTGATTGTCCGCACCATGGACATCGGCGGTGACAAAGACCTGCCGTACATGAACCTGCCGAAAGAAGATAACCCGTTCCTTGGCTGGCGTGCGATCCGTATCGCCATGGACCGTCCTGAAATTCTCCACGCCCAGCTGCGTGCCATCCTGCGTGCTTCTGCATTCGGTAAACTGCGTATCATGTTCCCAATGATTATCGCCGTTGAGGAAGTTCGCTTCCTGAAAGCCGAACTGGAAACGCTGAAAGCGCAGCTGCGCGAAGAAGGCACAGCCTTCGACGAAAGCATTGAAGTGGGCATTATGGTGGAAACACCGGCCTCAGCCGTCATTGCTCACCACCTGGCGAAAGAAGTTGATTTCTTCAGTATTGGGACAAACGACCTGACGCAGTATACTCTGGCAGTTGACCGTGGTAATGACCTGATCTCCCATCTCTACAACCCAATGTCTCCTTCCGTACTGACGCTGATCAAGCAGGTTATTGATGCTTCTCATGCCGAAGGTAAATGGACTGGCATGTGCGGTGAGCTGGCAGGCGACGAACGTGCTACACTACTGTTATTGGGAATGGGGCTGGACGAATTCAGCATGAGTGCCATTTCTATTCCACGCATCAAGAAAATTATTCGTAATACGAATTTTGAAGATGCGAAGGCATTGGCAGAGCAGGCTCTTGCTCAACCTACAGCGGACGAGTTGATGAACCTGGTCAATAAGTTCATTGAAGAAAAAACACTCTGCTGAGTTAGAGACACGCTGGCCCAAAATTACTGCTTAGGAGAAGAACATGGGTTTGTTTTCAAAACTTTTTGGCGATAAGTCTGATTCCGCATCAGGCACTATCGAGATCGTAGCCCCCCTGTCGGGTGAAATCGTCAATATCGAAGACGTGCCGGATGTGGTGTTTGCAGAGAAAATTGTTGGCGACGGTATCGCTATCAAACCCACCGGCAATAAAATGGTTGCGCCGGTCGATGGTACCATTGGCAAAATTTTCGAAACCAACCATGCTTTTTCCATTGAGTCAGACAACGGCATTGAGCTGTTTGTCCACTTCGGGATTGATACGGTTGAGCTGAAAGGCGAAGGCTTTAAGCGCATCGCTGAAGAAGGTCAGAAAGTCAAAAAAGGCGACGTGGTCATCGAGTTTGATCTGGCGCTGCTGGAAGAGAAAGCAAAATCAACGCTGACCCCAGTGGTGATCTCTAATATGGATGAGATCAAAGAGCTGGTGAAGCTGACGGGTAATGTTGTCGTGGGTGAAACTCCGGTTATCCGCATCAAGAAGTAACAGCGACCCTCGTTAAAAAGCCCTCTGATGATGTCAGGGGGCTTTTTTTTTGCCTGAATAAAGGAATTACAGGGTTAACGCATCAAGCAGGGTAAAGGGGGCCTGTGGCCCCTCCTCGAGGGCAAGCTGACGTTCCAGGTGATGCAAGTGCTCATCCATAATCGCCTGCGCGCGGGCGACCGCACCGGCCCTCAGCGCGGTGACCACGGCAAGGTGTTCATCACACTGGCATGCTGGCGTTTCATTACGCTGGTACAGGGCGACTATCAGCGAGCTGCGCACCATCAGGTTATCGAGCATTTCACTCAGCACCCTGTTATCGCTAATCCGGGCCAGCAGCAGGTGGAAATGACTGAGAACCCGGATGATATCACGGCGATCGTTTCCCGCGATCGCCTCCCGCTCTGCCTGAAGATGGGCCTCCAGCTCCTGTTCATAGCTTGCCATCTTTTCAACGCTGATGCCGGCCAGCATCGCGCGCTCTAACGCCCGACGGGCGATAAACACTTCGCGCGCCTCACGCGCCTCAGGCTGTGCCACTTTGGCACCGCGATTTGGGGAAATGGTGACAATGTGCTGCAATGCCAGCCGCTGAAGGGCCGCCTGCACGTGGTTACGGTTGGCCGACAGCACCTCCACAATCTGCGCTTCCACCAGGCGGGTACCGGGCGCCAGCCTGCGCTGTGCAATCGCCGTCGACAGCGCATCGACAATACGCTGAATTTCCTGCTGTCTGGCGCTGGACACACCGTTCATCTCTTACCTCAATTAATTACCCAACCGCTAATGCTGGAATTTACACCACCCAATGGGGTAAACGGAGGGTGAGTTCCAGCCCACCATCGCGCGCATTAGCTGCACTGACCTCCCCCTGATGGGCAATCACCACTTTACGCACGATGGACAAACCCAGCCCATAGCCTTTACCCGACAGGGGCGAATTAACGCGGACAAAGGGATCAAAAATACTGGAAAGCTTGTCAGCTTCCACCCCGGGACCAAAATCACGCACGCCGATCACCAGCCAGCCCTGCTCCTGACGCAGGCTGATAACGACCTGTTGACCAAGAACGGAAAAGCGCAGCGCGTTGCGTATAACGTTTTCCACGGCAGAACGGATCAGGTTCGCCTCCCCCTTCACAGTGTAATCCTGCTGTTCATCGGCGTTAAGCACGATCTCCACTCCGGGAACCTGAGCTTCGTAACGCGCATCATTGACAACGGCCTTCAGCAGTCCCAGCAGATCGAAATACTGCTCATCCGGCAGAGCCTGATGCTCGGCCCGCGATAAGGTGAGTAATTCGCCGATCATCTTATCGAGGCGACGCGCCTCCTCATCAATGCGGTCAAGCGAGGCGCCAACAGACTCTGGCGTCTGACGTGCCAGCCCCGTCGCCAGCTGCAGGCGTGCAAGCGGGGACCGCAGCTCGTGGGACACATCATGGAGCAGCTCTTCACGCGCTTTCACCAGCACCGAGAGGCGTTCTACCATGGCATCGAAATCCCGCGCCACCATGGAAAACTCATCATGCCGGCGGCGCAACTGAGGGAATAAACGGACAGAAAGATCCCCTTTAGATACCCGGGCAAAACCGGCACGCAACTGGCGCATCGGGCGCGTCAGATTCCAGGCAAGGAACAGGCTGAAGAGTAGCCCGCACACCGCTCCGACGATAAAGAGAGGTTCCGGCATATTGAGAATACTTCGCGGATGACCCTCCATCCTGCTGTCAGCACGCAGACCGGCCACATCGTATTGCAACTGATAATGGCGGCCATCGGCACCGGTCACCCATTCTGTCACTTCTTTTGGGAACGCACCGGGCGCGAGATCGCGATTTAAATCATCACGAGGCTCCACTTTCTGAGGCGGGCGGGTCACCTGCCTGACGGAAAAAAAACGCCGATCGCTGGGGGGCCAGTCCACCATCATATCGTTCAGTGCTTCCAGCCCGCCGCGCTGCAGTACCGATACCGCCGAGGCCATCTGCAGGTTGACAATGCGTTTTGTCGCCCTGTTTTCAGGGGGCTCATGGTGTTTGCCATACAGGCTAAAACCCAACCAGAGCAGCTGGGTAATCGCAATATAGGTCAGCCAGAAACCCAGCAGAATTTTCCAGAAAAGAAACCCACGAAACCCGGTTTTCATCGGATACGGTAACCAATGCTGCGTACCGTTTCGATAGTGATGGTCTCGTGCGTCAGTGCCGCCAGTTTCTGGCGAATATTACTGATATGCACGTCGACACTGCGATCGTAGGCTTCACGTGGCCGCCCGAGGCCTTTCTCCGACAGTTCATCTTTCGACACCACGCGGTCAGGCGAACGCAGCAACAGATCCAGCAGGTTAAACTCAGAAGCGGTCAGGTCAAACGGTGTTTTCTGCCATTCACTAACGCGAGTGGCCGGGTTCAGCGTCAGCGCCCCCCAGCTTACGACCGCATTATTCTCCGCCACCACCGGTTGCTCTTCCACGCGCCGCAGCACTGCACGCAGCCGCGCCACCAGCTCTCGCGGGTAGCAGGGCTTAGGCATATAATCATCGGCCCCCATTTCCAGTCCGATGACCCGGTCGATATTATCGCCCTTCGCCGTCAGCATGATGACCGGCAGGCGCCCCTGCTGGCGCACCTGACGCAGCACATCGATGCCGCTCATGTCGGGCAGCATAATATCAAGGATCATCGCGCTGTAGCCGCCGGAGAGCGCCCCTTCTACCCCCGCCTTCCCCGTTAACACCAGTGAAGCATCAAAGCCTTCGGCAATCAGGTACTCACTGAGCATGGTGCCCAGTTCGAGGTCGTCATCGACCAGTAAAATTTTCATACAGGATCTCTCAATGGTATTGCCGCTATTTTCGCCTGTTCCGGACGACTTCGCAGCCGCTTTTACCCAATCCTTACAGTCTACTCAACGACGGGGGAAAGTGTCAGGGCGGATTAGAGAGGGTCAGCGGCAGAAGGTTCCACCGCTGAAACAGATAAGGGGGATCAGTAGACGCCGGTGGAGAGATAGCGATCGCCACGATCGCAGACGATGGCCACAATAATGCTGCCGGGATGCGCTTCAGCGATGCGCAGCGCACCTGCTACGGCACCACCGGAGCTGACGCCACAGAAGATCCCTTCGCGCCGTGCGAGCTGCCGCATAGTCTGCTCTGCGTCCTGCTGGGACATATCCATCACCTGATCCACCAACTCCGGACGGAAAATACCCGGCAGATAGGCCGCTGGCCAGCGACGAATACCGGGGATGCTGCTGCCTTCTGAAGGCTGCAGACCGACAATCTTTATCGTCTGATCCTGTTCTTTCAGGTAGTGCCCGACGCCAGTAATGGTGCCCGTGGTACCCATGCTGGAAACGAAATGGGTCAGGCGCCCTGCCGTCTGTTGCCAGATCTCCGGTCCGGTGGTCAGATAATGCCCCAGCGGATTATCCGGGTTATTGAACTGATCCAGCACTTTTCCCTCACCCCGTGCCGCCATCTCCTTCGCCAGGTCGCGCGCCCCTTCCATTCCCTGCTCGCGGCTCACCAGGATCAGCTCTGCCCCGTAGGCACGCATGGCAGCCTGCCGCTCAATGCTCATATTGTCCGGCATCAGCAGTTTTAAGACATAACCCTTCATGGCGGCGATCATCGCCAGCGCAATACCCGTGTTACCGCTGGTCGCTTCGATCAACACGTCGCCGGGGTGAATTTCCCCGCGCAGCTCTGCCTGCTGGATCATCGACAGCGCTGCGCGATCTTTCACCGAGCCGGCCGGATTATTGCCTTCCAGCTTCAGCCAGATCTCGCTGCCGTTGGCGGGCGTCAGACGCTGCAGCCTGATCAGCGGCGTATTGCCGATGGTATTTTCGAGTGTGGTCAAGATGTGGTTCCCGGCATGAAATGGCAAAGGGCCGGAAAACCCGACCCCTTGTTGGCAAAATACTATCAGAGAAAAATATCAGGCACTTTGCGCAAAGGCAACAGGCCGTAATGGCGTTGTCCCGTTGTAGAGGCGGGCATGTTGCAGACCCAGGAACAGACGTTCGCCCCGGATGGGTGCCACCTGGTCACCGTCCATCACCACCGTCACCGGCTCTCCGCTCCAGTCGGCGGGCACCACCACCAGCTGCCAGTAGTGACCGCGCGGGCTGACTTCCAGCACCTGCGCAGGCAGCGGCGTTTCAAGGCTGCTCTGACGGCTGACGTCAATTTCCCACGGCCGCAGGAACAGTTCTACCGCGCCCTGATGCGCCGGGGCATAGCCCAGCGGCCAGTGATGGGCACCGACGTGGAACTGGGAGCCATGCACTTCCCCATCAAAGCGGTTCACCTCGCCCAGGAACTCCAGTACAAAGCGGGTGGCCGGATCGCGCCAGACATCATCCGGGGTACCGACCTGCTCTATATTCCCCTGGCTCATCACCACGACGCGATCAGCGACTTCCATCGCCTCTTCCTGATCGTGGGTGACAAACACGCTGGTAAATTTCAACTCTTCATGCAGCTGACGCAGCCAGCGGCGCAGCTCTTTTCGCACCTGAGCATCCAGCGCGCCAAAAGGTTCATCCAGCAGCAGGATCTGCGGTTCTACCGCCAGCGCACGCGCCAGGGCAACACGCTGCTTCTGTCCACCGGAAAGCTGTGCCGGGAAACGGCCCGCCAGATGGCCCAGCTGCACCATCTCCAGCAGGCGCGTCACCTTCTGTTTAATCTCGGCGGAAGAGGGGCGTTCGCGCCGTGGCAGCACCGTCAGGCCAAAGGCAATATTGTCGAAAACGGTCATATGGCGGAACAGCGCATAGTGCTGAAAAACAAATCCCACCTGACGGTCACGGGCATGAACCCGGCTCACATCCTTACCGTGGAAGCTCAGGCGTCCGCTGTTCTGGTTTTCCAGCCCGGCGATAATACGCAGCAGCGTGGTTTTCCCGGAACCGGATGGCCCCAGCAGCGCGACCATTTGTCCGGAAGGGATATCCAGAGAAATATCGTTCAGGACTTTGGTCCTGCCGAAGGATTTATTGATACGACTGATTTCAATGCTCATGGTTCCCCTCCTGTTGCAGACGCTTGCTCTGGCTTTCTAACCGCCACTGCACTGCACTCTTTAAAAACAACGTGACGATGGCCATCAGGGTCAGCAACGCAGCGGCGGTAAAGGCCCCGACGGTGTTGTAATCCTGATGCAGCAGTTCAACCTGCAACGGCAGCGTATAGGTTTCACCGCGAATCGATCCGGACACCACCGATACGGCACCAAACTCCCCGATGGCGCGCGCATTAGTCAGGACGATGCCGTACAGCAGCGCCCAGCGGATATTGGGTAACGTCACGCGCCAGAACATCTTCCAGCCCGACGCCCCCAGCAGAACGGCGGCTTCATCCTCGTGGCTGCCCTGACTTAACATCACCGGCACCAGTTCCCGCACAACAAACGGACAGGTGACGAAAATGGTCACCATCGCCATTCCCGGCCATGAGAACATCAACTGGATATTGTGCGCATCCAGCCAGCCCCCGGCAGACCCGTTGACGCCCCAGAAAAGCAGGTACATCAGGCCCGCCACCACCGGCGACACGGCGAAAGGAATATCAAACAGCGTCAGCAGCAGCTGACGCCCGGGAAAGGTAAAGCGCGTGACCAGCCAGGCCAGCAACGTACCAAACACCAGGTTAACCGGCACCGTAATCAGCGCGATCAGCACGGTCAGCCAGATGGAGTGCAACATATCTGAATCGCCCAGGTTGGCGAAGGTGGCCATCAACCCTTCAGAGAGGGCTGCGGTGAAAATCGCCACCAGGGGGATCACCAGCAGCAGCAGGGAGATCAGCATACCGAGGCCAATCAGCAGCCATTTTCCCCACTGGACACGGGCGCGCCCGCTGCCCCGCAAATCGGTAACATCAGCCATTAGTGACCTCCAATACGACGGCCAAAGCGGCTCTGTAGGGTATTTATCGAAAACAGGAGCAGCAGGGAAGCGGCCAGGATTACCGAGGCGATCGCACTGGCCGCCGGATAGTCAAACTCCTGCAGGCGAACGAAAATCATCAGCGAGGTCACTTCCGTCTTCCAGGCAATATTCCCGGCAATAAAAATCACCGCGCCAAACTCGCCTAGGCTGCGGGTAAACGACAGCGCCGTTCCGGCCAGCAGTGCCGGGCCGACTTCCGGCAGGATCACGCGACGGAAGCTCTGCCACGGCGTTGCCCCCAGGGTTTCAGCCGCCTCTTCATATTCCGGCCCCAGCTCTTCCAGTACCGGCTGGACGGTGCGAACCACAAAAGGAATGCTGGTAAAGGCCATCGCGACGGCAATACCCAACCAGGTATAGGAGACTTTGATGCCAAACTGGGCCAGCCATTCGCCGTACCAGCCGTTCACCGAGAACAGACCCGCCAGCGTCAGGCCGGCTACCGCCGTCGGCAGTGCAAACGGCAGGTCCATCAGGCCATCAAGTAACGTACGCCCCGGAAAGCGATAACGCGTCAGGATCCAGGCCATCAGCATCCCGAATACCGCATTAAAGACAGAGGCCACCCCTGCCGCCAGCAGCGTCACCTCATAGGCGGCCATAACCTGTGGATTAGTGACCACCTCCCAGTACTGTGCCAGGGTCATCTGCGACAGCTGCATCAGCAGCGCGCTGATCGGCAGCAGCAGAATCAGACAGGTGAAGAAAAGGCTGCTGCCCAGGCTGATACCAAACCCGGGCAGAACACGTTTACTGCTTGCTGAAAACATCACTACCGCCCCGCCGCTAACAACTTATCCAGTTCGCCACCGCTGACGAAATGGGTTTTCATCACCTGATCCCAGCTGCCAAACTCATCGTCCACACGGAACAGCTCCGTCTGAGGAAAACGATCTTTCTGCTGTGCCATCATTTTCGGGTTGTTTACCCGATAGTAGAACTGGGTGATGATTTGCTGCGCAGCCGGAGTATAGAGATAATTCAGATAGGCCTTGGCAGCCTCTTCGGTGTGGTTACTGGCGACATTTTTATCCACCCAGGCCACCGGAAACTCGGCCAGGATATTGGTTTTTGGCACGATCACTTCATAGCCGTCTTTGGCGTACTGCTGACGGATGGTGTTCACCTCCGACTCAAAGCTGATCAGCACATCGCCCAGGCCGCGCTCGACAAACGTCGTGGTGGCCCCGCGCCCGCCGGTATCAAAGACTTCAACGTTTTTCAGAAACTGCGTCATCTGCTGTTCCGTTTTCGCCTTATCTTTACCATCGGCGCGGTCGAAGGCGCCCCAGGCTGCCAGATAGGTATAGCGGGCATTGCCTGAGGTTTTGGGATTCGGGAAAATCAGTTTCACATCGTCACGTACCAGATCGCTCCAGTCATGGATGTTCTTCGGGTTACCCTTGCGCACCAGGAACGCCATGGTGGAGTAGAACGGTGAACTGGCATTTGGCAGGCGCTGCTGCCAGTCGGCCGGGATCAGCTTGCCTTTATCATGCAATACCTGGACATCGGTCACCTGGTTATAGGTCACCACGTCGGCTTTCAGCCCCTGCAGAATAGCCAGCGCCTGTTTCGATGATCCGGCATGCGACTGCTTAATGGTCAGCGTGTCGCCGGGATGCTGCTGCGCCCACTGCTGTTCAAACGGTGCGTTCAGGGCGGTAAACAGCTCGCGCGAGACGTCATACGAGCTGTTTAACAGCTCAGTGGCCTGCGCGCCGGAACTCAGCAGTAACGCCAGCGCGGAGGCTGATACGAATTTTTTTACCGTTGGTAACGTCATTATGCACCCTGAGAGAATCACCGGCTCACCGGCCTGAAGTCTGTTCAGTTTATTTATAACCAGGGTAAAAGCTGTAACGGTTTTATATACCGTTTGGTGCTTTGCAAGCAGAAAACGCTATAAGGATGTGGAATTGAATATGCAGCGGGCGGGATAAAAAGCTTAACCGTCGGAGAAAGGTCTGCATCACGGCTGGCGCTTCCCCTGCACACGGGGCGGGCAGGAAAAAGGCCCGCCCCTGCCGGGATGCTGCGTGGTGGTCGGCCTACGCAGAGGTCGACCCGGTGCTGAATGACAGTGCGGCAAGCTGCGCCAGTGACGGGGCATAAAAATAACTGCCGCTGACCGGTTTGGTAAACCGCAGCATGGCATCAAATTTACCGTCGGTTTCGCCAAACATACTTAACAACTGCTGTTCAATATTATGCAGCGTGGCGCAGTAGGCGAGAAAAAACAGGCCGTGGGTGCCGCTGGCCGTGCCATAGGGCAGGCTCTGGCGCAGAATTTTCAGCCCTCTGCCGTCTTCTTTCAGATCGACACGCGCCACATGCGACGTTGCCGGACGCGCGTCGCCTTCCAGCTCTTCATTACTCTCTTTGGTACGGCCTATTATCTGCTCCTGCTTCGCCACCGGAAGGCGGTTAAACATCACCAGATTATGCTGCCAGCGCTGGCTGAAGACATAACTTCCTCCGGCATTGTCGCCGCTGGCAATAATCGCCACCGTCTCGCGCTGCCCGCCCTGCGGGTTTTCTGTGCCATCGACAAAACCACTCAGGTCGCGATCTTCCGTCCAGCGAAAGCCGTGGGTTTCTTCCACAATGCGGATGGCACCGCCAAACGCCGCCAGGGCGGCCTGCGCCAGGCTGAAGTTCACGTCATGGCGTAGCGACTGAATATGGATCAGCAGGTCGCGCTGGGTGGCCGGTGCCATCCCTTTACCCAGCGGCTGAAAGTCCTTCAGTTCAGCACAGCGATGGCCCGGGCAGAGGTCATTCCACAGGGCCTGACCAAAGGCTAAAACAGCCCCCAGCCCGGCATCAGGATAGCGCTGTTGCAGCACTTCCAGCTGTTGCAGAAAACGATGGCTGCCGTCGCGCACAGCAGCAAGATCGCCTGTGGCCATGGCTTCAAGATAAATAGCAAAACGGCGGTGTTCTAATAAAATACCGCTCTGGAAAGGGGACATGCTGCATTCTCCTGGCAATCAGGTAAGTTCCGATCGATTTTTCAGAACAGGATACCTCAACCCACCGCCAGGAGTGTGTTCAAACGCATGTTTTCTGTGGTCTTTACATGCCGCGCGCTAGCGCCGCCAAATCATTTTGCTCAACGTCCACGCTTTCAGCGTGTCATCAGACGGCATCAGACCCTGTGGGCCGTGCCAGTCACCGCTGAATACAAAGCTGATGTGCTGGCTGCCAGGGGCTTTACACTCCACACCGTCACTGTCCGCACCATGACCTTTCTCACAGGCGCCAAAGGCTTTACTGTACAGCTCACTGAATTTCGTGCCGAGCCTGACGCCGTTTTCGGTGGTGATATCGCTGTCCGTCACCTCGATACGGTTAACGGTGGTGTCCCCTGTCAGCTCTACTTTTTGTTGCTTCTCACTGTCCACGCCCTGCCAGAAGTGCTCAATCGTCCCGTCAGTGGTACGCATCCCCTGCCGCAGATGATAATTATTACCCAGGGCATCGTTCAGCACATCACGCTGCATCAGGGTAGTGCTGTTGACTTCACCCAGACCACGCTCGGAGAGGGTCAGCGAAGAGCCAAACCAGTGCGTCGGTGACAGGCTGGACCAGGACCAGGAGATCGGGTTCCACCAGGTGGAGGATGAGTCGCTGCGTGGCGCTTCAGAAGAGGAACCGGCACAGCCAGCCAGAAGTAATGTGGCGATCAACAGCGCCGGGCGAATAATTTTCATGACAACTCCAGTGGATGAACAGGGTCCTTGCTTACCTGCTTGGAGTGCCGGCAGGCAAAAAAGTTTTATTTAATGATTTTTAGCCGGATCGAAGCAGTCTGACAGCCGGCGATAAAAAAGCAGCGCCATCAGCGCCAGACCATCCGCAAAGCTCACCAGCAGCAGCAACTCTGTCGTCGGGTCCTCCTCCTGCCACTGCATCACCAGCTGCGCAATCAGGGTGATCACCAGCGTCAGCACCAGTACCCAGCGCCATGCCTGCCACAGGTGCGGCAGGCGCTGCCGGTAGCCGGTCAGCAACAACCCGACAGCCGCCGGGATCCCGAAAACCAGCCCCAGCCAGAACGTGTGGTTATCCGGGTAAAACAGTGCCAGCAGGTCTGAACCCTGCTGCCGCGATGCTCCGGCTATCACAAACAGCACCCAGGTGCGGGCCTGCAACAGCAGGATGGCCCAAAAGCTTAGCGGCAGGCGCAGCTGGCCTTTCGCATCGTAATCATCAGGGGAATAGGACAATGTCGTCACTCAGTACTCGCGGTCTTCAATCAGGCGCTTGCCTAACAGCTGGCTGTCCTGCGTTTCATACTCCAGCTTTTCGTAAAAACCGATGACGGCATCGTTCTCTTCCCGCACCATCACGTTGATCTTCGGACAGCCCCGGGCAATCAGTTTTTTCTCCAGGCGATTAATCAGTGCATTAGCAAAGCCACGCCCCTGATAATCAGGATGCACGCCCAGGTAGTAGGCCGACCCGCGATGCCCGTCGTATCCGCCCATCAGCGTGCCGACGATTTCCCCGCCCACCACCGCGACCATGAAAAGGTCCGGATCGTGGTTCAGCTTGCGCTCGATATCCATTTCGGGATCGTTCCATGGCCGTAACAAATCGCAACGCTCCCAAAGCGTCATTACTTCTTCAAAATCATCTTGCCGGAATGCGCGGATTTCCATGGAGTTTGCCCTGTGGTTAAGCATAATTTGCTGATTATCACGCATTCTTCTGCGGGTGCAAGTCCGTTCGCCCGCCTGGCAGAAAAAAAACGCAGGAAGAGGGATTATTGTCCTGAAATACATGGAAAAAGCCTGCAATAGTTCCCTCCTCGCCGCCGACCCGTTGTTACGATATAACAATAAGCACTTTTTGCCCCCAGGATCTGCCATGAAGAAATTAACCCACCTGACGCCGCTGACCACCCGCCGCCAGCTATTGCTTTCCGGCCTGGCACTTGCGCTGCTGACCAGTGGCCCGGCGCGGGCCGCAGAGGAAGACGCGACCCTGCGTATCCGTTCAAGCCCGCCTAAGCTATCCAGTCCCCCGCCGCCACGTCCCGCCAGCGGTAAACGTATTGTGATGATTGATCCGGGGCACGGCGGCATTGATTCCGGCGCGGTGGGTCATGAGGGGTCAGAAGAGAAACATGTGGTTCTGGAGATTGCTCAGCACATCCGTCACCTGCTCAGCGAACACCCCCGTATTGAGGTTCGCCTGACGCGGGAAAGCGACCACTTTATTCCGCTGGGTGAACGCGTGGAAATTGCCCATCAGCACGGGGCCGATCTGTTTATGTCGGTGCATGCTGACGGCTTTACCAGCCCGACCGCCAACGGTGCCTCCGTCTTTGCTCTGTCCAATCGTGGCGCCAGCAGCACCATGGCCCGCTATCTTTCGCAGCGGGAAAATGCGGCCGATGAGGTGGGCGGCGTCAGGGCGGCGGCTAAGGATCACTATCTGCAACAGGTGCTGTTTGACCTGGTGCAGACCGATACCATTAAAAACAGTCTGATCCTCGGCAAACACGTGCTGGGACAGATTCGTCCGGTTCATCATCTGCACAGCCAGCATACTGAACAGGCCGCATTCGCGGTGCTGAAATCCCCCTCGATCCCGTCAGTGCTGGTGGAAACCTCCTTCATTACCAACCCCGCCGAAGAAAAACTGCTCGGCACCACGGCTTTTCGTCAGAAGATTGCCGGGGCGATTGCCGACGGTATCGTCAGCTTTTTTGACGAGTACGATGCCACCCGGCGTATGGGCTGAATGAACAGGGTAAAACCGGGAGACGCCAGGCCGCTGATACGCTGGCTGCCACTCGAATTCTTTTGGGTATATAATCCCCGCGTCTTTTAGTCACAGGATTTTTTTATGAACGCACCGGATATCGCCCAGGTAAAACAGTTTTTGCTCCACCTTCAGGATGACATCTGTCGCAAGCTGGCGCAGGCCGATGGCGAAGCCCAGTTTGCCGAAGACAGCTGGGAGCGGCCGGGCGGCGGCGGCGGACGCAGCCGCGTGCTGCGCCAGGGCCGGGTGTTCGAGCAGGCGGGCGTCAACTTCTCCCATGTCCACGGCGACGCCATGCCCGCCTCTGCCACCGCGCACCGTCCCGAGCTGGCCGGTCGCAGCTTTGAGGCGCTGGGCGTGTCGCTGGTGATCCACCCCGAGAACCCGTACATTCCGACCAGCCACGCCAACGTGCGTTTCTTTATTGCTGAAAAACCGGGAGCGGATCCGGTGTGGTGGTTCGGCGGTGGCTTTGATGTGACGCCGTATTACGGCTTCGAAGAGGATGCCATTCACTGGCATCAGACCGCCGCCGATCTCTGTCAGCCGTTTGGCCAGGATGTTTATCCGCGCTATAAAAAATGGTGTGATGACTATTTCCACCTGAAACACCGCAACGAGCAGCGTGGCATTGGCGGTCTGTTCTTTGACGACCTGAATACGCCTGACTTTGACCAGAGCTTCCGCTTTATGCAGGCGGTAGGAAACGGCTTTACCGACGCTTATCTGCCGATTGTTGAGCGCCGTAAAACCCTCACCTGGGGTGAACGTGAGCGCGACTTCCAGCTGTATCGTCGGGGCCGCTACGTCGAGTTTAATCTGGTATGGGATCGCGGCACGCTGTTCGGCCTGCAAACCGGGGGACGTACCGAGTCGATTCTGATGTCGATGCCGCCGTTGGTGCGCTGGGAATATGACTATCACCCGGAAGAAGGCAGCCCGGAAGCCGCACTTTATCGCGACTTCCTGCCAGTTAAGGCGTGGATTTAAACAAGAACGCCGGGCAGATTGCCCGGCGTTTTGACTTACAGCGGTGCCGTCTGTGCCTCTACGACTGCCAGCGCGACCATATTGACGATGCGTCTGACCGATGAGATGGGGGTCAGCACATGTACCGGCTTCGCCATCCCCATCAGTACCGGCCCGACCGTCACCCCGTCTGAGCAGGAGACACGCAGCAGGTTGTAGCTGATGCGTGCGGCTTCCACGTTCGGCATAATCAGTATATTTGCCGACCCTTTTAGCGGGCTGTCCGGCATCAAATCCTGGCGGATGCTTTCAACCAGCGCGGCATCGCCATGCATCTCTCCGTCAATTTCCAGGTCAGGTGCCCGTGCTTTGACCAGCGCCAGCGTATCGCGCATTTTGCGTGCAGCCGGGGCATCTGATGCGCCAAAGCTGGAGTGAGAAAGTAAGGCGACCTTCGGCTCGATACCAAAACGACGTACCGTTTCGGCGGCCATCAGCGTCAGTTCGGCCAGCTGTTCCGGCGTGGGATCTTCGTTAACGTAGGTATCGGCAATAAAAGTATTGCCGCTCGGCAGTTCCAGCGCGTTCATCGCGCCGGCCACTTTGACATCCGGGCGGAAGCCAAACAGCTTTTCAACAATGTCGTAATGCTGGCGGTAATCCCCGACGGTACCGCAGATCAGTGCATCCGCCTCCCCCCGGTGAACCATAATCGCCCCGATCAGGGTCGGATTACCAATCACATCGCGCTGCGCCTGCTGGGGGGATACGCCGCGCCGCTTCATGATCTGGTAATACTCGTTCCAGTATTCTTTAAAACGGGGATCGGATTCGTTATTCACCACGTCAAAATCTTTACCGGCCTCAATTTTCAGCCCCAGCTTCTGCAGGCGCATCTCGATAACGCTCGGGCGGCCGATCAGGATCGGTTTTGCCAGCCCCAGCGTCACCAGTTCCTGGGTGGCGTGCAGGACGCGCGCCTCCTCCCCTTCGGCCAGCACCACGCGCTTCGGATCTTTTCGCGCCTGCGAGAACACCGGCTTCATAAACAGATTGGTTTTGTAGACGAACTCCATCAGCTTTTCGCGGTAGGCATCAAAGTCGGCAATGGGCCGCCGCGCCACACCGGAGTCCATCGCTGCCTTCGCCACCGCCGGCGCGATCTGCACGATCAGACGCGGGTCGAATGGTTTGGGGATCAGATAGTCCGGGCCAAACGACAGCTCCTGATCGTCATAGGCCGAGGCTACCACATCGCTCTGCTCTGCCAGCGCCAGCTCGGCGATAGCATGCACCGCCGCCAGCTTCATCTCTTCATTGATGGCGGTTGCCCCGACGTCCAGCGCCCCCCGGAAAATAAACGGGAAGCACAGCACGTTATTCACCTGGTTAGGGAAGTCAGAACGGCCGGTGCAGATAATGGCATCCGGGCGGACTTCTTTCGCCAGCGGCGGCAGGATTTCCGGCTCCGGGTTGGCCAGCGCGAGGATCAGCGGGTCGCGCGCCATGCTTTTCACCATCTCCTGCGTCATCACCTTCGGCCCGGAGCAGCCCAGGAAAATATCCGCTCCTTCAATCACTTCCAGCAGGGTGCGCCTGCCGCTGTCAGCCACCGCATAGGCCGCCTTGGTCTCTGCCATCGGCGTTTCACGCCCCTGGTAAATCACCCCTTTAGAGTCGCAGACCACGATATTGTGCTTCTGCATACCCAGCGCCACCAGCAGATTGAGGCAGGCGATTGCCGATGCCCCGGCCCCTGAGACCACCAGCCGCACGTCGGAAATACTTTTTTTCACCACCCGCAGGCCGTTCATCACGGCGGCGGTACAGATGATCGCGGTACCGTGCTGGTCGTCGTGAAACACCGGGATATTCATCCGCTCGCGCAGCTTCTTCTCAATATAAAAACACTCGGGGGCTTTGATATCCTCCAGGTTGATGCCGCCAAAGGTCGGCTCCAGCGCCGCGACCACCTCGATCAGTTTATCCGGATCCAGCTCATCCACTTCAATATCAAACACGTCGATACCGGCAAATTTCTTGAACAGCACCCCTTTCCCTTCCATCACCGGTTTACTGGCCAGCGCACCGATGTTTCCCAGCCCCAGCACGGCCGTCCCGTTGGAGATGACGGCGACCAGATTGGCGCGGGCGGTGTACTTATCAGCTGCCGAAGGATCGGCAGCGATCTCCAGGCACGGCGCGGCGACGCCGGGAGAATAGGCCAGCGCCAGATCGCGCTGGGTGGCAAGGGGCTTGGTAGGGGAAACCTGAATTTTTCCGGGAACCGGGAATTGATGAAAATCGAGCGCACTCTGTTTTAACTGATCGTCCATTAGCAGGATCCTTTTTTATGTAGGGGTACAACTGCTCAGTATAGGAGGGCCGGACGGGTGAAAAACTTGAGGGAGTGCATAGTTTGGGGAAGAAAACGGGATGGGCTCATCGACACGGGGCGACCGGAAAAAGGCATGTCCCGCTTGGAATGCAGGGGCTGACCTTCATTCAGGGTCAGCCCACCATATCTTTATTTGGTCATACTCAACAGCGTGCGGATGTTCTGCGCCGTGGTGGCAATCATATCAATGGCCCCGGTGCGCAACGCGCCCAGCAGCGCCATGGCTTTGGTGTTCTCCGACGCAATGGCTATCACGCAGGGAATTTTGCGCAGCTCGTCGATGCTCAGACCAATGACCCGGTCGTTCATCACCGTATCCACATGCTGGCCCTGGGCATTAAAGAAGTCATAACCCGCCACATCACCAATCACCCCCTGATTCAGGCTGGCATCGATAATTTCGTGGGGGGTGAACCAGCCGAGCTTAACCATATAGCTGTTTTCATTCATATCGCCGATGCCCACCAGCGCCACGTCGGCCTTGCGTGCGCGGTCGAGCGTCTCTTTGATCGTGCCGTTTTGCATAAAGGCTTCTTTCAGCGCCCGGTTCTCAACGTAGGCCGGGGCATAAAGCGTTTCACTGATACCGCCAAACTTCTTCGCCAGACGGCGACTGATATGATCGGCATTGATGGCATCCCCGGGACGATGAGTGCCACCAATCCCGCTGATAAAATGGCAATTGCGCGTGGGGACACTGCCAGGATGGTCAGCGACAGCCGCAACGTTACGCCCCTGCCCCACGGCCACCACCGCATTATCCTTCAGCGATTGTGACAGATGCATCGCCACCAGCGCGGCCACCTGTCGCCGCTGTTCATCATCGTCATGATGGTCAAGCGCAATCAGCGCCCGCTGTAAGGGAAAGCGCTCAAGCAGCTGTTGTTCCAGCCGGGTGCTGAACACCGGGTGATAACGCACGTTGATTTCAACGATGCCCTCTTCTTTGGCCCGCTTTAACAAGCGCCCCACTTTGATACGGGAGATACCAAATTTACGCGCAATCTCTTCCTGGGTGATTTCGTCCTGATAGTATGCGACGGCAATTTCCGTCAGCAATTCAGTGTCCTGAGATAGCGTGTTTTTTTCCATCCGGGCAATCGTCTCTTCTCATCGGTTTC
This sequence comes from Erwinia persicina NBRC 102418, assembly GCF_001571305.1. Lineage (GTDB taxonomy): Bacteria > Pseudomonadota > Gammaproteobacteria > Enterobacterales > Enterobacteriaceae > Erwinia > Erwinia persicina. Next base: position 200,037 of record NZ_BCTN01000008.1, on the reverse strand, counting down.
AGTGGCAGGCGCGATGGTAACCATCGCGCCTCAGGCAACAATTTACATCATTTACTGCCGCTCAATCTCAGGTTTTTCTGAGCAATTATTTAGGCAGTGTGCGTATTTAACGCCCGTTCTGCAGAAATGGCCATCTGCGTCAGCAACAAACAGCAGGAAACGGCTCCGGCATCAAGCACGCCACGCGACCGTTCTCCCAACCGGCTGGCCCGTCCAATTTTCGCCACCATATCCCGGGTTGAGTCCCGTCCCTGAACCGCCGCCTGGCGAATAGCAGACAGCATCAGAGGGTAGCCGTCTGCCGCCGTGTGTTCAGCCGCTTCTACCGCCGGGATCAGGCTGTCCATCAGGCATTTATCGCCCACGCCTGCCTCGCTGATGTCCTGCAGTTCGTGTAACCCGGCACGAAGCATCGCGGCAAAATCCTCTGCGCTAAGTGTCGTTTTATCACGAATGCTGTCTGCCATCCCCATGAACAGACTGCCGTACAGGGGCCCCATTGAGCCACCAATTCCCTCCATCAGCGCGTCTGAAAGAGTGTCGAATGCCTGCGCCAGCGTCAACCGATCGTCCAATTTCTCACTGCATAAGGAAAAGCCTTTTGCCATGTTGATACCGTGATCACCATCCCCGATAGCACCATCAATTTCACTCAGGTAGTCCCGATTCTGTCGGATAATGGTCACCAGATCATTGACCAGCACACCGCCACATTGTGTTGAAATGTTCGTCATTGCGTTATCCCACCAGCGTTAAGCCTGGCGCCTGCGTTGGCAAGTCAACCAGCATTTTTAATTCATCATCCAGCGTCATCACTGTCAATGTCACGCCCATCATCTCCAGCGAGGTAAAGTAGTTTCCTACCAGCGCCCGATGTACGCGGATTCCTTTTTCAGCCAGCCGTTTTTCGACCTCAGCATAATAGATATACAGCTCCATGACCGGCGTCGCTCCCAGACCGGAAACCAGCACGACCACCTCGGTATCGGCCACGGCGTCCTGGGCTTCCAGCACAAAATTGAGCATCGTCGCAGCCATCTCTTTAGCACTTTGTGTCGGCACAACCTCAATACCCGGTTCGCCATGGTGACCAATACCAATTTCCATCGTACCGGGCGCAATGTGGAAATTAGGCTTACCCACGGCGGGTATCGTGCAGGAACTCAAGCCTACGCCGATAGAACGGCAGTTATCGATCGCTTTTTGCGCGACGGCTATCACCCCTTCCAGGTCGTAACCCTGCGATGCGGCGGCAGCGCCCACCTTCCACATCAGGATTTCACCCGCCACGCCGCGCCTGCGATCTTTCTCACTGGCAGGGGCGGAGGCGACATCATCGTTTGCTACCACGGTTTTTACCGCAATACCGGCAGCAGTGGCTTTCTTGATGGCCATCCTGACGTTCATATTGTCTCCGGCGTAGTTGCCATAGAGACAGGCCACCCCCGCGCCGCCATCGGCAGCTTTAAAAGCGTCAAGAAATGCACCCGCGGTCGGGGAAGAGAACACTTCCCCAATGGCAACAGCATCCAGCATGTTCTCACCCATATAGCCCAGGAAGGCAGGCTCGTGGCCCGAGCCTCCGCCGGTGACCACGCCAACCTTTCCAGCCTGCGGGCATTGAGGGCGTTTTAATACTCTTGGATTCGTCGTTGTCTGGAAAACCGTCGGATGTGCCTTTAAGTACCCCTGGATAGCATCTTCCACGACATAATCGGGATTATTAATAATTCGATTCATTTTAACTCCTTGTTAGCGAGAACCCTCCGGCCCTCAACAGACAGTGAAACCACCATCCACCACAACATTGGCACCGTTCATCATTGCAGCCCCCGGGCTGGCGAGAAACAGCGCGGTTGCCGCAATGTGTTCGGGCTCAGCAAAGCGGCGCAGGGGGATCTGCTGTTTGTGCTGTTCCCCGGCTTCTCCTGCCCAGGCTTTGGCTCCCAACTCAGTCAGTACGACCGTCGGCGAGATGGCATTAACATTTATGTTGTGCGGCCCCCACTCCAGGGCCAACACCTGGGTTAGCCCCACTACGGCCGCTTTACTGGCGCAGTAGGCGACATGCTGTGGCAGCGCCACTACGCTGGCCTGCGACGCCATATTAATAATATTGCCGCTTCGCTGGCGCAGGAAGTGCTGACCGGCGGCCTGGCATACCAGGAATGTTCCTTTAAGGTTGATCTCCAGCGTACGGTCCCACGCCGCCTCCTCCAGCGATTCTGCCGGGCCGAGCAAGGCGACACCGGCGCAATTCACCACGATATCCAGCGAGCCAAAGTGGCTGACAACCGCATCCACAGCCCGATTGACCGCCTGACGGTCCGTGACGTCGACAGCCACGCCAAAAGCCCGCTGGCTATCCATTTCAGCAGCGATCTGTTGCACGCGGGCATCACGATCCAGCAGCGCAACGCATCCGCCGTTGTGTAAGAATGCCTGTGCAATTGCCTGGCCAATCCCCGCGGCACCACCGGTAATCAGAGCGACTTTCCCCTTTAATGACAGATCCATCATGATGCTCCTTTCTGTTTAATTAACTGACCGGAGGCCGGTGAGTACGCTTCGGCTTTGGGCAGCGTGACAAACTTCATCAGGATTGCCGCCAGCAGGTAGAGACTGGTATAGATCCAAATCACGCCCGTCGCGCCCAGTGAGCCAATAAATAACCCGACGACGGCAGGGCCCACAAACGTGCTCAGTCCGGCCCCCAGATTGAGGATCGACATGGCTGCACCTTTGTTTTCAGGGGCCAGGGTGGGCATCAGCGCTGATAGCGGCACAAATGCCGCCAGGCAGGCACCAAACAGTCCGGCCATCGCCACTGTCGCCCAGTAGTTGGGGCCGACCCACTGCGGCATATAGAAGAAGAGTACGGTAGTGATCGCGCAGCCAATACAACCAAACCACATCACTACGTTACGCCAGCCCAGACCGTCGCTGACGATACCGAACAGCAGATTGAAAATGATGTTCACGCCCCATAGCACAGCGTACATGTGTAACCAGTCGGTGCGGGTAAAGCCAAAATCCATCATGTAGGTAGGCATAAACACCACAAACCCATAGGCAGCCGAGGTATTAATGGTACGTACAATCCCACCCAGACCGATTTTCGGATTCTCAAACGCGATGGTGATGCCTTTCAGCACGTAAGCCAGCGAGGGTTTTTCACGCTTATCCTCCAGCGAAACCCCACCACGGTTGAGAAACAGCGCAATCATCGCACCCAGAATCACAAAAATAAGTGCGCTCCATAGCGTGTGGATCTCACCGAGATACGGCAGGGCAATACTGGAGTAAAGCACCCCGAGTACGCTCAGACCTCCGCTATAGACGAACCAGAAGATACCGACCGCAGAACCCAAACGTTCTTTGGGTGCTTCATAGGCAACCCATACCAGAAAACCATAAGCAAACAGCGGATAGCCCAGTCCACGCAGGGCGTAAGTAGGGATCATGGTCGCCAGGTGATGACTGGGCAGGCCGAAGGTGAGGAACAGCACAGAACCGATCATAAACATGACCAGCCCGGCCAGCATCACACGCTTTGCCGTGAAAATTTCAGCCAGCACGCCAGAAAACCAGGCGGCAATCGCCGCCGCAAAGCCGTAAACGCTAAACAGCAACGCTGACTGCTGTACGCTCATGCCATTTTCGATCAGGTAGGGTGAAAGCCACCCCTGCTCCAGCCCCTCACCCATCATAAATATCAACACGCCGGCATAGCCCAGCAGCAGTTTGGGCGACAGGCCAATGCGGTCTATCATTCGTTGCAACATACGACCCTCCAGGGATCACTGTCAGGAAGTGCGCCCGGACTCGCCGGGAAAGCCGCACCCGCAAGAAGACATTCAGAGATTAGGGTTGAGTACCACTTTGATGGAATCGACACCGCGCTTCATCAGGTCGAACCCTTCCGCGAACCGTTCCAGCGGTAAGGTATGCGTGACGACACCCTGGGTGGGCAGCGAACCATCACGAATGCCTTCAATCACCAATGGGTAGCAGTAAGGGCCTAAATGGGAACCGAGCACATCCAGCTCCTTACGGTCGCTAATGATGCTCCAGTCGATGCTGACGGGATCTTTAAAGACGGAGAACTCGACAAAGGTCCCCAGCTTGCGGATCATCGCCAGGCCCTGTTCAACCGATTTCCCTGCGCCGGTCGCTTCGATATAGATGTCACACCCATAGCCTTCGGTCATCTCTTTAACGATCTTCTCTGCATCTTGCCGCGCTGGGTTAATGACGATATCGGCTCCGAAGCGCTGCGCCAGTGCCAGTCGGTCATCGGAGAGATCCAGCACCACCAGTTTTGCTGCCCCTGACTTTTTGATCGCCCCGATCATGCCCAGCCCCAGCGTCCCTGCGCCTGCCAGTACGACAACATCCCCAAGCTTGATGCTGGCACGCTGCACCGCGTGAAAAGAGCAAGCATAAGGTTCAATTAAAATGGCGTCTTCAATCGGCAGCTCCGCAGGAACGTGGTAGTTGATCGCTTCTCTGGTGAACTTCATGTACTGCGCCATACCACCGTTAACATTATTCTGGAAGCCGTACAGGTCATGTTTTTCACACATCCAGTACTGGCCGCGCTGGCAGAAACGACACCCCCAGCACGGTACAATCTGCTCAGAGATCACTCTGTCTCCTAACGCAAATTTCTCCACGTCATCCGCCAGAGCGACCACATGCCCGATAAATTCATGTCCCGGAATCATCGGGGCTTTGATGTAAGCCGGTTGTTTATCGTCGCCCCAAAAACTGGGCGCCCCTTCCCAGGCTTTCACATCCCCGGCACAGATACCGCATGCTTCCACCTTGACCAGAATCTCTCCGGGTCCAATCACGGGGACCTCCACTTCCTCAAGCCGGTAATCGCCGGGTGAATAGGCCACCACCGCTTTCATACGTGAGGGTATGCCCTCTATACGACGATTGTTAACTTCACACTTTTGGCACATAGCGCGTTTCTCCCTGATTGATCATTTATACATTAAAAGAACAATTGAACAGTACGCAGCAGAATCCATTAAGCCAATACCCCTGGGTTAAAATTGTGATCCATCGCATAAAATGACTTTATGACGCTTTTATAACCTACACCGACCTCGTAAAGAGCAAAATAAACAAAAAAGTCACCCAACATGATGCTAATCATTAAAATCATATGATCACTTGTTGTGCATTTGTAAGTCTTCCCTTAATCTAGCGATGGTCGGGCCAGGATCGCAGGCGATCCTGGCTCATCCCCCAACCTGTCTTTTGGAGATCTGCTATGCTTTCGATCGCGATCGGCGCTGATGATGCCGCTATTGACCTTAAAAACACCCTTATCCGCCATCTGCAACAAGCTGGATTTACCACGACGGATTACAGTGCGGAATCAGCACGTGCCGTGGACTGTGCCTACCCCGATATCGCCTGGAACGTGGCGAACGCGATTCGTGAAGGCAGGCATCAGCGCGGGATCCTGATCTGCGGCACCGGAATTGGCATGGCGATTGTGGCGAATAAAGTGCCGGGTATCCGCGCGGCACAGTGCCATGACACCTACTCTGCCGAGCGTGCCCGTAAAAGTAACAATGCACAGGTGATGACGCTGGGGGCGCGCGTTGTTGGGCCAGAGCTGGCGCGCAGCATCGTCAACAGCTGGCTAAACTCTGAATTTGAAGGTGGTGGGTCAACAGAAAAAGTGGAGAAAATCAGTTATTACGAGCACAAAGTCGGCGAAAAGTAATCCTGACGTGCGGTGGAAACCTCGCTTCACCGCCCTGTTCGCCATGAAGTGCTACACTTTACTGTCGTGATATTTTTGCCAGTAGACTGGCCCATTGGGCGAACCCATCGCAACAATCAGAGAAAACGCATTCCCATCGTCGCAGGTCTGATGCAATGTTTCGCCTAAGAATACTCAGCCGTGTCCGGTAGAGTTGTTGCGTATTGCCTGTTAAACCAGCCGCAGCACACGCGTCACGGTCAAATTTGCATCACCGATTGTTATCAAGGAGCTTTAGATGAACCAGTTAGACGCACTGAAACAATTCACCACCGTGGTGGCTGATAGTGGCGATATTGAATCCATCCGTAATTACCACCCGGAAGATGCCACAACCAACCCGTCTCTGATCCTGAAAGCCTCTGGCCTCGACTCTTACAAACATCTGATTACCGATGCCATCGACTACGCCAAAAAACAGGGCGGCAGTAAAGAAACCCAGATTATCAATGCCAGTGACAAAGTGGCAATTAACCTGGGGCTGGAAATCCTGAAAAGCGTGCCGGGCCGTGTGTCCACCGAAGTGGATGCGCGCCTCTCCTTCGATCGCGGGATGTGTGTGACCAAAGCAGAAAAGCTGGTGAGAATGTATGAAGAGCACGGGATTGACCGTTCGCGCATTCTGATCAAGCTGGCCTCCACCTGGGAGGGCATTAAAGCCGCTGAGGAACTGGAGAAAAACGGTATCCAGTGTAACCTCACCCTGCTGTTCTCCTTCGCTCAGGCCCGTGCCTGCGCCGAAGCCGGTGTGTTCCTGATCTCCCCGTTCGTGGGCCGTATTTACGACTGGTACAACAGCCGTAAACCGCTTGACCCGTACGTGGTTGATGAAGATCCGGGCGTGAAATCGGTCCGCAGCATTTACGAATACTACAAACAGCACCGCTACAACACGGTCATCATGGGTGCCAGCTTCCGTAAAACGGAGCAGATCCTGGCGCTGGCAGGCTGCGACCGTCTGACGATTGCCCCTAACCTGCTGGAAGAGCTGCAGGCCAGCAACGCTCCGGTTGAGCGTAAACTGACCCCGTCCACTCAGGCCTTCCACCAGCCGGCTCCGCTGTCTGAAGCGGAATTCCGCTGGGAGCACAACCAGGATCCGATGGCCGTTGAAAAACTGGCCGAAGGTATCCGTCAGTTCGCCGTTGACCAGCAGAATCTGGAAGATGTGCTGGCCGCGCGCCTGTAATTCCCCCGCTTTCCAACCCTGTTCCCCGGGCGGATCGTCGATCCGCCCTCACGTATTCTGGAGGAAATAATGTCTTCACGTAAAGAACTGGCAAATGCCATCCGCGCGCTGAGTATGGACGCGGTGCAAAAAGCCAAATCTGGCCACCCCGGTGCTCCGATGGGCATGGCCGATATCGCTGAAGTCCTGTGGCGCGAGTTCCTGCATCACAATCCGAACAACCCGGCCTGGGCCGACCGTGACCGTTTTATCCTGTCTAACGGCCACGCTTCGATGCTGCTCTACAGCCTGCTGCATCTCTCCGGTTACGATCTGCCGATGTCCGAGCTGAAGAACTTCCGCCAGCTCCATTCAAAAACCCCTGGTCACCCGGAACTGGGCTACACACCGGGCGTTGAAACCACCACCGGGCCGCTGGGCCAGGGCCTGGCAAACGCCGTCGGACTGGCCATTGCAGAACGCACGCTGGGCGCGCAGTTTAACCGCCCCGGCCATGAGATTGTCGATCACCACACCTATGTGTTTATGGGCGATGGCTGCCTGATGGAAGGTATCTCCCACGAAGTCTGCTCACTGGCGGGAACGCTGGGTCTGGGCAAACTGATTGGCTTCTACGATCACAACGGCATCTCGATTGATGGCGAAGTGGAAGGCTGGTTTACCGACGACACCGCTCAACGTTTTGAATCCTACCACTGGCACGTGATCCGCGACATCGACGGTCACAACCCGGATGCGATTGCCAGCGCCATCAAAGAGGCGCAGAGCGTGACGGATAAGCCGTCCCTGCTGATCTGTAAAACCGTGATTGGCTTCGGCTCACCGAACAAAGCCGGGAAAGAAGAAGCCCACGGCGCGGCGCTGGGTGATGAAGAAGTGGCGCTGACCCGTAAAGCACTGGGCTGGAATTACCCACCGTTTGAGATCCCGAAAGAGATTTACGCCCAGTGGGATGCGAAAGAAGCCGGTGCCAAAGCGGAAAAAGCCTGGGACGAGAAATTTGCCGCCTATCAGGCCGCACACCCGGAGCTGGCCGCCGAGTATACCCGCCGTATGACCGGTGGTATGCCTGAAAACTGGCAGGCAGAAACGCAGAAATACATTGAGAAGCTGCAGGCTAACCCGCAGAAAATCGCCAGCCGTAAGGCCTCGCAGAATGCACTGGAAGCTTACGGTCCGCTGCTGAAAGAGTTCCTGGGCGGCTCTGCTGACCTGGCCCCGAGTAACCTGACCATCTGGTCTGGCTCGAAGTCGATCAAAGAGGACCAGGCGGGTAACTATATTCACTACGGCGTGCGCGAATTTGGGATGACGGCGATTGCCAATGGCCTGGCCCATCACGGTGGCTTTATTCCTTATACGGCGACCTTCCTGATGTTTGTGGAATATGCCCGTAACGCCGTACGTATGGCCGCGCTGATGAAGGCGCGTCAGATTATGGTTTATACCCATGACTCCATCGGTCTCGGGGAAGATGGCCCGACGCACCAGCCGGTTGAACAGATTGCCAGCCTGCGCGTCACGCCCAATATGAGCGTCTGGCGTCCGTGCGATCAGGTTGAAACGGCCGTGGCGTGGAAACATGCCGTTGAGCGTCATCATGGCCCGACCGCGCTGATCCTCTCGCGTCAGAACCTGGCGCAGCCGGAGCGGACGAAAGAGCAGCTGGCAAATATTTCACGCGGCGGCTACGTACTGAAAGACAGTGACGGCACCCCGGAAGTGATCCTGATTGCCACCGGCTCCGAAGTGGAAATCACCCTGGGCGCGGCCGACAAGCTGACCGCCAGCGGCCACAAAGTGCGGGTCGTCTCCCTGCCATCAACCGATCTGTTTGATGCCCAGGATGCCGCCTACCGCGAATCCGTGCTGCCATCCGGCGTCCAGGCGCGCGTGGCCGTGGAAGCGGGGATTGCCGACTACTGGTATAAGTATGTTGGCCTGAACGGTGCCATTGTCGGTATGACCGGCTTTGGGGAATCGGCCCCGGCCGAGAAGCTGTTCCCGGAGTTTGGCTTCACCGTGGAAAACATTGTCAGCCATGCCGAGGCGCTGCTGAAACCGCACTGACAGCCCGTTGTCTTTCCCCCCTGAACCGCCGAAAGGCGGTTTTTTTATGGCTTCGCCGCAGCTTCGTCGCGGATCGCCAGGCTGAGACAGGCGGGCAGCACCGTCAGCGTCACCAGCGTCGCCACCAGCAATCCGCCGATGATGGCATAAGCCATGGGTCCCCAGAATACCTGCTCCGCGATCGGGATCATGCCGAGGATAGCCGCGCAGGCGGTCAGCATAATCGGACGGGCACGATGGTGTGCGGCGGCTGTAATCGCATCCTCTTTGGCCATCCCCCGCTGCAGATTGCTGTCCACCTCGCTGATTAAAATCACCGCATTACGGATGATCATACCGGCGAGTGCAATCATCCCCAGCAGCGCAACAAAGCCCATCGGCGTGCCGGTGGGGAGCATCGCCAGCACGATACCTATCAGGCCGAAGGGGGCCATCAGCAGCGCCAGCAGCATCCGTGAGAAGCGCTGTAGCTGAACCATCAGCAGGATCAGCATAAAGAACAGCGTCACCGGCAGCACGGCAAACACCGAGCTGTTCCCCTTATCCGACTCGGCTACCGCGCCACCCTCTTCAATCCGGTACTCCGGCGGCAGGGCGTTTCGCACCTGAGCAACGGAGGCAGCCAGCTGCTGTGAGACGGCTTCCGCACGCCGCCCCGGCGCCAGGTCGGTCTGCACGGTGATAAACGGCAGACGCTGATGACGCCAGATAACGGGATCCTGAATCCCCCATCTGAGGGTGGCCACCTGGCTTAACGGCACCTTCACCCCGCTGCTGGCGGTGAGTTGCAGGGCAGAGAGCGTTGACAGATCCTGGCGTTCGGTATCGTTCGCCCGCAGCACCACGTCCACCAGCCGGTTGCCGTCACGAACCGTTGTCACCACGCTGCCCGACCACAGGGTGTGCAGCGCGCTGGCCACACTTTCCGAGGAGAGCCCGGCTGCGCGGGCGGCGGTCTGGTTAATCTGCAGCGTAACCACGCGCTCCGGCTCCCCGGCGGTGAGGTTGACTTCGCGGGTGGCCGGACTGTCGCCCAGGATACCGGCGAGCTGTCGGGCGATCGCCTGCACCCGATGATAATCCGGCCCGCTCACGCGATATTTAAGCGGCCAGCCGACCGGTGGGCCAAGCTCCAGCGGCGACACGCGCGTGGCGATATCACCAAATCCGGCGGAGAGGATCTTTTCCAGCTGCTTGCGCAGCGCTTCGCGATCCTCAAGACTCTTCGCCACCACCACCAGCTGGGCCGTATTTTCATTATCCAGCAGCACATCCATCGGCAGATAGAAGCGGATCGCGCCGGTGCCGATATAGCTGGAAAGATGGTCAATATGCGGGTTTCCGCGCAGCGCCTGCTCCAGGTGTTCTGTCCGCCGTTCGGTTTCAGCCTGCGAAGCATTACCGGGCAGCGTCAGGCTGACCAGCAGTTCGGGACGGTCGGAGGCCGGGAAAAACTCCCCCTGCATAAACGTGGTCCCCCACCCTGCCAGCACCAGCAGGATCAGGGCCGTCGATACTGTTTTCAGCCGGTGGCGCAGCGCCAGCGCCAGCAGCCGGTGATAGCCGCGCGCCATCCTTCCCGGCCCGTGCTGATGGGCGCTGAGGGTCGCGGGCAGCAGCCAGGTGCCGGTCAGCGGGGAAAACAGGATCGCCACCACCCATGAAGAGAGCAGCGCGATCATCACCACGGCAAACAGTGAAAAACAGTATTCCCCGGCGCTGGAGGCGGCAAACCCGACCGGAATAAACCCGGCGATCATCACCAGCGTCCCTGTCAGCATCGGGAAAGCCGTGGTTTCAAACGCATGGCTGGCAGCCTTCCAGCGGCTGTCCCCCGCCTCGAGCCTCGACACCATCGTTTCCACGGTGATCATCGCATCGTCCACCAGCAGCCCGAGCGCAATAATCAGCGCGCCCAGCGAAATACGCTGCAAACCGATCCCGGCCAGCATCATGCCGGTAAAGGTAATCGCCAGCACCAGCGGGATCGCCGTGGCGACCACCAGCCCGGCGCGCATCCCCAGCGAGATAAAAGAGACCGCCATCACGATAATCACCGCTTCTGCCAGCACGCGGGTAAAGCCGCTGACCGCCTGCTGAACGACCTTGCTCTGGTCGGCCACCCGGGTCATTTCAATCCCGTGCGGCAGCCCGGCCTGAATGGCCGCCATACGCTGGCTGACTGCCTCGCCAAAATGGATCATATTTCCGCTGGCGGCCATGGAGATCGCCAGTCCAATGGCAGGCTGGCCGTTAACGCGAAATGCGGACGCCGGCGGCTCTGCGGCCTGGCGGGTTACCGTGGCAATATCACTCAGAGGAATGTACCGCTCCCCGATGTGCAGGACGATCGCCTGCAGGCTCTCTGCTGACCCCAGCGCTCCGGTGACGCGCAGGGCGATATTTTCCCGGTCGCTGCGAATTTCTCCGGCGGGTGCCACCGCATTTTGTGCGGCAATGGCGGCGGTAACCTGCTGGAGATCCAGCCCCAGCCCGGCCATTTTTCGCGGCGAAAAGGCAATGACGATCTGCTCTTCCTGCACGCCTGTCAGGATAATTTTACCCATATCCGGCAGTGACATCAGGCTGCGGCGGATAGCCTCCACCCGGTCACGCAGCTCACGCGGAGTGAAGCCCTCGGCGGTAAAACCGTAAATGGTGCCAAACGTATCATCAAACTCGTCGTTCACCTGCGGCGTCTGTACGCCCTGCGGCAGGGAGGGCGCAATATCTTCGACCTTCTTGCGCACCTGATACCAGATATCCTGAACGGAAGCAGGCGGCGTGTCGTCACGCAGATTGACAAAAATCACCGCCTGTCCGGCACGGGTTTCACTCTCGACAAAGTCGAGGTAGGGGATCTCCTGCAGCTTTTTCTCCAGCGTATCGGTGACCAGATTGACGGTATCGTTCACATCGGCACCGGGCCAGGCGGCCGACACCACGGCGGTTTTGATGGTAAAGGCCGGATCCTCATTACGCGGCAGGTTCACATAACTGAAGATACCGGCGGCCATGACCAGCAGCATAAAGAAGACAATCAGCTGCTGATGCTGTAACGCCCAGTTGGAGAGATTAAAACGTGACGTGGCATTTTTCGGATTCATTCTCCGTCCTCCAGCAGGGTGACTTTTTCACCGTCGCGCAGCTTGCTGACACCGGCCGTCACCACCGCTTCTCCGGGGCGAACGCCGCCGGTGACGGAAATGTCCGTCACGGTGAAGGCCCCCAGCGTGACCGGGCGCAGCCGCACCCGTTGTTGGGTGCGATCGACCACGAATACGGCCGGTTGATCCCCCACCCGGGTCAGCGCCGACGCCGGCAGCAGGATGCTGCGCGTGCCCTCACGCCGCCAGTTCACCAGGACGCTGGCCCCCAGCGCCATGCTTTCCGGAGGATGATCCAGCGTTACGCGCACCCGCCAGGTACGCGTCTGGGGATCGGCCTGCGGGCTGACGTCACGCAGGTGCCCCTGAACCTGAATGGTCGGGTCGGCCAGCAGCGACACGCGAACCACGGCGGGGTTACTTTGCGTCAGCGCCTGCGGATCGCTGAGGTCAAACACAGCGTCGCGGCCACCGCCTGCCGCCAGGCTGAACACCGCCTGTCCGGCACTGACCACCTGACCGGGCTGAGCACTGACCCCAGTAATAATGCCGTCTGACGGTGCGGTCAGTCGGGTCCAGCTCAGGCTGTCCTGCGCATTTTTCAGTGCAGCCTCGCTGCTCTGCCTTTTTGACAGGGCCGCCTGCCAGTCTGACCGGGCCGTATCGAGCTGCATGCGGGCAATGGCACCGGTTTTTGTCAGCGTGGTCATCCGTTGCAGATTCAGCGCCGCTACCCGTTCAGCCGCCTGCGCACTGGCCAGATCAGCCCGTGCACTGCCAAGCTGGTTCAGCCCTGTGCTGTTATCCTGCACCGCCAGTAACTGCCCTGCTTTCACCCGGTCACCGACATCCACGGCACGCGAAATCAGGCGGCCATCCAGACGAAAAGCCAGCGTTGTTTCATCCGTTGCGCGGATCTCTCCGGTCTGCGACAGCAGGCTGCCGGAAAGCGAGGCCGGGGCAATCACATAGCGAACAGGACGGACGTGCGGCGATGCCGGCTGTCCCTTGTCACCGCAGGCAGCGAGAAGAAAAATCAGCGGAAACGAGAACAGCCACAGACAGTGGACAGAGAGCCGGCCAGGCAGGTTGAGGTGGTGCAGTATGTGGCGGGCGTAGTCAGTAAAGGTATCGGTCATAGGGCTATTCCTGTGCGGTGATAGCCCTATTCAATCGTGCGACTGTCCAGATTTGCTGCACGTCCTGTCAAGGAAATGTCAATTCAACTGATTTTTCATTCCCGCCTCAGGAATGGCAAACGGCAGATAGAGGCTTATCGTCAGCCCCCGGTGTTCGGGCTGTGAGGCCACCAGCTTCCCCCCGCTGGCTTCACAGATAGCGCGGGCTATCGACAGGCCAAGCCCGCTGCCGCCAGAGTGGCGCGCGCGGGATGATTCGGCGCGGGTGAACCGTTCAAACATCAGCGGCAGAAACGCGGCATCCACACCCGGCCCGCGATCGGTGAAAGCGATCAGGTAGCCTTTAAGATGGGGCTTTATCTCGATATCCAGCACCTTGCCTTCGGCAGCATAGCGCACCGCATTTTCCAGCAGGATAGTAAACACCTGCCCCATTCTGAACGGATCGCCGCGAAAAACGGCGGGGGCCGGTGCACTGACGTTAATGCTCATTGCGGCCGCTACGGCCTGAGGCCTGATCCAGGCTACCCGCTCGTTCAGCAGTTCCACCAGATCAAAGGTGTTGAGGGTAAACGTAAGCTGTCCCGCATCGGCAAGGGACAGCAGATGCAGCTCATCCGTGAGACGGTTCAGGTGTTGCAGCTGCTTCATCACCATATTTAACTGGGTCAGATCGGGCGCAAACACGCCGTCCAGCATGCCCTGCAGCCGCCCCATAGCGGCGGTCAGCGGCGATCGCAGCTCGTGAGCCATCGCAACATGGGAAGCCCGCAGTTCCCGATCGTAACGTTCCAGCTGCCGGGACATCAGATTAAAGTCTTCCGTGAACTGCGCCAGCTCCGCAGGCGCGTTTTCCACCGTATCGGCCCGGGTACCAAATTCGCCGTGCGCCACGGATCGTGCCGCCGTAGCCAGCCGGCTGAACTGTTCCGAAAGCGGCCTGGCGGCGCGTAGTCCGAGAACAATGATTACCGGCATCGCCATCAGGATTAACACCCACAACGTTATCCAGTCAGAAGAGGTGATGTCAGGCACTGAATAGCTGATGCCAAACCCGGCATCCGCCAGTTGGTGAAAGCGTAAGACGTCGCGTTCGGGATTTTTTAACAGGATAGCCAGCTCCTGACTCTCTGCGGGCGGCATACGGTTGAGTACCCAGTATTTCTGGATCACAAAGCGCAGCCACATGCAGAAGCCGATCATCACCACCGATCCCATCACCAGCGCAAGGATCCGCATGCAGATCCAGCGCCACAGACTCTGTTCTTTTGGCTGACTCATGGCTGTCTGAACCGGTAGCCGACGCCGCGGACATTATGCAGCACGTCCGCAATGCCCGCGTTTTCCAGTTTTTTACGCAGGTTGTATACGTGGGTATCCACCACGCGCTCCAGCGCTTCGCTCTCCGGCAGGCAGCGCTCCAGCAGCTGCTGGCGGGAAAAAGGATAGGTCTGGGACTGCATCAGCGTGGTGAGCAGGGAGAGTTCCGTCGGCGTAAGCTCCAGCCAGGTGACGCTATCGCCGTCGTGCCTGACGACCGCCGTCAGCGACTCCGTATCCACTTCCAGCCCCTGCCAGCGGAGAAGCTCTTTCTGGCCTTGACGCCCGGAGGCCCGGCGCAGCACGGCATGCACGCGGGCCACCACTTCACCGGGGTTGTAAGGTTTAACAACGTAATCATCGGCGCCGTAGCGCAGCGCGCCTATTTTGTCTGGCGTGTCGCCCATGGCAGAAACCATAATCACCGGAATATCGCCCTTGCGCCGTACGGCGGCCAGGACATCACTGCCGTTCATCACCGGCAGCATAATATCCAGCAGGATCAGGTCTGGCTTCCAGCTCTGCGCCATCTCCAGCCCGGCAAGACCGTCGCTGGCGATTGCCACATTAAAGCTTTCCCGCCGTAAATAAGCTTCCAGGACATTAGCCGCATCCGCGTCGTCCTCAATAATCAGTACGCGTTTCATCTGCATTTACTCACCTTGATTATTTCTTCATAAAACCCTGGCAGGAAATTGACACTGCCTGTTCATTATTCGGTATCAGATGCGCGGCCGCTTGGGAGCCGTAATGATTCGGTGCTGAGGAGCGACGATGATAACCAGAAAACTTACCCTGTGCATTAGCTGTATTGCCGTTATGAACGTCACGTTGATCGCCGGTGCCCGCGCCGCCGATCCGACAAGCCTGACCGTGGGGGTTGGCGCGACCAGTGCACCACGTTACAGCGGCTCCGACCAGCGTCAGTGGCAGTTTGCCCCGGTCATTCAGGCGCGTGACGGCGCGGTGTTTTTTGATTCACAAAAGGGGTTGGGATACGACCTGCAGGCCGACTCGGGACTCTATCTTGAACATACGCTGGGCTACAGCCTGGGACGGTCAGAGAAAAACGCGTCATGGCGTGACGGGTCCGACAAACTGAAAGGCATGGGGAATATTGACGCCGCCCTGAATACGGCGGTCGCGGTCGGCTGGACCATCGCGCCCTGGCTGTCCGTCGAGGGTAAAGCAACGCTGCCGTTAAGCGACAGTCAGGGTGTGCAATATCAGACCTCGGTGACGCTGATCCCTCTGCAAAACGACAGCGATACGCTGGCCTTCCAGTCTGCCGCATTATTCGGTGACAGCCGCTATATGAATACATTTTACGGGGTCAGTGGACAGCAGAGCGCCCGCAGCGGTTATCGCCGCTATTCGGCCCCGGGCGGACTTTATGGGGTGGAAAACAGCATCACCTGGGGACATCAGTTTACGCCGCAGTGGGGCACCACGCTGGTGGCGGGCTACACCTGGCTCAGTGATCATGCGGGTGACAGTCCGATTGTTTTCCGCCGTAACGAAGCCACAGCTACGGCGGCGATCACCTACACCTTTTAATGAACATGAAGAAGGCGACGCGCCTGACCTCACGCTTGGGCGATTTTCTTACCGACTATGACGTGGGGTTTGTGGCGCTGACCCTGGCGGTGATTGCCGCCATCCATCTCCTGTGTTACTTCCTGATGGCCTATTGCGATGCCTGAGCGCAGGGCCCGCAGGTTTACTGCGCCTGCATCGCCACCATGCCCGGATCCTGCGGTACAACGGGCTGGCTTTCCCACAGAACCGGCCACTGATCGCTGCTGTGCCAGGCGTCACAGGTTTTCTCCTGGGCATACTCCGCCAGCACAAACTCGCGGCCATTATACTGCCAGCGTGTCGCCACCCCGCAGTCGCCCAGTCCGCGATCCTTACTGAAAGTCAGCAGCTCACCGCGCGCCGCGTCAAAGTCGGCATTCACCAGTTCCAGATTATTATCACTGCGGTCCGGCAGAGAGAATGGCAGCGTCAACGTAATGCTTTTCGACACGTAGGGTGCCGTCCGCGTGACCTCAAACGCCAGGTCGATGACGTTATAGGCCCCCATTTCACAGCTGACCAGTAGCAGCGCTTTATCATCGCTGAGCGGTGACACACTGACTTCACGGCGCAGCGGATCCAGCGAACAGCTATCGCTGTTTACCCGCCAGGTGCCAAAATCAATCAGCCCACTCGACTCTTCATGGGTTAAAGCCTGCGGCATTCGCGGTGGCGCACTGATCTGCGGCATCGGCGGTGCCGGCGGTACGTGACCGGGCGCATCGTTGCCGCGCTGGATCAGAGCGCTACTGCTGTTCACCCGCCCCTGGATTTCATCCATCAGCATCAGCGCCTCCTTCAGCCCGCGCATGCCGATCACCGCATCCGCCCGATACAGCAGTTGCAGCGTCCCGGCATCCATCACCTGCGCCAGAAATTCATCAATCGAAATAGCGTGCATGGTCAGCAGGTGATGAGGCTCCACCTGCCAGTGTTTCAGATCGAGCCGCAGCCGCCGCCCGTCAAGCAGCAGATTGTCGCGAAGCGCACCGCCAGGCAGCGGACCGCTGTAGCGGTTGCCGTAATCGATGCGCAACTGTGCCGGGGCATCGCTGCCGGCGTCACGCTCCAGCGTCATCGCCAGGCCGTTGTTGCCGGGAATGCTGCGCACTTCGCAGCTGTTGAGATTGTTACAGGTGATCTGCCAGTCAGAGAAGGTTTTTTGCAGCGGCTGTGCCTGTGCAGAAGCCAGATAAGAGAGCGAAAGCAGCCATAACCATTTCGTCCAGTAAGACATTAATTGATGAAGTCCCTGTGAGGTAATGCAGAAAAGAAAGCACCATGACGGATAACCCGTACAGCCCCTCTATCATGCGCAGTTAACGTCAGGGCCTCAATCAGATTTATCGGACAGTCACCGCCCCCCAATCCGTCAAATCCACATAAACGGTCATCAACAGTCATGATATTTTCAGTCACCGGTAACCTGTCAGGAAATCAATTTTACGAAAAGCCAGCGCATTTACCGCGATTAATGTGATGAACATCACCTTTATATAAGAAACAACAGTAATAACCCCACCTTTATTTAGAGAGCGATCACTTTACGACGCAACGTCAAACCCTGGCGGCCGGACTCCTGTCTGGTGCACATTTTGCGCGGGAGCGATGCCGTACCTTTTATCACACCGGAGGATACTTATGATGCCGATTGAACGTCAGCGGCAAATCATCGACACACTCAGTCAGCAGGGCCGTGTACTGGTCGCTGAACTGGCGGAACGGTGCCTGGTTTCGCAGGAAACGATTCGCCGTGACCTGACGCTGCTGGAGAAGAAGGGCATGCTGCACCGCAGTTACGGCGGTGCCGTACTGGCCCGGACACAGCAAACCGGCAGTCCGGTTCGGCACAGTGAGCGACAGGAACATGATCTGGTGTTCCGCCAGCGAATGAATGAAAACGTCGGCCCGAAAATGGCCATCGCTAAACGGGCGCTTGACTATATCAGCCCCGGTGACTGCTTACTGCTCGACAGCAGCAGCACCTGCTGGTTCCTGGCGCGCCAGCTGCCGGATATTGAATTAACCGTGCTCACCAATTCGCTGAGAACAGTAGAAACGCTGGCGGTAAAAAACAATATACGCACCATCTGTCTCGGCGGTGAATATTCTGCCCGCAATGAAGATTTTACCGGCGTGGTGGCCGAGCGTCCCCTCTCGGAGTTTTTAATTAATAAAGCCTTCTTTTCCTGCAGCAGCCTGGGTACCGACGGTTATCTGCGGGAAGGGAATGAAAATAAGGCACATTTAAAACAGAAGATGCTGCTGGCGTCAGAAAGAAAATACTTACTGCTGGATGCCAGTAAATTTCTGCAGCCGTCTTTTGCCCGTATTTGCCATTACCGCGATGTCGATTTTCTAATTACCGACAGCCTGAAAGATAAAGAATTACAACAAGAGCTGGCGTGGAACGGGGTCAATATTATTGATTGCTCGCGCCGTCAGTACGCCACACAGCTTATTAATCAATAAAACTCACGGAGCGAAATATGAAAAAGAGCATCCTCACCGCGACCCTGCTCGCCCTGTTCGCCACCTCTCTGCACGCGGCGCAGCCGCTGCGCATGGGGGTGGTGGTGAAAGTCGGCGGCATTCCCTGGTTTAACGCCATGGAAGCTGGCATCAAAAGTGAAGCCGCTAAGCGCGGGATCAAGGCCTGGCAGGTTGGTCCTACCTCGGCCGACCCGGCTCTGCAGGTGCGTGCCATAGAAGATCTGATTGCGCAGAAGGTGGATATTATCGGCGTGGTGCCCAACGACCCGAAAGTGCTGGAGCCCGTGCTGCAGCGTGCCCGTGCGGCGGGAATCACGGTGATCACCCACGAGTCGCCGGGCCAGCCCAATGCCAACTGGGACTTTGAACTGGTGGATGCCACTACCCACGGTATTAACCACATGAAAGCGCTGGCGCAGTGCATGCACGAGAAAGGCAAATACGCCATGTATGTCGGCAGTCTGACCGTTCCGCTGCATCAGCAGTGGACCGACGCCGCACTGAACTATCAGAAAGCACATTATCCGCAGATGCAGAAGGTCGGCGATAAATTTGGTGTGGGGGAGTCGCTGGACGACGCTATCCGCACCACCAACGAGCTGATGTCGAAATATCCCGACCTCGGGGGCATTCTGGCCTTTGGATCTCAGGGGCCCATCGGGGCGGGCCGGGCGGTGATGAACCGTCAGAAGATCGATCAGGTGTGCGTCATCGGCGCGTTCAGTCCGGGCCAGGGCGCCTCACTGGTGGCGAAGGGGGCGATTAAAGGCGGCTATATCTGGAACCCGATGACGGCAGGCGAAGTGTTTGTGCGCCTGGCCGATATGATCGCAAAAAAACAGCCCATCACTGACGGTATGACCATTGAAGGACTGGGCAGCGTCCATGTTGACGAGAAGACGCACACCATTCTCGGCAACAACACGGAAAGCCTGGATAAGGCTAATCTGCCGAAACTGGTCAGGCTGGGGTTATAGATGACGAACTCAAGCGCCCCCCGACCGCTGATTTCACTGGAAAACCTGTCGAAAACCTTTGGCGGCAACCGCGCTGTCAGCGATCTGTCGCTGTCACTGATGCCAGGCGAAGTCCATTGCCTGGCCGGGACCAACGGCTGCGGTAAAAGCACGCTGATTAAGGTGATTGCCGGCGTGCATGCCCCGGACAGCGGCAGCCGTATCGTGCTGGGTGACGGGGCGCATTTTACGCGTCTGACGCCCAAACAGGCGCGCCAGTGGGGGATTCAGGTGATCTATCAGGATCTCTCCCTGTTCCCTAATCTGAGCGTGGCGGAAAACATCGCTTTCGAACATAACCTGCAAAGTCTGCTGGGTTGGTATCGGGAAAAAACCGTGCGGCAGACCGCGCAGGCGATGATTGATGAATTGCAGTTCAGTCTGAATCTGGACGATAAGGTGGCCTCACTGTCTATTGCCCGGCGCCAGCAGGTCGCCATCTGCCGGGCGCTGGTGGCTGACGCCCGGCTGGTGATTATGGATGAGCCCACCGCCTCGCTGACGCGAACGGAGGTGAATCAGCTCCTGCGCACCGTGCGCTATCTGAAAGCAAAAAATATCTGCGTGGTGTTCGTCAGCCACCGCCTGGATGAGGTACTGGAGATCTCCGACCGGGTCACGGTGATCCGCGACGGTCATAAGATTGGCACCTGGCCTGCGGCGGAAATCGACAGTACCCGTCTGACGGAGCTGATGACCGGGATGGCGCACACCTTTTCTCTGAAGCCGCCGCTGGCCGTGGAGGCACGGCGGGTGCTGGAAGTGGAGCATCTGACCCGCGCCGGTCAGTATCAGGACGTCAGCTTTACCCTGCGTGAGGGGGAGGTGCTGGGGCTGTGTGGGCGCCTGGGATCGGGCCGGACCGAACTGGCGCTGTCGCTGTTTGGTATGACCCGACCGGACAGCGGCCGCATCTGGCTGGACACCAAACCCGTGCATTTTCGTTGTCATCAGGATGCGATTAAATCCGGCGTCGCCTACCTGTCGGAGGATCGTCTGACGCTGGGGCTGATCCAGCAGCAGTCGGTGGGCGACAACCTGGTGCTCTCCGTTCTTGATAAGTTGCGCAACCGCGTAAACCTGATCGACGAGGATCGCAAAAATCAGCTGATCCAGGCGTGGATTGCCCGGCTGGGCATTCGTGTCAGCGATCCTGACCTTCCGGTCTCTACCCTGTCCGGCGGTAATCAGCAAAAAATCGTGCTGGCGAAGTGGGTGCTGACCCGGCCTAAAATTCTGATCCTCGACTCCCCCACCGTGGGGGTCGATGTCGGGGCCAAAGCCAGCATTTACCGCCTGATCCAGCAGCTCGCCCTGGAGGGGCTGTCGATCATCCTCATCTCCGATGAAGTGCCGGAAGTCTGGTACAACTGCGACCGTATTTTGCATTTCCGCGACGGCACCATCCACGCCGAATACCAGCCAGCCTGCGTGCAACAACAACAGCTGATGGAGGCCATCAATGCCTGACTTCACCCGCTATACCCCGCGTACCAGCCAGGGCTGGATGGCCTGGGTGCTGCTGTTGAGCTGCCTGCTGTTTTCCCTCGGCAGTGACCAGTTCCTCAGCGTGCAGAACCTGCTCGACCTGGCAGAGAGCTATGCCGTGACCGGCATCTTTGCGCTGGGGCTGTTTGTGGTGCTGGTCACCGGCGGGATTGATATCTCATTTGCCGCCGTCGCCTCAGTGGTGCAGTACCTGGTGGCTCAGCTGTTTGTGCAGTTTCAGTTCGACAATGCCCTGGTCAGCATCCTGCTGGCGATCGTTTGCGGCACGCTGTTTGGCATGGTGAATGCGCTGCTGATTTATTCGCTACGTATCGTTTCCATCATCATCACCATCAGTATGCAGTCGCTGCTGTTTGGCCTGCTGATGTGGCTGACTGACGGCCGCAGCCTGTATGCCCTGCCCGAATGGTGGACCACCCTGCGCAGCGTGCTGCCGTTTGAGCTGCACGGCCAGCCGTTTCAGATCGGCCTGCCGCTGGTAGTGATGCTTTTTCTCACCGGACTGACGTGGGTGCTGCTGAATAAAACCCATCTCGGTCGCCAGCTGTATGCGGTGGGTGGCGACATTGAGTCCGCACGGCGTGTAGGCATTCGCGTGGGCCTGATCCATCTGCTGGCGTATGGCTATCTTGGGGCGCTGGCGGCGATTGGGGGCCTGGTGCAGGTCTATCGCATGGGTGAAGTGGTGCCCAACGCGCTGGTCGGGCATGAGCTGGACGTGCTGGCCGCGACGGTGCTGGGCGGAGCCAGTCTGATGGGCGGCAAGGGGACGGTCACTGGCACGCTGATGGGGGTGTTTCTGATTGCCATCCTGAAAAATGGCCTGAATCTGCTCGGCGTCTCTGATTACTTCATGAACATTGTCGTCGGGCTGGTGATCATGGCAGCGATTGCCATTACCCACTACAAAAAACGCAAAGAAACTGATGTCAGCTTTGTCTGAGGAACCTGCCATGAATGCGCTTAAAAACGTGAAAATAAGCGGTGTGAACTGCGGCCTGTTGCTGCTGACGGGGCTGGTGGTGATCGTGTTCAGCCTGCTGATGCCGGGCCGGTTCTTCACCGATGCCACCTTTACCAGCATGGCCTTTCAACTGCCGGAACTGGGGCTGCTGACGCTGGCAATGTTTATCGCCATTCTCAGCGGTGGGCTTAACCTGTGCATTATTGCCACCGCCAACCTTACCAGCCTGTTTATCGCCTGGCTGCTGCTGCACTTTTTACCCGCCGGGGCGGGTATCCCCTTGCAGCTGATGTGGCTGGCAGTAGGCATCCTGGGGGCGGCGGCGATTGCCGTGATCATTGGCACTGTCACCGGGCTGATGGTCGCCAGGATCGGTGCCCACCCCATCCTCGTGACCCTGGCCACCATGATGACGGTTAACGGCATCGGTATTTACCTCACCAAAGGGGCGGCCGTCAGCGGGATGCCGCAAGTGCTGCGCGTCCTCGGCTCCGGCAGTCTGCTTGGCGTACCGCTGCCGCTGTGGTTGTTCCTGGCAACGGCGGCCTTAATGGCGCTGTTCCTCGGAAAAACCCGCACCGGAAAATGCATTTACATGTGCGGTAGCAATATCAACGCCACCTGGTTCAGTGGCATCCGTACCCACCGCCTGCTGATCACCGTCTATGTCCTCTCCAGCCTGCTCTGCGTTCTGGCCGGACTGGTGATGATGGCACGCTTTAATTCAGCGCGTATCGGCTACGGTGACGCCTACCTGCTGCTGACCGTGCTGGCGATTATCCTCGGCGGGGCCGACCCGAACGGGGGTTTTGGCCGCGTCAGTGGGGTGGTGCTGTCACTGATTGCCCTGCAAACCCTCTCAACCGGATTCAACCTGATGAACCTCAGCCAGCATTTCAGCCTTGCGATGTGGGGCGCGCTACTGGTGGTGGTACTGATGGTGAAGTTTTATCTGGGCCGCTGGCGCGAATCCCATGCCCGACGAAACAGCCGGACGGGCAGCCACCCTGCCCCTTTCACTGAAAAAAAGGAAGTCTGATGCGTACCCAAATTTCACCTTCGCTGATGTGCATGAATCTGATGGAAATTAAACAGCAGCTGTCCGTGCTGAACACCCGCGCCGATTTTTTGCATGTCGATATCATGGACGGCCATTACGTGAAAAACATCACCCTGTCGCCCTTCTTTATTGAACAGATCCGCCCATTTACCCAGGTGGCCATTGATGTCCATCTGATGGTGGAAGCGCCGACCAACTTTATCGATGCCGTGGCCAGGGCGGGGGCGGATTATATCTGCCCGCATGCGGAAACCATCAATCGTGACGCCTTCAGGGTGATCAACCATATCCGATCGCTGGGTAAGAAAGTGGGCGTGGTGCTTAACCCCGCCACCCCGGTCGCCTTTATTCATCACTATATTCACCTGCTGGATAAGATCACCGTGATGACGGTTGACCCCGGCTATGCCGGTCAGCCGTTTATCAGCGAAATGGTGCCAAAAATCGCCGCGCTTAACGCGCTGAAAAAGCAGGAGGGGCATCGCTACCTGATTGAAATTGATGGTTCCTGCAACCAGCAGACCTATGAAACCCTGCTGGGCGCTGGCGCGGAGGTGCTGATTGTCGGGACCTCCGGCCTGTTCAACCTGCATGCTGACCTGGCCACGGCCTGGGATCGCATGAGCAGCCATATTGCTCAGGCCCGCCGCACCGTACAGGAGTCCGCATGACAGACCAGTGGTTAGGCATTGATATTGGCGGAACCCGCACCCGGCTGATGCTGATGGACGACCCGCAGCGCTGGCTGAAGTTTCAGCAGATTGCCACGGCCAGTTGGGCCACGCCGGCAGAGGCACTGCTTCAGCTGGCGCGGCAGATCGGACAGTTTATTGATGCACAGCCGGTCAGCGGTGCGATGCTGGGCCTGCCCGGGATTTTGTCACGCGACCGTCAGCAGGTGCTGTCACTGCCGTTTATTCCACAACTGGACAATCAGCCCGTGGCGGTGCGGTTAAGCGCTCTGCTGGGTATGCCCGTGGCCATGGATAAAGACGTCAATCACCTGATGTTGTGGGATCTGTTGCAACGTCCGACGCTGCCCGACAGTGCGGTCGGGCTTTATCTGGGCACCGGTATGGGTAACAGCCTGTGGCTTAACGGACGGTTTTATCACGGTGCACATGGGGCAGCCGGTGAGCTGGGCCATATCCCCTTTGGGGACAGAGCGCTGCCCTGCCCGTGCGGTAATCACGGCTGTGCCGAGACAGTCACGTCCGGCCACTGGCTGAGCGACTGGGCCAGGACGCAGCTACCCGGGACGCCACTGGAAAAGGTATTCAGCGATCACCGTCACCATCCGGAGCTGGAGGCCTTCGTCACCCGCCTGGCAAAGGTGATTGCCCTGGAGATGAACATCCTCGACCCCGATACGCTGATCCTCGGCGGCGGCGTGCTGACGATGGCAGATTTTCCGCAGGACGCCCTTCAGCAGCAGATCCGCCAGTATCTCCGCCCACCGATCACCCGGCGGGCACTGAATATTGTCTTTAGCATTTCCGGCGATCAGGCGGGCGCACGCGGGGCCTGCCTGGCCGCACAGCGTCACTTCAGGAGAACATGATGAAAGGTAAGGTGTGTGTTTTCGGTTCTTTTAATCTGGATATCGTCGCCGGAATGTCCCGCTTCCCACGGCCAGGCGAGTCACTGATCGCCGACAACAGTATGATGGGACCGGGCGGTAAAGGGGCTAATCAGGCGATGGCGGCCCTGCGGGCGGGTGCGAGGGTGCACTATATCGGCAAGATCGGTCAGGATGATTTCGGCAACTTTGCCCGCCGTCATCTGGAAAACAGTGGCTTCGATGCCATCACGCTGTTTACCTGTAAAGAAAAACCGACGGGTAACGCGCTGATCTACGTGGCGGGAGATGATGCCGAGAATATGATTTCTGTCTATCCTGGCGCCAATCTGACGGTGACCGCTGCCGAAGTGACCCGCTGCCAGCCGACGGTGGCCGCAGCGGATATTCTGCTGATGCAGCTGGAAAATAATCTCAGCGCCATTCAGCGGATGATCGACACCGCCCAGGCTGCCGAAACCCGGGTGATCCTCAACCCGGCACCGTGGCAAAAGGTCAGCGATACGCTGCTGGCCAGGGTCGACCTGCTGACGCCCAACAGCCATGAAGCGACCCAGCTGACCGGTGTGGCGGTCAGTGATTTTGCCAGCGCACAGCGTGCGGCTCAGGTGCTGCATGATAAAGGCGTTCGTCAGTTGATCATCACGCTCGGTATGCAGGGCGCCCTGCTTTCCGATCGGGGGGAAGTCCTGCATATTCCGGTGTTCCCCGCTCAGCCACTGGATACCACCGGCGCCGGAGATGCCTTTAACGGAGCGCTGGCCGCGCGCCTGGCCGCGGGGGAAACACTGCCCCAGGCTGCCCATTTTGCCGCTGCCTATGCTTCTGTCTGCGTGGAGCGTCGCGGCGCCGCCCATTCCATGCCGCTGTATGCCGATGCCTTAGCACGGTTGCAGCAGCATCCGACAATCCAGGCCATCGATCCGCGTGCGGCGACGGGTGTCAGTCAGTGACCGGCTAAGGGTGCAGCCAGCCCTCCAGCAGCGCGTGCTGCAACAACGTCACGGTTTTACCGTCCTGGATCCGGCCATCTTTCACCATCGCCCAGGCCTCAGGGAAGGTCATTTCCAGCACGTCGATATCTTCGTCGTCGATGCCGCCACCTGCGTTTTCACGCCGGGCATCGCTGTACTCCGCCGCAAAGAAGTACACCATTTCGGTGACACCGCCCGGTGACATATACAGAGCAAACAGCTTTTCCACCTCCCCGACCACGTAGCCGGTTTCCTCTGTGGCCTCGCGGCGAATGCACACTTCCGGGGAGTCGTCGTCCAGCAGTCCGGCACAGGTTTCAATCAGCATGCCCGAAGGATTACCGTTTACCCAGGTGGCAATACGGAACTGGCGCGTCAGCACCACGCTGTTTTTTTCGCGGTTGTACAGCAGAATGGTCGCGCCGTTGCCGCGATCGTAAACTTCGCGTTTATGGCGGAGGGTGGATCCGTCTTTTTTCGTCAGGTCATAAGTGAAATTGCGCAGAGTGAACCAGTTTTCTGACAGGATCTTATTTTTGATAACGTCAATCTTGGCTGACATACCGTCTCCGTTGGGGTGTCCGGGAGAGGCTGATCATAGAGGGTTTTCGCGGCCAGAGCGATGAGAATAATAAGAAAAGGCGGCCCGATAAGGGCCGCCCTGCTTATGCAACACGGGGAACAGGACCGCGACATGGTCCCCCGGTTTATCAGTGGTTATGTTCTTCCTTCGCCAGTGCGTGAACCCGCTTACGCGCACCGAACCAGCCCAGCACCAGCACAATGGCAATCAGTGGGATAGCCGCCACCGTGTAGGTTCCGTTTGGATAGTCGAATGCCATCAGCACCAGCACGCTGAACAGGAACAGCAGCGTCAGCCATGAGGTAAAGGGTGCCCATGGCAGCTTGAAGCTGACATCTTCCGCTTTGCCTTCTTTAATGGCTTTGCGCAGACGCATCTGGCACACCACGATAAACGCCCAGGAGGAGAGGATACCCAGCGCCGCAACGTTCAGCACAATTTCAAAGACGCGGGAAGGCACCACATAGTTCAGGTAAACACCAATGATGTAGACACCAATGGTGACCAGGATACCCATGTAAGGCACCTGCTGGCCGCTCATTTTCGACATGAATTTCGGTGCGGAGCCGCCCATCGACATGGAGCGCAGAATACGCCCCGTCGAATAGAGGCCTGAGTTCAGGCTGGATAGCGCCGCGCTCAGTACCACGATATTCATAATGCTGCCGACGTAAGGCACGCCAAGTTTAGAGAAGAAGGTAACAAACGGACTCTGCCCTGCCTGATAGGCATTCCACGGCAGCAGCAGCACCAGCAGCACTACGGAGCCAACGTAGAACAGGCCAATACGCCAGATCACGCTGTTAATCGCTTTTGGCAGCATGGTTTTCGGGTCTTTACACTCGCCTGCCGCCGTACCCACCAGTTCGATGGAGGCGAAGGCAAATACCACGCCCTGCACCAGCACCAGCGCCGGCATCAGACCGTTCGGGAAGAAGCCGCCGTTATCGCTGATCAGATGGAAGCCGGTCGCATTGCCATCCAGCGGCTTGCCGCTGCCAAGGAACACAACACCCACCACCAGGAAAATGACAATCGCCAGGACTTTAATCAGGGCAAACCAGAACTCCATTTCGGCAAACCACTTCACACCGATCATGTTCATGGTGCCGACGATGGCCAGCGCCCCGAGGGCAAACACCCACTGCGGTACATCACCAAATGCGCCCCAGTAGTGCATATAGAGCGCGACGGCAGTGATGTCGACAATCCCGGTCATTGCCCAGTTGACGAAGTACATCCAGCCGGCCACGTAGGAGGCTTTTTCACCGAGGAATTCGCGAGAGTAAGAGACGAAACTGCCGCTTGAGGGGCGATGTAAAACCAGTTCCCCCAGCGCACGAAGAATGAAGAAAGAGAAAATACCACAGACCAGATAGACAATGGCCAGTGCCGGGCCTGCGGCCTGCAGGCGAGAGCCCGCGCCGAGAAACAGCCCCGTACCAATCGCGCCACCGATGGCAATCATCTGTACGTGACGATTGTCCATAGCTTTATGGTAGCCAGAATCATGAGAGTTTAACCAACGCCTTCTTGCAGCGCGCTTTTCAGCGCCCGTTTTCTTTTCAGCTTTCATTTTCAATCCTATTTCCTGTCCACAAAGTGATGCGGTTACCTGTCCCGGGTATCCTGTTTCTTATAGGCCAACCAAACGATTGCGTACGCGACGCAGGCGTGGAAGATCCCCCTGTTTGCTGTAATTTTATTCATGACGCAAGCAGGGAAATCGCGGCGATGCATCCTAACCGTTCTGATTAATCGACGCAAAAATTCCACGCTGGAAATCGTGAGCTTTTGTAATTTTTGTCGGGTGGCGCATAAAAAAACCGACCGCAATTTGCGGTCGGTCAGTGCAAGCACTAAAGACTACACAGGGACAGACAGGGACTACAGGAGATGAGGGTAAAACGGGTATTAACGGTAAATCTCAGCGTTTCCTGACCAGAGGCTGGAATCGCCCGGGGTGTTGGCACCGATCACCCGGAAGCTGCTGGCACCCATGGCATCCGCTTTTTTCGCCAAATGGCGCGTAGCATCGTCCAGCGTGCCTCTGACACCATTCACCGACACCGTGCCAATACTGTGCAATTCTGCCGCCTGGCTTTGTTCCACCTGCGTGGCGGCCAGCGTAGAGAATGACGTCGCAGCAAGCAGTGTGGCCGCGATCACTGCGGGTAACATCTTGTTCATCATGAAGCTCCTCGGGAAAGCGTATCGATTAATGTAGTGACGGGATTGATTATTACCGTTTCAATGAAAAGCAGAGTGAGCAGTGCGTAAAGCCGTTAAAACATTCCTGGCATTGCGCGTGACTGCGCCAAGAAGCGTAAAGAGATATGTCGGAGTTCGGCAGATGTAACGGGCAGTGACAGGCAGGGACTACTGCTTCAGTAAACCTTAGCGCAGCGTTATAATCACCCTCCTTATATTAAGGATAATAAATGTGACCATCATACGCTCCCTGACGCATAGCCTGGCCCGCGCGCTATTTACCATTGTCCTGCTGTCCGTCATTACCAGTGGGCTGGCGCTGCTGACTCTGTCCGGCAGCCTGCGGGATGCAGAAGCCATCAATCTTGCCGGTTCCCTGCGGATGCAGGTCTATCGCCTGAGCTGGGACATCAGCACTCACTCCCCCCTTTCTGCACAACATATTGCTGACTATCAGCGCACACTGCACTCCCCCGCGCTGAAGGCGCTGGATCGTTTTTATGTGCCGGACCCCGTGCGCCAGGGGTATCGTGAACTGCTGGTCACCGCCCGGCAGACTGCCTCCGCGACAGTGGGAAACCACCAGCAGGTGATTAACGAGGTCGATAAAATCGACCAGTTTGTGCTGGCCCTGCAGCACTGGGCCGAACTGAAAATGCGGATGGCCGCCCTCGCCTGCCTGCTGGGTTTACTGGCCATTACCCTGCGGGTCTGGTTTATTCTGCGTCATATTCGCCAGCAGGTTGTCGGGCCGCTGCAACAGCTGGTCAGCGCCAGCGAAGCGATTGAACAGCGGCGCTTTCATTTTCCACCGCTCAGCACCGGTCTGCCTAATGAACTGGGCGTGCTGGCGCGGGCGTTTACCCGCATGTCCACTGAGCTGGAAAAATCGTGGCGGGCGATGTCCCTGAATGTTGAGGAAAAAACTGCCGATTTAACCCAGGCCAACCGCCGCCTGAGGCTGCTGTATGCCTGTTCTCAGCAGCTCAGCCACAGCATCAAAGGGCAGGAGGCCTTTCAGCAAACCCTGCGGCTGGTGTCTGACCATGAAAAGCTCAGTTACATTGAGCTTTCCACGCCCGAGTTTGGGCGACTGAGCGCAGGACACCGTCTGCCGGACAGAGTGTGGCAAACGCTGCCCCTGCATCCGCATCCGGAACAGCCCCCCTGCGGTGTGCTGCGCTGGCAGGCGGAGGAGAGTGAGTCGCCGCTGATGAAAAGCGTGGCCTCTTTACTCGTCCACGCGCTGGAACTGTGGCAGGCACAGCAGCAGGTACAAAGCCTGCTGTTGCTGGAGGAGCGTGCGACTATTGCCCGAGAACTGCATGACTCGCTGGCGCAGTCCCTGACTTTTTTGCGCATTCAGCTTGTCAGGCTGAAACGTACGCTCAACGCGGAGGCCACCGCCGCACGGGAGATCGTAACGGAGTTTGAAGAAGCACTGAGCACGGCAAACCGGCAGCTGCGTGAGCTTCTCACCACCTTCCGGCTGACCATTGAACCGGCCAGCCTGACGCGCGCGCTGGAGCAGGTTATTGCCCCTCTGCGCCAGCAGACTGACGCCCCGATTGTGCTGAAAGGGCAGCTTGAGGTACGGCTTCCGGCCCAGCAGCATATTCACGTATTACAGATTGTCCGCGAGGCCCTGCTTAATGCCGTACAGCATGCGAACCCAACGGAGATTACCGTCAGCGGCGATTACGATGCAGCAAGCGGGCTGACAATCGCTGTTACCGATAATGGCGTGGGCATTGCCTCGCTGGAAGAACCCGAAGGACATTACGGTCTGACCATCATGCATGAACGTGCTGCACGGCTGAACGGCCAACTGACCATTGTTCGTCACACGCACGGAGGCACTGGCGTGTCTTTACACTTCAAACCGCTCACTGAGATGGGTTCTGACAAGGAGTAGCACCATGGAAGACAACACCGTCAGCGTGATGATTGTCGACGATCACCCCCTGATGCGTAACGGCATTCGTCAGCTGCTGGCGCTGGAGCCCCGGTTCCGGGTGACGGCAGAGGCGGCCAGTGGTCACGACGCGGTCGCGCTGGCGCGGCAGAATCCCCCCGACCTGATACTTCTGGATTTGAAAATGAAGGGACTCTCCGGTCTGGAGACGTTTAACGCCCTGCGCGCTAACGGCATACTTGCCCGGATCGTCGTGCTGACGGTATCAGATCTGCGCGGCGATATTTCCGCCCTGCTGGAAGCCGGGGCCAGCGGCTACCTGCTGAAGGACAGCCCTCCGGAACAGCTGCTGTCGCAAATTATCCGGGTGGCGGAGGGCGGCGTCGCCTTTAGTGCACCGCTGAACGCGCTGCGTAATAACGATAACTGGAAAGCCGATCCCTTTATTATTTTGACAAAACGCGAGCAGGAGGTCATGAAAGAGGTGGCCTGTGGCCATTCAAATAAACAAATTGCAGAGAACCTGGCTATCTCCGAGCAAACGGTCAAAGTTCATATCCGCAACGTATTACGTAAGCTGAATGTCCGTTCACGGGTAGCGGCTACCGTCATGTGGCTGGAATCAAACCACGCCAGTTTGTAACCAGAGGGGCCACGGCCTGCGGGATTATTTACATATTCTCCTCATTTTCTCCACGATTGTTTCATCAGCGGCGGGTAAAGTGATCCCCTGCCGGAGCATATTGATTAAATTATAAATTTGCCCCGCCCCATACCGATGACATGACGGGATATCTGTCTTAAACGCCGCAGGGAAAACCGGCATTTTTGTTATTATTCAGGCTATATCCAACAGACTTCACGATGCAGGCAGCACGCCCGCAAATCCCTGTAAACAGAGAAAGCGATCTCTCGGGGTGGCGGACACGGCCGACAGACCGGCACCTGATGGACGACGGGTATACCTGCTGCGGAGCTAGAGATGGCCAACTTTTTTATCGATCGCCCGATTTTTGCCTGGGTTCTGGCAATACTGATGTGTCTGACCGGGGGGCTGGCCATCGTCTCTCTGCCCATTGAACAGTATCCTGACCTGGCGCCTCCTAACGTGCGCATCACCGCCAACTATCCGGGGGCGTCTGCTGAAACACTCGAAAACACCGTCACTCAGGTGATCGAGCAGAATATGACCGGCATTGATAATCTGATGTATATGTCGTCGCAGAGCAGCAATACCGGCCAGGCAACCATTACGCTGACCTTTGAAGCCGGCACAAACCCCGATGAAGCCCGCCAGCAGGTGCAGAATCAGCTACAAACCGCGCTGCGAAAACTGCCGCAGGATGTCCAGTCGCAGGGGGTGACGGTCAATAAAACCGGTGATACCAATATTTTGATGGTCGCCTTCGTGTCGACCGACGGCAGCATGGATAAACAGGATATCTCGGACTATGTTGCCAGTAATATTCAGGATCCGCTCAGCCGCATTGACGGCGTGGGACAGGTAGATGCATACGGTTCACAATATGCCATGCGTATCTGGCTCGATCCCAATAAGCTGATTAACTACACCCTGACCACCAGCGATGTGGTGACCGCCATCAAATCGCAGAACAGTCAGGTCGCGGTCGGCCAGCTGGGTGGCCTGCCCTCTGTCGACAGCCAGGCACTGAATGCCACCATCAACTCTCAGTCCCTGCTGCAAACCCCGGAGCAGTTCCGCGATATCACCCTCAGGGTCAATGCCGATGGCTCAGTGGTGACGCTGGGTGATGTGGCAAAAGTGGAGCTGGGCGCGGAGAAGTATGATTACCTCAGCCGCTATAACGGCATGGCCGCGTCAGGGCTGGGGGTCAAGCTGGCCTCCGGGGCCAATGAGCTGCAAACGGATACCCTGGTCCGCGCCCGTCTTGACGAACTGTCACACTATTTTCCCCACGGGCTGAAGGCGGAGATCGCCTACGAGACCACGCCGTTTGTCAAAGCCTCCATTGAAGACGTGGTGAAAACCCTGTTTGAAGCCGTGCTGCTGGTCTTCCTGGTGATGTACCTGTTCCTGCAAAACTTCCGCGCCACGCTGATCCCGACCATTGCCGTGCCGGTGGTGCTGCTGGGCACCTTTGGCATTCTCTATCTCTTCGGTTACAGCATCAACACCCTGACCATGTTCGCGATGGTGCTGGCCATCGGCCTGCTGGTGGATGATGCCATCGTGGTGGTGGAAAACGTGGAACGGATCATGAGTGAGGAAGGTCTGTCGCCACGGGAGGCGACGCGCAAATCCATGGGGCAGATTCAGGGGGCGCTGGTCGGTATTGCGCTGGTGCTGTCGGCGGTCTTTATCCCGATGGCCTTCTTTGGCGGCACCACCGGGGCTATCTATCGCCAGTTTTCAGTCACGATTGTCTCCGCCATGGTGCTCTCCGTCCTGGTGGCGATGATCCTTACCCCTGCCCTGTGTGCCACGCTGCTGAAACCACTGGCCAAAGGCCACCATCACGGCCGCCGGGGATTCTTTGGCGGGTTTAACCGCCTGTTTAACCGCAGCGCTGAACGCTACGAGCGCGGCGTGGGCAAAATTCTGGCCAAAGGAGGCCGCTGGCTGGTGCTGTATGTGGCGCTGCTCGCGGT
Source organism: Erwinia persicina NBRC 102418 (assembly GCF_001571305.1). GTDB lineage: Bacteria > Pseudomonadota > Gammaproteobacteria > Enterobacterales > Enterobacteriaceae > Erwinia > Erwinia persicina. Next base: position 166,914 of record NZ_BCTN01000008.1, on the reverse strand, counting down.
GATGGCCCTGCTGTTTATCCGCCTGCCCACTTCTTTCCTGCCGCTGGAAGACCGGGGTATTTTCACCACCCAGGTTCAGCTGCCGCCGGGTTCCACCCTGCAACAGACGATGAAGGTGGTGGAAAAAGTTGAGAAATACTACCTGACGCACGAGAAAGACAACGTGCTGTCGGTGTTCGCCACCGTCGGTGCCGGCCCTGGCGGCAACGGGCAGAACGTGGCGCGGATGTTTGTGCGCCTGAAAGACTGGCAGGATCGCAGCGGCAGTGACAATACCGCCTTCGCCATTATTGAGCGCGCCACTAAAGCCTTTGCAAAAATCAATGAGGCGAAAGTGATTGCCAGCAGCCCACCCGCCATCACCGGGCTGGGCAACTCGGCCGGCTTTGATATGGAGCTGCAGGATCACGCCGGGCTGGGCCATACCGCGCTGATGGCGGCACGCAACAGCCTGCTTGAGCTGGCGCAAAGCAACCCGTCCCTGACCCGGGTCCGTCATAACGGTCTGGATGACAGCCCGCAGTTACGTATCGATATTGATCAGCGGAAAGCCCAGGCCCTGGGCGTGTCGCTGGATGATATTAACGCGACGCTGCAAACCGGCTGGGGGTCGACCTACGTCAATGACTTCCTTGACAGAGGACGGGTGAAAAAAGTGTATGTCCAGGCTGACGCCACCTTCCGCATGCTGCCCGATGACATCAGCAAGTGGTATGTGCGCAATGCCAGCGGCGAAATGGTGCCCTTCACCGCCTTTGCCCGCTCTCACTGGGAGAGCGGTTCACCCCGCCTTGAACGCTACAACGGCTATTCCGCCGTTGAAATTGTGGGGGAATCGGCACCGGGCGTCAGTAACGGTGCGGCCATGGACGTGATGGAGAAGCTGGTCAGCCAGCTGCCGGTGGGGATTGGCCTGCAGTGGACGGGGGCATCGCTACAGGAGCGTATGACGGGGGCACAGGCCCCGGCGCTCTATGCGCTGTCACTGCTGGTGGTCTTCCTGTGTCTGGCCGCGCTGTATGAGAGCTGGTCGATTCCTTTCTCCGTCATGCTGGTCGTGCCGCTGGGGGTGATTGGTGCGCTGGTGGCCACCTGGCTGCGCGGGCTGGAAAACGATGTCTACTTCCAGGTCGGCCTGCTGACCGTGATCGGACTGTCGGCGAAAAATGCCATTTTGATCGTCGAATTTGCCAGCGAAATGAATACCCGGGGGCGTGATTTGGTGGAATCCACCCTGGAAGCGTCGCGCCAGCGCTTACGGCCGATTCTGATGACTTCGCTGGCCTTTATTTTCGGCGTCCTGCCGATGGTGATCAGCAGCGGTGCCGGGTCCGGCAGCCAGCATGCAGTCGGCACCGGAGTGATGGGCGGGATGATCTCCGCCACGGTACTGGCAATCTTCTTTGTGCCGCTGTTCTTTGTGCTGGTGCGCCGCCGCTTCCCGCTGAAAGAGAAACACCGGTAAAAAACAAAAAGGCAGCCGGTTAATGGCTGCCTTTTATAATTTAATTGACTGAAAATAAAACACTTTGATGCTATCACCATGCTTTTCTTGTCTGAAACGCATTACTTACGTAACATCGTTTCGATAAAGTCTTTCCAGTTCCCCAGTTCTAAATCAATCATAGTAACCTCTCTTTTTATGTAGGTTCATTTTAAGAGTATTCCTAAACAAAAGAAAGATCAGGATCCCAATTACTGCCATCGGTAAAACGAGTTAAACGATAATTCAATGAAAATGTGCTACGCCGCACAGTTCGTAGGTGATGATTTCTCAGGGGATTATTAGTCGTAGCATAATTAAGAGGCTTCGTATATCCGGCCGGTGCGGCTGAACAGCTCAGGCAACCCCTCGTCCATCGTCTCAAGAGGAACATCGACCCCGGGCGGGGCCGGATGACTCACTATTTCAGAATGATGATTTTATCGTAACCACCGCTTTCACTGTCGATATGCGTTTTCGCATCGGGGTGATCCCGCATCACGGCATCAACAATATGGGCGAAATCCTCGCAGCGGGTTTCTTTTTTACGCTTCAGTACGATCGTGGACTGGGTTTCTTCTACCGTATGTGCGGCCGATTCTTTCATGTAGTTCATCGCTCCCCTCCTCTTTAATCACGGGCTCACTCCCCTTCTCATCGCGCTCGTCGCTATTGTCCTGCATTGAGCTCATCCGAATATAGATGAATCCCACAAAAAACAGAAGGGTACACAAGTCTGACTTTTACCGGCAGCGCATCAAACGTTCTTCCTGGCGTCTGACTTTCATCATCTCAAGGGCTGTCTGCCGGCGCTATCCACTGTAAACTGTCACCAGCAATTATCAGACGGCACAGGAAACGGATACCGATGACAGAACAGAGCCCGAAAAATACCTTTACAATGTATGGCATCAAAAACTGCGACACCGTCAAAAAAGCGCGGAAATACCTGGAAGCAGGTGGCGTGAACTATCAGTTCCATGATTACCGTGCTGACGGATTAGAGGCAGATTTGCTGCAGCGCTTTATTGATGTTCTTGGCTGGGAAGCCCTGCTTAACACCCGCGGTACCACCTGGCGCAAGCTGGAAGAATCCGAGCGAAAGGCAGTGGATAATCCGGCAGCGGCATTAACACTGATGCTGTCACAGCCTGCCATGATCAAACGCCCGTTGCTCTGCGCCGCCGACGGCTCTATGCTGCTGGGCTTCAGTGAAGCCACCTATTCGCCGTTTATTCAGGAGAAGTCATCATTATGCACTGTCCGGTCATAGAGCTGACGCAGCAGCTTATTCGTCGCCCCTCCCTCAGCCCTGATGATGCCGGTTGCCAGGCTATTCTGATTGCCCGTTTACAGGCGCTGGGTTTTACCATTGAACCCATGAATATTGGCGACACCCTGAATTTCTGGGCATGGCGCGGCGAAGGGGAAACGCTGGCCTTTGCCGGTCATACTGACGTCGTACCGACCGGGGATGCCAACCGCTGGATCAATCCCCCGTTTGAACCGGCCATCCGCGACGGGATGCTGTTTGGCCGCGGTGCCGCCGATATGAAAGGGTCGCTGGCCGCGATGATCGTCGCCGCGGAACGCTTTGTTGCCGCCCATCCGCAGCACAAAGGGCGTCTGGCCTTTCTGATCACCTCCGATGAAGAGGCCAGCGCTGCCAACGGCACCGTGAAAGTCGTGGAAGCGCTGATGGCGCGCAATGAACGCATGGATTACTGCCTGGTGGGCGAGCCGTCCAGTACCGAAGTAGTCGGCGACGTGGTAAAAAATGGCCGTCGCGGCTCGATTACCGCTAACCTGACCCTTCATGGCGTCCAGGGACACGTGGCCTACCCGCACCTTGCCGATAATCCCGTTCACCGCGCCATGCCTGCGCTGAATGAGCTGGTGGCCAGGGAGTGGGATCGGGGCAATGAATTCTTCCCGCCGACCAGTATGCAGATTGCCAACGTGCAGGCCGGGACCGGCAGCAACAACGTGATCCCCGGTGACTGTTTTGTGCAGTTTAACTTCCGTTTCAGCACTGAACTGACCGATGAAATGATCCGGCAGCAGGTTCAGGAACTGCTCGATCGCCATCAGCTGCGCTACACCATTGAGTGGAAACTCTCCGGTCAGCCGTTCCTGACCTCACGCGGTAAGCTGGTTGATGCGGTGGTTAACGCGGTTGAGCACTATAATGAAATCAGGCCGCAGCTGCTGACGACCGGCGGCACCTCTGACGGACGCTTTATTGCCCGCATGGGCGCGCAGGTGGTGGAATTAGGCCCGGTCAACGCCACCATTCATAAAATCAATGAGTGCGTGAAAGCCGCCGACCTGCAGCTTCTCAGCCGCATGTACCAGCGGATCATGGAACAGCTGATCGCATAAAGGTGAAATGATGGAATTTATAAAGCACTACTGGTGGATCCTGGTGATCCTGCTGATGATTGGCATTCTGATGAACGTTTACAAAGATCTGAAGCGCATCGATCATAAAAAGTTTCTCGACAACAAGCCAGAACTCCCACCACATCGTGATTTTAACGATAAATGGGATGATGAAGACGACTGGCCGAAGAAGAAATAATTTCCTCCCGATTCAGGGCCGACCGGAAAACACGGTCGGCCCCGACACGCTAATCACATCAGTGCAATCACATCATCATCGCCCGGTTTGGCGCCGCTTAGCGCTTCGTCAAAATAACGACGCGGTACGGTAAACTGCAGGCGTTCGAGCGCTAAGCGCATCGCCCGCTCGTCGATGGCATGCGGCAGGTCGTCAATAATGTCCAGCGTCACATCCCCTCCCAGCGCAGACAACCGCTCTTCCGCCGCAACCGCATGCGTCAGCGGCAGCACGGTATCATGATCACCATGGATCAGGTGGATGGTGGTCCGCGTTCCGGCCTGGTCAGGCAGCGTGGCATACCGGCCACTGAAGGCCACCACCCGGCCTGCCAGTCCCGGCTGCACCTTAATCGCCTCCAGCGCCATCGTCGCGCCCTGAGCAAAGCCTATCAGGGCGGTTGCCCGCGCATTGACCCCACTCTGCTGCTGCCAGTGGCGAACGCTGGCAATAAAGCCGTCCATTGCGCCATCATCCTGCTGCTGATGACCGTCCGGCACGGATGGCCTATACCAGTGAAAACCCCCGTCAGCATCCGCCTGCGGCCCGCCGACGCTGACCACCAGCGCACGCGGAAAAGCCCCGGCAAACCAGTGGCCAATCTCGCCCATTGCCACCGGATTATCGCCGGCGGCGTGATACAGCAAAAAAAGCTGTGTCGCGGGTAACGAGGGGGTCTGAACGACAACATGGGGAAGTTTCATGGTGAGCTCCTTAAGCTATTGCCAGGATCATACGCCCCTGCAGGCTGAAGAACAGGGGGTATTTTTGATGAAGACGGTGGATTTATTGCAATGAGATGACCCACTGCCGGTGCTGTTGTGCCCGCAGTGGGTCCCGCGCCATCAGTCCCTGCTGTGCCTCCTGCCGCCAGGCAGCCAGCAGCGCCTTACGCCCGGACAACCGAAACCGGGTGCAGATCTCACCCGGGGAGAGTCCCTCACTGATGGCCGCACGCAGCAGCGGCAGGGCTGACGACACCGTGCCAATCAGTCTTCCCAGTGCGGCATAGCTGACCTCAAACGGTCGCTGTGCCCAGGCAAAACCGGACAGTTCCAGCCAGTCATCGTCGATCAGCGTCAGGTCATCATCCGCAGCCAGGGGCAGCGCCTGTGAACCCGACTGGCGATGCAGCCAGCCCGCATTTCGCGCCAGACGTCGGGTGGCCGATCCCGCCAGCCGCTCTCCGGCCGGGCTGAGAGGCAGGATGGCCATCGCCGTATAACAGCCGCTGCTGGCCTCACGATGGGTGCCGAAGCGCACCAGCTGAAAACCACAGCGCTGCCAGAAACGCCACAGCGGGTCGGTAAAACCAAAGCTGACGGATAAAAAATCCAGTCCCGGGGTAAGCTCCTGACAGCAGGCGACCAGTTGCTGACCGGATCCCTGCCCGCGTAGCGGTGCCGCGACGGCAATCCGGCTGATGCGCCGTGAACGCAGCTGGGGCGCGTCGATATCACCGGCATGGGCCGCCAGCGACTGGGCGACCAGGCTACCGCGCGGACGGCGGGTGCCGGCCCAGATGGCGGCAGACAGCCCGGCAGAAAGCCCCCCCTCGTCCACCAGCCATAGCGCCCCCTGCACGCTGTCCCCCTGGAGGGCGGCAATAAAGTGCATCCCCGGCGCATCCATCATCCGCCGCAGATCGAGCGGTGAGGTACGATAGTGCGCGCTGGTCAGCAGCTGATAGACCGCCGCCATGCGTGCGGGCTGGCGTATCCAGTCCGCCTGCTCCAGCGGCAGGCAGGCCAGCGGCCCCGACTGCGGAGGAGCAACAGCATCGTCAAACAGCAGGGCCTCCGCCACGATCCGCTCCAGCGGGTCGCCCGCTGCCCAGCGCAGGGGGGCGTCCAGCCGGTAATGCGTCACGTCCGGCAGGCCGTCGCAAAACTTCAGCATAAAACCGCGTCCGGTTCCCTCATAGCCCTGCACGGTGGTGGTCAGCAGGACGCGGGGGAAAAGGGTCACCAGTTGCTGTAACAGCGGGGCAGGAATGGCCGCGGCCTCATCGACCAGCAGCCAGTCAACGCCGGAGGCAAGCTCCTGCGCGCTGGCCAGCAGACGATCCGGTGCGACAAAGTGATAGCGCTCTCCGGCAAAACCGGCGAGCACGTCCGTAGCGGCGCGGGCAGGCGCAGTGACCAGACAGCGCCCGGGCCAGCGGGCCGCCAGCATACCGGCCAGCGCGGATTTTCCCCGGCCACGGGCGGCGGTCAGCGCGTAAATGCCCGGGGGGGCATTGATCAGCCGTTCAAGCACCCGCTGCTGTTGCTGGCTATCGGTCTGCCAGTCCGGGGGCAGCGGGACGGGGGAAATCATCAGAGGATGGGACTGACGCCAGTTGACCACGCCAGCATCGGTCAGCAACAGTTGTTGAAAGCGCTGAACAAAGCGCGGACTGGCGCAGGGTCGATCGCTATCACTCCAGCGCAGTGAATCGGTGTCGGGGCACTCTGCCCAGCGATCCCATTCGGGCAGCAGCAGCAGCAGCCAGCTCCCGGCACGCAGCGTGCCTGCCAGTGCGGCAAAGGCCTCTGCATGAAAACCCTCCCGGGCGTCAAAAACCGCATGGTGGAACTCCCGGCCCAGTAGCGTGCGCAGGGCCTGCGGCTGGCAGTGCAAGGGGGCAGAAGCGTCACTGCCCACCCACAGCCAGTCACCCGGGAGCTGCGCCATCAGGCTGGTGGCCTGCTGCCTGCACCACGCCGGTGCTCCGCTGAGGGTCAGTAAACGGCGGCAGCCCTGCTGCCGATGAACGGCAGCGGCCGCGACAAGCTCATTCACGCCGCATCAGCCTGCAAAGGTATTACACTGGCCGGGATTACCGCTGTCGAAACCTTTTTTGAACCAGGTATAACGCTGCTGTGAGGTGCCGTGTGTAAAGCTGTCCGGCACGACCCGCCCCTGGCTGCGCTGTTGCAACCGGTCATCACCAATCGCCTGAGCCGCATTCAGCGCAGACTCAAGATCACCGGTTTCCAGCACATTTTCCTGCTGCATATAGTGACCCCAGACGCCGGCAAAGCAGTCCGCCTGAAGCTCCATTTTCACCGACAGCTGGTTTACCTGCACACGTGAGGCACCCTGCTGCATCTCGCGGACTTTTTTATCAATGCCCAACAGGTGCTGTACATGATGTCCTACTTCATGAGCAATCACATAGCCCTGGGCAAATTCGCCACCGGCGCCCAGTTTTTGGGTCATTTCGTCGTAAAACGACAGGTCAATATAGACTTTACTGTCTGCCGGGCAGTAAAACGGCCCCATCGCCGACTGGCCGCTGCCGCAGGCAGTAGCCGTCTGGTTGCGGTACATCACCAGCGTCGGGGGCTGCCACGTTTTGTCCATCTGCCGGAACAGCTTTTGCCAGGTATCTTCTGTCAGCGCGAACACCGTGCGGGTGAACTGCGCGGCCTCATCTTCTTTCGGCGTGGTCTGACGCTGCTGCTGCTGCGCCGTCGGCGCGGCGGAGCTGCCATCCCCGGTCAGCAGTGGCGACAGGTCATAGCCATAGTAACTGGCGATCACCACAATAATCAGCAGAGCAATGCCCCCTTTGCCACGAGGAATACGTATGCGCCCACCGCCAACCGTCCCGGATTCATTACGGCGATCCTCCACATTGTCGCTTTCGCGACGCCCTTGCCAGCGCATAAGTGTTTACTCCAAATTAATAACGACAACCTGTCCGTCGATTTTAGTCGGACGTCGCAGGGAAAACCAGAAAACACGGGAATAAGAGAGGATGACAGGAAAAAGGCCGGGCAAGCCCGGCCTTTCGGCAGTATTGAGGTCGTAAGGGTATTAACCCCTGGCGGGATCAGTCGAGGGTCACACCCAGACGTCTGGCCACTTCTTCGTAAGCTTCGATCAGACCGCCCAGGCTCTGACGGTAGCGGTCTTTGTCCATCTTATTCAGGGTGTCTTTATCCCACAGGCGGGCACCGTCCGGGGAGAACTCATCACCCAGCACGACTTCACCGTTAAACAGACCGAACTCCAGCTTGAAGTCCACGAGGATCAGACCGGCATCAGAAAACAGCTTGCTCAGCACGTCGTTGGCCTGGTAAGTCAGCTCACGCATCCGCGCCAGATTCTCTTTGTTCACCCAGCCAAAGGTTTCACAGTAAGATTCATTGACCATCGGGTCGTGTTTGGCATCGTCTTTCAGGAACAGATCAAACAGCGGCGGATTGAGGATCATCCCCTCTTCCACGCCCAGACGTTTCACCAGCGATCCGGCCGCCCGGTTACGGATAACGCACTCAACCGGCACCATATCGAGCTTTTTCACCAGCGCTTCGTTGTCAGAGAGCAGGGCTTCCATCTGCGTTGGGATCCCGGCTTCCTGCAGTTTAGTCATAATGAAATAATTGAACTTGTTGTTAATCATTCCTTTACGGTCAAACTGTTCGATGCGCTCACCGTCCAGCGCTGACGTATCGTTACGGAATTCGAGTACCAACAGATCCGGGTTTTCGGTGCTGTAAACGGTTTTCGCTTTGCCGCGATACAACTCAGCTTTTTTCTGCATTTGTTTAACTCCAAACGATATAAGTGTCACTATCAGGCCGGCAGTGCCAGCCCGTTAAAATTTTGCCTGGCGGAATTATAGAGTCCGGGGATAAAAAACCGAAGCAATCGTTTACGTACAGGCCGATAAAAAAAGGCCGGAGTCTCTCCGGCCTTCTGGCTTACTTGCTGAATGCGGCCTGGAACACCGCTACCAGCGCATCATTCTGCGACTGGGTAAGCGGATGACCTTTCGGATCGAGGAACTGCAGGCTGCTACGGTTATCCAGGTCACCGACCTGTACTTTGTAGTCACCGTTGTTCAGTTCCGGGTCTTTCGCACCCAGTTCGTCAAAGGTGCTGCTGCCCGGCGCCTTGTAGGTGACGTTCAGGCTACCCTGTGAACGGTTGCTGTCAGTCACTTCCATTCCCACACGTTTCATCGTCGCGGGCAGACGCTGCCACACCACGTTGAATGGCGCACGCAGGATCAGGTTAGGCAGGCCCGTATCATCGGCACCGCTCTGAACATCAATCTGAGTTGGGCTACGGCTGGCTGCGGCATTTTCACGCCCGGTTTCCAGCTTATCCAGCCCTTCGCTGATGGCATTCACCATCTGCGCGGTATAGCGCTGGATCTGAACCGGTGAGTTCACTACTTTATCCTGCTGCTGCAGTTCCAGCAGTTTCACCGTCAGCGCCTGCTGACCGCCCTGCTGCTGTACGCTTAACTGATAACGACCACGATACTGGTTGTCTTCGTCTGCACGGTTCCACTGAACCCAGTCGGTCGTCAGGGACTGGCGGGCGTCCTGTCGGTCAGCAATCGGGAATTTGGCGGCCTGTACCACGTCAACCACCTGCGGCCAGAGAGAGCCGGCGCGTGAATCGACCAGCAGCGTGCCGGTATTGCCCGCGAACTGACTACGGGTGCCGTTCATCAGGGCCAGCGTCTGAGCCGGAGGACGAATATCCAACTGCTTACCCACCTGCCCTTTGCTGCTGACGGAAGGAATATCAAAGTCGCCATTCTGCAGCGGCATGATCATGCCCGCAGGGGCACGCAGATCGCTGAGATCGGCAGCTTTCAGGTAGGATTCGTCACCGCTCACCTGACGCTTGTAACGTTGATCGTTAGAACATGCTGACAGCAGCATCACCAACGACAGTCCCACCACTGTTGCTACCGTGGACTTTTGTACTGAGTAAGCCATTAATTCTCCCTAGATTTAAAGCAGGCCAGCGTTTTTCAGTGCCAGCTCAACAACCGGACGACCTGCATCGGTCAGCGGCGTCATTGGCAGACGCAGCGTATCGGTTGCTATTAATCCTAATTGTTTTGCAGCCCATTTCACCGGAATAGGATTCGGTTCAACAAACAGTTTCTGATGCAAGTGCATCAGGCGCTGATTCAGAAGGCGTGCCTCAGCAAAGTTACCCTGCTGTGCCAGCGCACAGAGGTTAACCATTTCACGTGCGGCGATGTTCGCCGTCACGGAAATCACGCCGTGGCCGCCCAGATGCATAAAGTCCAGTGATGTGGCGTCATCGCCGCTCACCAGCACAAAATCTTCATTTACCTGCTCTTGGATCTGACTAACCCGCGATAAGTTCCCGGTCGCCTCTTTGATTCCGATAATATTTTTTATTTTCGCCAGGCGGCCAACGGTCTCGGGCAGCAAATCCGTACCGGTACGTGAGGGTACGTTATACAGCATCTGCGGAAGATCGGTACTTTCAGCGATGGTTTTGAAATGCTGGTACAACCCTTCCTGCGTAGGACGGTTGTAATAAGGGGTGACGGTCAGGCAGCCCACGACGCCCGATTTTTCGAAGCGGCGGGTCAGAGAGACGCCTTCAGCGGTAGCATTTGCCCCGGTACCGGCAATAATCGGAATGCGACCATCTGCCAGTTCCAGCGTCAGCATAACCACGTCACCATGTTCGTCATGGCTGAGGGTGGCAGATTCGCCGGTCGTTCCTACAGAAACAATTGCCGCGGTTCCGCTGGCAACATGGTAATCAATCAGTTTTTTCAGACTCGCACGGCAGACATTACCTTTGTCATCCATCGGCGTTACGAGTGCAACAATACTTCCCGTGAACATTAGCCATCCCCTCGACAAACAAGTGCTTCATGGTACGTTTGTCCGAGCAGTAAAAGCAAGCGCATAGGGCGGCTCAAGCGCTTGTCAGCAGTTTTTTTTATGTTTACCTTATAGTTATTAGATTTTGGACAGGAAGCTTGATTTTGCCGCAGTCATCGCCACACCATCTGGTCATCACCGCCCTTGGGGTCGACCGCCCCGGGATTGTTAATGCTATCACCCGACATGTGAGCAGCTGTGGCTGTAATATTGAAGATAGCCGGCTGGCCATGCTGGGCGATGAATTCACCTTTATTATGCTACTGTCCGGCAGCTGGAATGCCATTACACTGATTGAATCCACCCTGCCGCTGAAAGGGGCGGAGATGGAGCTGCTGATTGTGATGAAGCGCACCAGCGCACGCACCACACCGCCGATGCCGGTCACTGTTTGGGTTCAGGTTGAAGTCACCGACTCCCCACACATTATTGAACGCTTTACCGATCTGTTTGATTCGCACCAAATGAATATCGCCGAACTGGTCTCCCGTACGCAACCTGCAGAGGAAAATCAGCCGCCAAGGCTCTATATTCAACTAACCGCACACAGTCCGGCCAGCCAGGATGCGTCTTTTATTGAAATGGCGTTCAACCGACTCTGTACAGAGCTGCATGCTCAAGGCACTATTAAGGCAGTTTCCCATCACGGCACGTAACCATGAGAACCCGTGTGAGAAAGTGCGCAAATTTTCCCCTAGCATGATGATAAAAACGGAGAGTAGTGATGAACCCACTGAAAGCCGGTGATACCGCACCGAAATTTAGCTTGCCCGATCAGGACGGTGAACAAGTAAATTTGACCGACTTCCAGGGACAGCGCGTTCTGGTCTATTTCTACCCGAAAGCGATGACGCCAGGCTGTACCGTCCAGGCGTGTGGTCTGCGTGACAGTATGGATGAACTGAAAAAAGCCGGGGTTGACGTATTAGGTATCAGCACTGACAAACCTGAGAAACTGTCCCGCTTTGTTGAAAAGGAGCTGCTGAATTTCACGCTGCTCTCTGATGAACATCACGAGGTCTGTGAGCAGTTTGGTATCTGGGGTGAAAAAACCTTTATGGGGAAAACCTATGATGGCATTCACCGCATCAGTTTCCTGATTGGCGTGGATGGCAAAGTGGAGAAGGTCTTTGACGACTTCAAAACCAGCAATCACCACGATATCGTGATGGATTACCTGAAATCCGCTTAATCATGTCCGGGTCGACCTTTCCGGTCGACCCGTAACAAGGTCGGCGGTGACTATTTGGCCAGCTCATCCGGCCAGGCGTGCACCACCGCTTTGACGAGGGTGGCCAGCGGAATGGCAAAGAAGACGCCCCAGAATCCCCATAAGCCGCCAAAAATGACCACCGACAAGATAATCACCAGCGGGTGCAGATTCACCGCTTCAGAAAACAGCACCGGCACCAGAATGTTGCCGTCCAGCGCCTGAATGACCAGGTAGACCACCATCATCGTCCAGAAGTCACCGGATAATCCCCACTGCCCCAGCCCGACGCCCATCACCGGGATAGTCACGACCATCGCCCCGATATAGGGAATCAGCACCGACACGCCGACCAGTACCGCCAGCAGCAGGGCGTAGTTCATGCCAATGGCGAGGAAACCCACCCAACTGACCACGCCCACGACGACCATTTCCAGCACCTTGCCGCGAATATAGTTTGATACCTGCTGGTTCATCTCCACCCACACCTGCCCCGCCAGACCGCGGTTGCGTGGCAGCACGCGGCGAATGGCGTTCAGCATCTGCTCTTTGTCCTTCAGCAGGAAGAACACCATCAGCGGCACCAGCACCAGATAGATCGCCAGCGTCATCAACCCCACCAGCGAGGCGAGAGAGTATTTCACCAGCTGATCGCCCAGCCCGCTCAGGCGGCTGCGCAGGTTTTCCACCACAATATCGATGATGCCAGCCCCCATCAGGGTGGGGAAACGGTCAGGCAGCCGCATCGCGTACTGATACAGTCGGGTCAGCATAGTGGGTAGCTCGTGGGTCAGATTGATCCCCTGCTGCCACGCGACGGGAACCACCACCAGCATCAGCACCAGCAGCAACGTGGCAAAGACAATCAGCACCAGCGTGACGGCCCAGGTGCGCGAGCAGCCCAGCCGCTCCAGCCGTACCGTTGGCCACTCCAGCAGATACGCCAGTACCAGGGCCACCAGCAGCGGAGCCAGTAGGCCGTTGAAGAAAAACAGAATGCAAAATGCTGCCAGCAGAATCGCCAGCAATGCAATCGCCTGAGGATCGCTGAATCGACGGCGATACCACTGCATTAAAAGTTCGAGCATGGGAGTCCTTGCCTGAAAAAGATGGGGAGAGTGTATCTGATACGGCCCATTCTTGCGTAATGCCGTCATGGGCGTAGAAAAATTAGTGCGGAAGTCCCTGCGCGACGGCAGGCGTTTTGTTCGCGCCGGGGGCAACGACGACCTGGTTGCGTCCCCCATTTTTCGCCTGGTATAGCGCATCATCAGCCTGTTTAAAGGTCTCTTCCATAGTGCCGTCGATCGCCGGCAGCCAGAATGCGACCCCCGCCGAGATAGTAATGTGGCCCACCCGATCGAGCGATAGCTGCTCAATACGTTTACGCACCCGATCAGCAATCACTATCGCCACTTCGCGATCGGCCCCCGGCAGGATCATCAGGAATTCTTCACCGCCGTTACGGCAGATTACATCCGTCTGCCGCGCCCCCTGCTCCAGCTGGCGAGCCACCGTTTGGATCACCGCATCCCCGGCATCGTGGCCGAACGTATCATTAACGCGTTTAAAGTAGTCGATATCCAGGGCCAGCACCGCAAAAGGCTGGCTGGTAGCCAGAAAATAGTCCAGTACGGCATTCAGGCCCCGCCGGTTGAGCAGCCCGGTCATCGGATCCGTCTGGACTTCGCTCTTCAGCCGCCCGATTTTATCCTGCATCAGGGCGATCCCGGCCAGCATAGCGCGCTTGATCTGTGACGCTTCATAGTACCAGGAACGGATGCCGTTAATCTCTTTCGACACGTTTTGCGTATCCATCTGACTGGCCTTACGTGCCAGTTGCCACAGCGGCAGCGCGATACGCTGCGCGAGGATCAGCGCAATAATCAGCGTTAACAGGGCGAAAGGCACTGAATGCTTAAGCACTTTCAGCAGCAGGCTGTTGAGCGGTGCCAGCGTTGCCTCCGTCGGTTTAAGCGTAATGATCGTCCAGCCTGCCGTCGGCACATTGGCGAAGCCCGCCAGCATCGGCTCACCGCTTTCCGTCGTCACCTGCTGGTTACCGTTGCTGGCGCGGGCGCGCACTGCCGTGCTAATCAATGGATCGATGGTTTTCCCCACCCTCTGGCGATCCTGGTGATACAGCACCTGATTTTTACTATCAATGACATACAGGGACGATCCGTCGCGGTAGAACTGCTCACCGAGCAGAACGTTAAGAATACTTCTTTTTTTCAGATAAATAGAACCACCGACATACCCCAGATAGGTGCCGGTTTTCGACCAGATGGGCCAGGAGACAAACACCAGCAGATTGTTCGCCGCAGACATGCTGGGCTGGCTGATCAGCGGCTTACGCTCGTGAAGGGCCTGTTTGGTGGCGCTGGAGCTGAGATGCATGCCCTTCAGCATCAGGGACTCCGGGGAAATCGCCCGCACCCATCCACTGGCATCAACAATCACCACGGAGTTAAAGCTGTTCGTTTGCTCACGCAGGCGATCGACTTCATCCTGCAGGGTCGCGTCATTATCCAGACCGTTCCCCAGCACTTTGGCGCTGTAGGAGAGCTGCGACTGCGCCAGTTGGAAAAACACTTCAGTGGTCGATGCCAGTTTGGTGGCATACACCCGGTTTGATTCCAGCGTATTTTCGATCAGCACATCACGCTGTACCCGCCAGCTGGCGTACAGTGAGTTAGCAAGGGTGATCACAATACTGGCGACCGCCAGCAGGGTAATGAGGGTACGCAAGTCCGTTTTGGGGCGCGAAAGCCTCAGCATGGACTCACCCCGGTGAGTAACATCATTATCAGCGCCTTATATTTTTTATGCGCGTTATGCCCAAAGAGCGAAGAGAGATTAAGTGCGATTTATGCCCTGGTTAAGCACGGGCCAATTGTACACCTCTCAGCCGATTTGGGAATATTCTGAAGCCCTCAGAGCCAATAATTATTTCACTTAAGGCAGGAACGTGTTCGCCGGAAGGCGGGCCGGCGGCCCGCTGAGAAGCATTACATCGCCAGGAAGGCATAGCCCTGGTTTTCAAGCGTGGAAACCGTCGTCGGGCTGGATAATGCGTGAGTCACTGATTTATCAATCCACTCACTCTTATAGTGGTGGAAGGCGACAGACTGATCGCAGACGGACACATCGACCCCTTTTTCCCGCAGCGCGGCAATCAGCGGCAGGTTGGGATTATCCCTGCCGAACAGCCGGTGGTACTGCGCGTTGTTCAGCATGGCGGGCGTACCGTCACCGGTGACTGAAACCACAAACTTCAGTTTCTCTGCCGGCACCCCGGAGGCAACGTACAGGTTGACCACGCGGGCTACCCGCTCCAGCCCGAGATTGGGATCGTCAGGGCTGTTTTCCGCTTTGGTGATCTGAAAGACGATCTTATTGCTGTCGTTCAGATTCGGCCGGTAAGCGACCTCAGGCTCGTAGTGTATTTTGCCATAGCCCTGAATGGCAGGCGTGGACCAGAAGCCCGCCGGATCGCTGACCGGTTCCACGCGGTTGGCGAGTTTATCGATCAGTTCAGGGGCTTTAGAAAAGCTGGCACCCACAAAACCGGCAACCACCGCAATCAGCACACAGGAAATCACAGAACGCATAGCAACACCTCTTGTAAGAGCACATCGTCATCTCTGAGATATAACACAGCCCTGACGCCCCTCTTACCGGCCATTCTTACCTCTGGCGCGCAGTGGTTGCCTGCTGAAACCATCAGTAGTGCATACTGTGCGGAAACCGTAATGCATGGACCGTTCTGCCGCTGCCGGCTCACTACCACGGTTAACTGCGGTAGCCGGTACCGCCTCAGTCGGACTCAAACGGCTCAGGCAACATTGCCCCCTGCGGTTAGCATATTGGCTGGGCCTGCCCGCCGGGCGTCAGGAACCTGTCGGCTGAAAATTTACTTATGTTTCGCGCGCCGCGCCGGACGCTGCATCAGGTTTTTTTCAGAGTAAACCCTATCATTTTTCATATTTTTATCAGTCAATTTGAATGAAATCATCTAAGACGAAACCTCATGCTGGCAGGAAAGGCCGCTATCAGGTTCTGAAAACAGGGATAACGTCCTGAAAGACGATGCAGATGCTGTTCAGTTTTTTAAGGCAAGATTTCGTCTGTTATGCGGCAGGGGATCCCCCGGGCGTGATTAAGCCATTTCATTCGCCCCGGGCTGTGGTTAAGATGGGGAATGAGTGCGTCGTTTTACGCGCAAAGAGAACATTTCGGCACGTTGCCGGTCAGAAATTGAACCTCCTTGTTAGGGTTTGCGTATGTTCATCCGATTAAAGAAAAACCTGCTGGCAACGTTAATGGTGACACTGCTGGCGGGCAGTCAGCTTCCGGCCCACGCTGATATCAGCGATAATCTGCCGGATATTGGTACGACGGCAGGCGGTACCCTGTCAATTAATCAGGAACTGGCGATGGGCGATTTTTATGTACGCCAGCTACGCGCCAGCGCGCCCATTATTAACGATCCCCTGCTGAACCAGTACATTAATCAGTTAGGCCAGCGACTGGTGAACCATGCCTGGTCGGTCAAAACACCCTTTCATTTTTATCTGATCCGCAACGATGAGATTAACGCCTTTGCTTTTTTTGGCGGCAACGTGGTGCTTCACTCCGCGCTGTTCCGCTACAGCGATAACGAGAGCCAGCTGGCTTCGGTTATGGCGCACGAAATATCTCACGTCACCCAGCGCCACCTGGCGCGCGCCATGGAAGAGCAACAGCGTAATGCCCCGCTGACCTGGGTGGGTGCCCTGGGGTCAATTCTGCTGGCAATGGCCAGCCCGCAGGCCGGTATGGCGGCCCTCAGCGGCACTCTGGCGGGGGCCCAGCAGGGCATTATCAGTTTCACCCAGCAGAACGAACAGGAAGCCGACCGTATCGGCATCCAGGTATTACAGCGTGCCGGGTTTGACCCGGAGGCGATGCCGGACTTTCTGCAAAAACTGGCCGACGCCTCCCGCTTTGCCTCTAAGCCGCCCGAAATGCTGCTGACGCACCCGCTCCCTGACAGCCGGCTGTCAGATGCCCGTAACCGCGCCAATCAGATGAAACAGGTTGTGGTGCAGTCATCGCAGGATTTCTACATGGCAAAAGTCAGGGCGCTCGGCATGTTCTCAACCGGGCAAAACCAGCTCACCAGCGACCTGCTGACCAGCCTGACCAATGGCAACAGCCGCGAGCAGGCGGCGGCGCTGTATGGTAAAGCGGTGCTGCTGCTGGGGGAGAGTAAATACCAGCAGGCCAGAAACATCATTGCGCCGCTGCTGGCGAAACAGCCGGACAACATCTGGTATCTGGATATCATGACGGATATTGATATCGGGCTGAAGCAGCCGCAGCAGGCAATCAATCGTCTGCTCTCCGCCAAAGGCGTGAACAGCAATCCGGTATTGCAGCTCAACCTGGCGAATGCCTACGTCGAGGCTAAACAGCCCGCCAGTGCCAGCAAAGTCCTGTACCGCTACACCTGGGCGAATAAAGACGATCCGAACGGCTGGGGCCTGCTGGCTCAGGCCTCTGCCGATCAGGGGCTGACGGATGAAGAGCAGGCAGCTCGGGCGGAGGATTTGGCGTTAAGCGGTCAGCTTGATCAGGCGATCCGCAGCCTGAGCAGCGCCAGCGCGGCGGTCCCACTGGGCAGCCTGAAACAGGCACGCTATGACGCCCGCATTGACCAGCTTCGCCGGCTGCAGGAACGTTTCCGCCAGTATCAGAAATCGTAATGACAGAAAGGGAAAACCATGTCTGAGGTTCAGATTTACCACAACCCACGCTGCTCGAAGAGCCGTGAAACCCTCGCGCTGCTGAAAGAACACGGCGTGGAACCGCAGGTCATCCTCTATCTGGTGACACCGCCGGCAGTAGCGACACTCAGCAGGCTGGTGCAGCAGCTGGGATTCACCAGCGCACGCCAGCTGATGCGGACGAAAGAAGTGCAGTATAAAGCGGCAGGTCTGGACGACCCGGCGCTGACGGAGGCGCAGCTGCTGGCCGCGCTGGCGGCGGAGCCGACGCTGATTGAACGTCCGATCGTGGTCGCAGGCGATAAGGCGCGCATTGGCCGGCCGCCGGAGCAGGTGCTGGCTATCCTGTGAGCGTCAGGGCAAAAGCCGCAACTACAGGGTCAGCGTCTCTTTGACAAAAGGAATGGTCAGCTTACGCTGGGCGCTGATAGAGGCCTGGTCGAGCTGATCCAGCGTCACAAACAGCGTGCGCATTTCGCGATCGAGCCGTTTCAGCAGGAAGCGGCCCACATCTTCGGGAAGCTCAAAACCACGCAGCTTCGCCCGCAGCTGTAACGCCTGCAGTTTGTCCTCATCCGACAGCGGCTGCAGCTTATAGATCTGCCCCCAGTCCAGACGCGATGCCAGATCGGCCAGCTTCAGATTCAGCTGGCGAGGGGGACGATCCCCGGTGATCAGCAGCCGCGTTTTCCCGGTCTCCAGGATACGGTTATAGAGATCGAAAATCGCCATTTCCCACGGTTCATCCCCGGCAATACACTCGATATTATCGATGCAGATCAGCGCGAGCTGCTCCATGCCGTCGAGCACTTCAGGGACAAACCAGGTGCGTTTATCCAGCGGGACATAGCCCACGGCTTCACCTTTGGCCGACAGTTCAGCGCAGGCGGCGTGCAGCAGATGGCTGCGTCCTCCTCCTTCGCGAGACCAGAAGTAAAAGTAGCTACCGTGTTGCTGATGCAGCGCGCCCTGAAGGGCAGCCAGCAGCGACGGATTTTCCCCCGGCCAGAAGCTGGCAAAGGTTTCGTCGTCGGGCAGGTAAAGTGGCAGTGAGAGCTGTGCCGGCGTGTTCAGATTCACCTCAGGTTTTGAGCAGGCAGAAAACGGTAAAATTCTAACACAACTCGCCCGGGATCATGAAACGCTAAGGCTGCCTGAGCGGCAGGTTAGCGGGACAGCCGCGCTGGCTGCCCCGATCCGGCTTACTTCGCGCCGTTACCGTCGTCCGGCAGCTCGATCACCTCTTCTTCGCTGCGCAGCAGGGAAATCGCTTTAAAGATCAGACTCAGTCCGACCCCAACGACGGTGGCCAGGGCCATGCCTTTCAGTTCAGCGGCACCAATGTGCACCTTCGCCCCGCTGACCCCAATGATCAGGATCACTGAGGTCAGGATCAGATTTTGCGCTTTGTTATAATCGACCTTGGATTCGATCAGCACGCGGATGCCTGATGCGGCTATCACCCCGTACAGCAGCAGCGACACCCCACCCATCACCGGCACCGGCACGGCCTGAATAGCCGCGGCCAGCTTGCCGACGCAGGAGAGCAGGATCGCCAGAATCGCCGCGCCGCCGATCACCCAGGTACTGTACACCCGGGTGATTGCCATCACGCCAATGTTTTCGCCATAGGTGGTGTTCGGCGTGGAGCCAAAGAAGCCGGAGAAGATGGTCGAAATGCCGTTGGCAAACATGGAGCGGTGCAGGCCCGGATCTTTCAGCAAATCTTTCTTCACGATATTGGCCGTCACCACCAGATGGCCGATATGCTCGGCAATCACCACCAGCGCCGCAGGCAGGACGGTAAAGATGGCATACCATTCAAAACGCGGAGTGTAGAAGGTCGGCAGGGCGAACCAGTGCGCCTCACGCACTGGCGTCCAGTCAACGATGCCCATGCCGAAGGAGAGCGCATAGCCCACCAGCACCCCCACCAGAATCGGGATGATGGCCAGAAAACCCCGGAACAGCACCGAACCAAAGACCGTCACCCCCAGCGTGACCATCGAAATAATAATGGTTTTACTGTCAGCCGCACTGCCATCGGCAGGGAGCAGACCCGACATATTGGCCGCGACGCCCGCCAGCTCGAGGCCGATCACGGCCACAATCGCGCCCATCGCGGCCGGTGGGAACATCACATCCAGCCATCCGGTGCCGGCTTTCTTGACGATCAGCGCCACCAGGCAGAACAGCACACCGCACATAATAAAACCGCCCAGCGCCACTTCATAACCCAGCGGCAACAGCAGTAACACCGGGGAAATAAAGGCAAAGCTGGAGCCAAGATAAGCCGGAATTTTGCCTTTGCAGATAAACAGGTACAGCAGCGTACCGATACCGTTGAACAGCAGCACCGTGGCCGGATTGATATGGAAGAGAATGGGTACCAGTACCGTCGCGCCAAACATAGCGAACAGATGCTGGAAGCTGAGTGGAATAGTCTGTAGCAGCGGTGGCCGCTCGTGTACGCCAATTGCGCGACGCGTCATGATTTCATACCCCTTGCCTTTCCTGAGCTGTAAAAAAACCGACTCTATGGTCGGTTTGTTAATAAAAATAATCGATTACTGCACAATTTCTGCCGCGGTAAGGATCGGGCAGACCAGGCGTTATCGTCGCAGACCGCATGGACAGGGACAATCGCCTGGCACATCGTTTATTTCGTCCCGAAGATCTTGTCGCCGGCATCACCGAGGCCAGGGATAATATACCCCTTCTCGTTCAGGCCCTGATCGACGGAGGCAGTATAAACTTCAATGTCCGGGTGAGCTTTTTCCAGCGCAGCCAGCCCTTCCGGCGCCGCCACCAATACCAGTACCTTGATACTGCTGCAGCCGGCTTTCTTCAGCAGGTCGATGGTGGCGATCATGGATCCACCAGTGGCCAGCATCGGGTCAACAACCAGTGCCATGCGCTCTTCAATATTGGAAACCAGCTTCTGGAAATACGGAACCGGCTCCAGCGTCTCTTCGTCGCGATATACGCCGACCACGCTGATACGCGCGCTGGGCACATGTTCCAGTACGCCTTCCATCATACCCAGACCTGCACGCAGGATGGGCACAACGGTAATTTTTTTACCTTTAATCTGCTCAATCTCAACCGGGCCGTTCCAGCCTTCGATGGTGACGGTTTCGGTTTCTAAATCGGCAGTGGCTTCATAAGTCAGCAGACTTCCCACTTCTGACGCAAGTTCACGGAAACGTTTGGTGCTTACGTCATGTTCCCGCATCAGACCCAGTTTATGTTTGACCAGCGGGTGTTTGACTTCCACGATCTTCATTGTTGTACTCCCGGAGTGTTAAGCTGCAAAAAAAAATCGCGAGATTATAGCGCCATTTAACCGCTGCGCCATATGACTTCGTGCAATACTTTTCATCTCTCCTGCAAGCCCCCTAAGAATTAGCTAAAATCTGACTATCCGCAATAGCGCTTAAGATGGCACTCGCAAACGTTTGCCTGCGCTGTTAGAATTGCCGCGCTTAAAACAGCCACAACACCAACCGCAAAACGCGTGGGGATTCCGCAGTGACCGACAAAACCTCTCTCAGCTATAAAGACGCCGGCGTAGATATTGATGCTGGTAATGCTTTAGTCGACCGTATCAAAGGCGTAGTGAAAAAGACCCGCCGCCCTGAAGTCATGGGTGGACTGGGCGGTTTCGGTGCCCTTTGCGCACTGCCGCAAAAATACCGTGAGCCGATTCTGGTTTCCGGCACTGACGGCGTCGGCACCAAGCTGCGTCTGGCGATGGACCTGAAACGCCATGATACTATCGGTATCGATCTGGTCGCCATGTGCGTCAACGATCTGGTGGTACAGGGTGCAGAACCGCTGTTTTTCCTTGATTATTATGCTACCGGCAAGCTGGACGTTGAAACAGCGGCCAGTGTGATCACCGGCATCGCCGAAGGCTGTTCGCAGTCGGGCTGTGCGCTGGTGGGCGGTGAAACCGCTGAGATGCCAGGTATGTACCACGGTGACGATTACGACGTGGCAGGCTTCTGCGTCGGCGTGGTTGAGAAAGCCGACATTATCGACGGCAGCAAAGTGGCCGATGGTGACGTTCTGATCGCCCTGGGCTCAAGCGGCCCGCACTCTAACGGCTACTCGCTGGTGCGCAAAATTCTGGAAGTCAGTCACACTGACCCGGACACCACCCAGCTGGAAGGCAAATCGCTTGCCGACCACCTTCTGGCCCCGACTCGCATCTATGTGAAAAACATTCTCAGCCTGATCGAACAGGTTGATGTGCATGCGATTGCCCATCTGACCGGCGGTGGCTTCTGGGAAAATATTCCGCGCGTCCTGCCGGATAACACTCAGGCCGTGCTGTCCGAATCAAGCTGGGAATGGCCGGCCGTATTCGGCTGGATGCAGCAGGCGGGCAACGTCAGCCGCTTTGAAATGTACCGCACCTTTAACTGCGGCGTCGGCATGGTGATCGCGCTCAGTCCGGCGGATGCCGACAGGGCCGTACAACTGATGACAGATGCCGGCGAGAAAGCGTGGAAAATCGGCGTCATCAAAGCCTCTGACTCTGACGAGCGTGTGGTTATTAACGCATGAAGCGCATAGTCGTGCTGGTTTCCGGCAATGGAAGCAATTTACAGGCAATCCTGGATGCCTGCCAGCAGGGGCGGATTAACGGCAGCATCGCTGCCGTGTTCAGCAATAAGGCAGAAGCCTTTGGTCTGGTGCGCGCACGCGATGCCGGTATTCCCGCCCATGCCCTGTCTGCCGCGCAGTTTGCCGACCGTGAGGCGTTTGACCGCCAGCTGATGCTGGAGATCGACGCGTATGCTCCCGATCTGGTAGTGCTGGCCGGGTATATGCGCATTCTCAGCCCGACGTTTGTGCTGCACTACGCCGGACGCATGCTCAATATCCATCCTTCGCTGTTACCCAAATACCCGGGG
Organism: Erwinia persicina NBRC 102418; assembly: GCF_001571305.1. Classification (GTDB taxonomy): domain Bacteria; phylum Pseudomonadota; class Gammaproteobacteria; order Enterobacterales; family Enterobacteriaceae; genus Erwinia; species Erwinia persicina. Next base: position 144,249 of record NZ_BCTN01000008.1, on the reverse strand, counting down.
CTGCATACGCACCGCCAGGCGATTGAGAACGGTGACGATGAGCACGGCACCTCGGTGCATTTTGTTACCGAAGAGCTGGACGGTGGCCCGGTGATCCTGCAGGCGAAAGTGCCGGTATTCAGCGATGACAGTGAAGACGATGTCACCGCCCGCGTACAGCATCAGGAACATGCCATTTATCCGCTGGTGGTCGGCTGGTTTATGGATGGCCGTCTGGCGATGCGCGACGATGTGGCCTGGCTTGATGACCAGCCGCTGCCCCCTGCCGGACATGCCCTGGACTGAAGAATGACGGGCGGATCGCCTCCGCCCCGTTTATCCCCTCCGTTTACGCCAGCGGTTTTTTCGCCGTCTCGCGGGAACAGAAGACCGCAATGGCCGTGATCAACAGCGCCAGCACAATATAGACTGACACCCACAGCGTTCCCCCCGTCTTGCTAAACACCGTCGTGATAATCAGCGGAGCAAAGCCGCCCCCCAGAATACCTGCCAGCGTATAGGCCATGGACGACCCTGCATAGCGAACCCGACCGGGAAACTGCTCGGTGACAAACGCCGCCTGCGGGCCGTACATCAGCGCATGGATCAGTAAGCCCACCACCACCGCCAGGCAGATCGCCCACGGCTGCGCGCTGTCCAGCAGGGCAAAGAACACAAAGGCCCAAATCATCCCCAGCAGCGTACCTGCCAGATAGACCGGCCGTCGGCCAAAACGATCGGACAGCAGTCCGCACAGCGGTACCGCCAGCGCATTAGCCGCTGCACCCAGCATCGTCGCCCCCAGGGCCAGCGGGCGTGGCAGTTGCAGCACGGTGGTGACGTAGGTCAGTGTAAAGACCACGACCAGCGCGTACAGCACGTCGGAACCAATGCGTGACCCACCGGCGATCAGCAGCGCTTTACGCTGCGTCAGCATCACCTCTTTCAGGGGCCTGTGGCTGGTCTGTTTTTTCTCTGCCAGCGCCCGGAAAACAGGGGTTTCATCCACGCCACGGCGCAGCCACAGACCGAACAGCATCAGCGCCAGGCTGAGCAGGAACGGGATGCGCCAGCCCCACTGCTGAAACTGCTCCGGGCTGACCGACAGGCTGATCAGTGCAATGATCGCCGTACCGCACAGCGTGCCGCAGGAAGGGCCCATCTGGGCAAAGGAGCCGTTCAGACCACGCCGATCCTGGCGGCCGTGCTCCATTGACAGCAGTACGGCCCCTGCCCACTCTCCCCCCAGCGCAATTCCCTGGAAGAAACGCAGCGTCACCAGCAAGATCGGACTGAGGATCCCCCACTGCGCATAACCCGGCAGCAGGCCCATCAGGGCAGAGGTTCCGCCCATAATCATCAGCGTGGTCACCAGCACGAAGCGCCGGCCAAGCACGTCCCCCAGATGCCCGAACAGCATTCCACCCAACGGGCGCGAAATATAACCGACCGCATAGGTCGAAAAAGCAAGGATGGTCCCCACCAGCGGATTAAAGGAGGGGAAAAAGACATGGTTAAAGACCAGCGCCGCCATGATGTTGTAAATGGTAAAGTCGTACCACTCAAGAGCGGTGCCGATGGAACTGGCCGCCGCCAGCCGGCCGGTTTTAGCGGAGGAAGTCGCATCCCTTTCCGGGATAACGTCCTGCCGTTGTGGCAGTTCAGACAGGCTCATGATGTCATCTCCTGAGAGGTTAACTGCCAGCTTAACTGGTAAAACTCCGCCGTACCGTGCAGTACTGCCGACGCCCGCCGGGCCAGCTCGTCGACCGCTGCCTCGCTGCTGGCTTCAATCAGCACCATCTGCTGCAGGCGTCCGGGCAGGCGCTCCTCTTTAGGTAACGGCGTGCTCAGGGCGTCATCCGGACTTAACAGCGCGCAGGTGACAAAGCCCGGCAGCGCAGAGAGCATCTCACCGACCTGCAATACGTCGCCGACGGCTACGGACTGCTGACACGTCAGTACCGCCAGATGCGCACCGCTGCCCGCACCGGTCCGCGCGTCAATACGGCAGACCCGACGGAGCGGATCGATCATCTTTTGCAGGTTATCCCGTGACCAGGCGGTCTGCCGGGTGAATGCGGCGTGATAGTCGGCGCAGGTGAAATCGTCGAGGCTGTGAGTTTTATACAGGCCGAGATAGCGCCGCCCGGCATGCCGGGCACGGTAGCGCGTTCCGCTAATAAATCCGCTAATCGCTACGCGCTCGGCAACGTGTTCATTGTCGTACCAGAGGTTAAAATCAGCCTCATCGTCACCGCCGATATTTGTCGCCACAAACAGCATTCCCTGAGGGTGTGATGTCATCTTCAGACTCCTGTTGATTGAGTAAGGGGGCGCAGCGCCTGTTCCACCGCCAGCGCGCAGCACATCAGCGCCGTATCCCGATCCGGCAACGCTGCCAGCATCAGGCCAACCGGCGCAGTTCCTGCCGGATGGCAGGGTAATGAGACGGCACAGCCGTCAAGAAAATTAACCATCGACGGATTTCGCAGCAGCGCAGCGTTAACCGCAAAATAGCGCGCTTCATCCTGTTCCAGCTCCGCCACTGTCGGGGCGGTCATCGGTACGGTCGGCATCAGCAGCGCGTCATAACCGGCCATTTCCGCGCCCACACGCCGCTGCCACCCTTCACGCTGCCGGTGCAGCAGCGCAGCATCCTCTGCGGAAATGGCCGCACCACGGTGAATACGTGACAGAACGCGCGGATCGTAGCGACTGGCCTCTTCCCGCATCAGCGTCTGATGCCACTGCCAGGCTTCACAGGCGGTCAGTCCTCCGGCGGCATTGATCTGCGCCAGTTCTGCAAACGGCGTGAGCGGTAACGTGTCAATGCGAATGCCCAGGGATCTCAACCGCTCAACGGCGTTGAAAAAGGCCTGTGCCACCTCCGTTGTTAACCCTTCCAGCACCAGGGTTTGCGGCACAGCCAGCCGCAACCGGTTCAGGTCGGGCATGGCCAGCACCAGGGGCCGCTCCGCCACCACGCCGTCCAGCAAGGCACAACTGGCCACGTCATGGGCGATAACCCCGACGGAATCCAGCGAGGGCGACAGCGGCATCAGGCCCTGCATGCTGATGCGGCGGGCCGTCGGTTTAAAGCCGGTCAGTCCGCAAAGTGCGGCGGGGATGCGCACCGAACCACCGGTATCACTGCCGAGTGAGCCGAGGCACATGCCGTCACTGACGGCAACCGCCGCACCGGAGGATGACCCGCCCGGGATCCGCCTGCACTCACGCTGCCAGCGGTTCGCCGGGGTGCCGTAATGGGGATTAATGCCCAGGCCGGAATAGGCAAACTCAGTCATATTGGTGCTGCCGATAAGCACCGCTCCGGCCTGGCGCAGGCGCGCAACCACGGCGGCATCCTGCGGCGCGGGCACCGCCTCTGCCAGACAGCGCGAGCCGCCGCTGGTGCTCTCTCCCACCACATCGAACAGCGCCTTGACGCTGACAGGAAGGCCATCCAGCGGTCCACGTGACTGCCCCTGACGGCGGCGTTCATCAGCCTGAATGGCGGCCTGCCGCGCCGGCTCCGGCCACAGCCGGAGAAAGACGCGGGCACCTTCTCCCTGCGGGTCTTGTGCCGCTGTCAGCGCCTGCTCCGTCAGCGAACGGGCGCTGACCTGCCCCGCGACCAGTGCGTCTGCCGCCTGTTTTAAGGTCATCGTCATCCCGCCTCCTCAGGCCACCAGTGGCAGCGTCTGGATCTGATACTGATGTTCAATGCTGCGCCCACGTTTTTCATCCACCAGCGCCATGCGAAACTGGCGTGCGGGGCGTATCCCGCCGAGCGCACTCAGCGTGCCGCAGCTCATGCCCAGCCCCTCTGGCAGCTCCCTTCCCCCGGCGTAGCGGGTGAGCAGATCGTCCGGCGTGCGCAGTTCTGCCAGATACCCCTGCTGGTAAAGCGTCCAGTCGGCCCCCTCGTTGACCCACGACTGCAGCAGCAGTCTGTCCCAGTCGTCAGCCACCTCACTCAGTCGCCAGGCATCGCGGGCCAGCGGCTTGGCGCAGACCTGTTTGGCCAGCGCCACGCTGTGGGTTTCAAGCTGGCGATCGGTATGATCGGAGGAGAGCGTCAGCCAGTTTTCCCCCTGCCAGCGAAAGAGGAAGGGTTCCGCCTCTCCGGAGCTCTGTTCACCCAGCACCTCGATATGGTTCTGCTGGGTCAGCAGCGTCGCGCTGGCACGATAAAAGAGCGGCACTGCACCCGGTGCGGGCACCCCCAGCGCCTCCAGCTCACGGATGTGTGCCAGCACGGCCTGCCTGTCCCTTCCGGCCCAGCCAGCTATAACCAGTTGATTAATAATTATATTGACCTGCTTTTCTGCCGCCGAACTCAGTGAAAATTGCAACATAACCGCTCCTGTTGATTAACTAAAATACCTGTGAAATTTCACTATAATTTAGAAATTGCAATTGTTATGCCGGAATGTGTGTAAAATGTGGGCAAGGTCAAAATGAAGAAAGGAATGCTGATGAGCGACACGGTACAGATCCCGACAGGAGATCGGGCTATCTCACTGAATGAACTGGCTTATCTCCGTTTTCGTCAGGCACTGATCACTCTGGAATATAAACCGGGGGATTATCTGAACATGGCGCAGGTGATGGCGGATCTTGAGGTCGGACGCACGCCGGTGAATCAGGCGGTGCACCGTCTTGCGGCAGAGGGACTGTTGCAGATCTTACCGCGTAAGGGGGTGATGGTCGCACCGCTGTCTGTCGACGATGCGCTGGAGTTGATTGAGGTACGTCTGGTGAATGAGCAGCTCTGTGTCCGCCTGGCTGCAGCGCGTATCTCTGCCGCTCAGGTCGGGCAGCTGCGCGAGATCAATGCCCGTCTTGCTGAGGCCAGCCGACAGCGCGATCCGCTAACGATGATGGCTTGCGATAATCAGTTTCACCATCTGCTGGCGGCGATTGCCGCCAACCGTCGTCTGATGGATATTCTGAATATCATTCATGCTCAGGCCCAGCGTTTCTGGGCGACAACGCTTTCGGATGCCGGGCATATGGAAGAGGTGATTGCCGAGCACAACGCGATTATTGATGCGCTGGCGGCCGGGGATCTCAGCGCGGCTGTAAGGGCGACCGAGCACCATATACTCTCGTTCAAACGTGCTCTGCTGGCAGGCCGAGCCGGCTGACGGCGTCAGCCATAGCGGCCGGTAATGTAATCTTCGGTTCGGCGCTGGCGCGGTGAAGTAAACAGGGCATCGGTGAGGCCAAACTCCACCACGCTTCCCTGATGCATAAAGGCAGTATAGTCCGACACACGCGCCGCCTGCTGCATGTTGTGAGTCACCAGAATCAGGGTGAAATGCTGCTTCAGCGAGGTCATCAGCTCTTCGATCACCAGCGTTGAAATGGGATCCAGCGCCGACGTCGGTTCGTCCAGCAGCAGGATTTCGGGTTCTATGGCAATCGCCCTGGCAATCACCAGACGCTGCTGCTGCCCGCTCGACAGCGTCAGTGCGTTCTGCCAGAGGTTATCTTTCACCTCTGGCCATAGCGCCGCAGCGCGCAGCGCCCGCTCAACCGCTTCATCCAGCACGCGCCGGTCGCGCACGCCCATCAGCCTCAGACCGTAGACGACATTATCGTAGATCGTTTTGGGAAACGGGTTCGGCCGCTGAAACACCATACCCACGCGGCGACGTAGCGCAGAGAGGTCCCGATCAGGACCGAGGATCGACTGCTGCTGCAGGCGAATGTCGCCGGTAATGCGGCAGCCATCAATCAAATCATTCATGCGGTTAAAGCAGCGTAACAGCGTCGATTTCCCGCAGCCGGACGGCCCGATCAGCGCTGTAATCCGATTTTTCGGCACCCGCAGGCTGATAGCGTTGAGCGCCGGTTTGTCGCCGTACCACAGGCAGAGATTATCCAGCTCCAGCGCGGTATCGTTATCATCAAAGTTCACAGTCATAACGGAATTCCGTGTTAATGCATCAGGGCACGATAGCGTTCGCGCAGACGATGGCGAAGGATCATGGCCATCAGATTCAACCCCAGGATCAGCAGCACCAACAGCAGCGCGGTGGCAAAGACCAGCGGGCGATCGGCTTCGGCATTAGGGCTCTGGAACGCCAGATCGTAAATCTGAAAACCAAGATGCATAAATTTACGATCGAGGTGCAAATAGGGGAACAACGAATCAATCGGCAGCTCCGGTACCATTTTCACCACGCCCACCAGCATCAGCGGTGCCGTTTCTCCGGCCGCGCGGGCAACGGCGAGGATCAGGCCGGTTAACATTGCCGGCATCGCCTGTGGCAGGACCACGTGCCACAGCGTTTCGGCCTGCGTGGCCCCCAGTGCCAGCGAGCCCTGACGTAAGGTTGCCGGGATGCGTGACAGCCCTTCTTCAGTGGCCACGATCACCACCGGCAGCGTCAGCAGCGCCAGCGTGAGCGATGCCCACAGCAGTCCCGGCGTGCCAAAGGTCGGATTGGGCAGCGTACTGGCGAACAGCAGACGGTCAAGGCTGCCCCCCATAAACCAGACAAAGAACCCCAGGCCAAAGACGCCGTAAACAATCGATGGCACTCCCGCCAGATTGACCACGGCAATCCGCACCAGTCGGGTCAGCAGGTTGCGCCCGGCGTATTCATGCAGCCAGATGGCGGCAATCACCCCCAGCGGCATCACCACGATCGACATCAGTAACACCATCAGCACCGTGCCAAAGATCGCCGGGAATACCCCGCCCTCTCCCTGACTGCCACCGGATGAATCACTGACAAAGTGCCACAGCTGGCTGCCAAAATGACGCCACTTCATTCCGGTGGTCATCGCATTGGGCTGCCAGGCAGCCACAATCTGCGCCAGCGATATCTGATGCTGAACGCCGCTGGCATCCCGCAGCAGCAGCACGGTGCTGTCACTGTCCCGGTGTAGTGTGGCCAGCCTGGCGGCCTGGCGGGCAAACTGGCGCTGCAGTTCGGTACGATCCGCCAGATAGACCGACTGGGCCTCCGGGGTAAAGGCCTGTTCATTGCGCTGATGCTGCCGCTGCTGTTCCAGCGCTTCCAGCTGGGCATTCAGCCGGGCCATATTTTTACGCCGCAGCGTTTCCGCCTCGTCAATACGCTGGCGCGTCTGGATCAGCCGCTGCTGCAGTGTCTGACCGAGATCCTGTGCCGTCAGCGGATGACGATCTTCACGCAGACCATCAAACCAGCCGTAGGCATTGCCGCCGGTCCGCCGTTGTAAAACAATCGCCTGAGGCGGTATTTCCCGCGACACAATATCGCTGGAAAGCAGCGTGCGAAAATCCTGGCCGCTAATATCACGGTTACCCGTTTTTATCAGATACCGCGTGACGCTGGCCGGCAGGTTTTGTCCGTGATGCTGGCCACTGGCCATCAGTTGCTCCCGTGACACGGTCTGCTGCTGGATGACTTCACCCAGCATCTGTACCTGGCCGTCGGGCGTATTCAGGGTGAACAGTTCCAGCGGCTGCGGCCAGAAATAGCGCAGCCCCTGCCAGGCCAGCAGCGCGATCAGCAGGAAAAAAGCCAGCAGGCTGACCGCAACGGCCCCGCCCGTCAGCCAGCGCCAGCGATGATTATTGCGTTCTGCATTCATCCCGGCATCTCCTGCTGGCTGTAACGCTGTCGCAGCCGTTGCCGCACCATTTCGGCCAGGGTATTCACTACCAGCGTAAACACCAGCAGCACCAGTGCGGATAAGAACAGTACGCGATAGTGCGCGCTGCCTGCGGCAGCCTCCGGCATTTCGACCGCCACATTGGCGGCCAGCGAACGCAGGCCTTCAAACAGGCCGCCATCGGTGACTGGCGTGTTCCCGGTCGCCATCAGTACGATCATCGTTTCCCCTATCGCCCGGCCAAAACCGATCATCATCGCGGCAAAGATCCCGGAGGAGGCCCCGGGCAATACCACCCGCGTCAGGGTCTGCCATGGCGTTGCCCCCAGCGCAAGGGATCCCTGTCCCAGTGACGCCGGGACACTGAAGATGGCATCTTCTGCCAGGGTGAAAATCAGGGGCACCAGCGCGAAGCCCATCGCCACGCCTGCCACCAGCAGGTTACGCTGCTGATAGTCGGCGCTGAGACGCTCAGCCAGCCCCTCACCCCATAGCGTCTGCTCGGCCAGCGGGATCACCCACAGGGAAAAGATTGCCGTCAGCAGCAGTACGGGCAGCAGCAGTACGACCTCACGCCCTTCGGCAAGCCAGCGCTGTCGCCAGCGGGACGGCAGTTTTTGCATCAGCCAGCCACACAGTAACAGCACGGCGGCCAGCAGCAGGGGTAACAGGAGAACCCCGAGCAGGCGGTCGGCAATTTTTGGGGCCAGCCACAGGCCGGCAATCAGGCCAATCACCACACTTGGCAGTGCGCCCATCATTTCAATTGCTGGCTTCACCCAGCGACGGAGTGCCGGTGCCATAAACCAGGCTGTATACATCGCCGCCGCCAGGGCCAGCGGGGTAGCAAACAGCATGGCCAGACCGGCGGCCTTCAGGGTCCCCACCACCATCGGCACCAGGCTGAATTTCCCCTGGTAATAATCATTAGCCGAGGTCGACTGCCAGACATAGTCCGGTTCCGGGTAGTTTTCATACCAGACTTTGTGCCACAGATTACGCCAGCTGAGATCCGGCCAGGGATTGGTCAGATGATAATGCTGCCAGCGTCCGGCACGCTCAACCAGTAGTCCATCCCCTTCCGGAGAGAACTGGGCCCGTTCAGCCCCTGGCCCAATCTGCTGGCGGAGAATAGCGCCGTCCTGCTTGCTGGCGTACAGATTCAGTTCGCCCTGCGGGCTCAGCGTGGCAAAGACGCGGCGGTGAGGTTCGGTAAACAGCAGCGGCTGCCAGGCAGCCCCGGCGAACGGGCGAATCTGACGCAGGTGCGGGCCGCTGGCGCTGGCGATATCAAACCATTGTGAGATCCCGTGACGGTCTGCGATCAGCAGCGAATTCCCCCCGCTCAGCAACGCCATGCTTTTGGGCACGTCGGCCAGCATCAGGGAGTCACGCAGTCGGGGTTCACCGTTGCCCAGCCGCCAGACACGCAGCTGCGCCCCGGAAAGCGCAAATAAAAGATGTCCGTCGGGAGAAAGCAGAAGATGGTCAACGCCCGACACGTTCAGCCGGTAGTTTTGTGCGGGCTGCTGCGCCTGTAGCTGCCACAGAGTAATGGTATCTGCCGAGGCCAGCGCCACCTGCCAGCGATTTTCGCCACTCTGCGCCAGGCTGAAATGGCGCACGCCGTCCTCACCGGTAGCCAGCGGCACATCGCCCAGAGGAAACTTCCAGCGCGGCTCCTCGCCTGACGGAAAATCGGGCTGCACCAGCACCATGGCGCCGCCGTCGGACAACAGCATTACGCTGCCATTATCGGCGCTGGCGCTGGCACGCACCTCACCGGCCTCACGCAACAGCGAAAACGCAGCGGAAGGGGGTTCAGCACTCAGGGGGATAAAGCGTCCACGCCCCTGCTGATCAATACGCCAGCCCCACTGCTGCTGTTTGTCCATGCCCATGGCCACTGCCGGGCTGCTCTGCCCGAGTGTGATGTCGTTCCCTGCCTGCAGGCTCGGGCTGACAAAAAGCGGCACCACCACCCAGATCAGCCAGAAAAAAAGCAGCATCATGACCAGCAGGATTGCCATGCCGCACGCCGTTACCACGCGTCGTGTCAGCCGATCGATCATGCGGCGGCGCCCGGCGTTGTCGTGGACCGGGATTGGGCGGTCAGTCATATCAGAGAGGGTTTCCATTGTGCGTCGAAGCCGCTATGTTGCCCGTATGTGATTAATAAGACAATCAACAATCACCGAGCGTTGGACAATGCTGCCATACTCTCGCCATAATGTTTCAGAACAATGGATACCTTCATCCTGAATCAGACAACGGAGTAAAAATGGGTCAGGAAAAGCTGTATATAGAGAAAGAGTTAAGTTGGTTATCCTTTAATGAACGCGTTTTGCAGGAAGCGGCAGATAAAACTAACCCGCTAATCGAGCGTATGCGCTTTCTTGGTATCTACTCCAACAACCTGGAGGAGTTCTACAAAGTTCGCTTTGCCGACCTTAAGCGCCGTATTTTGATCGGTGAAGAACAGGGTTCACCCAATCCGCCACGCCATCTGTTGAAAAAAATTCAGGCGCGGGTACTGAAGGCCGATCAGGAGTTCGACAGTCTTTACAACGACCTGCTGCTGGAGATGGCGCGTAATCAGATCTTCCTGATTAATGAACGCCAGCTGTCACCCAATCAGCAGAGCTGGCTGCGCCACTACTTCAAACATCATCTGCGTCAGCACATCACGCCGATCCTGATCAATCATGACACCGACCTGATTGAGTTCCTGAAAGACGATTACACGTATCTGGCCGTGGAGATTATTCGCGGTGACGATATTCGTTACGCCCTGCTGGAAATTCCGTCCGATAAAGTTCCGCGCTTTGTTAACCTGCCGCCGGAGACGCCGCGCCGCAGAAAACCGATGATCCTGCTGGATAACATCCTGCGTTACTGCCTGGGGGATATCTTCCGGGGGTTCTTCGATTACGATGCGCTGAATGCCTATTCGATGAAAATGACGCGGGATGCGGAATACGATCTGGTCACCGAGATGGAATCCAGCCTGCTGGAGCTGATGTCCTCCAGCCTGAAGCAGCGCCTGAATGCTGAACCGGTGCGCTTTGTTTATCAGCGCGATATGCCTGATGCCATGGTGGAGCTGCTGCGTAACAAGCTGAATATCTCCAACTATGACTCGATTGTGCCCGGCGGGCGCTACCATAACTTTAAAGACTTTATTGGCTTCCCGAATGTGGGTAAGGCTAATCTGGTCAATAAACCACTGCCGCAGCTGCGCCACATCTGGTTTGATCGGTTCCGCAATGGTTTTGACGCGATTCGTAACCGTGACGTCCTGCTGTACTACCCTTATCACACCTTTGAGCACGTGCTGGAGCTGCTGCGTCAGGCTTCCTTTGATCCGGCGGTACTGGCGATAAAAATCAATATTTACCGCGTGGCCAAGAATTCGCGCATTATTGATGCCATGATCCATGCGGCGTATAACGGTAAAAAAGTGACCGTCGTCGTAGAGCTGCAGGCCCGCTTTGACGAAGAGGCGAATATCCACTGGGCGAAGCGGCTGACTGAGGCCGGCGTACACGTTATCTTCTCCGCTCCCGGGCTGAAGATCCATGCCAAGCTGTTCCTGATTTCACGCCGTGAAAATGGTGAAATTGCCCGCTATGCGCATATCGGTACCGGTAACTTTAATGAAAAAACCGCCCGTATCTATACTGACTATTCGCTGCTCACCGCAGATGCGCGTATTACTAATGAAGTACGCCGGGTATTTAACTTTATCGAGAATCCGTATCGTCCGGTGAGCTTTGAACATCTGATGGTATCCCCGCAGAACTCCCGAAAAATGCTGTATCAGCTGATTGATGCAGAAATTGCTAATGCCCAGAAGGGGATCTCCGCCGGCATCACCCTGAAAATTAACAATCTGGTGGATAAAGGCCTGGTTGACCGTCTCTATACCGCCTCCAGCGTGGGCGTTAAGGTTAACCTGCTGGTGCGCGGCATGTGTTCACTAATCCCGGATCTGGAAGGGATCAGCGAAAATATACGCGTGATCAGTATTATTGATCGCTATCTGGAGCATGATCGGGTCTATATTTTTGATAATGCCGGCGACAAGAAGGTCTTCCTCTCGTCTGCGGACTGGATGACGCGCAACATTGATTATCGTATCGAAGTCGCGGTATCCATCCTTGACCCTATTCTGAAACAGCGCGTGCTGGATATTATTGCCATCCTGTTAAGTGATACGCTGAAGGCACGTTTCGTCGATAAAGAGTTAAGCAATCGGTATGTTCCTCGCGGTAACCGTCGCAAGGTTCGGGCCCAGCTGGCAATTTACGATTACATTAAATCTCTCGAGCAACCTGACTAATCACTATGCCAATTTCCCATAAAAGTACGCCCAAACCGCAGGAATTCGCTGCCATAGACCTGGGTTCGAACAGTTTTCACATGGTGATTGCCCGCGTAGTTGACGGGGCGATGCAGGTTCTCGGCCGCCTGAAACAGCGCGTGCACCTGGCCGACGGGCTGGACAACAACAATGTACTGAGTGAAGAGGCTATCGAACGGGGGCTGAGCTGCCTGGCGCTGTTCGCCGAGCGTTTACAGGGCTTCAGCCCGGCAAATGTCACCATTGTCGGTACACATACCCTGCGCCAGGCGATCAACGCGGAAGATTTTCTGCAGCGCGCCGCCGATGTTATTCCCTATCCGATTGAAGTCATTTCCGGCCATGAAGAGGCTCGTCTGATCTTTATGGGGGTGGAACACACCCAACCGGAAAAGGGCCGTAAGCTGGTCATTGATATCGGTGGGGGGTCGACGGAACTGGTCATCGGTGAGGATTTTGAACCCAGACTGGTTGAAAGCCGCCGCATGGGCTGCGTAAGCTTCGCTAACCTCTATTTCCCCGGTGGCGTCATCAGTAAAGAGAACTTTAATCGTGCCCGCCTGGCCGCCGTGCAAAAGCTTGAAACGCTGGCCTGGCAGTATCGCCTGATGGGCTGGCAGTTTGCCCTTGGTGCCTCTGGCACCATCAAGGCTGCCTGCGAAGTGCTACAGGCGATGGGTGAGAAAGATAAACTGATCACCCCTGAACGCCTGGATATGCTCTTTAACGAGGTGATCAGGCACAAATCCTTTGACGCCCTGAGCCTGCCCGGTCTGTCTGATGAGCGTAAAGGCGTGTTTGTTCCCGGTTTGGCCATCCTGTGCGGCGTCTTTGATGCCCTGGCCATTCGTGAACTGCGCCTGTCTGACGGCGCGCTGCGCGAAGGTGTTCTTTACGAGATGGAAGGTCGTTTCCGTCATCAGGATATCCGCAGCCGTACCGCACAAAGCCTGGCAAACCACTATGCTATCGACAGCGATCAGGCACGCAGGGTACTGGAAACCACCGTTGAGCTTTACGATCAGTGGCGCGACCAGAACACCCGGCAGGCCAATCCGCAGCTGGCCGCCCTGCTGAAATGGGCAGCCATGCTGCATGAGGTCGGGCTGACGATTAATCACAGCGGGATGCAGCGGCACTCTGCGTATATTCTGCAGAACACCAACCTGCCCGGATTTAATCAGGATCAGCAAACGCTGCTGGCTACGCTGGTACGCTATCACCGCAAAGGGGTGAAAGTGGAAGATATGCCGCGGCTGACGCTGTTCAAACGTAAGCAGTTCCTGCCGCTGGTCTTTTTACTGCGTCTGGGGGCACTGCTGAACAATCAGCGTCAGGCCACGACCAAACCGACGGCCCTTCAGCTGCAAACCGATGAAGGCAACTGGACGCTGACCTTCCCGCGTGACTACTTCAGCCAGAACAATCTGGTTCAGCTGGATTTGGAGCGCGAGCAGACGTACTGGAAGGATGTCACCGGCTGGCAATTAACCATTCAGGAAGAGCCGTAACCCGCGCCTGATGACTGCTAACAGGGCCGATCGAAACAAACGATCGGCCCCCGAGAACTGACCACGATGACACAATACACAGAGCATTATTTTAGTGAGAAATATCACCTCACCGCACCACACTCTGAGGTAGTGGAGGCGCTGAGGTACCTTGACGGAGGAAGAGCGCTGGATGTCGGCTGCGGAAGCGGGCGCAATACACTGTTTCTGAACAGCAAGGGCTTTGAGGTCACGGCATGGGACAAAAATCCGGACAGTCTGTCACGGCTGAATCAGATCATTGCGGCAGAGAATCTGAGCGGTATTCATACTGCAGAACAGGATCTCAACACGCTGCGTTTTAACGGTGCCTATGAGCTGGTTCTGTCCACCGTTGTGATGATGTTCCTTCAGCCGGAAACGATCCCTCAGCTGATTGCCGATATGCAGGCCAGCACGGTCAGGGATGGGTACAACCTGATTGTCGCCGCGATGGATACACCGGACTACCCCTGCAATCAGGGTTTCCCTTTTGCCTTTCAGTCGGGTGAACTGAGCCACTACTACCGTAAGTGGCATATCGTTAAGTACAACGAAAATGTCGGCCAGTTGCACAGAGTCGATGAAAACGGTGATCGCATTGCCCTGCGTTTTGCTACGCTGCTTGCTCAGAAAGGCAGTATCAAAGCCTGATCCCGTTGCGGGGTCGTTGTGCATAAGCCAGCTCGGTCAGAGGGACGGGGGAACCAATAATGTCCCCCTGCAGATAGTCGACGCCCAGTTTGCGCAGGGCCTCTGCGTTTTCTTCAGAATCCACGCAGCCTGCAACAATCTGCATACGCTTCAGCCGGGCGACCACACAAATTGATTCAATAATCTGATAATCCAGACTGTTGCACAGCATGTTGCGCACAAAGCTGCCGTCAATTTTCAGCATATCAACCTGCACCAGTTTCAGGCGTGAATAGCTGGCGTAGCCGGTACCAAAATCGTCGATGGCCACCCGACATCCCAGCTGACGGAGTTGGGCTATCGAACGGTTACCCCAACTGTGATCGGTCAGCATGGGTGACTCCTCCACCTCAATAATCAGCTGCCACGGTTCGATACCATTGACTTTCAGGCGTAAGGCTATTTCCTCAACAAACTGCGGACGACACAGCGTAGCGGCAAACAGGTTGACGGCCAGCCTGATACCGGGAAGCTGCTCGCTGTGGCGCTGAATAAAGGCCAGCGCCTGATCCAGCATCATGCTATCAACGTCCCACGTCAGACCAAACTCATGTACGACAGGTAAAAAACTCTGCGGATTGATCTGCTCCCCCTGCTCGTTGACCATTCTCAGCAGAATTTCATAATAGTCATCACCGCGCACCCCGCGTATCTTTTGTGCCAGCAGGCGAATACCGGCATGCTGCAGCGCCCACTGAACATCATGCAGCATGGCCAGTTTTCCGGTGATCTGCTGCTGTGCAGGGACATTGGTCTTCTGCTGCATATTTTCCGCATGACCGCTCTGCAGCGATATTTCCGCCCTGGCACTCATCTCTCCCAGCAGTTCATACAAATACTGTACGGGCGGGATGACCGTACAGTAGCTGATCCCCACATCAGGGTGGATTGGCAGGCCGTCCCAACTCAGCTGATAATCCTTTAGCCGGGCCTCCAGGCGTTCAATTCGCGGCTGATGACCTGCCATTTCAAGCCGCAAGACAAGATCGAAACCGGGCAATTGATAGATATCTTCTCCCGGTTGTAAACACGGTTGCAGATGAACAGCCAGACTGCGTTTGTACTGAATACGCAGTTGAAGGCCGTAAGTACGGCTCAGGCGATCCAGATCGGGAATACGCAGGAAGCACAGTGCTGAACCTGAACTGACGGCAAGATCCTGCCCTAATGCACGTAAATTGGGCAGGCCGATCACCGGATCGGTGAGCGCCATCTCCCGGGCTTTCGCCAGCAGCCTACGCTGCCGGGTGCTGATGGCTGACATGAGCAGAATGGTCAGTGTAAAGACCAGCAGGTTCGCCGATACCACCGCCAAATCATGGGGTTCAACGGCAGGATCCATAAAACGGTCGTGAAGCTGATACAGAACAACCAGCAGGGCGCCCCAGGAGACAGAAGTAAACAGATAGCCAAAACGTAACGCGCTCCACAGCATCAGCGGCAGTAAAAAGGGAATGCCATACTCAGTGGTCAGCAGGTTATCAGGGGTATGTTTAAACTGCGTCAGCATGGTCACAGACATCATGAGCAGTACCACCCAGGCCAACCATTCGCGCAAGGTTGCCGTCGGGGAGAACTCCTGTTTACAGCGCGCTTTTGCTATAGAAAAAAAACGTGGGTTACGCACAATGCGGATGACAAAGTAGAACATCTGCACCATTGCGATTGAAGACAATAGCGTTGACTGATAATTCAGCAGGGTTTGCAGTGAAAATGAGTTACGTACAAAAATAGAATTGATCTCAGGCAGAATACCTAAGGGCATCATGGCCTGGATAAACAGCGTAAACAGCGTGGGCACGGCAAATGCCAGCCAGAACAGACGCCGGCCAACCTGGGTTAAATCACCAAAACTGATGCCCCAGCGTTTTTTTGTCTGGCTGCGATATCCTCCCCAACATAGCGTTAACGTCACCATAAAAATGGCGATAATGACTATCGCCTGAGGGGCGGTGTAGCTGGAAAAATAGTGCCAGCATAGCGCGGCAAAAATACCCGGCAGCGCTGCCCAGTCAAAGACCATCAGCATGGCGATCATCATCGCCAATGGCAGGTAGATCAGGTACACATAGCCGTCAGGTAACCATAGCCGTACCGAAAGCGTGGCAGCCAGTGGCATCAGGAGCAACGCCAGCAGAAATGGCAGCCCCCACCAGTAATGGGTAAATTTTGTCAGCAACACCGATTTTTTCATTGAGTTATTATGTAGTCTAAAATGAATTTGCAGGTTTTATTCTTAGATGATCAGCTATTCATCGCTTATCAATTAGAAGGCTTTGTTAAATCTTGCGCTATAGTAGAGGTTAAATCTCACAATAAATTGATTTAAGTCAATTTTGCTGTAATTGCGTTGATAGACAGCCGATTGAGTTAATGCTTCATTTAACAATAAAAAGCGCGTTTCGCCCGCCCTGTTGCTCCCCGCTGTGGCCCTTTTTCTCATTGACCTTCCCACCTGATTTGTGCGTAAATTAGCCACCGCCCTTTGGGTATACTTCAGGAAAAACTGCGTGAACAGCGCTATGTCATTCAGAAAACGTCAAAAAACAGGTCGCATGACCCGAGTTATTTTACTGGTCAGCTTTATTATATTATTAGGACGCCTGATTTATGTCGTTCCCGGTGCTATTGAGCATCATCAGCAGAAAAAAAATCCGCCTGCGGTTCCTGTCACCGTCGTTAACGATAAATAGCCACTGCCCGCCGGGCATGTTAACAGACGCTTTTCGGAGCTTTTGCCGCCCCGCTTGTGCCTGAAATCAGCTAAACTATAGCCTCGTTTCGTCTTCCTCTTTTAGCCAGACAAAAGGATGTTGTATGTCTGTAGCGCATTCCCATGTTCAGCAGTTGGCTGAAATTCGTAGCCGTATTCTTAATCTGCTGCTGAATGATAAAGATCTTGTCGATACCCTACACGAGCGCCCGCTGCGTGAGTCTGCCGCTGAAGCAGAAGCGCATCGTGAGCAGGTGGCGGAGATCCAGCGGACCCTCCCCCTGCTGCATGCGGCCGATATTGCAGACCTGCTGGAAGCGCTCCCGGAAGATGAGCGCCTGGCACTGTGGCGTCTGATTGGTAATGACCGCCGGGGCCGTGTACTGGTTGAGGCCTCTGAAAACGTCTGGGAAAGCCTGATAGAAGAAATGAGCGATCGCGACCTGCTGCGCGCCATCGCCCCGCTGGATATTGATGACCAGGCTTATCTGGCAAAATACCTTTCCCGTGATTTAACCGGCCGCCTGCTGACCTCTCTCGATCCGGAACTGCGCTCCCGTGTGCTGGATGTGATGCATTTCGACCGGGACCGGGTTGGCCGCATCATGGATTTCAAAATGGTGACGGTGCGTGCGGATGTCACGCTGGCAACCGTACAGCGCTTCCTGCGCAGTAAAAAAACCATCCCGGAGGGAACGGACAAACTGTTTGTTACCGGAAAAAATAACAAACTCCTTGGCGAACTCCCGCTGACTGAAATTCTGCTGAACACCCCGGAAAAGCAGGTTTCAGACGTCATGAATACCAAACCCACCACCTTCCTGATTGATGATAAAGCCGAAGATGCTGCCGGGGCGTTCGAACGTTACAACCTGATCTCTGCTGCGGTTATCGATGCCAAAGGCAAGCTGATGGGCCGTGTCACCATCGAAGATGTGATCGACCTGGTGAATGAAGAGAACGACAGCAACATTCGTAAAATGGGTGGCGTTAACCCGGAAGAGGATGTCTTCGCGCCGGTACGCAAATCAGTGCGCACCCGCTGGGCCTGGCTGGCCATCAATCTGTGTACCGCGTTTATTGCCTCGCGGGTGATTGGTATGTTTGAGGAAACCATTTCTCAGCTGGTCGCGCTGGCAGCGCTGATGCCTATCGTCGCCGGGATCGGCGGCAATACCGGTAATCAGACCATCACCATGATCGTGCGTGCACTGGCCCTGCACCAGGTCGAGCCGGGCAACTTTTCCTTCCTGATTGGTCGTGAACTGGGCGTTGCCTTAATTAATGGCGTGTTCTGGGGCGGGATCATGGGCGGCGTGACCTGGGCGATGTACGGCAATCCGGCCCTCGGCGGTGTCATGATGCTGGCGATGGTACTTAATCTGCTGCTGGCTGCGCTGATGGGGGTGCTGATACCGCTTATGATGACCAAATTAAAACGCGATCCGGCCGTCGGTTCCAGCGTCCTTATCACCGCGCTGACGGACACCGGTGGCTTTTTTATCTTCCTCGGCCTTGCCACCCTGTTCCTGATCCACTGACTGTTAAGAAAGTACGCGCATTGTTATAAAATGATAATTAATGGTTATTATTGTGATTCATAACGCAGAAAACTCCCTCCTCAGCGCCTAATCTAACAAAAAATAACAAACCTTCTCGTTATTTCCCCCCTCCCGGGGCTCAGGATTGCCTGGGCCCCGGGACAGGATAACTGTTGCCTGAATAAAGGACATCGCCCTGCTCTTTAGCCGAAAAGGAAGCTCTATGAACTCACCCAACGCCGTTATCTCTTCTTCTGTGGTCAGCGACAGAGAAGAGAATGCCTGGAAACGTGCCGTCTGGCGCATCCTGCCGATCCTGACGGTAAGCTATATTTTTGCCTACCTCGACCGGATTAACGTCGGCATCGCCAAACTGCAAATGTCCAGCGACCTGGCTTTTTCTGAAACCGTCTACGGACTGGGTGCCGGGATTTTCTTTATAGGTTTTTTCTTCTTCCAGGTCCCCAGTAATATCGCGCTGCACCGCTTTGGTGCCCGTCGCCTGCTGGCGGGACTGCTGGCGTCCTGGGCGATTATCGCTCCGCTGACTGCGCTGGTTTCCACCCCCTTCCAGTTTTATGCCGTGCGTTTCCTGCTCGGCCTGACAGAGTCCGGATTTTACCCCGGGGTGATCCTCTACCTCTCCCTGTGGTTCCCCTCTTACCGTCGCGGAAAAATGTTTGCTCTGTTTGCTGCTGCCGTGCCGCTATCAGGGCTGCTGGGCGGCCCTCTCTCCGGCTGGATTATGGAATATTTCCATAACGCTCACGGTCTGGCCGGCTGGAAGTGGCTGTTTATTATTCAGGGCACCCCCTCTCTGCTGATTGGCATTCTGGTGTTCTTCCTGCTGCCCGACCGGATTGAAAACGCCCGCTGGCTGAGCGCAGAAGAGAAAGTCATGCTGCGTACCCGCCTGCAGGAAGACGCCGTGCAGGACGCCACAGCTGAGCAGGCGACGATGAGCAGCGTCCTGCGAAACGGCAAGCTGTGGCTGTTAACCTTTATCTATTTTTGCCTGATCGCCGGGTTTTATACCGTCAGCTTCTGGCTGCCGACGCTGGTGCGCAACGCCGGGGTGGAGGATGTCTTCACCGTCGGTCTGCTGACGACGATCCCGTATGCCGCGGCGATTGTCACGATGATCGTCGCCTCGCGCAGCGCCGACCGCCACCGTGAACGCCGCTGGCACCTGGCGGGCATTGCCGTGCTCAGCGGTGTCGGGATGGTGATATCTGCCCTTTACAGCGACAACCTGGTTATCGCCATGTTTGGCCTGACGCTGGGCGCGGCGGGAGGGCTGAGTACCCTGCCCCTGTTCTGGAGCCTGCCGACGGCTTTCCTCGGCGGCACCATGGCAGCCGTCGGTATCGCGCTGATTAACTCTTTTGGTAACCTGGCCGGATTTGTCGCCCCTTACCTGATGGGCATTCTGACCGACCTTACACACTCTACGCTGACCGGCATGATGATTATCTCCTGCACGCTGTTCGTGGGCGCGGCGGCCATCTTTTTCATTCCCGGTCGCATCGTCAACCGCTAACATCAATGAGGAACACTATGAATATCGTTGTCACCGGCGCAGCCGGATTCCTGGGAAAAAAACTGCTTCAGGCCCTGCTGGCAAAAGGATCGCTGAACGATGCCTACGGGCAACCGCAGGTCATTAAGCAGATCACGGCCATTGATATCATCCCGGTCAGCGGCATTGAAGACCCGCGCCTCATCGTACGCTGTGGGGACATCAGCAGCCGTAGCGAACTGGAAACCCTGATTGATGCGCGAACGGACAGCGTTTTTCATCTGGCAGCTATCGTCTCCGGGCAGGCTGAACAGGACTTCGACCTGGGAATGAAGATTAACGTGGATGCCGCCCGTCAGATTATGGAAAGGCTGCGTGCTTTACCGCAGTGCGTGCGCCTGGTCACCACCAGCTCCGTCGCGGTGTTTGGCGGGGCGCTACCCGACAAAGTGCCGGACGACCAGGTGTGGAGGCCGCAGAGCTCTTACGGCACGCAGAAAGCCATCAATGACCTGCTCCTGTCTGATTACAGCCGCAGGGGATTCCTGGATGGACGCAGCCTGCGTATGCCCACCATTGTTGTGCGTCCGGGGAAACCGAACGCTGCTGCCTCCAGCTTTGCCAGCGGTATTATTCGCGAACCGCTCAACGGTGAGAAGGCTAACTGCCCAGTCAGCCCGGCCACCCGGCTGTGGCTGATGTCTCCGGCCAGAGCGGTACAGGCGCTGATCCTCGGCCATGAACTGAAAAGCGCAGACCTGGATCAGGGGCGGGTGATCAATCTGAACGGACTGTCAGTGACCGTAGAGGAAATGCTGGCTTCGCTCCGGCGTATCAGCGGTGAAGAGGTGCTTTCCCGCATCAGCTATCAGCCTGACCAGGCCATTATCAACATCGTCAACTCCTGGCCGGGCGATTTCCACGCCAGCTATGCCCATCGCCTGGGCTTCAGGGCAAATGACTCATTTGATGAGATGGTCAGGGAGTATCTGGCGGAGAGTGATGCCGCGTAATCGCTTTGCTCAGATTGAGTTTTAACGCGGCGGCAGCGGTTTCCTGAATATGCCCGGGAACGCGATAGCCGCCGCGCTGGCTCAGCCATGTCAGCACCTCGGCAAGATGCCAGATGGTCGCCGCCCCTTCATGCACCGGTGGTGGAAAAGTCAGGTAGTGTGTCAGCATCAGCTTGCGCATATTTTGCCGGGTCACCCCAATCAGATCGGCCACGTCCGTCAGGCCCACATAATCCGGTGAGACTTCAAACAGGCGGGCCGCCGGCATCACCGTATTAATCTGCTGTAAAGCGCTCTCCATTGCCTGACCTGCCGATGGCGCTTCACGAATAAACTCCAGCGCCATTCGTCCCGGAATACCGAGGCCAATCAGGGCATCCTCACAGCCCGCCGTCGCCAGACGTTCAACCAGTACGTCAGCAAACGGTGCCTGGTCAGCTAGCTGATATTTCAGTGTAAACGTGTATTCCATGGCAGCTGAGTCCTTCCATTGCTTTGAAATTGCTGGCGCAGTGTGCAGTGATCGACCACCCGTCTGAGCTGTTTTGCGTGATTCACTGCATTTTTGGGCGTACACCACACGCAGCAAATACAAAACTCCCCTGCGGCGGGAAGGTCAAGAAGCCGTCAGGTCAGATCCCGGGATTTTCTTTTTGCAGATTGTCCTCACCCAAACCGCCGATAAAGGGTAAGCGCATCTGGAGCGGCGCGAAACCGAGCCCCAGATTCAGCCCCAGCACGTTAATTTCAATGCCCTCCTGAGCGCCGAGCGTGACCGCCGCCACCCCCAGCACTGACACCTGAACCCCGCGTCCGGAAGGCGGCAGCCCAATCGGGTTAAGCAGAGAGCGATAGTCTTTACCGATCGCGTTAGCGGGCAAATTCAGCTTTAACGCCGGGACTTCCCGCCCGATATGCGCCAGGAAAGTATTGCTGTTGGGGCCAGGCCAGGCATGGTAGGTCCGTGGCCAGGGATAAGAGACAATCGCCGTCACGATCTGAGGGATCATCGCTTCCGCCTCTGCCCCCCGGTGTTCCACCAGCAGACGGGGACGTGCACCGTACCAGTAGGCATCAGGTAAATTACTGTTTCGCCGTACTTTATCTTCGCTTCCCCAGCTAATCACCTCATAACGGGTATAGCGGGTTTCGCCGGCACGTTTATAGATAATCCACGGGTGTACGGCCACCGCCCCCTTCCAGCCATAGGTCGGGGCGGCATAGACCTGCACAATAGCCAGACGGGCAAAGCGCTGGGGGTCGGGGGCCTGCCCGGAGGCGTCGCGCCGTGCCGTCGCCCAGCCCCCCTGTCCGCCGGTCTCATGATGGCGCGTGGCCGCAGTCAGGCTGGCTCCCAGTGACAGCAGCATAATGCAGAGCACAATCAGGCTCAGGGCTTTCAGTGAGAACATAATGGGGCTTTCCTGGCAATGAGGGTTTACCAGCATACCTTAATGTACGGGGATACGCAGTGCCCGGAGGATCCACGCCCCGGATGGGGGTTTACACGCGTCCTCATCACGTTAAGATAACGGGCAATGACAGGGAGGACAGCATGAATATTACCGTATCAGACTGTGTGTCGCTTGCCGCGTTCATTGTCTCTATCGTCAGTTTACGTTATGCGAAACAACAGCATCAGCAGTCCAGGATCGCCACACACAATGATTACCGTTCCTACCTTGCTGAACAGCACGCCCCCTACCGTCAGGCGCTAAAAAAGATTCGCCAGCAGCACAAAGAACAGATTGCCCACCTCAGCAGCCTGGCAGGCACGACGCTGACCGACGTCGTACAGCAGTACGATGAATATGATCTCAACAATCACACGCCGCGTTATTTACGCCACCTGCTGCATGAAAGTGCCGGGATGATTTTTTGGGCATTCCGTGGCCAGCTCGGCTGGCAAACTGCAGAAAACCTGACCTGGCGGCTGGCATCGTTTATTCATATTGAAGACCAGCTCCCGCTGCCAGAGCATCGCTCAGGGGATGCCGATTTCAGGGAGCGCTCACAGCAAAAATACCGTTCCGATCCCAATCATCTTCTTGAAAACGATCTGAAAAAAGAGGCTTATTTTTGCGATCTGGTCTGGGAATTAAAATCACGTATCGATCCGCAAAGACATGCAGAGCTGTTGTTAACCCTGCAACGTGATATTGATCCTTTACGAACCGGGCTTGCCAGACTGCAACCTCAATTTGCGGCAAGCGCAGCGATCCTTGAGGAGATGCTTGCAGAAGGCATTACTGAACACTTTTCACTGACCGAGTCCGGGGAACTGTATCAGGCGATGAAAAAATACACCGCAACACTGAAGACGTTGAGCCAACTCAGGTTTCAGGACGTCAGTGAACAATATGCCGATAAATACCCGAACGCCGTTTCCCTCAGCATTCATACCTGCGCCGTACTGCATATGATCCAGAGCGTTTCTCTGTGGGGAGATGAGGCATAATACTATGATAATCCCGCAACTCCGGAGCAGATGAATGCGCTATGAATTTACCGAGGTCCTTAACGACCTGATTGACTATTTTCTGCTGGGTGACATTCGCCTGCTGCAAAAATTTAAACAGGATAACGGGCTCGGTGATGACCTGGCTGCCGAATTTATCAGCAACACCAGCGCAGACAGGGCGGTAGAGAGCGGCATCGTCATTCCCCTGGCGGGCATTGAAAATTATCCGTACACAATTATTTTCTCCCTGTCGAATGACACCCCGGAGCTGCTTAAACCGGAGAGCCGTTTGCAACTCCGGCGCGGCGGTTATCTATTACAGGTTGAAAACCGGCGTGTTCTCCTGTTCACATGGCGGATCCTGCAAAACTTTACCGATTCGGAAATCAGCTTACTTCAGCAACTTTATGATGAATCTGGCCGGCCACAAATCGAGGTCGAAAATGGCCTTTATGATGTGGAGATCCTCGGCGGTGAAGTGCTCAGAGACGGGTACTATGAGCCTGCTTTTGAGTTTGTATTCAAGAAAACGACACGTACGCATACGACGCCAGACGTCGATAGCAGCTATCGATTTACCCTCGACAGCGATACCTATTAATCATCCAGAGGCCATATCAGCTATGCATTCAGATCCCCATCCTTCTGCTGCCGCCAGCGACCTGCCTCCACTGGTCTGGCCCGAATTTACCGATAACAGTGCACGACTGGACTGGTGGCGCAGCTGCGTCCAGGCCTGGCTGGCACAATGGGACAATCCTTCCCCCCCGACCCCGGTCAGCGCCAGTGAGATCAGCGCACTCGAAGCGCGTCTGGGCTGCCCCCTTCCCCCGTTACTCCATACCTACCACCAGCAGATTGGCGTGCTGGACCTGGCGGAAACGCTGTGCAGCGTGGCCCCCGCCAAATACGCCAGCATTGAACCGCTGCATAACGCCTATCCCGGCATTAGTGACATTCTGGAAGATGCCCCCGATGCCGATGCGCTTTGGGCGCTGGTTAACCGGCTGGTGGTCTTCGGTGACTATCTGGGTAACGGCAATATGTGGTGCTTTCATGTTGAGACTGGCGAGGTGTGGTACTTCGATCACGACAGCTCGCCGATGCTGACGCAGATCTTCAGCGACGTCGGTCAGTATCTCGACGTGCTGATGTTTGTCTGCCTGCTGGCGGTTCACGGCGAAGAGGACAATGAGGAGCTGCTGCGTGAGCATCTGGGCGATGCCATCGTGGATAAGTGGATGTACTGAGGAGAAAACCTTATTCCTGAATAACAAAAAAGCCCGCAAGTGCGGGCTTTTTCAATGGCGCTAGCCGTTGCTTATCGCAACATCGACTGCGGGGTTATTCCCACTCAATCGTCGCCGGTGGCTTACCGGAGATATCGTAAACCACGCGGGAAATACCGTCGATTTCATTGATAATGCGGTTAGAAACGCGGCCCAGGAAGTCGTACGGCAGGTGCGCCCAGTGTGCAGTCATAAAGTCGATGGTCTCGACGGCACGCAGGGAAACCACCCAGTCGTACTTACGGCCATCGCCCATCACACCGACGGAACGTACCGGCAGGAAGACGGTGAAAGCCTGGCTGACCTTGTTGTACAGGTCGGCTTTATGCAGCTCTTCAATGAAGATCGCATCGGCACGACGCAGCAGGTCACAGTACTCTTTCTTCACTTCACCCAGCACGCGCACACCCAGGCCCGGGCCCGGGAACGGGTGACGGAACAGCATGGCGTGCGGCAGGCCCAGCTCCAGGCCGATTTTACGCACTTCGTCTTTGAACAGCTCACGCAGCGGTTCAACCAGGCCCATCTTCATCTCTTTCGGCAGGCCACCGACGTTGTGGTGTGACTTGATGACATGCGCTTTGCCGGTGGCAGAAGCAGCAGACTCAATCACGTCAGGGTAAATGGTGCCCTGCGCCAGCCACTTCACGTCCTGCAGCTTCAGCGCCTGTTCGTCGAACACTTCGACAAACACGCGGCCGATGATTTTACGCTTGGCTTCCGGCTCGTCGGTGCCTGCCAACGCGTCAAGGAAGCGTTTTTCGCCTTCTACATGGATGATATTCAGACCAAAGTGGTCACCAAACATCTCCATCACCTGCTCGGCTTCGTTCAGGCGCAGCAGGCCATTATCAACAAAGACGCAGGTCAGACGGTCGCCAATGGCACGGTGCAGCAGCATCGCCGTCACCGAGGAGTCCACGCCGCCGGACAGGCCCAGAATGACTTTATCGTTGCCGACCTGCACACGCAGTCGTTCAACGGCATCTTCAATGATTTTCGCCGGGGTCCACAGGGCTTCACACTGGCAGATATCCAGCACGAAACGCTCCAGCAGACGCAGACCCTGACGGGTGTGTGTCACTTCCGGGTGGAACTGGACGCCGTAGAAGCGCTTCTCTTCGTTGGCCATAATGGCAAACGGGCAGGAGTCGGTGCTGGCAACGGTCACGAAGTCAGACGGGATCGCCGTGACTTTGTCGCCGTGGCTCATCCACACGTCCAGCAGCGGCTTGCCGGCCGGGCTGATCGCATCTTCGATGTCCCTGATCAGCGCGCTGTTGGTCTGTACTTCAACCTGGGCATAACCAAATTCACGTTCGCTGGAACCTTCCACCTTGCCACCCAGCTGCATTGCCATCGTCTGCATGCCATAGCACACGCCCAGTACCGGGACGCCTGCGTTAAACACGTAGTCCGGCGCACGCGGGCTGTCGTGCTCGGTGGTGCTTTCCGGGCCACCGGAAAGGATAATGCCGTTCGGGTTAAAACCACGAATCTGCTCTTCGGTGACGTCCCACGCCCACAGTTCACAGTAGACACCCAGTTCACGCACGCGGCGGGCAACCAGCTGCGTATACTGCGAACCGAAATCGAGGATCAGGATGCGATGTTTATGAATATTTTCCGTCGTCATTGGGCTATTCCAGGCGATGTAGTACAAAAATTTCGGGGATTATACCCTAAGGGCATATTAAAACGCCCGGCTGTTGAGCCGGGCGTGGGGTTATCAGGAACCCATACGGTAGTTCGGAGACTCTTTGGTAATGGTCACGTCGTGAACGTGGCTTTCCTGGATCCCGGCACCGCTGATGCGCACAAATTCCGCTTTGGTGCGCAACTCGTCGATGGTAGCACAACCGGTCAGACCCATACAGGAGCGCAGGCCACCCATCTGCTGGTGAACGATGGCTTTCAGGTAGCCTTTGTACGCCACGCGGCCTTCAATACCTTCCGGCACCAGTTTGTCCGCGGCATTATCGGTCTGGAAGTAACGGTCTGAAGAGCCTTTGGACATCGCGCCCAGCGAGCCCATCCCGCGATAAGACTTGAACGAACGGCCCTGGTAGAGTTCGATTTCACCCGGAGACTCATCGGTTCCCGCCAGCATTGAGCCCACCATCACGGCGGCCGCACCGGCGGCGATCGCTTTGGCGATGTCACCGGAGAAACGGATACCGCCGTCTGCGATAACCGGAATACCGGTGCCTTCCAGCGCTTCAACCGCATCAGAAACTGCGGTGATCTGCGGCACGCCCACGCCGGTCACGATGCGGGTCGTACAGATGGAGCCCGGGCCGATACCCACTTTCACCGCGCTCACGCCCGCTTCCACCAGCGCCAGTGCGCCCGCGCCGGTTGCCACGTTACCGCCGAGGATTTGCAGGTCAGGATATTTCGCACGGGTTTCACGGATGCGCTGCAGCACGCCTTCGGAATGGCCGTGAGAGGAGTCGATCAGCAGCACGTCAACGCCGGCGGCGACCAGCGCATCCACGCGCTCTTCGTTACCGGCACCCGCGCCCACGGCAGCACCGACGCGCAGGCGTCCGTGCTCATCTTTACAGGCGTTAGGTTTACGTTCGGCTTTCTGGAAGTCTTTTACGGTGATCATGCCCAGCAGGTGGAAGCTGTCGTCCACCACCAGCGCTTTTTCGACGCGCTTTTCGTGCATGCGGTGCAGCACCACTTCGCGCGCTTCACCCTCTTTCACCGTCACCAGACGCTCTTTCGGCGTCATCACGGCTGAAACCGGCAGGCTCAGGTCGGTGACGAAGCGCACGTCACGGCCGGTGATGATACCCACCAGTTCGTTTTCGCCGTTCACCACCGGGTAACCGGCAAAGCCATTACGTTCAGTGAGCGCTTTAACTTCGCTCAGGGCCGTGGTCGGTAACACCGTCTGCGGATCGGTCACCACGCCGCTTTCGTGTTTCTTCACCTTGCGAACTTCTTCCGCCTGGCGCTCAATGGACATATTTTTATGAATAAAGCCCAGGCCACCTTCCTGTGCCAGTGCAATGGCCAGACCCGCTTCGGTCACGGTATCCATAGCAGCGGACAACATCGGAATGTTCAGACGGATGGTTTTGGTAAGCTGGGTACTGAGGTCGGCCGTATTTGGCAGGACAGTCGAGTGGGCAGGAACGAGCAGAACGTCGTCAAATGTCAGGGCTTCTTTAGTGATTCTTAGCATGGCAATATCTCAACCTCAGGGTGAATGAGAACTTGTAAAATATTGCCGCGGCATTATACAGGGCGTAATCGATTGCCTCCAGCATTATTTTAAGAAAAATGCTTGATCCCCTGCGTGGGCCATGTAGTATCGGTTAATTAACCCTCTGATTTAAAGTTTGATCTTCATCACATGTCGCTACCGCCAACCGCCAATATTTTTACCGTCAGCCGTCTCAATACGACAGTGCGCAAGCTGCTGGAGATGGAAATGGGCCAGGTCTGGCTGAGCGCAGAGATCTCGAATTTCTCCCAGCCCTCTTCCGGCCACTGGTACTTCACCCTGAAGGATGATGGTGCCCAGGTACGCTGCGCGATGTTTCGCAACAGCAACCGCCGGGTGACCTTCCGCCCGCAGAATGGCCAGCAGGTTCTGGTGCGTGCCACCATCACCCTGTATGAGCCGCGCGGCGACTATCAGCTGATTGCCGAAAGTATGCAGCCCGCCGGAGAGGGGCTGCTACAGCAGCAGTTCGAACAGCTGAAGCAGCGTCTGATGTCAGAAGGTCTGTTTGAGCAAGGCCATAAACAGCCTCTGCCGGACCCGGCACATCAGGTTGGCGTTATCACCTCGGCCAGCGGTGCCGCGCTACACGACGTGCTACGCGTCCTGCAGCGACGCGACCCGTCCCTGCCGGTGGTGATCTACCCGACGTCCGTACAGGGCGCAGACGCGCCCTCAGGCATCGTACGGGCCATTGAGCTGGCAAACGCGCGCAATGAATGCGACGTGCTGATTGTCGGACGCGGCGGCGGATCGCTGGAAGATCTGTGGAGCTTTAACGACGAGCGCGTGGCGCGGGCAATTTATGCCAGCCGCATCCCCATCGTCAGCGCGGTCGGCCATGAAACCGATGTGACTATCGCGGATTTCGTCGCCGACCTGCGCGCCCCGACTCCTTCTGCGGCGGCAGAGCTGGTCAGCCGTAACCAGACAGAGCTGCTGCGTCAGCTTCTGTCCCAGCAGCAGCGGCTGGAAATGGCGATGGACTACTATCTTGCGCAGAAGCAGCGCACCTTTTCCCGCCTCCAGCATCGTCTGCAGCAGCAGCACCCGCAGCTGCGTCTGGCACGGCAGCAGACCGCGCTGCTGACGCTACAGCGCCGGCTGGATGATGCCATGCAGCTGAAACTGCGCCAGGCGACGCGCCAGCAGGAGCACGTGGACCTGCGCCTTCGCGCCATTCGCCCGGAAATGCGCATTCAGCGCGCCGGGCAGCAGCTACAGCAGTGGCAGTATCGCCTGCAGCAGGCCATGCAGCAGCAGCTCAACAGCAATAAACAGCGCTTTGGCAATCTTGCCGCGCAGCTTGAGGGCGTCAGCCCGCTGGCAACGCTGGCACGCGGTTTCAGCGTGACGACGGCCGCCGACGGTCAGGTGGTGAAAAAGACCCAACAGCTGCACCCCGGCGATACGCTGAAAACACGCCTGGATGACGGCTGGGTGGAAAGCGAAGTCACGGCCATCACCCCGGTGAAAAAACCGCGCAAACGCCGCTCCCCTGAATGACGGTTGAGACTGCCTGATAAGTCCGGGTCGTTACCCGGCAATCATCTGTCTGATATCGGCTAAAACCTGCTGTTGATCCATTGGCTGCCGCTCGTTGATGCCCATATCAAAAGCTTCCAGACTGGCATGAAGCTTCTGCAGTAAGGTTTCATCATCCCGCACAGCAATAATATAGGCATTTTCTAACGGCAGAAGGTCAACCAGTCTGATCGCGTGTGGCTTAAGATAAAAATTAATATGTTCAAGCCAGGGCAGCAAATAGACGATTTCAGCAGGATCCATGCTGGCGGTTGACCAGTCAATCTCCCCGATAGCGGAGAAAATAAAATTTGCCGGGTCTTCCGCTATCGACAAATCAGACAGCGTTTTCAGCTCGGGTATAGCGCCGTTATATTCATTCCATTCTTCATAAACCATCAGGTTCTGTGCACTAAGCTGTTGATAAAGCCAGTCTAAGACCGTTAACGGCTCACTGTTTTCCGGGGTATTGCTCTGTAAGGGCGCGATATCCAGTTGCGGAATACACTGCTTCAGGACAGCGATCAGATTCTGTATCTTTTCCATTAACGTTTCCTGTTATTTATTATGCGTTACGTTGAACGCGCCGCCACGATAACGCCACCCGCACTTACGTTCTTTCGCCAGCGAACGGGCTGAAAGGATATTAACAAATAAAAAAAGCCCCTTCATTACTGAAGGGGCTTTGACTGTCAGGTCAGCAAGGGATCGCCAGGCCTTATTTGTCCAGAGCGTAAGCGATCACATAATCACCGCGATCCGGCGACTGGCGTGCGCCACCGGCAGAAATGATGATGTACTGCTTACCGGTTTTCGGTGATTTATAGCTCATCGGACCGCCCTGGCTGCCGACCGGCAGTCGGGCTTTCCACACTTCTTTACCGGTTGAGGTATCGAAAGCGCGCAGGTAGTAATCCTGAGTCCCGGCGATAAACACCAGACCGCCCTGTGTGGCCAGCGTCCCGCCCAGCGTCGGCATACCGACCGGCATTGGCGCATGCATTTTGATCCCTAACGGGCCCGTATCCTGCACGGTACCCACCGGAACCTGCCACACGACCTTCTGCGTTTTTAGATCGATAGCCGACAGCGTACCAAACGGTGGTTTCTGGCAGGGAATGCCCATTGGCGACATAAAGCGGTTTTTGTTCACCGCATACGGCGTACCTTTCAGTGGAACCGCACCCATACCGGCGTTGACCGCTTCCCCACCATCGCTGGCTTTCGCATCAGCCTGCACCGGTACCATCTGTACCCACAGGCCCAGGCGCATGTCGTTGGCGAAAATATAGTGGTTGTTCGGATCGGTCGACAGGCTGCCCCAGTTCATGCCACCCAGCGATCCCGGGAAGCTCAGAGACAGGTCAGTACCGGGTACGGTGTACAGGCCATCGTAACGCATGGATTTAAAACCAATACGGCAGGCCAGCTGATCGAACGGCGTCGCACCCCACATATCAGATTCTTTCAGCGTTTCCGCACCAATCTGCGGCATGCCCACTGATTTTGGCTGGGTCGGAGTGTACTGCTCGTTGGGAATGTTGCCCGCTTTCACTGGCACTTCTTTCACTTCAGTCAGCGGCTGACCGGTCAGGCGATCCAGTACAAAAATCTGCCCTGCT
Source organism: Erwinia persicina NBRC 102418 (assembly GCF_001571305.1). GTDB lineage: Bacteria > Pseudomonadota > Gammaproteobacteria > Enterobacterales > Enterobacteriaceae > Erwinia > Erwinia persicina. The sequence continues at coordinate 113,148 of NZ_BCTN01000008.1, read as the reverse complement.
TTCGTACCGAATACGATAGCGGGTCTGGTGCTGCCATCTTTCTGCGGGAAGTCGATCAGGCTTGGCTGCATCGGAATGTCAAAGTCCCACAGATCGTTATGCACGGTCTGATAAACCCACTTCTCTTTACCGGTGGTTGCGTCCAGCGCCAGAATGGAGGCCCCGTATTTGTGATCCAGCGCGTTGCGGTTGGCGCCCCACAGGTCAACAGAGGAACTGCCCATAGGCAGGAACACGGTGTTCATCCCGGCGTCGTAAGACATGGGGGCCCAGGAGTTTGGCGTACTGCGAGCGTAGGTTTTACCCGCTTCCAGTGGCGCATTCGGATCTTCATTGCCCGGGTCAAACGCCCAGCGCATTTCACCGGTGATAACGTCAAAGCCGCGCAGTACGCCGCCAGGCATATCAGTCTGCACGTTGTCGGCCACACGGCCCCCCACGACCACGGTGGTACCGGCCAGCGTCGGGGCTGAGGTTAGCTGATACTTCGGATCGCTGGCGTCGCCCAGACCGGCTTTCAGGTCAACCACCCCTTTGTCACCAAAGTTCTCACACATTTCACCGTTTTCGGCATTGATCGCCACCAGACGTGCGTCAATGGTATTCATCAGAATACGGCGCTGACAGGTATCACCTGCGGCCAGCTTTATCGGTTTAACCGGGGTGGATCCTGGTACCGTCGGCTGTTCAAGCGGTTTACTGGCATCAAAGTAGGCCAGGCCACGGCAGCGATTCCATACCTGAGACTGGGCGTTGATCTCGGTTTTCCAGATCTGCTTGCCGGTATCGGCATCCAGCGCAATCACGTTGTTATGGGGGGTACAGAGGAATACGCGGTCACCAACCTGCAGCGGAGTTTGCTGATCTTCCGCGCCGCTGCCGGTCGGACTTTCCGGAATATCACCGGTGCGATAAGTCCAGACTGGCTTCAGGTCTTTTACGTTATCACGGGTGATCTGATCCAGCGCCACAAAGCGGCTGCCGCCGGCGGTATTGCCATAGTTATCCCAGTTCTTCTGTTCGCTGGACTTATCCACCGGTACCAGCGGCAGCTCCTGACCGTTGGCGACGGTCGGGTGCGGCTGGTACATGCCGTACAGCGTGGCCAGCAGGCCGACGACGGTCATAGCGCTCAATGCGTAAGCGCCTTTCGCTCCCGCAGGTTTGCCTTCATGCTTACGCAGGGATGGCCAGGTCACTAACGTCAGCAGCAGTATTCCTGCCAGGAACATCAGGCGGGAGACCAGCGGCCAGAAGTCGATCCCGGCATCCAGCACGGCCCAGATTGCCGATCCCACAAACACCAGGCCATATATCACCACGGCGGAAGCCCGGCGTCGGAAGAACTGGATAGCAGAAAGCACGGTAACGATACCGGCGATCGCGAAATACCAGCTGCCGCCCAGGGAAACCAACTTTCCTCCCCCGATGACAAAGTAAAGGCCCGTTGCCAGTAAAATTAAACCCAGCAGGAAACACCACAGGCCCAGCCATTTTGATGACCCGGCGTTGATTTGAGGCATAGCAGAAATACTCCTGGAGAAGACAAGGTTTATTAGGATGACCTTATCTTTATTAACATGTTACACGGATAGCATCCGGTCCTGCATTGACTGCGGAGTCTCTGAAGTCACGGCTGGCGTGGCAGAGCACCGGAAGCAAGCGGCAGGATTGTACCATCAGGTTCGTAATTTGCTAAACACAAAATTAACAACCGGCTCATTACCCGCCTTGTCAGACCGGGGGCCGCACAAAAAGATTAACGTGATAAAAAGAAAGGATTAGCCCTGTTCTGGTGCCACAGGCAGCCACAGCAGACGCTTTTTAGAAATTAATCCATGACCCTGCTGGCAAAAGTAGTCGATCGCGCCACAGGCTTTGAGCACGTGCAGCGGATGCTGGCAGTCGGGGCAGCAGGCGGTGAAAGGGTGCTGGCATTCGGGGCAGACGCTGCCATCGTTGGTGGCGTTCAGGTGCTGGCAGCGCGGGCAAGGTCTGTTCATTCAGTCTCTCCTTTGTCTTTGCGGTTAAGCATAAAACAAAGGGGGCCATCAGGCCCCCTTACGGATCAACGTTTGTTCTTTTTGAGATGACTCATCAGGCGCTGGCGCTTACGCTGCTGATTTGGCGTCAGCAGGTTGCGCTTACCTTCATACGGGTTATCACCCTCTTTGAACTGAATACGGATTGGCGTACCCATTATTTCCAGTGAGCGGCGGAAATAGTTCATCAGATAACGTTTGTAGGAATCCGGCAGGTCTTTAACCTGATTACCGTGGATCACGACAATCGGTGGGTTATAGCCGCCAGCGTGCGCATATTTCAGCTTCACGCGGCGGCTGCGCACCAGTGGTGGCTGATGATCGTCGGCCGCCATGTTCATAATGCGCGTCAGCATGGAGGTGTTAACGCGGCGGGTAGAACAGTCGTAGGCTTCGGTCACGGATTCAAACAGGTTACCCACGCCGCTGCCGTGCAGGGCGGAAATAAAGTGAATGCGGGCGAAATCGATAAAGCCCAGACGGTAGTCCAGTTGCTCTTTCACCTCATCACGGATTTCCTGTGACAGACCATCCCACTTGTTGACCACGATCACCAGTGAGCGCCCGCTATTGAGGATAAAGCCCAACAGCGAGAGATCCTGATCGGAAATGCCTTCGTGCGCATCAATCACCAGCAGCACAACGTTGGCATCTTCAATCGCTTTCAGGGTTTTGATCACTGAGAACTTTTCGACGGTTTCAGTGATTTTCCCGCGCTTACGCACCCCGGCGGTGTCGATCAGGACATATTCACGCCCGTCGCGCTCCATCGGAATGTAAATGCTGTCACGCGTGGTGCCCGGCATGTCATAGACCACGACACGCTCTTCACCAAGAATGCGGTTAGTGAGCGTTGACTTACCCACATTCGGACGACCGACAATGGCCAGCTTGATCGGCAGATCCAGCGGGTTAAAGTCATCTTCTTCATCTTCCGGCATTTCACCGCTGGCTTTGGCTTCTTTCGCCGCAAACTCCGCCCAGTAGGCTTCGTTCTCTTCTTCTTCTGTCAGTTCACGCTCTGGCGCGACTACGTCCATCCACGGCAGCAGCACCAGCTCCAGCAGGCTGGTCACACCGCGCCCGTGAGAGGCGGCAATCGCATGGATTTCACCCAGCCCCAGCGACCAGAAGTCAGTGACGGCAGAATCCGCATCCAGACCGTCGGTTTTGTTCGCCACGATAAACGTTGGTTTGTCGCGTGAGCGCAGGTGTTTGGCGATCGCCGTATCAGCAGGCATCAGCCCGGCACGGGCATCGACCATAAACAGCACGACATCGGCTTCTTCAATCGCCAGCAGTGACTGTTCCGCCATGCGCGTTTCCACGCCCTCTTCATTACCGTCGATACCACCGGTATCGATACAAATAAACTCACGCCCTTCTATTTCGGCGCGGCCATATTTGCGATCTCGGGTAAGCCCGGGAAAATCTGCCACCAGCGCATCTCGTGTGCGCGTCAAACGGTTAAACAGGGTGGATTTTCCCACATTGGGACGCCCGACCAGCGCGACCACAGGTACCATAGTGAAGCCTCATAACTAAAAAATAAGCGCCTGGCTGCGATATTATTCGCTGTGCAGACAGATTAACTGCCGCTCTACTCAGGCCGATGGCGCCTAGAATAACACGCCTTGGATAAAACAAAACGGCCCCTGAACATTCAGGAGCCGCTTACCCTTCATCTCACCGCCTGTCACGATGGTAACAGAGGGTGATCTTTGGGGCTCAGACTGACCAGAGAATTAACGCGTAATCGCGTAAACCTCACCGTCTTTGGATTGGATCAGCAGCTTGTCGCTGGCAACAACAGGTTCAGTCTGGAAGCCAGAACTGTCCAGTTTCTGCTGCGCAACAAAACGTCCGTCGTCCGTATTAATCCAGTGCAGGTAGCCTTCTGAATCACCGACCACCAGGTAGCCGTTAAACAACACCGGCGAGGTCAGGTTACGGTGCAGCAGGTCGCTCTGACGCCACAGAGTCACTCCGCCGTCCGTATTCAGGGCAATCACGCGGTCATCCTGATCCACCAGGTAGATACGGCCTGCGTCAACGATCATGTCGTGGACTGAACCAATTTCGCGTTTCCACAGGATCTGACCTGAGCGCAGATCCAGCGCCGTCAGGTTACCGTTGTAAGCCAGTGCGTAAACCACACCGTTAACGATAACCGGCGTCGTATCCACATCCGCCAGACGGTCGATTTCAGTGGCTCCGCTTGGCTGGGAGATACGCTGCTGCCAGATAATCTGGCCCTGGTTCATGATGACAGCGCTGACCCGGCCGTTATCGCCGCCAACAATGGCCGCGCCAAACGCCGTTGCCGGTGCAGACTCACCGCGCAGGCTCAGTGCCGGTACGTCGAGGTTAACCGTCCATTTGATATTACCGCTGGTCTGATCCAGACCCTGCAGCATACCGTTACTGGTGTGAACCAGTACCAGACCATCGCTGACGACAGGACGGGACAGCACTTCACCCGCCGCTTTAGTCTGCCATGCGACCGATCCATCGCTGGTATTCAGCGCAAATACCTGACCGCGTTCGCTACCGATGTAGACATGGCCCGCGTCAACGGCCAGGCCACCGGAAAGCAGCGCAGGAATATTGCTGGAGAAGAAACCGGTTTTTTCTGACAGGTCCACTTTCCACTGTTCTTTGCCGTCGCCGGAGTTCAGGGCTTTCACTACGCCATGGCGGTCAGCAGCATAGACGGTATTTTCCGCCCAGGCGGGGTGCAGGTTAGAGTAAAAATCCCCCACCCCATCACCAACCGATGTGCTCCAGACTTTTTGTGGTTCGAACTGGTTTTGAACCGTTGGCAGTGGTGACATTTTCACCACGTCCTCTTCACCGCTGAACCATGAACATCCGCTGAGTAAAGTGACTGACATCAGTCCCGGCAGAAGTAACTTACGCAATTCCATGAAATCCCTCTTGTGCCTGTGCAGGCCAAATATTAGAGCCTTATACCAATCCCGCAGGCAGCTAACATTCGCCCTTTCCTGCGGTGACAGGCTGGAAATTAACCCGGCAGATTATTCACTTTCATTTGCAGCATCTCTTTCAGCGACGATGAGGCATCAGAGTCGATCCCTTTAGTCCACGCATCGCGTGCACCCTTTGCGTCGCCTTTGCTGAGTAACGCTTCACCGCGTACATCAGCCACGATGGCAGCCCAGCCATCACCCTTAACACTTTCAAGGGTTTTTAGCACAGCATCAGGCTGTTTCTGCTGAAGCTGGATACGCGCAAGGCGCAGATTCAGCACGGCCTGCAGGTTGGCATCTTTGGTGCTTTTCAGGCCGCTCTGCAATTGCTGTACGGCTTTATCCAGCTGGTTGTTATCGATATAGCGCTTTGCCAGATCCAGTGAAGCCAGCGCACCGTAGGTATTGCTGTTTTCACTGGCAAACTTCGCCACCGCGTCAAGCGAGGCAGGTTTGCTGGCGTCCAGCGCCGAGGTGACCTGCTGGTAAGAGGCGGAAACTTCACGCGACCCGCTGTCCTGGTGATGACTCCAGTAACGCCAGCCAAGCAGTGCCCCAACCCCCAGAACGACGCCGACCACTAATGCTTTGCCATTTTGAGCAAAGAAGTTCTTCAGCGCATCTACCTGTTCGTTTTCGTTGCTATATACTTCCACGCAATCCTACTCCTTTAAATCGTGCCACTGCAGGGGCTTAACGCTGTATCAGTGACGCCAGCGTGGTTGCCGCATCACTTTGTGCCAGCGTGTGCTGCTCACCGTTACGCAAATCTTTGATCACCAGCTGGCCATTAGCCACTTCATCTTCGCCGAGTACCAGTGCAATGCGGGCGCCCCACTTGTCTGCACGCGCAAACTGCTTCTTAAAGTTGCCGCCACCAAAGTTCGTCATGAGTTTCAGTTCAGGCAGCGCATCGCGCAGCTGTTCTGCCAGCTTCATCGCGGCACTCTGTACGCCCTCACCCGAAGCGATAACATAGACATCAACAATGCGCGTCGGTTCAAATTCCGGATTAACGGCCTGCACCAGCAGGACCAGGCGCTCCAGGCCCATCGCGAAACCGACAGCCGGCGTTGCACGGCCACCAAGTTGTTCGACCAGACCATCATAGCGGCCCCCGGCACAGACGGTGCCCTGGGAACCCAGGCTGCTGGTGACCCACTCAAATACGGTGCGGTTATAGTAGTCGAGACCCCGCACCAGACGCTGATTGATGGTGTAAGCGATGCCGGCATCATCCAGCAGGCTGCACAGCCCGGTGAAATGCTCACGGGACGCGTCATCCAGGTAGTCACCCAGCGTTGGCGCGTCATTAAGCAGCACCTGAACGTCCGGGTTTTTGCTGTCCAGCACGCGCAGCGGGTTAGTATACATGCGGCGTTTACAGTCTTCATCCAGCACGTCGATATGCTGCTCCAGGAAGGCCACGAGTGCATCGCGGTAGTTTGCGCGCGCGTCAAGGGAACCGATAGAGTTCAGCTCCAGTTTCACATGCTCGGCGATCCCCAGTGCTTTCCACCAGCGGGCCGTCATCATGATCAGTTCGGCATCGATATCCGGCCCCTGCAGACCAAAGACTTCAGCACCAATCTGATGGAACTGACGGTAGCGGCCTTTTTGTGGACGCTCATAGCGGAACATGGGACCGATATACCACAGGCGTTGTTCCTGATTGTACAGCAGACCGTGTTCAATGCCCGCGCGCACACAGCCTGCGGTGCCTTCCGGACGCAGTGTCAGGCTTTCGCCATTGCGATCGTCGAAGGTATACATCTCTTTTTCAACCACGTCGGTGACTTCACCGATAGCGCGTTTGAATAACGGGGTCTGCTCTACAATCGGCAGGCGAATTTCGCTGAAGCCGTAGCTGCCTAATACCTGTTTCAGGATCTGCTCAATCCGCTGCCACACGACCGTGTCAGCGGGTAAATAGTCGTTCATGCCACGGATGGCCTGTATATTTTTCGCCACTACAATGTTCTCATCAATGAGTGCCCGGCCCGGGGTAACCAACCATCGTGGTCACCCCTAAGGCATGACCGGGCGCGATTAATTATTTTTCGACCTGCTGGATATCAATCCGGCGTGATGCGTCCAGGATGGTGGCCTTCGCACGGATGCGCGCTTCCAACTGGTCAATCATATTGTCGTTATCCAGACGCTCGCGCAGACGCACGCCGTCCTCGTAGAAACCACTTTTCTTGCTGCCGCCGGTCACCCCCATGGTGGAAACGGTCGCTTCACCGGGGCCGTTAACCACACAGCCAATGATGGAAATGTCCATCGGGGTGATGATATCTTCCAGCCGCTCTTCCAGGGCATTCACCGTACCGATAACGTCAAATTCCTGACGTGAACAGGTCGGGCAGGCAATAAAGTTAATCCCGCGTGAGCGAATGCGCAGCGATTTGAGGATATCAAAGCCGACTTTCACTTCTTCAACCGGATCTGCCGCCAGCGAGATGCGCAGCGTATCGCCGATGCCTTCAGACAGTAAAAGGCCCAGGCCAATCGCGGATTTCACCGCACCCGCACGGGCGCCACCCGCTTCGGTAATACCCAGATGCAGCGGCTGGTCGATCTGCTTCGCCAGCAGGCGGTAGGATTCTACGGCAAGAAACACATCGGAGGCCTTGACGCTGACTTTGAACATATCAAAGTTCAGCCGGTCAAGAATATCCACGTGACGCATGGCGGATTCCAGCAACGCCTGCGGATTAGGCTCGCCATATTTTTCCTGCAGATCTTTTTCCAGCGAACCGCCGTTCACACCAATGCGGATAGGAATGTTGTAGTGGCGGGCACAGTCAACGACCGAGCGAATGCGCTCTTCATTGCCAATATTGCCGGGGTTGATGCGCAGGCAGTCCACCCCATATTCGGCCACTTTCAGCGCGATGCGGTAGTCAAAATGAATGTCAGCGACCAGCGGGACATTCACCTGCTGTTTAATCAGACGAAAAGCTTCCGCGGCATCCATGGTCGGCACGGAGACACGTACAATGTCGACACCGACACGTTCCAGCGCTTTGATTTGTGCGACCGTCGCGGCAACGTCGGTGGTACGGGTATTGGTCATGGACTGAACGGCGATAGGTGCACCGTCACCCACGGGCACCTTGCCGACGTAAATGCGTTTTGATTTGCGACGGATAATGGGTGCTTCGTTATGCATATTCTTTCTCCACAATTACTCGAGACCAGAGAAGATGCGTTATTGCGCACCCAGAGTCAGGCGAGCAACCTGGTTAGTACGGATATAACGACTCAGATCGACAGGTTTGCCCTGATATTCAATCTGTACTGCGGCTGGTGCACCAATTTTCAAACGATAAGGTGCTGTACCAGCAAGACTGAGTTTGCCTCCGCTGCGCTGAATACCGCTAAATAATTTCTTACCTGCGGCATCGGTGACTTCCAGCCAGCAATCGGCGGAAAAGCTCATGACCACAGCATTCGGGTCAACGGCAGGCTGGCTGACGCCAGCGCTGCTGGTAGGCAGTTGGCCATTGGCACCGGTATCAACCGGTGCCTGACTTGGTGAAACCACGGCAGGCTGAGTATTATCAGCCTGCGTGTTTGCCGTAGAGGGCGCTTCCGTCGTCGGCGCGGCGGCTGGGGCACGGCTGCTGTTCGCAGACGCTGCTGGCGCGGTGTCTAACGGAATGGCCGTCTGCGCGCCGTTATCGGCGCCGCTGCCGGCATTACTGTCAGTCAGGGGGATAGACTGACTGTTATCCCCATCAGACGAAGCATTTTGATCGGCCATCGTCACCAGATCGTCCTGAGCGGCTTTATGATTTTGCCACCACCAGGCTCCCGTCAGGCCCACCACTACAAACAGCACCAGCCAGGTGAAGATCATCAACCAGCCGTCGCGTTTTTTGCGGCGTTTTCCGAGGGAATAGCTTTGCATCGGTTCAACTTTTGCGGCTCTGACCGGGGCCTGTTTCGCCATCATCGGTAGCAGCTCTTCTTCCGGCACACGCACCAGACGTGCGTAGGAGCGGATGTAGCCACGCAAGAATGTCGACGCCAGATCGGCAGGCGACTTGTCCTCTTCAATATCACGAACAGTGGAAAGTTTCAGGCAGAGGCGTTCAGCAACATTCTGCTGAGTCAGGCCCATAAGCTCACGGGCACCACGCAGGCGCTCGCCTGTTGAATTTACGCTAGATTTTTCTTGAGTGGCTTCAGTATTCATTAGCTAAAAAATGCTGGTACTGTATCGAGTGTGGAAAAATTCGCGCAAGCTGTACCCCATAAAGTTGAACGTCATCGAGTAGATTTGCCTGCGCGGCGAAGCGAATCTGTAACCACAGGCTTTCTGCCGAAACCGGAAAGTGTTGTTGGTAGATATCCAACAGGAGCCGCGATTCTGCGCGTTTCCCCTCTCCAAATCGCTTTTCAGCTTCTGCCAGCATAGGCATTCCTTTAGCAGGCTCGGCCCGCACCGCGTCCGTCAGTGCGTTATAGGCTTTTTCATGTTGACCGGCATTCAAAAAACAGTAGCCCGAATTTTCAACACTGTCGGCACGAAGCCCGTGGGTCGAATCATCCATGGCCCTGCTGAACTGCCGTTGTGCCGCATCATACTGCCCTAATCCGCAGAGAAACGCACCGTAATTATTAAGCACATAGCTGTTTTGCGCTGCTAATTTAAGGGCGCGACGATAATGTTGCTGCGCCCTGCTGGTGTCACCTGTCTGCTGCCGGTAGCGTGCCATTGCCAGTTGGCTACGGTAATCCCCGGGGGCAATATCGAGCGCGCGCTGTAAATTCCTGTGCGCGGCCTCGTTATCGCCGCGTGCCAGATAAGCCAACCCTAACTGAATCCGGGTTTCAACCAGCCCATCCTGCTGGGGTGATGTCCGGCACCCCGCCAGCAGCAGCATCAGCAGAATGGCTACCCTCCCTGTGCGCATGACGATGACTCCCTGTCTCCATGAGCGAACTATCGTACGCCAATTTCACCAGGGTCAACATGGTTCAGCAACAGAAAAGGCTGGGTTTCAGAGCGCCTTCACAGATATCGCTTCACCGGCCATTTTCTTTCTCAGCGTGCGCTTGGTACGGTCAATGACGTCCCCGGCTAACTGGCCGCAGGCAGCATCGATATCATCACCACGGGTTTTACGCACAATAGTAGTAAATCCATAATCCATCAACACTTTAGAGAAGCGGTCGATGCGACTGTTCGAACTGCGACCATAAGGTGCGCCCGGGAAGGGGTTCCATGGGATCAGGTTAATTTTACACGGTGTGTTTTTCAACAAGGCGGCCAGCTCATGGGCATTATCAGTACTGTCATTGACGTGATCGAGCATGACGTACTCGATGGTGACGCGCCCCTGATTAGCGTTGGACTTGCCGATATAACGGCTAACCGAGGCCAGGAACGTTTCAATATTGTACTTTTTATTGATCGGCACTATTTCGTCACGAATTGTGTCATTCGGTGCATGAAGCGAGATCGCCAGTGCAACATCGATCATATCACCCAGCTTATCCAGCGCCGGCACCACGCCGGATGTTGACAGCGTCACGCGACGTTTTGACAGGCCGAAACCAAAGTCATCGAGCATGATTTCCATCGCCGGCACCACGTTAGTCAGGTTGAGCAACGGCTCCCCCATGCCCATCATTACCACGTTGGTGATGGGACGCTGGCCGGTGACTTTGGTGGCACCGATAATTTTCGCCGCACGCCACACCTGACCAATAATTTCGGATACACGCAGGTTGCGGTTAAACCCCTGCTGCGCCGTCGAGCAGAACTTACACTCCAGCGCACAGCCCACCTGGGAAGAAACACACAGCGTGGCGCGGTCTTTTTCGGGGATATAAACGGTTTCGACCTGCTGGCCGCCGACCTGGATAGCCCATTTAATAGTGCCATCTGTCGAGCGCTGCTCTTCAGCCACTTCCGGTGCACGGATTTCAGCGACCTCTTTCAGCTTGTTACGGAAAACCTTGTTGATGTCGGTCATCTCATCGAAGTCATCACAGCAGTAGTGATAGATCCACTTCATGACCTGATCGGCACGAAACGGCTTTTCCCCCATACCGGCAAAAAACTCACGCATCTGCTGACGGTTAAGGTCGAGCAGATTCACTTTTTCTTTTTTAGGGGTGGCGATTGCAGGAGATGCAGACGACGGCGTCACAATAAGTTCTGACATAATTTTCTCTGGCCTCGTTGTTACACGTTATGGCACTGGGTTTGGAGTGAATAAAATAGAAGCGCCCCCGAACACAGCTCAGGGGCGCATTATTGTACTCATGACGTGATAAGGGTTAAAGGAGCAAACTCACTTTTTTTGTAAACCCCGTTCCGCCAGGCAGCCGGATTAACGGGTGCGCGGGCAGATTTCACCTTCACCGAAGAAATAAGCGATTTCACGGGCAGCAGATTCGGCAGAATCAGAACCGTGGGTCGCATTCTCGGTAAAGCTGTCCGCGTAGTCAGCACGCAGGGTGCCGGCCAGCGCGTTCGCCGGGTTCGTCGCGCCCATCAGGTCACGATGACGCTGCACGGCATTTTCACCTTCCAGTACGGAAACCACCACCGGGCCAGAGGTCATGAATTCAACCAGACCATCAAAGAAGGGCTTGCCCTGGTGTTCCGCGTAAAAACCCTCAGCCTGCTCTTTGCTCAGGTGCAGCATTTTGCTGCCAACGATTTTGAAGCCAGCGCTTTCAAAACGGTTGAAGATGGCACCGATCACATTCTTTGCCACAGCGTTTGGTTTTACGATGGAAAATGTACGCTCAATAGTCATTGTTGACCCCTGTATTATCTTTCGAGTTTAGCCGCGAAAACGGTTCCCGGCCGGGAAAATGGCCGCAGATTATAGGGGGCATCGCGAGAGATGCCTACCGGAGATTCAATAATTTATCGAAAAACCCGATCCCCATCGCGACATTTTTTCCCCTGCCTGCGGCTATTTTACGCAGGCGAACGATCGAAGACCAGAAAAGCGCCTGCGGATCCGTCTGAAATTAGCGGATTAACGCCACATTAATCACCCGGCTGTCGGCCCGGCCACGATCGTCAACCGCACGGATGCGGTATTTTCCGGGGCGGGAAGGCCGCCAGTCGAGGGGCGTTTTACTGGCGCTTGAGCCAAGGTATACATCGTCGACAAACCAGTAAACGGTGCTGCTGTCTGCATCGGTCACTGCACTAAAGCTGATCGTGTCACGCCCCTTTTGCGACTGCCGTAACTGGTAAGTCGTATGTTTCAGCGGCGATGTGATGCGCGGCGCATCGCCCTCGACCGCACCCTGCTGGCAGCTTACTGACGGCGGGGAACGTTTAGGCAGCCCCGCCTGCATAAAGACCTGAGCCAGATCAGACGGCCAGAACTCAAATACCTCAATATGGCTGGTTTGCGGATCCCAGGGGGCACAGACTGGCTGGCCGCTCTGATTGTCAAGGCGCAGGGGCCGGTAAACCGTATCCACTTTTATCGGTGATTTGCCGGGGATAAACCAGCTGCGGCCGCGCTGCTGACACCACTGCGTCGGCAGATCGCCGCTGGGCAGGCAAATTTCCACGCGCTTCAGATGCGGTGGAAAGCGATGTTCAGGCTCACGCAGTCCGGGATAGCTGGCAATCACGCTATCAATAATATTGAAGAACAGCGGCGCGGCAGCTTCCACGCCCACAAACGCATTATTCCCCTGACTGTTAAAGTTCCCCTGCCACACCACCAGCACATACGGGCCAAATATCCCCACGCTCCAGGCATCACGAAAGCCCCATGACGTTCCCGTTTTCCAGTACACCGGTAGCGATGACGGACGCTGCGCCAGCGTATCCCCCGGTCGACGGTGCTGGCGTAAAATATCCAGCGTCATAAAGCTGGACTCCTCACTCAGCAACCGGAATCCCGGTGGCTGAGGCGCGTTTTCCCGCATCCGCAGCGCACGCAGTTCACCCCGGTTCGCCAGCATGGCATAGAGTTTTGCCAGCTCCTGCGCCGTCACTTCTCCTCCGCCCAGCACCAGCGACAGACCGTAATGTTTCTCACTGGCCAGTCCGCTGATGCCAGCCAGCTGAAGAAACTGATAAAACCCCGGCTGGCGCAGCCGGGAGGCGATGGTCACCGCCGGGATGTTACGGCTGAAATTCAGCGCATCGGTGGCGGTCACCGGCCCGAGGAAGCGGCGGTCAAAATTTTCCGGCGCATAGCTGCCAAAAGAGTAAGGGACGTCTTTCAGTACCGTCATCGGATGTAAGATCCCCTGCTCCATGCCCAACGCATAAATAAACGGTTTCAGTGCCGATCCCGGTGAGCGTCGGGCATTGGTGCCGTTGACCTGGCCCTGTATCTGCCGATTGTAGTAGTCGGCTGACCCAACCAGCGCCCGCACGCCCATATCGCGGCTGTCCACCAGCAGTACGGCCGTATTGTGGATGCCCCGACTCTGATTACGACGGATAAACGCGTTGACCTGTTTTTCCACCAGCTGTTGCAGGCCAGCATCAAGCGTGGTGTCAACCCGTGCCGGCCGATCACCGTTCTGCAACTGTTCAACAAAGTGGGGAGCGATATAGGGCAGATTCTGCGGCTGGCGCAGGGCCAGCGGCAATCTGAACAGGGCCTGCTGGCTACTGTCGGTGGGATAGGCGTGCTGCCATCGCTGGAAAAGACGGTTACGCGCCTGCATCAGCGGGGGGCTGGCCTCACCGCTGCGGGGATCCATCCTCAGGCTGGGTGACTGAGGCAGCACCGCCAGCGTCAGCGCCTCTGCCAGCGTCAACTGTGCCGGCGGTTTGTTAAAATAGATCAGGCTGGCCGCGCCGATGCTCTCAATGTTACGCCCGTAGGGTGCAGCGTTGAGATAGGCCTCCAGAATATCGTGCTTGGAATAGCTCAGTTCGAGCTGGATTGCCCGTAACACCTGAACCATCTTGCCGCCGGGTGAACGCGTATTGAGCTTCCAGTGCATACGGGCCAGCTGCATGGTGATCGTCGATCCTCCCTGCCGGCTGCCTCCCAGCACATAGCTACGCCAGAAGCCCCGCGCCAGACTCAGCGGATTGACGCCGGGATTATAATAAAACCAGCGGTCTTCATGTAGCAGCAGTCCGTCCACCGCCAGCGGCGAAATAGCCTCCAGCGGCGTCCACTGGCGATAGCGGTCGTCACTGGCCAGCGACAGACGCAGCAGCGTACCGTGCCGGTCATACCACGCCGTTGACAGCGGCACCCCGAAGGACAGGGGCGGGTGCGGCCAAAGCCGGATGCCTGCCAGCAGCAGCGCCAGTAATCCCAGCGCCACCGCCAGATTTTGCAGCAGCCGTTTCATCGCAGCAAACGCCTCGCTGCAGGACTATTCAGCTGCCACCACCGTGATTTTTCCGCTACTGGCTGACATGGCCTGAATGTCACGATTGTACATCGCCTCACCGTACGCCGGAGGGATAACAAAGCTGCCGGTATTGGTCGCTTTGATCTGGTAAACGAATTCCTGCAGTTCCGTAGTGGCGCTACCGTAAATAATCACCCGATCTTCACGAATGTCGCTGTAGTCCGGCGCCCAGGTGGAGCCACTGACCGCCAGCGGTGACTGCCACCCTGCTGATGCGGCATCAGTGCTTTCATCCTCGCCGGCTTCCGGCGGAGGCGGCGTCTGCTGAACCACCTCGAAACCACCCGGCAGCAGATCCACAATCGCCAGATTGCTCAGTGCCGCTGTCGAATTAGCGCGGATTTTCAGGTGGACATTGAGGGTTTGCCCCAGCGTGACCTTGTCGACCGTTTTACCGGCGGCGTCGGTGTAGTCGCGGCTGATTTCAAGACCCCGGCTGATCGCCTTCTGCGGGGTTTCCCTGTCGTAACCGGCCTGTGTAACCACATACCAGGCCGGTGCGTTTCCGGCGTTTCGGAACTGAACGGCTGCCGCCGCTGAACTGAAGTTCCCCTGGGCGAAGCGCCCCTGTAGTGCCGAGATCAACTGCGGAGTGCGGTTATCGCGCCCCAACTGGTTGATGGTCAGCGCTGCCGCATCGTTTTGCTTCGCGACCTGCTCAGAATAGCTTTCCAGCGCCAGAATGCTCATTGCCGCTGAGAAGGTAGTGTAACGTTCTTCGCGCAGAGCCATGACCATGTTTTCCAGCAGCTGCGGTGGGATCGCGGCCACTTTTTCCGGGAAGTGGCGGGTGATCAGATACAGCCGGGTGGCATCCTGAACCAGCGGATCGTAGTAGTTCTGTGTCCACCAGCTTTTGTCATACGCCTTATTCAGCGCCTGCCAGCCCGGCTCAAACAGCCGTTCCGCTTCATCATCGGCCTTCAGTAAGCGCCAGGACGAGGCCAGATAGAGTGCACTGAGATCGGTCTGCCAGCTGTCGGGATAGCGTTTTTTCAGCGTTTCCTGCACTGCGCCGAGCGCACTGGTGGTGATCTCACCCTGACGCGTCAGCAGATAAACCGCCCAGGCACGCAGTCGCAGGTGATAGAGATCGTCATAACCGCTGGCGGCCAGCGAACGCAACGCAACGTTGGCCTCCTCCAGCATACCGGCAGGCAGCGGATAACCGGCGGCTTTTGCCTCCAGCAGGTACTGCACCACATACGGCGTAATAAACGGATCCGCCTGCGGGGTCGCCATCCACAGACCCACAGCGCCCTCACCATTCTGTCGGGAGCGCAGCACGTCGAGAATGCCCTTCAGCTGCTGGCGCACGTTAGCGGCATCCAGCCCGTTGCGCAGCTCGGGATGTTCGCTTTGCAACAGCAGCGGGATGGACTGGCTGACAATCTGTTCAGAACAGTAATAGGGGTAGTTCGCCAGGTACGTTGCCAGGCCGCTGGTCAGCACCAGCGGTGAATTCGAAACCGACGCCTGGCGCTGCGCAAAGGCATCAAACATCAGGCGCAGGTTATCCACCTGCTGCTGACTGCCGTTCATCCGTCCCATCACCGTCTGGATACGGAACGGCATTGCCGGACGTACAGAGGTACTTAGCGTGCGCCGGCTGGTTTTATCCGCATACTGCGCGCTGAAGACCAGTGGCGCATCGCCCAGTTCAGCTTTGGCACGCAGACGGAAGCTGACCACGCCCTCCTGTTTTGCCGCCAGTTGCAGCGGCTGCGCGGCCTGCCCTACCACCTCAAGCTGAGGCGGTGGCGTGACGCTGATCGTCACCGGCAGTTTGTCATTCCCCTGCCCTTCGCGGTTATTGCTGACGCCCACGCTGACGTCAAATTCATCCCCGGGGGCCACCATCGCCGGAACGTTTGGCGTCAGAATCATGTCATCACGTACGGTGGTGCCGGTTTCGGCTTTCCCGATTTTATCCGCCGTAACCGAAATGGCCATCACGCGGATCCTGCCATTGAAGTAGTCTGGCACTGGCCAGCTAAACCGTGCCTGCCCGTTCACGTCAGTGATGCCCGACCAGAAAGCGACCGGCTTGTCGCGCTTGCGTTTAAACGGGTTGAGATGCAGATCCAGCCCTTCGCCACCGTCACCACCCGGCGCAGAGGTCAGCGACATCAGCTTGCTGAACTCCGGCAGGATCAGATCGAGGATCTGTGAGCTTTCCACATTCAGTTCACGCTTGCGGAAGAAGTAGTCCAGCGGATCGGTCAGGCGATAGCGTGCAACCTGCAGGATCCCTTCATCCACCGCAAATACCGCTACCTGCTGCGGTCCGTCGGTGGTGACGTCGACCGTCAGATCGTCGCCCGGTTTGATCACCGCCGGGGCCGCCAGTTGCAGACTGTTCTTACGCGCATCATTACTGATTTTAAACGGCATGACCCCATAGCTCAGCGGGCTCATAAAGATTTCGTCCGAATTAATATCACGCACAAACTGCACGTTGATATAGGCATTGCCCTCCAGCCCGGCTGGAATACGGATCTTTTGTACCGAGTTGGTGGTGGTGGTGTGGAACCACTGCCAGCTGTAAACCCGATCCTTTTCGATGGTGATCAGTCCGCTGCCTGTATAAGGCGCGTTGATCGCCACTTCAATCTCACTGCCCGGCTGATACGTGTCGCTGTTCAGCTTCAGTTTCAGCTCCGCATTGCGGTCGAGGGAGCGGGTCAGGTTGGCGTTACCGGCCACACTGTAAGCGATACGGTTCAGCACCTCACCTTGGGCATTTTCCACCACCAGCACGTAGTCACCCGGTTTGTCGGTGGCCAGAGCGAAGGTATGACCGCTGGCAGGTATATCAAGTGGCGTTTCCGACAGCGGGATCTCTTTCAGCTTCGACTGATACTTATAGACCCCTGACTCCTGCCGGGTCAGTACCGACAGGTATTTTTGCTGCAGAAGATGTAGCGACAGGCCGTTAATCGCCAGGGTGTCCAGTGACGGATCGATGGCGATCAGATTGACATTGCGCACGGCGTTTTGATGGATGTACCCCAGATCGCCGTCGGCTTTTACACCGATCAGGTAATCATAGGGAGAGACCAGCGTGCGGGCCGTGGCCGCGACGGAACGACCGCCCCCGGCGACAAAGGCTTCTGACAGCAGCTGCAGCTGGTAGGTCGACTCACCAAATCCGCTCAGATCCAGCTTGATCGCAGCGGCCCCGTTTTCGTCGGTGGTGCTGTCTTCCAGTTCAGTTTCATAACCTTCGCTGGCCGAACGCGCTTCATAAAAGGCGTAGTCTGCATAGCGATCAAAGGCCGGGTATACCGGACGCAGGGTCATTTTAGATGCCACGCGGCGCCCCTGCGCCGGGGTACCGAACAGATTCTGCACGTCAATACTGGCTTTCAGCGCATCCGGTTTAACCCAGCCCTGTTGATGAGCCGGGGTCAGGGTCAGTCGGACCTTCAGTTGGTCAGGCTCGAACTCTTTCACGTTGACCGACGTACTGCCGAGCAGACGCGTGGAGTCATCGTCTTTCCCCGGCAGATAAAGGTAAATATTCCACTCTCCCGTCGGCGAGCTCTCTTCAGTGGTGAAACTCAGCTCGTTAAAGCCACTGGCACTGAGGGTCAGCGGAACAGTACGCATCAGCTTATCGCGCGGGTCACGTATTTCAGCACGCACCGGAATGCCGCCCACCGGCACGGCCCAGTCAGCGGCACGGGTGATCATACCTATATGGAACGTATCGCCGGGACGATAGACACCCCGGTCCGAGAAAAGATAGCTGCCGAGGGTGCGGGTGTCATCCGGAGTGGTTTCGCCGTAGACGTCAAAGCGGGAGAAATCCAGGCCGCGGTCGTTATCCCGTCCGGTCGGCAGGAAGGAGACATCCCCGTCTTTTTCCACAAGGAACATCACCGCTTCGCGTTCGCTGGTATAAACCTCCAGCGACGGGAAGCTGACGTGCCCGTCCTCACCGGTCTGACGGGTCAGCAGTTTTTCGCCATTTTTTGCCACCACCGACACCTGCGCCCCGGCGACCGGCTGACCGCTGCTGATCGACTGAACAAACAGATCGCGGGTTTTATCCTGCGAACGCTTGGCAATGATGCCCAGATCGGTCACCACCACAAAGCGAGAGTCGCCGGTGCTTTCCTGCTGTCCGTCCTCTTCCTGATACTCCTCTTCGCCTGGCTCAGGCTCTTTCTGCTGCGGTGACCATTCAGACAGGGTCAGCAGGAACACGCCGCGATGAGAGTCCGGACGGGTAGAGAGATAGCGCGACAGGTCAACGCCCTGATAGCTGACCTCGCCCGGTTTGTCGTTATTGACCGTCGTCTGGTAGCGGAAGCGCTCGGTAAAGTACTCATCGTTCAGGCGGTTAAAATCGGCCGATGCGAACTGCCGGCTTTTAAACGAAACGATGTGCTGTAACTGACTGGGGATAACCCGCTTAATGTCGACACGCAGCCCCGGCACATTGCGCGCTGCCACGCTGATGCGTTTATCGCCGTTGACCGACAGCAGTGCCCCCTGGGCGGCAAACTGTAGCAGCTTCGGATAGTCCGGCACCTGAACCACGCGCCAGGCTTTTTCAGCCATTTTGTAGCCGCCGCTGGACGTCATCGCGTTATCGGTCAACACCAGCAGGTAGCGTTTAGCCGGGGCATCAAATTTAAAGCTGAACTGCGCCTGCCAGGTTTCTTCTGCGTCATTCAGGCTTAACGGCACAGCCGGAGAGCGGTCAATGATACTCTGATCGACATTGTCTTGATCCCAGACGGTATAGGCCTCATCTGTCTGTTGACTGGCGGGGCGTCGCGGATCTTTCTCTGGCAGCAGCCAGGCCCTGACCCCTTTCCTGACGTCTGCGTCGCGCACGGCATCGCTGAAGCCGACAATCAGCGCGCGTTCGCCCTGGCTGCCTGGCTTATCCACCACTTCAGCGCTGATATCATTCAGGCTCAGGCTGTAGAGATTCGGCACGTTTACCCAGCCGTTGGTCTTACGCGTTACCGGATTGCCGGGATGCGAAGGTGTGACCCCGCTGTTGACCTGCAGATGCACCGCACCGCCGTGATCCATCGGCTGTAAAGCAGAAGAACGCACCCAGGCATTGAGCTTCTTCTCATCCCAGGTCACGCTGTATTTCAGCGGCTGCTCAGGCTGGCCACGGGCTGCCGTCAGGCCCAGCGAGAGCTGTTTTTCCACGCTCTGCACATCAGCAGGGGCAGTAAACCTGAGGTTAAAAATCGCGCTATGCTGGCTGTTGTCCTGCGGATCCTGATAGTACTCGCTACTGGCAATCTGATAGTCAAAAGCGGGGACAGTAAAGGTATAGCTGGTCTGGTCAATACGGATCTGGGGGGCCAGCAGCGTGTCAGGTTTCAGCGTGACCTCGTAGCCCGCGCCCATCGGCAGCGGTTGCGCCGGGGTAAAGACCAGCGTCCAGGCGTTCTGCCACTGCCACTCACCGGCCAGCGATGGGCGAATACGGATCCCCTCGGTGATCTTTTTACCGACCTGGGTGACCGGGGCCACGGACTGGTTAAACCGGAGCGTCAGCGTCTGTACGGCGGGTTTAGCCGCACTGTAGTCAACCGCCTCCGGGTTGACTGCCTGTGCGCTGCTCTGCTGGATGGTCAGCGGTGCGACTTCAATCGGCTTAGGACGGTTCTGCCACGCGTGCCAGCCATAGATACCAGCCACTCCTGCGGCGATCAGCAGCAGTACGCCAAGGGCAATCTTCTTCGGATGTCGCTCAACACCCTGCTCCAGACGGGCAACGCTGCGCTTCAGGGGCGTTACCCAGCGTGGGGCACGCCAGTTAACCTCACCCAGCAGCGGGCGTAGCAGCCATCCCAGCATGCGAAAAAACCGCGACAGGAGCCAGCACAGCGCTTTTAGCAGGGTAAAAGGCAAGCGCAGGATAAACGTGATCACATCCATCAGAAGGAACCTTCCATGTTACAAAATTGGTCAAAGAGTAATAGTTTCTCCGGGCAATATCTATCGGCGGTGGCAAAGATTTTTCAGGAATCCAGAGCCAGCTCTGAATAGCGTGATTTCGCCTTGTGATAGCTGACAAAATCACTGACACTCAGCTAAACGTTACTGACAATGAGGCCGCGATGACGACTCCTTCGCTTTTTGTGACTGCCGACTGGCTGGCAGAACATCTGAATGACGACAACCTGCAGGTACTGGACGCACGCATGCTGCCGCCAGGCCTGGAGAAAACCCGCAACGTGCGGGAAGAATATCAGGCTGAACACCTGCCGGATGCGCCGTTTTTTGATATTGAAGCCCTGTCGGATCACACCAGTGCTTATCCACATATGCTGCCCCGGGCGGAGACCTTCGCCGTGGCGATGCGTGAGCTGGGCATCGACAATGATAAGCATCTGGTGATTTACGATGAGGGTAATCTGTTCTCTGCCCCGCGTGCCTGGTGGATGCTGCGGCATTTTGGCGTGAAGCAGATTTCCATTCTGGCCGGGGGACTGGCGGGGTGGAAGCAGGCGCAGCTGCCGCTGGCGAGTGGCCCGGTGAAACTGGCAGAAAGCGAATTCGAAGCCGATCACGGTGAAGGCGAAGTTAAACGCGTAACGGACGTGCTGCTGGCCAGCCATGAAGGCGGCGCACAGATTGTTGATGCCCGTGCCGCCAACCGCTTTCACGGTGAGGTGGACGAGCCACGGCCGGGGCTGCATCGCGGGCGTATCCCGGGCAGCCTGAACGTGCCGTGGAATACCCTGGTCACCGAAGGACGCTTAAAACCAGCGGCCGAACTGCAGGCGATTTTCAGCCAGCAGGGCGTGGATCTGTCACAGCCAGTGATCGCCAGCTGCGGCTCCGGAGTCACCGCCGTGGTGGTGATCCTCGCACTGACCAGTCTGGGGTTAAAAAACGTGGCGCTGTACGACGGGTCCTGGGGTGAATGGGGGGCACGGAACGACCTGCCGATCGTCAACGACGCCTTATAACGCAGACCGCAGGGGGCGGATATTGCAGTCCGCCCCCTCCTTTCAGTCGATATTCTTCACCTTAAAGTCCCGCAGGAAGCTGCCCCAGCGCCGTTCGTAGAAGGGGGTGATATGGGCAACAAAGAAGTGACTGATGCCCTTTTCGCCTTCCACAACCTGACAGATATCAATCGGCTCATCCTCTAACAGCGTATCGGTCGCCACGCTGCCTGCCGCCTGGATAATCGCCTCAAGATCGCCCTCACCTTCGATGCCAATCAGTAAATTGGCAGGCTGGTCTGCATGCTCTTTGATCTGCGCGACGTAGGCACGGCGAACGGTCTTGTATTTCGCCAGCAGCTGGGTCAGCGAGTCAATCATCTGCGCCGGCGGTTCGGCGAGCTCCGATAACAACAGCGAAGTTCCCCCCTCCAGTACCGTCTGCTGGCTCAGCGCGCTGCTGCCCTCGCCTAACAGATGTGCAATTTCACGCGGGGAAAACTCTTTGCCATTCGGTAATTTAGGATTGAGAAACAGCGCTTCGCCCAGCGTCATTTCAAACAACGTACGCACCGGCATCACCAGATAGGCCTGCTCACCGCTGACTGCCTGCGCGAGGGCTGCCGTCGACGTGAAAAACGGAATAATGCTGGTGCCGTCGTCTTTTTCCCAGTGCTGTAAATCAACGGGTGTACTGGCATCAACGGCCTGTTCAGGGTGAGCACTCTCGCCCGGCACCACCACGCTGGCGTCCATCAGCAGCGTAAAAAATTCCGGGCGATGTGCCGGTTCTGTCGCCGCCAGTTTCAGTACTTCTTCCAGCCGCGGGTTTAGTTCGTTCA
The DNA here is from genome assembly GCF_001571305.1 of Erwinia persicina NBRC 102418. Lineage (GTDB taxonomy): Bacteria > Pseudomonadota > Gammaproteobacteria > Enterobacterales > Enterobacteriaceae > Erwinia > Erwinia persicina. The sequence continues at coordinate 90,961 of NZ_BCTN01000008.1, read as the reverse complement.
TGAATAGGTTCCAGAGTGTACAGCGGGCGGACCTGAAAGCAGGGCCGCCCCGACGAAGGACCGATCGTGGGGCGATCGGCCTGAAATATTACGCCCGGCTTAACAGCAGGTTAGCGACAGTACGGACGCCCAGACCGGTTGCGCCGGCAGCCCACTGATCGACCGCACCTTTGCGATAGGTTGCCGAGCAGTCGATGTGCAACCAGCCCTGCTGGTAGTCGCTGACGAAGTGTGACAGAAACGCCGCCGCTGTACTGGCACCCGCAGAGTGCGACGGGCTGGCAATGTTGTTCAGATCAGCAAAGTTTGACGGCAGATGGCTGCGGTGGAACTCGGCCAGCGGCAAACGCCAGAAAGGTTCATTTTCGCCCTCAGCGCAGCGCATCAGTGACTGTGCCAGCGCGTCGTCAAAGCTGAACAGCGCATGATAGTCGTTGCCCAGCGCGGTTTTGGCCGCCCCGGTCAGCGTAGCGGCATCGATAATCAGCTCCGGATTCAGCGCGCTGGCATCGATCAGACCATCGGCCAGCACCAGGCGACCTTCGGCATCAGTGTTCATCACTTCCACTGATTTACCGTTGCGATAGCGAATAATATCGCCCAGCTTGAAAGCGTTGCCGCTGACCATATTATCAGCACAGCAGAGGATCAGCTTCACGCGCTTTTTCAGGCCACGGCTGACCGCCAGTGCCAGTGCACCGGTCAGGGTCGCTGCGCCGCCCATATCTGACTTCATGGAGTCCATAAAGCCACTCTGCTTCAGGCTGTAACCGCCGGTATCAAAGGTGATACCTTTGCCCACCAGACAGGCGTAAACCGGCGTGTCATCGCTGCCGCCCGGGTTATAATCGAGTGTCAGCAACACCGGGCTGCGTGATGACCCCCGCCCGACCGTATGCAGTCCCATGTAGTTTTGAGCTTTCAGATCGTCACCCTTGATAATGCGGTAGCTGACCGCATCGCAGGCAACGTCGCACAGCAGATCGATGGCACGGGTCGCGAGTTGTTCCGGGCCCAGTTCTTCCGCCGGCAGGTTGATAGTGTTACGTACCCAGTCGATGATTTTCAGGCGATTAGCCAGTTCCTGCTGGTCACTCTCTGCCAGCGTGGCCCACTGCACCTCACGCTCACCTTTTGGACCGCGATAGCCCTGCCAGAACGCCCAGCTGTTTTCCAGATCCCAACCCTCGCCGCTCAGGCTGACGTGGCGGATGCCCTGGTTATCAATTTTGCGCGCCGCGCGCTGAATGGTGACCAGCGGTTCGCTGCCGGTCAGGTGGATCGTCATGCCACTGTCATTGCTGCTCAGGGTGGCTTTTTCTCCCCAACGCAGGTCGGCCGCGGCCGTTGACAGGGTAATATTCATAGGGGTGGTCATCGCATGGCTCCTTTTAATTTTTCATCTTTCAGACCGGCAATGCCCGGTCGCTGCGATTTTTCCGCAGTTCAATTGTACAGCCAGACTAACAGAAATGTGACAGGGATGTTTTTGCTGGATGCGACAGCGGAATGCAGAGCGTGTCAGACGGGCCGAAAATCCGGCCCGGGGGGATCAATGCCGGATAAATCAGCCGGCCTGTTTAGCGCCGCTGGCTTTGAAGGCTTTCCACTGCGGCGTAAGCTCGCGCAGGCGACTGATCGACGTTTGCACCAGTTGAATAGCGTAGTCGATCTCTTCTTCGGTGGTAAACCGGCCGAGAGAGAAGCGAATTGAGCTGTGAGCCAGCTCATCATTCAGCCCAAGTGCGCGCAGAACGTAGGACGGTTCCATACTGGCTGACGTACAGGCCGATCCGGTCGATACCGCCAGATCCTTCAGCGCCATAATCAGCGACTCGCCGTCAACGTAGTTAAAACTGACATTGAGAATATTTGCCGCCCCCTGCGCCAGAGAACCATTAAGGTAGACCTCTTCAATGCTGCTCAGCCCCGCCCACAGGCGGCTGCGCAGTGCGCCAAGCCTCGCCATCTCGTGGGTCATCTCTTCCTTCGCGATGCGATACGCTTCACCCATTCCGACGATCTGATGAACTGGCAGCGTCCCGGAGCGCATCCCGCGTTCGTGCCCACCACCGTGGATCTGCGCGTCGAGGCGGATACGTGGCGAACGGCTGACGTACAGCGCACCAATGCCCTTCGGCCCGTAAATCTTATGAGCGGAGAAAGACATCAGGTCGACATTCAGGACGCTCAGATCGATGGGTAATTTCCCCACGCTCTGCGTGGCGTCAACGTGGAAGAGGATGCCGCGCTCACGGCACAGATCGCCGATGGTGGCGATGTCCTGCACCACACCGATCTCATTGTTGACGTGCATAACAGACACCAGCACCGTATCGTCGCGAAAAGCGTCAGTCAGCTGTTGCAGATCGAGCGTGCCGTCGTGGCGCGGGTTGAGATACGTGACGCTGTAGCCCTCGTGCTCCAGCTGCGCGCAGGTGTCCAGGACCGCTTTATGTTCTGTGGTGCAGGTAATAATGTGACGGCCCTTTTCCTTATGGAAGCTGGCAGCCCCTTTTATGGCGAGGTTATTGGCTTCGGTTGCACCGGATGTGAACACGATTTCACGCGGATCAGCCCCGACCAGTTCAGCAATCTGGTTTCGCGCCACGTCAACCGCTTCTTCTGACTGCCAGCCATAACGGTGAGAGCGGGAAGCCGGATTGCCAAAGGTACCGTCCAGGGTGAGATACTGCATCATCTTAGTGGCCACGCGAGGATCGGCGGGCGTGGTGGCAGAATAATCCAGATAAATCGGTAATTTCATTGCTCGTTAAGCTCCGGGAGGTTTATCGATTGCCGCCCTTCTGCGCCCTGAAATCTTTGCTGGAAGCAGAAATGAATAAAAGGCCCGTGCAGGCCTTTTATTCATTTCCGGGGGCGAAGAACGAGCCCCGCCCGGACTGCGATCAGGCGCGCAGATTGACGTTAATTGTTTCCTGCATACGCCCATTAGGCGCACGGCGGATTTCATTGCTGTTCTGACGGTCAGCCACTTCCAGGATCTCCTGATTGTTGACCAGTTCAGCCAGCGTAATATTGTTGAGGAAGTCGCTAATGCGCTCACTCAGGTCACGCCACAGCACATGCGTCAGGCAGCGCTCGCCGCCCTGACAGCCTTCTTTGCCCTGGCACTTTGTTGCATCCACGGACTCATCAACGGCAGTGATCACCGCACCCACCGCGATAGCATCAGCGCCTTTACCCAGCAGATAACCACCACCCGGACCACGTACGCTGGCCACCAGACCGTTCTTACGCAGACGGGAGAACAGCTGCTCAAGATAAGAAAGGGAAATGCCCTGACGCTCTGAAATATCCGCTAAAGGCACCGGGCCTTCATGGGAATGCAGCGCAACATCAAGCATAGCGGTAACAGCATAACGGCCTTTGGATGTCAGTCTCATGGCGTTTACAACCTCGGTTATAACCCTGGATGGGTGTTAACAAAATATGGACGCAAGTCTGACATTCCCGAGTAAATTGGTCAAGTATTTAACCTACTAAAACACTCAACTATTTAACCAAGTAAAACACTCAACTATTATGCTGTTATTTTATTCACCCGTTAGGGCTCATTCACCCTACTTTTTCTCAAACGATGACAGCATCCCACGCAGGATATTCAGCTCGTCCCGCTCCGGGCGCGCGCGGGTAAACAAACGACGCATTTTACTCATCACCTGCCCCGGGCTGGCTTCACGCAGGAAACCGCTGCCGATCATCATTTTTTCCATATGCTGATAGAAGCGCTCAAGATCATCCACCAGCGGATAGGGTGATTCAGCGGCCGCTTCCTGCGGGGTGTCCAGCGACTGCAGATAGGCCATCCGCACCTCATAGGTAATCACCTGGACGGCCATTGCCAGATTCAGCGAGCTGTAATCCGGGTTGGCGGCGATGGCGACGTGATAGTGGCACTTCTGCAGTTCTTCGTTCGTCAGGCCGACACGTTCACGGCCAAAGACCAGGGCGACGGGTGCCTGCTGCCCCTCTTCCACACTTTTCAGACCGCACTCACGCGGGTCAAGCATCGGCCACGGCAGGGAACGCGAGCGTGCGCTGGTGCCTACCACCAGGCTACAGCCGGCAATGGCTTCATCAAAGGTGTCGACAATTTTCGCATCGCCAATCACGTCGCTGGCCCCGGCCGCCAGGGCAATGGCCTGCGAGTCCGGTTTGACCAGTGGATTGACCAGATAAAGGTTGGTTAAGCCCATGGTTTTCATCGCGCGAGCGACGGATCCCATGTTGCCGGTGTGAGAGGTTTCCACCAGCACAATTCGGATATTTTGCAGCATAAGGATTCTGAAGTCCGGGAGTTAATTTGGCGATACTAACATATTTTAAGGACATTTGCCGTTATGCCCTGCTATACTACGCGCCGATTTATATCAGATAAAATGATATACCGTTCTTTAACATCCAGCGAGACGAAACTTAATATGCATCCAATGCTCAACATTGCCGTGCGCGCCGCGCGCAAGGCCGGAAACGTAATTGCTAAGCACTATGAAACCCCGGACTCAGTCGAAGCCACCCAGAAGGGCAGCAACGATTTTGTCACCAATGTTGACCGTGAAGCGGAACGCCAGATTATTGAAGTGATCCGCAAGTCCTACCCTCAGCACACCATCATTACTGAAGAGAGCGGTGAGCTGCCAGGCGAAGACCAGGATGTACAATGGGTTATCGATCCGCTGGATGGCACCACCAACTACATTAAACGTCTGCCTCATTTCTGTGTTTCTATCGCCGTACGCATCAAAGGCCGCACTGAAGTCGCGGTGGTGTATGATCCCATGCGTAATGAACTGTTCAGCGCCGTTCGCGGTCAGGGCACCCAGCTTAACGGCTACCGTCTGCGCGGCGGCACCGCCCGCGATCTGGATGGCACCATCCTGGCGACCGGTTTCCCGTTCAAACTGAAACAGCACGCGACCCCGTATATCAATATCGTAGGCAAACTGTTTACCCAGTGTGCAGACTTCCGTCGCACCGGCTCTGCTGCGCTGGATCTGGCCTATGTGGCCGCTGGTCGCGTTGATGGTTACTTCGAGATTGGCCTGAAACCGTGGGACTTTGCCGCCGGTGAACTGCTGGTGCGTGAAGCGGGTGGTCTGGTCACTGACTTTGTTGGCGCACATGGCTATATGCTGTCAGGCAATATCGTCGCCGGTAACCCGCGCGTCGTGAAAGCGATGCTGGCCAACATGCGTGACGAATTGAGCGAAGCCCTGAAGCGTTAATCGCTGCTGCTGCCGTAAAGGGGCGGGTCGAAGACCCTCTTCTGTCAGGGCTGACCACGTTGTGGTCAGCCCTTTTTTATTGCAGGAACATCGGACGGATACCCCCGGACATACCAGGCTGGGCGCTGAGCCACAGAAGCGCACCGGCGGCGACCAGCAGGATCCCCCCCAGCAGCGCAAGGCTGTTCAGCGCGACGGCGTGCCAGCCAGCACGGCCACGGTTTTGGGTTAACCGCCGGGCCAGCGCACGTGAGAGCTGCACCAGCAGCGCCATCGCCGACACCGTCATCGCCGTGCCGAGCGCCATCACCACCGCCGACAGGACACCCCACAGGTACACGCCGATCACTTTCGAGAACAGCAGCATCATGATCGCCCCCGAGCACGGCCGCAGGCCCATTGACAGCACCACGGCGACGCGGGTTTTCCAGCCCGTCACCTGGGAAAGCATCGCGCTGTCCGGCACGTGCTGGTGCCCGCAGCCGCAGTGGTCACTGTGCTGATGATCGGCAGGCAGGATGCGGGTGATGGTCATTCGTGCTGCCGGCGGGCGCAGCGTCAGCCGAAGTTGTTGCAACGCGCGCCAGCAGAGCCAGACGCCCAGTCCGCTGACCAGCAAATAACTGCCCTTTTCCAGCCAGTAGCTGCTGAGATGGAGCTGGCGGGATGAGAGCTGTAACACGCCGAGCATCACGGTCACCAGTGCGATCGCCATGCCCCCCTGCACCACGGCAGCGGCCAGCGTCAGTTGCAGGCTGGTTTTCATTTTTGTCGGGTGTGTTGCCAGGAAAGTGGCAATCACCACTTTGCCATGCCCGGGCCCAAGCGCATGCAGCACGCCATAGAGCAGGCTGAAGCCCATCAGCGTCAGCCCCGCCTGATGAGGATTGCTGGCCACCTGCTGCAGTAACCCGGTCATCTGCTGATGCAACGTCTTCTGCCACAAAATGCTTTGCAGCAGGATTGACGGCCAGTGCTGCCAGACCCACACGCCGGCCCCCACCAGCAACAGCACCAGCAGTGCAAAAGGCCAGAGAGTTACCCTGCGCGGCGGGCGGACAGTGTCGTTTACTGACATATCAACGTCACCGTCTGAGCAAACTGCCGCCCCAGATCCATCTCTTCAGCGGGTGCATCGGCTTTATCCAGTGACAGCGCATAGGCCTGCATGGAGGCATCCGGCTTTGGGGTGTGAAGTTCGAAGCGGCACTGCGAAGCCAGTTCAGTCGGGATGGTCAGGGATTTTTCAGAATCGTAATACATATCAACAAAGTACGTCGGATCAAAGGTGGAAAAAAGGTAACGCTGGCCTTTCAGCGCCTGGGGGTGGGCCAGCGGCAGGATAAACTCCAGCACCGCCTTGGGCCCTTCACGCGACAGATGGTATTCCGGTGGCAGATTATCAAACTTGACCGGCTGCTTCTGGTGCCAGAACTCGCTGAAGTAATGCTGTCCCAGTACGTTTGCCATCACCTCTGCCGCCAGTTTTTTCCACACCACAGAGCCTGGTTTTGCCGTTCCGGCATCGTATAACAGATCAGCGGAGGTAATTTCATCCATCACCCAGCGCATTTTCAGCCCGGTTAACTGATCACCCTGATGGACGAGGGTGGTATGCATATCGATAAAACTGTGCGGGTGCGCACCGGCATACGGGGCCACCAGTGCCATCAGCACGACACCGAACGCTCCACTTCTGTTATAATATAACAAAATAACCCTCACCTCAGTTTTTGTCGATTATTTTTGTGACCTGTCTTAAAAGCTCTGAATAAAAGCGCCTTCCCGAGCCACAGCCTCCGTGGGCCAGTCTATCCTTAGCAGAATTAATCGTCACTGGGATCACAGATGATGAGTGCATACTCACCAGAAATTTCTGTCCTGTCCAGTCAACAGCGCCGTTGCCACCTACTTTTAATGCTGTGCCTTCCTGACGCCTCGGTTACTGAGGCGTCGGTTTGCCAGCTTAACGGAGTGGAACACGCCGTAACCCGGCAAGATATAGCGAAGGTCGCAGAGGAAATTCAGCGTTATCACCATCTTGTTATTGAACAGGACGGTCAGGGAGCGCTGTCACTTTGCGGGACGGATCTGGATCGCCGCCTCTGTCTGCTCCACAGCCTGCGTCGCGCGCTGCGTCTGTCGCCGTCATTTGTTCATAATGATTTTTCCCGCACCATCAGACAGCGGCTTCATTCGCTATCCGTTGATAAAGCGTTATACGATGAACACAATCTGCTGGCGCTTATCCAGCACTGCTCACTTCACCTGGGGCGGGAGTTCAGCCCCCGTGACGCTCAGTTCCTGCAGGTCTGGCTGCGTTTTACGCTGGCCTGGCCCTGCCAGCCAGACTTCACCCCGGTTCAGCAACAGTGGCTGAGAGGAAAAGGTGAGTCGGCGCTGGCGGAGGAGATAGTTCGTTGCTGGCGCAAACGCGGCTATCAGGCGACCGCCGGTGAGCGCGATCTGCTTACCCTGCTCTTTAGCCAGTTACATATCCCGATGCTGCAACATCCCCACGCGGAGCATGAACGCCAGCTGCTGCAGTCTGTCCAGCTGTTGATTCAGCGCTTTCAGGCGCTGTCTGGCATGGTGTTCAGTAATGATGACGGTCTCAGCGCGCAGCTGTATACACATCTGGCGCAAGCCCTGGAGCGCGCACTGTTCTCCATTGGCATCGACCACAGTCTGGTTGAGGATATCGCCCAGCAGTATCCCCGTCTGTTACGCACCACCCGTGAAGCGGTGGCCGCTTTCGAGCAGCAGTACGGCGTGCAGTTCAGCGATGAAGAGATGGGGCTGATTGCGATTATTTTCGGTGCGTGGCTGATGCAGGAAAGCGCCCTGCAGGAAAAACAGGTGCTGCTGCTGATCGGCCACGATCGGGAGCTGGAACGTCAGGTCGAACAGCAGCTACGCGAACTGACGCTGCTGCCGCTGAATATCAAATATCAGGATGTTGCCGATTTTCAGCGTCACAGCGCGCCGAAGGGCATCGCACTGGTGATCACTCCCTATGCCACCCCACTGCCGCTCTACTCTCCCCCGCTGATCCATGCGGAACTGCCGCTGGGAGAACACCAGCAGCGCAGTATCCGCACGCTGCTGGAGTCGTAGTCAGCTGACTTTTGGCCGCAGAAAAAGCACCGGCACGACCAGCAGCGCCATCACCCAGAATACGCCCCCCTGCAGATGCTGGAACAGCACGCCACAGACCATGGTCATCAGGGCGATACCGCCGCCCATTGCCAGCGCCGAATAGACGGACTGGAGCCGGATAACCTCTCCGCCGTCACGGGCAGCAATAAAGCGCATCGCGGCCAGATGACAAAGCGTAAAACTGCCACAATGGAGGAGCTGTGCGGCGATCAGCCAGCCCAGTTCGGTGGATGACGCCATGATGCTCCAGCGTATCAGCGCAGAAATACAGGAGAGCAGCAGCAGATCACTCGCGCTCCAGCGGCAGAATAGCCGGTTACTGGCGGCAAAAATGACGATTTCAGCCACTACCCCCAGCGACCACAGGTAGCCTACCGTGCCTGACGAATAGCCCGCCTCCTGCCAGTAGATGGCGCTGAATCCGTAATAAGCCGCATGTGCGCCCTGCATCAGCGTCACGCACAGCAGGAAACGCCAGACAGCGTTCTCACTCAGCATCTGCTTCCACTGTGTCCATCCGGCATGCTGCGCCTGTTTTTCTGTCCCCACCGGCATCACCGCCGGCCGCAGCATCATCCCGCCGATCATCGCCCCGCAGCCCACACACAGCAGCACCAGAATGGCATGGTAGGAAAAGTGGGTCACCAGTACGCCGGTCAGAGCCGAGCTGATGACAAAAGCCAGCGATCCCCAGAGCCGCACCGGACCGTAGGCTAGCGCAATCTGCCGCTGCCATGTGGCGGCCAGTGCATCACTCAGGGGAACCAGCGGCGAGAAGAACAGGTTGAAGCCCACCATGATCAGCAGCAGCCATAACCACTGGGAACCCGCCCAAAAGCCCAGCGCAAACAGCAGGGTAAGGAGCGCCAGCAGGCGCAGCACCGTAATCAGTCGGGAAGGATGGGTGACGCGTGACGCGATCACCAGACTACCGACAAACCGCGCAATCATACCGCATCCCAGTAACAGACCGATCTTTTCCGGCTGCAGGCCGCTGTCTTTTAACCAGACGCCCCAGAAAGGCAGATAGACGCCATAGGCGAAAAAGTAGGTGAAGTAGCTCAGTCCAAGCCAGTACGTGGAACGTATCGCCATTTTCCCTCCGACAAAGTGGAGGCTAATGTACACCGTGAAGGAGGATAAAAAAATAGCGGGACACGTTGGTGTCCCGCTATCTGCGATCAGGCTCCCCCACGACGCCGGGGAAACAGGCTCAGGTTATGCGTAAACCGGGAAGCGCGCGCAGACATCCAGTACCTGCTTCTTCACGCGCTCGCTCACGCCTTCGTCATTGATATTGTCAAGAATATCGCTGATCCAGCCTGCCAGTTCGCGGACTTCCGCTTCTTTAAAGCCGCGACGGGTCACCGCCGGGGAACCGATACGAATACCGGAGGTGACAAACGGGCTTTTCGGGTCGTTAGGGACGCTGTTTTTGTTCACGGTAATGTTGGCACGGCCCAGGGCAGCATCCGCTTCTTTACCGGTCAGATTTTTGTCCACCAGGTCCAGCAGGAACAGATGGTTGTGCGTACCGCCGGAAACCACGTTATAGCCACGCGCCAGGAACACTTCTACCATTGCTTTGGCGTTTTTAGCTACCTGCTGCTGATAGATTTTGAACTCAGGCTCCATCGCTTCTTTGAAGGCCACGGCTTTACCCGCGATAACGTGCATCAGCGGGCCGCCCTGGCCACCAGGGAAGACGGCAGAGTTCAGCTTCTTATAAAAATCTTCGTCACCGCCATGCGCCAGGATCAGACCGCCACGCGGGCCGGCCAGGGTTTTGTGGGTAGTCGACGTCACGATATGCGCATGAGGAACCGGGTTAGGATAGACATCAGCGGCAATCAGACCGGCAACGTGCGCCATATCGACGAAGAGGTAAGCCCCTACCGTATCAGCGATTTCACGCATTTTGGCCCAGTCGCACACGCCAGAATAAGCAGAGAAGCCGCCAACGATCATTTTCGGCTGGTGTTTTTTCGCCAGCTCAGCCAGTTCGTTGTAATCAATTTTACCGGTTTCATCGATGCCGTAAGGGATGACGTTATACAATTTACCGGACAGGTTAACCGGCGAACCGTGTGTCAGGTGACCACCGTGGGCCAGATTCATGCCCAGAATCGTATCGCCCGGCTGCAGCAGCGCGGTATAAACGGCAAAGTTCGCCTGAGAACCTGAGTGCGGTTGCACGTTAGCGTAATCGGCACCGAACAGCGCTTTAGCACGGTCAATAGCCAGCTGCTCAACGATATCCACATACTCACAGCCACCGTAATAGCGTTTGCCCGGATACCCTTCCGCATACTTGTTGGTCAACTGAGATCCCTGAGCCTGCATCACGCGTGGGCTGGTGTAGTTCTCAGAGGCAATCAGCTCGATATGCTCTTCCTGACGCACTTTCTCCTGCTCCATTGCCTGCCATAATTCGGCATCGTAATCGGCAATGTTCATTTCACGCTTTAACATCTGCATCTCCTGACTCAACTGACTTTCAATAATGAATGCCCCCGTTGGGGGTGATGGTAAACAGTTTAAACTGTTTACCCACCCGTTGAATAGCATCACGGCCGCCTTTTTACGCAAACGATTGGCTTCAGGAATGGCAAGGGTTAGTTACACTTTTCTGCCAGCCCCCGATCGGGGCGTATCCTCGCCCGCCGCAGACAGGCTGTTGTTCTGAAGCGGATGTTACGTGCGAAAAAATACCCCTTAACTCATAAGGTGTATTTACAGAATTAGCTGCGCGGTTATAAGATATATTTAAAATACATGTTTATAATCCCTGCTAAGGAGCACGCCATGCTGGACAGCCAAACCATTGCTACTGTGAAATCCACCATTCCCGCCATTGCTGCACTCGGCCCGCGCCTGGCCGCCCATTTCTATCAGCGAATGTTCAGCCATAATCCTGAACTGAAAGACATTTTCAATATGAGCAATCAGAGCACCGGCAACCAGCCAGAAGCGCTGTTTAATGCCGTCTGCGCCTACGCCAGTCACCTGGATAACCTTGCCGCCCTGGGCCCTGCGGTAGAAAAGATCGCCCAGAAACATACCAGCTTTGCGATCCGCCCGGATCAGTATCCTATTGTCGGTAAGCACCTGCTGGCGAGCATTGATGAAATGTTGCATCCCGGAGAGGAAGTCCTTGAAGCCTGGAGCAAAGCCTATGGCGTGCTGGCAGGGATTTTTGTCCAGCGCGAAGAGCAGATTTATGAAGAGACCGAGGAGAAAGTCGGGGGCTGGCGGGGCGGCCAGCGTGAGTTTGTCATCAGTGAGATCACCCCACAAAGTGCCGTGATAAAAAGTTTTATTCTGACGCCAACGGACGGTCAGCCCGTCGCGGACTACAAAGCCGGACAATATCTGGCACTGTGGGTGAAAGATCCCTCTTTTGCCAATCAGGAAATCCGTCAGTACTCACTGACCCGCACGCCAAACGGTCGCGACTACCGCATTGCCGTTCGTCATGAGGAGGGGGGCGTTCTCTCCAGCTGGCTGCATCAGCAGCAGCCCGGCCAGCGGGTTCATCTGGCACCGCCCGCCGGGGATTTCTTCCTGGATATTACCCCTGACACGCCGGTGACGCTGATTTCCGGCGGCGTGGGCCTGACGCCGATGCTGGCCATGCTGAACCAGCTGGCTGCCGACAAACATCCTTCCGGCGTTCAGTGGCTCCACGCGACAGAAAACGGTACGACTCATGCTTTTGCTGACGAAGTGGCGGGCCTGGGCGCAGAGTTACCGCAGTTCTGGCAGCATATCTGGTACAACCATCCGCAGGAGCAGGATAAGGGCCGTTACGACAGTCGCGGGCTGATGAACCTGCTGCCGCTGGAATCCCGTCTGAGCGATCCAGCCATGCAATATTATCTGTGCGGTCCGCTGGCCTTTATGGAGCTGATAGAGAAACGCCTGCTCGAACTGGGCGTAACGCAAGATCGCATTCATTATGAAGTCTTTGGTCCGCACAAGACGCTGTAATCCTGCCCCTGCGCGATAAGGCCGCCTGCTGCTGAACGTCAGCAGCAGGCGGGTGCTTCCCATCCGTTTAGCTCCGGATGCCTTTTCGCATTACTTCTCCTTCAAATGTCGTGCCTCAGCCACCTGTGCAGGTTTCACGCCTGAAGCCTGATTACCCCAGCTGTGCCGCACATAGTTCATCAGTTCGGCCATCTGAACATCATTCAGCGCCCAGCCGTAACCCGGCATCGTCTGTGCCATCCCCTGCTGTGTGACAGGCGTCTGTGCGCCGTCCAGCACCACGCGCAGCGCGGTCAGCGGATTGTCCGCCGTCAGGGTGGCATTCCCCGCCAGCGCAGGAATGGTGTGAGCGTTGCCCTCGCCCTCACTGCCGTGGCAGGTTGAACAGTACATGGCATAGATTTTCCCCCCTGCAGCGGAAGGCGTGGCGGGCTGACTGCGGGCTGCCGGCGCCGCAGGCAGACTCCGCAGATAGACGGCAATACTGGTGAGGTCGGCCTCCGTCAGATACTGAGTACTGTGGGTGACCACGTCCGCCATCGGTCCCGCTACCGCGCCCCGTGCACTACGCCCGGTTTTCAACAGCGCCACCAGCTCTTCCACCGGCAATCCCCTCAGCGAGGGAGCATACCAGCCGTCCAGCTCTGCGCCGCTGAGATAGCTCTCACCCTGCTGATCCAGCGCCTGCTCCTGCATTCCCCAGCCGCGCGGCGTGTGGCAACTCCCGCAGTGTCCTGCCCCCTGCACAAGGTAAGCCCCCCGGTTCCATTGCGCACTCTGCTGCGCATCAGGCTGATAACGGCGGTCTTCATGGAACAGTACGTTCCAGATGCCCAGCGGCCAGCGCGCCGACAGCAGCCAGGGAATGTCGCTGTCGCGGTTCGCCTGGCTGCTGGCGGGCACCTCCCGCAGCAGAAAGTCGTACAGCGCGTGCATATCCGCCTCGCTCATTTTTGCATAGGCGGTGTAGGGCATGGCCGGATAAAGACGATGACCGTCACGGGCTACACCCTGTCGCATCGCCCGGTCAAACTCTGCAAACGTGTACCATCCAATGCCGTGTTGTTTATCAGGGGTTATATTGGTGCTGTAAATATCCCCTACCGGCGTGACAAAGCGCAGCCCGCCTGCCATCGGTACGCCCCCCTGCGCGGTATGGCAGGCCGTGCAGTCGCCAGCTTTTGCCACATATTCCCCTGGCGACATCGCCCAGCTAGGGCCGCCCGCCAGTAACATCAGGCTGAAGATGACCCTCTTCATGACGCTTCCCCCGGGGCTGACGTGCCACCTGCCGGCTCATTGACCGCCCGCCAGGCCTGATCGATAGCCGAGTGTGCGTAAGGGCTCCAGTCGGCGTCGGCGTTGGCAATGAAAATATGACCAACGGGCGCACGGGCGCGTTCGATAGTCCGCTGTGCCTCTTCTTCATCATCAAACATGCCGCTCAGGGCATAAGAGTAGCCGTGTGACCAGCGGTTAACGGTGATCGCCTGGATATCACGCTGATGGTCGAAACCTGCCGGGCCGAGCATCGCCTGCAGCTGTTCACGGATCATCTGTTCATGCACCTCAAACGGCGTGCCCAGCAGCATGGCGCGTCCTTTGCGCGACTGCTCACGCGGGCTGAGTCCGCTGCCCGGTAGCGTCGGCACATACACCATATGCAGTCCGATGGGCTGCTGAGGATCGTGCGGGTGGTGATAACCGCCCAGGCTTACCGGATAGTCGAGCTTAACACGGGAGTAAGGTGCGCCTGGCGCATAAAACTCGTGGATGCCCAGCTGCATAAACGGCTGCCAGTTGGCAATCTTCACCTTGCTGTAGACCAGCGGTGCCTTAACGTTCTGCTTCAGCGCCTCCTGCTGCGCGGGCGACATCTGCGGCACCAGATAGGGGATCATCATGTTATAACCGGCCATTATCACCCGGCCGGCACGAACCCGGGTCAGCGTATCGCCGGTGATATAGCTCACCTCAGCGTGGTTATCGACGTTCACCACCTGCATTCCGGTGCTGTTGAGGCGCAGTCTGACGGGGGAATCCGGTCGATCTAACTGGCTGTAGTCAAACGTCGCCTGCACGATATCATTCATATTCTGCCCGGCGGAGGTGACGCCCGGAATGAGTTTGCGCACCATCAGACGGGCCAGCGTGGCGTTCCCGTCCGGAAAGTGGAAGACATAGGGATCGTCAAGATCGGCCTGAGATTCCGCATCGAGTGGCGGCAATCCCATACCGTCCAGGCCGGGAAGGTCGCAGATACGCGCGTCGCTACAGGCGGTGGCATCAATACCGACGGCCTGAAAATCGTTGGTCGACTGCTGGAAGTAACGGATGGCCTGTTCGCTTAAACCCACTTTTTCACGCAGGAAGGTGCTGTAGCTGTGCTTATCCAGCCAGGCCACCTTTTCCTGCTGGCTCAGACCTGGCAGATAATCCTTCGGTACCGTATGCAGCGCAATCAGCGCCTCACGGTCGCTTTCAGGCAGCGGGAAATCATTAATAAAGGCCTGCCACGAACGCCCGTTAAGCCGGTCACGCGGAATATCGTCGGCCACTACCCTGCCCGGATCGCCGCTGACCACTTTGTCCACGCCGAAATTTTTCCTGTCAAAGTAAACGCCACGGCTGAGGCCCAGATCCGGGTAGAAGGTTCTATCAAAGCCCTGCTCCATACCGTCAAGGCTGATGCCGAGGGAGTGAATCAGATCCATCACCACCGGGCTGAAATTGGAGCGCGGAGACTGGAAGGATTCGCTGCCGCCATAACCCAGCAGGGTGCCGCCGTCCCCGTTAAGCTCATTGCGTTTAGCATGCCCGCCAAAGTCATCATGATTATCAATCAACAAAATACGCTGCTGTTTGCCATGAAGCTGCTGCCAGAAACAGGCGGCAGCCAGACCGCTGATCCCGGCCCCGACCACCACCAGATCGTAGGCTTCCGTGACCGGCTGAGAGGCGAAGTCAAACGCCACATTATCGCGACCCAGACGGTGGGCATTTTCAAAAGATCCCGGATGGTTGCCGCGCAGGCCGGTAAGCGAAGGTGGATAGTACAGCGTCTTTTGCGCCTGTCGCGGCGAGGCTTGTAATATCTGCAGGGGGGTCATACCGGCAGCGACGGTGATCGCGACGCCGTTGAGAAAATCGCGGCGGGTGATAGCCATAATCGTCCTTAACTGTTGAAAAGTGGCAGTTCAGCCTGAAGGCTTCGGGGGGCTTATTGTCCGGACAGGAGAGCGATTGTCAAAGGAAGGGGGAAAGACGGGGGAGAAATAACAACAGGGGCCTGAACCGACAAGCCCCTGAGCAGTCACGGGCGGTTTAAATCGCCTCTTCGTCTTCTTCGCCGGTACGGATACGTACCACGCGTGCGACGTCAAAGACGAAAATTTTCCCATCGCCGATTTTGCCCGTCTGCGCCGTGCGCATAATGGTATCCACGCAGGTATCAACGATATCGTCAGCAATGACGATTTCAATTTTCACCTTAGGCAAAAAGTCGACCATATATTCAGCACCACGGTACAGCTCGGTGTGGCCTTTCTGACGACCAAAGCCTTTGACTTCCGTTACGGTCATCCCGGTGATGCCGACTTCCGCCAGCGCTTCACGCACATCATCCAGTTTGAACGGTTTGATAATTGCATCAATTTTTTTCATGGCTGACCCTTTTCTCTCCCTCCGTACGCGGACGGATAATCAGTTAACTATATACCCGTCAGACTCAGCCTGCCTGCTCGTGGCGGGTAAACCGGTCATCTTCACGGGTATAGCGGATGTCCGTCTCTTTTCAGGCAGATAAACTACCATAACCGGACGGGCTAACCGCAGTGAAAATTATTCTTTAAAATCGGCAGCATCCAGTTCGTGCCGCGATAACAGTTTATAGAATTCCGTGCGGTTACGTCCCGCCAGCCGTGCGGCATTAGTGACATTGCCCCGGGTCATTTGCAGCAGTTTACGCAGATAGTTAAGCTCAAACTGATTACGCGCCTCTGCAAAAGTCGGCAGCGCCGTATTTTCGCCGGCCAGCGCCTGTTCCACCAGTGCCTCCCCGATTACCGGAGCGGACGTCAGCGCCACACACTGCTCAATCACATTCACCAGTTGCCTGACGTTGCCCGGCCAGGCAGCAGCCATCAGGCGGCGCATCGCATCGGTAGAGAAGCTGCGTACAAAGGGTTTATGCCGTTCGGCAGACTGCTTAAGCAGATGATTAGCCAGCAGGGGGATATCCTCAGCGCGCTCATGCAGGGCCGGGATCTTGAGATTGACCACGTTAAGACGGTAGAACAGATCTTCGCGAAACTCTTTCTTTTCCATCGCTTTAGGCAAATCACGATGTGTGGCAGAGATGATGCGCACATCAATGTCGAGATCGCGGTTGCTGCCCAGCGGGCGAACCTTTCGCTCCTGCAGCACGCGCAGCAGCTTGACCTGTAAAGCCTGCGGCATATCACCAATCTCATCCAGGAACAGCGTACCGCCCTCAGCGGCCTGGAACAGCCCTTCACGGCTGCTGACAGCGCCGGTAAAAGCCCCTTTCGCATGGCCGAACAGCTCTGACTCCAGCAGCTGTTCCGGCAGTGCGCCGCAGTTAATGGCGATAAAGGTTTTGCCCGCGCGTGGGCTGGCGGCGTGGATCGCCTGGGCCAGCACCTCTTTACCGGTGCCACTCTGACCATTGATCAGGACACTGACATCCGACTGCGCCACCATCCGCGCCTGATCGAGCAGACGCAACATCACCGGGCTGCGGGTGACAATGCTTTCACGCCAAGCTTCATCGCTGGAAGGGGCGCGGTGGGCCAGCGCCCCGTCGATAGCTTTATACAGCGCATCGCGGTCGACCGGCTTGGTGAGAAAACTGAAAACGCCCTGCTGCGTCGCCGCCACTGCGTCAGGGATCGAGCCGTGGGCGGTGAGTATAATGACCGGCATCCCCGGCTGCAGTTTCTGGATTTCCGCAAACAGCGCCATGCCGTCCATTTCATCCATACGTAAATCGCTGATCACCAGATCGAGCGTCTCGCGATTCAGCACCCGCAGCGCCTCAGGGCCACTTTCAGCGGTCGTAACACTAAAACCTTCACTACTGAGGCGCATCCCCAGCAATTTCAACAGGCTGGGATCGTCATCGACCAGCAGCAACCTTGCTGATTTTTTGATCATGGGTTGGCATCATCCTGTGACGGGTTATCAGTCGGTACGGACGTGTCATCGCCGTGGCTGTTCGTCTCCGGGCCATCCGGGGAGCGACGCGAAGACAGACGGCGTTCAATATCCGTCAGGGTATCGAGTTTACGCCGGGTCACGACCAGCTCGCTTTTCAGGCTCATTTGCTTCTGACGAAGCGCGTCCAGCTGACTATCACTGCTCTCCTGCAGCTGGGCATAGCGCATCCGTTCTTCAGAGAGCTGCAACAGAGATCCCTGCCCTTCACGCCACAACATCATTAATGGACGCACCGATGCGGGATAATCATAGCTGAAACTGTCCAGGCGTTTAAGGAAGGCACGTCTCTCAACAGGGGTCACGTTGCCATTATTGAGTAATACCGCCTGTTTGAAGGCGCTCTGCCAGTTATCCCCGGGCCAGCGACGCGCCTCAGCCCGGGCATCCACCGCCGACAGCCTGATACCGCAATCAATGGCTCGCAACCAGTACAGGGGGTTTTCGGTCGCGGCCACATCGTCAAATGCCCAGAGGTGTTCGCAGGCGACCATTTGATAATCGACAATTTTGACGTCAGGTTCGCTCACCGGGATATCCGCACGGCTGGCAGCGCGTTGAGTGGCTGGCTGGCTACAGGCCAGCAGGCTCAGCGCCAGTAAGACAATGACCGTAAATCTGCCTGAATGCCCGTGTTGCACTGCGGCAGTAAAACGTGATGATTCCATTATGATAATGTCCCGGCGGTGGTGTTTAATTCGATACGGAAGCAGACATCAGCATCAACGCTGTCGATCAGTTGTAAGTCTCCCTGCAGCCGGCGCAGGCAGTCTTTGGCAATACTCAGCCCCAGTCCGCTGCCTTTGACCGCCCCTTTACGTTGCAGGTTTCCCTGGAAGAAGGGTTCAAAAATCATCGCCCTTTCCGCTGCAGGAATGGGGGTTCCGGTGTTGGCCACCTCAATCACCACACGGCTGCCCTGTTGCCGGCTGCGGATCCAGATATTTCCGGATTCTGCGCCGTAGTGTACCGCATTGGAGTAAAGATTATCGATGGCCCTTAATAACAATGTCGGCTCAGCGCGGCAGTGGTCTGCCTGCAAATCAATGTGGATATGAAGCAGTTTAGCGCGGGCCGTCAGACTGTGGGAGGAAACCAATGTATCGATTAATGGGCGCAGTTCAACATCCTCCAGCGCTACCGGACCATCGGCCAGCTTGCGATTATAGTCCAGCAGTTGCTCAATCAGCGTTTGAAGATGACGACTGCTGTCGTTAAGAATGCTGACAACCTCTTTCTGATCCGGCGTCAGGGGCCCGGCGACCTGATCGGCGAGCAGCTCGGTGCCCTCACGCATGCTGGCCAGCGGGGTTTTTAATTCGTGGGAGATATGGCGCAGAAACTCATGCCGCTGGGACTCCAGCCAGGCCAGACGCTCGCTGAGCCAGAGAATACGCTGCCCGAGGGAACGGATCTCGCGAGGCCCTTTAAAGGCGAGGCTTTGTCCCAGCGGACGACCTTCCCCCAGGCGGTTGATCATGCGCTCAACCGCTTTCACCGGGCCGATAATCATCCGGGTAAACAGCATAACCAACCCGAAACTGAGCAGAAACAGGAGCAGCGCCTGCCAGCCAAAATACTGGCCACGTTCGGCAATCTCACGCTGCAGTTGCAGGCCGCGAGAAAACACCACTTCACGCGTGGCCTGCACCAGCTGACCGTTAGCAGCAGAGAACGCTTCAAGCTGATCGGCTGCCGCAGGTAGCGGACTGCTGTTGACGCACTTAATCTGGCTCAGCTGCGTCAGGTTCTGACGCAATACCTGCCAGGTGCGCATATCCGGCAGCACCGGTGCGTGGGCATCCAGCATTTGCGAATAGCGGCTCCGCTGCGTCTGATAAAGCCGTGCCAGCATCGGGTCGTCCAGCACACAATACTGACGGTAGCTGCGTTCCAGCTCCAGCGCCGTGCGCGCCATAGCTTCGCTACGGCGCACATCGGTCAGCGTGGTACGGTTGGTATCGGCCGCCCGGTCACTCAGTGCCGACAGGCTTTCCCATGCCTGCCAGGCCAGCACCAGCAAGGGTAATAACACCAGTAAAAAGGCCATCAGCACCAGCTGACGTAACGATCGCGGTAACAGACGCCATTTCTTCACGACACAGGTTCTCTTTGCAGTAGTTAAGGCGATGCTAGCTGAGAGTGGACGGAGAAGAAAGTGCACGGGGATAAAATGAAAATGGCCGGTTCAAAGAACCGGCCACTGGCGTTACGCCGGTAAGCCTGCGTAACTGAATAGGTGGTGCCTAACTCAACGTTGCGTCCGATGTTTGATAACGTCACAGCGTGAACGATTATCGGTGTGGTGGACGACAGGCACCGTATTGTGCGTCATTCTGGGTGTTATGGGCACTTGACCGCTTGCGCAGGGCTGTCATAACCAGGTGAATGAGCCACTGACGATAATATAGCAATAACTGTGCCACATTGGAAATAAATTTTTAACTTACTGAAATAGTTGATTATTAATAATCACCTGCCAGTGACATCGCCCATTTTTGACCATCAGGTCTGCAAAACTGTCGCCAAATGACTACATCCCGATAGCAGGAAAAAACAAGTATTAAAAATCAGTGAGTTAAATGTCTCCTTTTGGAGACAGACTTAGGGCGGCTTTGTAGTGAAATGGCAACACTGTCCGTCTGACCGCCGTGAAAGCAAAAAAACCGGCCTCCTGAGAGGCCGGTGAGGATGTACTGCGATTCACTCAGGCAGGGATTTAGCCCAATTGTTTACGCGCATTGCGGAAGATACGCATCCACGGGCTGTCCTCGCCCCACTCTGCCGGATGCCAGGAGTTGCTGACCGTGCGGAAAACGCGCTCCGGGTGCGGCATCATAATGGTCACCCGGCCGCTTTCGTTCGTCACAGCAGTAATGCCGTTCGGCGAGCCGTTCGGGTTCGCCGGATACTGCTGCGTCACCTTGCCAAAGTTGTCGACGAAGCGCAGCGCCACCAGACCTTTGCTTTCCAGCTGGGCCAGATGCGCCTCGCTGCGCACCTCCACGAAACCTTCACCGTGCGATACCGCAATCGGCATCCGTGAACCGGCCATGCCTTCCAACAGCAGCGACGGGCTGGCCGCCACTTCCACCAGGCTGAAGCGGGCTTCAAAACGCTCGGACTGGTTACGCACAAAGCGCGGCCACTCTTCGCTGCCCGGGATCAGCTCGCGCAGGTTTGACATCATCTGGCAGCCGTTACAGACGCCAAGCGCCAGGGTCTGCGGACGGTGGAAGAAGGTTTCGAATTCGTCGCGCACGCGGGTGTTAAACAGAATCGACTTCGCCCAGCCTTCGCCTGCCCCAAGCACGTCACCGTAGGAGAAGCCGCCACAGGCCACCAGCGCCTGGACGTCAGCCAGGCCGCGACGGCCTGCCAGCAGATCGCTCATGTGCACGTCAACGGCGTCAAAACCGGCTCGGTGGAAGGCCGCCGCCATCTCAACGTGTGAGTTAACGCCCTGTTCACGCAGCACCGCCACTTTCGGACGTGCGCCGGTCACGATGAACGGCGCTGCGATATCCTCCTGTGGCTTAAAGGTCAGCGCCACGTTCAGGCCCGGATCGCGGTCATCTTTCTTCGCGTCATGTTCCTGGTCGGCACAGGCCGGGTTATCGCGCAGGCGCTGCATCTGCCAGGTGGTTTCTGCCCACCAGGTACGCAGCGTGGTGCGGCTTTCACTGTAGACGGCAGCATCGCCTGAAGTGACCACAAAGCGATCGCCTTCCACGGCCCGGCCCAGCAGATGAACACAGTCGCTCAGGCCATGATCGGCAAACACCTGTTGCACCGCCTCACGATCGGCGGCCGCGATCTGGATAACCGCGCCCAGTTCTTCATTAAACAGGGCCGCCAGGCTGTCGCTGCCCAGCGCCGCAATGTCAACCTCTACGCCGCAGTGGCCGGTAAAGGCCATCTCTGCCAGCGTCACCAGCAGGCCGCCGTCAGAGCGGTCGTGGTAGGCCAGCAGCCTGCCATCCGCCACCAGCGCCTGGATAGCGTTATAGAAGCCCGCCAGTTGCTGCACGTCACGCACGTCGGCAGGCTTGTCGCCCAGTTGACGGTAGACCTGCGACAGCGCCGTTGCCCCCAGCGCATTCACGCCTTTACCCAGGTCAATCAGCATCAGGGCATTGTCACCCGTCTGCAGCTGCGGGGTCACGGTTTTCCGTACGTCTTCCACGCGGGCAAAGGCGGTGATCACCAGCGACAGCGGAGAAGTCATCTCACGCTGTTCGCTTCCCTGCTGCCAGCGGGTTTTCATCGACATAGAGTCTTTGCCGACCGGGATGGTGATCCCCAGCGCCGGACACAGCTCTTCACCAACGGCTTTCACTGCTTCATACAGCCCGGCATCTTCGCCCGGGTGACCGGCAGCGGCCATCCAGTTTGCCGACAGTTTGATGCGCGTCAGCGGGCCGATGGCCGTCGCCGCGATATTGGTCAGCGCTTCCCCTACGGCCAGGCGACCGGAGGCAGCAAAGTCGAGCAGCGCCACCGGGGCACGTTCGCCCAGCGCCATGGCTTCACCGTAGTAGCTGTCAAGGCTGGCGGTGGTCACTGCACAGTTGGCCACCGGGATCTGCCATGGCCCGACCATCTGATCCCGGGCCACCATGCCGGTGACCGAACGGTCACCGATGGTGATCAGGAAGGTCTTCTCTGCCACGGTCGGCAGGTGCAGGACACGGTTTACCGCATCCGCCACGGTGATCCCGTCACGTATCAGCGGCTCGCCTTTCACTTGCAGCGTGGCAACGTCGCGGGTCATTTTCGGGGTCTTGCCCAGCAGCACGTCCAGCGGCATATCAATGGGAGTATTGCCGAAATGGCTGTCCGACAGGGACAGGTGCATCTCTTCGGTAGCCTCACCAATCACCGCGTAAGGCGCACGCTCACGCTGGCACAGGGCATCAAACAGCGCCAGGCTGTCCGGGGAGACGGCCAGAACATAGCGCTCCTGGGACTCGTTACACCACACTTCCAGCGGGCTCATGCCGGGTTCATCGTTCAGAATGTCACGCAGATTGAAGCGTCCGCCACGTTCGCCATCACTGACCAGCTCCGGCATGGCGTTAGAAAGACCGCCTGCTCCCACGTCATGGATAAACAGGATCGGGTTCGCTTCACCCAACTGCCAGCAGCGATCGATCACTTCCTGACAGCGCCGTTCCATCTCAGGGTTGTCACGCTGCACTGAAGCAAAGTCGAGGTCTGCATCCGACTGGCCCGACGCCATTGAGGAGGCGGCCCCGCCGCCCAGGCCAATATTCATCGCCGGGCCACCCAGCACGATCAGTTTGGCACCGACGGTGATTTCACCTTTCTGTACGTGATCGGCACGGATATTACCGATACCGCCCGCCAGCATGATCGGCTTGTGGTAGCCGCGCAACTCTTCGCCATTATGGCTGTTGACGCGCTCCTCGTAGGTACGGAAGTAGCCATTCAGAGCAGGACGACCAAATTCGTTATTAAACGCCGCGCCGCCCAGAGGGCCTTCGGTCATGATATCCAGCGCGGTAACAATGCGATCGGGTTTGCCGAAATCTTCTTCCCACGGCTGTTCAAAGCCAGGGATACGCAGGTTTGATACGGAAAACCCGACCAGACCGGCTTTAGGTTTTGCGCCGCGCCCGGTCGCCCCCTCATCGCGGATTTCGCCACCGGAACCGGTCGCGGCACCCGGCCATGGCGAGATCGCTGTCGGGTGATTATGGGTTTCCACCTTCATCAGGATATGAGCCTCTTCCTGATGGAAGTCGTAATGGCCCTGTGCGTCAGCGTAGAAGCGCCCGACCTGAGAACCTTCCATCACGGCGGCGTTGTCTTTGTAAGCTGACAGCACGTGATCGGGGGTCTTCTCAAAGGTGTTTTTAATCATTTTGAACAGCGACTTCGGCTGAACCTGCCCGTCAATCACCCAGTCGGCATTGAAGATTTTATGGCGGCAGTGCTCAGAGTTGGCCTGAGCAAACATGTACAGTTCGATATCGTTCGGGTTGCGCCCCAGTTGTTCAAACGCCGCCTGCAGGTAGTCGATTTCATCATCGGCCAGCGCCAGCCCCAGTTTAATGTTGGCCTGAACCAGCGCGTTACGCCCTTCACCCAGCACGTCTACACTCTGTACCGGCGCAGGCTGATGCTGAACGAACAGCGCGTCGGCCTGATTCAGATCCGTAAACACGGTTTCCATCATGCGGTCGTGCAGCAGGGCCGCCAGCGCTCCCCACTGTGCTTCCGTTAACTGTGGCGCCTTGACATAGAAAGCCAGACCGCGCTCCAGACGCAGCACCTGCGGCAGGTCGCAGTTATGGGCGATATCCGTCGCTTTGGAAGACCAGGGCGAAATGGTACCGGGACGAGGCGTCACCAGCAGCAGACGACCTTCCGGGGTATGTTCAGCGAGAGAGGGGCCGTATTTCAGCAGGCGCTGCAAACGGGATTTTTCATCCGCGCTCAGCGGCGTGCTGACATCAGCGAAATGGACGTACTCAGCGTAAATGTCACTCACCGGCAGGTGAGCATCCTGAAAGCGGGCCAGCAGTTTGTTAATACGAAATGCCGACAGAGCGGGCGAACCACGCAGAATTTCCATCATTAAAGATCTCTCGTCTCGAAGCGCCGGGCGACGCTTCATTGGGCGCAACAGGGGAAAACGGGCGGTATTATAGTGAATCCGCACCGGTTACGAAACCGTTTGCGCAGAATTTATCGCGATAAGGAATTGCCTGAAAAACACACAAATCGGATGGAATTCAGTTGCGGAGCCGCGCGGAGTTGCGCAGAATGCCCCACGCTCAGGGCCAATTATAGATCACAAATACTGCCATAGAAGACAGATACCTGAGAACCATCGAGAGATAACTATTTGAAACGCCTTAAATTTAATTATCTGCTGGTCGGGCTGATCACGGTACTTCTGGCGCTTGCGCTGTGGCCGTCTATCCCGTGGTACGGGGGCTCCACCGACCGGATTGCACAGATAAAATCGCGGGGAGTGCTTCGTGTCAGCACGATTAATTCTCCGCTGACTTACTACACGGTTAATAAATCACCAGCGGGTATGGACTACGAGCTGGCGAAGCGCTTCGCCCGTTATTTAGGCGTGAAGCTCGAAGTTACCGTTCGCCCTAACCTGGGCGATCTGTTTGATGACCTGGAAGATGATAAGGCCGATCTGCTGGCGGCCGGCTTAATTTATAATAATGAACGGCTGGCGCGTTTTCGTGCGGGCCCGTCCTATTATTCCGTTTCCCAACAGCTGGTGTACCGCATTGGCGCTCCTCGCCCCAAAAACCTCGGCGATCTGAAAGGTCGCCTGACGGCGGCATCCGGGTCAGCTTATCTGTCAACGCTGCGCAATGTGAAAGCGCATCAGTATCCCGACCTCGACTGGGCGATCTCCACCGATCAGACCCCCCAGGGCCTGCTGGAGGCGGTAGCGGATGGCAAACTCGACTATACGGTAGGGGATTCGGTCACCATTGCCCTGATGCAGCGGATCCATCCGCAGCTGGCGGTGGCCTTTGACATCACTGATGAAGAGCCGGTAACCTGGTACGTGCAGCATGAGCAGGACGACAGCATGAATGCGGCCCTGCTCGACTTCTTTAATCAGATGGGCGAAGAAGGCGCGATGGCCCGACTGGATGAGAAGTATCTGGGTCACGTCGGCACGTTTGACTATGTCGACACGCGGACCTTCCTGCGCGCCATCGACGGCACGCTCCCGGACATTCAGCCGCTGTTCGAGAAGTACGCCCAGATTATTGACTGGCGTCTGCTGGCGGCCATCTCCTACCAGGAATCACACTGGAACCCGCAGGCCACCTCACCGACCGGGGTACGCGGCCTGATGATGCTGACGCGTAACACCGCTGACAGCCTGAACGTCAGTGACCGTACCGATCCGGAGCAGAGTATTCGCGGCGGCAGTGAGTATCTGGTGCGCATGATGGAGAAGGTGCCGTCCACCGTGCCGGAAGATGAACGTATCTGGTTTGCGCTGGCGGCCTATAACATGGGGTACGCCCATATGCTTGATGCACGCAAGCTGACGGAAAAGCAGAAAGGGGATCCGGATAGCTGGGCCGATGTGAAAGTGCGCCTGCCGATGCTGAGTCAGAAACGCTACTACAGCCAGACCACCTACGGCTACGCCCGCGGCCATGAAGCTTATGCCTACGTGGAAAATATCCGCAAATATCAGTTGAGCCTGGTCGGCTATCTGCAGGATCAGGAGAGAAAGCTGGCACAGCAGGCGGCCATGGAGGCCGAACTGGGCAGCGGTTACCCGACAGTAGAAGCGAAAATCGCGTTAAACTAAACCGACGCAGCCTGACGGGCAGACCGCAACAGAAAATCCCTCCTACAGGCGCTGGGCTTTCTTTTCAGCACGACGCTGGCGGAAAAAATCGCTCAACAGCGCAGCGCACTCTTCCGCCAGGACACCCTGTTCCGTCTGTACATGATGGTTCATTCCCGGGTGCCCCAGCACGTCAAGCAGTGAACCTGCCGCCCCGGTTTTTGCATCGCGCGCGCCATACACTAACCGCCCTACGCGCCCGTGAATCATGGCCCCTGCACACATCACACAGGGTTCCAGAGTGACGTACAGCGTGGTGTCCAGCAGGCGATAGTTCTCAATCACCTTTCCCCCCTGCCGGATCGCCATCATCTCGGCGTGTGCCGTCGGATCGTGGTGACCGATCGGACGGTTCCAGCCTTCACCAATCACCCGCCCCTGATGCACCAGCACAGCGCCCACGGGGACTTCTCCCTCGTCCCAGGCACGCCTGGCCAGTGTCAGCGCATGGCGCATCCAGAATTCATCATTATTCTCAGTCACCCGCATCTCCGGCAAAAAAAAGCGCGACATTATATCTTTAATTGTCGGTTATTCCAGTTGCTGTAGCTCTCCCACCGGGGTAACCCGGAAGCGATGCTGGCAAAAATAGAGTAGCGGATTGTCCTGCTTACTGTCGCTGTAACCGCTGTAAAGCTGTAACGGGGTACCAATCTGCTCTTCCAGCTGCGCAACTTTTTCATGGCCCAGGCAGCGCATCGCCAGCACCCGTCCTCCCCAGGCTCGCCCCATCTGGCTGGCGATCAGTTTAACCCGCGGCAGAAAAGCCGAATCAAAGTAGACCTGCTCCACCAGCGGCTGTGGCGACCCGGTGATCAGCCAGACGTCGGCATCCTCACTGGTGAGGTAGTCCGTCAGCCGCTGCTGCACCACGGGAAACGCCGTCACTCGCTGACGGAACCAGTGAGAAAATTGCTGCTCACGCTCCGTCAGGCGTGCCTCACTGTGGCCAAAAGTAATTGACCACAGCAACAGGCTCATCGGCCAGCGTGCGGCACGCCCTTTAACCAGCAGGCCGAGACCAATCACTGGCAGCAGCGGCACGACCAGCAGCAGGTTCAGGGGCTGACGCCAGAGCAGCCAGCGCATATACGTGCCGAACATATCCTGCTGATGCAGGGTGCCATCAAGGTCAAAAAATACCACGCGTCGTTCCCGACTGGTTGTCAAACCTTACTCCTCAGGGTCATTGAACCCCATAAACCATGCAAACAGAAAACCGCAAATGACGGCTGTCAGCCAACCCGCCAGATACATCAGCACTTTGCCAGCCACGATGGTCATCGCCAGCGGCAGGCCGGAAAGCCCGAATGTAATGAGGGTAGCGACCTTAGCATAACTGATTACCGCGCCGCCAACTGCCCCCCCCAGGCAGGCAGCGATAAAAGGGCGTCCGAGCGGAAGCGTAACACCAAAGATGAGCGGTTCGCCCACGCCGAGGATCCCCACCGGCAGTGCCCCTTTAACCAGCTTTTTCAGCCTGGCATTCCGCGTTTTCATTAATACCGCCAGCGACGCGCCGACCTGCCCTACCCCGGCCATCGCCAGAATGGGCAGCAGCGCGTTATAGCCGTGCGCCTGCACCAGCTCGACGTGGATCGGCACCATGCCCTGGTGCAGGCCGGTGAGAACCAGCGGTAAAAAGGTTCCCGCCAGTACTGCTCCTGCCAGCATTCCGCCGCGATCGATGGCCAGCGTGGCCCCATGAGCAATGGCGTCTGAAATCATACCGCCCAGCGGCTGTAACAGCACAATCGCCAGTGATGCTGTAATAAGTGTAGTCAGAAGCGGGTTAAGGATCAGCTCCAGAGACTCTGGCAGCCGCTGACGCAGACGTTTTTCAATCCAGCACATCATGACCACCACCAGCAATACGGCAATCACCCCGCCGCGTCCTGGCTGGAGCGGTTCGCCAAACAGGGTGATCTGCGCCAGCGCCGGACTGGAAAGGATGCCCGCCATAACGCCACCCAGCGCGGTCGACCCGCCGAAGACTTTGGCCGTATTCACCCCGACCAGAATGTTCATGATGGCGAAAACCGCACTGCCAACAATCGCCGCCAGCCCGATAAGATTGGGATACTCAGTGGCGAGGTTACCCACGATATCCGGGCGTTTAACAATATTAATCAGCCCGGTGATCAAACCGGAGGCGATAAAAGCCGGGATCAGTGGAATAAAGACATTCGCCAGCTGGCGCAACGCATCGCTGAAAGGGGCGCGATACTGCGCTTTCGCCTGGGCCTTATTCTGTCTGACCATCGCCGCTGCGTCAGCCGACCCGGGCGCTGAAATCAGGGTGCGCATCGCATCGGTCACTTTGGCTGCCGCCCCCGGCCCCACAATAAACTGATGTTGACTGCCCTGCTTAACGTAGCCTTTCATCCCATCCAGCCGGCGCAACTCGTCCGGCACCAGCAGGCTTTCGTCACGGACCTCGACGCGTACGCGCGTCATGCAGTTTTCCAGTCGAATAACATTGGCCGCGCCGCCAATACCCTGCAATAACGCCTGTGCCAGCTGGAGAGATTTTTCCATGGGGGATCCTTTTTATGCCATTAGTCGCTGGCGAGTGCCGCACGCAAAAAGCCGTTACAGGCAATCAGTCGCTGTTTTGCCTGGTCAGCCGGAAGATCGGCGAGAATCATTAGAATCGCGGTTTTCACTTCGTACTGCGCCTGCTGTAAGGCGTTCTCAGCCAGCTGCGCATCGCAGCACGTAGCTTCACACACCATGCGCCGCGCGCGATCAACCAGTTTGATATTAGTCGCCTGCATGTCCACCATCAGGTTTTGGTAGACCTTACCGATTTTAACCATGGCCCCCGTAGAGAGCATATTCAGCACCAGCTTCTGGGCCGTTCCCGATTTCAGGCGCGTTGATCCGGTCAGCGCCTCCGGGCCAACCACGGGCGAGATGGCAATCAGCGCTTCACGGGCGATGGGGGAGTCGGGGTTGCAGGAGATTGCCGCCGTACGACAGCCCTGCTGGCGGGCAAAGCGCAGCGCACCCGTCACGTATGGCGTGCGCCCGGAGGCGGCTATCCCCACCACCATATCGTTAGGCGTCAGGTTCAGCGCCTGTAAATCCGCGATCCCCAGCTGTTCATCGTCCTCAGCGCCTTCTACTGCTTTCAGTAAGGCACCCGGGCCGCCGGCAATCAGCCCGACAATCATGCCGTGCGGTACGCCAAAGGTTGGCGGGCATTCGGACGCATCCAGCACGCCCAGCCGTCCGCTGGTGCCGGCCCCCATATAGATCAACCGGCCGCCGGAAGAGAGTGCGGCGGCGGCGGCATCAACGGCCTCCGCCACCTGCGGCAGCGTCAGACGGACGGCTTCCGCCACGGTGGCATCCTGCTGATTAAATCTCGACAACATCTCTAACGTTGACAAATTATCCAGGTCGAGCGTCTCCGGATTACGCATCTCTGATACCAGTGAACCAAGATCCATGAACATCCTCTTTTTTGAATTTTTAATTCATCTTAAGATAAATATATACGAATATTTTATTCTTTGCCGTAACCCATTTTACCCTTTTTAATCATGGAAACCTTAAAATGGCACGTTAGACTTAGGACACTGAATGTTATCATTACAGATAATTCAATATGATGAGCCTGATTCGTAAGAGGAAAAATCATGAGTTCACTGCTGCGTATCCGTCAGCTTTATCCCAGCCTGGCTCTGAATGAACGTCGGCTTGCTGACTACCTGCTGTCGCAGCCGGACCGCGCCCGTCATCTGAGTTCACAGAAACTGGCGGATGAATCAGGGGTCAGTCAGTCCAGCGTAGTAAAATTCGCCCAGAAACTGGGCTACAAAGGATTTCCGGCACTGAAGCTGGCACTGAGTGAATCACTTACGGAGAAGGATGCGATCACCGTTCATAATCATATTCTGAGTGATGATGCGCTGAAAGTAGTTGGAGAAAAGCTGTTTACAGAGAAGTGTTCCGCGATTCGCGCCACACTGGATATTAACAGTGAAGAGATGCTCCTGGAAACATTGCGCCTGTTGAAGCAGGCCAGACGTATCGTGCTGGTAGGTATCGGCGCTTCCGGCCTGGTTGCCAAAGATTTTTCCTGGAAGCTGATGAAGATTGGCATTAGCGCGGTGGCGGAACAGGATATGCATGCCCTGCTGGCCAGCGTTCAGGCCTTAGAGGTGGGCGATGTGCTGCTGGCGATCTCTTACACTGGCGAACGCCGCGAGATTAACCTGGCCGCCCAGGAAGCCCAGCGCATCGGCGCCACCGTACTGGCGTTTACGGGATTCACGCCCAACACTCTCCAGCAGGCAGCCAGCCACTGCCTGTACACCGTGGCAGAAGAGCAGACAACGCGAAGCGCGGCCATCTCGTCAACCACTGCGCAACTGGCGCTGACCGACCTGCTGTTTATGGCACTGATCCAGCGCGATCCGGAACGGGCTTCCAGCCATATCCGTCACAGCGAAGCACTGGTGAAAAAGCTGGTCTGAGCAGAGAGTGCGCGTAAATACCCGCGCACTTTAACCTGTTTTTGACTGAGATCGATGGTGTCGCTGCCCATTAAAAAATATATCCAATGTGATATCTCTAAGCACCGATACAATTTCCTTTGTAATCTGCAGGTTATTAATAACATCCCTGCTTTTCCCTGTCGATGCAGTTAGCAACACAAACCCTACCAATTTCAGTACAAGATGACCTGATTTCACTTCATATCAAAACATGTTGATGTATTATCGGGTTCAACGAAGGTTAACGAGGAAGAAATGAAAAAGAGGAGAGTCGGATTTTTGATGCCAATGTAAGAGCAAGCCAATACAGATAATGCGGAAATAGCGACAAACTTATCTGTTCACGGAATCGGACTATTAGCTGTCCAGTCTTAGACAATTTTTGTGATAGTGCTTACAGCATATGTATCAGCAAGATATATGATAGATATCAAGAGAGGGCTAATGAAAAAAACTCAGGCTATTGATTATCTCCGAAAAAAACTTGTAGCAGATAGGGTTATTTATATCCGGGAATCTTCACTGGTTTTGAAAGTCACAGAAAGAACCGTAAGACGCTACATAGATCAGTTATGCCATCAAGGCATCGCAAGTAAGTTTTATGGCGGAGCGAAAATAAAAAATTTAAATATCGAAAAAAACGTAAATGAACTATTAAACCAGAAGCGAGGAATAGACTTTCCGTCATACGTAAAAACTGAACATGAAACTCACAAAGCGTTGTCAAATTTAATTTATATTTTCGGATCATTTAATCTTGATATCGTTACCGAAGTTATGCACTTTCCTGCCGTAGGGGAAACAATAAAAGCAATTTCAACAGAGTTTTTCCCTGGAGGGAAAGGGGCAAATCAGGCAATTGCAGCATCCCAATTTAATGATAACATTCATCTTTTTATTAAAGTTGGGAATGATGCACCAGGAGATATTGCAGAACGATACCTTCAGGGGTCACGCATAAACAAAACAACTATAATCAGAGATACTGAATTAAAGACAGGAAGTGCATTAGTCATGATTGAAATGGAACAAGGGAATAGTAATATCGTTATTGATCCTGGTGCAAATGAAAACATTGATATGCATGAAATACTTAGCGAACAAATAAATATTATGCAAGCAAAGGTTTTTTTGACTCAATTAGAAAACAATATACAGGCAACTAAACTTGCACTAGAAATCGCCAGCGCATATCGATGTTATATCATTCTCAACCCGGCACCCTACTCTGAGGATATACTTTCACACTTACATCTTGTTGATCTACTGACACCGAACGAAAAAGAGGCAGAACTTCTTTCAGGAATAAAAATAAACACTAATGATGATGCTGATATTGCTTTAAAAAAAATACACAGCATGGGTGTCAATGAAATCATTATGACACAGGGCCAACAAGGCGCTATTTATTATAATGGTGTCGTGATGAAAAGGTTTCGGGCTATCTCAGCGGCGGTAATTGATACCAGTGGTGCCGGAGATGCTTTTAATGGTGCATTAGCCGCAAAGATAGCGGAAGGCAGTAGCATGGACAATGCTATCCGGTACGCAGTGGCTTATGCTTCTCTTGCTGTAGAGAAAAAAGGTGCCTCGTCAATGCCAGCAAAAGAAGGCGTGTCTGATCGACTACTCAAAGGAAAATACAGAGAATAATTTTTTAAAGCGCCTTTGAGACTTCAGAAAACCGCGTAATATTAAAATATTTTAATTTAGCACAGTTTAACCTATACAAGGTAGCATACTATGAAATATTTCATATTTTCATTAAGCTTATTATTTATTATAATAATCACTGCTGCTATTAGTTTCAGTCGCAAGGATATGCTCAGGAGAGCAAGACCCATTATTATTATTCTTAGCATTGAATTTATCACCACTCTGGTTTTAATGCATACTTCAGCGGGGGAAAACTCATTAAACTATATTGAATCCAGAATAGAACATCTTATTCATTACGCCAATCAGGGGATTAATTTCGTATTCGGTGAAATCACAAACAAATCATCACCCGCGTTTATTGTTGTTGCATTGCTGCCTCTGGTTTTCATTTGCTCTTTAATCGGATTATTAAAACACTTTAAAATCCTTAATATCTTTATAATTATCATAGGCTCCAGTATTAACAGAATTTCTAAACTGGGCAAGCTGGAATCATTTGCTGCAGTAAATACTATTGCAGTCGGAATGACGGCTGTTTATGTTTCTATAAAAGAATATATCCCCCGATTAACACAGCCACAGATGTATACAATTGCGGCCTGTTCGCTCTCTACCGTGGATTTGGCTATTCTGGGAGCTTATACACAGATGCTTGAACCACGTTATGTATTTATAGGCGTTTGTTTGAATTTTTTTAGCACTATTATAATAGTTTCACTAATAAACCCTGGTGAACCAGCAGCTGTAAATGCATCATTACACCCAGAAGCGGAGGGGAATAAAAAATCATTTTTCGAGATGCTCATTGAGCATATGCAAGATGGTTTTAAAGTTCTACTTGCTGTTGTGCCCGCACTGCTTGGTTTCATTGCATTGATTGCGATGCTAAATGATATTTTTAGTTACGCTTTAGGAAAAACATTCCAGGAACTGATTGGATATCTGTTTTCACCATTCGCCTTTCTTATGGGGATCCCGTGGAATGAAACAATAAAGATGGGACAAGTTATCGCAACAAAAATAATGGCAAATGAATTTGTTGCGATAATTGAATTTATTAAAATGACAAGCATTGATACGCGATCAGAGGCTATAATGTCTGTATTCCTGATCTCATTTTCGAATCTAGGATCGATCGCTATGATCATAGGCTGCGTGAGTAATATCAGTAAAGAGCATGGTAAAATGATCGCATCCAATAGTTTTAGATTAATAGTAGGATCAACACTGGTCAGTTTCCTTTCATCTTCAATAGTAGGAATCGTTATTTAAACCACTAACATCTGGAAATCAGACAGGTGAAAAACACTAAGGATATAATGTTATATTATTGCTCTTCAATAGTAGAAAGACTTTTAACAAAACCTGCAAAAAAACTTAAATACTAAATGTATAATTAAGTTGTTATTCCCTTAAGAAAAAGTTCAAACGAATATTAATTTCCAACCCTATCAGGAAAAAATAAAAATGGTAAAAAAAATAATAATTGATTGTGACCCTGGAATAGATGATGCTATAGCAATACTATTAGCGATAGCAGATCCTGAAATAAAATTAATGGGAATCACCACTATTGCCGGTAATATTAGTATTGACAAAACATTTAAAAACGCGAGGAAAATTACAGAGCTTGCTGGAAAAAGTGACATCCCTGTATTTAAAGGTACTTCCCGTCCACTTATGTTCGCTGCGGGAAAAACGACCATGGTTCATGGTGAAAATGGACTTGGCGGCATAGAACTACCTGAACCAGTCCAGGAAGATTCTGGTTACCATGCGGTGGATTTTATTATTAAAACCGTAATGGAAAACCCCGGAGAAATTATAATCTGCCCTATAGGCCCCCTAACTAACATTGCATTAGCGCTTATTAAAGAGCCTGCACTGGCTGATAATATTAAAGATATTGTGCTGATGGGTGGCGCTGCTTTCTGTCCTGGCAATATCACTGCTTATGCTGAATTTAATTTTTATGTTGATCCCCATGCTGCCCATATTGTTTTTGATACTGCCAGGCATGTGACGATGTTGGGTTTGGATGTCACAGAAAAAGTAGATATTCGTAAAGGGTTATGTAACATTCTTGAGACTGGAAATCATGTAGCACAGATTTCCGCCAGTATGTCACGAGTATATGCGATGAAAGATCCTTACCTACATGATCCTTGCGCAATTGCCTATGTAATAAATCCTGGTTTATTTTCAGGCATTAAAGGTAGTATTGAAATTGACTACACTTCAAAAGAAAAATACGGGCAATGTTTCGCCAGAACAGAGAAAGAACTCGTTAATGAAAATGCAATTATTTCTAATGAACGTCCTTTATATAACGTAAACATCATATTAGATGTTGACAGTAAAGCTCTTTTAGAGCTTATTTCGTCTAACATAATGTCTTTTTGATATAAAAAAGGACTGCCTCAAACGCCAGTCATTTTTAGCAGAATAGCGACCTGAATAAACGAAACCAGTAAAGAGGATGTATTGATGCCCCGTAACAGGGATACGTTACCGCAGTCTATCGTCCACTGTAACCGCGGAGCAGACAACCCGGATCGCACTTCCAGCCGTATTCACCACAATGAAACTCAGGTGAAAAAGCTGGTCTGAACAGTCAGTGTGCGTATAATACCCGCGCACTTTAACCGGTTACTGGATGAAAGAACGATGGCGCTGCTGATCACTAAGAAATGTATTAACTGTGATATGTGCGAACCCGAGTGCCCTAACGAAGCGATCGCCATGGGTGACGAGTTCTATGAAATCGACGCTGACCGCTGCACGGAATGCATCGGTCACTACGACGCCCCCACCTGCCAGCAGGTTTGCCCCATTGATAACACCATCATTGTCGACCCGCAACGCAGCGAAA
The DNA here is from genome assembly GCF_001571305.1 of Erwinia persicina NBRC 102418. Classification (GTDB taxonomy): domain Bacteria; phylum Pseudomonadota; class Gammaproteobacteria; order Enterobacterales; family Enterobacteriaceae; genus Erwinia; species Erwinia persicina. The sequence goes on along the minus strand of NZ_BCTN01000008.1, from coordinate 55,921 downwards.
GTCACGATCAGCTGTGGGAGAAGTTTGTGGAACTGCACCCTGCCGGCTAGCTTTCGATAATCACCGTGGCACAGGCGTAGTGCCGTTCATCGGCCAGCGTCACGTGCACGTGCACCACCCCGAGCTTCGCCGCGACTTCACTGGCATGCTGGAAAAATCGCAGGCCGGGTTTGCCAAGTTCATCGTTATAAACCTCAAACTGATTGAACGCCAGACCACCGCGAATGCCGGTGCCAAAGGCTTTGGCTGCCGCCTCTTTTACCGCGAAACGCTTGGCGAGGAAGCGCACCGGCTGCTGATGCGCCTGATACTGCGCCCATTCACTGGCGCTGAGCACGCGCTTTGCCAGGCGGTCGCCGGAGCGGGAGATCACCCCTTCGATGCGGGCGATCTCCACAATGTCAGAACCAAGGCCGAGAATAGCCATTAACGGCGCGCTTCCCGCATCAGCTGCTTCATCTCTTTCACCGCGTCAGCCAGGCCGCTAAATACCGCACGCCCGATAATGGCATGGCCGATGTTCAGCTCGTGCATCTCCGGCAGCACGGCAACTGGCTGTACGTTATGGTAGGTCAGGCCATGCCCGGCATTCACCTTCAGACCTTTACCGGCGGCGTAGGTGGCCGCGTCAGCAATACGCGCCAGTTCAACATCGCGTGCCGGGCCTTCTTCGGCTTCAGCGTAAGCACCGGTGTGGATCTCAATATAAGGCGCGCCGGCGGCGACGGCGGCATCAATCTGGCGATGGTCAGCGTCGATGAACAGGGAAACCAGGATGCCGGCATCATTCAGCCGTTTTACCGCAGCCGTCACTTTATCCTGCTGGCCGGCCACGTCCAGCCCGCCTTCGGTGGTCACTTCTTCACGTTTCTCCGGTACCAGGCAGCAGAAGTGCGGCAGGATCTCGCAGGCAATATCGACCATCTCATCCGTCACCGCCATCTCCAGATTCATTCGGGTCTGAATGGTCTGACGCAGAATGCGCACGTCACGATCGGTAATATGACGGCGGTCTTCCCGCAGATGGACAGTAATGCCATCGGCCCCCGCCTGCTCAGAGATAAAAGCCGCCTGCACCGGATCGGGATAGTGCGTGCCACGGGCATTACGAACGGTAGCTACGTGATCGATGTTAACGCCTAACAACAGCTCTGCCATGATAGTCCTCGGAAAATTGCGAAGGGATTTAAGAAGTGTACAACGATCGCAGCACACAGGGGTATGGCTGGCGGCTATTCATCGTCCGTCAGCGGTGCATCTGGTCGTTTTCTCGGCAAAAACTGACGGAACAGTTCGGCACTTTTCAACGGTTTCCCTCCCAGATAAGGCTTCAGGGCAATGCGGGTAAAGCGCTTCGCCGCGCGCAGGGTATCAGCATCCGGAAACTCACGCTGGTACAGCGCCCGTAAATGACGGCCGGTAAAACTGCGGTGCCCCACGACCAGGCTGGCAATAAAGCCCTTCTCTTCGCGATAGCTGTAGGTCATGCCATCGGCCACTTCTTCGCCGCTGCCAGCGCAGTGCAGAAAATCAACGCCGTAACCAAGGTGGCCGAGCATCGCCAGTTCAAAACGCCGGAGTGCAGGTTCCGGGGACGCAGCATCCGCCGCCAGCGTCTGAATGCAGTGCAGATAATCAAAGAAGAGTTCACTGAATGAGGTCTCGTGTTCCAGCACCCGTGAGAGGAGCTCGTTAACGTACAGACCGCAGTAAAGAGAAGTGCCGCTGAGAGGGAGAGCAAGGGAAACCGGTTCAGCACCGCGCAGGGTTTTCACCTCGCCACGGCCTCCCCAGCGCACCAGCAGCGGGGTAAAAGGCTGCAGTGCCCCTTTCAGGCTGGAACGTTTGGAACGGGCGCCTTTGGCCAGCACCCGTACCCTGCCATGCTGTTCAGAAAACAGGTCAAGCAGCAGGCTGGTTTCGCTCCAAGGCCGTCCATGCAGGACAAATGCGCGTTGCCAGCCTTCCATCAGGTTCAGAGGTCGTCGGTATAGCCCAGGCTGCGTAAGGCGCGTTCATCATCCGCCCAGCCGGACTTCACTTTCACCCACAGTTCAAGGTGCACTTTCGCCTCAAACATCTCTTCCATGTCCCGACGGGCCTCGGTACCAATGACTTTGATTTTGGCGCCTTTGTTACCAATGACCATCTTCTTCTGGCCTTCGCGCTCGACCAGAATCAGACCGTTGATGGTCAGTCCGCCACGCTCATTGGTCAGGAACTGTTCAATCTCGACCGTGACAGAATAAGGCAGCTCAGCACCGAGGAAACGCATCAGTTTTTCACGGATAATTTCTGACGCCATAAAGCGCTGAGAACGATCGGTAATGTAATCTTCCGGGAAGTGATGTTCAGCTTCCGGCAGGCGTTTACGCACAATGCTGGCGATGGTATCAACGTTAGTGCCTTTTTCGGCCGAGATCGGCACCACGTCCATAAAGTTCATTTGTGAACCCAGGAACTGCAGGTGTGGCAGCAGGATGCTTTTATCGGTAATATTGTCGACTTTGTTGATCGCCAGCAGCACCGGCACTCTGCCGTCTTTTAACTTGTTCAGCACCATCTCGTCATCGGCGGTCCATTTGGTCCCTTCCACAACGAAGATCACCATCTCAACGTCACCAATTGAGCTGCTGGCTGCACGGTTCATCAGGCGGTTAATCGCCCGCTTCTCTTCCATATGCAGGCCCGGGGTATCGACATAGATCGCCTGATATTCCCCTTCAGTATGGATGCCCATAATGCGGTGGCGGGTGGTTTGTGGCTTACGCGAGGTAATGGAAATCTTCTGTCCCAGTAACTGGTTCAGTAAGGTAGATTTACCAACGTTCGGACGGCCTACAATAGCAATAAAGCCGCAATGGGTAGTTTGTTCGTTCATTCAATTCCCAGCTTAATCAGCGCCTGTTCGGCTGCTGCCTGTTCAGCTTTACGACGGCTTGAGCCGGTTCCCACAACCGGTTCTGCCATGCCGCTTACCTGACAGTGAATAGTAAATTCCTGATCGTGCGCTTCGCCACGCACCTGCACCACCAGATAGGTGGGCAGAGGCAGATGGCGACCCTGCAAAAACTCCTGCAGACGCGTTTTTGGATCCTTTTGTTTATCGCCCGGGCTGATCTGATCCAGACGGCTGGCGTACCAGCTCAGGATCAGCTGCTCCACCGTCTGAATATCGCTGTCGAGGAAAACCCCGCCAATCAGCGCTTCGACGGTGTCAGCCAGAATCGATTCGCGGCGATAGCCGCCGCTTTTCAGTTCACCAGGCCCCAGACGCAGACACTCGCCGAGGTCAAACTCCCGTGCCATTTCGGCCAGCGTGTTACCGCGAACCAGCGTGGCGCGCATCCGACTCATGTCACCTTCATCCACGCGCGGGAAGCGCTGATAAAGGGCATTAGCAATGACATAACTAAGAATTGAGTCGCCCAGGAATTCCAGTCTTTCGTTGTGTTTACTGCTGGCGCTACGGTGAGTCAGCGCCTGCTGCAACAATTCCTGATGAGTAAAAGTGTAGCCCAGCTTACGTTGAAGCTTATTTATTACGATGGGGTTCATGCGTTACCAATTTCTTAATGCGTCAATTATGCTGCACACGGAACAGGGCTGAGCCTGAACACCAACACGATCTGTTTCGTGTGCAGTGGCCTGCCGACATGACAGACGACAGACCACCCGTTTTTAATGCCGCCCGCAGGCGGTCATTAGTGGATGCCACCGATGCGGCTCAGGCGCACGCCGGTTGGCCATTCCCCTTCCTGCTTGTCGAAGCTCATCCAGATGGCCGTTGCTTTGCCCACCAGGTTACGTTCCGGAACGAAACCCCAGTAACGGCTGTCGGCGCTGTTATCACGGTTGTCGCCCATCATAAAGTACATGCCCTCAGGAACCACCCAGCTTGACTGCGGCTGTCCTGGCTGCTGATAGTAAGAACCCGGCTGGCTGGGTGCCTGAGCAATCAGCAGGATACGATGGGTAACGTCACCCAGTGTCTCGTTGCGGGTCGCTAAACGAATGCCGCCCTGCATCGACTCCCCTTTGGGGACCTGGAAGAAACCATTACCGCGCTCGTTACCGCTGTAGCCGCTGAAGGTCTGGATAAAGTCACTTTCTTCCACATCTGAATAAGTCACCGGCACTGCACTGGCCGACTGCTGCACGGAAACCGTTTTACTCAGGGGGTCATAAGTCACCCGGTCACCCGGTAAACCAATCACGCGTTTGATGTAATCCATGCTGGGATCTTTCGGGTACTTAAATACCGCAATGTCACCACGCTTAGGATGCCCCGTGGGGATCAGCGTTGTCTGGGTGATCGGATCTTTAATACCGTAGGCAAATTTTTCCACCACGATAAAATCTCCGATCAGCAGCGTCGGCATCATTGAACCGGAAGGGATCTGGAACGGCTCATAAATAAACGAGCGCACCACAAACACCACGAACAGCACCGGGAAGACCGATGCGGTGGTTTCCACCCAGCCCGGCTGTTTGTCAGCCTTTGTCGCTTCGATACCCTGCGCCTGCGCTTCCGCGCGTTTGGCGCGCCGAGCCGGTGCCCATTTAAACTTGTCGATACACCAGACAATGCCGGTGATCAGCGTTGCTATCGCCAGAATCAGGGCGAACATATTAGCCATTCCAGTTCCCTTAAAACCCAGTGAGGGGGTTATTTGCTGTCTTTACCCACGTGGAGAATGGCAAGGAACGCTTCCTGCGGTAACTCAACGTTACCCACTTGCTTCATGCGCTTCTTACCGTCTTTCTGTTTCTGCAGCAGTTTTTTCTTACGGCTGACGTCGCCGCCATAACATTTGGCAAGCACGTTTTTACGCAGCTGTTTCACCGTAGAGCGGGCGATAATGTGGTTACCAATCGCCGCCTGAATCGCAATGTCGAACTGCTGACGCGGGATCAATTCTTTCATTTTCTCCACCAGGTCACGACCCCGGTACGGGGCATTGTCGTTGTGGGTGATCAGCGCCAGCGCATCGACACGCTCGGAGTTAATCAATACATCGACACGAACCATGTTGGAAGCCTGGAAACGTTTGAAATTGTAATCCAGTGACGCATAGCCACGAGAGGTGGATTTCAGGCGGTCGAAGAAATCGAGCACCACTTCAGCCATCGGGATTTCATACGTCAGCGCCACCTGGTTACCGTGGTAAACCATGTTGGTCTGTACGCCGCGTTTTTCGATGCACAGCGTGATGACGTTACCCAGGAATTCCTGCGGCAACAGCATGTGACACTCGGCAATCGGCTCACGCAGCTCTTCAATATTGTTCAGCGGCGGCAGTTTGCCCGGGCTGTCAACATAGATAGTCTGGTTATCCGTGGTGACCACTTCGTAGACAACGGTCGGCGCGGTGGTGATCAGTTCAAGATCGTATTCGCGCTCCAGACGCTCCTGAATGATTTCCATGTGCAGCAGACCAAGGAAGCCACAGCGGAAGCCGAAGCCCAGCGCGGTGGAGCTTTCTGGCTCATAAAACAGGGAGGCATCGTTCAGACTGAGTTTCCCCAGCGCGTCACGGAAAGCTTCGTAATCATCGGAGCTGATCGGGAACAGGCCGGCATAAACCTGCGGCTTCACCTTTTTGAACCCTGGCAGTGCTTTCTCTGCCGGATTACGGGCCTGCGTCAGGGTATCCCCGACCGGCGCACCCAGAATGTCCTTAATGGCACAGACCAGCCAGCCCACTTCGCCGCAGTTCAGCACGTCGGTATCCACACGTTTCGGCGTGAAGATACCCAGACGGTCGGCGTTATAGACCTGACCGGTGCTCATGACCTTAATTTTTTCGCCCTTGCGCATGGTGCCGTTTTTAATACGCACCAGCGAGACCACACCGAGGTAATTATCGAACCATGAGTCGATAATCAACGCCTGCAGCGGACCATCCGGATCGCCTTCCGGCGGCGGAATATCCCGCACCAGCCGCTCAAGCACGTCTGGCACGCCAATACCGGTTTTCGCTGAACAGCGTACGGCATCCGTCGCATCAATCCCGACGATATCTTCAATTTCCTGCGCCACGCGGTCTGGATCGGCGGCTGGCAGATCGATTTTATTCAGTACAGGTACAACTTCCAGTTCCATTTCCATCGCGGTGTAGCAGTTAGCCAGAGTCTGAGCTTCCACACCCTGCCCTGCATCTACCACCAGCAATGCGCCTTCACAGGCGGCAAGAGAGCGCGAAACTTCGTAAGAGAAGTCAACGTGCCCCGGGGTGTCGATAAAATTGAGCTGGTAAGTTTTACCATCTGGCGAATGGTAATCGAGCGTCACGCTCTGCGCTTTAATGGTGATGCCACGCTCACGTTCTAAATCCATGGAATCCAGAACCTGCGCAGCCATTTCACGTTCGGTCAACCCGCCACAGATCTGGATCAGGCGGTCGGAAAGCGTTGATTTACCGTGGTCGATGTGGGCGATGATAGAAAAGTTTCTTATGTGCTTCATTATTGAGATTTTTCTGCCTTACAAATTCTGGAACTCTCGCGATGCGAAGCAGGAGAGCGTGATATCACAGGCGAACGATGGCCCGAAAGGCAGCATTCTACACTACATATCAAAGGGGTGGAATCGTCACGGTCAGGCAATACGGTTTGCCTTGCCGTAATGAAAGGGAAATAAGGATTATTAGCGGATGAAATAAGACGGCCGGCAGAAAAATGTCGCCAGCCGTCTCTACGCGGATCAGGCATCCGTGGTGATGTGTATGGCATCGGGCGGTAGCGCCACGCTGAGGATCACCGGTTGAAATGAGGCCGAACGCCCCAGCATGCCGGAGAGACCTTTTGCAACAATAAAACCGCCCACACCGCCTAACAACGCACCGCATGCCGCGGCCAGATCGTTGTGAAACAGCATCTGAAAAATACCGGCCAGGACAAACAGCCCAATCAGCGGGGTCATATAAACCAGAAACGCCGAACTCAGCAGGCTGCTTTCAGCAATGCCCAGTTCAATCCGCTGGCCCGGCACCAGCGGCTCTGCGCTGGCGATTTTCATGACATGGGCGTTTTTGGGGCCCAGCTTATCGAGCATATGGCTGCCGCAGCCTTTACGCGCGGAACAGCTACTGCACGACGTTTTAATTTCGGAGTGTAGCGTGGCAATACCGTTCTGCCACGACACGACCGTCGCCCATTCTCTCATCATTGTGCCGCCCCCAGGACAACGCCATCAGCAATACGTTTGGCGGTCGCGGGCGGAAGTTCCCCCACGACCGTGATCTCTGCATTATTGCGCACTTCCGTCAGAACCGTACGACGCCCCGTGCGCAATTGCTGTGCAGAACTGGTTTTATCAGCCAGCGTGATGTTGATCGAGAAACTGAACAGCCCGTCAGAATAAAGTCGCGTTTCAACCGGACGGTCGAGCGAAGGCAACTGGCGACGGCTTTGAGTCACTTCCTTCATGCCAGCCGGAAGCCAGCCCGCTTTCCAGTTAAACGTCACCGCATTACCTGTCGGTACGGATGACAACGGAGGAAGCTTGGCGTCCTGCAGCCCCTGCAGCAGCTTGCGTACGCCATCATCGACGGCAAAGCTCACCACACGGTACTGTTCCAGCGTTTCGCCATCACGATCGAGAAGGTCAACCCGAAGGGGCAGTTTTGTCTCGCTATCCAGCCAGACAATATAGCCATAACGGGTGCCGTCTCGCGGCACAATGCGGATCACTTCACAGAGCTGATCGGCAATGCGCGTGCGCCCTACTGAGACAAAATCATAGGTGGCAGAGAGTTGCTGAAAGTTGGCATAGACCAGGGAAGGCAGCGAATCGACAATGTGATCGCCCGCCATCGTAAAGGGTTGCAGACCGGACTCGAAATAGCTGACCTCTTTACCACGCTGAATGATCTCCCGACGCGGGCCATCCATCTGCAACAGCTGTGCATAGGTTTTGTTGTCAATGACGGCATGACGGTAGCGTAGTGACTCAATGCCCAGCCGCGAGACATTGATATAGGCGAGTTCATAGCTGAGTGACTGGCTGGCCTGCTCCATCTGATGTAACAACGCCCCGGATGGCGTTTGCGCGGCCGGGGCGAAGGAGGAGTAAATCAGGCTGCCAGCGATAAGGCTGACGGCGCACCAAAGCTGCTTCATTACTGCGGTTGCATTCCTAACGACTGATTACCCGGAACCTGAGCAGCAGCCTGCTGGTCAGGACTTTGATCAAACTGCAGCTGTTCAGCATGCAGACGGCGCTGCAATTCGTAATCCTGCAGCAGTGCATTCACGCGACGACGCTGATCCTGCACCTGCTGGTTACTGTTTGCGGGTGCACTGACATTTTCAGCGGGCACGCCCAGGCTGACCGGTGACGCCTGGCCCATCATCGGCAGCGTATTAAATACCGGTGAATCTGAGGACTGGCCTTCAACAGGCTTGTTGTACTGCTGTACACCGACAATCACGGCCAGCGATACGCAGGCAGCCACGCCAATCTGGGTAATCTGCGCGGCCCAGGGGCGCACTTTCGCCCAGAACGGCATCGCAGCCGCTTCTTCTGGTTTCGGCTGTGCCTCCGGTATCAGACGGGTGACCGCTTTTGCCGGCTCATTCTCAATTGCAGCCATTACGCGGGCCGAAATATCAAAATTGAGCTGCTGTGGGATATCACCGCGCAGCGTATCGCGAATAAGGTGGTAGCTTTCCCAGTTTTTCTGCAGCACAACGTCTTTGGACAGCGCGGACATCACTTCGTTATCCAGCGTTTCACCATCCATAAGAGCGGAAAGTTGTTCTTTCTGCATGCCTCAATACCCTTCCTGTGTCGCTATCGCTAGCGTTGGATAAGCGGTTGAATTTTATTATCAATAGCTTCACGGGCGCGGAAAATACGTGAACGAACCGTACCAACCGGGCAATCCATGATCACGGCTATCTCTTCATAGCTCAGGCCATCGAGTTCACGTAGGGTGATAGCCATACGCAAGTCTTCGGGTAGCATCTCGATGGTGCGAAAAACTATCTGTCTCAATTCTTCCGACAACATTAAGTTCTCAGGGTTCGAAATTTCTTTTAGTGCTCCCGCACTTTCAAAATTTTCGGCGTCGATGGCATCCACGTCGCTAGACGGTGGACGGCGCCCCTGAGCCACCAGGTAATTTTTGGCCGTATTGACGGCAATCCGATAGAGCCAGGTATAAAAAGCACTGTCGCCCCGGAAAGATTCCAGCGCACGGTAGGCTTTAATAAATGACTCCTGCACTACATCAGGGACATCTCCAGACGGCACATAGCGTGAAACCAGGCTCGCCACTTTATGCTGATAGCGGACTACCAGTAAATTGAATGACTTCTGATCTCCCTTCTGCACTCGTTCAACGAGAACCTGATCCGTTAACTGCTCGCTCATCCGAGGTAAGGTCTCCCCAAACTTGTCTCCACGCGTAATCGCACTTCCAGTAAAAACTCAATCTTTATGAACGAGCATGCAATCTGAGTCATATTCATCAGGAAAGTTCCATTACGCCATTATTTTTGTCGTGTCACTCGGAGACATTTACAAACCAGCACGCTTTATTATGCATTCTCACTGATTTGTCAGCCACTGCCTCTCCTGACTCCCGTAACGTCATCGTCCGGGAGCCTGATGACGCCCGCAGAGTACCGCAAGAAGCCAGCTTTTTCACCATATTATCGCGCCATTAAGTGACCGTTAGCCCGGTTGATCGCATCCTGTCGCCTTTTTCCCTGCCGGGAATGAGGTCACGCCTCCCGCGGAACTCTGCCTGCCCCACGGGGGTAGACGGCGTGATAAAAAGCCTTTTTGGCAGGAGGGGCGAGTGTTATGCTCAACAAACCACCTGTTTAGTAAATTAAACAACATGACTGATTCTTCTGATTACTGCTGTGATGTGCTGATTATTGGTAGCGGTGCGGCCGGGTTATCCCTGGCGCTGCGCCTGGCTGAAAAGCATCAGGTGACCGTATTGAGTAAAGGCCCGGTCAGCGAGGGTTCCACATTCTATGCCCAGGGCGGCATTGCCGCCGTGTTTGATGAAACCGACAGCATTGAGTCTCATGTTGAAGATACGCTGATTGCCGGGGGCGGCCTGTGTGATCGCGAGGCCGTCTCGTTTATCGCCAGCAACGCACGCCACTGCGTACAGTGGCTGATTGATAACGGCGTGCTGTTTGATAAAGAAACGCCGCTCAACAGCGAAGAACGTTATCACCTGACCCGCGAAGGTGGCCACAGCCACCGCCGTATTCTGCACAGCGCTGACGCCACCGGAAAAGCCGTTGAAAACACGCTGGTCAGCCAGGCGTTGAACCATCCGAATATTACCCTGATTGAACGCGGTAACGCGGTTGACCTCATCGTGTCCGATAAAATCGGCCTGCCGGGCGAGCGTCGCGTCGTGGGGGCATACATCTGGAACCGCCAGCGGGAAGCCGTTGAGACCTGCCGCGCGCGCGCCGTGGTGCTGGCGACCGGAGGGGCGGCAAAAGTGTATCAGTACACCACAAACCCGGACGTGGCCTCCGGTGATGGCATTGCCATGGCGTGGCGTGCCGGTTGCCGGGTAGCGAATCTGGAGTTTAACCAGTTTCATCCCACCTGCCTGTTCCACCCGGATGCACGTAATTTCCTGCTGACCGAAGCGCTGCGAGGCGAAGGGGCCGTGCTGAAGCGGCCGGATGGTACCCGCTTTATGCCTGACTTTGATGAGCGCGGCGAGCTGGCCCCGCGCGATATTGTGGCGCGGGCCATTGACCACGAAATGAAGCGGCTTGGCGCTGACTGTATGTATCTGGACATCAGCCATCAGCCAGCGGCATTTGTGCGCGCGCATTTTCCGACCATTTGCGAAAAACTGTTGGCGCTGGGCATCGACCTGACGACACAGCCGATCCCCATTGTTCCGGCCGCGCATTATACCTGCGGCGGCGTGATGGTCGACCAGCAGGGGCGTACCGATCTCAACGGATTGTATGCCATTGGTGAAGTCAGCTATACCGGATTGCACGGTGCGAACCGTCTGGCCTCTAACTCCCTGCTGGAGTGCCTGGTGTATGGCTGGTCAGCGGCGGAAGACATCAGTCGTAACCTGCCTGAAGTCGAGATGGTCGATGCCCTGCCAGCCTGGGATGAAAGCCGTGTGGATGACTCCGATGAACGCGTGGTGATCCAACACAACTGGCACGAGTTGCGGTTATTTATGTGGGATTATATGGGGATTGTACGCACCACCAAGCGGCTGGAGCGCGCATTACGCCGTATCAATACCCTGCAGCAGGAAATTGATGAGTATTATGCCCATTTCCGCATCTCGAATAACCTGCTGGAGTTGCGTAACCTGGTTCAGGTCGCCGGGCTGATGGTACGCTGCGCAATGGCGCGTAAAGAGAGCCGTGGCCTGCATTATACCCTTGATTACCCGGAAGCCCTGGGCAAAGCGCTGCCGACCATCCTCAGGCCATAATTAGCGGAACAGATAGAAATCGCGGGTCAGGCTACAGTGAGCGTCAGAATACTGATGATCCGGCCCGCGTATGGTCATGCGATCCAGCAACTGCTCGCCGGGCTGTGGGGACAGCGCCAGAAGAACCCGGTTAGGCGGCCGGGTATCGTTATCAGAGACATCGGTGCGGAAGCGCAGGTGCCAGCCGCGCTGAAGTGCCATTTCAATCAGCTGACTGCCCGCCGCTTCCGGCAGGATCACGCAGAAGAACCCCTCCTCCGCAATCAGGTTTTCAGCACACATCAACAGGACGTCGTGCGTCAGGTCATTGGTATAGCGTGCCGATGCCCGTTCAGGAGAGGCACATTCTGAACCTGGTGAAAAATAGGGCGGATTACTGACAATCAGCGAATAGCGCTGCTCACAGTGCCGCGCCCACTCGACAATATTTGCCTGATGAACATGAACTCTTGTCGGCCACGGAGATTCTGCCACATTTTCCTGCGCCTGTTCCGCCGCCGCCGTATCCAGCTCAACAGCATCAATGTCAACCGACGCTGGGGTTCTCTGCGCCAGCATCAGGGCAATCAGGCCGCTGCCGCTGCCGATATCCAGCACCCGTTGAACGCCAGCCACGGGTGCCCACGCACCAAGCAGCACACCGTCAGTGCCGACTTTCATGGCACAGCGATCGTGGGCAACAAAAAACTGTTTGAAGGTAAAACCGTTGGCGCGGAGAATGGCTTTTTGCTGTGACATTTGACTGACCTGAAAGGGAAACGGCGCTAGCATAGGACAATCCGCGACGAAGGAAAAGTCATTAACTCCACACAAACAGATGAAGATCGTGTTCAATCTGTCTATAATCAGCGCCCCAAACTGAGGTAGACCATGACTGTAACCACTTTTTCCGAACTCGAACTAGACGAGAGCCTGCTGCAAGCCCTGCAGGAGAAAGGCTATACGCGCCCTACTGCCATTCAGGCAGAAGCCATTCCGGCAGCACTGGAGGGTCGCGACGTTCTGGGTTCGGCACCAACCGGTACAGGCAAGACTGCGGCCTACCTGCTGCCCGCACTGCAACATTTGCTCGACTTCCCGCGTAAGAAGTCCGGCCCGCCGCGCATTTTGATCCTGACCCCAACCCGTGAGCTGGCAATGCAGGTCGCAGACCAGGCGCGTGAAATGGCGAAACACACGCACCTGGATATTGCCACCATCACCGGCGGCGTGGCGTATATGAACCATGCTGAAGTGTTCAGCGAAAACCAGGACATCGTGGTCGCCACCACCGGACGTCTGCTGCAGTACATCAAAGAAGAGAACTTTGACTGTCGTGCGGTTGAAACGCTGGTGCTTGATGAAGCAGACCGCATGCTCGACATGGGCTTTGCCCAGGACATCGAAACCATCGCGGCTGAAACTCGCTGGCGCAAGCAGACCCTGCTGTTCTCTGCCACGCTGGAAGGGGAAGCGATTAAAGATTTCGCCGAGCGCATTCTGAACGAGCCCATTGAGATCGAAGCCGATCCGGCACGCCGTGAGCGCAAAAAAATCCAGCAGTGGTACTACCGTGCGGACGACATCAAACATAAAACCGCGCTGTTAATCCACCTGATGAAGCAGCCGGAAGTCACCCGAGCTGTGGTCTTCGTACGCAAGCGTGAGCGCGTGCACGAGCTGTGTGGCTGGCTGCGCGAAGCCGGCATCAACACCAGTTACCTGGAAGGGGAACTGGTACAGGCGAAGCGTAATGAAGCGATTAAGCGCGTTGCGGAAGGCCGTGTTAACGTGCTGGTGGCGACCGATATCGCCGCCCGCGGAATCGACATTGATGATGTCAGCCACGTGTTTAACTTCGACATGCCGGTCACCGCTGACACCTACCTGCACCGTATTGGCCGTACCGGCCGTGCAGGTAAAAAAGGCATTGCGATTTCACTGGTGGAAGCACATGACAACATGCTGCTGGGCAGGATCTGCCGTTACATCAAGGAGCCGCTGAAAGCGCGCACCATTGATGGAATGCGGCCGACGACCCGTGCGCCGAGTGAAAAACTCAAAGGCAAGCCGTCGAAGAAAGTGCTGGCGAAGCGCAAAGAACTGAAAGACAAAGAGAAGCTGGAAGAAAAACCGCGTGTTAAAGAGCGTCACCGCGACGCTAAAAACGTGGGTAAACGGCGTAAGCCGACCGCAGCCAAAACGGACAGTGCTGAATAATCACGCTGCCTGACAAAAAACTGCCCCATCGGGGCAGTTTTTTTTGCCTCAGACGGACAGAAACAGGGCTGATGTCAGACAGAGAACGCCATGATGCCCTTTTCTCATCCTTCTTCAGCCAGCCTTCTGACCGGGCAGTGATATCGACCTTTGTTATCAAAAAGTTAATAAAAAAGGCGACAGGTGAGTTATTCACCTGCCGCCCTGTCAGCCTGCCCGATTAGGGGTTACAGGCTTTCAGTAAAGGTGCGGGTAATCACGTCACGCTGCTGTTCTGGCGTCAGTGAGTTAAAACGGACGGCATAGCCAGAAACACGGATAGTCAGCTGCGGGTATTTCTCCGGATGTTTCACCGCCTCTTCCAGCGTTTCGCGGCTCAGCACATTCACGTTCAGGTGCTGGCCACCCTCTACGCGAACCTCAGGCTTCACTTCCAGAGGAATTTCACGGTATTCAATCTGACCGAGGTCGCTGACCGGCACCACCTGATCTTCGCTGTAACCGGCTTTCGCACACACACAGCGTGCTTCGGCTGTGTCACTGTCCAGCAGCCAGAAAGAGTTCAGTAATGCGCTGTTGCTTGCTTGAGTAATTTGAATTCCAGTAATCATAGTGTCGCCTCCCAGGCAATAAGGCACTGATAGCCATTATCAGCGCCAGGTTGATGAAAAAACCGTGATCTTATCGGTTCTGTATACCAGTACCGCAAAGCGGGCTCTTTGATACAAATCAACCCCTGGCCAGGCAGTACCCTGTGTAAAAAGGCAACATTCTGTTTTATATCAATTTTATCACCACGGTAAATTCCGCTTTTTCTGCAAATTTTCAAAAATTTTTTAAGTGTTACCGCCTGGCAAAGCGCGTTAAGCTACGCGCTTTGATGAATAAAAGGAGACGGCGGTGGTGAATACCATGACGTGGCACGATGTGCTGGCAGAGGAAAAAGAGAAACCTTACTTCCGAGAGACACTGGCTATGGTTGCCGCAGAGCGTGCGGCGGGTAAGACCGTCTATCCCCCGCAAAAAGACGTGTTTAACGCCTTCCGCCTGACCGAACTGGGCGACATTAAAGTGGTGATCCTGGGACAGGATCCCTATCACGGTCCGAATCAGGCGCACGGACTGGCGTTCTCCGTTCTTCCCGGTGTCGCAGTGCCGCCCTCGCTGGTGAATATGTACAAAGAGCTGGTCACAGACATCCCCGGCTTTGAGCGCCCGAAGCATGGTTATCTTGAGAGCTGGGCACGTCAGGGGGTGATGCTGCTCAACACGGTACTCACAGTAGAGGCGGGTAAGGCACATTCCCATGCGAAGTTCGGCTGGGAAACCTTCACGGATAACGTTATAGCGGCGATTAATCAGCATCGTGAGGGGGTGGTTTTCCTGCTGTGGGGATCGCACGCGCAGAAAAAGGGCAGCATTATTGACCGCAGCCGCCATCACGTCCTGCAGGCACCGCACCCTTCCCCGCTGTCCGCACACCGCGGTTTCTTTGGCTGTGCCCACTTTTCGACAACTAATCAGCTGCTGAGTGAGAAGGGTGAAACGCCTGTCGACTGGGTCCCCCGACTGCCCGCTGGTTCCTGATTTCAGACAGGGGGCCCGCCCCCTGCCCCTCATGTCACCCCGTCTGTTAACATTTCCACACGTAATAAGGCGATTTGCGTCACATTTTTTATCAAGATTTCCCATTTCCTGCCGATTTGATCGGCTTCAGGGAGCATATCCATGTTCCCGACACGGGCCGGAATGAATTCAGGGGGAAATAACGGATGTTATCTGTGAAAAATATGAAAGTAGGCGTTCGCCTCGGGGCTGCATTTGCCCTGATCATACTGCTGTTGATCGTCGTCAGCGCCACCGCAACGATTAAGATTGGCAACATTAACCGCACGGTGGACAGTATGGTCAGTGACCGCTATCTCAAGGTTCGCCTGGCCTTTGACGTACGCGACGGAGTGAACGATCAAATCAAGTTTTTACGCGGTATGGTGCTGGATGCTGCCACCCCGGAGAAAAATGCCAAACGTTTTGGCCAGCTCGACAGCGCCACGCAGAAAACCAATGCCGCTATTGAAAGCATCGCGCGACTGCAAAGCACCGAAATCGGCATTAAGAAAATTCAGGAGGTGAAAGCGGCGGCGCAGCGCTTCGAGCAGGATAAGCAGACCCTGATCGCCCTGATCCGCGCAGGAAATGTTGCCCCTGCCACCGAGTATGTCCTGCGAAAGATCACCACCAGCCAGAATGCGTTTCTCGATATTGTGGTCAGATTTGCCGACTCCCAGTCCGGACAACTGCAGGCTGAAGGGGCGAATGCCGTCAGCGATGCCTCAACGGCCATCCGGGTAACGGTAATCTTCTCGCTACTGGCAGTGGCCATGGCCGTTCTGTTGGGCTTTTTGCTGACCCGTTCGATCGTACGCCCACTGCGGGAAGCCGTAAACGTGGCGGAAAATGTTGCCGCTGGTGACCTTCGCACTGCCATTCATGTGACGTCTACCGATGAGACCGGTCAGCTGATGATGGCGTTGAAAAACATGAATGAAAACCTGCTGAAAATCGTTAACGATGTCCGTGCCGGTTCCGATCTGATTGCGACCGCCTCCGGCGAGATTTCTGCGGGGAATATGGATCTCTCTTCCCGTACCGAACAGCAGGCCAGTTCTCTCGAAGAGACGGCTTCAGCCATGGAACAGATAACCTCAACGGTAAAACAGAACGCCGATAACGCACGCCAGGCCAATCTACTGGCTGCCCAGGCCTCGCAGGTGGCGATCCAGAGCGGAGATGCCGTCAGGCAGGTAGTGAACACCATGGAGATGATTAACGGATCGTCGAAAAAGATTGTCGACATTATCAGTGTCATTGATGGCATCGCTTTCCAGACCAATATCCTGGCGCTGAATGCGGCAGTCGAAGCGGCGCGTGCCGGTGAACAGGGCCGCGGCTTTGCCGTGGTGGCTTCTGAAGTACGCAGCCTGGCCCAGCGGTCGGCCTCAGCCGCGAAAGAGATTGCCCAGCTGATTCAGGACTCGGTTTCACGGGTAGATGAAGGCGGTCGTCAGGTGGCGAAGGCGGGTCTGACGATGGATGAAGTGCTGACCAGCGTGAAAAACGTAACCGGAATTATTGGCGAAATCACCATTGCCAGCGCCGAGCAAAGCAGCGGGATCGATGAGATTAATATGGCCATTACCCAGATGGATCAGGTCACGCAGCAAAATGCCGCGCTGGTCAATGAATCCGCCGCAGCCGCTCAGTCGATGCAGGAGCAGGCAGAGCAGCTTTCGCTGGCCATTCGCGCGTTCAAAGTAAATGAACCGACTTACGCGTAAGGATTTCTGACAAAAAAATAGCCGCAGAATGCGGCTATTGGAGACTGGGGCGACGACAAAACGTCGCCCCTAAGCCATCAGCTTTTCGCTTTCGCCACGGCAACCATCGCCGGACGCAGCAGGCGACCATTGAGGGTATAACCCCGCTGCATCACCATTATCACGTGATTCGGCGCCACGTCTTCAGACTCCATCATCGACATCGCCTGATGAACCTCTGGGTTAAACGGCACATTGATATCGCCCACCACTTCCACGCCGAACTTGCGCACTGCGCCCAGCAGGGATTTCATGGTCAGTTCGATACCCTCAATCATTGAGGCCAGCTCAGGATTGGTTTTATCAGCCACTTCCAGCGCGCGCTCCAGGCTATCAATCACTGGCAGCAGCTCGTTGGCAAATTTTTCCAGCGCAAATTTGTGCGCTTTTTCCACATCCTGCTCGGTACGGCGACGGATGTTTTCGATCTCAGCCTGAGCACGCAGCTGGGCTTCACGCACCCCGCCCAGCGACTCAGCCAGTTGTGCTTCCAGTTCGGCAATACGTTCATCACGCGGATCGATCACTTCAGCTGTCTCCGCGTCCTGGGTTTGCGCCTGCTCCATCTCAATATCGTCTGAGACTTGCTCGTTAGGTGTGTTCTGTTCTTTACTACTCATGAATTTCTCCGCGTTTGTGCATATTCATTTCGCTGGTTCGCTTATTATGGGGATCAGAATCGCGGTTTCAAGGGAACCAGTCACATTGTCGGAGGAGTTTACCTCGTGAGGAATGCCAGGAACATGAATAACCACTTCAACTGCATCGGTATCGTCGGCCACCCACGCCATCCTACCGCACTGACCACTCATGAAATGCTGTATCGCTGGCTGACAGCGCGCGGCTATCAGGTGATTATTGAGCAGCAGATTGCGCGTGAGTTAAAACTGGAAGGCGTAGAAACGGGAACACTGGCAGAGATTGGCCGCAAGGCGGACCTGGCCGTTGTTGTCGGGGGCGATGGTAATATGCTGGGGGCCGCCAGAGTGCTGGCGCGCTACGATATTAAGGTGATTGGTATTAACCGTGGCAATCTCGGCTTTCTCACCGACCTTGACCCCGATAATGCCCAGCAGCAGCTGGCCGATGTACTGGAAGGTGAATATTTCGTTGAAAGCCGCTTCCTGTTAGAAGCGCAGGTCTGCCGTCAGTCAGGAACACCGCGCGTAGGGACGGCCATCAATGAAGTGGTGCTGCATCCGGGGAAAGTGGCGCATATGATCGAATTCGAAGTCTATATCGATGAGAATTTTGCGTTTTCCCAGCGTTCCGATGGCCTGATCATCTCGACACCCACCGGATCCACGGCCTATTCACTGTCGGCAGGTGGCCCCATTTTAATGCCGATGCTTGATGCGATTGCTATCGTCCCGATGTTCCCCCATACCCTGTCGGCCCGCCCGCTGGTGATCAACAGCAGCAGCACCATTCGCCTGCGTTTTTCCCATATGCGCAGCGACCTGGAGATTAGCTGTGACAGCCAGATAGCGCTACCGATTCAGCAGGGGGAGGATGTCTTAATCCGCCGCAGCGATTATCACCTGAATCTAATCCACCCCAAAAACTATAACTATTTCAACACATTAAGCTCCAAGCTGGGCTGGTCAAAAAAATTATTCTAAATCTGTCGCAAGCTTGTTTACTGTTTATAAAACCAGTATATACTGTATGAAAAACCATATCTGTGTTTTCATACAGGAAGACAACTATGCTGGCACAACTGACCATCAGTAATTTCGCTATTGTACGCGAGCTGGAGATCGACTTTCAGCGCGGAATGACGGCCATCACCGGAGAAACCGGTGCGGGTAAGTCCATTGCTATTGATGCGCTGGGGCTGTGTCTGGGTGGTCGTGCCGAAGCAGATATGGTGCGTCAGGGGGCCGCCCGCGCCGATATCTGCGCGCGCTTCTCGCTGAAAGATACCCCTCCGGCACAACGCTGGTTAATTGAAAATCAGCTGGATGATGGCAATGAGTGCCTGCTGCGTCGTGTGATCAGCAGCGACGGCCGGTCGCGTGGCTTTATCAACGGCACGGCCGTTCCGCTCTCGCAACTGCGTGAGCTTGGCCAGACACTGATTCAAATCCACGGCCAGCATGCCCACCAGCTTCTGTTAAAACCCGAACATCAGAAAGCCCTGCTCGATGCCTATGCAGGCGAACCCCTGCTGATGCAAAACATGGCCCGGCATTACCGCCAGTGGCATCAGAGCTGCCGGACGCTGGCACAGCATCAGCAGCAGTCCCAGGAGCGTGAAGCCCGCCGGGAACTGTTGCAGTACCAGTTGAAAGAGCTGAACGAGTTCGCCCCGGTCAGCGGCGAGTATGAGCAGATCGACGACGAGTACAAACGCCTGGCTAACAGCGGCCAGCTGCTTTCCACCAGCCAGCAGACGCTGCTGATGCTGGCTGACGGCGAAGAGAATAACCTGCAAAGCCAGCTGTACACTGCACGTCAGCTGATGACGGAACTGACCGAGATGGATGATAAGCTCAGCAGCGTATCGGCCATGCTGGAAGAAGCCGCCATTCAGATCAGTGAGGCCAGCGATGAGCTTCGCCACTACTGCGATCGGCTGGATCTCGATCCTAACCGTCTGCATGAACTGGAACAGCGCCTGTCGCGTCAGATTGGCCTGAGCCGCAAGCACCATATCGCCCCGGAAGAGGTTCCGCAGTTTCATCAGCAGCTGCTGGCGGAACAGCAGTTACTCGATCAGCAGGAAAGCGATCAGGATGAACTCAGCCAGGCGGTCAGCCTGCACTATGCCGCCGCACTGCAATGCGCGCAGGAACTGCATGAGCGTCGCGTGCACTTTGCCGCTGAATTGAGCGCCCTGATCACCGACAGCATGCATACGCTGTCGATGCCGCACGGTCGCTTCACCATTGAGCTTCAATTCAACCCTGACCACCTGACGGCCGAAGGCGCTGACCGCATTGATTTCCGCGTCAGTACTAACCCGGGCCAGCCGGTTCAGCCGCTGGGCAAAGTCGCCTCCGGCGGTGAGCTGTCGCGTATTGCACTGGCGATTCAGGTGATTACCGCACGTAAAATGGACACGCCGGCGCTGATTTTCGATGAAGTGGATGTCGGTATCAGCGGGCCAACCGCTGCCGTCGTGGGCAAAATGCTGCGTCAGCTGGGCGAGTCGACTCAGGTGATGTGCGTGACCCATCTGCCGCAGGTGGCTGGCTGTGGCCATCAGCATTTCTACGTAAGCAAAGAGACCGATGGCGCGATGACCGAGACGCATATGCGGCCGCTGGATAAGCGTTCACGCCTGCAGGAGCTGGCGCGTCTGCTCGGTGGTAGCGAGGTGACACGCAACACGCTGGCTAACGCCAAAGAGCTTTTAGCCGCCTGACCATTGCACTTTTTCACCACTTTGTGGTCATATCGTTGCTCCGTAGAGGTTTTAAACTACGGAAAGGTTTATTATCATCGGCAAGTTACGCGGTATCATCGTTGCAAAATGATAAACCCGAAAGACCCGGAGCTGCGGTTTCAGGGGATATGAATATAGCCACAAAGGAATAAACATTGATTATGCGCTGTAAAACGCTGACTGCTGCTGCGGTGGTTCTTCTGATGACGACTGCGGGTTGTTCTACTCTGGAGCGCGTGGTTTACCGCCCGGATATCAATCAGGGTAACTATCTGGTCGCCAACGATGTTGCGAAGATCCACACGGGAATGACGCAGCAGCAGGTTGCTTATACTCTTGGCACGCCGATGATGCATGACCCGTTTGGTAACAACGTCTGGTACTACATCTTCCGTCAGGAACCTGGCCATGAGCCAGTGAAACAGCAGACGCTGACCCTGACCTTCGATAAAAGCGGTACGCTGACCAATATTGATAACAAACCGGCGCTCAGTAAGAACGAAGGCTGATCGCTTGTAGCAGATCCCGCCCCCTGCTTCCGGTCGGTATGCAGTCAACGGCGGGGTAAGGCGGGGTCAAATGATTCAAAAAATAAGGCGCTCACTGCGCCTTATTTTTTTGCTGCCCGTTCTGCACGCTGACGGCGCAGATCTTTCGGGTCGGCAATTAATGGCCGGTAGATCTCAACGCGGTCCCCGCTCTGCACGATATCGTGCAGCTTCACCGGACGGCTGAATATCCCCACTTTGTTTTCCTGCAGATTGATGTCGCTGCGCAGCGTCAGTAAACCCGAAGCAATAATCGCCTGCTCTACGGTACTGCCCTCCTCCACTTTGACACTGTAGAGATACTGTTTTTCGGGCAGCGCATAGACCACTTCAACCGCGATATCAGGCACTGTAGACCTCTTTAGCGCGCTGGGTAAACGCCTGCACCATGCTGCTGGCCAGCTCTTTAAAGATGCGACCAAAGGCCAGCTCAACCAGCATATTGGTAAACTCAAAGTCCAGATTCAGCTCTACCTTGCAGGCATCTTCGCTGAGGGCGGTGAAACGCCAGCCGCCGGTCAGCTTGCGGAAGGGCCCGTCCACCAGCTGCATATGGATGCTTTGATTATCCGTCAGGGTATTGCGCGTCACGAAGGTTTTACTGATCCCCGCTTTGGAGACATCCACCGCGGCGGTCATCTGGTCGTCGCTGGCATCCAGCACCCGGCTACCGGTACAACCGGGCAAAAACTGCGGATAGCTGTCGACATCATTCACTAAGCGGTACATTTGTTCCGCACTGTACGGCACCAGCGCCGAACGACTAATCTGGGACATATCCATTCCTGTCTTTTTTATAACGTAGTAATAATAACATCGCAGGCAATCAAACAAAAATTCTCTCCTGCTAACCATCTGCTAAAATACCCGTTTCCCCTGCCCAGGATGTTACAGGGGATGCCATTAATCACTGCATCATGTAAACTAAGTGGCACTATGACAAAGAAAAAAGCAAATAAACCCGGTTCCGCGACCATTGCCATGAACAAGCGCGCCCGCCACGAATACTCCATCGAAGATGAGTTCGAAGCCGGGCTTTCGCTCCAGGGATGGGAAGTTAAATCTCTCCGCGCCGGTAAGGCCAACATCAGCGACAGCTACATTATGCTGCGTGATGGTGAAGCTTACCTGTTCGGGTCAACTTTCCAGCCGCTGAGCGTAGCTTCATCGCACTATGTCTGCGACCCGACGCGCAGCCGCAAGCTGCTGCTGAAAAAACGCGAGCTCGACACGCTGATTGGTAAAGCCAACCGTGATGGTTACACCATTGTGGCGCTGTCGATGTACTGGAAAAATGCCTGGGCTAAGCTGAAAATCGGTTTAGCCAAAGGTAAGCGAGAGCATGACAAGCGCGATGACATTAAAGATCGTGAGTGGAAATTAGACAAAGCACGTATTATGAAACACTCAAATCGCTAACCTACTGGCACAGCGACAGGTTTTTCTGATATACTGCTAAACAGTACTTGGGGCTGATTCTGGATTCGACAGGATTTGCGAAGCCCTAGGAGCATGCCGAGGGGCGGTTTGCCTCGTTAAAAGCCGCAAAAAAATAGTTGCAAACGACGAAAACTACGCACTAGCAGCTTAATAACCTGCTTAGAGCCCTCTCTCCCTAGCTTCCGTTCTTAAGACGGGGATTCAAGAGAGGTCAAACCTAAAAGAACTCGTGTGGATACCCGGCCTGGGGTTGAAGCATTAAAACCAATCAGGCTAGTTTGTCAGTGGCGTGTCTGTTCGCAGCTGACCGGCGAATGTAAAGACAGACTAAGCATGTAGTGCCGACGGTGTAGTAATTCTGGACGCGGGTTCAACTCCCGCCAGCTCCACCAAATTCTTGGTCGATTGGTTACCAGACCCATTCGATGAAGTCCTGAAAGCCCGCAAGGCGTAAGCCCTGCGGGCTTTTTTGTGCCTGTAATAGTCTGAGAGATCCAGCCAAATCCTGTATTAGTGCTATACGGTAAGATGTATGCCAATCACGTAAACCAATTCATGTAGAAAGCTTCGAATGGCACGGGCTACCCATCCTATCACCACAACGAAGTTCTTCGATCCAAAGCCATTGATACAGATTTGACGCTCCAGAATAGTGATCACGCTGTGCATCCAATCAGTTTAAGTTGAGGGGCAAAATTTTCATCGAACTCATTTACGATAAGCGCAACGTTGCAGAATTTCCAAACGCCAGGGAGCTGATCCTCTCTGAACTGGAGAAGCGCGTGCATCGTGTGTTCCCGGATGCAGGGGTCAAGGTTAAACCGATGGTAACCAACACCATCAACACTGACGCAAGCAAAGGCGACAAAGCGAAACTGGCTGCGATCATTGAAGGGATGTTCGAAAAGCCCGACAGGTGGCTTGTGAACAATATGTGATGTACCAGGCCGGGATGATGGCCACCCTCCCTGTTCATTCATCCAGCCTGATTGAATTCCCATAGCTTGTAACTCATTAGCCCAGGTTATCATAGGGTAAAGCCCGGCAGCCGGAAAAAGCTTTTAGCTAAGGAGATAGCATGTCAGTTTACATGTATGTGGCAATCCCAATGTTGTGTGTTGCGGCACTAATGTTCTATCTGGCGCGAAAGAGGCGTGAGAAGAACTTTCTGATCCCGGGGCTGGCCATGCTTGTGGCTGGCTTCGTAAACGCCGTGCTTGGGCTGACTATCGGTTAGTGGCCGGAAGAGATGTTCGGGTAAACTTACGGCATTTTGCTTTAGTGCTTACTGCAATGGCCGCAATATTTATACATTCATGGACGCTATGCAAAATAATGAAAGCAAATAATCTTCATGTTATAGAGACAGTTAACTGCATAATAGATTGTGCTACTCAGCCATTTTTATGCAGGTGCGATGATGAGCGTTACGTTGTAAAAGGCACGCTGACCTGCCCCCAGGATTAGATACAACGCTCAGTGAGTAATGTCGATCCTGTGACCTGTACCCATCTGCAAAATAACAGCCGCGAGTCGGCTCTTGCCGGTTCTGACATGCCCTTCTCTGCCCCTGTTCATGCTTCTATCCCCTGTCCGATCGGCCTGTCACTGAAAAATGTCACTCTTCGACGCCGCCACCCCCACAAACCGCGTTTTTTTCGGTAAAATGGCCTCATTGTTCAGCCTCTGCCATTTGTTCTGAGTCGCCGTCTTTGTTATTGATACGAAAAGCGGCCGAAATAAGGTATAAAGCCGCATGAAAATCCCAAAACGAATCCAACCGCTGGTCGATGACGGCCTGATAGACGACGTGCTTCAGCGCCTGAAAAGCGGTAAAGAAGCTGACGTTTACACGGTGCTGTGCGGTGACAAGATACAGTGTGCCAAAGTGTATAAAGAGGCCACGCAGCGCAGCTTTAAGCAGGCCGTGCAGTACCAGGAAGGGCGTAAAGTCCGCAACACGCGTGACTCCCGCGCCATGAAAAAAGGCTCACGCTTCGGGCGCAAGCAGCAGGAAGAATCCTGGCAGATGGCCGAGGTCGATGCGCTGTTCCGTCTGGATAATGCCGGGGTGCGCGTGCCGCAACCTTATCTCTGCGTAGAGGGCGTGCTGCTGATGGAGCTGGTCACCGATGCAGAAGGCGCCGTCGCGCCCCGCCTCAGCGATGTGATCCTGACGGAAGAGAATGCCGTTACTGATTTCAATATCATGATCCGTAATATCGTGCGCATGCTCTGTGCGGGTATCGTGCATGGTGATTTATCCGAGTTTAACGTGCTGCTCGATGCCCGTGGCCCGGTCATTATCGACCTGCCGCAGGCTGTCGATGCGGCGGCCAACAACCTGGCAGAATCCATGTTTGAACGTGATGTGAATAACATCACCGCCTACTATGGCCAGTATGCGCCGCAGCTCCTGAAGACGCGCTACGCCAAAGAAATATGGATGTTGTATGAAGATGGCAAACTCACTCCGGAAGTGGCGCTCACCGGCCTGTTTGTTGAAGAGACACATGAAGTGGATATGGGCTCCCTGATGGATGAGATCATAGCCGCCGAAGATGAATTTTATGACCGTCAGCGCGCCAGCAAAGAGCGGGACGACGAAGACGACTGACAGCCAATATCGCCAGCGCTGACAGCCCACGGGGTCACCTGTGGGCTTTTTTTATGCCTGCGTCCGGCCACTCCCCGGCAGTAATGACACAAACAATGTGTGGTGATAAGGATCTCTTAAGAACGCCAGGTATAATAGCGCTCTCCACACCGCAAACTTAGGGATAACAATGAAAAAACACCTGATCATTCTCAGCTCAACGCTTATCGCCAGCTGTTTTTTTTCCGTGCAGGCCAGCACCACGCTGACCGGTTGCGCAGCTAAACAGCAGAATATCCAGCAGGAAATCCAGTACGCGGAACAGCAGGGTCATCCGCACCGCGTGGCGGGTCTGAAGAAAGCGCTGAAGGAAGTGACCGACCACTGCACAGACAGCAGCCTGCTGAAAGAGCGTCAGGCAAAGGTGGCAGAAAAACAGCGTAAGGTGCAGGAGCGTGAGCAGGAGCTGACAGAAGCCAAAGCCGATGGCCGGCAGGACAAAATCGATAAAAAAACAAGAAAACGGGATGAGGCCCGCGAAGAACTTAACCAGGCTGAAGCAGAATTAACCCGATAAAGCTGCACCAGAACGTCCTGCGCCAGGGCGTTCTGTTCTCTTACCGGCCCTCATGTCGTTCCCTTTCCTTTTTTTAGAGATTTCTTAGCAAGCGCTAAATGTAAATAAATTCTCTTTTCGGCATTACTAAAACCAGTTAATCGTCACTCCCATCCTGATAATAAAACGGCCAGCCAATTATTGATTAAACATAAAAAATTACAATTGATAAAAAAGCGTGCCTGTGACTGACATATCGCATTTTCTGGAATGAAAAAAGGGAAGACTGTCGCTATGCTCCTGCGATCCCTTCTCATCAGCTACATGGATTGTAATAAATGAAGAAACTGCCACAAGTCAAAAGCAATATAATAGCCGGATTCCTTCTTTGCTCTGTACCATTGGTGCCCGTCTTCGCGGGAGTGCCTAACGCCGTCATCCCTGATTCATTGGATTATCATGGAGATACAGATCCTCTTATGACGCTGGATGAGAAAAAAGCAGAAAACTCACCCGATCTTTTTGGTGAAACAACGGGGCCTCTGCCATTTTTTGGCAAAGAGATCCGCAAGCGAGGTTATGATTTACCCGATCCCTATGGGATTGGTTTTAATTACATGAATATGCATCAAAATATTAAGGTTAACAGTATCGACTTTTCTAACCTTAAAATCCCTTCACTTTTTCCCGGCATGTCTCCCATTCCGATTGGCAGCGATCTGTTTAATATTAACGTTGGCCATACCCGGGAAAAATCCAAAACTGAAAATGCCCGGCTGGACACCTGGTTATTTCCCTTTATGAATGTCTACGGCATTATTGGTCATACAAAAGGGAGCTCGGTTTCTGATGTCTCCGTCTGTGCGGTGGGTGCCTGCCCGCCACAGCTCAAGAATATCAATTTTACGCTGAAATTTAAGGGAACCACCTACGGTGGCGGGACAACACTGGCCTATGGTTATCACAACTGGTTCGGCACGCTGGATTTCAACTATACCCGCACAGACTTCGACATTCTTGATGGCAGTACGTCAGCTTTCACCTTCACGCCGCGCGTCGGCTATCGCTTCACCGTACCGGGATTTGAACGGTTTTCCATTCCGGTATCACACGCCAGTGTATGGGTAGGCAGCATGTATCAGGATGTCTCTCAGAACTTCAGAGGCAGTCTGGGTAATCTGAACATGCCGCAAAACCTGGTGCAGCTGGTGAACTTCGTCAACAAAGACGACCAGGGACGTTTTCGCGTTAAGCAGCATTTGCAGTCACCGTGGAACGTGCTGGTCGGCGGGCAGTACGAAATTACGCGTAATTTCAATGTCATTACAGAGGTGGGTTTTGAAAAACGTAACAGCGTGATGGTCGGTGGCGAGTTTCGTTTCTGAACATGTGGGCTAACATTGGGTTATTCATGACTCTGTTTCTCATTCCGTCACTGTCCCAGGGCAATCTGCTGTTAAGCAGACCCTCGGTAGACAGGTACCTGAGCAAGTTCAGCACGCATGAGGCTGATTTGCAAAAAGGTATCGACTGGGGTGTAGTGCCAGGGCCATTTTATACCCCGGAACTGGGCATTGGCATCGGTGTCGCTGCTGTCGGGTTTTACCATGCCGACGATCATCCGCAGTCTTCACCGCTGTCGTCATTATCCCTGACGGGCTTCGGTAGCTCCACAGGCGCATTCGGTGTCGGTTACGATAACGACACTTTTTTTCACCAGGATCGGTGGCGTTTTTTTCTCAACGGGGAATTGAGTCATCGCCCTCTGGATTACTGGGGAGTGGGTTACCAGGCCGGACGACATCAGCGCGGAAAACAGTCCTACGATGCCCGTTCTGTTACCATGACGCCTAAAATCCTCTACCGGCTGGGGGCGAATACCTACGTCGGGATGGGCGGTTCATTCGACGACCA
Organism: Erwinia persicina NBRC 102418; assembly: GCF_001571305.1. Lineage (GTDB taxonomy): Bacteria > Pseudomonadota > Gammaproteobacteria > Enterobacterales > Enterobacteriaceae > Erwinia > Erwinia persicina. The sequence continues at coordinate 28,447 of NZ_BCTN01000008.1, read as the reverse complement.
GAAGGCAACCGGGTTAGAAAAAAAAGCGTCCGGGAGCTTCTTTCAGCACCCGGTTCGCTTACATGAGATGAACGTCGGGGCCAGCCTGTTGTTCAGCTTTGACACGCGGGATGTCACCATCAATCCCTCGCGGGGGCAGTTGCTCAATATCAGCTATACCCGATATACACCCGCCTTAGGCAGTGATAACCGCTTTGACGTCTGGGATACGCAATACGACCTGTATCACCCATTGGATCCCACGACCCTGCTGGCATGGGAGCTGTACGGTCGGTTCGCCGGAGGGGATGTTCCCTGGACAATGACCGGCTTTTTAGGGGACAGCCATCATCTGCGGGGTTATTACGAAGGGCGTTACCGCGATCGTAATATCGTGACGACCCAGCTTGAACTGCGTAAAAAACTGAGCTGGCGACATGGCGTTGTCGCCTGGGTTGGTGCGGGCAGTATGTCGTCTGACGTTCACGATGTTGCTGACGGCAACTGGCTTCCCAGCGTCGGCGTCGGCTATCGTTTTCAGATTAAAAAAAGCATGAATCTGCGCTTTGACTACGGCGTAGGCGAGAAAAGCACGGGATTTTATTTCCAGGTTGGGGAAGCGTTCTGATGAAAAAAAAATGGATGCTGTTAATCCTGGTGTTAAATGCCTGTCAGGTGCCCGCCCCGGCCGCACCCGCTTTAACGCCGGAGGATCTCAAGCAGCCTGCCCCGCTGGCGACTCAGGTCTGGCCTACCCTTCCCACGCTGCCGCCCCCCGATGGCCTGCGTCCCTGTTGTGCTTTCGGCTACGACGTGCAGGCAAAATTTTTAGGCATCCCGGTGCCTTTTATCCAGTTCGGTAACGTGGTGGCTCCGGACAATACGGGTAAGCATCACTACAACGACAGCTGGGAAAGTATCATCATGACCCTGACGGGCATGAACAGCGAACATGATGGGATTGTTTATACACGGCGCGGGGGATTTATTGACCTCGCCCACGTGCGTGATACCGCGGATAACACGCTGTGGCTGTTTACCCGCATTTTACCGCAGCTGGGTCAGGCGGGTACTCTCACGCTGCCTGATGAACTGGGCCAGCGGATTATCCGACTGGGGCATTATACTCCGCCCGATGACGCGCTGGACCGCTATAATCTGGCCATCCGGCTGGCGGCACATCTGGCCTTTCAGCTGGCGGTCTGGCATGAAGTCGCGCAGTGGTACGGGTTTGAATCTGTGCCGGGCTATTCAGAGGGCGTCTCGGCTTTTTCGCCAGAAGATCTCTATTCAAATCTGCTGGGCGCGCGTATCGCGACTGACCTTCTCTCCCACGGTGGAGGGAGCTCGCTGAAGCAGTATGAGGCGTCAATGGCACGGATGATCCCTCAGGCACTGGCGCAGCTGCTGGCGGTCAGCCCCAGAGAGACACGCTTCCACTTTGATATGGTCGACGGAACCTGGTGGAACAGCCGCTGCCGCCTGCCGGATAAATTCCTCGTCCTGCGCCGTAACTACAGCACCCTCGACCGTCGCCTCCCGACACGTCCGGCAGACAGCGTTCCTGAACTCTGGCTAACGCTGCCTGACCATTTTCACCAGCAGCCTCTCTCCGGTTTTGCCCGGCTGGAAATCTGGCCCGGAAAGAATATGGTGAATTTACCCACCCCGCAACTGATGTACCAGTACGGGGATTTTGCCCTGCTGGCGCAGCAGGCAGAGCAAGCCGACCGCTCTCATCTGGCCGTAAAAGGGGATGCCTGTCGCTAGGACGCAGGCGGTTTCCGCCCCCATGATGCATAAGCTATCCTTATGACTGAGTAGAAAACAGCCCCATTTTTTTTTACCGCCAGCGCCCCTCGTTTTCACCCTGAACGTGAGGAATCGCCAGGCAACCGTTTACCTCCCCCTCTACTGGCTGAAAAACCCGTTTTCTGATTAAGTTCCGTTCTCTGCACTATTTTTTGTGATTTCAATCACACTTTAGCTGAATTGAAATGAAACAGAATTTGACAAGTGTGAGCAATCTCTATTTCCTAACACACTGTTAGCGGCACACTGCCGCAGCAATGATGGCGGGTGCTTTTTTCGTAAACTTAATCACCCATTTGTCGCCGTAGATAACCTGACCCAACCAGCGCACTGGCTACAGAGCCGGGTCTCAGAGCATGTGGTAATAATAATGAAATATAAAATTATGATGGCTGGCGCGCTGGCAGCGCTCTCTTATACCCACTCCTCATTCGCTGAAACCAGCAGTCCGGAGTATGTTTCTGACTGGTGGCATCAGAGCGTCAATGTGGTCGGCAGCTATCACACCCGCTTCGGGCCGCAGCTGAACAATGATGTTTATCTGGAATACGAAGCCTTTGCGAAAAAGGACTGGTTCGATTTCTACGGCTATATTGATGTGCCTAAATTCTTCGGCGCAGGCAACGGTAACGACGTCGGCGCATGGGATGACGGTTCCCCGTTCTTTATGGAGATCGAACCGCGTTTCTCCATCGACAAACTGACCGGCACCAGCCTGGCGTTTGGCCCGTTCAAAGAGTGGTACTTCGCCAACAACTATATCTACGATATGGGTGATAACCGTGCTAACCGCCAGAATACCTGGTACATGGGCCTCGGTACCGATATCGACACCCATTCCGACGTCGGCCTGTCGCTGAACGTGTACGCAAAATACCAGTGGGCGAACTACGGCGCAGCTAACGAGAATCAGTGGGATGGATATCGCTTCAAGGTGAAATATTTTGTACCGCTGACCCAGCTGTGGGGCGGTAACCTGAGCTATATCGGCTTTACCAACTTTGACTGGGGTTCTGACCTCGGGGATAACTCCGCGCCTGCGCGTACCAGCAACTCAATTGCCTCCAGCCATATTCTCTCGCTGGGTTACGATCACTGGCACTACTCCGTTGTGGCACGTTACTTCCACAACGGCGGTCAGTGGAATGACGGCACCGAGCTGAACTTTGGCAAAGGCGATTTCAACGTCAAGTCGAACGGATTCGGTTATTACCTGGTGGTGGGTTACAACTTCTGATGACCCCGGCGTGACTGAAAATGAAGGTCACGTCCTGTTCCGGTAAAAAACGTCACGCAACGCGCCTTCGGGCGCGTTTTTTTTACCCGTGAGAAACCGTTATACTCCCCCGGCAATATTGCATCCCCGAAAAGGAATTTTTATGTCGGCTAAGTCTGTTGATCACAGCGTGAAACTGCGTCCCCTTGAGCGCGAAGACCTGCGGTTTGTCCATCAGTTGGATAACAACGCCAGCGTCATGCGCTACTGGTTTGAAGAGCCCTACGAGGCGTTTGTTGAGCTGTCCGATCTTTATGACAAGCATATCCATGACCAGAGTGAGCGGCGATTTGTCGTTGAACATGATGGGAGTAACGCCGGGCTGGTGGAGCTGGTAGAAATTAACCACATCCACCGTCGTGCAGAATTTCAGATTATTATCGCCCCCAGCCATCAGGGAAAAGGCCTGGCCAGTAAGGCAGCGAAGCTGGCAATGGAGTACGGTTTTTCGGTGCTGAACCTGTATAAACTCTACCTGATCGTCGATAAAGAGAACGAAAAGGCGATCCATATTTACCGCAAGCTGGGCTTTGAAATTGAAGGTGAGCTGATCCACGAATTCTTTATCAACGGTGAATACCGTAACACGATTCGCATGTGCATCTTCCAGCATCAATATCTGGAAAAATTCAAACCGGCACACAGCATGGTAAAAACCACCGCGCAGTAAATAAAAACGGCAGGTGGGATGACCCGACCTGCCGTTGTTGAATCAGCCGCCGCGCGCGCCAACCGGATTCATAATGGTCTGGACGCGTTCCGGTTCAATCTTATACATCCCCCCATAGAACGGGTCGACGACCAGCCAGCCCGGGAAGCCGAGCAGCGGGATATTTCCCAGCAGATACCACAGGTTGGCGCTCTCTTTCAGCGGCAGTGTCTGCGGCACATAGCCCTGGCGCTCCAGCATAACCAGGTACTTCTTCTTGCCAAAATAGTTACCGTTGGACTTCATCAGTGTCACGGTTTTCGGCGTATAGCCTTCGGCAACCGCCTTACCGGTTTCGTCCTGCACGACAAACTTCACCCCCGGAGGCTGCGTCTGTAAGGTGACGTCCTGCGTTTCGCTACCGACAATCGTGGCGCAGCCACTTAACATCCACGCTGCTGCCAGCGCTGCAATCAGCCGTTTCATCATTTATCCTGCCTGAATCCATCATGCTAAGAGTCTACGCGCCACCTTCGGCAAACTAGCGGGCTAATAGCGCAGCTAATTGGGGGTTTATTCAGCCATTGATGCCCGGGACGGGGCGCGGTTCCGGCAGGCGCTTGCGGCGTCGCTGCGTCAGCCAGTGTACCGCATAGCACAGCGCCACAAACGGCAGGCCGCACCACAGCGCGATACGCTGGTCGGGGTCAAATGCCAGCCCGATACACGCCAGCAGGCACAGGCTGAAGCCCAGCAGAGGCGTCAGCGGGAACCAGGGCGCGCGGTACTTCAGCTCGCTTTCGCGGTGCCCTTCCTGCAGCCACGCGCGTCGAAAACGGTAGTGTGAGGCACAAATACTCATCCACACCGCCACCACGGCAAACCCGGATATGGCCGACAGCGCAACGAACACCGTATCCGCAGCCACCACGCTGGAAAGCAGCGCCAGCAGCCCGCCCAGCATACTGACAGAGAGCGCCACCAGCGGAATACCGCGCCGTGTCAGGCGGGAAAAGCAGGCAGGCAGCGTCTGCTGATTCGCCAGCGACCACAGCATGCGGCCAGAGGCATAGAGTCCGGAGTTGGCGGCAGAGAGGATCGCCGTCAGGATCACAAAGTTAATCACATCAGCCGCGTACGGCAGGCCGATCTTTTCGAAAACCATCACAAAGGGGCTTTTCACAATCCCGGCCTGGTCCATCGGGATCAGACTGGCGAGGATCAGTACCGTCCCCACAAAGAAAATAATCAGACGCACCACCGTGGTACGGATCGCCAGCGGCAGGACTTTATGCGGCTCTTCCGTCTCACCAGCCGCAATGCCGATCAGCTCCGTGCCGGAGAAAGCAAAGTTGACCGCCACCATGGTCATCAGGATCGGCAGCACGCCGTGTGGGAACCAGCCCGACGCAGTGAGATGATGGAAAAACGGTGCCGGGGTGCCGTCCCGCAACGGAATAAAGCCGAACATTGCCGCCCCACCCAGCATCAGAAACGCCAGGATGGTGATCACTTTGACGACAGAGAACCAGAACTCGGCTTCTGCAAAGAAGCGCGAGGAGATGATATTCAGCAAAAATATCAACACACAGAACAGCAGACACCACAGCCAGACCGGAGAATGGGGGAACCAGTACTGCATGCAGAAACCGGCGGCGGTCAGGCTGGAGCCCAGTGCCACCGTCCACGTCAGCCAGTACAGCCAGGCAACGGTGTAGCCCGTGGCCGGGCTGAGGTAGCGCGTCGCATAGACGTGGAAAGCACCGGTTTCAGGCATCGCCACGGAAAGCTCCCCCAGGCTGAGCATCACCAGCCAGACCACCAACGCTCCGATCAGATAGGCCAGCAGCGTGCCAGCGGCACCTGTTGTGGAGATGATATAACCGGTATTAAAAAAGAGTCCGGTGCCAATCACGCCACCGAGAGAAAGCATCACCAGATGGCGTGCTTTCATACTGCGTTTGAACTGCCTGGGGGCCTGCTGTTGCTGTTGCATGATGCTGTCAATCCGTAGGGACGCCTTTATGGCCAGTTGCCCGCGTTATACCGATTCAGCCCGGTGAATGCAACGCGTTGAAAAATTAGCCAAACATCCTTTCCAGATAGCGTTCCAGCGCCATGCGCGAACTGAAACCGTGGGGGATCCCGTAATGATCGTTGTTTTCTCCCGCCAGATACATCGGGAAGCGCACATAGTGATCGCAGGTTTTCACATCCGAGGATGCTGCGGTAATCGCCTGACTTCGCTCTTTCAGCGTGGGGTGGATCACCAGCGCAGTTCGACCCAGACGCGCTTCACGGTTGACATAAACATAGTCGTCTCCGCGGCGGTAGCCGTAGGTTTTTGCGGTGACCGCATCCATTTCAAATCCCGCTTTTTCCAGTACGCGAGCTACCTCATCAGGTCGTAAATACATGCTTGCTCCTCTCAGTCTGCTAACCCCGCAACCTTACAACAGGCGGCGCAGTCAGGGCTTTCGGATTAGTCCATAAACGCCACGGACAGCATGGCGTTTTGTGAGCCTGTTCTATACTTAATAGTACTATTTCAGACTGAGGGAGCAAAAAATGTTCAACCGGACACCAAAAAATGACGAAATCGACCTGAATCAGGATGTTTCTCTGCTGGCCGACAGCCTGGACGATCTGTTGAAGTCCTGGGGCAGCAAATCAAAAGAAGAAGCAGACCATGCACGGTTACGGGCCGAATCCCTGCTGAAAGAAACCCGGGCTAAACTTCACGGCCGGAACCGCGTCACCCAGGCAGCCAGAGATGCTGGCGGTCACGTGGATGACTATGTGCGCGAAAAACCCTGGCACGGGGTGGGCATCGGCGCCGCGCTGGGTATTATTGTCGGCGCGCTGATTGCGACCAGCACGGCCGGCAGATAGTACAAAAAACAGGCATTATCAGAAAGCCCGTGGCGAAATCCGCGGGCTTTTTTTTGGCATAAATTTTTTTAAACCGGTTGACGCCTTGTGGCGCAAGGCTTGTGTGTGAGCTGAGTAAATAAATACGAAAAACCTATATGTTGTGTGGTTGCATTCTTAACGCACTATATCTAGTATTCAAACCATCAGAACCACACAACATGGTGTGGCAGTGGCGGCGCTCACCGGGCAGTCAATCAGCGCCAGAAACGTGGTATAACCGGCCCATAAGGTGAATACGAATCATGCGCATTATTATTTACACTAAAGATAACTGTGTCCAGTGCAATGCAACGAAAAATGCCATGGATAAAAAAGGCATTGATTATCAACTGATCAATCTGGACAACGAACCGGCACACGTTGAGACGCTGAAATCTCTCGGCTATCGCCAGGTTCCCGTGGTGATGGCCGAGCAGGATCACTGGAGTGGCTTTCGCCCGGACAAAATTATGGCGCTGAGCCATCAGGTCGCAGCACAGGGGTAACGTCATGACCACGCTGGTGTACTTTTCCAGCCTGTCTGAGAATACCCATCGTTTCATCACCCGTCTGAACCTGCCCGCTGTGCGCATCCCCGTGGACTGTGCGCAGCGTCTGCAGATTGATCAGCCCTATATTCTGGTGGTGCCCAGCTATGGAGGGGGAACGGCACAGGGTGCCGTCCCCAGACAGGTTATCCAGTTTTTAAACGATACCCATAATCGTCAGTTGATCCGCGGCGTCATCGCCGCCGGCAACCGCAATTTTGGCGAGGCTTACTGCCTGGCTGGCGACATTATCGCGCGTAAATGTCAGGTGCCTTACCTCTATCGCTTCGAGCTGATGGGCACCTCTGACGATCTCGCTAACGTCTACAAGGGAGTAACCCAATTTTGGCAGCAACAGACAGCACACTCATAGAGGCCACGGCGACAGTACCGGATTATCATGCGCTTAACGCGATGCTGAATCTTTACGATGCCGACGGTCATATTCAGTTTGAAAAAGACCGTGAGGCCACGCGCCAGTATTTTATCCAGCACGTGATCCCTAACAGCGTTCAGTTCAACTCCATTGCTGAACGTCTGCAATACCTGGTGTCTGAAGGCTATTACGAAGCTGACGTCCTGAATGCCTACCCGTTTGAGTTTGTCTGCTCGCTGTTCCAACAGGCTTATGAACGCCGCTTCCGCTTCCAGACGTTCCTGGGTGCCTGGAAGTTTTACACCAGCTATACGCTGAAAACTTTCGACGGTAAACGCTATCTGGAAGGCTTCACCGAACGTGTCTGTATGGTCGCCCTGACACTGGCAAAAGGGGACCAGGCACTGGCACTTGCGCTGACCGATGAGATCCTCGCCGGTCGTTTCCAGCCGGCCACCCCCACCTTCCTCAACTGCGGTAAACAGCAGCGCGGTGAGCTGGTTTCGTGCTTCCTGCTGCGCATTGAAGACAATATGGAGTCGATTGGCCGCGCGGTGAATTCGGCGCTGCAACTGTCCAAACGTGGCGGCGGCGTGGCGTTCCTGCTTTCCAACCTGCGGGAGTCGGGCGCGCCGATCAAGCGCATTGAAAATCAGTCTTCCGGCGTTATCCCGGTGATGAAGATGCTGGAAGATGCCTTCTCTTACGCTAACCAACTTGGCGCACGTCAGGGGGCTGGAGCGGTCTATCTGAATGCACACCACCCGGATATTCTGCGATTCCTCGATACCAAACGCGAAAACGCCGACGAAAAAATTCGTATCAAGACGCTCTCTCTCGGCGTGGTGATCCCCGATGTGACGTTCCAGCTGGCTAAAGACAATCAGCCGATGGCGCTGTTCTCACCGTATGATGTCGAGCGCCTTTATGGCCTGCCGTTTGCCGATATCAGCATCAGCGAGAAGTATGAGGAGATGCTGGCCGATGAGCGTATCCGCCGCACCTTTATTAACCCACGCGAGTTCTTCCAGACGCTGGCCGAAATTCAGTTTGAGTCCGGCTACCCGTACATCATGTTTGAAGATACCGTGAATCGCGCCAATCCGATTCACGGCCGCATTAATATGAGCAACCTGTGTTCTGAGATCCTGCAAGTGAACACCCCGACCGAATACCACGACGATCTCAGCTATAAGCGTATCGGCAAGGATATCTCCTGCAATCTGGGTTCACTGAATATTGCCCATGCAATGGATTCGGCGGACTTCGCCCGCACCATTGAGATTGCGGTGCGCGGCCTGACGGCGGTGTCTGACCAGAGCCACATCCACTCGGTGCCGTCTATCGAACAGGGTAATGCGCAGTCGCACGCTATCGGCCTGGGGCAGATGAATCTGCACGGCTACCTGGCGCGTGAACGTATTCAGTACGGGTCCGAAGAAGGGCTGGACTTCACCAACATCTATTTCTACACGGTGACCTACCACGCCCTGCGCACTTCAAACCTGCTGGCTCGCGAACGTGGCACCCGCTTCAGCGGCTTTGAAAATTCACGCTATGCCACTGGCGAATATTTTAACCAGTATGTTGAGCAGCACTGGCAGCCGCGCACGCCGAAGGTTGCCGCACTGTTCGCCAGCGCCGGGATTGCGGTGCCGACACAGTCAGAGTGGCAGGCACTGAAAGACGCCGTGATGCAGCACGGGTTGTACAACCAGAATTTACAGGCGATACCGCCAACGGGGTCGATCTCCTATATCAACCACGCCACTTCGAGTATTCATCCGATTGTGTCGCGCATCGAGATCCGTAAAGAAGGCAAAACCGGCCGCGTCTATTACCCAGCACCGTTTATGAATAATGATAATCAGGCGTTCTATCGGGATGCGTACGATATTGGCCCGGAAGCGATCATCGACACTTACGCCGAAGCCACCCGCCATGTTGATCAGGGGCTTTCCCTGACGCTGTTCTTCCGCGATACCGCCACCACGCGCGATATCAATAAAGCGCAGATCTACGCCTGGAAGAAAGGCATCAAAACGCTGTACTACATTCGTCTGCGCCAGATGGCGCTGCAGGGCACGGAAGTGGAAGGCTGCGTATCCTGCTCGCTGTAGTCCCCTTTTCTATCACGGGCTGGCATTGCCGGCCCGCAAATAAGACACCCCTATGAAATTAAAAAAAGTTCACGCCATTAACTGGAACAAAATCGAAGACGACAAAGATCTGGAGGTCTGGAACCGCCTGACCAGCAACTTCTGGCTGCCGGAAAAAGTGCCGCTTTCCAACGACATACCGGCGTGGAACTCACTGACTCACGATGAGCAGCAGCTAACGATTCGCGTGTTCACCGGCCTGACCCTGCTGGATACCATTCAGAACACCCTCGGCGCACCGGCGCTGATGGCGGATGCGCTGACACCGCACGAAGAAGCCGTCATGTCGAATATCAGCTTTATGGAGGCGGTTCATGCCCGCTCCTACAGTTCCATCTTCTCCACGCTCTGCCACACCAGCGATGTGGATGCGGCCTACGCCTGGAGCGAAGAAAATGCCCCTTTGCAACGTAAGGCGGAGATTATTCTTCAGCACTATTATGAGAACGATCCCCTAAAGAAAAAGATTGCCAGCGTCTTCCTTGAATCCTTCCTGTTTTATTCCGGGTTCTATCTGCCCATGTACTGGTCAAGTCGGGGCAAGCTGACCAACACGGCCGATCTCATTCGTCTGATTATCAAAGATGAAGCCGTGCATGGGTATTATATTGGCTACAAATATCAGAAAGCCCTGGAGACGCAAAGCCCGGCCCGGAAAGAGGAGCTGCAACAGTTTGCCGTTGAGCTGCTGCTGGCGCTGTATGAGAATGAACTGGCGTATACCGATGATCTGTACCAGGGCGTGGGCTGGCAGGAGGATGTCAAAAAATTCCTGCATTACAACGCGAATAAGGCGCTGATGAACCTCGGCTATGAGGCGCTCTTCCCGGCTGAGATGACCGATGTTAATCCCGCTATCCTCTCTGCGCTGTCACCCAACGCCGATGAGAACCACGATTTCTTCTCTGGCTCCGGTTCCTCGTATGTGATGGGGAAAGCCGTTGACACCGAGGACGCAGACTGGGACTTTTAATCTTTTCAACGATGGCTGCCAATGGCAGCCCTCTTTCTTTGATTACCGCTTTAATTAATTATTAGTTTTCAGCCTCTCACTTCTTTTTAGATGACATAAATATGGCAGTTTCCTGACGATATTTCACCGCTTCCTCCCCGTCCGCAGCAGGCTAATTTGGCGATACAGGGGATGATTCTTAGCGAGATATTCATTTTTTTCAGACTCCCCTCATTGGCTCTCATCCCTTATCTGCTCTGGCATTAGCCGGGACTGGCATCTCATCCATCATATTCACTCGGGCTATTTAGGGTTGTCTCAGATTCTCAGTATGCTACGGTATAGGCCGTTAATATTTAACTACACAGAAGAGTAAAATAGATAAAACTAACCAATCACCAGGAAATTAATTAATGCATGGCTATTAAACTTGAAGTTAAGAATTTATATAAAGTTTTTGGGGAAAACCCCGAGCGCGCATTTAAGTACATCGAAAAAGGGATCAGCAAAGAAGCACTTCTGGAAAAAACCGGACTCTCTCTTGGCGTGAAAGACGCCAGTCTGGCCATTGAAGAAGGCGAGATTTTTGTCATCATGGGGTTATCCGGTTCCGGAAAATCCACCATGGTTCGCCTTCTCAATCGTCTGATTGAACCCACCCGCGGTCAGGTCATTATTGACGGTGAGGATATTGCCAAAATATCCGACAGCGCATTACGACAGGTCCGAAGAAATAAGATCAGCATGGTATTTCAGTCCTTCGCATTAATGCCGCACATGACGGTATTAAATAATGCGGCCTTTGGTATGGAATTAGCCGGAATCCCTCTGCAGGAGCGACAGGAAAAAGCCCTGGATGCGCTGCGTCAGGTCGGTCTGGATAATTATGCTCATGCCTATCCTGATGAACTCTCCGGTGGGATGCGTCAGCGCGTCGGATTAGCCCGCGCGCTGGCCATTAATCCCGATATATTATTAATGGATGAGGCTTTCTCCGCGCTCGATCCGTTAATCCGTACAGAAATGCAGGATGAACTGGTGAAATTGCAGTCCCGCCACCAGCGCACCATCGTCTTTATTTCCCATGATCTTGATGAAGCCATGCGTATCGGTGATCGCATTGCCATTATGCAGGGCGGAGAGGTGATCCAGGTCGGTACGCCGGATGAAATCCTCAATAACCCGGCCAACGATTACGTGCGAACCTTCTTCCGTGGCGTGGATATCAGCCACGTCTTCAGTGCGAAAGATATTGCCCGCCGTAGCGCAGCCGCATTGATCCGTAAGGCCCCCGGCTTTGGCCCACGTTCGGCTATCAAGCTGCTGCAGGATAACGACCGCGAATACGGTTATGTGCTGGAAAAACAGCGCTTCGTCGGCACGGTTTCCATCGACTCACTGAAAGCCGCCCTGGCCGCCGGTGAAGGCCTGGATCATGCGCTGCTGGAAAGTCCGGCCGCCATGCCCGCCGAAACCTCATTAAGCGATCTGCTCTCTCATGTAGCGCAGGCGCCCTGTGCGGTACCGATCGTCGGTGAAGAAGGTCAGTACGTCGGCATTATTTCCAAAGGTATGTTGTTGCAGGCATTAGACCGTGATGGAGGCCAGCCATGAGTGAACAAACCAGTAACCCGTGGGATACCAGCACCACACAAAACGCCGCACCGGCAGAGAACGGACAGGCCGCAGCCAGCAGCAGCGATCCCTGGGGTAATCCCACAGATGCCACCACCACCAGCCAGCCTGCTCACGATGCGGCGGCCAGTAGCGGTGGTGATGCCTGGGGTGCCGCCCCGGCCGGCGGCCATGATGCAGCCGCTGGCAGTGACTGGCTGAACAGTGCTCCCGCTCCCCAGGCAGAGCATTTTAACCTCCTCGATCCCTTTCACAAAACGCTGATCCCGCTCGACAGTTGGGTGACCACGGCCATCGATTGGGTGGTGACGCACTTCCGTCCGCTGTTCCAGGGCATTCGTCTGCCGGTGGACTATATCCTCAGCGCCTTCCAGAATCTGCTGCTGGGTATGCCTGCGCCGGTGGCGATTATCGTGTTTGCACTGATCGCCTGGCAGCTTTCCAGCTTCGGCATGGGGGTGGCCACCCTGGTGTCTCTGGTGGCCATTGGCGCAATAGGGGCCTGGTCACAGGCCATGGTGACGCTGGCGCTGGTGCTGACCGCCCTGCTGTTCTGCATCATTATTGGTCTGCCGATGGGGATCTGGCTGGCCCGAAGTCAGAGGGCAGCCAAAATTATCCGCCCCCTGCTGGATGCCATGCAGACAACACCCGCCTTCGTTTATCTGGTACCTATCGTCATGCTGTTCGGTATCGGTAACGTCCCGGGCGTGGTGGTGACGATTATCTTTGCCCTGCCGCCGATTGTCCGCCTGACTATCCTCGGGATTAAACAGGTCCCTGCTGACCTGATCGAAGCCGCAGAATCTTTTGGTGCCAGCCCGCGCCAGATGCTGTTCAAAGTGCAGCTTCCACTGGCGATGCCGACCATTATGGCCGGGGTCAATCAGACGCTGATGCTGGCGCTGTCGATGGTGGTTATCGCCTCGATGATCGCCGTTGGCGGTCTGGGTCAGATGGTGCTGCGCGGCATCGGCCGCCTGGATATGGGCCTGGCTACTGTGGGGGGTGTCGGCATTGTCATTCTGGCCATTATTCTTGACCGCCTGACGCAGTCGCTGGGACGCGACAGCCGAAGCCGTGGCAACCGTCGCTGGTACGCCAGCGGCCCTCTGGGTCTGCTCACCCGCCCATTCTGTAAAACTGAATAATAAGAAGGTACTTATGACTATGAGAAAAATGACACTGCTGGCCGCCGCGTTCACTACGCTGGCCGCTGCTCAGGTTTCCGCCGCCGATCTGCCGGGTAAAGGCATTACGGTGAAGCCAGTACAAAGCACCATTACAGAAGAAACTTTCCAGACACTGCTGGTCAGCCGCGCGCTGGAAAAACTGGGATATACCGTCGAGGCACCCAGCGAAGTTGACTACAACGTGGGTTACACCTCCCTGGCGTCGGGTGATGCCACCTTCACCGCGGTGAACTGGCAGCCACTGCATGATGATATGTACAAAGCCTCCGGCGGCGATGCCAAACTCTATCGTCAGGGGACGTATGTGCAGGGCGCCGCACAGGGTTATCTGATCGATAAAAAAACCGCTGAGAAATACCACATCACCAATATTGAGCAATTGAAAGATCCCAAGCTGGCGAAGCTCTTTGATACCAATGGTGACGGTAAAGCAGACCTGACAGGCTGTACCCCAGGCTGGGGCTGTGAAGCCGTGATTAACCACCAGATTAATGCCTTCGATTTGAGCAAAAGCGTAGAGCACAATCAGGGGAATTACTCCGCGATGATTGCAGATACCATTACCCGCTTCAAAGAAGGTAAGCCAGTGCTCTACTATACCTGGACGCCTTACTGGGTGAGTGATGTGATGGTGCCGGGACGCGACGTGGTCTGGCTGCAGGTGCCGTTCTCGTCGATGCCTGGCGAGCAGAAAGACGTGGATACCAAGCTGCCAAACGGCGCTAATTATGGCTTCCCGGTCAACACCATGCACATTGTCGCCAATAAAGCCTGGGCGGAGAAAAATCCGGCGGCGGCCAAGCTGTTCTCTGAAATGAAGCTGCCGATCACGGACATCAATGCCCAGAACTCACGTATGCATCAGGGTCAGTCTTCCGAAGCGGATATCAATGCTCACGTTGACGGCTGGATCAAAGCGCACCAGGCACAGTTTGACGGCTGGGTGAAAGACGCGCTGGCGGCGGGTCAGTAATTCCCCGCCCGGGGCAGCCGTTACCACGGTGGCCCCCGCTGTTTTCGTCGCGCTAAGACGCGTGCAGGGTCGGCCTTCTTTTCTGGTCGGCCCTTTTCTTATCAGGCAGCACAGCGTAGCCCGGTGCTGAACTGGTTTGTCCTGTCAATAATCATGTGAGTGAAATAGTTATTTGGGTTATTATTAGCCAATAAGACAATTCTCACACTCATATGGGTTGTTATGAAATCCCCCCATCCTGGTCTGAACCCTGCCCTCGTCGCCCTGATGTCAATCGCCACCGGTCTCTCCGTGGCCTGTAACTATTATGTTCAGCCCCTGCTGGCGACCATTGCACACACCTTTTCGCTGTCATTTCATCAGGCCGGGTTTATCGTCACCACGGCACAGCTGGGCTATGCGGCCGGGCTACTTCTGCTGGTTCCGCTGGGCGATATGCTGGAGCGGCGGGGGCTGATCGTATCAATGAGCCTGCTGGCTGCGGGCGGTATGGTCATTATCGCGCTTTCGTCATCGCTGCCATTACTGCTGCTGGGCACCGTGCTGACCGGATTATTCTCCGTCGTGGCACAGATCCTTGTCCCGCTGGCCGCCACGCTTGCGGCTCCGGAGAAGCGCGGCAAAGTGGTGGGGACGGTCATGAGCGGCCTGCTGCTGGGGATCCTGCTGGCACGTACCGTGGCGGGTGGCCTGGCACAGCTTGGCGGCTGGCGGACGGTGTACTGGGTCGCCAGCGTGATGATGGTGCTGATGGCCCTTGCTCTCTGGCGCTGGCTGCCACGTTTAAAACAGTCGGTGCCGCTAAATTATGGTCAGTTGCTGGGGTCTGTCTTCAGCCTCTATGCCCGGCACCCTGTTCTGCGCACGAGGGCCATTACCGGCAGCCTGATCTTTGCTAACTTCAGCGTACTCTGGACCTCTATGGCGTTTTTACTGTCATCGCCAGAGTGGAACTATTCAGAGGGCGAAATCGGCCTGCTCGGTCTGGTTGGTGCTGCCGGGGCACTCGCGGCCCGCCAGGCCGGGGCGCTGGCTGATAAAGGAAAGGCCCGTCTGACGACCAGCATCGGGCTGCTTATTCTGCTGGCGTCATGGGGAATGACCGCGCTCGGGGCCCACTCTCTGGTGGCGCTGATTATCGGGATTATCCTACTCGACCTCGCCGTACAGGGGGTGCATATTACTAATCAAAGCGTCATTTACCGTCATATGCCGGAAGCGCGTAACCGTCTGACCTCCGGTTATATGACCAGTTACTTTATTGGTGGCGCGTTGGGCTCACTGCTCTCTGCCTCAGCCTATCAGGCAGCAGGCTGGTATGGCGTCTGTGCCGCCGGTTCTCTGTTAACCGTCGTTAATCTATTCAGCTGGTGGCGAAGTCAGCATCATGAGGCCAGGGCGCATTGATTTTTCGCATTAAAAATGAAGTTTTTTCAGCGACAGTCGCCTGTTAAGACATTTCGTACTCTGGTAAGGTTAGGCGCAATTTATTCAGGTTGGTTATGTTTTCAGATGAAATTATACAGTAACAGCAGAGTCGCACCCGCTCATGGTTGAGCATAACAATCTGGCCTGTCTCCGCTGGCATCAAAGTCCGCCTGCCACCCAGCCTGACGTTACCGGCTGCCTGAGCAGGGTCAATGCCAGCCCGTCCGGTTTGAACCCGTCCGAAGCCCTGTCTGCTTCAGGCCTCTTTTCTCTTCGAATTGACGCACAGCCCGTGTTGACGGTGCTGTTGAGCGCGCTGGGTTATGGAATGATCCGGAAACTACTGATGATGGCTACAGCATCGTGAAAAATTCACCGGCTGTAAGAAGTGCTTTCACTTTAATAGTCATTACCGTTATTATACCAGTTGCAACTAGTGAGGTTCCTTTATAATGGAAAGTTCGTTTTCGCCCATTGAACAGATGCTGAATTTTCGTGCTAATCGCCAGAAGGATTTCCCTTTACAGGAGATCATGCTGACCCGCCTTTGTATGCATATGCAAAGTAAGTTGCTGGATAACCGCAATAAAATGCTGAAGGCGCAGGGGATTAACGAAACGCTGTTTATGGCACTGATCACGCTGGATGCGCAGGAAAATCACAGCATTCAGCCATCAGAACTGAGCGCCGCCCTGGGATCCTCGCGAACGAATGCGACGCGTATAGCCGATGAGCTGGAAAAACGTGGCTGGATTGAACGCCGTGAGAGCGATAACGACCGCCGCTGTCTGCATTTACATTTAACCCCTAAAGGGCATGAATTTCTGCGCCAGCTTCTCCCCCCTCAGCATCAGTGTCTGCAGCTGTTGTGGTCTGCGCTGAGTAGCTCAGAAAAATCACAGCTGGAAGGTATCACCCGTAAGCTTCTGACTCGCCTCGATAAAATGGACGAAGAAGAGGTCGTTGCGTCTCTTTCCAGATAGTTGTTCCACTAATAGCATATTGTGCGACACACCGTTAACTGGAAATCGCTACTTTAAGCCCCTGGAAATACATTCATGCCAGCGCTAATAACGCTGGCATTTTAGACTCGGGCGTCCGCCATTCAGGGAGGACAGCGGGCCCGTTGGCAAGAAGATCAGGAGAAAGTCATGAGTGAAAGCGCGGTAACACAAGACCCGCAGCAGCCAAAAAACAAGAAAAAGACGCGCAAAAAAGCTCTGATTTTTCTGGCTATCGTGTTCGTTATTATTGGTGTGGGCTGGGCGGCTTACTGGTTCCTGGTTTTACGCCACTTTCAGGAAACGGATGATGCTTACGTTGCCGGAAACCAGGCGCAGGTCATGGCTCAGGTCGCCGGGAGTGTGAATAAAGTCTGGTTCGACGATACGGACTTCGTGAAAAAAGGCGACGTACTGGTCACGCTGGATCGCACCGATGCCGAACAGGCGTTTGAAAAAGCGCAGACGGCCCTGGCCACCAGCGTACGTCAGACGCACCAGCTGATTATTAACGGTAAACAGTATCAGGCAACTATCGCGCTGCAAAAGACGGCACTTGAACAGGCGCAGGCAGATTTGCGCCGTCGCGAACCGCTGGGCGCGTCAAACCTGATTGGTAGAGAAGATCTGCAACATGCCCGTGATGCGGTGGCTACTGCCAAAGCACAGCTTGATGTGGCAACTCAGCAGTACAATGCCAACCAGGCGATGATTCTGGATACCTCGCTGGAAAACCAGCCCGCCGTGAAACAGAATGCCGCCGCCCTGCGTGATGCCTGGCTGGCATTACAGCGTACCGAGGTCATCAGTCCGATCGATGGCTACGTCTCACGCCGCAGCGTTCAGGTTGGCTCACAGATTGGCACCACTACGCCGCTGCTGGCGATCGTGCCGGCAACGAATCTCTGGGTGGATGCCAACTTCAAAGAGACCCAGCTGGCTGGCGTGCGTATTGGTCAGCCGGCTACCGTAGTCAGTGATATCTACGGGGATGATGTGGTGTACCACGGCAAAGTCGTCGGCCTTGATATGGGTACGGGCAGCGTCTTCTCTCTGCTACCGGCGCAAAATGCCACCGGGAACTGGATCAAAGTCGTTCAGCGCCTGCCGGTGCGTATTGAACTCGACCCGCAGGAAGTAGCCAAACATCCGCTGCGCATCGGCCTGTCGACGCTGGTGAAAGTGGATACCAGCAACAGCGAAGGGGCCGTGCTGGCCACCAGCGTGCGCAGCAAACCAGCCTATGAGAGTGATGCACTGGCCCGGGATCTGACACCAGCGAACCAGCTGATTGCCGAAATCATCCGTGCCAATGCCGGTTAACACGGCGGGAGACTGTTATGGCACGTAAACCGCTTGAAGGCACGCAGCTGGTTCTGATGACCATTGCGCTGTCGCTGGCTACTTTTATGCAGGTGCTGGATTCCACGATTGCTAACGTGGCAATACCGACCATTGCCGGCAACCTGGGGGCCTCTAACTCTCAGGGCACATGGGTGATCACCTCATTTGGCGTGGCAAACGCCATTTCGATCCCGATCACCGGCTGGCTGGCCAAGCGTTTTGGGGAAGTGAAGCTGTTTATGTGGTCGACGGTGGCGTTTGCCGCCGCCTCATGGCTGTGCGGCATGTCCGAAAGCCTGACCATGCTGATCTTCTTCCGCGTGATCCAGGGGATCGTCGCTGGCCCGCTGATCCCGCTGTCACAGAGCCTGCTGTTAAATAACTATCCCCCGGCTAAGCGCAGCGTGGCGCTTTCCCTGTGGGCAATGACGGTGATCGTCGCACCGATCTGCGGCCCGATCCTCGGCGGCTGGATTAGCGATAATTATCACTGGGGATGGATCTTCTTCATCAACGTGCCCATCGGCGTGGTGGTGGTAATCCTGGCCCTGCAGACACTGCGCAACCGCGAAACCGAAACCGTCATCCGCCCCATCGACACCGTGGGCCTGGTCCTGCTGGTCGTCGGCATTGGCTGCCTTCAGGTCATGCTGGATCGCGGGAAAGAGCTCGACTGGTTCAGCTCCAATGAAATCATTACATTAACGGTGATAGCCGTCGTAGCCCTGGTGGTGCTACTGGTGTGGGAGTTAACCGACGATCACCCGATCGTGGATTTGTCGCTGTTTAAATCGCGTAATTTCACCATCGGTTGCCTGTCGATCAGCCTCGCCTATATGCTCTACTTCGGCTCTATTGTCCTGCTGCCGCAGCTGTTGCAGGAGGTGTATGGTTACACCGCCACTTGGGCGGGGCTGGCCTCTGCGCCGGTGGGGATTATCCCGGTGATCCTGTCGCCAATTATCGGCCGCTTCGCGCACAAGCTGGATATGCGACGGCTGGTGACCTTCAGCTTTATTATGTATGCAGTGTGCTTCTACTGGCGCGCCTATACCTTTGAACCGGGGATGGATTTTGCTGCATCAGCCTGGCCGCAGTTTATCCAGGGCTTCGCCGTGGCCTGCTTCTTTATGCCACTGACCACCATCACTCTGTCAGGGCT
Source organism: Erwinia persicina NBRC 102418 (assembly GCF_001571305.1). Lineage (GTDB taxonomy): Bacteria > Pseudomonadota > Gammaproteobacteria > Enterobacterales > Enterobacteriaceae > Erwinia > Erwinia persicina. The sequence goes on along the minus strand of NZ_BCTN01000008.1, from coordinate 9,047 downwards.
GCCACCGGAACGCCTGGCGGCGGCATCGAGCCTGTCGAACTTTACCCGAACGCTGGCGGGTTCGATTGGTACCTCGATCACCACCACCATGTGGAGCGATCGCGAGTCGCTGCATCACGCCCATCTGACGGAGTCCGTAACGCCCTACAGCACCAATTCGCAACAGATGTATGCGAAGCTGGAACAGATGGGGATGACTCACGATCAGGCCTCGGCATACCTGGCGCAGCAGATCACCAATCAGGGGCTGATTATCTCAGCCAATGAGATCTTCTGGGCCTCGGCTGGCGTGTTCCTGTTGCTGCTGGTTCTGGTGTGGTTTGCCCGGCCACCGTTTGGTGCGGGCGGCGGCGGCGGCGGTGCCCATTAAATAGCAGGTATAAAAAAAGGGCGACCCCAGCGGTCGCCCTTTTTATTCAGTGCCCTGTCAGGCGTTTTGACGCCACCATTCGGCCAGCAGTACACCGGTTGCCACGGAAACGTTAAGGCTTTCCACTTTCCCCGTACCACCAATTGAGACGCTCAGGTCGCCCTGATCGAAGGTGCTGTCTGACAGACCATCACGCTCCTGCCCCAGTACCAGCACCATTTTAGCCGGCAGTTCTGCACGAGACAGTGGAACCCCTTTATGGCTGGACGTGGTCACAATGGTGTAACCCGCCTTACGGAACGCGCTCAGACCGGCAGCAAAATTTTCACCGCTAATCGCCTGAACGTGTTCAGCACCGCCTTCTGCGGTACGCACAGCGGCGCCCGACTCCAGCATGGAGGCATCATCCACCAGCAATCCCTGCACACCGAAGTGCGCACAGCTGCGCATGATACCGCCCAGGTTGTGCGGGTTGCCGATGTCTTCCAGCGCCAGCACGCAGTCTTTTTCACCCGCCGTTGACAGCCACTGGCTTACTGGCATTCCGACACGCTTTTTGATCAGGAAGCAAACACCACCGTGGTGTTCCGTTCCTGAGGCTTTCTGCAGCTCGGCTTCATCCACGGTGTGGTAAGCCTTACGGTTAGCTGCCATATATTTCAGAGCTTCGCGGAAACGAGGCGTGACGCTCTGGATAAACCAGGCACGTACGATACTTTCCGGGCGGCTCTGGAACAGTGCCTGGCAGGCATTTTCGCCATACACACGCGTCTCTTCCATACGCTGGCGGCGTATCTGCTCTGGATCGATGTAGCTTTTACCGCTGATGCCACCGTGATCCGGCTTATCGTCAGCTGCGGGGGCAGCGTTCGGCGCACGGGAAACGGTACGCCACGGAGAGTCAGAATGCCCTTCGTCGCGATCGCGCCCGCCACGTGGCTTGCTGTCTGCATTACGTGATGGACGGCGTGCGCCGTCCTGTGGACGTGGAGCACCTTTACCGGTACGGGGATTCCCGCCCTTGTTGCTGCTCTCGTCATCACCGCGGACATACATCACTTTGACCTTGCCGCTCTTACCTTTAAATTCGTCGTTCATTTTTCCTCCACCTGGCCTGAGCGCGAAGCGCGCAGATTACCTGATGTGGCAGCACTTAGCTATCAACTTCCAATAAAAGCCCGTAGCCGTTTATCCGCAACATCGTTATGAGACATTACCTATTATACCCATTGAACAAATCGCGTTGTTAGCCTCATTCCCCGCCCGCATAATGTGGGCTGATTTACTGAGAATTGCAGTAAGTAATCACTTACTCCTGAACTGAGGTGAATAATGAATACGGTTTGTGCATCCTGCCAGGCAACCAACCGCGTGCCTGCCGAGCGGCTGACTGACGGCGCAAAATGCGGCCGTTGCGGTCACGAGCTGTTTGATGGCCATGTGGTCAATGCGACAGCGGCGACGCTGGATAAATATCTGCAGGACGATCTGCCGGTCGTGATCGACTTCTGGGCGCCGTGGTGTGGCCCCTGCGTTAACTTCGCCCCGGTGTATGAGTCGGTGGCACAGGAGCGTAACGGCAGCATCCGCTTCCTGAAAGTTAATACCGAAGCTGAACCGGAGCTGAGCGCCCGCTTCCGTATCCGCAGTATTCCGACCATTATGATCTTTAAGCAGGGCGAGATGGCCGACATGCTGAACGGCGCGATGCCGAAAGCACCGTTTGAAGCCTGGCTGGACGAAAATCTGTAAGCATCACGCCGGGCATGCCCGGCGTTAATCCGTTAGAATAGCGTTTTTCTGTTGATGACTGCTGATGAACGATAACGCTGTTCTGTTGCTACGTGCCGCACGTCTGGCCCGTGCCACTCGCCCTTTTCTTGCCCGTGGTAACCGCATTACGCGCTGCCAGCGTTGCCTGTTGCCGCAAAAAAACTGCCTGTGCGACACCCTTGCTCCCCAGGCAGCCCGCAGCCGTTTTTGCCTGGTGATGTTTGACAGCGAACCGATGAAACCCAGCAATACCGGCAGACTGATTGCCGATATTCTGCCAGATACGCTGGCGTTTGGCTGGTCACGCACCGAGCCCGATCCAGCTCTGCTGGAGGCAGTCCGCAATCCGCATTATCAGCCGGTGGTGGTGTTCCCGGCATCCTATGCCGATGCCGGCAGGCCGGTACTGAATTCGCCCCCCGTCAACGGCAAGCCTCCGCTGTTTATCATGCTGGACGGCACCTGGACTGAAGCCCGCAAAATGTTCCGTAAAAGTCCCTGGCTGGATAACCTGCCCGTGATGTCACTGAACCTGACCCGCCCCTCCAATTATCAGTTACGCGTGGCGCACGCCGAAGGTCAGCACTGCACGGCCGAGGTCGCCGCCGAGCTGCTGCTGCAGGCCGGCGATGTCGCGGCCGGTGAAGCCCTGTTCCGCCATTTTGATCTCTTTCGTCAGCGCTATCTCGCAGGAAAACCCCATCATCCGCAGCAGATGGCTGAAAGTGATGATGAAATTCTGTCAGTGATCAAGTAACTGACAGCCCGGCCAGCATCTCCGGCAGACCCGGAGTAGACTCAAACTACTTTACCCGCCAGCATGACCGGGTGATATTCGAAGGGAGCGGAGATGAGTCAACGTGGATTAGAAGCCCTGCTGAAACCGAAATCCATTGCGGTAATCGGTGCCTCCACCCGGCCTGAGCGAGCCGGGTATCTGATGATGCGGAATCTGCTGGCCGGTGGCTTCAGCGGCCCGGTTCTTCCCGTCACGCCCAAATACCAGGCCGTATGCGGCGTGCTGGCCTGGCCGGACATTCCCAGTTTGCCGCTGTCTCCCGACCTCGCGATTATCTGCACCCATGCCAGACGTAATCTTGAGCTGCTTACGGCGCTGGGGGAGCGCGGATGCAAGGCCTGCATTATTCTCTCAGCGCCTGACGACCAACTGGCAGCGCTGAAGGCCTGCGCCAGCCGCTGGCAAATCCGCCTGTTGGGGCCTAACAGCCTGGGCCTGCTGGCACCGTGGCAGGGGCTGAATGCCAGCTTCTCGCCAGTCCCCATAACGCCAGGTAAACTGGCCTTTATTTCCCAGTCAGCCGCCGTTTCTAACACCATCCTCGACTGGGCGCAACAGCGTCAGCTGGGCTTCTCATGGTTTATTGCGCTCGGTGACAGCCTGGATATTGATGCCGACGACCTGCTGGACTTCCTGGCTCGCGATGGCAAAACCAGCGCTATTCTGCTTTACCTGGAGCATCTCAGCGATGCGCGCCGTTTTGTCTCTGCAGCCCGCAGTGCCTCCCGTAATAAGCCTATTCTGGTCATTAAAAGTGGTCGCAGTCCTCAGGCCCAGCTATTGCTGAAAACTCACGGCGGGATGGATGCTGCGTGGGATGCCGCTATCCAGCGGGCTGGACTGTTACGCGTGCAGGATACCCATGAACTGTTCTCAGCGGTAGAAACCCTCAGTCATATGCGTCCGCTGCGCGGAGAGCGACTGATGATTATCAGTAACGGGGCGGCGCCGGCTGCGTTGGCGCTGGATGCGCTCTATGCCCGCAATGGCAAGCTCGCCACGTTAAGTGAGCCTTTACTTACTGAACTGGGCGCACAGCTGCCAGACAGTGTCACCCCGGGCAACCCGCTGGATTTGAAAGATGATGCCACCCCGGCACGCTATTTAGCGGCGCTGACATTACTGCTGGACAGCCACGACCTGGATGCCATTCTGATTATCCACGCCCCCAGTGCGGCAGCGCCGCCAACGCTCACCGCCCAACACATCATTGCCCTGGTGAAACAGCATCCACGGGGCAAACAGCTTACGCTGCTGACCAACTGGTGTGGAGAGTACTCTTCACTGGAAGCCCGCCGTCTGTTTAATGATGCTGGTGTCCCAACCTACCGAACACCGGAAGGCACCGTAACCGCCTTTATGCACATGGTGGCGTACCGGCGTAACCAGAAGCAGCTGCGTGAAACTCCCGCGCTACCCGCGAACCTGACCGCCAATACGGCGGACGCACACCGCCTGATCCACCAGGCGCTGCAGGACGGTGCCACATCACTGGACACGCATGAGGTGCAGCCCATTCTGCAGGCCTACGGTCTGAGCACGCTGCCGACCTGGATTGCCAGTGACAGCACGGAGGCCGTGCATATTGCCGGGCAGATTGGCTATCCTGTCGCGCTGAAGCTCCGTTCACCGGATATACCTCATAAATCAGAGGTCCAGGGCGTTATGCTGTATCTGCGCACGCCAGACGAGGTAGAGCAGGCGGCCAATGCCATTTTTGACCGCGTAAAAATGGCCTGGCCGCAGGCGCGCATTCACGGTTTGCTGGTACAGAGTATGGCGAACCGCGCCGGGGCCCAGGAACTGCGGGTTGTGGTGGAGCAGGATCCGCTCTTCGGACCGGTGATCATGCTGGGGGAAGGCGGGGTCACCTGGCACGCTGACCGTCAGGCGGTCATCGCCCTGCCGCCGCTGAATATGACCCTGGCGCGCTATCTGGTGATCCAGGCGATCAAGCAGGGAAAAATTCGTGGCCGCAGCGCACTTCATCCGCTGGATATTGTTGGCCTGAGCCAGGTGCTGGTTCAGGTGTCAAACCTGATCGTTGACTGCCCGGAGATCGTCCGGCTGGATATCCATCCGCTGCTGGCGAGTCATGAGGATTTTACGCTGCTGGATGTGACGTTGCAGCTGGCGGCATTCCACGGTGATGCCGAAGCGCGGCTGGCAATACGCCCCTACCCTCACGAGCTGGAAGAAGCCGTACAGTTGAAAAATGGCCAGCAGTGCCTTTTCCGCCCCATCCTGCCAGAGGATGAGCCCTTATTGCAGCGATTCATTGCTCAGGTGACGAAAGAAGATCTTTATTACCGCTATTTCAGTGAGATCAATGAGTTCACCCACGATGATTTGGCGAACATGACGCAGATCGACTACGATCGGGAAATGGCGATCGTCGCCGTGCGCCAGCATAAGGGTCAGGATGAGATTATTGGCGTGACGCGCGCCATCTCTGATGCCGACAATATTGATGCAGAATTCTCAGTGCTGGTGCGCTCGGATCTGAAAGGGCTTGGCCTGGGCCGGCGATTGCTGGAGAAGATGATTATCTATACCCGACAGCACGGCCTGCAACAGCTGAACGGTATCACTATGCCGAACAACAGAGGTATGGTGACCCTGGCACGTAAGCTGGGGTTTGCCGTTGACGTCCAGATGGAAGACGGCATTGTCGGGCTCTCACTGCATCTGCAAAGTGACCCGATCGGAGCCGAAAAGTAAATCTGATACTATCAGAACCAACTAATGGTATTATTCGCGGTTAGGGTCCTGATTTTATGGCAAAAGGCCATTCTATGAACAGAGAAGAAACGCACTGTGATGTTGTCAAAATTTAAGCGTAATAAACACCAACAGCACCTTGCGCAACTGCCTAAAATAGCTCAGTCAGTTGCTGATTTCACCACGCTGTATTCCCCGGCGGATTTTCGCGAGACGCTGCTGAAAAGCATTGCGTCGGCGACCCGGCGCATCTGCATAGTGGCTCTTTATCTGGAAAATGATGAGGGTGGCCAGGCGATCCTCTCTGCGCTCTACGCGGCAAAACAGCAGCGTCCGGAACTGGACATTCGTGTCCTCGTTGACTGGCACCGTGCCCAGCGCGGACGCATCGGCGCAGCAGCCTGTGCCACTAACGCGGACTGGTACTGTGATATGGCCGCCCGTCATCCCGGGCTGGCGATCCCGGTGTATGGTATTCCGGTCAACACGCGGGAAGCGCTCGGTGTGCTGCACCTGAAAGGGTCGATTATTGACGACACCGTTTTCTATACCGGGGCCAGCTTCAATGACGTTTATCTGCACCAGCATGAGCGTTACCGCTATGACCGTTACCAGCTGATCGGCAACCGTACCCTGGCTGATACGATGTTCGACTGGATTGAAACCAATCTCATTCAGGCGGAAGCCGTCAATCGGCTTGATCAGCATGAGCGCCCCAAAAGTCCGGAAATCAAGAATGAAACCCGCCAGTTCCGTCAGGATTTGCGTGGCTTTGATTACCAGTTTGACGGCGATGCCAACAACGAAGAACTGGCCGTTACCCCGCTGGTCGGTCTTGGCAAGCGCAGCCTGCTGAACAAAACGATCTTCCACCTGATGCCCTGCGCCGAGCAGAAACTGACTATCTGTACGCCGTATTTCAATCTGCCCGCCATCCTGGTTCGTAACATTATCTATCTGCTGCGTCAGGGGAAAGAGGTGGAGATTATCGTGGGCGATAAAACCGCCAACGACTTCTATATCCCTGAAGACCAGCCGTTTAAAATCATCGGCGCACTGCCCTACCTGTACGAAATTAACCTGCGCCGCTTCCTCAGCCGACTGCAGTATTACGTCAACAGCGGCCAGCTGACGGTACGCCTGTGGAAAGATGGCGAAAACAGCTACCATCTGAAAGGACTGTGGGTGGATGACGAGTGGATGATGGTGACGGGTAATAACCTGAACCCCCGTGCATGGCGACTGGACCTGGAAAATGCTGTCCTGATCCACGATCCGCTTCAGCAGCTGACGGAGCAGCGCGACCGTGAACTGGCGCTGATCCGCCAACATACGACAACGGTAGAGCATTTTCACGATCTGGAAAGTATCGCTGACTACCCGGTGAAAGTGCGGAAACTCATCCGCCGGCTTCGCCGCATCCGTATTGACCGGCTCATCAGTCGTATTCTTTAATCAGCAGCTATACTCCCTTTACTGGCCCCGCAATGTCGGGGCTTTTTTATGGAGTATTTATGCGCACCTGCCTGCTGGCCGTTATCGTCATTTGCAGTGGCTGTACTCATATGGCGCAGGATGACTGGACCGGGCGTGATAAAGCCCAGCACTTTATCTCCTCCGCCTTTCTTTCCGCCGCCGGTAATGCCTATGGTGAACGTCAGAACTGGCACAAAGACCGCAGCGGCAGCGTCGGGCTCATGTTCGCGATCGGCCTGGGGGCGGCGAAAGAACTGTTCGACAGCAGGGAAAGAGGAAGTGGCTGGAGCTGGAAAGATTTCAGCTGGGATGTAGCCGGTGCTGCCACCGGCTATGCATTATGGAATCTGGACCGTTAGTTACAGTTTTAACCCTTTGCCGTGTCGGTGCAGCATCAGCGAAACCAGGAAAGCAATGGCCCCCATTCCAGAGACATACCAGAAGAAACTGGTTTCGCTACCAGCCGCCTTCAGCGACAGCGCCACATATTCCGCCGATCCGCCAAACAGCGCGTTTGCCACGGCATAAGACAGCCCCACGCCCAGCGCCCGCACCTCCGGTGGGAACATTTCCGCCTTAAGGATCCCGCTGATCGAGGTGTAGAAACTGGTGATCACCAGCGCCAGCATGACCAGCATAAAAGCGGCTGCCGGACTCGTCACGCTCTGCAACAGGGTCAGGATCGGTACGGTACAGACCGCAGCCAGTCCCCCGAAGATCAACATGGAGTTACGCCGTCCGATCTTATCTGATAGCGCACCAAAAAATGGCTGCAGCAGCATAAAAATAAACAGCGCGCCGGTCATCAGACCGCTGGCGGCTTTATGATCCATACCGGCAGTGTTCACCAGATATTTCTGCATATACGTCGTAAAGGTGTAAAAGCTCAACGACCCGCCAGCGGTAAAGCCCAGTACCATGATAAAGGCACGCCGGTGTTTCCACAGTCCTTTCAGTGAGCCGGCATCTTTATGGCTGCGCGTGATTTTATCGGAGGTTTCATTCAGGGAACGACGTAAATAGAGTGCGACCACGGCCAGCACAGCACCCAGCGCAAAGGGTATCCGCCAGCCCCAGGAACGCAGTTCTTCGTCAGAAAGGAGCTGCTGCAACACAACGACGGTCAGCAGCGCCATCAGCTGGCCACCTATCAATGTCACATACTGAAATGACGCATAAAATCCCTTTCGCCCTTCTACCGCCACTTCGCTCATGTAGGTCGCACTGGTACCATATTCCCCGCCTACCGACAGCCCCTGAAACAATCGGGCCAGCAAAAGCAGAGCCGGCGCCCAGACCCCTATCGTCTCATACCCAGGCAAACAGGCGATCACCAGCGATCCAAAGCACATCATACAGACTGAAATTAGCATGGAGCTTTTACGCCCGTGCCTGTCACCAATATAGCCAAACAGCCAGCCACCAATAGGGCGCATCAGGAAACCGGCGGCGAACACCCCCGCCGTCTGGAGCAGCTGCGTTGTCGCATTACCGCTGGGGAAGAAGATATGAGCGAAGTACAGCGAGCAGAATGAATAAACATAGAAGTCGAACCATTCGACCAGATTACCGGAGGACGCCCCTACGATGGCCCAGACACGTTGACGAGTAGTCATTGACGCTGTCGCGTGCAAATTATTTTCAGTGATGGACTCTGCCATTAATAACCTCGTGAGTTCTTTCCTTGCTTTGAACAAGCGCCAAAGAGTATAGATATCAATTAACTCAAATGCTGTTTTGTTATGAAATTGTTTTATAAGGATGGATTGTTAATTTTGTGAGTCAGCATGGATTATTGCATAAGGAATAGCGGGGTCATATCAGGGAACACGCTGCAAACAGGCAGGAAATTCCGAATTTGGCGATTAAAAAGCGCACACAGGGGGGATTGGCCGATTTTTCGCGGGG
>NZ_BCTN01000007.1 GCF_001571305.1 Erwinia persicina NBRC 102418 | reverse complement strand
TAAAGACGAAAGCCCCGTACGAAAGTGCGGGGCTTTTTTCTTTTTGTTTTTTGCCAGCGCTGAACCAGCGTCTGTTAATACCCTGAAAAACGAATATAAAAAAAGCCCCGGCCAGTCATGGCCGGGGCTTTTTTGCTGCTGTCAGTCACGGATATTAGTGGATAACCTGTGACAGGAACGCTCGGGTGCGTTCAGACTTAGGGTTGGCAAAGAACTCCTGCGGTGGCGCTTCTTCTACGATCTCTCCGCGATCCATAAAGATCACCCGGTCTGCTACGGTTCGGGCAAAACCCATTTCGTGGGTGACGCACAGCATGGTCATACCATCCTCTGCCAGGCCAATCATGGTATCGAGCACTTCTTTGACCATTTCCGGGTCGAGCGCAGAAGTCGGTTCATCGAACAGCATAATTTTGGGTTTCATACACAGCGAGCGCGCAATGGCCACGCGCTGCTGCTGGCCACCGGAGAGCTGGCCGGGGAATTTATGCGCATGTTCAGCAATGCGTACGCGTTCCAGGTAATGCATTGCCAGTTCTTCCGCTTCTTTCTTTGGTGTCTTACGTACCCAGATCGGCGCCAGGGTACAGTTCTGCAGTACGCTCAGGTGAGGGAAAAGATTGAAGTGCTGAAAGACCATACCCACCTCGGTACGAACGCGTTCAATATTGCGCAGATCGTCGTTAAGAAGCGTCCCGTCGACGACGATACGCCCCTGCTGGTGCTCTTCAAGGTGATTAATACAGCGGATGGTAGTGGATTTCCCAGAACCAGACGGACCGCAGAGTACAATACGCTCACGGGGCTTAACCTTGAGGTTAATGTCTTTCAGGACGTGAAACTGACCGTACCACTTATTCACATTTTCGAGCGTAATCATCATTGCGTCGTCAGATGGGGTAATAATTTGCGTCATTTTAAACCTCAGTGCGGCGTACGCCCGGTGTTAAAGCGCTTTTCCAGATACTGGCTATAGCGCGACATGCTGAAACAGAAAATCCAGTAGATCAGTGCAGCGAATACATAGCCCTCAGTCGACATGCCCAACCAGGCGGGATCGACGGTGGCCTGCTGCACACTACTAAAGAGGTCAAACAGGCCGATGATGATCACCAGGCTGGTGTCTTTAAACAGAGCAATGATGGTGTTAACCAGGCCTGGGATCACCATTTTCAACGCCTGGGGCAGGATCACCAGCCCCTGCGTTTTCCAGTAACCCAGTGCCAGCGACTCGGCGGCTTCATACTGTCCCTTCGGCAGGGCCTGCAGTCCACCACGCACCACTTCGGCCACGTAGGCCGACTGGAACAGGATGACCCCGACCAGCGCGCGGATAAGCTTATCGATGGAGCTGCCTTCTGCCATAAACAGCGGCAACATCACCGATGACATAAACAGCACGGTGATCAACGGTACGCCACGCCAGAACTCGATAAACAGCACGCACAGCGTGCGGACGACTGGCATGCGCGAGCGACGCCCCAGCGCCAGCAGAATGCCGAGGGGTAATGCCCCGGCAATACCCACTGAGGCTATGATCAGGGTCAGGGTCAGTCCGCCCCACTGGCGCGTTTCGACACGCTCCAGCCCGAAGAAGCCACCATAAAGCAGGAACCAGACGGCAACCGGGTAAATAACCGCCCAGGCAGCGATATAGGTTCCCCGGCGCGGCAGGCGTTTCAGGAACATCGGAACAATTGACACCAGGCCAATGATCAGCGCCATGTTGATGCGCCAGCGGAGCTCATGGGGATATAACCCATACATAAACTGGCCAAAGCGTGCATGAATAAACACCCAGCATGCGCCGTCCTTTGTACAGTCGGCACGGGTTTCACCCAGCCAGTTCGCCTGAAACACCAGCCAGTTCAGCGCCGGAGGGATAACGGCCCATATCACCCACAGACAGAACAGCGTCAGCAGAGTGTTACCGAGACTGGAGAACAGATTTTTTCTTGCCCATCGCACGGCGCGCGATAGCGTGTTCGGGGTGACAGCCGGCGTTTGATGCGTGCTTATCGTCATAGTCCGTCTCTTAGCGCTCAATAAGGGCGATTTTGCGGTTGTAGATGTTCATTAACAGCGAAATCGACAGGCTGATAATGAGATAGACACCCATCGTGATAGCAATGGTTTCAATGGCCTGACCCGTCTGATTCAGCACCGTACCGGCAAACAGCGACACCATATCGGGATAGCCAATGGCAGCAGCCAGCGAGGAGTTCTTAACGATATTGAGATACTGGCTGGTCAGCGGCGGGATAATCACCCGCATCGCCTGCGGGATGATCACCTGGCGCAGGGTGACAGGGTGAGGGAGACCGAGAGAACGCGCAGCCTCGTGCTGTCCGTGGGGCACAGACTGGATACCGGAACGGATCACTTCGGCAATAAATGACGATGTGTAAATCGACAGTGCCAGTGTTAATGCCGCCAGCTCAGGGATCAGTACGAAACCGCCGCGAAAATTAAAGCCACGCAGCTCCGGAATATCCCAGTGCATCGGGCTACCTGCAAACAGTGCTGTCACCAGAGGAAACACGATCAGCATGGCGATGGCGATGGGCCACGTCCGTCGCAGCTGACCGGTTTTCAACTGATGCTGCCTGTTGTAGCGGAATATCCCCCACGCGATGACCAGCGCCAGCGCCAGAGCAGTCAGAAACGGCCCGGTACCCGCCACATATTCAGGCCACGGAATATACAGCCCGCGGTTACTGACATAGGTGAGGTCGAAAGCGTTCAGTGCCTGGCGTGGACCCGGCAGGTTGCGTAGTACTGCAAAGTACCAGAAGAAGATCTGCAGCAACGGGGGGATATTACGGAACGTCTCAATATAGATGTTGGACAGCTTGCGCAGTAGCCAGTTGTCAGACAGGCGGGCCAGCCCGATAAAGAAGCCAAGGAAGGATGCAAAGACGATACACAACGCAGAAACCAACAGGGTATTTGTCAGCCCCACCAGAAACACGCGCGCATAGGTATCGGATTCAGTGTAATCAATCAGGTGCTGGACGATACCAAAGCCAGCGCTACGTTCAAGGAAACCAAAGCCGGACGTGATACCCCGATTGGCCAGGTTAATAATGGTGTTGTGTATCAGGTAACCCGCAACGGCAAGCACAGCGACTATCGCAATGATCTGGTAAAGCCAGGCGCGAACCGCAGGATTACTGAATGAAAAATCCCTTTTTACGGTTGGGCGTTGAGACATGGTAAGACCTCAGTGACGAAAATTCTGGCATGGGCGCCGGCAGACCGGCACCCTGTAATCAAGGGAATTAACGTACTGGTGGCGCGTACTGAATACCGCCCTGGTTCCACAGTGCATTCTGACCACGTGCAATTTTCAGCTGGCTGTCTTTACCGACGTTACGGTCAAACACCTCCTGATAGTTGCCCACCTGTTTGATAATGTTGTAAGCCCACTTGTTATCCAGCTTCAGATCCTTGCCGAAGTCGCCTTCTGCACCCAGCAGATGAGCCATATCTGGTGTTGAGGGTTTTGCCGTCATCTGGTCGACGTTTTTAGAGGTAATGCCCATCTCTTCGGCATTCAGCATGGCGAACAGCGACCACTTAACAATGGTGTACCAGTCATCATCACCGCGACGTACAACCGGCCCCAGTGGCTCTTTCGAGATCACTTCGGGCAGCACGATAAACTCGCTCGGTTTACCCAGTTTGATTCTCAGCGCATACAGCTGAGACTGGTCGGAAGCCAGCGTATCGCAACGGCCAGTATCCAGCGCCTTAGCCGACTCATCAGAGCGGTCGAAAGTGACTGGTGTGTACTGCATTTTGTTCGCTTTAAAGTAGTCCGCCACGTTCAGCTCAGTATCGGTACCGGCCTGGATACAGACGGTGGCCCCATCCAGCTCTTTAGCGCTTTTCAGGCCCGCCTTCTGGTGGGTCAGGAAGCCGATACCGTCGTAATAGTTTACGCCGGCAAAGATGAAGCCCATGCCACCATCGCGGGAGGAGGTCCAGGTGGTATTACGTGAAAGAATATCGACTTCACCGGACTGCAGCGCAGTGAAACGCTCTTTCGCGGTCAGAGGGGTATATTTCACTTTCGTAGCATCACCAAATACCGCCGCTGCCGCTGCACGGCAGACGTCCACATCGATGCCGGTAAACTTGCCGTTAGAGTCTGCATACGAGAAACCCGGCAAACCGTCACTGATACCACACTGCACAAACCCTTTCTTTTTAATGGCATCCAGCGTCGTACCTGCATGAGCCTGATTCGCAATGCTAAACAGCGTAGCGGCGGCAATCATCGTAGAGAGCATCATCTTTTTCATAAAGCATCCTGTGTGGCGGATTTATATTGTTATGTGTAGCGCACGCTCTGGTGCACTTTTCCTGTCTGCGGCCGGAGGCCATTCACTGCTTTGCAAAGGTAATGCCAGAGTTGCAGAGCGCTGAATATGTTGAAAAGCGTTACTGATAATGGGAGGTTTATTACAAGTGGTATTAATATCGCGCACCAGGATGGGGCGAAAATAGCCAGGATGGTCACAAATAGTGCATTTAGTTTCACTATATGAAAACAATGTGATGATGGTTGCAGATTTGTTGTTTAAGTGTAAATTTTGTTGCGAAGGCCAGCGCCATCAGGCGCTGGGCGGGGAAGGATCAGACTAAGTGGTTTCTTAAGGCAGTATTAGTACAGGGAGCTGGCGCCGACAGGACGGGTTTTGAAGCGTCGGTGTAGCCACATATACTGAGAGGGAGCGCGCATAATCTCGCGTTCAATAACCCGGTTCATATACTCGGCCGCTTCCTGCTCACTTTCGATTGGATAGTCCTTTAGCTCGGGCTGGATCACCAGTTCATAACCGCTGCCATCTTCCTTGCGGATCAGCACGACGGTGATCAGCGCAGGCTTGGCCATACGTGCCAGCATCCAGGTGCCGCTGGTAGTAGCGGCGTCGGGTACGGCAAACAGCGGTGCAAATACGCTGCCTTTCGGACCGTAGTCCTGGTCCGGTGCAAACCATACTGCTTCACCCTGCTTCAGCGCCTGTACCATACCACGCAGATCGCGGCGATTGATCATCGCTTTGTTCGAACGCATACGGCCTTTGGTCTGCACCCACTCCATCAATTTATTATTATGCGGGCGGTACATTGCCATCATTGGCTGGCAAAGGCCCATCGCACGTCCACCTAACTCCAGCGACATAAAGTGTACGCCGATAATCAGTGCTCCCCGGCCATCCGCCTGGGCGGCTTTCAAGTTATTCAGACCGTTAACGGTAAACCAGCGTTTCACCCGGCGATCGGACCAGAACCATGCCATACCGGTTTCCAGCAAGCCCATGCCAAGAGATTCAAAATTGCCGACAATACAACGTTCAAGCTGTTGTTCATCCATATCGGGAAAACAGAGTTCAAGGTTACGGCGGGCAATGGAGACACGACGCTTCATAAAGCGCATGGACGTACGGCCCATCCAGGTGCCCAGTTTGTTTAATACGGGATAAGGGAGTTGCACCAGCAGAAATAGCACGCTGACACCAAACCAGGTAAGCCAGTAGCGCGGACGTAAAAAGCTCCTCTGGAATTTTTGTGGCTGCTTCATAATTACTCATTCAGACATTAAGGGCGGGACCTGTAACGCAGAGTGAGGACAGTCAGCTGCGATACACTCAATCAGACACCCGTTCAGGACTAAGGTTTACTCACATTCCTCTCTTGACCAGAATTTACATTCCAGTGGATTGCGCACGTTGGTCAAATTGGTGAGGAGTGTCAACTGAGGACCTTCATCTTATGTAAAGGTACACAGATTACCCGTTACACAGCGAAAGATAGATGGGAAGTTTCCTATCAGGCGGTGCCTGCGCCTCCTGCTATCTGGCTATGGGACTCATCGCATCGCCGTTGCGATACGTTATCAATAAAAAAGCGCTTAAACCATAGGGATAAGCGCTTTAGATACAACATGATAGCCAGAGGCTATTAGTTCATGCCGTATTTTTTCAGTTTCTTACGCAGTGTACCGCGGTTGATGCCCATCATCAGGGCTGCACGGGTCTGGTTGCCACGGGTGTATTGCATCACCATGTCCAACAGAGGCTGTTCTACTTCAGCCAGTACCAGCTCATACAGATCATTTACATCCTGACCATTCAGTTGAGCAAAATAGTTCTTCAGTGCCTGTTTGACCGAATCACGAAGTGGCTTTTGGGTCACTTGATCCTGTGAGTTTACGGTAGATACGGTCAGTACGTCAGAATTTACGCGTTGTTCGAACATAGTTCTGTCAGCTCTTTATTTCTAATTACGCAAGATTTTCGAAGTATGCCTCCAACGCCTCCAGCTGTTCGCTGGCATCCTCTATGGCGTTGAATGTGCGCCGAAACTGGTCGTTTGGGGCGTGCTCCTGCAGATACCAGGAGACGTGCTTTCGGGCAATACGATATCCTTTGCGGTGACCATAAAAGTCGTGCAGTTCCCGTAAGTGCCCGATGAGCAAGCGCTTTACTTCAGCCAGTGGCATCGGCGCAAGCAGCTCCCCAGTGTCCAGATAGTGCTGGATTTCCCGGAAGATCCACGGTCTTCCCTGAGCCGCCCGTCCTATCATCAGGGCATCAGCCCCCGTATAGTCAAGCACGGCTCTGGCTTTGTGCGGGTCAGTAATGTCTCCATTCGCGATAACCGGAATGGATACGTTCTGCTTAACTGTCCGAATGCTGTCGTACTCAGCTTCGCCGTTGAACAAACACGCGCGAGTGCGTCCGTGAATTGTCAGGGCCTGAATACCACAACGCTCAGCCAATTGGGCAATCTCTACACAGTTGCGGTTGTTGCTGTCCCAGCCAGTGCGAATCTTTAAGGTGACCGGTACGTCGACTGCATTCACCACCGCCAGGAGGATAGACCTCACCAGTTCAGGATGTTGCAGCAGCGCGGAGCCTGCCATCTTGCGATTCACTTTTTTAGCGGGACAACCCATATTGATGTCGATTACCTGCGCACCCGATACTGCATTGATGCGTGCGGCTGCCGCCATCTCTTCCGGGTCACAACCCGCAATTTGCACGGTACGAATACCAGGTTCGTCACTGTGTACCATACGCAACCGCGACTTGTCGCTGCCCCAGACTTCAGGGTTTGACGACATCATCTCGGAAACAGTCATACCAGCGCCCATTGCATAGCAAAGGGTCCTGAATGGCCTGTCTGTTATCCCGGCCATCGGGGCTGCAATCAAACGATTACGAAGCTGGTGATTTCCTATGCGCATGAAAAAAAAGTGACCATAGTGTGTCCGCAAGGCGGCGTATATTACGCATTTTTTCAGGAAGATGAAAGGCCAAACTTTGAACAATCCGCTGATGCCGATCAAGGAATCACCGTGCGCGTCACAGGCATTAATTTTATAGTGATATAAAACAATGGATTAAAAAAATATGACGAATTTCTGTACAAAGATTTTTCTTTTTTTGTGACCCAGTTGGCAACATAAATCACGTCAGTTTGCCAGTAATTCGGGACATATGACGTAATGAACGGGCTGATGCAGCTCATCTGGGCTGCATCAGCGGTTTATTTTAACGACGAACTCCGGTGATGCGGCACCACTCTTCTTTTTCCGCCACCGGATCCAGCGTGAAGGTGTCAGCATACGCTTCACACACACTCTCTGCCTGGCTGGCAAGCACCCCGGACAGGCCGAGATGGCCGCCATGTTTAGGCAAGACGCTAATCAGCGGCGCCAGTTCACGCAGCGGGCCGGCAAGGATATTGGCCACCACAACGTCGGCACTGAGATTTTCGGGCTGTTCGTGTGGCAGATAGAGCGACAAACGCTCGGACACGCCGTTGCGCTGTGCATTGTCACGACTTGCCTGAATCGCCTGCGGATCGATATCAATACCGATAGCGGCAGCCGCACCGAGCTTCAGCGCGGCAATCGCGAGGATACCGGAACCACAGCCGAAGTCGATTACGGTTTTACCCGTCAGATCGAGTCCATCCAGCCAGGTCAGACACAGCGAGGTCGTCGGGTGAGTGCCGGTACCAAACGCCAGGCCGGGATCCAGCATCACGTTGACAGCGGCAGGGTCGGGAACGTCACGCCAGCTTGGGCAGATCCACAGGCGCTGGCCAAAGCGCATCGGATGGAAGTTATCCATCCATTCGCGCTCCCAGTCTTTATCTTCAATCTGCTCGATTTTATGATGGAAACCGACGCCTAACAGTGGATGCTGCTCCAGGCCGGCAATCACCTCCGGCATCTCGGTTTCGGCATCAAACAGCCCAATCACGTCAGTGTCTCCCCACAGACGGGTTTCGCCCGGCAGTGGTTCAAATACCGGGTTGTCGTGGGTATCCTGGAAGGTCACCGACACCGCGCCGTTTTCAATCAGTGCGTCGCCCAGCTCTTCAGCCTGTGCACCGGTGGTATTTAACTTCATTTGTATCCAGGGCATTTTCAATCTCTTCCATCAATCAGGGTGGAGGCAGTCATTGTTTCAGGGTCAGAATGGCCAAAACGATTGCCAATAATAAAGGCCAGCAGGCTGAGGAGCAGCGCCGGTACGATCGGGTGGAAACCCCAGAGCTGCAAGGACAGACTGGCCAGCAGGGTATAACAGGCTGCGCCCATGATCATGCTGCTCAGTGCGCCCGCCGCATTGGCTTTCTCCCAGTAAAGCCCCAGTACCAGCGGCCAGAGGAACACGGCTTCCAGACCACCAAAGGCCAGCAGATTCAGCCAGATAATCATCTCCGGCGGATTCCAGGCAGCCAGTAGCAGCAGCAGGCCCAGAATCAGCGTGACCAGTGAGGAGAGGCGCTTGAGCAGCGGTTCATTATCCAGCTGATGCGGGCGTATACGCAGATAGAGATCTTTAACGATCGTTGCCGACGATTGTAGCAGTTGGGCGTTAATGGTGGACATGATGGCCGCCATCGGTGCCGCAAGAAAGATCCCTGCGGCCAGGGGTGGCAGAACATGGATCATCAGCCTCGGGATCACCTGGTCCGGGATCGCTAAGTCCGGGATCACCGCCCGCCCAAGAGCACCCGCAAGGTGCATACCAAACATCAGAACCGCCACCACCACCGTCCCCAGCAGGATCGCCCGATGTACGGCCTTGCTGTCTTTATAGGAAATGCAGCGGACCGCCGTGTGCGGCAGACCGATGACGCCAAAGCACACCAGCACGGAGAACGAGGCCAGGAAGGTGGGGGTGAGAATATCATCCACGCCGGAGGCAGAGACCAGCTGAGGATCGATGTGTTGCAGGGTTTCAACCGCTTTATGCATTCCGCCCGCCGCATGGATGACGGCGAACAGCAGCAGGAACGTGCCGGCCAGCATCACCATCCCCTGCATGGCATCGTTCAGCACGCTGGCACGGAAGCCGCCAAATGCCGTATACAGCGCAATAGAGATACCAAAGATCAGCAGCCCGGTGTCGTAAGGAATGCCGGCAGCCGTTTCCAGCAGACGAGCACCACCGATAAACTGCACGGTCATGGCCCCGATAAAGGCCACCAGCAGACTGATGCTGGCCAGCCACACAAGCAGGGGGCTGCGATAGCGCGCATACAACATATCGTTAAGGGTGACGGCGTTATAGCGTCTGGCCAGGATAGCGAACTTCTTGCCGAGGATGCCCAGTGACAACCAGACGGCAGGCACCTGCACCATCGACAGCAGCACCCAGCCCAGCCCGTATTTATAGGCTGCCCCGGGGCCGCCTATAAACGAGCTGGCGCTGATGTAAGTGGTGGTCAGCGTCATCGCCAGCACAAAGCCGCCCATTGACCGGCTGCCGAGGAAGTACTCGCTCAAAAAGCTGCCCTCACGGCGCTGACGCATGG
The DNA here is from genome assembly GCF_001571305.1 of Erwinia persicina NBRC 102418. Classification (GTDB taxonomy): domain Bacteria; phylum Pseudomonadota; class Gammaproteobacteria; order Enterobacterales; family Enterobacteriaceae; genus Erwinia; species Erwinia persicina. Next base: position 224,844 of record NZ_BCTN01000007.1, on the reverse strand, counting down.
CATAAACGGAGAGTCCGGCAACCAGCAGCAGGTAGCCAATCAGAGGCAAAATAATGTCAAGCTTCACCGTCGTCCTCCAGAGAGATATCGCGGAAGATGAAGCGAACCATCAGCCAGCAAAGAAAAATAAACACCCCAGGTATCAGCAGACAGGCCATTTCGAACCAGTGTGGGAGGCCGGTAATACCGGGTTTGTCATCAGGCAACCCGCCCGCCAGTGCCCAGCAGGCAAGATAAGCCACCGCCAGCCAGAAGGCCCAGCGTGCTTCACGGTGCGCTTGCAGAAAGCGTTTTTCCATCCGTTTCTCCCTCAGGGTTACGGCAAGGACAGATAAAAAGAAGGGAATTTTACGACAGGATGCGCATTTGCCCAGCGATATCTTGCAAAAGTTGCAGAAAGGGGGCGAAGAAGAGTGGGCCCCGTGGTACAGGCCCACTGAACAGCGGCGTAATTACTTCTCTTGCAGGCCGAGTTTTTTCTCCAGATAGTGGATATTGGTGCCACCGTGCTGGAAGTTCTCGTCTGACATGATTTTCATCTGCAGTTCGATATTGGTTTTAATCCCGTCGATGATCAGCTCCGCCAGCGCATTTTTCATGCGTGAAATTGCCACATCGCGGTTTTCACCAAAGGTAATCAGCTTGCCAATCATTGAGTCATAGTACGGCGGTACGCTATAGCCGGCGTAGATATGAGACTCCCAGCGCACGCCAAATCCACCCGGTGCATGGAATCGGGTGATTTTGCCAGGGCTTGGCAGGAAGGTGTTAGCATCTTCAGCGTTGATTCGGCATTCCACCGCATGACCGCGAATGATCACTTCTTCCTGCTTGATTGACAATGGCTGGCCAGCTGCAATGCGCAGCTGCTCTTTGATCAGGTCAACGCCGGTAATCATCTCGGTCACCGGATGTTCAACCTGGATACGGGTGTTCATTTCAATGAAATAGAACTCACCGTTCTCATACAGGAACTCGAAGGTACCAGCGCCACGATAGCCAATATCAATACAGGCTTTCGAGCAGCGTTCGCCAATGTAGCGACGCATCTCTTCGGTAATACCCGGTGCAGGTGCTTCTTCCACCACTTTCTGGTGGCGGCGCTGCATTGAGCAGTCACGTTCTGCCAGATAGATAGCGTTGCCCTGACCGTCAGCCAAAATCTGAATTTCGATATGGCGTGGGTTTTCCAGGTATTTTTCCATGTACACCATGTCGTTGTTGAAAGCCGCTTTGGCTTCCGCTTTCGTCATGTTGATGGACTGTTCCAGATCTTTGTCGCCGCGTACGACACGCATACCACGACCACCGCCGCCGCCGGAGGCTTTGATGATCACCGGGTAGCCGATACGTTTTGCGAAGGCACGGTTTTTATCCATATCTTCGGTTAACGGACCGTCAGAGCCCGGTACGGTCGGAACACCGGCTTTCTTCATGGCGGTAATCGCGGACACTTTATCGCCCATCAGGCGAATGGTGTCGGCTTTCGGTCCGATAAAGATAAAGCCAGAGCGTTCTACCTGCTCGGCAAAGTCAGCATTTTCAGACAGGAAACCGTAGCCAGGGTGAATCGCAACGGACCCGGTGATCTCAGCGGCTGAAATTAGCGCCGGGATATTCAGGTAGCTTTTCACTGAGGGTGGCGGACCAATACACACAGTTTCATCTGCCAGCAACACGTGTTTCAGGTCACGGTCAGCCGTGGAGTGCACGGCAACCGTTTTGATGCCCAGTTCTTTACAGGCGCGGAGAATACGCAGCGCGATTTCACCACGGTTAGCAATTACAATTTTATCAAGCATGGCTCGCCTCGTTATTCGATGACTACCAGCGGCTCGTCAAACTCAACAGGTTGACCGCTTTCGACCAGAATCGCTTTCACAATGCCGGATTTATCGGCTTCGATCTGGTTCATCATTTTCATCGCTTCAACGATGCACAGGGTATCACCGGCGTTAACTTTCTGACCCACTTCCACGAAGGCTTTCGCATCCGGGCTTGGGGTACGGTAGAAAGTACCAACCATTGGGGAACGTACGATATGGCCACTGATCTCAGCAGCGGCAGGCGCTTCCATTGCCGGAGCGGTCGCCGGAGCGACAGCGTTAGCCAGTGCTGGCTGCTGCTGCATCATTGGTGCCGCATAGGCCTGCTGCATCATCGGGTAACCGACGTTAACCGGTGCACGGCTGATGCGCACAGACTCTTCGCCTTCAGAGATTTCCAGTTCAGCGATGCCTGATTCTTCAACCAGTTCGATCAGTTTTTTAATCTTACGAATATCCATGAGTGTGGTTCCGTACTCTGTTTAATTAGATGGTGACAGGCGTTTAACTGCCGTCTGTAAAGCCCAGGAATAACCGTCGACGCCAAGTCCACAGATCACGCCGGAAGAAATATCAGAAAGATACGAATGATGGCGAAAGGGCTCACGGGCATGAACGTTTGACAGGTGAACCTCGATAAACGGGATGTTCACTGCCAGCAGCGCGTCACGCAGTGCCACGCTGGTATGGGTAAATGCCGCCGGGTTAATGACGATATAATCGACATTGCCTTTTGCCTCATGTATGCGATCGATGAGCGCATATTCCGCATTTGACTGGAGATGGCTCAAAGTGACGTTCAGCGCATTCGCCTGCGCGGTCAAATCGCTGACGAGATCTGCCAGCGTGGTGTGACCGTACTTTTCAGGCTCACGGGTTCCCAGCATATTGAGATTGGGGCCGTTCAAAAGCAGTACGTGCAACTTATCAGTCATCTTGCTGCTATCTCCCGCGATAATAAAGGCATCGCACAAAATACATCGCAATCGCCGATTTGTCACCTTTTCAGATGAAATTTGACGAAAGCAACCGTATGAAGTCGGGCATTATAATGATATCAACGCAATTAGCAGCTAAATACTGGTCGTATCAGCGAAGATGATCAACCACGCCGGTAAAAAAAGGCGCGGTTGATTGCTGAAGATGCGGGGCAGGACACAGTTATCCGCTGCGGCCAGGCAGCCATTTGCGCAGTTTTTTGTAACGCCATGCCAGCAGGATCGCAGCAATTAACGCATAAATCCACGGCTGGGGCGAGAGGGTTTTGACTGACCAGAGATAATGAACCGGTGCCAGTATGGCCACCAGATAGACGGCATTGTGCAATGTCTGCCATTTTTTTCCCAGTTTACGCTGTGCGCGCTGGAAGGAGGTGGCGGCCAGCAGGAGCAGGATCACCCAGCAAATAATGCCCAGCGTCAGGTAAGGACGTGAAATCAGCTCAGATCCCAGCAGGCCAAGGTTGCTGATCCCCAGTTCCAGCAGGGAGTAACTCACCAGGTGCAGTGTGGCCCAGGCGAAACACCATAAGCCCAGCAGACGACGTACGCGGATCAAAAGCGGTTGTTTTCCGTAGCGCGCCAGCGGCGTGACCGCCAGCGAGGCCAGTAAAAATTTCAGCGCCATTCTGCCGGTAAAATGCTGGATATCTTTTGCCGGGTCAGTGCTGAACCAGCCCTGATCGATCGACAACAGTAGCCACAGCAGCGGCAAAAAACCCGCCAGATGCAGCAGCACTTTTAAGCCCGTTATCTGTTTCAGCGACAGACGTACCATCTCAGAAGTTCTCCCGCAGATCGAGCCCACGGTAGAGAGAAGCAACCTGGTCAGCATAGCCATTAAACAGCAGGGTAGGCTGGCGTTTGACATCCAGAATACCGCCTGAGCCGATAAAACGTTCCGTTGCCTGCGACCAGCGCGGATGGTCAACATGAGGATTTACATTGGCAAAGAAACCGTATTCATTACCGGCGAGCTGATTCCAGGTCGTGGGCGGCATATCTTTAACGAGAGTGATTTTGACAATCGATTTGATGCCTTTAAAACCGTATTTCCAGGGAACGGTCAGGCGGATCGGCGCGCCGTTTTGCGGAGGCAGCGCTTTACCGTAAACGCCGGTGGTTAGGAGCGTCAACGGGTGCATTGCTTCATCCAGTCGCAGTCCTTCAACATAAGGGTAATCCAGGCCACCGCCGATAAAGCGATCCTGCTGGCCGGGCATCTGGTCCGGGGCATACAGGGTCTGGAAGGCCACGTAGCGAGCATTGCTGGTGGGTTCAGCCGCCTTAAGTAACTTGCCCAGCTCAAAGCCAATCCACGGGACGACCATCGACCACGCTTCTACGCAGCGCATACGATAGATGCGCTGTTCCTGAGGGAAACGCTTAAAAATATCGTCCATATCCAGTGTCATGGGTTTTCCCACTTCACCGCCAATCTCTATTTTCCAGTCGGTCGTTTTCAGCGTGCCGGCATTGGCGGCCGGATCGGCTTTATCCAGTCCGAATTCGTAGAAATTGTTATAGCCGCTCACTTTATCTTCCGGTGTCAGGGCAAGGTCGGACTGATATTGCGGCGGCTTACTGAAGTCGAGTGGCTTGCCCGCCGGGGCCGGCGGACGATCGTTCCCTTTAAACCATGACAGCACATCCGCGCGGGCAGCGGTGGGTAATGAAAGGGCCGCAGCGCTCAGGCCAAGGGTCTTAAGCAGCGTCCTGCGGCGGGTATTAAAAATGCTTTCCGGCGTGACATCATTTTCAGTCAGTTTATTAACGGTTTTCATCGGCGACCCTTGCACATGGTGGGGTAATAATGTTGAGCATGGCGCAGAGCCGGACATTACGCTAATCCCGGCTGGAAAATGTGAAATTTCCTGGACGCGTTCCCCTGCCGTCAGGCAGGGGAACGCCAGAATCAGCGGATACGCACTAGCGTGCGCCCGGTGCTCTGGTTATTCAGCAGTTTTTCGGCGGCAGTGACGGCCTCTGTCAGGGGAACCTCTGTCGTTGCCTGTTGATAAAAAGAGGGGGGCAGGACTTTTACCAGCCGCTTCCAGGCGTCACGACGGCGCGGTGCCGGTGTCATCACCGAATCCACGCCCTGCAGACGTACGTTGCGCAGGATAAACGGCATAACGCTGGTGGGCAGAGCAAAGCCCCCTGCCAGACCGCACGCCGCCACCACCCCGCCGTAATTCATCTGTGCCAGCACGCTCGCCAGTACCCGATCGCCCACGGTATCCACGGCTCCGGCCCAGCGTTGCTTTTCCAGCGGCCGGGATTCCGCAGTAAACGTACTGCGCGGCAGCACCGCCTGCGCGCCGAGCTGATACAGATAATCATGGGTTGACTCACGCCCGCTGACGGCGACCACGTGATAACCCAACGTACTGAGCAGCGCCACGGCGGTGCTCCCCACGCCACCGCTGGCACCGGTCACCAGCACCTCACCGCTATCGGGTGTAATACCGCCTTCTTCCAGCGCCATGACACACAGCATGGCGGTAAAACCGGCCGTGCCGATAATCATCGCCTTGCGCCCGTCCATGCCTTCCGGCATGGGGACCAGCCAGTCAGCATTAACCCGCGCCTGTTCGGCCAGCCCACCCCAATGATTTTCACCTACGCCCCAACCGGTTAACAGCACCTGCTGACCACTGTGGAAACGGGGATCGCTACTGGTATGAACGTTACCGGCGAAGTCGATGCCTGGCACCATCGGGAACTGGCGGATAATTTTTCCTTTACCTGTGATCGCCAGCGCATCTTTATAGTTGATGCCCGACCAGTCTATATCGACGGTCACCTCGCCTGGGGGGAGGCTGTCAGCACTTAACATCTTTACGGCTGCGATGGTTTTACCTTCTGACTGTTCCAGAACCAGTGCCTGCATGAGAATCTCCTGAAATAGTGGTGTCATTAATTAAAATAGGACTTAACGGGACTATACTCCTCAAAATCTGCTTTTATCTGACACCGGGCAAGCAATCGTAAGGTGGGGTGTGGTATTTTTCTCCGCCGGTGCTTATCTGCACAGGCTGTTATCTGGTCATTAACAATACGGTTGCGGTTCGCTGTTAATGATGTCCCGACAACCGTAGCTAAATGGGCACAAGGATGCGATTAACCACTAAGCTTTCTGCGATTATTACCCTGCTGTGTTCGCTGGCGATGTTACTGATGCTGGTGGGCAGCGTACTCAGTTTCTTTTACCTCAGCAATCAGAGGGCAGAATATCGGATCCAGCGGATGGCTGACGATGTTGACAGCATGTTACAGACTCAGTCACCCCAACAGATTGAGCAGTGGCTCAGCCATGTGATGAATCCCCTGCAAATCGAAAATATTGTGATGGAGCAGGGCGGTAAACGTCTTATTCAGGTCACCCGCCAGCAGCAGCCGCTGCTGGACGATGAACCTAATCGCTACCGCGAAATGCATATCCCCCTCTCGCGGCATCCGGAGATGTCACTTCGTATTGAGTGGGTCGATTCAACCCGCACCTGGTTTTTTTCCTTAATTGGAACGACCAGTCTTTCATTGATGCTGGGTGTAGTCGTGATTATGACGATGCTGCTCTTTCAGGCCCGCCGCTGGCTTAAACGACAGCTGGAGGGCATGGAACGTCTGGAGGAACGTGCGGGGGCCATCATTAAGGGGGAACGCCATAGCGTCAGGCCGGGGTCGGTACATGAGTGGCCATCGAAAGCCAGCAGCGCGATCGATTTGTTGCTGGCTGATTTAAAAGAGGCCGGGGAACAGCACAATCGCATTGATACGTTGATTCGTTCCTTTGCAGCACAGGACGCCCGAACCGGGTTGAATAATCGATTATTCTTTGACAACCAGCTCACGACATTGCTGGAGGATCCTGAAGCAGTGGGGACTCACGGTATGGTGATGATTATCCGGCTGCCGGACTTCGATACCCTCCGTGAGCGCTGGGGGCATGCTCAGGTACAGGAATACCTGTTTGCGCTGGTCAATTTGTTATCGACGTTTGTACTGCGCTATCCCGGCGCACTGCTCGCGCGCTATTTTCGCAGTGACTTCGCGGTATTGTTGCCACATCGTAGTGTCAAAGATGCCGACAGCATCGCTTCACAGTTGATCAAAGCAGTCGATACGCTGCCCTCCACGCGCATGGTCGATCGCGACGATATGATCCATATCGGCATCAGCGGCTGGCACAGCGGCCAGACCACCCAGCAGGTGATGGAAAATGCCGAACTTGCAACGCGTCAGGCTTCATTGCAGGGGGGGAATAACTGGTCGGTGGGAGAGGGCGCGCAACAGGACTTTGCGCGCGGCAGCGTTAAATGGCGCACCTTACTGGAAAATACCCTGAATCGTGGTGGGCCAAGGCTGTATCAAAAGCCGGCGGTAAACGCTCAGGGAGAGGTCTGTCACCGCGAAATGATGCCACGCATCTTCGATGGGGAGAAAGAACTGCTTTCAGCGGAGTACCTGCCTATGATATTGCAGTTGGGGCTGGCCGAACGTTATGACCGACAGATGGTGAAACGTATCCTGACGTTGATCACGCTGTGGCCCGAAGAAACCCTTGCCATCCCTCTTACGCTCGACTCACTCTTGCAGCGTTCATTCCTGAACTGGCTGCGCGATAATTTGCTGCAATGCACTAAATCACAAAGAAAACGTATTTTATTTGAACTTGCAGAAGCGGATGTGTGTCAACACATCAGTCGTTTAGAGCCTGTGTTCCGATTACTCTATGGTTTTGGCTGTAGCGTAGTGGTCAATCAGGCGGGGCTGACAGTGGTCAGTACGGCGTATATCAAACAGTTCCAGGTGCGGCAGATTAAGCTGCATCCGGGTCTGGTGCGGAATATTCACCGGCGTACTGAGAATCAGCTGTTTGTGCAGAGTTTGCTGGAAAGTAGTAAGCAGACGTCGGCACAGATTTTTGCCGCCGGGGTTCGCTCGCGCGAAGAGTGGCAAACGCTGGTGGAGCTGGGGGTGACGGGGGGGCAGGGCGACTTTTTTGCTTCCTCTCAGCCTGTTGACAGCAGCGTGAAAAAATATTCGCAAAGATATCGAGTTTAGTCTCACGTCAGCCAGGTTTTCACGTAGAATAGCCGGGCGATAGTGGTTCGAAACGGCTTTCTCGCCGGCCGAGGCGAAACTGAACTGTTAATGTTTATGTATGTTATGTCCGCCAGATTGTCCAAATCCCGCAGAGAATGCCTGATTAACGGCCTCTGTAGCGTAATGTGTCGACAGGGTTGTGACGCTGGCGCGAGATAGCATGATTTTTCACCGGAGCAGAACGTTTTTGCGCCTTGTCGCTGCTTCGTGTGGTTGGTAAAGTAAGCGGATTTTATTTTCCGCCCCCAGCTTGCAGGATTATCCTTTAGTATGTTTAAAAAATTCCGTGGCATGTTTTCCAACGACTTGTCCATCGACCTGGGTACAGCCAATACCCTGATTTACGTGAAAGGGCAGGGCATTGTGCTGAACGAGCCTTCCGTCGTTGCTATCCGTCAGGATCGTGCCGGCTCCCCAAAGAGCGTAGCGGCAGTCGGTCATGACGCAAAACAGATGCTGGGTCGTACACCCGGCAATATCGCAGCTATTCGCCCAATGAAAGACGGTGTTATCGCCGACTTCTTTGTTACCGAAAAAATGCTGCAGCACTTTATCAAGCAGGTTCACAGCAACAGCTTTATGCGCCCAAGTCCGCGCGTGCTGGTGTGTGTGCCCGTGGGGGCGACCCAGGTTGAACGTCGTGCCATCCGTGAATCCGCACAGGGTGCCGGTGCGCGCGAAGTGTTTCTGATTGAAGAGCCAATGGCTGCTGCAATCGGCGCTGGTCTGCCTGTTTCTGAAGCGACGGGTTCCATGGTCGTGGATATCGGTGGCGGTACCACGGAAGTGGCGGTGATCTCGCTGAATGGCGTGGTGTATTCCTCTTCTGTCCGTATCGGCGGTGACCGCTTCGATGAAGCCATCATTAATTATGTGCGCCGTAACTACGGCTCTCTGATTGGTGAAGCCACCGCAGAGCGTATTAAGCACGAAATTGGTTCCGCTTATCCGGGTGATGAAGTCCGCGAGATCGAAGTGCGTGGTCGTAACCTGGCTGAAGGGGTTCCCCGTGGCTTTACACTGAATTCCAACGAAATACTGGAAGCGCTGCAGGAGCCGTTAACCGGCATCGTGAGCGCGGTTATGGTCGCACTGGAGCAGTGCCCGCCAGAGCTGGCGTCTGATATCTCAGAGCGCGGCATGGTGTTGACGGGCGGGGGCGCATTGCTGCGTAACCTTGATCGTCTGCTAATGGAAGAGACCGGTATTCCTGTCGTCGTTGCAGAAGATCCACTGACCTGTGTTGCGCGTGGCGGTGGTAAAGCGTTGGAAATGATTGACATGCACGGCGGCGATTTGTTCAGCGAAGAATAATTTGCCCGAAGGAGTGCCGGGGCGCTGTCCGCACTCCTTTTTCATGTTGTCGAGGAAAACGCCGAGTTTATGAAGCCGATGTTCAGCAGGGGGCCTTCCCTGCAGTTACGCTTATTTTTAGCGGTTATAGTGGCAATAGGCGTAATTGTTGCCGACAGTCGAATGGGGGCTTTCTCCCAGATCCGCACCTATATGGACACCGCAGTCAGTCCATTCTATTTTTTGGCCAACGGGCCGCGTAAAATTCTGGACAATGTTTCTGAAACATTGGCCTCCCGCCAGCAGATTGAACTGGAAAACAAAGCCTTACACCGTGAGCTGATGCTGAAAAACAGCGAGCTGCTGATGCTGGGTCAGTTCAAGCAAGAGAATGCCCGCCTGCGCGAGCTGCTGGGTTCACCTCTGCGTCAGGACGAGCAAAAAATGGTGACTCAGGTGATCTCTACGGGCACCGATCCCTATACCGACCAGGTGGTAATCGATAAAGGCAGCGTAAACGGTGTTTACGAAGGCCAGCCGGTAATCAGTGATAAAGGCGTGGTGGGTCAGGTCGTGGCGGTGGGGAAAATCACCAGCCGTGTGCTGCTGATCTGCGATGCCTCCCATGCCCTGCCGATCCAGGTATTGCGTAATGATATCCGCGTGATTGCTGCCGGCAACGGATGTACCGAAGATCTGCAGCTTGAACATCTGCCGGGCAATACTGATATTCGCGTTGGCGATGTGCTGGTGACCTCCGGCCTGGGGGGACGTTTCCCGGAAGGATATCCTGTTGCGGTTGTCTCCTCTGTGAAGGTGGATACCCAGCGTGCTTACACCGTGATTCAGGCCCGTCCTACTGCCGGTCTTCAGCGCCTGCGCTATCTGCTGCTGCTGTGGGGGGCGGATCGCAATGGCTCCATGCCGATGGCCCCGAACGAAGTCCATCGTGTCGCTAACGAACGCCTGATGCAGATGATGCCGCAGGTGTTACCGCGTGCCAGTGAAGTTGTGGGGCCTCCTGCACCTCCTGCGACATCCTCCTCTCCGGCTGCCGGGGCAACGGCTCCGGAAACGGGCGTTGCACCTGTCCGGCAGCGCACCACGCATGGAGGCCAGCCTTGAGTAGTTACCGCAGCCACGGGCGGTGGGTGATTTGGCTTTCTTTCCTGGTCGCACTCGTACTGCAAATTATGCCCTGGCCGGAAGAGTTATTGATGTACCGTCCGTCATGGCTGCTGCTGATTCTGATTTACTGGGTGCTGGCGCTACCGCACCGGGTAAACGTCGGGAGCGGATTTGTGATGGGATCTATAATGGATCTTATTTCGGGTTCGACGCTTGGCGTTCGTGCCCTGGCTTTCAGCATTGTTGCCTATCTGGTGGCATTCAAATTCCAGCTCTTTCGTAATCTGGCGTTGTGGCAGCAGGCTCTGATGGTGATGGTGCTGTCCCTGGCAATGGATGTCATTGTGTTCTGGTCTGAGTTCCTGGTGATTAACGTCTCCTTCCGCCCGGAAATATTCTGGAGTAGCGTCGTCGACGGTATTCTCTGGCCCTGGCTGTTCTTACTGATGAGAAAAATTCGCCGCCAGTTCGCCGTACAATAAAGGACAATTATGCTATCCCTGTATCTGGCTTCCGGGTCTCCACGACGTCGCGAACTGCTGACGCAACTGGGTCTGTCTTTCGAGCGCCTCGCTAACGAGGTCGAAGAAGAGCGTCTGCCTGGCGAAACGGCAGAGCAGTATGTTCGCCGTCTGGCGCGGGATAAGGCCCAGGCTGGTGTCGCTGTGGCGGAAATCGATCTCCCGGTACTGGGGGCAGATACGATTGTGGTGCTCAATAATCGTGTGCTGGAAAAACCCACTGATGTTGAGTCGGCGTCCGCCATGCTGACTATGCTCTCCGGCCAGACCCATGAGGTGATGACGGCCGTTGCCCTTGCTGACCGTCAGCAGACGCTTGAATGTCTTGTCATCACTGAGGTGACCTTCCGCACATTAACCCCGAAAGACATTGCGGATTATATCGCCAGCGGTGAACCGATGGATAAAGCCGGCGCTTATGGTATTCAGGGGCTGGGCGGCAACTTTGTCAGAAAAATTAACGGAAGCTATCACGCGGTTGTAGGACTGCCTCTGGTGGAAACAGCCGAACTGTTTAGCCACTTCCAGTCGCTGCGTGAAGTGAGAGGTCAAGATGACAGCTGAACTACTGGTAAATATTACGCCGTCAGAAACCCGAGTGGCTTACATCGACGGTGGCATTCTGCAGGAAATTCATATCGAGCGTGAGGCGCGCCGCGGCATCGTCGGTAATATCTACAAAGGCCGCGTCAGCCGTGTGCTGCCCGGAATGCAGGCTGCGTTTGTGGACATTGGTCTGGAAAAAGCGGCGTTTCTGCACGCTTCTGACATCATGCCGCATACCGAATGTGTCGCGCGTGACGAAAAGAAAAACTTTATTGTGCGTGATATCTCCGAACTGGTGCGTCAGGGTCAGGATCTGATGGTACAGGTTGTGAAAGATCCACTTGGCACCAAAGGTGCGCGGCTGACGACGGATATTACCTTACCGTCGCGCTATCTGGTCTTTATGCCGGGTGCGTCACACGTGGGCGTATCACAGCGCATTGAGAGCGAAGCCGAGCGCGATCGCCTGAAAGCGGTGGTGGCGGGCTACTGCGATGAGCTGGGCGGCTATATTATCCGCACGGCAGCAGAAGGTGTGGGTGAAGAAGAACTGGCATCTGATGCCGCTTTCCTGAAGCGCCTGTGGACGAAAGTCATTGAGCGCAAGAAACGCAATCAGACCCGCTGTCGCCTGTATGGTGAAGTCGCCCTGTCGCAACGCATCCTGCGCGACTTTGCCGGTGCCGCACTGGACCGGATTCGCATTGACTCACGTCAGACCTTTGAGCATCTGGTGGAGTTCACCGGTGAATATATTCCAGAGATGACCGCGAAGCTGGAGCTTTACACCGGAAAGCAGCCTATTTTCGACCTGTTTGATGTGGAAAATGAGATCCAGCGTTCCCTTGACCGAAAAGTTGAACTGAAATCTGGTGGGTATCTGATTATCGATCAGACCGAGGCCATGACGACCATTGATATCAATACCGGTGCTTTCGTCGGCCACCGTAATCTTGAAGAAACTATCTTCAATACTAATATTGAAGCGACACAGGCGATTGCCCGCCAGCTGCGACTGCGCAATCTCGGCGGTATCATTATCATTGATTTCATTGATATGAATAACGATGAGCACCGCAGGCGCGTGCTGCATTCCCTGGATCAGGCGTTAAGCAAGGATCGGGTAAAAACCGGGGTTAACGGCTTCTCGCAGCTGGGGCTGGTCGAGATGACGCGTAAACGGACACGTGAAAGTATTGAGCACGTTCTCTGCCAGGACTGCCCGGTCTGCAAGGGGCGTGGCACTCTGAAGACGGTGGAAACGGTGTGCTTTGAAATTATGCGTGAAATTGTTCGCGTCCATCATGCCTATGATTCCGATCGTTTCCTGGTTTATGCCTCTCCGTCCGTGGGGGAAGCGCTTAAAAGCGATGAGTCTCATGCGCTGGCTGAAGTGGAACTCTTTGTCGGTAAACAGGTTAAGGTACAAATTGAGCCGCTTTATACCCAGGAGCAATTTGACGTGGTCATGATGTAAATTCAGCGTGCCTATCCCGGTTATACGCTAATAAAACGCCATAAGCTGGGGTAAACTGCATCGTATGGCTTGAACTGCCTTGTCGGGAGTTGCTTGCGGGACAACCAACCGATTTTTAGTGACTGAGCATCCGTTGTGACGGAAGACAAGGAGAGGTGTGTGAGGCAATTGCCCAGAATTTTGCTACTAACAGGCGCAACACTGGTTGTAGTGACTGCGCTATTGGTTAGTGGCTTACGTCTGCTGATGCCGCACATGAATAGCTGGCGTACGCCCATTCTTGAGCAGGTTTCAGCGGCTGCTGGCCTGAAGATACAGGCCAGTTCCCTGGAAGGTCAGTGGGAGAACTTCGGTCCGCGCCTGGAAATAAAAAACATCCAGGCTGACTTCCCCGACGGCGGTGGGCTGAAAATACAGCGCGTGACACTGGCACTGGATGTCTGGCAGTCTCTGCTGCATTTGCGCTGGCAGTTCCGCGACCTGACCTTCTGGCAGCTTAACCTGGTCACCAATACACCGTTAACGGGCGGCAATCAGCAGCAGTCAGATTTTCAAACTGAACGGCTGAACGACCTCTTCCTGCGTCAGTTTGACCATTTTGACCTCCGCGACAGCCAGATCAGTTTTGTCACTCTTTCCGGTCAGCGTGCCACGCTGGCCATTCCCCAGCTCTCCTGGCTGAACGAAGAGACCCGGCACCGTGCGGAAGGGCTGGTCAGCCTGTCCAGTTTTACCGGCCAGCATGGCGTGGTGCAACTGCGGCTGGATCTCAGCGATAAAAACGGTTACCTCAGCACGGGACGGGTCTGGATGCAGGCCGATGATGTCGATGTAAAGCCCTGGCTGGGGCAGTGGATGCGGGATAATACCAGTCTGGAAAGCGCGCGCTTCAGCCTTGCGGCCTGGATGAGTGTTGAAAACGGCGATGTACACGGCGGGGATATCTGGCTGAAGAAGGGGGGAGCTAACTGGCTGGGTGACAGGCAGCCACACCACCTCAGCGTGGATAACCTCACCGCACACGTCAGCCGTTATAACGGCGGCTGGAATATTACCGTCCCGCAAACGCGGTTTATTACCGACGGCAAACCCTGGCCACACGGTCAGTTCTCTCTGCTGTGGCTGCCGGAAAATCCGCAACTGCCTGGCCCTGACCATCGTCAGGAAGTACGCGTCAGGGCGACCGATCTTGATCTTGAGCGCCTTGAACCTCTGATCCCACTGTTTGCCAAACTCTCCCCTCAACTGCTGGAAAACTGGCGCTCTCTCCAGCCGCGCGGACGACTCGACGCGCTGGCGCTGGACGTGCCGCTTCAGCAGCCGGAACGGACGCGTTTTCAGGCACAATGGCGGGATATGAGCTGGCAGCAGTGGAAGATTGTTCCCGGCATGGAGCACTTCAACGGGACACTGGCGGGGGGAGTGGCTGACGGACGAATGTCGTTCACATTGCATCAGGCGACGCTACCCTATGGCGATATGTTCCGTGCACCGCTGGAGATAGCCCAGGCTTCGGGCGCACTCAGCTGGCAGTACGGAGAACAGGGGCTGACCCTGTCCGGCCAGCAGCTTGACGTTCAGGCTCGTTCACTGTGGGCGCGGGGCGATTTCCGTTACCAGCAGGCGAAAGATCAGCCGCCCCAGCTTGATATTCTCGCCGGCATTAACCTGACTCATGCCGGTGATGCCTGGCGCTATTTCCCGGAACCCCTGATGGGGACGTCGCTAACGGACTACCTCAGCGGGGCGCTGAAAGGCGGACAGGTACAGAATGCGACGCTGCTTTTTGCCGGTAATCCGCAGCAGTTCCCGTTTAAACATAATGACGGCATGTTTGAAGTCGCCGTGCCGCTGCGTCAGGCAACCTATGAGTTCGAACCCGGCTGGCCTGCGCTGGAAAACCTGGACATTGACCTCGACTTCGCGAATAACGGCCTGTGGATGCGCGCCGCGGACATCAAGCTGGGCGAGGTTAACGGTCACAACATTTCGGCCGTGATCCCTGACTATCTGAAGGAGAAACTGATTATTGACGGCGAGATCAGCGGCGGTGGGCCGCAGATACGCGACTATTTTAATCAGTCTCCGCTGAAAGCTTCGTTAGGTTCGGCGCTTGATGAACTGCAAATCGGCGGCGATGTTAGTGGGCGCTTACATCTTGATATACCGCTGGATGGCAAGGATGTCCGGGCGACGGGCGATGTCAATTTCGCACATAACTCGCTGCTGATTAAGCCGCTGGATACCCAATTTGACGCGCTGACCGGGCACTTTACCTACGATAACGGCGACCTGAAAAGCGATGCCATGACCGCGCGCTGGTTTGGCCAGCCTGTCGGCGTCAGTTTTAACACCCGTGAAGGTGAAAAAGAGTACCAAATCGGTGTGGATCTCAAAGCCGACTGGCAGCCTGGCACCATGACCGCTGTCCCGGAGGCGGTGCGTAAAAAGCTGGGCGGCCATCTGCCGTGGCAGAGCAATGTGCTGGTGACATTACCGCATACGGGGGGAGCCCGTTACCAGATTAATATCGATGGCGATCTGAAAAATGTGAGCAGTCACTTACCCTCACCGCTCGATAAAAAGGGCGGTAATGCGCTTCCGGTTAAGGTGGTAGCGAAAGGTAATCTGGACAGCGTTGAGGTGAGTGGTTCAGTTGGCGATCGTCACCGGTTTAACAGCCGCTGGCTACTGGACAAACAGCTTAAGGTTGACCGGGGTATCTGGGAAAATGATGCGAAACAGACCCCGGCGCTGCCAGACAGCCGCGGGATGGTTCTGAATCTGCCTGCGCTCGACGGTGAGGCCTGGCTTGGCCTGATGGGGGCGGGAAGCGGCATCGGGGGCGGTGGAAAAACCGGTACCACGATGCTACCGGGCAACATCCGCGTGCATACTCCGGCACTGACGCTGGCCGGCCAGCAGTGGGATGATCTGACCGCCACACTGACTCAGAGCGTCGCCGGCGAGATGACCGTCAATGCAGAGGGCAAGTCCATTCGCGGCTCTCTGGTGACGACACAGAAAGGCCCGTGGCTGGCTAATCTGAAATACCTTTACTACAACCCGCAGTGGGAGAGTCAGGGGACATCTTCACCGCTGCCGACCGATGCCACGGCAGTAAACTTCAGCCACTGGCCTGCGCTACGGCTGAACTGTGAGGAGTGCTGGTTGCGTGGGCAGAAATTTGGCCGTATCAAGGGAGCGCTGACGCCGTCCGGTGATACGCTCAAGCTGGAGAACGGGCTGATTGACAGCGGTAATGCACAGCTGACCGTTAATGGCGAATGGGTAAATAAACCTGGCGAGCAGCGCACGTCACTGAAAGGCGTATTGAGCGGCAAAAAAATCAATGATGCAACAAACTGGTTCGGCGTCAGCTCACCGCTGCGTGATTCGCCGTTTAAATTTGAGTATGACCTGCACTGGCAGTCTGCCCCCTGGCAGCCCTCGGAAGCCTCGCTGAGCGGCGTATTAAAATCACATCTGGGTGCCGGGCAGATAGCCGATGTTTCAACCGGGCGGGCCGGACAGCTGCTGCGCCTGGTCAGCTTCGACTCGCTGTTGCGTAAGCTGCGCCTTGATTTCAGCGACACCTTCAGTCAGGGCTTCTACTTCGATTCTGTTAACGGTACGGCGTGGATTGAAAACGGTGTGATGCACACCGATAACCTGCTGGTGGACGGGCTCGAAGCTGATATTGCCATGAAAGGTAAGGTGGATCTGGTGCAGCGGCAGATTGATATGGAAGCCGTGGTGGCCCCGGAAATTTCGGCCACTGTCGGCGTGGCTACGGCCTTTGCGGTGAATCCGGTGATTGGTGCCGCAGTGTTTGCCGCCAGCAAGGTACTCGGGCCGCTGTGGAGTAAAATCTCTGTGTTGCGATACCATATCAGCGGCCCAATAGATAAACCGAAAATTGATGAAGTGCTGCGCAAACCACGCGATGTTGGCGGCAAGTGAGTTTGACGTAGCCGCTATATTGCCTCAGGCTGTCACTATCCTTCACTTTTCACGCTGCGGGTGTGTTGGCTGCTCTTTATCCCCCGGTCACTTACCTCTGTAAGCGCCGGGAAAAGCGCTGGCTGCTACCGCCCTGCACCCTGAAATCTATCGGGTATGATTGATTGTGAAAGTACCCACACAGAGCGAGAATTCATGAGTCTGAATCTGGTAAGTGAGCAGTTACTAACTGCTAACAACATTAGTCAAAGCGACCTTTTTTCTATCCTCGGCCAGCTTTCCGAGCGCAAGCTGGACTATGCCGATCTCTATTTTCAGTCCAGCTACCATGAATCCTGGGTGCTGGAAGACCGCATTATTAAAGATGGCTCCTACAATATCGATCAGGGCGTAGGCGTACGTGCCGTCAGCGGCGAAAAGACCGGCTTTGCCTATGCTGACCAGATCACGCTTAATGCACTGCATCAGAGCGCGACGGCCGCGCGCAGCATCGTGCGTGAGCAGGGCAACGGCCAGTCGCGGACGCTGGGAGCGGTCATGAACCGGGCATTGTATCCGGCTCTCGATCCACTACAGAGTCTGACACGGGAAGAAAAAATCGCGCTGCTGCACCGCGTAGACAGTGCGGCTCGTGCCGCCGACAAACGCGTGCAGGAAGTGTCTGCCAGTCTGACGGGCGTGTATGAGCTGATCCTCGTGGCCGCAACCGATGGCACCCTGGCCACCGATGTGCGTCCGCTGGTGCGTCTTTCGGTCAGTGTCCAGGTGGAAGATAACGGTAAGCGTGAGCGGGGATCCAGCGGCGGCGGCGGACGCTTTGGCTACGAATTCTTCCTGGCCAACGAAGACGGAGAAGTCCGTGCCGATGCCTGGGCGCGTGAAGCCGTGCGCATGGCGCTGGTCAATCTGAATGCGGTCGCCGCGCCAGCGGGGACGATTCCGGTCGTGCTGGGTGCAGGCTGGCCGGGTGTACTGTTACACGAAGCGGTCGGCCACGGGCTGGAAGGCGATTTTAATCGCCGGGGAACGTCGGTCTTTAGCGGTCAGATGGGCCAGCTGGTGGCTTCCGAGCTGTGTACCGTGGTGGATGATGGCACCCTTGATGGCCTGCGCGGCTCGCTGGCCGTGGATGATGAAGGCGTACCGGGTCAGTACAATGTGCTGATTGAGAACGGGATCCTGAAAGGTTATATGCAGGATAAGCTCAATGCCCGCCTGATGGGAGTGGCCCCGACCGGTAACGGTCGCCGTGAGTCTTACGCGCATCTGCCGATGCCACGCATGACCAACACCTATATGCTGGCAGGGAAGTCCACCCCGCAGGATATTATTGCAAGCGTCGAGTACGGTCTGTATGCGCCAAACTTCGGCGGCGGACAGGTGGATATCACCTCCGGTAAGTTTGTTTTCTCCACCTCAGAGGCGTACCTGATTGAAAACGGCAAGGTGACGAAGCCGGTGAAAGGGGCAACGCTGATCGGATCCGGCATCGAGGCGATGCAGCAGATATCGATGGTGGGTAACGATCTGGCGCTGGATAAAGGCGTCGGGGTCTGCGGCAAAGAGGGGCAGAGCCTGCCTGTTGGCGTCGGTCAGCCAACCCTGAAGCTGGATAAACTGACCGTAGGCGGCACCGCTTAAAAGCCGGTCGACCGGAAAAAAGGCCCGCCCCAGCCACTGAATTCAGTGCAGCGGGCGCCCTTCTTTTCGGTCACCCCGGCAGGTTATTTCCGGAACTCCTGGTAAATTTCCGCCACCTTATCGAAATAGTCGGTCAGATAGTTAATACAGACCTGAACTTTCAGCGGTAACTTATCTTTTTGCGTGTAAACCGCATAGACCGGGCGCGGCACCGACTGATAATGCGCAAACAGGATCTCCACCTGGCCTGCGTTAATCTCATCAATAATCCACATCAGCGGCACATAGGCGATACCAGTGCCGGATTTCAGCCAGCGGATCAGCGTCTGCGAATCATTAGTGGCAAAACGCCCCTGTGGGGAAAGACGGATTGAGGTGCCTTCCGGCGAGGTCAATTCAAAATCATTATCAGGGCGCACGCTGTACTGCAGCCATGAATAGTTACTGATATCCGAGGGCTTTTCCGGGGTGCCAAACTGTGCCAGATAATTTTTTGCGGCACAGACCACCATGGGCATGGAGCCTAAGCGTTTTGAAAACAGGCTGGAGTCCTGTAGCGCACCGACGCGGATCACCAAATCGAGTCCGTCTGCAATCAGGTCGGGGGCCGGTATGCCGGTCACCAGATTGACTGTCAGTCCGGGGTACTCTTTCAGCATCTCTTCGGTCATCGGAGCCAGCAGGTTTTGTGACATCGTCGACGAGCTGCCGATGCGTAGCGTACCGATGGGCGTATTGTTAAAGGCCCACAGCTGCTCATGCACCTGCTGCGCTTCGGACATCATGCGCCGGCAGCCCTGAAAGTAGATCTTACCCGCCTCGGTCAACCCCAGGCTGCGCGTACTGCGGTTAAGGAGTTTCACCTGCAGCTCATTTTCCAGCCGGGCCACAATCTGGCTCACTGCCGATACGCTTAACTGCATATGCTGTGCCGCCGCGGTAAAGGAACCCAGTTCAACGACTTTGGCGAAAACGGTCATGCCTTTCAGTCTTTCCATTATTAACCCTGGCTTAAAAGTGATTTAGATCACATTTGGTAGAAAACTTATAGTCAGGCACGTTACTATAGCATCGTCGGGTTATCGATCTCACACCCCATTCCCTTTAGATGCTGGCTCACTGAACAGGCTATTATTCACTGAGCTTCGGTACTGATGCGTCTCTTCAGTCGACATGTCGATGAAACATCATACACCTGCATACCTGCCCGCGAGGTTAACGGGAGAGGTGTGAGCGGTAGAAGCGGATAGCCTGGTCAAGTATTCATAAGGATAAGAGATGAGTGTGCTACCCGTTGTTGTGGTGTTCGGGATGTCATTTCCCCCCATTTTTTTTGAAATTATTGTGTCACTGATGGTGTTCTGGCTGGTGCGACGTCTTATTACCCCAACCGGAATCTACGATCTGGTCTGGCACCCGGCACTGTTTAATACCGCATTGTACTGCTGCCTGTTTTATCTGGTATCCCGATTGTTCGTCTGAGGTCATAGTGAAAGCTCTAACAAGAAAAATTTCCCGTTTCGCCATAACCCTGCTGCTGGTAATCATCGCCATTGTCCTGATTTTCCGCGTGTGGGTGTTTTACACCGAATCCCCCTGGACTCGTGATGCCAAATTTACGGCGGATGTGGTGGCGATTGCCCCTGATGTCAGCGGCCTGATTACCGATGTCCGCGTCCATGACAATCAGCTGGTGCAGAAAGACCAGGTGCTGTTCACCATCGACCAGCCGCGCTATCAGAAAGCACTGGAAGAAGCAGAAGCCGACGTGGCCTATTATCAGGCTGTACTGGGTGAAAAGCGCCGTGAAGCCTCGCGCCGAAATAAGCTGGGCGTCTCTGCCATGTCGCGTGAGGCGATTGACCAGGCCAATAATGATTATCAGACCACGGAACATCAGCTGGCGAAATCGGTGGCCACACGTGACCTGGCGAAACTGGATTTGGAACGTACGGTGGTCAAAGCCCCCTCAGCCGGTTGGATAACCAACCTGAATGTCTACACCGGTGAGTTTATTACCCGTGGGTCGACTTCCGTGGCGCTGGTTAAACAACATTCATTTTATGTCCTGGCCTATCTTGAAGAGACGAAACTGGATGGCATTCGTCCGGGCTACCGGGTCGAGATTACCCCACTGGGCAGCAATCACGTGCTGCACGGATCGGTCGACAGTGTGGCCGCGGGTGTGACCAACAGCAGCAGCACCGTTGACAGTAAAGGGATGGCCACTATCGACTCTAATTTGGAGTGGGTGCGTCTGGCGCAGCGCGTGCCGGTGCGTATTCATCTTGACCAGCAGCCGGGCAACCTTTATCCGTCGGGCACCACCGCTACCGTTGTGGTCACCGGTGCTCAGGATCGCCAGGATAAAGACCGTTCACCGCTGATGCAGCTGATGCATCGTCTGCGTGAGTTTGGCTGAGGCGGGGCTGGATATGCAGTGGTATCGTCTGCGCTTTCCCATCAAACTGACCTTTGCCATTCTGCTGGCGCTGATCGTCGGGTTTGAATTCAATCTGGAAACCCCCCGCTGGGCGGTGATGACCGCCGCCATCGTGGCCGGGGGGACTGCTTTTGCGGCCGGGGGCGATCCCTTCTCCGGTGCGCTGCGTCACCGCGGCATGCTCCGTATCATCGGTACCTTTATAGGCTGTATTGCTGCTGTGACGATCATGGTGGCTACCATTCGCGCGCCGGTAGTGATGCTGCTGCTCTGCTGCATCTGGGCGGGCGTTTGCGTATGGATCTCCTCTCTGATGAAAGTGGAGAACTCCTATGCCCTTGGGCTGGCAGGTTATACGGCCCTGATTATCGTGGTCAGCGTCGACGCTAATGGCTCGCTGCTGCTGGCCCCACAGTTTGCCGTTGAGCGCTGCAGTGAAATTATCATCGGCATCGTTTGCGCCATTCTGGCCGATATGCTGTTTTCACCGCGATCCATTAAGCAGGATATTGACCGGGAAATTGACGCCCTGCTGGTGGAACAGTACCGTCTGATGCAGCTCTGTGTGGCTCATGCCGATAAGGACGAGGTCGATAAATGCTGGGCAGGGCTGGTGCGTCGTACCACCGCCCTGAACGGCATGCGTAATCACCTGATGATGGAGGCCGGACGCTGGCAGAAAACTGACCGGCGTCTGCGGGTGATGAACACTCTGTCGCTGACGCTGATTACCCAGGCGTGCGAGACCTTTCTGATCCAGAACACCCGCCAGGAGTATGTTCCCAGCCAGTTCCATCTGTTTTTCGAAAAACCGGTAGAAACTATTGCTGATATTCATCAGCGGATGAAGGTGATGCGTCGGGTGATCGCCGCCAGCGGCAGCAAGAATACGCCGGCGACGATCCGCTCCTGGGTAGGTGCGGCCAGCCGCTATCTGCTTCTGCTCAAAGGTGTGCATACCAACAGCAGCATCAGCCGTATGGAAGAAGAGATACTGAACGCAGAGCCGGTGGTAAAAATGCGCTCGGCGGAAAGCCGTCATGCTCTGGTGAACGGGCTGCGCACCTTCGTGGCCATCGCGGTGGGCTCTCTGTTCTGGCTTTGGACGGGCTGGACCTCTGGCAGCGGGGCGATGGTGATGCTGGCGGTTATCACCTCTCTGGCGATGCGTACACCGAATCCGCTGATGGTGGCGAAGGATTTCCTGTACGGCATGATTGTCGCCATCCCGCTGGGGTCTCTCTATTACATGGTGGTGATGCCAGGCACGCAGCAAAGTATGCTGCTGCTCTGCATTGCGCTGGGGGTGATGGCGTTCATTTGCGGTATTCTCATTCAGCGACGTCAGATTGGGACGCTGGGTGCGCTGGTCGGAACCATTAATATTCTGACCCTGGACAATCCGATGAAATTCGAAGTCAGCCTGTTTCTTGACAGCGCACTCGGACAGGCCATTGGCTGCTTTGTGGCGCTGCTGGTGATCCTGCTGATACGCGATACGTCAAAAGCCCGCGTCGGCAGGACGCTGCTGAATCGTCTGATGTATGCGGCGGTGTCTGCGCTAACGACCAACACGGCACGACGTAAAGAAAACCATCTGCCCGCGCTCTATCAGCAGCTCTTTATGTTGCTCAATATTTTTCCCAGCGATATTGATAAGTACCGGCTGGCCCTGACGCTGATTATCGCCCATCAGCGCATGCGCGATGCCGATGTACCGGTCAATGCCGATTTGTCTGCCTTTCATAAACAGATGCGCCATACTGCTGACCGGGTTATTTCGTCGACGAGTGAGGGGAAAAAACGCCATTACTTCGATCGTTTGCTGGCCGAGTTTGAGATTTACCAGCAAAAGCTGGTGCAGTATGAGGCACCTGTCGGTGTCACCGAGCCGGTGGCCCGTCTGGCTGCGGTGCTAAAAAAATATCAGAATACGCTGATCCGGATCTGATGAAGCCGCTGGCAGCGCCTGCTGCCAGCATTTTTGCCGTGACATTCCTGCCGCTCATGCCATTACGTCATAAAACGACCGCCGTTTGCCATCTATACTTATTTTCAGGCAAATAACCCCTATCAGGAGATGAGTCATGGCCCTCTCAACGCTTAAGGATAACGAACTGTTTCAGACAGGCTTTCTGGTCGGCGGCGTCTGGCAGCAGGCGGCCAGCACCTTTGATGTCTTTAACCCGGCGACGGGTGACGTGATTGCCCGGGTGGCAAAAGCGGGTAAAACAGAAACTGAGCAGGCCATCGCGGCGGCGGCGGCGGCTTTCCCCGCCTGGCGTGCAAAAACGGCCAAAGAGCGTGCAGAGATTTTGCAGCGCTGGTATCAACTGATGATTGAGCATAAAGCCTGGCTGGGACAACTGATGACCGCCGAACAGGGTAAGCCCCTTAAAGAGGCGGAAGGTGAGGTGGAGTACGCCGCCAGCTTTATTCAGTGGTTTGCTGAACAGGCGAAGCGTGCCAATGGTGAAATTATCCCCCCGGCTAAGGCCGGTAGCCGGATTTTTGCCACCCGTGAACCCGTCGGCGTCGTTGCAGCGATTACCCCGTGGAATTTCCCGATGGCTATGCTGACCCGTAAGCTTGGTCCGGCACTGGCGGCGGGCTGTACCGGTATTATCAAGCCCGCAAATAACACGCCACTGTCTGCCTTTGCCCTGCTCGCTCTGGCGAAAAAAGCGGGAGTTCCTGACGGCGTGCTGAACGCGGTGGCGGGGGATACGCAGGCGATCAGCGATGCGATTATGGCCAGCCCGGTCGTTCGCAAGATCTCCTTCACCGGATCGACGGAAGTCGGCAAGCTCCTGATGAGAAAGGCGGCAGACACGCTGAAGAAAGTGTCCATGGAGTTGGGCGGTAATGCCCCTTATATCGTTTTTGATGATGCGGATATTGATGCGGCCGTTAAAGGGGCAATTGCTAACAAGTTCCGCAATGCCGGGCAGGTGTGCGTCAGCGTCAATCGCTTCTTTATTCACAACAGCGTATATGACCGTTTTGTCAGCCAGCTCGCCGCTGAAGTGGATAAGCTGAAAGTGGGCAACGGCATGGAAGAAGGGGTGATCGTCGGGCCACTGATTGAGGCTTCTGCGCTGGAAAAAGTCGAAGAGCACGTCAATGATGCTGTAGCAAAAGGCGGCAGGGTGGTGACGGGCGGTGCGCGACATGCGCTGGGTGGGAATTTCTGGCAGCCTACCGTGATAGCCGAAGCCAGTGAAAGCATGAAGCTGGCGCAGGAAGAGACTTTCGGACCGGTGGCCGCCTGTTTCCGTTTCGATGAAGAAGATGAGGTGATCCGCCGGGCTAATGACACCGAGTTCGGTCTGGCGGCCTACTTTTACACCCAGGATTTGCAGCGGGTATTCCGCGTGTCTGCCGCGCTGGAAAGCGGTATGGTAGGGATCAATGAGTGCGCAGTCTCTACTGAGCTGGCCCCGTTTGGCGGCGTCAAAGAGTCGGGTCTGGGACGTGAAGGATCGGTGCTGGGACTGGACGAATTTATGGAAGTCAAAGCCCTGCATCTTGGCGGGCTTTAGCCCTGGGAATGGCAAGGTGTTCTGCGGAGCAGCCAGTATGAGAAAAGAGCGTTTTGATTTTAACGAAATCGTCGATCAGGCCCATTTCTACCGTCAGTTCAGCGAACGATTCGGGCTGGCAGTAGGGGAGATAGCCGACCTGGACAGCCTCTGGGATGCCATTATTCAGCCACGGATACCTTTGCCGCTGGAAATAGAGTTTATCCATCTCGGAAGCGGTCAGAAGCGGCGTTACGGTGCATTGATTCTGTTGTTTGATGAAGCTGAGGAGGAGCTTGATGGTCAGCTGCACTTTAATGTCAGATAACCGGAAATAAAAAGGGCCCCGGCGAACGGGGCCAAAAGGTTCGTCCGGCCTGTCCTTTAAGGGGCAGGCTGTCGACGAGGAATTACTTATAAAGCTCGGCGGTGGCGTGCCAGCTGTCCTGATTACGCGCTTCAATAATGCGATAAGCGCGAGCGCCTTCGCTATCAGCCTTCGCTGACAGCTGTTGACGGATATCCGATGGCGTCCCCGCCACGCCGCTTAACGTAATTGTCCCCGCAGATTGCAAATTTTCAGCCTGCTGGCTGTTCACCAGCTGTGCAGCAGATGCGCCAGCACTGATGACGGAAAGCAGACCCAATGCAGCGATGGTTGTTTTCATTTTCATATTAATCTCCTCATTGTGACCTACA
Organism: Erwinia persicina NBRC 102418; assembly: GCF_001571305.1. GTDB lineage: Bacteria > Pseudomonadota > Gammaproteobacteria > Enterobacterales > Enterobacteriaceae > Erwinia > Erwinia persicina. Next base: position 199,679 of record NZ_BCTN01000007.1, on the reverse strand, counting down.
ACCTGCGGATGCAATATCATGACCGCAGTCATGTCACGCCGGGCGCACCGGGCACCCGATACGGTGTTATTTATACAGTTGTGCAGTGGCGTGATAGTTATCGCCGTTACGCGCTTCGATGATGCGATAAGAGGTTGCACCCTGACGATCGGCTTTTTCAGAAAGCTGATGGCGGATATCCATTGGCGTTCCGGCAATACCGCTGACGCTCACGGTACCTGCAGCCTGCAGGTTCTGGCTGGCAACCTCCTGGTCAGTCACCAGATTTGCGGCAGCTGCACCAAATGAAAGAACAGAAGCAAGACCTAACGCGGCAATAGTAAAAGTGGTTTTCATGATTAAAACTCCAGAATGAAGGTTTCGCGGCAACCGAAAGGGCTAAAAAGCGTTTGTTATACTTGGGGTTACCGTATTTAAATAATTAATTAACTAATATGCAGGCAGGGAAACTGTCGTGCTTATTTGTAAAGCAAAGCAGTGGCGTGCCAGTTACCGTTCTCGTAGTTTTCGATAACGCGGTAAGCGCTTGCCCCTTTCTCTTCTGCTTTAGTATTCAGTGCTTCACGCACGTCCATCGGTGAACCAGCAATGCCACTGACGCTGACCACACCCATTGATTGCAGGTTTTTTGCCTGATCGGCGCTAACCGATTCAGCGGCAAAAGCCCCAAATGACAGTGCAGACAACACGCTAAAAGCGGCAATAGTCGTTTTAATGTTCATAGTATTTTCCTCGTCAGCTGTTTTTATCTTTTTGAATACTGTGATTTGCATCACGAAAACAAGTATAGATCTAATAACGTAAAAAATTAATAGCACGCTAATAATGTTTTGATGGGATTCTTCCTACCACTTTCAGTTTTTAATAACCACGCGTTATAAAAAACGCTTATACTTTAACCATTAGCTGTTAAATTGCTGTGAAAACATTAACCTGCGTGAAGTTAGCGATCTGTGCTTTTATTAGGGGCCGATCATAGCGATGAAATAAATCCTGAAGGTCTTAGTAGCAGGCTGTAGGCAGAAAAGGCAGTGGAATGTGTCGTTATGCAGGGATTTAGCAGGGGATCAAAAAAGGCCGGTGAGACACGGCCTTTGGCTGGAAGAGGGGGTAGCAAGTGTAGCCAGCAGGTTAACGTCTGGTGCGGCTTATAACTCTTGTTCAAACAGAACCAGCACCGCATCGTGCAGCTGCTTCACCGTAAAGGCGCGTGCGGGCGTAATAAAGATGGTGTCATCTCCGGCAATGGTGCCAAGGATGCCTTCCGCTTTACCCAGGGAGTCGAGCAGACGGGCAATCAGCTGAGCGGCTCCCGGGCTGGTGTGGATAACCACCACCGCCTCATTATGGTCGATATCCAGTACCAGATTTTTGAGAGGGCTGGTCGTGGTCGGAACGCCCATTTCCGCCGGCAGGCAATAAACCATCTCCATTTTGGCATTGCGGGTGCGAACCGCACCGAACTTGGTCAGCATTCGGGAGACCTTCGACTGATTAATATTCTCGAAGCCGTCTTCCTGAAGTGCGCTGACAATCTCGCCCTGTGAGCTGAATTTTTCTTCCTTGAGTAAGGCCTTGAAAGCCTTAATCAGTTCTTCTTGCTTAGATGGGTTACGCATAGGTTACCGATAAAAGGGAGTGATTAAAGGATCCCCGCAGCGGGATATGACATTATTATGCATTTAAATGAATTTTTATGCAAATAAGAAATGATTCAGTAGGCCATCTCTGCCGACGGGAAGGTAGTTTAACAAACTTTGGCGTTGAAAAGAATTTGCTGAAGCCGTGCTGAAATACGCACGATGTGAACAGTTTGTTATAATGATGAGGTTGTCCGCATCAGCGCTAAAGGTGTAATGTAACGCCGCATCACAATGCAAATGTAGATGGATTTCCCGGCAAATGTAATGTTCAAAATATAATAAGGAGTTTAGGATGAAAGTTGCAGTCCTCGGTGCAGCAGGTGGTATTGGTCAGGCTCTGGCCCTCCTGCTTAAAACTCAGCTTCCGGCTGGCTCAGAACTCTCTCTGTACGACATCGCCCCAGTGACCCCAGGTGTAGCGGTTGATTTAAGCCATATCCCTACCTCCGTCAGTATTGAAGGCTTCAGCGGTGAAGATGCAACCCCCGCGCTAAAAGGTGCTGACGTGGTACTGATTTCTGCCGGTGTGGCCCGTAAACCCGGTATGGATCGTTCAGATCTTTTCAACGTTAATGCCGGTATCGTGCGTAATCTGATTGAGCAGGTGGCTTCGACCAGCCCGAAAGCGCTGATCGGCATCATTACCAATCCGGTAAACACGACCGTTGCTATCGCTGCTGAAGTGCTGAAAAAAGCGGGCGTTTACGATAAAAATAAACTGTTTGGCGTGACCACGCTGGACATTATCCGCGCTAATACTTTTGTTGCCGCGCTCAAAGGCAAGCAACCTCAGGATCTGAATGTTCCGGTCGTCGGTGGGCACTCTGGCGTCACTATCCTGCCACTGCTGTCACAGATCCCCGGCGTAACATTTAGCGAACAGGAAGCGGCAGATCTGACTAAACGTATTCAGAACGCGGGTACCGAAGTCGTGGAAGCGAAAGCGGGTGGCGGTTCTGCAACGCTTTCCATGGGGCAGGCTGCTGCGGTGTTTGGTTTGTCCCTGGTCCGTGCCCTGAAGGGTGAAAGCAATGTTGTGGTCTATGCTTATGTTGAAGGGGATGGCGAATACGCGCGTTTCTTCTCACAGCCGGTGCTGTTGGGTAAAAATGGCATTGAAGAACGCCGGCCAATTGGCCAGTTAAGTGCGTTTGAAAAACAGTCTCTGGACGGTATGCTCAATACGCTGAAGAGTGATATTACGCTCGGCGAAGACTTCGTTAAGTAATCGTCTTATACCGGGGCAGCAGGCTGACGCTGGGCTGCCGCCCCTGATATCAGGGTTTAAGAGGAAGGATCGTTACTGGCTCTGACCCGGATTCTCATCAGGATATTCCTGCACCGTAACAGGTAAGGTCAGTTTTTTATCCTCACGGCTGATTTCCACGTTAATCACGGTCCCCGGACGAATTTCCGCTACCTGGTCCATGGTTTCCATCGGAGAAATAGCCGGGACGTTATTCACTCGCGTAATCACATCGTTCACGCGGATACCGGCTGCATCGGCAGGTCCGCCCGCTTTCACTATCGTCACCACAATTCCCTGGCCCTGTGGGTGCTCCATACTGGAATTTTGACCGCTAAACCGTCGGAACTCCTGGCCGGTAATGCCAATGTAACCTCGGATCACACGCCCGTCGCGGATCAGTTTTTCCATCACCTTGGTGGCCAGTTTGGTCGGTATGGCAAAGCCCAGCCCTTCCGGTGTTTCACCGTTGCTACTTTTATCAAAGGACAGGGTGTTGATACCCATCAGCTCACCCAGCGAGTTGATCAGCGCCCCGCCTGAGTTACCCCGGTTAATCGAAGCATCTGTCTGCAGGAAATCCTGATGTCGGGAAGGGCTCAGGCCGACGCGACCCGTGGCACCAATGATACCCTGCGTCACTGTCTGGCCGATGTTATACGGGTTACCAATTGCCATCACCAAATCGCCAACATGCGCGATGCGCTGCGGGTTGATGGGGATCACGGGAAGATTAGTGGCATTGATTTTCAACACCGCTAAATCGGTCAGGGAGTCCGATCCGACCAGCATAGCTTCGAAGTAGCGGCCATCCTGCAGGTTGACAATAATCTGGCTGGCATCGTTAATCACATGTTTATTGGTCAGGATATAGCCGCGGGGATCCATGATGACGCCGGAACCCAGCACATCACTCGCTCCGCTGGCGCTGCGGTTGTAGACATAGACCACGGCAGGCGCTGCGCGTCGCACGCCTGTGTTGTAGCTGACGGGCTCTTCGCTGGTACTGTCATTTGAATGTGACAGCAGGTCGCTACCCAGCCGGAGGCCAGGTACGGCAACGAGAAGCAGCGCAGCCACAATCAGGCCAAGGATCACTGAACGCAAAATTTTAAGAAACATGGTCTTAGGCGGTGAATGAATGGACGAAGGGCAGGATAGCATGAGTTACGCAGACACAGTAGCCTGTGTCTGCGCAGGTATTAAGGCAACAGGAGATAGATATTCTCGTTGCCACGCATCACGCTCAGTGCCAGCAGCGGTGGTTTTGCCTCCAGCAATTTTCGCAATTCTGCCAGATTCTGCACCGGCGTGCGGTTGACGCCGACGATCACATCCTCTTTTTGCAGGCCAAACTGAGCGGCAGGCGTGGATTTTGCCACTTCATCCACCTTCACCCCTTTTGTGCCATCTTTCGCTGCGCCATCACTGAGCGTGGCACCCTGCAGGGCGGGCGTAAGCAGGGCGGCGCTGGCGCTGCTCTGGGTACTGTTATCCAGTTTGACGGTGACAGTCTGCGGCTTGCCGTCACGGACCAGGCCGATTTTGACTTCCTGACCCGGTGGCGTGGTGCCGATTTTCACCCGCAGTTCAGCAAAGTTGGTGACCGCTTTGTCATTAACGCTGGTGATAATATCACCCGCCTTGATCCCCGCTTTTGCCGCCGCCGACTGTGGCAATACCTCATTGACGAAAGCGCCGCGCTGCACGTCGATATTAAAGGCTTTCGCCATATCAGCCGTCATCTCGGTGCCTTTAATGCCTAACTGACCGCGTTTCACTTCGCCAAACTGGATCAGTTGCTGCGCCAGACCCATGGCCATATTGCTCGGGATAGCGAAGCCGATACCAATATTGCCACCGCTTGACGCCAGAATAGCGGTATTCAGGCCAATCAGTTCGCCGTTCAGGTTCACCAGCGCGCCACCGGAGTTTCCACGGTTAATCGCGGCATCGGTCTGAATAAAGTTCTCCAGCCCTTCAAGGTTCAGACCGCTGCGGCCCAGGGCTGACACGATACCGGACGTCGCCGTCTGACCCAGACCAAACGGATTACCGATAGCCACGGCGAAATCCCCGACTTTCAGTTTGTCAGAATCAGCGATTTTAACCTGGGTGAGGCGAGTGGCACCCTTCAGCTGGATCAGGGCAATATCGGTCTGCTCGTCACGGCCGACCAGTTTGGCATCGAACTCGCGGCCATCGCTCAACTGAACACTGATTTTGTTCGCACCGCTGACGACATGATTGTTGGTTAATACATAGCCTTTAGCGGCATCAATGATGACGCCAGAGGCCAGGCCTTCAAACTCTTCGGATTTATCATCGCCCTGTGCACCGTCCTGACCATTCTGGTCAAAGAAGCGCTTTAATGGATCCGGGATCGGCTGCGGCTGACTGTCGCTGTCCGTTCCCTCAACATGCACACTGACGACGGCAGGCAATACAGCCTCCAGCATGGGAGCAAGGCTGGGCAAAGGCTCCCCCTGAATCTGCGAGGGGAGTGCGGCATGGGTTGCCGGTACCACCATCATATTGACGCCAATACTCAATGCTAATGCACTTAACAGAAATGATGTCTTCTTCATCGGGGCTCAGCTCTCGCTATCAGGGGAAGGGGGGAACCGACATCGCAGGCAATATGTTGAGTCGATCAGGTATGGCAGTTGAAAAAAGGGGGTGCACTGCACCCCGGAATAATTTACTTCGTCGCGCGTTCACCACGCAACAGGCCAGAGGCACTGTCCGGATAGTCGCGCGGCATCTGTACGGGCACCTGATCGTTATCCGCTTCGGATTCGGTCAGCTGATAAGCAAAGGGATTTTTCTCACCCGGCAGGTTTGGCAGCAGGTCATTCGATCCTTTAGCCATATGCTGATACAGCTGACGATAGTCGCGTGCCATATTGTCCAGCAGCTCAGCGCTGTGGGCAAAATGGTTGGTCAGCTCTTCACGGTAATCTGCCAGTTCGGCTTTGCTCTTCTCCAGTTCATACTGCAGGCTGCGTTGCTCACGCAGTTTCCTGTTACCGAAACGCATGGCGACCGCGCCGATAATAATTCCTACTACTAACCCAATAAGCGCATATTCCCAGGTCATAATCACTCCCATATTGTCTTCGTTGTTCCGTAGGACCTTTCCAACTCATACCCGCCACTATAACCGCTAATCTCACGGAAGTGGAATCCTGCGGCAGCTTCGCTTAGTGTAGAACGACTTTTTTTTCGACGATCGACCGCGAGTCAGGCCATTTTTCAGGGAATGTGACGAAATGATGCAAACGATGTCTCCTCTGGCGCTTTATCAGCAAGCGCTGGAAAACGGCGAGTATCAGGCCGATGAAGTACAGCGTGCCGCCATCACACGTTTAGACGGGATATATCAGGTGTTAACCCGGAATAGCGCCTCAGCGGCACCTGCCGGCGGAGGGCTGTTGAACCGGCTCAATAAACTGCTGGGTAAAAGTAAAAACGACGTCCAGACACCGGCTCAGGGTCTGTATATGTGGGGCGGCGTCGGGCGTGGCAAGACATGGTTGATGGATATGTTTTTTCGGGCAATTCCTGGTGAGCGCAAGCAACGTCTGCATTTCCACCGGTTTATGCTGCGTGTCCATCAGGAACTGACCGAACTGCAGGGGCAGAGCGATCCACTGCAGATCGTTGCCGACCGTTTCAAAGCAGAAACCGATCTGCTCTGCTTCGACGAGTTTTTTGTCTCGGACATCACGGATGCCATGCTGCTGGGGACGCTAATGGAAGCCCTGTTCAGCCGTGGAATTACGCTGGTGGCCACCTCCAATATTCCTCCGGACGACCTTTATCGTAACGGGCTGCAGCGGGCGCGCTTTGTCCCGGCCATTGAGATGATCAAGCAGCACTGCGACGTTATGAATGTGGACGCGGGGATCGACTATCGTCTGCGTACGCTGACGTCTGCCCACCTGTGGATGACCCCGCTGGGGGATGAGACCACAAAAGAGATGGAGCGGATGTTTATTGCCCTCGCCGGGAAACCGCGTGAAGACCACGAACCGCTGGAGATTAATCATCGGCAACTGCCGACGCTGGGCATGGCCGAAGGCGTGCTGGCGATGAATTTCCTCGCGCTGTGTGGCGAAGGACGCAGTCAGCACGACTATATTGAACTGTCACGCCGTTTCCACAGCGTATTGCTGTATGATGTTCCGGTGATGATTTACAAGACGGAAGACCAGGCACGGCGATTCCTGGCGCTGGTGGATGAATTTTACGAGCGTCATGTCAAGCTGGTGGTCTCGGCAGAAACATCACTTTATGAGATTTATCAGGGTACGCGGCTGAAGTTTGAGTATCAGCGCTGCGTCTCCCGCCTGCAGGAGATGCAGAGCGAAGAGTACCTGCGGTTGCCGCATTTACCCTGATGTTCGCATTACTGTGACGTGATAGTAATTTTATCGCAGAAAACGTTCGATCTTTATGGGCGACTTCTCTATAATCTTGCGACCCCACGTTACAACAAAGGTTTTTTTCCCAAAACTCTTTGTGTTCCGGTAACTCTATCCGAAGGGGTGGGCTTACTGGTCAAGATGGTCGTGTGAGCTCCAACCGTTTATTCAAGCGTTTGGGATTTCACCAACGTGTAACTTAATTTGGGTAAGCTTTTAGATGAAAACTTTTACAGCTAAGCCAGAAACCGTCCAACGTGACTGGTATGTTGTTGACGCAACAGGCAAAACCTTAGGTCGTTTAGCGACTGAACTGGCTCGTCGTCTGCGCGGTAAGCACAAAGCGGAATACACTCCGCACGTCGATACAGGTGATTACATCATCGTTCTGAACGCTGAGAAAGTTGCCGTAACGGGTAACAAGCGTACTGACAAGATTTATTACCATCACACCGGCTTCGTCGGTGGTATCAAGCAAGCGACCTTCGAAGAGATGATTGCTCGCCGTCCTGAGCGTGTGATTGAAATCGCGGTTAAAGGCATGCTGCCAAAGGGCCCGCTGGGCCGTGCTATGTACCGTAAACTGAAAGTTTACGCGGGCAACGAGCACAACCATGCGGCACAGCAACCGCAAGTTCTTGACATTTAATCGGGATTACAGGCAATGGCTGAGAATCAAAACTACGGCACTGGTCGCCGCAAAAGCTCTTCCGCACGCGTCTTTATTAAGCCGGGTAGCGGTAACATCGTTATCAACCAGCGTTCTTTAGAACAGTACTTCGGTCGCGAAACTGCCCGCATGGTAGTTCGTCAGCCGCTGGAACTTCTGGACATGGTCGGTAAATTTGATCTGTACATCACTGTTAAAGGTGGTGGTATCTCTGGTCAGGCTGGTGCGATCCGTCACGGTATCACACGCGCTCTGATGGAGTACGACGAGTCACTGCGTGGCGAACTGCGTAAAGCAGGCTTCGTTACTCGTGATGCTCGTAAGGTTGAACGTAAGAAAGTCGGTCTGCGTAAAGCACGTCGTCGTCCTCAGTTCTCCAAACGTTAATTTTTCCTGCTCAGGCAGAATCAATTATCGGAAAACCCGGTGCCTGGCGCCGGGTTTTTTATTTTCTTCCGGTGCAAAAAGCGCGAAACACACACCGCTTTACTATTTTCCCCCTCAATTCCGTGTGTGGTCCCCCACAAGCTGGCTAAAATCTGGTAAACTGTGTGTCACTTTGTGCCCATTGGCCGGGTAAAAATGTCTGTATCCTGTACATCAGGAAAGGGTTAATTTTCGGGCCGGTGGCAATAATGAGTCGCCACGTGGATGGCTATTCGCAGTAATTTTCTCGATAAACTTGGAGGTTTACATGGCTGTCGCTGCCAACAAACGTTCGGTAATGACGCTGTTTTCTGGTCCGACTGACATTTTCAGCCACCAGGTACGCATTGTACTGGCTGAGAAGGGTGTTAGTGTCGAGATCGAGCAGGTTGAAACGGATAACCTGCCGCAGGATCTGATCGACCTCAACCCATACCGTACCGTGCCCACCCTCGTTGATCGCGAGCTGACGCTGTATGAATCGCGCATCATCATGGAATACCTGGACGAACGTTTCCCGCATCCTCCGCTGATGCCGGTTTACCCGGTGGCACGTGGTGAAAGCCGCCTGATGATGCACCGTGTTGAGCAGGACTGGTACAGCCTGATGCGTAAAGTCGAAAACGGCACCGCACAGGAAGCTGAAGCTGCACGTAAGCAGCTGCGGGAAGAGTTGCTGGCTATCGCGCCACTGTTCGCCCGTACGCCGTTCTTTATGAGCGAAGAGTTCAGCCTGGTCGATTGCTATCTGGCTCCGCTGTTATGGCGTTTACCGCAGATGGGTATTGAGCTGATTGGTGCCGGGTCTAAAGAGCTGAAAGGCTATATGACCCGCGTTTTTGAGCGTGATTCCTTCCTCGCTTCTCTGACAGAAGCGGAACGTGAAATGCGCCTGCAAACGCGGGGCTGATTACGATGGAAATGTCCCAACTGACTGCACGTCGTCCCTATCTGCTGCGCGCCTTCTATGAGTGGTTGCTGGACAACAATCTCACGCCACATCTGGTTGTCGACATCAACTTGCCCGGCGTGATGGTGCCCCTGGAATATGCCCGCGATGGTCAGATCGTTCTGAACATTGCCCCGCGTGCGGTGGGCAATCTCGAGTTGGGCAATGATGGCGTTAGCTTCAGCGCCCGTTTTGGCGGCGTTCCCCGTCAGGTTTCCGTGCCTATGGCTGCGGTCCTGGCGGTTTATGCGCGTGAAAACGGTGCCGGTACGATGTTCGAACCAGAGCCGGCGTATGAAGAAGCCAGTGAGTTTGATGCTTCACATGCGCAGGATGATGGGGCGCCAGAAACGGTCATGTCAGTGATCGATGGTGATCGTCCCGATGATGCAGGTGCTGATGACGACAACGATCCCGACGATGAACCGCCCCCGCGCGGCGGTCGTCCGGCGCTTCGCGTCGTAAAATAAAAACGGGCCTTCGGGCCCGTTTTTTTACACTGTCGATCCGGGAGCGCCTGGCTCCCGGTGTCATCAGTAGACGTCGCGCAGGTAGCGCTTCTCTTTTTTCAGCTGGTCAACGTAATCGGCAGCACGCTCTGCAGATAATCCGCCAAACTGAGTAATCACCTCATACAACGCCTTATCAACGTCTTTTGCCATGCGTGAGGCATCACCACAGACATAGAAGTAAGCCCCTTCCTGCAGCCAGGCATACAGTTCGGCACCCTGTTCCAGCATCCGCGTCTGAACGTAGATTTTTTCCGCCTGATCGCGTGAAAATGCCAGATCCAGACGGGTCAGCAGTCCACTTTCCTGCCAGGCTTTCAGCTCATCCTGATAGATGAAGTCATGCTCCTGATGCTGATCGCCAAAGAACAGCCAGTTTTTCCCTTTGGCACCGACGGCCTCGCGCTCTTCCAGGAAGGCACGGAAGGGGGCAATACCGGTCCCCGGACCGATCATGATCAGGGGGGCATCACCGTTCGCTGGCACGCGGAAGGCTTTATTCGGTGAAATAAAGATGGCCGGTTTTTCACCCCGTTTGACACGCTCGGCCAGATAGGTTGAACAGACGCCGCTGCGGGCACGGCCAGCGCTGTGATAACGGACGGAAGCGATCGTCAGGTGTACCTGGTTCGGATGGGCTTTCTGACTGGATGAAATAGAGTAAGCGCGATGCTGTAGCGGACGCAGCAGGCCAACAAACTCAGGAATACTCAGTGAACGGGTCACATCCAGCTGCAGCAGGTCGAGAGTATCTTTCCCCCACAGCCACACACCCAGCGCATCCTTATCGTCGTGCTGTAAGACATGACGCAGTTCCTGGTTGGTGGTGTTCTGGCCCACCCATTCAATCAGCTTACGCGATGGCTCAGAAATCTCGAACTGGTAGGTCAGCAGATCGCCCAGGCTACGGTCAAAGCCGGGAACCGGGTTATCGTAGTCAGACTTCAGCTGTGTCAGCAACAGCTTCACTAGCGCCGGGTCGTTGACCGGGATCACGCCCAGCGCATCACCCGCTTCGTACTTCAGCCCGCTGTCGGTCAGATCGAACTCGAAGTGGCGGATATCCTTGCCAGACTTCTCACCGGACAGACGCTTGTTGGTCGCCAGAGCGGCGGCATACGGATTATTTTTATTGCTGCCCGGGATGACCGGTGCTTCCGGCGCGCTCTCCAGCGCCGTACCGCTGCTGCCTGCACTGGCGGCAAACTGCGGCATCGAGCTGGCGATCCACGCGTTGGAGGGTTCTTCATAGTCGATATCGCAGTCGATACGATCACAGACGCGTTTTGCACCCAGTTGCTCAAGGCGCATATCAATAAATTTACCCGCCTGGCAGAAACCATCGTAGCCGGTATCGCCAATGGCCAGAACGGCAAAGTGCATCTGCTCCAGACGCGGTGCGGTACTGGCAGAGATGGCCTGCCAGAACAGCTGGGCGTTATCCGGCATCTCGCCTTCGCCGTAAGTCGAGGTGATCACCAGCACATGACGCATGGTGACAAACACGTCGATATCCACTTCACCCAGCCCCTGGACAACCGGTACCAGGCCCTTCGCCCGCGCGGCTTTCGCCGCGTTTTGCGCTAAGGCTTCCGCATTACCTGTCTGGGAACCAAACAGGATATGCAACTGAGTGGTGGCAGAAGAGGCCGCAGAGCCTGCGGCCTGCGGCTGGTTTTCCAGCACCAGCAGACGTGAGTGTAATCCGGCAAGGAAGCCTGCCAGCCAAAATTTCTGCTCGCCGTTAAACGGCGCGTCTTCAGGAATATAAGGAATCTTCATCAGTTTTATCTACTCAATCCCGTTAAATACTCGCCAAACTTCGGGCCGCAGAGGCGTTGGCTGCCAGCCCGAAACAGGGAAAGTATGAGTCACTGTTCATAGTCAAATAGTTAAGCTAACTTGCCGACGGCGGCTGCCAGTTCAGGCAGTGCAGCACGCGCGAACAGCTCCTCAAAGTCAGGCAGTCGGCCCAGCACGTCCCGGTTACACGCATCCTGATACATGATCCAGCCGTAAGTCGCCAGGCTGTCCATGGAGCGGATATTACGCTGCGTGAGCGCTGCTTTATAATCTGTCATACGCTTTGCACCAATCAGGCAGGCCAGCTCTTCATCACTGTAGCTCTCGATGGCCGCCCGGCCGTGGCGTTGCAGTTTGCTGATCAGGCTGAAATCTTCAGTCATCAGCAGGTTACGTACCGCTTTCTCAACGGCCGGATCCTCCACAGCGGTGCCTTTCGGCAGGCGTGAAAGCGCCAGCTGCTGTGCAGAATTGAGGACGGTGTAGTTATTCAACAGCACCAGCATTTCAGGGGTATCTGTCGCACCGTAGCCCGGGACTGCACCGTTAGCAATAGGCTTCCCTTCGCGCCATGCGGCTTTAAACTTCGCCACCTGATGCCCGGCCAGCGCTGTGGAGAGCTCTTCCAGCAGATCCTTACGGCTTTTCGCTTTCAGGATCTCAGCGGCATCCTGGTAAAGCAGCAGAGAGCGCGGCATGACATAAACGAAGTGCTGACACTCGCTTTCCCAGTGATCGAGCAGCCACTGCGCACGTGGGGAAGAGGTGGCTTCCAGATGCCAGTTCAGCATCGTCAGTACCGCATCTTTGTGCACGCGCGCCATTTCACTGTCATCCGCGATGGAACCCAGCATCACGGAGTCCGCCGCAGCAGAACCCGCCAGCGTGCCGTACGGGTCATACTGATAAGCGAAACCGCCGCTCATACCGTTACCAAAGCCAGTACCGTAAGTACCGAGGTTCAGCACTGCACCGTTAGTCATATATTCGCAGCAGAAATCACCGACGCCTTCGACCACAGCAGTAGCACCCGAGTTACGTACGGCGAAGCGGTCACCGGCCTGGCCCTGCGCGAACAGACGTCCCCCGGTGGCACCGAACAGAGCGAAGTTACCGATCAGCACGTTACCTTCCGCATCTTCCGATCCGCCGCCCGGAGACATCACCACGATTTCTCCGCCACACTGCCCTTTACCGACACCGTCGTTACAGGTGCCGTAATGCTCAAGGCGCATGCCATCGTTACAGAACACGCCATAAGACTGACCGGCAGATCCGGAGGTGAAAATCGTCACAGTCGACGGAGCCAGATAGCGACGGCCGCGATCGTCCAGCAGTGCAGCCGGGATACGGCTCAGGTGTTCGGCATTCAGCGTGTGGTTCAGCAGGCGTTCAATATCAATAGCCAACTGGCCCCCCACGCTCTTGTTACGGTTGTTCAGGGTGATCCCGTCACCCAGTGTGATCCCGGTCGATCCCTGGCTGACCAGGCGATCGTTAACCAGATCGATCCAGCCATTGTCCAGTTCGAAATCTTTTTCCAGATAAACCGGATGGGCAATTTTCACCTCAGGCACCACGGTTAACATGGCGCGCAGATCCAGCTTACCGACTTCCAGCGGGTGGTCCATCAGGTGGAGCAGATCAGACCGGCCGCGTGCCTCACGCAGTGAACGCAGGCCAAGACGTGCCAGCATCTCACGCACCTCGTGCGCCACGTTGATGAAATACTGCGCCAGCTGGCGAGGGTCACCATCGAAGGCTTCGGCATTGGTGGTCAGTCCGGCCGGGCACTTCACGTTGCAGTTTTTCGCCATCACGCACTTCAGCATCATGAGTGCCGTGGTGCCGAATTCAAAGCTGTCGCCGCCCAGCAGTGCGGATTTCACCACGTCACTGCCCGTCTGCTGTGCGCCTGAGCAGCGCAGTAGCACTTTCTCACGCAGGCCGTTGGCACACAGCGCCTGATGGACTTCTGCGATACCGATCTCTGCCACACGTCCGGTATATTTCAGACTGGTGACTGAAGCGGCCCCGGTACCGCCAGTGTTACCGGCCACGTTGATGACATCAGCGCCGGCTTTCGCCACACCAACCGCGATAGTACCGATCCCTTCAGAGGAAACCAGTTTAACGATCACGCGTACACGGGCAGCTTTACAGTCGTGGATCAGCTGGGCCAGATCCTCAATAGAGTAAGTGTCATGGTGCGGAGGAGGGGAGACCAGCTCCACGCCTGGCGTACCGCCACGGGCCGCGGCGATTTCTACCGTCACCTTGGCCGCCGGTAACTGACCGCCTTCACCCGGTTTTGCCCCCTGGCCGATTTTAATCTCCAGTTCTTCCAGCATCGGATCGGCCAGATAGGCGGCCCAGACGCCAAAACGGCCGGACGCCAGCTGTTTAATGCGTGATGCCCGGATGGTGCCGTGACGGGAATAGTGCTCGCCCCCTTCCCCACAGTTACTCATTCCGCCCACCATGTTGGTGCCATGAGCGACGGCCTCATGTGCCGGCGCTACCAGTGCACCGTGGCTCATCGCCCCGGAGGCAAAGGTGCGGGTAATCTCATGGGCTGGCTGCACTTCGCTTAACGGCAGCGCGGGAGAAAGGGTAAAGATGCGTGACAGATAGTCAGCTGCTTTGCCGTTCGCCTTCAGAAGCAGGGCTTCTGCGGTGACTTCCGCATGTTCAATGGCGTCCCCGAAGCGTTTTTTCAGCACCACGGAGAGCGTGGTGAGGCGGTCGTGCTCACTTTTCAGGCCGACAATGGCATCGGTGAGGCGCAGTGTGAACAGACCTTCTTGTGACTCGTCTGCTTCGCATTCCAGTCCGCGCACCGCAAAGCCGTTATTTACCAGCGAGTAACGCCCCAGCTTACGCGTGAACTCGGCTTCGCTGTCGACGTGGGTCAGGTCAGCCGGCAGGGCGAGAATATCACGCAGTGCCGCCGGGCGGCGCTTACGCTCTTCCAGCATCAGGCTGGAGAACTGACGGTAATCGGGGGTGATAGTGAAGTTGTCTATCACCTCGTCCGGGATACGTTCGAAGCTGCTGTCCGTAAAGGATTTCGCTTTGATATTAAACGCGTTGTCCAGCTTGGCCAGCGTCATCAGGCGGATAAAGTTATCCTCCTCGCGCGCTTTATCCGAGAAGCGAATCGGCTGCTCAGTCATATCGATAAAGGTACGTACGGCGATAGTGCCGTAGGAGTGACCGGCCCCCTCTGCACGTTCCTTAAACAGGCCCAGCAACGGCACTTCTGACTCTCCCTGAATACGCAATGCACTCTGGTGCCAGTCAACGGCCATTTGCGCGATGGTGGCGAAGCCTGCACCCCCTACCGGGGTTTTAATATTCGGAAAATACTTCTTCAGCACGCGATCTTCGGTATCGAGGAAATTCGGCTCAAAGAACTCACCGCAGCTGTAGCTTTCAACGGTACACAGGCCGACTTTGCCCATGGTCTTCATCAGCGCTTTTTCAGCCGCTTTGGCGTAGCGTTTGAATGCCTTGTTACCTTCTTCACCTTCACCGTATTTTTCTTCAGCACGCATCTGCACGCCCAGCGGATACACCGCTGACGCACCGAAGCCGAGGGTGGCAGCAATGTGGTGCGAAGAGATGCTCTGGCCGCTTTCCACCACCAGTGACACATCCAGGCGCAGGCCTTCCTGCACCAGGCGCTGGTTGATGGCTGATACCATCAACAGCATCGGGATAGCAGCACGGGTTGAGGAGATATGGCGGTCCGTGATGACGGCGATACCGCCCTGCTCACGGGCGAAATCCACCACCTCCTGTGCCAGCGCATCAATGGCCTGCTCCAGCGCATTCGCATTGGCGGCACGGCTGATCGGGTCGGTGCCGATAACGGGCTCATAGAGCATTTCAAAACGGGCATACGGGGCCACGGTCTGCTCGCGCAGCTGCAGCATATCCAGATGCGTCAGGATCGGTGTTGGCACCACAATCTGGTGACCTTTACTGCGCCCAAGATGCGGTTTCGCACCCAGTGCAACGCGCAGGGTCATGCCATCCACTTCACGGATGGAATCCAGCGGTGGGTTGGTAACCTGAGCAAATCGCTGGGAGAAGTAGTGCGCCATTCCGCCTTCGTGGTCCGACAGGGCGTTAATCGCGTTGCCGTAACCCATGGCAGAGATTTTCTCTGCGCCGGTGGTCAGCATCGGGTCCATCATAAATTTGAAGCTTTCCTGGTTGTAGTAGTAAGCCACAAAACGCTGATAGGTTTTGAGGTCGCCGCTATAACGCAGAGGTGAACCCTGTTGCTCCGCCGGGATCACCGGCAGTTCCTGTAATGTCACCCGTGACTCAGCCAGCAGCGCCGGATAATCGGCCACCGCCGCCAGTTTTTCCAGGGCTTCTACGGTGGTATAGCTGCGTTTTTCACGGTGATCGTAATACAGCATGCCACCCGCTTCGATACGGCCACGGCGCAGGACGCTCTCGGGTGGGAAGGCAATCTGACCCGCTTCCGACATCGCACCAATATACTCCGCCGTTTCCACAGAGCGCAGCGGGCGCAGGCCGAGACGGTCAAGACGGGCCCCGATCACTTCACCGTTGCCGAAAATCAGCGCGGCCGGGCCGTCATTCTTCTCTTCATACAGGGAGAAGTATTCCAGCATTGCGCGGACTTCAGCGGAGAGAGAGGGATCGTTTTCCCACGCTGGCGGCATCATAGAAACCACCGCAGTAATCAGGTCCAGGTTATCTTCCATCAGACGGCTGTGGATACTTTGATCCAGGCGCGAGCTGTCTGACTGGCCTTTAGGGCGCACGATTTTCTTACCGCGCGCCAGCGCCAGCGCTGCTTCCGCAATACGGTTTTTACGGTCGGTGTTCAGCTCGCCGTTGTGCGCCATCAGCCGGAACGGCTGCGCCATGGTGGTATGCGGATCGGTGTTAGTCGAAAAGCGGGTATGGAAGAACAGACCGCGGACCTGGTGGTCTGTGTCGGTCAGATCCTGGAAATAGGGGATCACCTCGTTCGAATTCAGGCGGGCTTTAAAGACCTGCGTGCGGGAAGAGAGCGACAGTGGATAGAGGCCGCCAAACTCACTTTCGGTAAAGGCGCGGGCTTCGATATCCAGCAGGGCACGGTAGATACGTTTTTCAAAGTCAATCTGATTGCTGATATCGGCCGGGGCAGTAAACACCCATTGCACGATAGGCAGCTGGAACTGAATCGCCGCCGGACGCAGTACGCTGGTATCCAGGGGCATATCACGTTTGAGGAGGATTGGCAGTTTATAAGCGGCCAGGGTTTCTTCCACCAGGCGCTCGGCGTTGGCACGCAGCGTACTGTCCTTCGGCACAAAGAAGTTGCCGACGCCATAACGGCCGGCTTCCAGTGGCTGTCCGGTAATTTTGCGGAAGAAATGCAGAGAGAGGTCGACGTTAACCCCGGCGCCGTCACCTACGCCTTCGGCAGACATGCCCCCGCGATGAGGAACAGTACACAGGGCACTGTGTGCCATCTGCAGAACCTCATGAGTTTGCTCGCCGTCCTTACGAGTAATGAAACCCACACCGCAGCTGTCACTGTCTTTTGATGGATCATACAAGCCATAGGGATAAGGTTTTGAGTTGGACATTGAGGGCCTCCTTAACTGCTTTTGACATTACCACTGTTCTTCAGGCTCAGAGCGCCACGGAGTGTCTTCTCTGGTTCTGTATCATTTTCTTGCCGCTAAAACGCAGACACCGTGACTCCGAACATTTCATCAAGGGACATTGACCTGACACGTCCTTGAATGAGTTGCTCACGAAATTCCGGGTCTCAAATTGGAGATAACTTACATCACGAGGGAGTCTACTTGCTGCATAGATATGCCGAGACACTGGCCCGTCAGGAAAGCTTCCAGCGGATTTCCAACTTATCGGGAAAGCGAACTCAGGTCAAATAGCGATCTTACTGATACCTTTTCATGCCTTTTTGGTATTAACTAATTGATTTTAAATGTTTTAATGCGATATTTTAACCCTATTGAAGGGAGGGCGAAGGGGAGAGAAGTGTGAGCTGACTCACTATAGGGCAGTACGCAAATCTCTGCACCATGCTGGTGCTGGGGGTAATGCCAGCATAATATGCTGCTGTGATGGTTATGGCCGCAGGAACGCACTGTTTTTAACTGTTGCGATTATTTGAATTAAACAGGGGGGCATCATTAGTAAAATTAATCAGAAGTTACGTGATTAATATTTCATTTATTATGAATGGTTATTCGTTAGGTGTGACAAGGGAGTGCGAAGGATACAAGGCATCGCTATGAAAACTATCAACATGAGAAAGGCGCGCCGAATCCAGAGCGGCCTTACAGATTATGCAGTTATAAAATTTAGTCAATATCCCCGTTGGCAACTTTTTACGCGAAAGGGGAACGCCGGACATTTCCAGCGTTAACCCAGGCAGGAGAGGGGTTGCTTCCTTTCCCGTCCCTTCAGCGGCATGGGGGGCGATAATCCTGTGGTAACGGCTGAAGGGATGTCGGTGCTGCTGCACGGTTATCGTGCACTCTCCCGAGGGCCTGACGGCGAGATAGCGCGTTGGTCTTTTGGTCAATTCCGGTATGATTGCCGTTATCACGCTGGAAGGGATCCTTTATGAAACAAATTCGTTTATTAGCGCAGTACTATGTTGATTTGATGGTCAAACTTGGGCTGGTACGCTTCTCTTTGCTGCTGGCATCCGCACTGGTCGTGCTGGCCATGATAGTGCAGATGGCGGTGACGATGGTGCTTCGCGGCCATGTCGAAAGCATTGATATGGTGCGGTCGGTTTTTTTCGGTCTGCTGATCACCCCGTGGGCCGTCTATTTCCTGTCAGTGGTCGTGGAACAGTTAGAGGAATCGCGTCAGCGTCTGGCCAGGCTGGTGGATAAGCTGGAGGAGATGCGCAATCGTGACCTTGAGCTGAACCAGCAAATGCAGGGCAATATTACCCAGCTCAACCAGGAGATTGCCGACCGCATCAAGGCCGAAGAGGCACGTCTGCAGGTGATGGCAAAGCTCAAAGAGGAGATGGCGCGGCGTGAAGAGGCACAAATCGAACTTGAACAACAATCCTCCTTCCTGCGCTCCTTCCTTGACGCTTCCCCCGACCTGGTGTTCTACCGCAACAGTGACCAGCAGTTTTCTGGTTGTAACCGTGCCATGGAGCTGCTGACGGGAAAAAGCGAAAAACAGCTTATCGGGTTAACGCCGAAAGAGGTCTATGACGACGATGCAGCGACTAAGGTGCTGGAAACCGATGAGAAAGTGTTCCGCCATAATGTCTCTCTGACCTACGAACAGTGGCTGGATTATCCCGACGGTCGCAAAGCCTGCTTTGAGATACGCAAAGTCCCTTATTATGACCGCGTGGGCAAACGGAGCGGGTTAATGGGCTTTGGACGCGATATAACCGAGCGTAAGCGTTACCAGGACGCGTTAGAGAACGCAAGCAGGGAGAAGACCACCTTTATCTCTACGATCAGCCATGAGCTTCGTACGCCGCTTAATGGCATTGTTGGCCTGAGCCGCATTCTGCTGGATACGGATCTCAATCACGAGCAGCTGAAATACCTGAAAACGATTCATGTCTCTGCCATTACGTTGGGCAATATTTTTAATGATGTGATTGAAATGGACAAAATCGAGCGGCGAAAAGTGCAGCTGGACAATCAGCCCATCGATTTCACTGGCTTCCTGGCCGACCTGGAAAATATCTCCGGCCTGCTGGCTGAACCAAAAGGGCTGAAATTTGTTCTGGCACCTGACCTGCCGCTGCCGCAAAAAATTATCGCCGATGGGACCCGTCTGCGCCAGATCCTGTGGAACCTGATCGGTAACGCGGTGAAGTTTACTCAGCAGGGGGAAATCGTGGTGCGTGTCGGCTATCAACAGGATGACTGTCTGTGCTTTGAAGTGCAGGACTCTGGCATGGGTATCCCGCAGGATGAGCAGGATAAAATTTTCGCCATGTATTACCAGGTAAAAGATCAACGTGGCGGCAAACCCGCGACCGGCACAGGTATCGGTCTGGCCGTTTCCCGCCGTCTGGCACAAAGTATGGGCGGTGATATCCGCGTACAAAGTTCACCGGGGCAGGGTTCCTGCTTCACCCTGACGCTCAATGCGCCCCGTGTGGAAGAAGAGCGGCAAGATGAAGAGACGGAAGACGATCTGCCACTGCCTGCGTTGCATATCCTACTGGTTGAGGATATTGAGCTGAATGTGGTGGTTGCCCGCTCAGTTCTGGAAAAACTGGGCAGCAGCGTAGAAGTGGCGATGACCGGGCAGGCCGCGCTGGAGATGTTTGACCCGGATGAGTTTGATCTGGTGCTGCTGGATATCCAACTGCCCGATATGACCGGTCTGGACGTGGCACGTATTATTCATCAGCGTCACGCAGGCGAGCAGCTTCCGCCACTGGTGGCCCTGACGGCGAACGTGCTTAAAGATAAACGCGAATATTTTGATGCCGGTATGGACGATGTACTGAGCAAACCCCTGGCGGTTCCTGCTCTCACCGCCATGATTAAAAAATACTGGGATTTTCAGACTGATGATTTATCTACTGAACAGGATGGCATGATGGATGATAAAAAACTGGCACTGCTGGATGTTCCGATGCTGGAGCAATATATCGAACTGGTCGGGCCGACCCTTATCCACCAAAGTCTGGCGATGTTCGAGCAGATGATGCCCGGCTATCTGGCCGTGCTGGACTCCAACATGATGGCTCGTGACCAGAAAGGGATTGCAGAGGAAGGGCACAAAATTAAGGGCGCAGCAGGATCTGTGGGCTTGACGCATTTGCAGCAGATTGCAAAACAGATTCAGAGCCCGGAATTACCCGCCTGGTGGGATAATGTTCAGGAATGGATTGATGAACTGAAACTGGAGTGGCGCAAGGATGTGGAGGTATTACGGCAGTGGGTGACGGATGCTGAAAAAAAATGACCCCGACCGAAGCCGGGGTGCGCGAATACTGCGCCAACACCAGGGAAATTGGTAACCTGTGCTGTTCTGATTAGAATCGTCTGGAGCACAGGTTTGGTATTGGGTGAACATTAAAAAGCTCAGTCACTACTTTAGCAAATCTCTCACCACTTGTTACTGGATTCATTAAAATGTGTGATGTTGAGCAGTGTTCCTAAATAGAAGACCCGATTTTAGATATGTAGTCAAGCAAGTAATGAATATTTACGATGATCTGCATAAATATTGTACAGTCAGGCTTTTGTTGAGGTAAGCAGAGGAGCGGAAACGTCTCCTCTGGCTGACAGGATTTTCGTTGTCATCGGGAAGGAAGCCGGAAAGGCGTTAGTGGTATTTTAATGCATTGTTTTATAAGTGCTTTATTGTTTATTTGATACTTGTTTCCGAAACGTTTTGGTTTCTGCTAGCAAAAATTCTCACATTACTGTCCCGTATCAGATAAAAGCTGACTCCGTTCAGCAAGATTAACTGCTCGTACCAGCCGCAATTTATGAGTAAAAAACGTCAATTATTGCCGGAATGGAGTGTTTATTTCATTTGCAGTGCCATGATTTCGGAAAGCGACCTGCTGAAATTTATAAGCAGAGTGAACCAATTGATTTAATGCATTTTCAGCAGCTGACAGAATCGTCGTGGAGTATATATAAACGGCGTGATTTAATGGAACCGATTCCGGTTATGTAGGGTTAATTAACAATGGTGGAGTATTGCTGGTGAATTTTCATACTGATAAATATGGGCGGGATCCTCAGTAATGAGACGCAATAAATCACGGGTTTTTACACGGATTAAAGCACTATTACTTCGCCTGGTCCTGGGCGTTGCGGGTCTATGGCTGAGCGGCATTATCCTCTTTGCCTTTGTGCCAGTGCCGTTCTCTGCGGTGATGGTTGAGAGGCAGGTCAGTGCCTGGCTCAACGGTGATTTTGACTATGTGGCGCACTCTGACTGGGTGGGGATGGATGAGATTTCGCCGTGGATGGCGCTGGCCGTCATTGCCTCTGAAGATCAAAAATTCCCGACCCACTGGGGCTTTGACGTGGCCGCTATCCAGTCAGTGCTGGACAGCAGCGGTGAAAAGGCCGGCATGCGCGGTGCTTCCACACTTTCACAGCAGACCGCCAAAAATATGTTTCTCTGGGATGGACGTAGCTGGGTGCGTAAAGGCCTGGAAGCCGGCCTGACCGTGGGCATCGAAACCGTCTGGACGAAGCGTCGCATTCTGACCGTCTATTTGAATGTGGCAGAAATGGGGCAGGGGGTATTTGGTGTGGAGGAGGCCTCTCAGCGCTATTTCCACAAGCCGGCCAGCCGCTTGAGCCTGTCCGAAGCAGCGCTGCTGGCCGCGGTTCTGCCTAATCCGATACGTTACCGCGCAGATGCACCTTCAGGCTATGTACGCCAGCGCCAGCAGTGGATCATGCGTCAGATGCGTCAGCTGGGCGGAGAAGGGTTCCTCAGGGAACATCAGCTGCGTTAAAACCGCAGGCCGGGCTCAGGCCGGTGGCGTGGCGGAACGGATAAAGAGAGTTAAACGGAGACCGACCGTCAGGGTCGGCCTGTTGAGGATGGAGATGAGGAGACTACTCTTCGTCAAACCCGGCGTTAAACAGGTCGATGACTGCCGCCAGTGCTTTAGTTTCTTCCGGTCCGCTGGCTTCAACTTCGATATGTCCGCCTTTGGCGGAGTCGAGCATCAGCAGCGCAATCACGCTACTGGCTTCAGCTTCTGTACCGCTCTCATTACGCAGCAGCACTTCAGCGTCAAAGCTCTGCACCAGCTCGAACAGCTTCATCGCTGGTCGGGCGTGCATTCCCAGTTTATTTTTTATCTCAACGGTTTGCTTCACAGTCATGATTTGCGTTTTTCCAGCGTGCGATGACGGGACTGAACGTTTTTACCCCGCGAGCGGAAATAGTCCGCCAGCTGCTCGGCAATATACACCGAACGGTGTTTGCCGCCTGTGCATCCAATGGCAACAGTCAGATAGCTGCGGTTATTGGTTTCCAGCATCGGTAACCACAGTTCCAGATAGCTGCGGGTCTGGTAGATAAAATTATGCACTTCCGTGTGGCGATCGAGGAAAGCCGCCACGGGACGATCGAGTCCGGTCATCGGACGCAGTTTGGGATCCCAGTGGGGGTTGGGCAAAAAGCGCACATCAAACACGTAATCAGCATCAATTGGAATACCGTGCTTGAAGCCGAATGATTCAAACACCATCGTCAGCTCGCGTTCACGTTTACCTAACAGGCGTGTACGAAGCATCTCTGCCAGTTCATGGACTGACATTTCTGAGGTATCAATAATCAGATCGGCGCGGGAACGCAGAGGCTCCAGCAGATCGCTCTCTTCATCAATGGCGCTTTCCAGCGACAGGTTTTTGCTGGAGAGGGGATGCAGACGACGCGTATCGCTGTAACGACGAATTAAGGTATTACGGTCAGCATCCAGGAACAGAAGTTGTGGCGAAAAACAGTCCGGCAAACTGTTGAGTGCGGTTTCAAACACTTCCGGTGATTCCGGCATGTTGCGGACATCAATACTTACCGCAGCAGATATGTTGCGTTCGGCCAGCGAGTTCGCCAGGTCAGGCAGCAGGACGACGGGCAGGTTGTCCACGCAGTAAAACCCCATGTCTTCCAGTGCGCGTAATGCCACTGACTTTCCTGAGCCTGAACGACCGCTGACGATCATCAGCACCATTTCACAATTCCCCTCATTTAACCTGCCTGACTAGCTCTGTTCGTGATCTTCCGTGATGATCGCGTAGAGATCTTCATCGCTCTGGGCGGATCGCAGACGCCGCAGTACGGTTTTGTCTGCGAGGCGCTTGGCCACCAGAGACAACGTATGCAGATGTGTTTTACATTGATCGGCTGGCACCAGCAGGGCAAACAGCAGATCCACAGGCTGATTATCAATGGCATCGAACGCGATGGGCTGATCAAGGCGAATAAAAACGCCCACAGCACGCAGAGTATCTTCCTCCAGCTTGCCATGCGGGATGGCAATGCCATTACCGATACCGGTACTCCCCATCCTCTCACGCGTCAGAATAGCTTCAAAAATTGTCTGATGCGGAAGGTTAAGCTGTTTAGCTGCCAGTTCGCTGATAATTTCCAGCGCCCGTTTTTTGCTTTGGCAATGTACACCATTACGGGTACATGAGACGCTCAGCACGGAGCCCAGTTCCAGTTTCAAATCATTGTTCATCATAGTTTCACTTAACTTTTCACTGCCGCAGGCAAGTCACTCTTCTCCCTGGTTCGAAGTAAGAGATTAACATGACGTATTGATTAACGGCTCATATCCCCGGAAGAATACGAGCCGATACTGCTTTCAGCTTAACCTTAAAAGGGGTCACTGCTGAAAAACCATCAATGCATGGTGAATTTAGTGTTGTTTGAGCTTGTCTTTATGTTTATTTAACTGGCGAGTCAGCTTGTCGATCAGCCCATCAATCGCCGCGTACATATCTTTATCTTCCGAGGTGGCGTGCAGCTCCCCGCCGTTCACATGCAGCGTAGCATCTGCAATCTGTGTCACTTTCTCCACTTTCAACACAATATAGACCTGATTAATGCGATCAAAATAATGTTCCAGTTTGGCAAACTTTTCAGTCAAAAATTCGCGCAGTGGTTCGGTGATTTCAACGTGTTGTCCAGTGATATTGAGCTGCATAGTGTCTTCCTTCTCAGTTCGTTCAGACCAGCTGTTTGCGCTGATTTGATGGCGGGATGGATAAAGACTCTCGGTATTTTGCCACAGTGCGCCTTGCGACCATAATTCCCTGTTCGGAAAGCATGGAGGTCAGCTTGCTGTCGCTGAGTGGTTTGACGGGATTCTCCGCCGAGATTAACTTTTTCACCAGCGCACGGATAGCCGTGGATGAGGCTTCGCCTCCGCCCTCGGTGTTGACGTGACTGGAAAAAAAATACTTCAGTTCAAAGATGCCCCGTGGGCTGTGCAGATACTTCTGGGTGGTCACACGGGAAATCGTCGATTCATGCATTTCAACGGCACTGGCGATATCCGCAAGCACCATGGGACGCATATGCTCTTCACCTTGCTCAAAAAAAGCCTGCTGCTGTTCAACGATGCAGCGCGTGACTTTCAGCAGCGTATCGTTACGACTTTCCAGACTTTTTATCAGCCATTTCGCTTCCTGCAGATTACTGCGGATAAACTGCGAATCACTGTCGCTGCGTGAGCTGGAACCTAACGATGCATAGTGCTGGTTGATTTTCAGGCGCGGCACGCTGTCGGCATTAAGCTCAACGGTCCAGCGGTTACTGACTTTACGGACCAGCACATCAGGGATGACATACTCAGGTTCTTGCGTATTGATTGACTGTCCCGGGCGCGGGTCAAGCGCCTGAATCACCTGCATCGCACCTTTGAGCACCTCTTCCTTAAGGCGGGTGACACGCATCAGACTCCGAAAATCATGATTCGCCAGCAGATCAAGATGCTCGCTGACAATCAGACGCGCTTCTTTCAGCAGGGGGAAGTCGGCAGAAAACTGTGAAAGTTGAACCAGCAGACAGTCGCGTAAATCACGCGCACAAACGCCAATCGGATCAAAGCGCTGTACACGTTTCAGCACCGCTTCCACTTCGTCGATAGTCAGGTCGTCGCTGCCCATGCTTTCCAGAATTTCTTCCAGCGAGGCCGTCAGATACCCCGTATCGTCCACCGCATCCACAATCGAGGTGGCGATCGCCCGGTCGGTGTCGGTGAACGGCGTCAGTTCCACCTGCCACATCAGATAATCCTGCAGCGTCTGGGTAGTTTCACCCTGATAGACGGGCAGTTCATCATCGTGATAATCCGTCCCGGTACCGGAGGGGGTCCCTGCGGTATAAATTTCGTCCCAGGTGGCGTCCAGCGGCAGTTCTTCAGGCATGTCCTTCTGTTCCAGCGCTTCCCGGGTATCCAGCGCTTCAGTTTCCTGATATTCGCGGGTATCGACTTCTTCATGAATGTCGGTTTGTTCAAGCAACGGGTTACTTTCCAGCGCCAGCTGAATTTCCTGCTGTAGTTCAAGCGTAGAGAGTTGCAGCAGGCGAATGGCCTGCTGCAACTGTGGCGTCATGGCAAGCTGTTGACTCAGCCTGAGTTGTAAACCTTGCTTCATGTTCAGAGTCTTAATTCCCCAGAAAACCTACCGAATGCAAACACCTTATCAGAGTCTGAACTCTTCGCCCAAATAGACACGCTTAACTTGTTCATCGGCCAGGATCGCTTCCGGGGTGCCGTGGGCGATAAGATGCCCCTGGCTGACGATATAGGCACGCTCACAGACGGCAAGCGTCTCACGGACGTTGTGGTCGGTGATCAGAACCCCCAGGCCACTGTCGCGCAGATGTTCAATGATCTTCTTGATATCAATGACGGAAATCGGATCAACACCCGCAAAAGGCTCATCCAGCAGGATGAACTTCGGATTGGCGGCCAGTGCGCGGGCAATCTCTACGCGGCGACGTTCACCGCCGGAAAGTGCCTGGCCCAGGCTGTCACGCAGATGCGCGATATGAAACTCTTCCAGCAGTTCATTCGCGCGATCTTCGCGCTGTTCGCTGGTAAGATCTTCACGGATCTGCAGTACTGCCATCAGGTTATCAAACACGCTCAGACGACGGAAAATAGACGCTTCCTGTGGCAAATAGCCAATACCCCGACGCGCGCGCGCGTGCAGCGGCAGAATGCTGATATCTTCATCATCAATGATAATGCGGCCGGCATCACGAGGGACAATGCCTACGACCATATAAAACGTCGTGGTTTTACCCGCGCCGTTCGGGCCAAGCAGACCCACGATTTCGCCAGACTTGACCTGCAGGCTGACATCTTCAACCACGCGACGGCCTTTGTATGCCTTCGCCAGGTTTTCCGCAATTAAGGTTGCCATGTTCGTTAGTTACTCTTTTTCTGACCGTTTGACGGTGTGCCTTTGTCCTGCAGCTGTGACGGTACCAGTACGGTAGTGACACGTTTGCCGGAGCTGCCGAAGGCCTGCATTTTTTGCTCTTTCACCAGATAGGTGATGCGGTCGCCTTTGACGTTGCTGTCCAACTGTTCCAGGTAAGCATTGCCTGTTAATTCCACCAGGTCTTTTGCCAGTTCGTAATGCATTTTTTGCGCATGGCCCTGTACGGGTTTTCCGCTGTCCTGCATCTGGTAAAAGGTCGCCGGGTTGCCGTAGGCATCCACGATGGTTTTATTGCTGTCGCCGCCCGGACGGGTCACCACGACTTTATCCGCCGTAATTTTGATGGTTCCCTGGGTCACAATGACTTTACCGGTAAAGGTGGCCACATTGCCCTGCATATCCAGCGCCTGATTTTCCGAGTCAACGTTGACCGGTTTCTCTGAGTCACCGGTCAGGGCAAAAGCCGGAACGCTCGCCGCGAACAGGAGGGTAGCAGTCAGTAATTTAAGGCTTTTGTTCATTTTGAATTTCATAAGATGTTTTGACCTTTTCAATCAACTCGGCAGTTTTCTTCCGTAAATTTCCACGCATCTTCATACCTGTAGAGTTAAAGCTGCGGCCATAAAGCGTGACCTGATCGTCAGAGGTAACATCCTGCGTCGTCAGGTTGATCTGAGCGTTATCGGTTTTGATACGCTCAAGCTGTGCGTCTTTTGTCAGGCTGTTTACTTCCACATGACCATAAAGATACAACATGCGATCGTTCGTCAGTTTGGCCTTATCCCCCCGTACCGACCAGGTGGGAACCTTATTTTCGTCGTAGGTCGTCATTACCGGGTTATCGAACCAGCTCACTGCGTCGGCTGAAAAATAGGTAACTTTGTCAGAGACCAGCTTATAGCTCAGTGCCCCCGCAGGGTTATAAACGACCGTATGTGAATTATCGCTCATATAGGTCGGTTCATTGTTGTCATTCTTTACCGCGTCGTCATTGTCATCCGTCGCGGTCAGATTCCAGCCAATCAGCACAATGGCGATCAGCGCCAGAATCATCGTTATCCAGCGTCTCGTTTTACTCATACCGACTGCCCTTTGGCCTCATCAAACTTACCCTGTGCAATCAACAGGAGATCGCAAATTTCCCGTACTGCGCCACGGCCACCCGCAATCCGCGTCACATAATCGGCGCGTGGAAGTAAAACGGGATGGGCGTCAGCAACGGTTACGCTCAGGCCGACCTCGGCCATAACCGGCCAGTCAATCAGGTCATCGCCAATATAGGCAACCTGCTCTGCATTGAGTGACAGTGTATCCAGAAGTTCACGGAAGGCCAAAAGCTTATCCGTCTGTCCCTGGTAAAGATGAGTAATCCCCAGTGTGGCACAGCGATCTTCCAGCAGTTTGGCTTTACGGCCGGTAATAATCGCAACCTCAATATCGCTGGTTAGCAGGCAGCGAATGCCATAGCCATCGCGAACATTGAAGGCCTTCAGCTCTTCACCACTGTTGCCCTGGTAAATGATGCCGTCCGACATTACACCGTCCACATCGCAGATCAGCAATTTAATCTTCTGCGCGCGGGAAATGACCTGCTGGCTAACCGGGCCGTAGCAGGTCTCTACGGTGGCTGATGAATCACGCATTGCTCTCGACTTCCTTTGTTAAACGACGCCAGCCCGCAGCATGTCATGCATATGCACCACGCCCAGCAGTGTGTCGCCATCGGCGACCATGACACAGGTAATATTCTTACTCTGCATCAGATTCAATGCATCGACAGCCAGCGTATTGGGCCGGACGCGGATACCGCCCGGCGTCATGACACTTTCAATGCCAGCGTGCTGGATATCGATGCCCATATCAAATACGCGGCGTAAATCCCCGTCGGTAAAAATGCCTTCGATTTTCATTAAATCGTTGCAGATGACCGTCATTCCCATATTTTTACGCGTTATTTCCAGCAATGCATCCCGCAGTGAGGCATCGCGGCTTACGTGCGGCATTTCGCTACCGGAGTGCATAATATCATCAACGCGCAGCAGCAGTTTACGCCCCAGCGCACCGCCAGGGTGGGAGAGTGCGAAATCTTCCGGCGTAAAGCCCCGTGCTTTCAACAGTGCGACGGCCAGGGCATCGCCCATCACCAGGGTTGCCGTCGTGCTGGTGGTCGGAGCCAGCCCCAGCGGACAGGCTTCCTGCGGCACTTTAACACAGAGATGCACATCCGCTGCGCGGCCCATTGCACTTTCCGGCCGCCCTGTCATGCAGATCAGCGTAACCCGCAGGCGTTTCAGCACCGGAATCAGTGCCAGGACTTCAGAGGATTCACCGGAGTTGGATATCGCGATCACCACGTCACTGGCGCTCACCATGCCGAGATCGCCATGGCTGGCTTCCGCAGGATGAACAAAGAAAGCCGGGCTGCCGGTGCTGGCAAAGGTGGCAGCGATCTTTTTCCCTACATGCCCGGATTTACCCATCCCCATCACTACCACTTTACCTGAACAGTGATAGATCAGTTCGCAGGCGCGGGTGAAGTCGTCATTGATGTACTGGTCGAGCTGCTCCAGCCCTTCACGTTCAATTCGCAGTACTTCTTTCCCGGCCTGTTGAAAGTCAAAGTCGGGATGGGCAGTGATATGCACCATAATTTTCCAGTCCTTTTACCAGAAGGTCACTGAGGGGAAGCCGTAAAGCATCCCTACCCAGACGATAAATCCGCACAGCAACAACGCGCCAGCCAGCCGACCAATGCGGCGACTGCGCTGCAAACAGATCAGAGTAAAGATGGCACTGACACCGAGCATTACCCAATAGTCACGGGCAAAGATAGCGGGGTCGAGTGTACCGGGGTGGATCAGCGCCGGGAGACCCAGCACAATCGCGGTATTATAGATGTTAGAACCAATCAGATTACCGATGGCGATATCATCTTCGCCTTTTAATGCGCCGGCGATGACGGTGGCCAGTTCAGGCAGGCTGGTGCCTACCGAAATGATCGTCAGACCAATGACCAGTTCACTGACGCCAAAATAGTCAGCGATGACCGTGGCGTTGTCGATCACCATCCGCGTGGACATTGGCAGCACAATCAGCGCGACCGCCAGCCACAGGAAGGCGACGGTATTACCGACTTCGTCGCGGGGCAGTTCAGCCAGTTGCTCACGCGTCAGCGAATCGTTGTTGTCGCGTTCAGCCCGGCGGGCAATTTTGATGATGAACCAGAGATAGAGTGCCGCGATAGCGATCAGGGCCAGGCCATCGTTACGGCTCAGTTCATTATCGAACAGCGTCACGCCGCACAGCAGGGTGACCAGCAGCATCAGCGGCAGTTCACGGCGCACCAGGTTCGAATGCACGCTTAAGGGATGGAGGAGTGCCGCGCCTCCCAATATCAACAAAATATTGGTAATATTCGACCCCATCGCGGTCCCCACTGCGATATCCATCTGTCCGTGCGAGGCGGCAGAGAAAGAGACGATCAATTCAGGCAGTGAAGTTCCGATCCCCACGACCGTCATCCCGATGATCAGCGGCGGGATGCCGACAGAACGACATAAGATGGCGGCGCTAAACACCAGACGATCGGCTCCATAAACCAGTAAGACTAAACCGATAATCAGTAGTGCTGTAGCGACGAGCATGAAGTGTCCTTTTAGTGAGGTAATATCGTCAAAGACGGGTAGCGGCAATGAAATCAGGCAAGGTTATTTTAGTGGCCATGATTTTGACGATCTCAGGACAAAAAGTAAAACTTATGGCAGCTTTAGCTACGCAACAGAGGTAAGTTTCTGTAAAAATGCCCGGTCCGAGGGTTAATACGTTACCATCGGGAGTAAATTAATCGTCTTAGAATAGAGGTCGAGGTAACTATGAGCCAGACGGAGATGAATCTGGTGGATGTCCAGGGGGTGAGTTTTTCCCGTGGCAACCGGCTGATTTTCGATAACATCTCGCTTACGGTGCCCAAAGGAAAAGTTACCGCTATCATGGGGCCATCCGGCATTGGTAAAACCACGTTACTGCGGCTTATTGGGGGGCAAATCCCGCCCGATAGTGGCCAGATCTGGTTTAACGGTGAGAATATCCCGACGCTTTCCCGTTCGCGGCTTTATGAGGCGCGAAAAAAAATGAGTATGCTGTTCCAGTCTGGGGCCTTATTTACCGATTTAACGGTGTTTGACAACGTGGCATGGCCGTTACGGGAACACTCCAGGTTACCGCTGCCGTTATTGAACAGCACGGTGATGATGAAACTGGAGGCCGTTGGGTTACGGGGGGCGGCGAACCTCAAGCCCTCTGAACTTTCAGGCGGTATGGCGCGGCGTGCTGCGCTGGCGCGGGCTATCGCGCTGGAACCCGATCTCATCATGTTCGATGAACCGTTTGTGGGGCAGGATCCCATTACTATGGGCGTGCTGGTCAAATTAATCGATGAGCTGAATCACGCTTTAGGCGTCACCTGTATTGTGGTGTCTCACGACGTACCTGAAGTGCTCAGTATTGCTGACTACGCGTATATCATTGCCGATCAAAAAGTGATTGCGCAGGGCACCGCGCCTGAATTACGTGAAAATAACGATGCCCGTGTTCGACAGTTTATTGATGGCATTGCCGATGGGCCAGTGCCGTTCCGCTTCCCGGCAGGGGATTATCTGCAAGACTTGGTCGGCTCAGGGAGGGGGAAAGAGTGATGTTTATACGCGCACTGGCATCACTGGGGCGACAAGGGATTAACACCTGTGCCTCCTTCGGCCGCGCAGGTTTAATGTTATTCCATGCGTTATTTGGCATTCCCCGCTTTCGTAAACATACGCCGTTGCTGATAAAACAGTTATACAGCGTTGGTGTGCTGTCGTTACTGATTGTCGTGGTGTCAGGATTGTTCATCGGGATGGTGCTGGGGCTGCAAGGCTATCTGGTGTTGAAAACCTACAGCGCCGAAACCAGCCTGGGAATGATGGTGGCGATATCCCTGCTACGCGAACTGGGGCCCGTGGTCACCGCGCTGCTGTTTGCCGGACGCGCCGGATCGGCGTTGACCGCTGAAATTGGTTTGATGAAGGCCACCGAACAGCTTTCCAGTATGGAAATGATGGCCGTTGACCCCTTGCGTCGCATCATCTCGCCGCGTTTCTGGGCCGGGGTGATCAGTATGCCGCTGCTGACCCTGATTTTTGTCGCGGTAGGCATTCTGGGCGGTGGGCTGGTGGGGGTGAGCTGGAAGGGGATCGATCCCGGGTTCTTCTGGTCAGCGATGCAGAATGCGGTCGATCTGCGTACCGATATTATTAACTGCGTGATCAAAAGTGCCGTGTTCGCGGTGACCGTGACCTGGATTGCGCTGTTTAACGGCTATGACGCCATTCCGACCTCTGAAGGGATCAGTCGGGCAACGACGCGTACCGTAGTACATGCTTCACTGGCTGTGCTCGGTCTGGATTTTGTGCTTACGGCACTGATGTTTGGGAACTGATTCGATGCAAACGAAAAAAAGCGAAATTTGGGTAGGTGCCTTTTTAATGCTGGCGCTGTGCGCGATTATTTTTCTCTGTCTGCGCGTGGCTGACCTTAAATCACTTGGTAATGAGCCCACCTGGAAGCTCTATGCGACTTTCGATAATATCGGTGGGCTGAAAGCCGGTTCACCGGTGAAAGTGGGGGGGGTGGTGATCGGTCGTGTGGTGGATATCAGTCTCGATCCGAAAAATTACTCACCCAAAGTCACCATGGATATTGAAGATAAGTACAACAATATTCCTGATACCAGTTCACTCGCGGTGCGAACGTCCGGTCTTTTGGGTGAGCAATATCTTGCCATGAATATTGGTTTTGACGACCCGGAAATGGGCACTGCTACACTGAAAGATGGCGGTACCATTCAGGACACGAAATCCGCCATGGTACTGGAAGATCTGATAGGTCAGTTCCTGTACAAAAGTGGCAGTGGTGATGATAAAGACAAAAATGCAGCTGCATCTGACGAACAGCCAGCTTCAGAGCCTGCACCGGCAGCGAACAATTCAGGAGAGGTCAAATAATGTTTAAACGTTTACTGATGGTTGCGATGCTGATCGTCGCGCCACTGGCGGCAAATGCAGCGGCGGATCAAACCGACCCCTATAAATTAATGGGTGAGGCTGCGGAAAAAACCTTTACGCGCCTTAAAACGGAACAACCTAAAATCAAGCAGGATCCGAACTATCTGCGTCAGATCGTTCGTGAAGAACTGTTGCCGTATGTGCAGATTAAATATGCCGGTGCGCTGGTGCTGGGCCGCTACTACAAAGAGGCTACGCCTGCACAGCGTGAGGCTTATTTCAAAGCCTTCGGTGATTACCTGGCCCAGGCATACGGTCAGGCACTGGCCATGTATAACGGACAGACTTACCAGATCGCCCCCGCGCAGCCCCTGGGCGATGCCAATATTATTGCCATTCGTGTCACCATCATCGACCCGAACGGGCGTCCACCGGTCCGTCTGGACTTCCAGTGGCGTAAAAACAGTGTGAGCAACCACTGGCAGGCGTACGACATGATCGCTGAAGGCGTCAGCATGATCACCACGAAACAGAATGAGTGGAGTGATATCCTGCGCAAGAAAGGCATTGATGGATTAACAGAACAGCTGAAATCCTATGCTAACCAGCCGATTACTCTTAATAAGCAGTCGTAATGAGCGATCAACTGCGTTGGGAGGTGGAGTCGGATATTCTGCGCCTCTCGGGAGAACTGGAGCGCGAAACGCTGTTACCCCTCTGGCAACAGCGTGATGCGGTGATGCAGTGGGTTGAGACGATTGATGTCTCCGGACTGGAGCGCGTTGACTCTGGTGGGCTGGCTTTGCTGGTCCACCTGCGGCAGATTGCCATACAGCGGGGACGGGTTCCCCGGTTTACCGGCATTACCGACAAGCTCCGTTCGTTGATCACGCTGTACAACTTGCAGAAAATTATCCCG
Organism: Erwinia persicina NBRC 102418; assembly: GCF_001571305.1. Taxonomy (GTDB): domain Bacteria; phylum Pseudomonadota; class Gammaproteobacteria; order Enterobacterales; family Enterobacteriaceae; genus Erwinia; species Erwinia persicina. Next base: position 166,101 of record NZ_BCTN01000007.1, on the reverse strand, counting down.
GGCAGTGAGTAAATCACTGCCGCAGGTATTTCCCGCCAGACCTCAGCGGAACTTCATGAGTTTGCTCATTTTTCCTTCAGGAACCGGCTCCCCGGTTCCTTCCTCCCTGTACTGTCTGAGTGGTTATCCCATCCCGTTTACACTTTTTCTCTTACCGCAGGCATTTTTTGCTTGTTTAAGAGTGGGGCGGATTCCACTAAGATGTGTGCCTGTTTAATATCAAGTGAATTTGAAAACATCATGGAAAATAGTGAAATTCAGTCCGTGCTGATGGGCGCGTTACCGCTGCAGGAAGTCCACGTAACGGGTGATGGCAGCCATTTCCAGGTTATCGCCGTGGGTGAGCTGTTTGGTGAGTTGAGCCGCGTTAAGAAACAGCAGACGGTTTACGCCCCCCTGATGGCATATATTGCGGATAATCGCATTCATGCGGTATCCATCAAGACTTACACCCCTGAAGAGTGGGCGCGCGACCGTAAGCTAAACGGTTTCTAAGCTGTGCAGAGTATGTCTCGCCTCGCGGGGTGAGCGTCTGTGCAGCAGATTTTTTGACTGACAACAGAGAGCAGTTGCAATGGATAAATTTCGTGTACAGGGTCCGACCCGACTGAGTGGTGAAGTCACAATCTCCGGCGCTAAAAATGCCGCATTGCCGATCCTGTTCGCTGCTTTGCTGGCTGAAGAGCCGGTAGAGATTCAGAATGTCCCGAAACTGAAAGACATCGATACCACCATGAAACTGCTCAGTCAGTTGGGTGTGAAAGCGGAACGCAATGGTTCCGTGCATCTGGATGCCAGTGACGTCAATATTTTCTGTGCGCCTTATGACCTGGTGAAAACCATGCGGGCTTCTATCTGGGCTCTGGGGCCGCTGGTGGCACGTTTTGGTCAGGGACAGGTATCACTGCCTGGTGGTTGTGCGATCGGTGCCCGTCCGGTCGATCTGCATATTACCGGTCTGGAACAGCTTGGCGCAGAGATTAAGCTGGAAGAGGGCTATGTGAAGGCCTCCGTCGATGGCCGCCTGAAAGGGGCACATATCGTGATGGATAAGGTCAGCGTTGGCGCGACGGTGACCATCATGAGTGCCGCGACGCTGGCAACCGGTACCACGATTATTGAGAACGCCGCGCGTGAGCCGGAAATCGTCGATACCGCCAACTTCCTCAACACCCTGGGAGCCAAAATCACTGGCGCAGGCAGCGATCGCATTACCATTGAGGGCGTAGAGCGCCTGGGCGGTGGTGTCTATCGCGTGTTGCCTGACCGCATTGAAACCGGTACGTTCCTGGTGGCCGCTGCCATTTCCGGCGGCAAGGTTGTCTGCCGTGCGGCCCAGCCAGATACACTGGATGCGGTACTGGCCAAACTGCGCGAAGCGGGCGCCGAAATCGAAGTGGGCAGCGACTGGATCAGTCTGGACATGCACGGTAAACGGCCTAAAGCGGTTAACCTGCGCACGGCACCTCATCCTGGCTTCCCCACCGATATGCAGGCGCAGTTCAGCCTGTTGAATCTGGTGGCGGAAGGGACGGGAGTGATCACGGAAACCATCTTCGAAAACCGATTCATGCATGTACCTGAACTGGTTCGCATGGGCGCTCACGGTGAGATTGAAAGCAACACGCTGATTTGCCATGGCGTAGAGAAACTGTCCGGTGCCCAGGTGATGGCGACCGATCTCCGTGCCTCAGCCAGTCTGGTGCTGGCAGGTTGTATTGCGGAAGGCACGACCGTGGTCGACCGTATTTACCATATTGACCGGGGATATGAGCATATCGAAGACAAGCTGATTGCTCTCGGGGCTAATATTCAGCGCGTCAGCGGCGAAGAGTAACTTTTTCTGCCATGAAACGAGGGCCGGTAGCGAATACCGGCCCTTTTTTTATCCCCGCATCAGTTTTTTACGATCGATAAGTTGGTGCGTTACCGGGTCGTAATAGCGGCTGGGCCAGATCTCTGCGGGGTGTACGTTCAGCGCATCAGCGATTATCCATTCCCCTTTCGGCCACGGACGACACAGCGTATTCGCGAGCGTTGAAGAGCTTAAGCCCGCCAGTCGCGACTGAGCCGCCAGGGTGGTGCCTTTTTTGCGTAGCGCGGCGATGATATCGGCAGGATGCCAGTCTTGTGGGGTTTGTTTCATGTGCTTATCCTCCATGTGCACTTTTCTCAGACGGTGGCAGCATGTTGCCAGTGCCAGCCTGTTGTCGGTATTTCCTGGTAAACCGACGGGTTATAATTTGCTATAACAGGATTTTTTTAGCAAGTGCTTTCCATTAAGTTCCAGTTAATTTTGAATGTAAGATGCTTTTTTGCGTAACGCTACGCAAAACAGGGAGCTCTTTAACAAGATGATTTCAGCCAGACGGGGGAGAGAGACGATTTCTGGACAGGCCAGGACAGATAAAAAAAGGAAAGCGCGGCCTGCCGCACTTTCCTCATTGTATCAGTGGTTAAAACTCGCGCTGAACGGACATATGTGCAATCGCTTCGAGCGCACTGCGCCACGGTGATTCAGGCAGGATTTTTAGCGCGGCAATGGCTTTATCCGCCTCCTGCTCTGCCGCACTCCGCGTCCATTCCAGTGAGCCACACTGGCGCATCGCTTCCAGAACGGGTTCCAGTAAATGACGACCGTTACCGTCTTCGATAGCAGAACGGATCAGGCTGGCCTGTTCCGGCGTTCCGTTACGCATGGCGTGAAGCAGAGGCAGGGTCGGTTTCCCTTCACTCAGGTCATCACCGACATTTTTACCCAGCGTTTTGCCATCGGCGCTGTAATCCAGCAGATCGTCAATAAGCTGGAATGCTGTGCCAATGAAACGGCCGTAATCCTGCAATGCCTGCTCCTGAGCTTCGCTGGCACCCGCCAGAATGGCAGATGACTGCGCTGCCGCTTCGAACAGACGTGCGGTTTTGCTGTAAATGACCCGCATGTAGCTCTCTTCCGTGATATCCGGGTCGTTGCAGTTCATCAACTGCAGAACTTCGCCTTCTGCAATCACGTTGACCGCTTCCGACATCAGTGCCAGCACTCTCAGCGAGCCGAGGCTGGTCATCATCTGGAAGGCGCGCGTGTAGATAAAGTCACCAACCAGCACGCTGGCAGCGTTGCCAAAAGCCGCGTTAGCGGTGGCTTTACCGCGACGCATATCTGACTCGTCCACGACGTCATCGTGCAGGAGCGTCGCGGTGTGAATAAATTCAATCAGTGCCGCGACCGTGATGTGCTGTTTACCGTCATAATTATTGATGGCGCGGGCTGCAAGCACCGCGATCATCGGACGAATGCGCTTACCTCCGCCGCTGATAATGTAATAGCCCAGCTGATTGATGAGGGATACATCCGAGTTCAGCTGGTCGAGTATTGTCGCATTGACGTCCGCCATATCTTGCGCGGTGAGTTCGTTTATCTGTTCTAAGTTCATCAGTCTGTTCAGCTATCGCTCAGTTCGCTGCTATGATAAGCGCCTTTACCCGTGCCGTTGGCATGAAATGTATGACAGATTGTACTGCAAAAACGCGGCGGTGAAACGCCCCCATTCATGTTGCGTTTTTTTTCTGCAATACAGCGCAACAGACACTTGTCTTTACCGAGGAAGTTGCGTAGAATTCGCGCCCTATTGTGAATATTTATAGCGCAGCCTGAAATCAAAGAAGGCAAGCGCGAGAGCGGAGTTTATATGTACGCTGTTTTCCAAAGTGGTGGTAAACAACACCGAGTAAGCGAAGGCCAGACCATTCGCCTGGAAAAGCTGGACATCGCAACCGGCGAAGTCGTTGAATTCGACCAGGTTCTGATGATTGCCAATGGCGAAGACGTTCAAATCGGCGCGCCTTTAGTTTCAGGCGGCGTGATCAAAGCGGAAATCGTAGCTCACGGTCGTGGCGACAAAATCAAGATTGTTAAGTTCCGTCGCCGTAAGCATTACCGTAAGCAGCAGGGTCACCGTCAGTGGTTCACTGATGTGAAGATCACTGGCATCAGCGCATAACAGGAGATCTGAAAAATGGCACATAAGAAAGCTGGTGGCTCGACCCGTAACGGTCGCGACTCCAATGCAAAACGTCTGGGCGTAAAACGTTTCGGCGGCGAATCTGTACTGGCTGGTAGCATCATCGTTCGTCAGCGTGGCACTAAATTCCACGCGGGCACCAACGTAGGCTGCGGTCGTGACCACACCCTGTTTGCTACTGCAAACGGCAAGGTCCAATTCGAAGTTAAAGGCCCGAACAACCGTAAGTACATCAGCATCGTTGCTGAGTAATTAGGTTTTCGTGCCGCGGAACGGCTTTCACGTCGTTCACTGCTGCGAAAAGAGAAGCCCCGCACTAGACTGCGGGGCTTTTTACATTCTGTCAGGGAACACCGATGTCAGCGATCAAACAGCAGGCAGGAATGGGCATTGCGCTTGCGCTGGTGACCGCTATGAGCTGGGGTTCATTACCGATTGCCATGAAAGTGGTGCTGCAGGTAATGGATCCGTTCACCGTCGTGTTCTACCGCTTTTCCTTTGCTGCTTTAGGCCTGGGCACGATCCTGGCGCTGAAGCGACAGCTGCCGCCGCGTGATTTTTTTCGACATCCGCGCTGGCTGGTGTGGATTGTCGTTGCCACCGCCGGACTGGTGGGTAACTTCGTGTTGTTTGGCTCTTCGTTGCAGTATCTCAGCCCTACAGCCTCACAGGTGATCGCCCAACTGGCTCCGCCAGGCATGATGCTGGCCAGCGTCTTTATCCTGAAAGAGAAGATGCGGGGCAGCCAGGTGATTGGCGTAGCCATGCTACTCTGCGGACTGGTAATGTTTTTTAATACCAGCCTGGTAGAAATCTTTACCCGCCTGACCGATTACACCTGGGGTGTGATCCTCGGCATCAGTGCGGCGCTGGTCTGGGTCATCTATGGTGTGACGCAAAAAATATTACTGCGTCGACTGGGCTCGCAGCAGATCCTGTTTTTGCTGTACACTTTATGTGCAGTGACGTTATTGCCTTTGGCTCATCTTGAACTGATAGGGCAATTAGATAGCTGGCAACTGGGCTGTCTGATTTTTTGTGTGCTCAATACCCTCGTGGGATATGGCGCACTGGCGGAAGCCTACGCACGCTGGCAGGCGGCGCAGGTCAGCGCAATTGTGACGCTGACGCCACTGTTTACTCTGCTGTTTTCAGAATTTTTATCGCTTGGCTGGCCCGACTTTTTTGCGATTCCGCAGCTCAATACCTTAGGGTTTGTCGGCGCAATTGTTGTGGTGTCAGGCGCCATGTTTTCCGCAATTGGTCATCGCTTATGGCCACGGCGGAGCAATCCCGTACCGGTGCCATCTGCATCGGGCCACGGGCGTATGAGTGACGGAGAAGTAAAATGAAGTTTGTTGATGAAGCGACGATTCTGGTAGTGGCTGGCGATGGCGGCAATGGCTGCGTGAGCTTCCGTCGTGAGAAATATATTCCGCGCGGTGGCCCGGACGGCGGTGATGGTGGTGATGGCGGCGATGTCTATATGCAGGCCGATGAAAACCTCAATACCCTGATCGATTACCGCTTTGAAAAATCCTTCCGTGCGGAACGCGGGCAGAACGGTCAGAGCCGTGACTGTACCGGTAAGCGTGGTGTCGATATCGTGGTCAAGGTGCCTGTCGGAACCCGTATTATTGACCAGGGCACCGGTGAAACCCTTGGCGATATGACGCACCATCAGCAAAAGATGATGGTCGCAAAAGGCGGCTGGCACGGTCTGGGTAACACCCGTTTCAAGTCATCCGTAAACCGTACCCCTCGCCAGAAAACCATGGGTACGCCGGGCGAAAAGCGCGATCTGCAGCTGGAGCTGATGCTGCTGGCCGATGTCGGTATGCTCGGTCTTCCCAACGCGGGTAAATCGACCTTTATCCGTGCGGTTTCCGCGGCCAAGCCAAAAGTGGCTGACTATCCGTTTACTACCCTGGTGCCAAGCCTTGGCGTAGTGCGTATGGACAGCGAGCAGAGCTTCGTCGTGGCCGATATTCCAGGGTTGATTGAAGGCGCTTCGGACGGTGCCGGTCTGGGGATCCGTTTCCTGAAGCACCTTGAGCGTTGCCGCGTGCTGCTGCACACCATTGACCTTGCTCCGATTGATGAAAGCGATCCGATTGAGAACGCGCGCATTATCCTGGGTGAACTGGAAAAATACAGCGATAAGCTGTTCCAGAAGCCACGCTGGCTGGTATTTAACAAGGTTGATCTGCTGGATCAGGAAGAAGCGGAAGCGCGGGCTAAAGCGATTGCTGATGCTTTAGGCTGGACGGAGAAATATTATCTGATCTCGGCGGCTAACCGCTCTGGCGTTAACGCGCTGTGCTGGGATCTGATGTCCTTTATCAATGCCAACCCGAAAGAAGCCGAACTGGAAGCGAAACAGCCAGAGAAAGTGGAATTCATGTGGGATGACTATCACCGTCAGCAACTGGAAGAGACACAGCCTGAAGTTGAAGACGAAGATGATGACTGGGATGACGACTGGGACGAAGACGACGAAGAAGGTGTCGAAACGGTCTATCAGCGTTAATCGACGCGAAAAAACGGGACGCCTCTGGCGTCCCGTTTTACTTTTCGGCGTACAGAATCAGCCAATGATGGCGGTGGTGAGCCGGGCCATACAGCATAGCTGATCCTGACCGTTAACGATCTCAATTTGCCACACCTGATTCAGGCTGCCGCGATGCAGCGCGCGACAGATACCGCGAACCGTTCCGCTGTAAACCGCGCGCAGATGGCTGGCACTGACTTCAATCCCGACTACGTTCTGTCCCGGTTGCGAACAGAGCCATCCCGCCATGGATCCCAGCGATTCTGCCAGCGCGACAGAAGCACCACCGTGCAGCAGTCCAAAAGGCTGCTGTGTCCGGGCATCCATCGGCATGGTGGCTTCAAGCCAGTCCGCTTCCAGGCGGGTAAAGACCATTCCCAGACCAGCAATAAGAGTACCTTCAGCCATCTTATTCAGTTCTGCCAGGCTGCTTTGCCGTTTCCACATATCAGGCACCGAGGGTCGCTCCGCCATCGACGACAATATCCTGCATCACGATATGGCTGGCGCTGTCCGATGCGAGGAACAGCACCGTACTGGCAATCTCCTGTGGCTGAGCGATTTTCTGCAACGGAATGCCCAGTTTGTACTGATCGGGGTAGCCTGCAATCATCTGCTGTTCGTCTTCCGGCTTATGCCACAGGCTTCGCTGCATCGCGGTGTCTGTTGAACCCGGTGATACGATATTACAACGTACGCCAAACGGGGCCATTTCCAGCCCGACGGTGAGGCAAAGGCTGCGCAGAGCGGCCTTCGACGCACCATAGGCTGACATTCCAATACGCGGGGCATGGGCAGCATTTGAAGCGATGGTAACAATCGCCCCGGCACGCTGCTGACGGAACAGCGGCAGCGTTTGCTGGAACAGGTTAAACGCACCGCCAGCGTTGACTGCCAGGCACGCCTGCCAGTCTTCCACCGTCAGTTCATCGGTCGCGCCGGTGCGTAAAATTCCGGCGGCATTCACCAGCACATCCAGGTGCGGCGTTTCAACCAGCAGACGCTGACAGACCTCTTTTACCTTGCCGGCATCGGCAACGTCGACAATGGCGCAGCGGAACGGGTAATCGCCCTGCGTAAACTGCCGATCCAAACCCACTACGGAGGCACCCGCAGCAACAAACGCCAGCGCAGTATGATAGCCAATACCCTGACCTGCACCGGTCACCCACACCTGTCTTCCGCTGAAATCAAAGCCACATGACATTACGCGCTCTCCCGTGAAAGCAGTGCCCACCAGCCGTCAATACTGGGGTTCTTTGCCAGCGCGATAAAGTCGATATCGCTGTGCGCCTGGCGCCAGCGGGCGGCCAAAGCCATCATGCGTACGGAGTCCAGTCCGTAGTCCACCAGGTTCTCACTGTCTTCGATGTCTTCACTGTCATCATCCAGCAGCGGTATCACCACAGCGCGTAACTGTGCTTTGCTTTGTGGCAGTGGCAGCAGGGTTTCTGTCATGACGACGCGGCCGCTGCGGCCAGCGGTGTAGGTCAGCGACATCATGTGCTCTTCGCGGCTAAAGTCAGCCAGGGCATCGGCCACCATAAATGGCTTGATGTTGCGCATAAACGCATCCGTAGCGGTAGTGAGACAGCCGATATGTGCATACACACCGCAAATAATCAGCTGATCGCGTCCGCTTTCATGGAGGATCGACTCCAGGGGGGAGCGATGGAACGCGCTGTAGCGCCATTTGACCAGCACCTGGTCATCGTTGTCCGGTGCCAGGGCTGCTACCACTTTCTGCTGTTCAGGATGTCTGTTCAGTCCCGGTCCCCACATATCATTCAGCAGAGCGCGATCTTCGGCACTTTGTTCGTTCGGCTGTGCGGTGTAGAAAACCGGGATCCCCTGAGATTTGCAGTATTCACGCAGACGGGCGATGTTGGCCACCACCTGCTCGATCAGAGGGCTGCCTTCGCCCCAGAAATTGAGGAAATATTCCTGCATATCGTGGATCAACAGTGCGGCGCGCGCTGGCTCAAATGCCCAGTTAACCTTGTTAGTCGGCAGTTCGGCTGCGGTTGGCAGCGCGTAAGAATGTAGCGTTGGGATCGCCATGATGTCTCTCCTGAAAAGTTATCCGTTTTGCTGAGTGGCCAGCTGCTGGCGCAGGCGTTTTTTGTCGACTTTCCCCACCGGGGTCAGTGGCAATGCCTCTACGCATTCAATACGATCCGGCAGTTTAAATTCGGCCACGCCCAGCTCGCGCAGGTGACGCCGGAGTACCACCGGCTTGAGCACACGACGTGCGACAATGAAGGCACAGCTTTTTTCGCCCATCAGACTGTCCTCCATTGACACCAGGGCCGCATGGATCACATCTTCGTGGCGCAGCAGCAGGTTTTCGACCTCCTCCGCGGCGATCTTCTCGCCCCCCCGGTTGATCTGATCTTTCTCACGGCCCTGCACGGTTATGTAGCCATCTTCGGCGATAGCAATCAGATCGCCGGAGCAGTAGAAGCCCTGCGAATCAAAACTGGCGGCATTATGTTCCGGGCTGTTGTAGTAACCCCGGAAGGTATAGGGACCGCGCGTCATCAGACGGCCGGTTACCCCTGGGGGCAGCGGGTGCCCCTGTTCATCGGCAACCCAGACTTCGTCATCGTCAGAAATGGGGCGGCCCTGTGTGGTGAGAATATGCGACATGTCATCATCAAGGCGGGTGTAGTTGACCAGACCTTCCGCCATACCAAAGACCTGCTGCAGCTGGCAGCCGATGTCCGTCTGAATGCGTGCCGCCAGCGATTCGCTGAGTCTTGCCCCGCCTACCTGTAGCAGGGTGAGTGAGGCCAGCGCCTGGTTACTGCCCCACTCCTGAATCGCCTGTAACCACAGGCTGACGGCCGGTGGCACCAGCGCGGCGACGTTGACCTGATGCTGTTCAATCAGCGGAAAGCAGAGGCTGGCGCTGGGATCGTTCGCCATCACCACGCAGCCGCCAGCGTAAAACACGCCGAGGGAGCCTGGTGAACTCAGGGCATAGTTGTGCGCAGCGGGCAGGGCATTCAGATAACGCGTCTGTTCGCTGAACTGACAAATTTCGACGCTGCCCCGGATGCTGTAGTAATAATCATTGTGGGTCCGCGGGATCAGCTTCGGTGTGCCGGTGCTGCCACCAGACAGCTGGAAGAAGGCAACCTCATCGGCGGCAGACGGGCGGGCAACAACGTCGCCGTTATCCTCGTCCATCATGGCTGACAGTGACAGCGCAGCACTGTTGTCATTGTGCATCGCCACCACCTTCAGTGCCGGAATGTCCTGCTGAAGCTGAGTGAGATACTCATCGCTGGCAAACAGGCTGTGCTGCCGGTCGGCAATCAACAGCGCGGGCTGGATCTGCAGCGCATAGGCGCTCAGTTCATTGCGCTGATGGCTGAACAGCGCATTCACCGGGGCGACACCTATTTTCAACAGAGCGAAAAACGTTATGTAAAACTCGGCAACATTACCCAGTTGTACCAGGGCCGTGTCACCGCACTTCAAACCCCGGCGTGATAACGAGGCGGCCAGACGATCTGACTGCTGCGCCAGATCCTGATAACGCAAGCGGCGTGCGCCATCAATAACAGCAATGGCGCTGCTGCCGGCATGGCGTTGCAGGATGTCCGTGAGCGGCAGATCCAGCCAGTAGCCTTTAGCACGATATCGGGCGGCCAGATCGTCCGGCCAGCGGGTATAAGGGATTGTCATGGCAGCACTCTTTAGTTAAGGCCAAATGCCCGTAGCATGGTGTTCAGTTTGACGCCGGTTTCCCGCCATTCTGATTCCGGGCAGGAGGCGGGCACAATGCCGGCACCGGCAAACAGGCGAACGCGATTGCCGTTGACCTTCCCGCAGCGGATGGTGACGACCCATTCGCCGTTACCCTGTTCATCGCACCAGCCGACAATGCCGCCAAACAGGCCGCGATTGAACGGTTCCAGTTCGGAAATCAGCTGCTGTGCAGTGGCATGAGGGAAGCCGCTCAGGGCCGGCGTCGGATGCAGCAGGCAGGCCAGCGAAAGGGCGGTATCGGTTTGATTGCCCGCTTCGCCTTCAATCGGCGTGCCCAGATGCCAGAGCGTTGAGGTTGTCATTAGCTCAGGAGTTGAGGGCACGGTGAGGCGTGCGCTGCGCGGCTGTAAGACATCACGCATCGCGTCTGTCACCAGCTTATGCTCGTAACGATCCTTAACCGAGGCCATCAGCTGCTCGCCGGCAAGGCGATCTTTCTGCGGATCGCTGTCGCGACGAGCAGAACCGGCCAGAGGATGGGTGTAATAGCGTTTGTCGTGCTTACGCAACAGCAGTTCCGGGCTGGCACCAAGCAGAGAGCCGCCTTCTGGCAGAGGAACATGAAAGTTATAGCTACCCGGGTTCTGCGTCATCAGCCGGGTCATCAGGTTGGCAATGTCCACTTTCTCAGCGGTAACGATGTCCATCAGTCGTGACAGCACGACCTTATCCAGCTTCCGTGCGCCGGTGGCAGCGACGGCCTGGCTCACCATCTGCATAAATGCCTGCTGCTCTGGCAGGGCAGTGCGGCGAACCACTTCAGGTAACTGGCTTTTTGGCGCCCCCATTTGCTGCAGGAATGCTTTGCCATCGAAGTACAGGCTGGATTCCGGGATAAACAGTGAAGAAGGTTGGCTGGGATCAAAAGGGATAGCTCCGACGACGATCGGTTTTTCAATCCCCTGGTGCTTCGCATCACGTAATCGCTGGCGGATTTCCTGCTGGAATTCACCTTCCAGCGATTCTCCTCCCAGGGCGGGGGCAGTGACGGTCGTAAAGCAGCCCTGCGCGACCAGACTGCGCCAGGGAGACATAAAGAAAAAGCTACTGGCGGCGGCCTGCGAGGCAAACTGTAGCGTACTGTGTGACGTTAACGATTCCATCGTGCATCCTCATTTAAATGATAAACGTAGTAAGAACCATTATCATTTGCTTTCAGCTGCAGTAAGCTACGTCGATTATCTGAGAGTGTCAATAAAGGTAAATTAATTTAGTTAGCGTAAGGAATTTTTTACACACACAGCGTTAAGTACCGCTATGCGTGAAATTGGCAGTGAAATAGCCGCCGTCACGATCCCCTATGAAAGGTAAGCATTACTGATTAAATTAGCGGCGGTGTTCGCAGGGGGGAGGGTTAATCGAGGTGAGCGGGCAGCCAGCAGCCAGCATCAAGGCCACTGCGATCGCTGCGGTTAGTCAGGCTGAGGTGGCCATGATGAATTTGAACAATACGCTGGACGATATTCAGCCCCAGCCCACTGCCACCATAGCGCTGGTCCATCCGGCGAAAAGCCTTGATCGCCTCATTTACGGCACCGGCATCAATCCCTGTGCCCTCATCACGGACGGTGGCCCGGCTGCCGGTATCATGATCTTCAAGCAGTAGCGTCACCGTGCTGCCCTCAGGGCTGTAGCGTGAGGCATTCTCCAGCAGATTACGCAGCATCAGCCTGAGGAGTACCGCATCGCCCTGTACCGTGCGCGTGGTGGTTGTGATGACTCTGAGTGTCTGCTGTCGCAGAGCCAGCAGTTCATCCATTTCCTGGCGCAGGGGATCGACGATCTGGTGCCAGTTCAGCGTCAGATAGTGACCACTGGCCAGCGCCTGGCCCGCACGGGACAGCATCAGCAGTTGTTCAATCACGTGCATCAGCTGATCGATGCGTTCAACCAGCATCGGTCCCTGTTTAACCCCCTCCTGCTCCAACAGTTCCAAGTGCAGGCGTAATCCTGCCAGCGGCGTTCTCAGTTCGTGAGCCGCATCGGCGGTAAACAGGCGCTCCTGCTGTAAGGTATGATCAAGACGGCCCAGAAGCTGATTAAGAGCCCCGGTGACGGCGACGATTTCATCCATCTCAGAATGTAATGGCAGGGGAGAAAGATTGTCAGCAGACCGCGCGACCAGACTTTTTTGCAGCGAACGCAGCGGACGGATTATCCAGCTGATGGCCCAGAAAGAGAGTAACAGCGTAAAGCAGACCATCACCAGTGATGGCAGCAGCAGCGAGGCAATGGCTTCACGGATCTCATTTTCAACATGATCATTACGCGCGTGGGCAGAAAGCGTCTCATTGACCAGGAAGCTGATCTGTTCGCGGCTTTCGTGCCAGAGCCAGAACGCACTCATCAGTTGACAGCTGAGAAGGATCAGCGCCAGCATCATCAGTAAACGCCGACGCATACTGTTCATTCGCGCTCTTCCAGCCGGTAACCGACGCCGCGCACTGTTTTGATACGATCTTTCCCTAATTTACGACGCAGGTTGTGAATATGCACTTCAAGCGTATTGGAACCGTTGTCATCCTGCCAGCTGTAAAGATCCTGCTGAAGCGTTTCCCGGTGCACAGTTTGCCCGATGCGCATCAGCAGACGTGTCAGCAGGGAAAACTCTTTCGGTGTGACCTCAACAGGGTGGCCGTCAACCATCACCTGTTGAGAAGAGAGGTTGAGGGCAATATCACCATGCTGTAACAGATTATCGCTTCTTCCCTGATAGCGTCGGATCAGCGCGCGGGCACGGGCCTTCAACTCCACAAGGGCAAAAGGTTTTATCAGGTAGTCATCAGCCCCCGCATCGAGGCCGTCCACGCGGTCGGACAGGGCATCACGCGCCGTCAGGATCAGAACGGGCAGGTCAACATGCTCTTTGCGCCACTGGCGCAGCAGGTCGGTACCATCGCGGTCCGGCAGACCGAGATCCAGCACGATCAGACTGTACTGACCGCTCTGTATATACGCCACGGCCTGAGCGGCGTTAACAGCGCAATCCACGGCGTAACCCTCACCCGTTAGAGCAAGGGTTAATCCCTGTTGCAGCAGCATATCGTCTTCAACGATCAGTATTTTCATCGGCTCAGTTATTCTGATAAACGTCTTTGTACAGACGGCTTTCGAAGCGGACAAGCGGAATACGGCGCTGGCGCTGATCCTCCGGTGGCACAGCATAACCGGAAAGGAACTGCACAAACGCCACGCGCTGACCGCTGGCTGTCGTCATAAAGCCGGCGAGGTTATAAACCCCCTGCAGAGAGCCTGTTTTTGCCGACACTTTGCCATCAACGCCTGCTTCGTGCAGGCCGCCGCGATAGCGTAATGTCCCGTCATAACCCGCCAGCGGCAGCATGGAAATGTAATTCAGCTGTGCATCATTCTGTGCGATATATTGCAGCACCTGCATCATGGTTGCAGGTGAGATCAAATCGTGGCGTGACAGGCCCGACCCATCAACCTGGATACTGTTACCCAGATCGATATTCGCCTTCTGCCGCAGGATCTGACGCACGGCATCCGATCCGGCACGCCACGTTCCCGGCACGCCGAAGCGTTCATGGCCAATGGTGCGGAAAACGGTATCTGCGATCATGTTGTCGGACTTCTTCAGCATGATCTTCAGCAGATCGTGCAGCGGCGCGGACTGTGCTTCTGCCAGTACGGTTCCGGGTTGCGTGGCCAGGGTCTGTCGAACCAGATGACCTGTGTAATCAATCCCGGCCGTTTGCAGCTCCGCTTTCAGGATCGCACCGGCATAGCTGGCCCCATCCTGAATGGCAAAGGCCAGCGGTAACGGTTCGGCACGCTGGGTCAGGCAGCCGGTAAGCGTAAAGCGATTCAACTCACCCGGCACCACATCAAGCTCACAGTACTGTGCATCCGGAGAACCCTTAGCCAGCGTGCGAACTTCGCTGAACATATTGACCGGATACCAGGACGCTACACGAATAAAGGCTTTATCGCCTGGATTCGGTGCGCTGTACAGGGAAACGGAAAAACAGTTACGATCAACAATAGCGGCCCCCGGTGGGGCGCTGAAGCATTGTGTCATGTCATTCCACGGCCAGCCCGGCGCTTTATCGTGGCTGGCAAAGACCGACGTATCAATCACCAGATTGCCATCAATATGCTCAACGCCCTGTTTTTTCAACGCGTTGACCATATTTCGCAGATCCTGCCTGGTCAACGTGGGATCGCCGCCAAATCGTGCGACCAGGTCACCGCGCAGCGTATTGCCGCTGAGGCTGCCTTTGGTTTCCAGCTGCGTATGGAAACGGTAATCCGGCCCAAGCTGTAACAGGGCTGCGAGCGCGGTGATCACCTTCATGGTACTGGCCGGTAAGGCCATCTGTTGGCTGTGATAGTCGATCGATGGCGTGGTAGCGCCAATTTTCTGCACAACCAGTGCAAGGTTCGCGCCATCGGGAAGATATTGAGTATAGTCTTCCACAGGCGCAGCCTGCGCTTGCAGCATAAATGCGCAGGTAAAGCCGGTGACAATTCGTGAAAATCGCATAATCTCGCGGTAACTGACAGGTGATGCTGTCATACTACGGTGCATTGTGGTGGAAAGTAAACGATGACCCCCAGTGAACTCTGGGGTAAAATACGTATCAAATTGCAAAATCGATCCTGGCCTGGAGCTCGCTCCGGGTCAGGCTTCTTTCGTTTCAAATCAGTAGTAAGCGCCGCAGGACGCCTTTCTGCACGCCACCCGTCAGGATGACGACACTTTGAACAGGAAAGATTTTAAGAGGTATTGAGATGAACCAGATTCCGATGACGTTAAGGGGCGCGGAAAAACTGCGCGAAGAGCTCGAAGAGCTGAAAACCGTTAAACGCCCCAGAATTATTGCCTCAATTGCTGATGCACGTGAACACGGTGATTTGAAAGAAAATGCCGAATATCACGCAGCACGCGAAGAGCAGGGGTTCTGTGAAGGCCGTATTCAGGAAATCGAGGCTAAGCTGTCTAATGCCCAGGTGATCGATGTCACCAAGATGGCAGGCAATGCTAATGGCCGCGTTATTTTCGGTGCCACCGTGACCGTGCTGAATGTCGATACAGATGAAGAGTCAACCTACCGTATCGTGGGGGATGACGAAGCCAACTTTAAACAGAATCTGATTTCTGTAAATTCGCCGATGGCGCGTGGCCTGGTGGGTAAAGTGGCGGATGACGTGGCCATTATTAAAACCCCCGGTGGCGACGTGGAATATGAAATCATAAAAGTGGAATATCTCTGATTTCTTCCCTCACAAAATATCCGGTGTATTGCTGAATGTTTTGTAAAGATAAGAAAAAGGCCGCTGTGCGGCCTTTTATCAGAGTCAGGAGCATGGCACTTTCTCCCGTCCTGAGCTTAAGATAAGCAGATCGGTAGTCAAACCGTTCGGCTAATCAACGCGGAATGGCGATCTTGCGTTCCTTCGTTGGGCGGTACAGCACCAGCGTCTTGCCGATAACCTGCACGTTAACTGCACGTGTTTCGCGCACGATGGCCTCGACCACCAGGGCTTTCGTCTCACGATCTTCTGTGGCGATTTTTACCTTGATAAGTTCATGGTGCTCAAGGGCTTGTTCGATCTCGGCCAGCACCCCTTCGGTCAAACCATTGTTGCCCAGCATAACGACGGGCTTCAGAGGATGGGCCAGGCCTTTCAGGTGCTGTTTTTGTTTGGTACTCAGATTCATCGTATTTTTTACTTACATTGGGATTGAAAACGGGTCATTCTACCGCCATCTCTGGTGTATCACCAAATCGGCAACGCTGATTTGCGCGGTTTATTTATCGCTTACGTTGAATCATAGTTGGAAATTGTATGACTGGTAAAAAGCGTTCGGCCAGTTCCAGCCGCTGGCTACAGGAACACTTTAGCGATAAATATGTGCTTCAGGCACAGAAAAAAGGGCTGCGTTCGCGCGCCTGGTTTAAACTTGACGAAATACAGCAAGGCGACAAGCTGTTCAAGCAGGGGATGACTGTGGTTGACCTCGGCGCGGCTCCCGGCGGCTGGTCGCAATATGTTGTAACGCAGATTGGGTCAAAAGGTCGCGTCATCGCCTGTGATATCCTGCCGATGGATCCTATTGTCGGTGTCGATTTCCTTCAGGGCGACTTTCGTGATGAACTGGTGCTGAAAGCCCTGCTGGAACGCGTAGGGGATACCAAAGTTCAGGTTGTGATGTCAGATATGGCTCCCAATATGACCGGTACGCCTGCGGTGGATATTCCCCGTTCAATGTATTTATGTGAGCTCGCGTTAGAAATGTGCCGTGACGTTCTGGCACCTGGCGGCAGCTTTTTAGTGAAAGTGTTTCAGGGAGATGGCTTTGAAGAATACCTCCGGGAAATTCGCTCCCTGTTTACGAAAGTAAAAATTCGTAAGCCGGACGCTTCGCGCTCTCGATCGCGTGAAGTGTACATTGTAGCGACAGGGCGCAAACCTTAACCCGAATAACTGGAACGGCTGTCAGCACCTCAGCGGTTTCAAGTGTGAAGGATATGGAGTACCCTACGCTGTCTGTTAACACAGTTGTAATATGAGGTTAATCCCTTGAGTGACATGGCGAAAAACCTGATTCTCTGGTTAGTCATCGCAGTCGTGCTGATGTCTGTATTCCAGAGCTTTGGGCCCAGCGAGTCGAATGGCCGTCGGGTTGATTATTCAACCTTCCTGTCAGAAGTGAACCAGGATCAGGTCCGCGAGGCACGTATTAACGGGCGTGAGATTAACGTAACCAAAAAAGACAGTAATCGATACACGACCTACATTCCCGTCAACGATCCCAAGTTGCTCGATAACCTGTTGACTAAAAATGTGAAAGTAGTGGGCGAACCACCGGAAGAGCCGAGCCTGCTGGCGTCGATCTTCATCTCCTGGTTCCCAATGCTCCTACTGATTGGTGTCTGGATCTTCTTTATGCGTCAGATGCAGGGCGGCGGCGGAAAGGGCGCGATGTCCTTTGGCAAGAGCAAGGCCCGCATGTTGACCGAAGATCAAATCAAAACCACTTTTGCTGACGTTGCCGGTTGTGACGAAGCAAAAGAAGAAGTCAGCGAGCTGGTGGAATACCTGCGTGAGCCAAGCCGCTTCCAGAAACTCGGCGGTAAAATTCCGAAAGGCGTACTGATGGTCGGTCCTCCGGGTACCGGTAAGACCTTGCTGGCGAAAGCGATTGCTGGCGAAGCAAAAGTGCCTTTCTTTACCATTTCCGGTTCTGACTTCGTCGAAATGTTTGTTGGTGTGGGTGCATCCCGTGTCCGTGACATGTTTGAACAGGCTAAAAAAGCAGCGCCATGCATTATCTTCATCGATGAAATCGATGCAGTAGGCCGTCAGCGCGGTGCCGGTTTAGGCGGTGGTCACGATGAACGTGAGCAGACCCTGAACCAGATGCTGGTTGAAATGGATGGCTTCGAAGGTAATGAAGGTATCATCGTCATTGCTGCGACGAACCGTCCTGACGTTCTTGACCCGGCGCTGCTGCGTCCAGGTCGCTTTGACCGTCAGGTGGTGGTTGGCCTGCCAGATGTGCGTGGACGTGAACAGATTCTGAAAGTCCATATGCGTCGTGTGCCATTGTCTACCGATATTGAAGCCGCCATCATTGCTCGTGGTACGCCTGGCTTCTCCGGTGCTGACCTGGCTAACCTGGTCAACGAAGCTGCCCTGTTTGCTGCCCGTGGCAACAAACGTGTGGTTTCGATGGTTGAGTTTGAAAAAGCCAAAGATAAAATCATGATGGGCGCAGAACGTCGCTCCATGGTGATGACCGAAGCGCAGAAAGAATCGACTGCCTATCACGAAGCAGGCCATGCGATTATTGGTCGCCTGGTGCCAGAGCACGACCCGGTTCACAAAGTGACGATTATCCCGCGTGGACGCGCACTGGGTGTGACCTTCTTCCTGCCTGAAGGTGATGCAATCAGCGCCAGCCGTCAGAAACTGGAAAGTCAGATTTCCACGCTGTACGGTGGCCGTCTGGCAGAAGAGATTATCTACGGTGTGGAACATGTTTCTACCGGCGCGTCTAACGACATCAAAGTCGCGACATCAATTGCCCGTAACATGGTCACACAGTGGGGCTTCTCTGAGAAATTGGGTCCATTGCTGTATGCAGAAGAAGAGGGTGAAGTTTTCCTTGGTCGTTCTGTCGCAAAAGCTAAGCACATGTCTGATGAAACCGCGCGCATCATTGACCAGGAAGTGAAGTCTCTGGTTGAAGTGAACTATAAACGTGCCCGCGTGATCCTCGGAGAAAATCTGGATATCCTTCACTCGATGAAAGATGCCCTGATGAAGTATGAAACGATTGATGCACCACAGATCGACGACCTGATGGCGCGTCGTGAAGTCCGTCCGCCAGCAGGCTGGACAGATCCGGGTAGCAGCAATAATTCTGACAGCAATGGCACGCCGCAGGCGCCGCGTCCGGTCGATGAACCGAACACGCCAAACCCAGGCAATACCATGTCAGAGCAGTTAGGCGACAAGTAATTGGTTGCGCTGTAAACTGCAGTAACGATGAACCCCGGCAATGTCCGGGGTTTTTTTATACATATTTACCGGAGCCATTTGTTATGAAGCTGTATGCCAGAGATTCTGTGCTCGACCTTTCGCATCCTCACGTTATGGGGATCCTGAACGTCACCCCTGACTCTTTCTCTGACGGCGGCAAGCATAATGAATTAATCCAGGCACTGACCCATGCTAATGAGATGATTAACGCCGGGGCGACGATTATTGATGTGGGTGGCGAGTCGACGCGCCCCGGAGCAGAGGAAGTGAGCGTTGAGCAGGAGCTGGAGAGGGTTATCCCGGTGGTAGAGGCCATTGCGCAGCGTTTTGAAGTGTGGATTTCAGTCGATACGTCAAAACCGGAAGTGATTCGCGAATCCGCCCGCGTAGGCGCGCATATCATCAACGATATCCGTTCCCTGCAGGAGCCTGGCGCGCTTGCCGCTGCTGCCGAAACCGGTCTGCCGGTCTGCCTGATGCACATGCAGGGCGAGCCAAAGACCATGCAGCAGGCACCTCACTACCCCAACGTTTTGCGCGCTGTGGATGATTTTTTTGTCACGCAAATCGCCCGCTGCGAAGCCGCCGGGATAAAAAAATCGCAACTGCTGCTCGACCCGGGTTTCGGTTTCGGTAAGAATCTGTCCCACAATTATCAACTGCTGGCGCACCTGGCTGATTATCACCACTTTGGTCTGCCGCTGCTGGTCGGTATGTCACGTAAAAGTATGGTCGGTCAGCTCCTGAACGTGGGGCCATCGCAGCGTCTGACGGGCAGTCTTGCCTGTGCAGTCATTGCTGCGATGCAGGGGGCCCATATTCTGCGCGTGCACGATGTGAAAGAAACCGTAGAGGCGATGCGTGTCGTCGAAGCCACACAGTCTGCAAGGGAAGAAAAATAGAATGAGTGAACGTAAATATTTCGGTACAGACGGCATCCGCGGCAAAGTGGGTGAATCTCCGATCACGCCTGATTTCGTGCTGAAGCTGGGCTTTGCCGCCGGTAAAGTGCTGGCGCGCCATGGTTCCAAAAAGATTATCATCGGTAAGGACACGCGTATCTCTGGTTATATGCTGGAGTCGGCGCTGGAAGCCGGTCTGGCAGCAGCCGGTTTGTCAGCCGCGTTCACCGGTCCGATGCCGACCCCCGCGATTGCCTACCTGACCCGCACCTTCCGTGCGGAAGCTGGCATTGTTATTTCCGCTTCGCACAATCCGTTTGATGATAATGGCATCAAATTCTTCTCTACCGAAGGTACCAAGCTGCCGGATGAAGTGGAGGAGGCGATTGAAGCAGAAATGGAAAAACCGATTACCTGCGTGGAGTCTGCTGAACTGGGCAGGGCCAGCCGCATCGTTGATGCTGCCGGGCGTTATATTGAGTTCTGCAAAGGCACCTTCCCCAGTGAACTGAGCCTGAATGGCATGAAAATCGTGGTCGACTGCGCCAACGGTGCCACCTATCACATCGCGCCAAACGTGCTGCGCGAGCTGGGCGCGACGGTGATTGCTATTGGCGTGCAGCCAGACGGCATGAACATCAATGAAGCGTGCGGGGCCACCGACCTGCGCCTGCTGCAGGAACGCGTCCTGGCAGAAAAAGCCGATGTGGGCCTGGCCTACGACGGTGACGGTGACCGCATCATGATGGTGGATCACCTTGGCCATAAAGTCGACGGCGACCAGATCCTCTATCTGATTGCCCGCGAAGGTCTGCGTCAGGGCCAGCTGCGCGGCGGTGTGGTGGGGACACTGATGAGTAATATGGGCCTGGAACTGGCGCTGAAACAGCTGGGCATTCCGTTTGCCCGTGCGAAAGTGGGCGACCGCTATGTGCTGGAAAAATTGAAAGAGAAGGGCTGGCGCCTGGGCGCTGAAAATTCCGGCCATGTGATCCTGCTGGACAAAACCACTACCGGTGACGGCATCGTGGCGGGGCTGCAGGTACTGACAGCGATGGTACGCAACCATATGAGCCTGCATGACCTGTGCAGCGGGATGAAACTGCTGCCGCAGATTCTGGTCAATGTGCGCTTCAGCGGCACCCACGATCCGCTGGAAGATGCCACCGTGAAGGCCGTTACGGCAGAAGTTGAAACCGAACTGAAAGGCCGCGGCCGTGTACTGCTGCGTAAATCCGGTACGGAGCCATTGATCCGCGTGATGGTCGAAGGAGAAGACGAAGCGCAGGTCACTGCACTGGCGCACCGCATCGCCGACGCGGTAAAAGCGGTATAAGCGATCGCGGTAGATCGACATAAAAGATCTGACCCAGCGATAGACGTAGGGGACGGCCCATTTTTGCGGTTGTCTCTTACCCTAAACGGTCTGGAAACCGGCGCGATCCGGTAGTAAACTCACCATTTCGCTGGTTTTTTCCGCACTCGGACAGGGCGAATAAAATTGCCCTTGCACGTGCGGCTACCTTTGGTTAGTATTCACACCCGCTTCATAGGCAGGTTGTGAACTGCTTATTAAGACTAACTGGCTTGAAGCTTTTGATGTGCGTGTAACGCACCAGGAACAAGGTTGATTATGTACGAAGCTCTTTTAGTAGTTTTCCTTATTGTGGCAATCGGCCTTGTGGGTCTGATCATGCTTCAGCAAGGTAAAGGCGCTGATATGGGAGCATCATTTGGTGCAGGCGCTTCTGGTACGCTGTTCGGTTCTAACGGTTCTGGTAACTTTATGACCCGTATGACTGCAGTGCTGGCGACCCTGTTCTTCATTATCAGTCTGGTTCTGGGTAACATCAACAGCAACAAAACCCAGAAAGGAAGTGAGTGGGAAAACCTGACTCAGCCGGCACAGTCCCAACAGACTACGCCTGCTAAACCGGCAGCGCCGGGCAGCGATATCCCGCAGTAAGCAGTACAGTACCTCAGCAGTACAAGCAGTAACGATTTCGATGCGACAGAAATAAAATAGTCGCCTCTTTAGTGCCGTGGTGGTGGAATTGGTAGACACGCTACCTTGAGGTGGTAGTGCCCGCATGGGCTTACGGGTTCAAGTCCCGTCCTCGGTACCAAATCTCAGTTGTGCTTGCAAATTCTGCAAGTTTTGCGTAGTATTCGGGCGCGGGGTGGAGCAGCCTGGTAGCTCGTCGGGCTCATAACCCGAAGGTCGTCGGTTCAAATCCGGCCCCCGCAACCACTTTCCCTTAGAGTTCTTTTTCAAATAAACTGTATACATCACATGGGTATCTCAGTTGATTTTGAAAAAAATTCTCTTGGATTGTGCCGAGCCGCCAATGGCGGTGTACAGGGTCCAGTCGCATTAAGCCCCGATATTTCGGGGTTTTTTGTTATCAGGAAGCAGCATCACTGGGCTATAGGCCCTTTTTTTACGTCTTGGGGGTGGGATTGTCCACATTAGAGCAAAAATTAACAGAGCTGATCTCAGCACCGGTAGAAGCGCTAGGCTACGAACTGGTTGGTATTGAGTTTGTACGCGGTCGCACATCCACCTTGCGCATCTATATTGATAGTGAAGATGGCATCAATGTTGATGATTGCGCTGATGTGAGTCACCAGGTCAGTGCGGTATTCGACGTCGAAGACCCGATTACCGTGGCTTATAACCTCGAAGTTTCCTCGCCTGGTCTTGACCGCCCGATGTTTACCGCAGAACATTATGTACGTTTTACTGGCGAAGAAGTGAGCCTGGTGCTGCGTATGGCGGTCCAGAACCGTCGCAAATGGCAGGGTATCATTAAGTCTGTTGAAGGCGAGATGATTACTGTTGCCGTTGAGGGTAACGACGAAGTGTTCGCGCTGAGTAACATCCAGAAGGCGAACCTGGTTCCCCACTTTTAAAAGTCCGGATTGAGGCATACCAGGATGAACAAAGAAATCTTAGCTGTTGTAGAAGCGGTCTCTAATGAGAAGTCCCTCCCACGCGAGAAGATTTTCGAAGCGCTGGAGAGCGCGCTGGCCACAGCCACCAAGAAAAAATACGAGCAGGAAATTGACGTTCGCGTCAGTATCGATCGCAAAAGTGGCGATTTCGATACCTTCCGTCGTTGGCTGATTGTGGACGAAGTGACGATGCCGACGCGTGAAATCACGCTGGAAGCCGCCGTCTACGAAGATGAATCACTGGGCCTGGGTGGCTTTGTTGAAGACCAGATCGAATCTGTCACCTTTGACCGTATTACGACCCAGACTGCCAAGCAGGTTATCGTACAGAAAGTTCGTGAAGCTGAGCGCGCGATGGTCGTCGATCAGTTCCGCGAGCAGGAAGGCGAAATCATCACCGGCGTGGTGAAGAAAGTAAACCGCGATAATATCTCGCTCGAAGTGCGACCAAACGATGGTTCTAATACCAACGCAGAAGCCGTGATCATTCGTGAAGATATGTTGCCACGTGAAAACTTCCGCCCGGGTGACCGTATCCGTGGTGTGTTGTACGCTGTGCGCCCTGAAGCGCGCGGTGCTCAGCTGTTCGTCAGCCGTTCCAAACCGGAAATGCTGATCGAACTGTTCCGCATTGAAGTGCCGGAAATTGCTGAAGAAGTTCTTGAAATTAAAGCCGCTGCGCGCGATCCAGGCTCACGAGCCAAAATCGCGGTGAAAACCAACGACAAGCGTATCGACCCGGTCGGTGCTTGCGTAGGTATGCGTGGTGCGCGTGTTCAGGCGGTATCCAGTGAGCTGGGTGGCGAGCGTATTGATATCGTGCTGTGGGATGATAATCCTGCGCAGTTCGTGATCAACGCAATGGCCCCGGCGGATGTCGCCTCTATCGTGGTGGATGAAGATAATCACACCATGGATATCGCAGTAGAAGCCGGTAATCTGGCTCAGGCGATCGGCCGTAATGGCCAAAACGTGCGTCTGGCTTCACAGTTAAGTGGCTGGGAGCTAAACGTGATGACGGTCGACGACCTGCAGGCCAAGCATCAGGCTGAAGCTCATGCTGCCATCGACGTCTTTACCAAACATCTCGATATCGACGAAGACTTCGCTACCGTTCTGGTCGAAGAAGGCTTCTCTTCTCTGGAAGAGCTGGCTTATGTGCCGATTAACGAGCTGCTGGAAATCGACGGTCTTGATGAAGAGACAGTAGAAGCGTTGCGCGACCGAGCTAAAAACGCGTTAACCACCCTGGCACTGGCCAAGGAAGAGAGCCTCGGCGACAGTCAACCAGCGGAAGATTTACTGAACCTGGAAGGTCTGGAGCGCGAGATGGCCTACAAGCTGGCAGCTAAAGGCGTACGTACGCT
The DNA here is from genome assembly GCF_001571305.1 of Erwinia persicina NBRC 102418. Lineage (GTDB taxonomy): Bacteria > Pseudomonadota > Gammaproteobacteria > Enterobacterales > Enterobacteriaceae > Erwinia > Erwinia persicina. Next base: position 142,016 of record NZ_BCTN01000007.1, on the reverse strand, counting down.
GGAAGATCTTGCCGAGCAGGGTGTGGACGACCTGTCAGATATTGAGGGCCTGAACGATGAACGGGCTGGTGAGCTGATTATGGCTGCACGAAATATTTGTTGGTTCGGCGACGACGCGTAATAAACTGTAGCAGGAAGGAACAGCATGACGACAGATGTAACCGTAAAATCGCTGGCCGCAGAGATTCAGACACCGGTAGAACGCCTGGTACAGCAATTTGCTGACGCAGGGATCCAAAAGTCTGAAACTGACTCTGTTACCCAGCACGAAAAAGAGACATTGCTGACCCATCTGAACCGCGAACATGGCGGCGGATCTGGTAAGCTTACTCTGCAGCGCAAAACGCGCAGCACCTTGAATGTTCCAGGCACCGGGGGCAAAAGTAAGTCGGTGCAAATCGAAGTCCGCAAAAAACGCACTTATGTAAAAGGCGATCCGGCCGATGCTGAACAGGCAGAAGCGGAAGCCCAGGCAGAGCGTGAAGCGGAAGAACTGGCTCGTCGCGAGGCTGAAGAACAGGCCCTGCGCGCAGCTCAAGACAAAGCAAAGCGTGAAGCCGAGGAGCAGGCCAAGCGTGAGGCAGCTGATAAAGCCAAACGTGAAGCAGCGGAAAAAGATAAAGTGAGCAATCAACATACCGACGAAATGACCCGGGCCTCTCAGTCCGATAAAGCCCGCCGCGAAGCGGAATCGGCAGAACTGAAGCGTAAAGCGGAAGAAGAAGCGCTTCGCAAGATCGAAGAAGAAGCGAAGCGCGTAGCCGAAGAGGCACGTAAAATGGCGGAAGAGAAAGGCGAAGAGTGGACACAGGTTAAAGAAGTCGAAGACACTTCTGATTATCACGTGACCACTTCAACTCATGCTCGTGCAGCAGAAGACGAAAATGACGCGCAGGTCGAAGGTGACCGCCGTACACGTACTGCTGTTCGTCCGGCTAAAGCCCCGGTTCGCAAGAAAGGCAACAAGCATTCTGAAGCGAAAACTGACCGTGAAGAAGCGCGTGCGCAGGTTCGCGGCGGTAAAGGCGGCAAGCGCAAGCCAAGCACCCTGCAGCAGGGCTTCAATAAGCCAGCACAGGCGGTTAACCGTGACGTGATTATCGGTGAGACTGTCACCGTAGCGGAACTGGCTAACAAGATGGCGGTGAAAGGTTCCCAGGTCATCAAAGCGATGATGAAAATGGGCGCCATGGCCACCATCAACCAGGTCATCGATCAGGAAACTGCTCAGATGGTCGCGGAAGAAATGGGTCACAAAGTGACACTGCGCCGCGAAAACGAGTTGGAAGAAGCGGTCATGAGCGACCGTGATACCGATGCGGTGCATGAGTCTCGTGCACCGGTCGTGACCATCATGGGTCACGTTGACCACGGTAAAACCTCTCTGCTGGACTACATTCGCTCCACGAAAGTCGCCTCTGGCGAAGCGGGCGGGATTACTCAGCACATCGGTGCCTACCACGTTGAAACTGACAACGGTATGGTAACCTTCCTGGATACCCCAGGCCACGCCGCGTTTACCTCAATGCGTGCTCGTGGTGCTCAGGCAACGGATATCGTTATCCTGGTCGTTGCTGCAGATGATGGCGTGATGCCACAGACTATCGAAGCTATCCAGCATGCGAAAGCGGCCAAAGTGCCGGTTGTCGTTGCGGTGAACAAATGCGATAAGCCTGATGCCGATCCAGACCGTGTTAAAACTGAACTGACTCAGTATGGGATTATCCCGGAAGAGTGGGGCGGCGAAAACATGTTCGTCAGCGTTTCAGCGAAAGTCGGTACCGGTATTGATGACCTGCTGAACGCTATCCTGCTGCAGGCGGAAGTGCTGGAACTGAGCGCTGTTCGTCAGGGTATGGCAAGCGGTGTGGTTATCGAATCCTTCCTGGATAAAGGTCGTGGTCCGGTCGCAACGGTTCTGGTTCGTGAAGGTACGCTGAACAAAGGCGACATCGTTCTGTGTGGCTTCGAATACGGCCGTGTGCGTGCGATGCGTGACGAGATGGGCCGTGAAGTGATGACTGCCGGTCCTTCTATTCCGGTTGAGATCCTCGGCCTGTCCGGTGTGCCGGCAGCGGGTGATGAAGCGACCGTTGTACGTGACGAGAAGAAAGCGCGTGAAGTGGCACTGTATCGTCAGGGCAAATTCCGTGAAGTTAAGCTGGCACGTCAGCAGAAATCTAAGCTGGAGAACATGTTTGCGAACATGACTGAAGGCGAAGTTTCTGAGCTGAACATCGTGCTGAAAGCTGACGTACAGGGTTCTGTCGAAGCTATCTCCGAGTCACTGCTGAAGCTTTCTACTGATGAAGTGAAAGTGAAAATCATCGGTTCCGGCGTAGGTGGTATCACTGAAACCGACGCGACGCTGGCTGCAGCTTCTAACGCCATCCTGGTAGGCTTCAACGTACGTGCTGATGCTTCAGCGCGCCGCGTGATCGACTCAGAAAGCCTGGATCTGCGTTACTACTCCGTCATCTATAATCTGATTGACGAAGTGAAAGCCGCGATGAGCGGGATGCTGGCACCAGAGTACAAACAGCAGATCATCGGTCTGGCAGCGGTACGTGACGTGTTCAAATCACCGAAATTCGGTGCCATCGCCGGTTGTATGGTGACGGAAGGTAATATTAAACGTCACAACCCAATCCGTGTTCTGCGTGACAACGTGGTGATCTACGAAGGCGAGCTGGAATCTCTGCGCCGCTTCAAAGATGACGTTAACGAAGTCCGTAACGGCATGGAATGTGGTATCGGCGTGAAGAACTACAACGATGTGCGTGTTGGCGATATGATCGAAGTCTTCGAAATTATCGAAATCCAGCGCACCATCGACTAAGTCGACGTCCGCAATCAGCAACACTAATTGGGAGGCTTCTGGCCTCCCAATCTTTTATAAGAGAGATAAAATTATGGCGAAAGAATTCGGTCGCCCGCAGCGTGTTTCTCAGGAACTGCAAAAAGAGATCGCCATGATCCTGCAGCGTGAGATTAAAGACCCGCGCCTGGGCATGATGGTAACGGTTTCCGGCGTGGATGTGTCACGTGACCTGGCCTACGCCAAGGTGTTCGTGACCTTCCTGAACGATAAAGACGAAGAAGCTATCAAAGGCGGCCTGCGTGCCCTGGGTGACGCTGCCGGCTATATCCGCTCCCTTCTCGGTAAAGCGATGCGTTTGCGTATCGTGCCTGAGCTGACGTTTTTCTACGACAACTCGCTGGTTGAAGGGATGCGCATGTCTAATCTGGTAACGAACGTGGTCAGAAATGACGAAGAGCGTCGTGGCCCGGTTGAAGATGGCCAGGAAGAGAACCAGGAAGAAGGCAAAGCAGAGTAATGAGTCGTCCTCGTCGTCGCGGTCGCGATATCCACGGCGTTCTGTTGCTGGACAAGCCTGGCGGTTTGTCCTCCAACGACGCGCTGCAGAAAGTCAAACGCCTGTATAACGCCAATCGTGCGGGCCATACCGGCGCGCTCGATCCTCTGGCAACTGGCATGCTGCCGATCTGTCTGGGGGAAGCGACCAAGTTTTCCCAGTATCTGCTGGAATCGGATAAGCGTTATCGGGTCATTGCCCGTCTCGGGCAGCGCACCGATACCTCCGATGCCGATGGAGTGATTGTCAGCGAGCGCCCGGTCGCGTTCAGTGCCGACACGCTGGCGCAGGCGCTGGACAGTTTCCGCGGTGAAACGCAGCAGATCCCGTCCATGTATTCAGCGCTGAAATACCAGGGCCGCAAGCTGTATGAATATGCCCGTGAAGGCATTGAAGTGCCGCGCGAGTCGCGCAGTATTACGGTCTATGAGCTGCTGTTTATTCGTCACGAAGGTCATGAGCTTGAGCTGGAAATCCATGTCTCAAAAGGCACTTACATTCGCACTATCATTGACGATCTTGGCGAAAAGCTGGGCTGCGGTGCGCATGTTACCTACCTGCGTCGGTTGCAGGTGGCCACGTACCCCATCGAAAAAATGGTGACGCTGGAACAGCTCAATGCCCTGACGGAAGAAGCTCACCGCAGCGAACAGTCTCCTGCTGATTTGCTGGACGCACTGCTGATGCCAATGGACAGCCCGGCAGCGGAATATCCCGTGGTGAATCTGCTCAGTTCGGTCGCGGCTTACTTTAAGCAGGGGATGCCGGTTCAGGCCGCAGGCGCCCCTGCCAGCGGGCTGGTGCGGGTGACGGAAGGCGAGGAGCATAAGTTTATTGGTATGGCGGAAATCGCCGACGATGGACGGGTAGCCCCGCGCCGGCTGGTTGTAGAATATTTCGACTAGCTATTTGCGCTTAAGTAGCGCTAAGAGTAGAATGGCGCGGCTTTACACTGGGTTGCTGAATTAGAGATCGGCGCCTGTACATTTATCTTAATTTTTGGAGTTGTCTCATGTCTCTAAGTGTTGAAACTAAAGCACAGATCGTTGCTGATTTCGGTCGTGGCGCAAACGACAGTGGTTCTACTGAAGTTCAGGTTGCACTGCTGACCGCGCAGATTACTCATCTGCAGGGTCACTTCTCTGAGCACAAGAAAGACCACCACAGCCGTCGTGGCCTGCTGCGCATGGTATCTCAGCGTCGTAAGCTGCTGGATTACCTGAAGCGTAAAGACGTTGCACGCTACACCAGCCTGATCGAACGTCTGGGTCTGCGTCGCTAAGTCTTACAGGTTGTCCCGCCACGGTTTCAGATCTTCTGAAGGTGTAAGTGGGTCATCGGACAACCTGGTGCGAGTTTCGCTGGAAAGGGGCCTTTAAGGCCCCTTTTTTCAAGCAAGCGGCAGCAATTACACGCAAACTATTGTATTGTTGCTGAGTGTGATCTTCAGTTGCAGACGTTCGCGCGGCTAATGAGAGGCTTTATCCCATCTGGGATTAGGGTTGTCATTAGTCGCGAGGATGCAAAATGAAGATTAAATATCCACGGTCGGTATAAAAAACTACTGACCCTGAAGTTAAGGAACTAATTTTGCTGAACCCGATCGTAAAAAAATTCCAGTATGGTCAGCATACCGTCACTCTTGAGACCGGTATGATGGCCCGCCAGGCAACGGCTGCCGTAATGGTAAGCATGGACGACACCGCGGTGTTCGTGACCGTTGTTGGCCGTAAAAATGCAAAACCAGGTCAGGATTTCTTCCCACTGACCGTTAACTATCAGGAGCGTACCTACGCTGCTGGTCGTATCCCGGGCAGCTTCTTCCGTCGTGAAGGCCGTCCAAGCGAAGGCGAAACACTGACTTCACGTCTGATTGACCGTCCGCTGCGCCCACTGTTCCCGGAAGGCTTCGTCAACGAAGTGCAGGTTATCGCTACCGTTGTTTCCGTTAACCCACAGGTTAACCCGGACATCGTTGCGCTGATCGGTGCTTCTGCGGCACTGTCACTGTCTGGTCTGCCGTTTAACGGTCCAATCGGTGCTGCGCGCGTCGGTTACCTGAACGACCAGTACGTACTGAACCCAACGACCGATGAGCTGAAAGAGAGCAAACTGGATCTGGTCGTTGCCGGTACCAAAGGCGCTGTGCTGATGGTTGAGTCAGAAGCTGAACTGTTAAGCGAAGACCAGATGCTGGGTGCCGTGGTGTATGGCCATGAGCAGCAGCAGATCGTTATCGACACCATTAACGAACTGGTGGCTGAAGCAGGCAAACCTCGCTGGGACTGGACACCAGAAGCACCGAACGACGCGTTGAACGCCCGTATCGCTGCGCTGGCGGAATCCCGTCTGAGCGACGCTTACCGTATCACCGAAAAACAGGAGCGTTATGCTCAGGTTGACGTGATCAAATCAGAAACCACTGCGGCCCTGCTGGCTGAAGATGAGTCACTGGATGCCGGTGAGATCAGCGACATTCTGCACGCGCTGGAAAAAGACGTGGTACGTAGCCGCATTCTGCGCGGTGAGCCACGTATCGATGGCCGTGAAAAAGACATGATCCGTGGTCTGGATGTGCGTACCGGCGTTCTGCCACGTACCCACGGTTCAGCACTGTTCACCCGTGGTGAGACTCAGGCACTGGTTACCGCAACACTGGGTACTGCCCGTGATGCGCAGAACCTGGATGAACTGATGGGTGAGCGTACTGATAACTTCCTGTTCCACTACAACTTCCCTCCGTACTCTGTCGGTGAAACCGGCATGGTCGGTTCGCCTAAGCGTCGTGAAATCGGTCACGGTCGTCTGGCGAAACGTGGTGTTCTGGCCGTGATGCCAAAAGGCGATGCGTTCCCGTACACCGTGCGTGTGGTGTCTGAAATCACCGAATCTAACGGTTCATCATCGATGGCGTCCGTATGTGGTGCTTCTCTGGCACTGATGGATGCCGGTGTCCCTATCAAAGCAGCCGTAGCCGGTATTGCGATGGGTCTGGTGAAAGACAACGATAACTTCGTTGTTCTGTCAGACATTCTGGGTGACGAAGATCACCTGGGCGACATGGACTTCAAAGTAGCCGGTAGCCGTGAAGGTATCACTGCGCTGCAGATGGACATCAAAATTGAAGGCATCACTCGCGAAATCATGCATGAAGCGCTGAACCAGGCTAAGGGTGCGCGTCTGCACATTCTGAGCGTTATGGAACAGGCAATCAGCACTCCGCGCGGCGATATCTCTCAGTTTGCACCACGCATCCATACCATCAAGATCAGCGTTGATAAGATTAAAGACGTGATCGGTAAAGGGGGTTCGGTGATCCGTGCGCTGACCGAAGAAACCGGCACCACCATCGAAATTGAAGATGACGGTACGGTTAAAATCGCAGCGACTGACGGTGAGAAAGCGAAATTCGCTATCCGTCGTATCGAAGAGATTACTGCAGAAATCGAAGTGGGCCGTATCTATAACGGTAAAGTGACCCGCATCGTTGACTTCGGTGCCTTCGTTGCTATCGGCGGTGGAAAAGAAGGTCTGGTTCACATCTCTCAAATCGCTGACAAGCGCGTTGAGAAAGTGACAGACTACCTGCAGATGGGCCAGGAAGTACCAGTGAAAGTACTGGAAGTTGACCGTCAGGGTCGCGTACGCCTGAGCATCAAAGAAGCCAGCGAACAGGCTCAGCCTGAAGCTGAAGTTCCTGCAGCACCTGAAGCAGAGTAACGGCATTACCATTGAGTTCTCCGCATCTTCGGGTGCGGAGGATTGTTTCATCGCGAGGGCTGGATGGCCTTGTGAACGGCAGGCGGATGACAGGATGTCCATCCCAATGTTTGTTTTCGGGAGTGGTAAATGAAGCCATTTTTGCGCTGGTGTATAGTTGCGACAGCTTTGACGCTGGCAGGATGCAGCAACACCGAATGGCGTAAGAACGAAGTTTTGGCGGTCCCCTTGCAGCCTACGCTGCAGCAGGAAGTCATTCTCGCGCGCATGGAACAAATACTTGCCAGTCGGTCATTGACCGATGATGAACGCGCACAGCTGTTATATGAGCGCGGAGTGTTGTATGATAGTCTCGGTTTGAGAGCACTGGCGCGAAATGATTTTTCACAAGCGCTGTCTATCAGACCGGATATGCCTGAAGTATTCAATTACTTAGGCATATATTTAACGCAGGCAGGCAACTTTGATGCTGCCTATGAAGCGTTTGATTCTGTACTTGAGCTTGATCCAACTTACAATTATGCGCGTTTAAATCGTGGTATCGCTTTGTATTACGGCGGAAGATTTAAACTGGCGCAAGATGATCTGCTGGCGTTTTATCAAGACGATCCTAACGATCCCTTCCGCAGCCTGTGGCTGTATCTCACCGAACGTGAGATTAACGCAGACCAGGCAAAAGTTTCGCTCAAGCAGCGTTACGACAAAGCGGTGAAGGAACAATGGGGATGGAATATTGTCGAGTTCTACCTGGGCGATATCAGCGAAAAAACGCTGATGGAACGGCTCCAGGCGGACGCAACGGATAACACCTCGCTCGCTGAACATCTCAGTGAAACCAACTTCTATTTAGGTAAGTACTACCTAAGTCTGGGGGAGAAGGACAACGCAGAAGCGTTGTTCAAGCTGACGGTCGCCAACAACGTTCACAACTTTGTTGAGCATCGATATGCATTGTTGGAGCTGGCGCTACTCGGCCAGACACAAGACGATTTATCAGAATCTGACCAGCAATAGCTGACGAACTTCATTGCCCGTTTTTTCGAAAAGTCATCATCTTAGCGGATGAGGGCCTTTTTGTTCGTCAAAACCACTAATTTGAGCCGGTTCACACTTTTTGATGAAAATGACTGAAAATTTTCACGACGAGTTATGTAGACTGGCCGCCGCAATCTAAGAGGCACGTGTACTACATGACTGATATCCAAACTACTTTTGCTGACCTTGGCCTGAACGCCGACCTCCTCGAATCACTGACCGGCATGGGCTACGTGAAGCCTTCCCCAATCCAGCTTGAGTGTATTCCTCATCTGCTGGCGGGCCGTGATGTGCTGGGTATGGCGCAGACCGGGAGTGGCAAAACTGCAGCCTTCTCGCTGCCGTTATTACATAACATTGACCCAACCGTAAAAGCACCTCAGATCCTGGTGCTTGCACCGACCCGCGAACTGGCGGTGCAGGTTGCTGAAGCGATGACAGAATTCGCTAAACATATGCGCGGCCTGAACGTGGTTGCCCTTTACGGCGGCCAGCGTTACGACGTGCAGCTGCGCGCGCTGCGCCAGGGACCACAGGTTGTTGTGGGCACGCCTGGTCGTCTGCTTGACCACCTGAAACGCGGCACGTTAGATCTGTCTAACCTGCGCGGCCTGGTGCTGGACGAAGCCGATGAAATGCTGCGTATGGGCTTCATCGAAGACGTTGAAACTATCATGGCGCAGATCCCAGACAATCATCAGACTGCTCTGTTCTCTGCCACCATGCCAGAAGCCATTCGTCGCATTACCAAGCGCTTTATGAAAGATCCGCAGGAAGTGCGTATCCAGTCAAGCATGACCACGCGTCCGGACATCAGCCAGAGCTACTGGACTGCTTACGGCCGTAAAACGGATGCACTGACCCGCTTCCTGGAATCAGAAGACTTCGATGCTGCAATCATCTTCGTGCGCACTAAAAACGCGACGCTGGAAGTGGCTGAAGCGCTGGAGCGCAGCGGTTACAACAGTGCTGCCCTGAACGGTGATATGAACCAGGCACTGCGTGAGCAGACGCTGGAGCGCCTGAAAGATGGTCGTCTGGACATCCTGATCGCCACCGACGTTGCGGCCCGTGGCCTGGACGTTGAGCGTATCAGCCTGGTGGTTAACTATGACATCCCGATGGACGCAGAATCTTACGTTCACCGTATCGGCCGTACCGGTCGTGCAGGTCGTGCCGGCCGTGCTCTGCTGTTCGTTGAAAACCGCGAGCGTCGTCTGCTGCGCAACATCGAACGCACCATGAAGCTGACCATTCCTGAAGTCGAGCTGCCAAACGCAGAACTGCTGGGTGAGCGCCGTCTGGCGAAGTTTGCTGCTAAAGTTCAGCAGCAGCTGGAAAGCAGCGATTTGGAGCAGTACCGTGCTCTGCTGGCTAAAATGCAGCCAGAAGAAGAGCTGGATATCGAAACGCTGGCCGCAGCACTGCTGAAAATGGCTCAGGGCGAACGTCCACTGATCGTTCCTGCTGATGCGCCACAGCGTCCGCGCAGCCAGTTCCGCGATCGCGATGACCGCCAGGCCGGCCGCAGCGATCGTCCGGATCGTGGCCCACGTGAACCACGTGAACCCCGCGCAGAAGGCGATCGTCCACGTCGTGAACGTCGTGACGTCGGTGATATGGAAGTGTACCGCATTGAAGTAGGCCGTGATGACGGTGTTGAAGTGCGTCACATCGTTGGCGCTATCGCTAACGAAGGCGACATCAGCAGCCGCTACATCGGTAACATCAAGCTGTTCGGTACGCACTCCACTATCGAACTGCCAAAAGGCATGCCGGGCGAAGTTCTGTCACACTTCACCCGCACGCGTATTCTGAACAAACCGATGAATATGCAGCTGATTGGTGATGCACAGCCACGCAGCAATGACCGTGGCGGCGAACGTCGTCCGGGCGGTCCTGCACGCGGTGGCTTTGGCGCTGGCGCTGGCCGTGAAGGCGGAGCCCCACGCGGTGGTGCTGAAGGCGGTCGTCGCTTCAGCAATGACCGTGGCGGTGAACGTCGTCCGGGTGGCCCTTCACGTGGTCCACGCACTGAAGGCGGCGCAGCACCTACCCGTCGTCGTGATGCGTAATCACTGATGCCAAATAAAAAAACCAGCCTTCGGGCTGGTTTTTTTTTGCCCTGCGATCAGGGTTACAGAGCGTTGCGGGCCTGCATGGCCAGCTCAAAGGAGTAAAGCCGTGCCTGAGTATCGAAAATCTGCCCGTTGACCATCACTTCGTCTGCCTGGGTTTCACGCATCAGCGCCGCCAGCCCCTGACGGACTTTATCTTTATCACCCACCACCGACATACTCAGCGCCTGCTGCACGCCGTACTGTTCTGACGGTGACCACAGGTTGTCCATGTTATCCACCGGCGCGGGCAGCGGGCCCGGTTTGCCGCGGCGAAGATTGATAAACTGCTGCTGCATGGAGGTGAACAGGAAGCGCGCATCGCGATCGCTGTCTGCAGCCACCACGTTGACACACACCATTGCATAGGGTTTATCCAGCCGCGCAGAGGGTTTGAAGTTCTCGCGGTATAAATGCAGCGCCTGTAACAACATATCGGGAGCAAAGTGCGAAGCGAAAGCGAAAGGCAGGCCCATCTGCGCCGCCAGCTGCGCGCTGTACAGGCTGGAGCCAAGCAGCCAGACCGGTATTTTCAGCCCTGTTCCGGGAACCGGCTGTACCACCGGCATCTCTTCCCCCGAGTGATCGAACCAGCGGATGAGTTCACTCACATCGGATGGGAAATTATCGACATGCCCGGCCATATGGCGGCGCAGCGCCAGCATGGTGCGCTGATCGGAACCCGGTGCGCGGCCCAGACCCAGATCGATACGGCCAGGGTAAAGCGACTCCAGGGTGCCGAACTGCTCGGCAATCACCAGCGGTGAATGGTTGGGTAACATCACCCCGCCCGACCCCAGACGCAGGGTTTGCGTATTCGCCGCCAGATAACCAATCAGTACGGAGGTTGCCGCACTGGCAATCCCGGACATGTTGTGGTGCTCTGCCAGCCAGTAGCGGTGAAAGCCAAGCGATTCAGACTGCTTAGCCAGAGAGAGTGATGCATGAAACGCATCGCGCGCGGAGGCACCCTGAGGAATGGGGGCGAGATCCAGTACCGAAAGCGGTACATTTTTTTTATCAGGCATAGTTGCTCACTTTGTCTAACGGCCGACGCTGCGCCAGGTACAAAAGAGACAGATTAAGGGATTTGTTGTCTGTATTATTGTCCGTTCGCAGCACTCCTGGAATTAACGGTACAGCGGCGCGAACGCTTTGATCAGCCTCTGCCCCGTTATCAGGTAACTGATGCACCACTATTATAATAGCGGGATTTATCCTGACGAGAGATACCGGCCGCCAGGATAACGCAGGATCGGCGCGAGCGTGTCTTAATTCACCAGCTCCAGCCCTGCGACCCGTCGCCAGTAGCCGTTACAGTCTGCGTGGTGATCCATCTTCAGTGGCCGCTGGCCCGCTTCGTTAGCGCGGAACTGGGGGATCACCGACAGCGTTCCTGCATCCTGCGGTGAAAGACGCACAATATCGACCAGCCCCTGCATGGAGGTCAGATCGTTACCCAGGTTGTAGCAGCTGCCGCTCATGGTCTGAATGCCGTTCAGAACAAACACCTGCTGATCCTCCTGGGTATGCACACGGCGTCCCTGGGGATAGTCAATACAGCAGGTCTGACATTCATCCTTGCTGCGATTTTCTGAACGGGCGGTAAAGCAGCGGGCTGACAGGGCCAGCGGCAGATGACCATAGCTCAACACTTCAACCTCAAACCGCTGGCGGATGCCCAGTTCTTCACACTGATTGATCAACTGCATCAGCCAGTCCCGCGACAGTTCCACCGGCATGCACCAGCGCGTCATTCCCATGTCCAGCAACAGTTTCAGTGCGACGGCATTATAGACATTAAGCGCAGGGCCGGCGACGAAGGGGATCCCGGCTTCGCTGGCCAGCGTCACTGCGCCGACATCATTGGCTTCGATCAAGAATTCGCCGTTATCAATGTAGCGCTTCAGCTCGGTCAGTTCCGAAGGAGACTGCACCAGTGCCAGCGTACTGAGCACCACCTGCTTGCCGGCATCAGCCAGTTGCCTGGCCATACTCAGCCAGTCGCCGGTTTTCGTGGCGCGGCGTTTACTGCACACCGATTCTCCCAGGTAGACAATGTCAGCGTCACTGTCGGCGGCCGACTGATAAAATGCGTTCAGCGTCTCTTTTGACCAGTACCACAGTACCGGTCCCAGTGAATATTTCATCCTGTCTCCTACTGCCACTGCCGGTGATAGGCACCGAGCGTGGTTTGTGTACCTTCACTCAGCGCACTGAGCGCCGTCATCCACTGCGGCTGTGCGGTAAAGTTCTGCGGGTCAGCGTGACAGCGGTCAATGGCCTGACGCCAGATCCGTGCCACCTGTTCAACATAAGCGGGGCTGCGCTGGCGCCCTTCAATTTTCACCGAGACGATATTCGCTGCCATCAGCTCGGGCAGCAGCGCCAGCGTATTGAGGCTGGTGGGTTCTTCGAGGACATGATAATGAGCCTTGTCGACCTTATAACGGCCTTTGCACAGCGTCGGGTATCCGGCATTTTCTCCCGCGTCATAGCGATCAATCAGCACTTCATTCAGCCGGGATTCCAGCCCGGCGGGGGTCTGCTGCCAGCGAACAAAACGGGCAGGCGAGCAGGCGCCGACCGTATTGGGTGACTCGCCCGTCAGGTAAGAAGAAAGGTAACAACGGCCCTCTGCCATAATGCACAGACTGCCGAAGGCAAAGACCTCCAGGGGGACGGTGGTATCGCGGGCCAGCTGGCGCACCTGATGCATCGATAGCACTCGCGGCAATACCACGCGTGATACATCGAAGTTACGCTGATAAAAGCGAACGGCAGCCGCATTTGTCGCGGAGGCCTGTACCGAAACATGACGTTCAATATGGGGATATTTTTCTGCGGCGTACGCCAGCATGGCAATATCTGCCAGGATTAAAGCATCGGCACCGGCATGAGCGGCCATATCGACGGCGCGCTGCCAACGCACATAGCCATCAGGATGGGCAAAGGTGTTGATCGCCACATGCAGTTTGCGTTTACGCTGATGAACGTAGCGTGCTGCTTCCTGCAGGCGTTTGTCGGTGAAATTCAGACCCGCAAAGTGGCGGGCATTGGTTTCATCTTTCAGGCCGATATACACCGCATCGGCACCGTTATCGATGGCCGCCTTCAGCGCCGGAAGGTTTCCGGCCGGGCAGAGAAGTTCCATAGGGATCGATCCAACTAATCAGAAGAGTTGATGAGTTTAGTGAGGAAAGCGGTGACAAATTTTGATTTAAGGCAGCTAATGGCGTATTGATGGGGTTCGTGATCCCTGATAAAACTCGTATAGTTCGCACACTTTGTTGATCCAGCCGTCAGACGCATTTTGCTGTTGTGGCAAAATAGCTGAAATTTATTCGTAAGGAGTGATAATGGTGTTGAACCCGCTACGCAGCCGCTGTGTCCGTCACGGACCGCAATTACTGCGTTTTCCACTGCGGTTTACCCCGTTTGCCGTGAAGAAGCCGCTACTGCAGGCATTGCTACGCTGGCAGTTTCAGCAGGCGCTGGCGGAAGGTGAGCTGGATTTCCTGGAAGGGCGCTGGCTGGGAATCGAGGTTAGCGATCTCGAACTGTGCTGGTCAGTGACGCTGCAGCAGGGCGAACTTCATGTAGCCGAACGCGCGGAAGCCGATGTCTGGTTCCGTGGCAATGCCAACGATTTGGTGCTGATCGCCGCCCGCAGACAGGACCCGGACACCCTGTTTTTTCAGCGTCGTCTGCTGATTGAAGGTGATACCGAGCTGGGTCTGGAAGTGAAAAACCTGATGGATGCGATCGACCTGGAATCCATGCCGAAGCCGTTACGCATCGGACTAATGCAACTGGCTGACTTTATTGAGGCCGGACTGAAAAAGGACGCGATTTCCCCTGCGGATCGCGCAGGTGTCTCATGTTAATTCGTTCAGAAATAGGTATTGATGCTGCCAGCATCGACAGCCTGCTGCGCCGCAGCTTCCCCACCTCTGCGGAGGCGGAACTGGTGCAGCAACTCCGTGAAGACGGATTATTAACGCTCGGCGTGGTGGCCACAGATGATGATGGCCAGGTGCTGGGCTATGCGGCGTTCAGCCCGGTCACGCTGAACGATGAAGATCGTCAGTGGGTGGGATTAGCGCCGCTGGCGGTTGATGAACGTGTCCGCCGGCAGGGCATTGGTAAGCAGCTTGTCTATGAAGGGCTGGATACGCTCAATGAGTTCGGCTATGCCGCCGTGGTGGTGCTGGGCGACCCCGCTTACTTCGGGCCTTACGGGTTTGAGCCGGCTGCGCGCCACCAGCTGGACTGTCGCTGGGAAGGCACTGCAGCGACTTTCCAGGTTTACAAGCTGGCAGATGACGCCTTTAACGGCGTGGAAGGTCGTATCGAATACTCGGCGCCGTTTACGCGTTTCTGAGCGCGGCAAGCCACTGAACAAGCGACACAGGCTGGTGCTCTATCAGCCTGATTTTTTGCAACTTTTTAAGCTGTTTAACCTGATATTCCAGCTTTGACGCCAGCGAACGATCCCCCGCCTCACAGTGAAACAACAGCTCAAGCGGCCCCTTACCCCGTAATGCCTTCGCGCCTTTACCGCTCTGGTGCTGCGCAAAGCGTCGTGCCACGTCATTTGTGATGCCGGTGTACAGCATCCCGCTGGCGGTACGCACAATATAAAGTTGCCAGCCGGTAGGTGCAGCAGAATGCATAGCTTCCCAATCCACACAAAGAAGGAGGAGGGTACTTTAGCGCATCTTCGACGGGATCTTAAGGGGGGCAAGGCCAGCCGCAGCTGGCCAGGGGCCACTATCAGGCGGCGTTCAGAATACGCAGGGATTCACGGTTAAAGGCGGGCAGGTCGTCCGGGGTACGGCTGGTGACCAGGCGATCGTTGTCGATCACGACCTCTTCATCGTAAAAATCCGCGCCAGCGTTTTTCAGGTCAATCACCACCGGTTTCACCGTGGTCATTTTACGCCCGCGTACCGCATTGGCGCTGATCAGCAACTGCTGGCCGTGGCAGATGGCAAAAACGGGTTTACCCAGCGCAACAAAGGCTTTGGTGAATTCTACAAACCGGTCGTCACCGCGCAGTGTATCAGGGGAGTGACCGCCCGGCAGCAGCAGGGCATCAAATTCAGCCGGATGCACATCATCGATACTTTTATCGACCTTCACGCTGGCTTTACCCTGTTTCCCGGTAATCGTTTTACCGGCCTCAGTCTCAATGGTAATCACCTCGTGGCCGGCATTTCTGTACGCCTCGGCGGGGGAAGTAAATTCTGAGTCTTCAAATTCATCGGTTATCAGCACCGCAATCTTCTTGCTCATATTTCCTCCTGTGAGCTTTCGTTGAGAACGGAATAAGTGTGGTTCACTGACGCTGAAAATCAACCCGGGGCGGCTTTTGAATTCACAGGCTCCTGATTTTTCGGGAAAAGAAGGCGCACACAAAGGTAAAGAAAATGCAGCCTGCTGGCGTTTACCGGTAGCGCCCCTTATGATGAATTCTCACTCTGCCTATCACCTTCAGGACGAATTCATGGCTACGCTGCATCTGTTACTCGCTTTCGGCTCCTATTTTTTCACCAGCTGTGCAATGGTGCTGATATTCCTGTTTATCTACACACGCATTACCCCGCATAACGAGTGGCGCCTGATTAAAGAGAATAATCTGGCGGCGGCACTGGGTTTCATTGGTGCACTATTAGGTTATATTATCCCGCTGGCCAGCGTGGCGATTAACTCCGTCAATTTACTCGATTATGTTATATGGGGTGCCGTCGCGCTTGTCGTTCAACTGCTGGTGTTTGGACTGGCGCGCATTTATCTGCCGAAAATCAGCCAGCATATTGAAGATAACCATCTGGCTGTCGGCTTATTTCTCGGCGGGGTCTCCCTTGGCGGAGGGATCATCAATGCAGCCTGTATGACCTACTAAAACTTTTCAGGCAGGGAAGCAGTAAACTTGAAAAAGAAACGTCGCCGCTCACGTTCGGGCGGTCAAAAGCCGGTGGAATTTAAGTCCTTCTCGCAAGGTGCAGCCCTGAATGACGCGCCGCGTAAATCCACGACATGGCTGACGCTGGTTATTATGGGCGGCACCGGTATGGCACTGCTCCACAGCTGCCGGGACCAGGGGGAAGAGCAGACCATCTTTGCCAGCAGCAATGAGTGCACGCAGGCAGGCTATTCCCTCCGGGCCTGTGAGGCGCAGGAGCAGGCCGCCCAACAACAGCTGGATGCCAGTTCACAGGGATTTGATAACAGTTATGCCTGTCAGAACTATTATGGCCTCGGGAACTGCCATTACAGCCTGGTAACACACCATTTTCTGCCGCGACTGGCGGGCTTTACTATGGGTAAGCGCCCGCAGGAAGACAGTCAGGGGGCGTCCTCTTCAGGGGGCGGTTACTACGGCGGCGGGCGCGCCTTCTATCGTGATCCGAACGATCGTGAGACGCTGAGGACGCCGGGCAGTGAAGCACGCTGGACGCGTTCCTCTGCTGATGCTGACGCCCATAAGTTCAGTGGGCGCACGGTCTCACGCGGCGGGTTTGGCGGCAGTTCATATCATCGTTCAGGGGGCTGAAGATGATACGTATCGCCTGCACGCCACGGCGCGACCTTGCTGCCATCGCTGCCCGCTACGGTTTTAACTTCCATATTATCGATGATGAAGTGTACTGGGATGAAACCCGGGCCTATCGCTTTACCCTGCGTCAGATAGAGCAGGATATTGAGGGGCCAACGGAAGAGCTGCATCAGATGTGCCTTGATTTGGTCGATCGCGTCACCGGCGATGAAGAGCTGCTGACAGCCCTGGCGATCCCGCCCCTCTACTGGGAGGCCATTGCCCGCAGCTGGCAGCGTCGTGAACCCTCACTCTACGGCCGGATGGACTTCAGCTGGGGAGGCCAGGGGCCGGTTAAGCTGCTGGAATACAATGCTGATACCCCCACGTCTCTGTATGAAGCCGCGTTTTTTCAGTGGCAGTGGCTGACCGATGTCGCGGGCAGGGGGCAGGTCCCCCATCATGCCGATCAGTTTAATTCCCTGCAGGAGAAGCTGATCGCGCGGCTGGCGCTATGGCGCAATCAGCACCCGCTCTATTTTTGCTGCTGTCAGGGATCGGCGGAAGATCGCGGCACGGTGCAGTATCTTGAAGATTGCGCCCGACAGGCAGGCCTTGAAACACGTTTTCTCTATCTGGAAGAGGTGGGCATGGGCGTGGGGGGCGTGCTCACGGATATGCAGGATCGGGTGATAGAACAGGCCTTCAAGCTTTACCCGCTGGAGTGGATGCTGCGTGATGATTACGGACCGCTACTGCGCAAGGGCCGTGAACGCTGGATTGAACCCCTGTGGAAAACCGTGCTCAGTAACAAGGGCATCTTACCGCTGCTGTGGCGCTGGCATCGCGGGCATCCTAACCTGCTGCCGGCCTGGTTTACCGGGGAAGTGGATAAACCGGGCTGGCGGTTAGCGGAGGAAATGGGCGCTCAGTGGCGCGGTTTCGTCAGTAAACCGTTGTTCTCGCGCGAAGGGGCGAATATCACCATGTATGCCGATCGCGATGGCCGGCAACGGCTGGCCAGTGAGCCCGGCGAATACGCGGATGAACCCCGTATCTGGCAGGCCAGTGCGCCGTTACCCCGGTTCGGGCATGACCATACGCTGATCGGCAGCTGGATTGTGGGCGACAGCGCCGCGGGTATCGGTATTCGTGAGGATAACGGGCCGATCACCAAAGACAGTTCAAGGTTTATCCCGCACTTTATCGCTGACTGATCTCAGCGCAGCTGATGAATGACCTGGTTGCTGCTGCCGCGCCAGCGCAGCGCCGGGTCTCTGAGCGCCTGGATATATTTCCCGTCAATCAGTACGTTAACCTCGGCGACCACCCGCTGCTGCTGCGCGTCCAGCTCCTCCCGTCGGTAGCCGGTCCACATCCAGATATCCTTTCCCGCACAGTCACGGCGCACCCGCCGTAACAGCCGTCCGACATCGGCGAGATTAGCCGGATGCAGAGGATCGCCGCCGGACAGCGACAATCCCTGGCGCGGAATGCGCGTGTCGTTGAGATCGGCAATCAGCCGTTCTTCCATATCCAGCGTAAACGGCACCCCGGAGTTTACCCGCCAGGTACTTTTGTTATAGCAGCCCGGGCATTCGTGCACGCAGCCGGAAACAAACAGCGTGCAGCGCGTGCCGGGGCCGTTAACGATATCCACCGGGTAATACTGATGGATGTTCATCCAAGCTGGCCGTTTTGCAGATGCTTAACCCGACGTTTTACCTCTTCCTGCTTGCCGGCGTTAAAGGGGCGGGCATCCGGGCTGCCAAGGTAGCCGCATACCCGACGGGTGACGGAAACGCGGGTGCTGTCGTGGTTACCGCATTTCGGGCAGGTGAAGCCTTTGCTGGTGCAGTCGAATTCGCCGGTAAAGCCGCACTCATAGCATTCGTCGATCGGCGTATTGGTACCGTAATAAGGCACCCGGCTGTAGCTGTAATCCCAGACATCTTCCAGCGCCTTCAGGTTGTGCTGAATATTGGGATATTCGCCGTAACAGATAAAACCGCCGCTGGCTAACGGCGGGTAGCCCGCCTCAAAGTCGATTTTATCGTATGGGTTCACCTTCTTCTCCACGTCAAGGTGGAAGCTGTTGGTGTAATAGCCCTTATCCGTCACACCCGGCACCACACCAAACTCCGCGGCATCAAGGCGGCAGAAGCGATCGCACAGATTTTCGCTGGGGGTGCTGTACAGGCTGAAGCCGTAGCCGGTCTCCTCTTTCCAGGCTTCCACGGCCTCACGCAGCCGGGCGACAATCTGCAGCCCTTTCGCCCGCAGTTGTTCATCGTCATAAGGATGCACGCTGCCGCCACTCAGGGCGTTCAGCGTTTCGTGAATGCCGATATAGCCCAGAGAAATGGAGGCTCTGCCGTTGCGGAAGATCGAGGCTACCGGCTCATCGGCCTTCAGGCGTACCCCGCAGGCACCTTCCATATAGAGGATCGGCGCAACGCGGGCTTTGACATTTTCCAGCCTGGCGATACGTGTCATCAGCGCTTTTTTCGCCAGCAGCAGGCGCTGCTCCAGCAGAACCCAGAAGCGCCCCTCGTCCCCCTCCGACTCCAGCGCAATACGCGGCAGGTTCAGGCTGATCACGCCGATATTGTTCCGGCCATCGTGGATCTGCTCGCCGTTCTCCTCATAGACCCCGAGGAAACTGCGGCAGCCCATTGGCGTTTTAAACGAACCGGTGACTTTCACCACCTGGTCGTAATTGAGGATATCCGGATACATGCGTTTACTGGCGCACTCCAGCGCCAGCTGTTTGATGTCGTAGTTAGGCTCACCCACCGCCTGGTTCAGCCCGGCTTTAATGGCAAACACCAGCTTCGGGAACACTGCCGTTTTATGGTTTTTCCCCAGGCCGGCAATACGGTTGCGCAGGATCGACTGCTGAACCAGACGCGCCGACCAACGGGTACCCAGGCCAAAACCGAAGGTGACAAAGGGCGTCTGACCGTTGGCGGTGTGCAGGGTGTTGACCTCGTATTCCAGTGACTGGAAAGCGTCATAACACTCTTTTTCAGTGCGCGAATGCGCATAGGCTTCAGCATCCGCAATCTGCCACTGCTGTGCGGTCGCGCGGTGCTTCTCCAGGCTGGCTTCAACAAACGGTGCCAGCACCTCATCAATACGGTTAATTGTGGTTCCGCCGTAAATATGGCTGGCCACCTGCGCGATGATCTGGGCGGTGACGGCGGTGGCGGTAGAGATCGATTTCGGCGGTTCGATCTCCGCATTGCCCATCTTGAAGCCGTGAGTCAGCATGCCGCGCAGGTCGATCAGCATGCAGTTGAACATCGGAAAGAACGGAGAGTAGTCGAGATCGTGATAGTGGATCTCACCGCGTTCATGGGCGCTGACCACATCACGCGGCAGCATATGCTGACGGGCGTAATGTTTAGCCACAATACCGGCCAGCAGGTCGCGCTGTGTCGGGATCACTTTACTGTCTTTATTGGCATTTTCATTCAGCAGCGCGGGATTGCTCTGCTCAACCAGACCACGGATCTCATGATTCAGACGACCGCGCAGCTCGCGGGCGACGTCGCGATCGTGACGATACTCAATATAGCTGCGTGCCAGCTGGGGGTAACATCCCGCCATCAGCTGGTTTTCCACCGCGAGCTGCACCTCGGCAATATCCACCCGGGGACGGGCGGTCAGCAGGGCGCTGATCTGGCTGGCGGCGGTGGCGCAGTAGTCATTATCGTCAATGCTGGCTGCCTGTGCGGCAGCACGAATCGCTGCCTCAATACGTGCTGGATCGAAGGCGACCTGACAGCCGTCCCGCTTGATTACCTGAGTTGCCACCGCTGCTCTCCTGAAGGAAGAAAACTATATGTAGGTTTCGGTGGCTATAGTAAACGCTATATGTAGTGTTTGTGCGGAGAATAATGGTGATTTTATTGATTTACCGCATGGAACTTAAGAGTGGAAAATCTTTCCCGCAGCCCCCCTCAGATAACGGTTGAACGTTTCAAGCAGAGCAACGCGGCGATAAACAGCGCCAGGGCGCCGATAATGATCGACATCCTCAACGGATCCGCGTGGCCGTGGAGCCATCCTGTCATCAGTGGCCCGCAAACCTGGCCGACACCATAGGTGAAGGTTACCAGCGCCATCAAATTGATACCGGAAGGAACCGGCAGTTTCTTCGCCAGCGGCATCACCAGCGCGGTGGTACCCATAAAAGTGAAGCCAAATCCGAGGCAGCAGAGGATCAGGAGTAAAGGTGAATGGCCATTCAGTGAGAGCAGTACGCAGATCGCCTGCAGGATCAGATTAAACATCAGGGAAAGCGTGATGCCAAATCGATATTCCATCAGCAGCCAGAAAAAACAGCCGGGAATAATGGCCAGCCCGACCAGCGACCAGAGGTGCTGAGAGATCGTGCTGTCTGAGAGCTGATGGGAGATGAGCGGCAGAAAGGTGGCGACAATAATATAGCCGAAGCCGGCCAGGCCATAAATAATGATCAGTTGCCACCAGCTCACCACGGCGCTTTTTCGCACCTGTGTCTGTTGTGACTCCGGCGTGAACGCAATGGCTTTGGGGGAAAGGATAACCAGCAGAATCAGCAGGACCAGGCCCACCAGGCCCGCACCGAACCAGAGATCATAAGAGGTTAAGTGGTGGCTGAGGCCCACATTCACACATTCATTGCCGAGTAAAATCCCGACGCCAACCCCTGAAAACAAGGACGCTGTCACCCGGTGATTATTGGTGTGGTGCAGGACCGTCACTGAACCAAAGATCATTAATGCCGCACTGGCCACCCCAGCCAGAAAGCGCACGGCCAGGGCAAGGCTAATCTGAGTGACCCCCCACATCGCGAAGAGCAGAACAACGGAGAGCGTCGCAAAAATAAACACCATATGTTGCGAATGGGGGCGGTGAAAACCGCTCCAAGAAAATACCAGGCTCCCCACCAGATATCCGGCATAGTTGGCACTCGCCAGCCATGCCAGTTGTGGGAACGTGAAAATATGCTCTCCCAACATGGCGGGTAACATCGGCGTGTAAAGGAAACGACTGAGTCCGACCCCCAGCGCAAGTAGTAATACGCCATAGAAAGCTATCCGGATATCTTTGCGCACAAGGGCTTTTTTGGTGTTATGCAACATACCTGCAATTCCCTGACCCATCATTGATGGCGAATAAATTAGCACGCAGATAAACGATAGCGAGGTAACGATAAGTGTGATTAGGGTTAGGCTTAATTAATACACTTTATTTGTTAATTTCAGCATTCCTTGTTTATCTTCCGCCTGACACGTGACTATCAGGACAGTGAAATAACGGTGAAGGCCGTCTGGTCTTTTTCCCGTCTGGCAATGTCGCCGATACTGATACCTGTTCACGGCAGGTGTGACCTGCCGTGCGTCGCGACAGGATTCAACAGGGATCTGCGGTCAGGATCTACCTCGTATCTACCTGGCGATATTAATGAATGGCTGCGGAGAAAAACATCACAGGGGATAACAGGGCGTAACTCGCCCTGCTGCCTTTCTGAACGCAGCGCTATTTTTTGCCGCTCATACGTGCGGTGGTGGTTGCATTCAACCCTGAGGAGTTACTACTATTGTCGGTTGCTGTGGAGCGAACCCCATTTCGCTCTGGTTACTCAGGGATACTGCCCGATGTCGTCCGTCGCTTATAACGAAAAACAGGTCATTCGCTGGCTCGGCTCGCGAACCGTTGCCCGTGCGCGCGATCTGGTCGCCAGCGTACAGAATGTTCAGTGGCAGAATAACCTGTTAACCGGGGAGGTTCCGGGCCGTAAAGCGGAACCGTTCAGCGTGATGGTGCATTTCAGCCGCCCGCAGGGCAGGCTGCTCGCCAGCGGTGAGTGCAGCTGCGCAGTGAAGAATAACTGTAAGCACGTTGCGGCACTGATGCTGGCTAATCTTCAGCCGCGCCAGCAGGACGTCACGGTGGTGCTGGACACGATCCGGGCGACGCCGGTGCCGGTGCTGCAGCTGCAGTCCCGGGCCAAATTTATCAGCGGCTACGGGCATTACGGCCACCGGCAAAAGCGTCTCGACTTTGCCTCCGTCAGCTTTGATTACGCCGGGGTTAGCGTGGATGCCGGTAGTCGTTCGGAGAGCTTCAGCGACCGTTCGGGACTGCGCTATCACGTTCAGCGTCATACCGAAGAGGAGCAGTCCTGGCTGGCTCAGATTGACTCGGCCGGGCTGAACGCCATTCCTGCCGGCCATATCTACACCCCCGCACCGTTGCCCCCGGCCATTTTTGCCCCGGCAACGCCGCCGCAGTGGCGCGACTTTATTAAAAAAGGCCTGCCGGCGCTGCGCAAACGCGGCTGGCGCATCAGCATGGATGATGATTTTACCTGGAATGTCTCCGAGGTGGATGCGATAGAAGGGCGTGCGATCCAGGGCGAGGATGGCTGGTTCGATCTGGAACTGGCGATGAAGATTGGCCGCCGTCGCGTGCGGCTGGAGCCGCTGCTGGCAAAGCTTTTCGAGCGTGACCGTCGCTGGACGTCCGGCAATCTCAGCCTGATCGCAGACGATGAACAGATTGAACTGCGTGATGATAAAAATCAGCGCCTGCTGTTCCGCGCCGCCCAGCTTAAGCCGCTGGTGGGCAATCTGATCGATCTGTTTGACACCGCGCAGCCGCTCAGGCTGGCGGCGTGGGACATCGGGCGGCTCAGTCAGTCGGACGATCGCAGCCGCTGGATTTTTGACGGTGATAATGCCGTTCACCAGCTGGCCGAACGGCTGAGTGGCAACAGCGGTATTCAGGCCATTGCTCCCCCTGCCGGATTGCAGGCGACCCTGCGTGATTATCAGCAGCAGGGGGTGAACTGGATGCAGTTCCTGCGTCAGCATCAGCTGGCGGGCGTACTGGCCGATGATATGGGGCTGGGAAAAACCATCCAGACGCTGGCGCATCTGCTGCTGGAAAAAGAGGCCGGGCGGCTGGATCGCCCGGCGTTGATCGTGGTGCCGACCACCCT
Organism: Erwinia persicina NBRC 102418; assembly: GCF_001571305.1. Classification (GTDB taxonomy): domain Bacteria; phylum Pseudomonadota; class Gammaproteobacteria; order Enterobacterales; family Enterobacteriaceae; genus Erwinia; species Erwinia persicina. The sequence continues at coordinate 118,232 of NZ_BCTN01000007.1, read as the reverse complement.
GGTGCACAACTGGTGCTGTGAGGCCCGGCGCTTTGCGCCCGATCTGCGCGTGCTGGCCCTGACCGGGCCGCAGCGCAAAGATTTTTACGACCAGCTGGAGCAGTACGATGTGGTGATCACCACCTATTCGCTGCTGTGGCGCGATCAGCCTCAACTGGTGGCACACTTCTACCATCTGCTGATCCTTGATGAAGCGCAGTACGTGAAGAACAGCGCCTCGCGTGCCGCCTCGGTGATCCGCACCCTGAAGACGCGTCATCGCCTGTGCCTGACCGGAACGCCACTGGAAAACCATCTTGGCGAGCTGTGGTCACAGTTTGATTTTCTTCTGCCTGGCTTCCTGGGCAGCGAGCGCGACTTCACCCAGAACTGGCGTATTCCGGTCGAGCGCAACGGTGACAAAGTGCGGCGCGAGCTGCTGGCAAAACGCGTGCGGCCGTTTATGCTGCGCCGCCGCAAGCAGGAAGTTGCCAAAGAGCTGCCGCCGAAAAACACCATCGTCCGCAGCGTACCGCTGGAGGGCGCGCAGCGGGACCTGTACGACCAGGTGCGGGAAGCCATGCAGGATCGGGTGCAGTTGGCAGTGCAGCAGCAGGGGCCGGGGCGCAGCCATCTGCTGGTGCTGGACGCGTTGCTGAAATTACGGCAGATCTGCTGCGATCCGCGCCTGATGTCTGATCCGCGTGCCGAACGGGTCAAACAGTCCGCCAAGCTGGCGCTGCTGCGCGAGATGCTGCATGACCTGCTGGCAGAGGATCGGCGCATTCTGATCTTCTCCCAGTTCACCACCATGCTCGGCATTATTGCGGAAGAGTTACAGAAAGCACGTATTCCCTTCGTGATGCTGACCGGCAGTACGCGCGATCGCAATGAGCCCGTGCGCCGTTTTCAGGAGGGGGAAGTGCCGGTGTTTCTGATCAGCCTGAAAGCGGGCGGCGTCGGGCTGAACCTGACGGCGGCGGATACCGTGATCCACTACGATCCCTGGTGGAACCCGGCGGCAGAAAATCAGGCTACCGATCGTGCTTACCGGCTCGGGCAGGATAAACCGGTGTTTGTCTACAAGCTGATCGCCGCCAACACCATTGAAGAGAAGATCGTCGCCATGCAGCAGCAAAAAGCCGATCTGGCCGGTGAGATCCTGGATGATGAACTGAGCGAACCGGGCCAGTTCAGCCCGGACGATCTTACTGCGCTGTTTTCGTAACGGGGATATGGGCCAGCCGGAACAAACGCGCGGCCCCTACCGCAGGGTTTTCTGATACCACCACACTGCCTCCCAGGGACGCAGCATCACTTCACCCGGCGTGACGTGCGTATCGGCATAGTTGCTGATTAACACTTCCCAGTGGCCGCTGTAAGCCGGTGGATGCCAGACCTGCGTTTCACCACTGAAGTTGGTTGCCACCACCAGCGTTTCCCCCGCTATCCGGCGGCAGTAACACCACAGGCGCGGATGGTCAGGCAGCAGGTCAAGGTAGTCCCCGTGGGTCAGGATGGCGTAGTGTTTACGCAGCGCGATCAGCTTTTGATAGCAGTAAAAAACGGAGTCCGGGTCTGCCAGCGCGGCGGCCGCATTCACGGTGCTCACATTGTCGCCCATGCCAATCCACGGTGTGCCCTGGGTAAATCCGCCGTTCTCACTGTCGTCCCACTGCATCGGCGTGCGGCCGTTATCACGGGATTTACTGGCGAGGATCGCCAGCAGGTTATCGCTGTCGCGGCCCTGGGAACGCAGCTCCGCGTACATATTGTGACTTTCAATGTCGCGATAATCGATAATGCGGGTGAAGTGCGGGTTGGTCATTCCCAGCTCTTCCCCCTGGAAAATATAGGGGGTGCCCTGCATGCCGTGCAGGGCCAGGGCCAGCATCTTGGCAGATTCAACCCGGTAGTTAAACTCATCCCCCCAGCGTGAGACAACCCGTGGCTGGTCATGATTACACCAGAACAGCGCATTCCACGCCTGGTTGTGCATACCCTGCTGCCAGTGGGTAAATATCTCTTTCAGTGCAACCAGATTGAGCGGCGTCAGCGTCCACTTCTGGCCCTGATAAAAATCGACCTCCACATGATCGAAGCTGAACACCATCGACAGCTCTTCGCCACTCAGCGCCCCGTAGCGCTGGCAGTGCTCCAGGGTGGCGGAGGACATTTCGCCTACGGTCACCAGCTGACGCGGAATAAACACCTCGCGGCTCATCTCCTGCATAAACTCGTGAATACGCGGACCATCGGTGTACAGCCGCAGGCCGTCGCCCCCCGGATCATCGGCAAAATCCTGCTGCTTGGACACCAGGTTGATTACATCCAGGCGCAGGCCGTCAATGCCCCGGTCGGCCCAGAAATTGACCACCTGCTTCAGCTCGGCGCGGACGCTGTCATTTTCCCAGTTCAGTTCGGCCTGTTCCGGTGCCCACAGATGCATATAGTACTGGCTGCTTTCCGGATGCCAGCGCCAGGCGCTGCCGCCAAACTTGGACATCCAGTTATTCGGCAGTTGTCCGGGAGCCCCGTCGCGCCAGATATAGTAAGAACGATAGGGACTGTCGCGATCCAGCGCCTCATGGAACCAGTGATGCTGAGTGGACGTATGATTAAACACCATATCCAGAATAATGCGCATCCCGCGCCGGTGGGTTTCCTCCACCAGATTATCGAAATCATTGAGGGTGCCAAACTGCGGATCGATGGCGGTATAGTTCGCCACGTCATAGCCATTATCCACCTGCGGAGAGAGATAAAATGGCGTCAGCCAGATGGCATCAACGCCCAGCGTTTGCAGATAGTCCAGCCGCTGGATTACGCCGGGCAGATCGCCAGTACCGCTGCCGGTGGTGTCCTGAAAACTCTTGGGATAGATCTGATAAATTACGCCGTTCTGCCACCAGGGTGGAGTATTTGTCATTGCTGAATCCTGATATCCAGTGGGTTGCTGAGAGCGTTATTCCCTAAGATTAGCCACAGAGAGACAATTCCGCATAGTGTGTACCGATTTATGACATCATCGGGACGAAATGTCGCGCAAAGGTCGCTTTCCTGATGTGTAACTTGATGTGACAAGCGAATTATGTTTTAAGAGTGCATCACAAAAAAAGGATGCCCTTATATGCCATGGTCACTGCGCTGCCTGCTGCTTACCTGTTCCCTGATCCTGTCGTTTTCGGTAGCTGCCAGCCCGGCCCGCACGCTGCCGCTGATGCCGTGGCCGCAGCAGGTGGAGCAGCCGCAAGGTGAAGGGCGAGTGACGCTGACCACGCCGCTGGCGATCCAGGTACAGGGCGACAGCCTGCGCGAGGCGCTGCCGCGCTGGCAGAAACGGCTGGCACGACAGACGGGTAACCCGTCGTTGCCGACCTCAGCCAGTGCGACCTCATTACAGATCCGTATTGCGCATCCGGTGGCGGCGATCCCCCAGCCGGACAGCGATGAAAGCTATCAGCTGAAGGTCAGTACCGACGGGATCGTGCTTGAGGCAAAAACCCGTTTTGGCGCGATGCGCGGCATGGAAACGCTGCTGCAGCTGGTGCACAACGGTACCGTGCCGCTGATCACTATTAATGACTATCCGCGCTTTCCCTGGCGCGGCATCCTGATTGATTCCGCCCGCCACTTTCTCCCCATTGAGACCCTGAAACGTCAGATTGACGGTATCGCGGCGGCGAAAATGAACGTCTTTCACTGGCATCTGACCGATGACCAGGGCTGGCGCTTTGCGTCTGACCACTATCCCCAGTTACAGGAAAAAGCCAGCGACGGCCTGTGGTACAGCCAGCAGCAGATGCGCGAGATCGTCAGTTATGCGGCCAGCCGGGGGGTGCGCGTTGTGCCGGAGATTGACTTTCCCGGCCACGCCTCCGCGCTGGCGGTGGCGATGCCCGAGCTGATATCGGCACCGGGGCCGTACCAGATGGAGCGCGGCTGGGGAGTGTTCAAACCGCTGCTCGATCCGTCCAGTGAACAGGTTTATCAGTTTATTGATACGCTGGTGGGTGAAGTGGCGGCCATTTTCCCGGATCCGTACCTGCATATTGGTGGGGATGAGGTGGATGCCAGCCAGTGGAATGCCTCGGCGTCGATCCGGCAGTTTATGCAGCAGAAAGGGTTGAAGGACAGCCACGCGCTGCAGGCGTATTTTAATCAGCGTGTGGAGAAGATCCTGGAAACACACCAGCGGCGCATGGTTGGCTGGGACGAGATTGCTCACCCCGATCTGCCGCGCAGCATCCTGATCCAGTCCTGGCGCGGCCAGGATGCGCTGGGCGAAGCGGCAAAGAATAACTACCGCAGCATCCTCTCCACCGGTTTCTATCTTGATCAGGCGCAGCCTGCGGCTTTCCACTACCGTAACGAAGTCTGGCCGCAGGGGCTGAACGATGCCGACCGCGTCGTCGAAGGAGAGGTGGCACAGAGCTGGGCATTTACGCTGCCCCGACTGAAGGGCAACCCGCTGAAAGGCAGCGTGACGCTGATTGACGGGCGGGGGGGATGGCGTGGTTTTATCGACTTCGACGGACGCTCCCGCCGCATGGTACGTGAGATCCGCTGGCTCTCTCCCACCCAGTTTACCTTCCGCGTTGACAGCTGGATGGGAGAGCTGCGTCCGGTGCTGACTCTGGCCGGCGACACGATGAGCGGCTACTGGCGCATTGGTAACGTGCGTTATCCAACGGTAGGCAGCCGGCTGGCGCAGATCCCGGCGGGAATACGGCCCGCACTGCCGGATGACGCGCAGCTGCGGGCTAACCTGCTGGGCGGCGAGGCGGCGCTGTGGAGTGAAATCGTGGATGAGAACGTCATTGACGTGCGGCTGTGGCCCCGGGCATTTGTGGTGGCTGAACGGCTGTGGTCAGCTTCCGGCATCAATGACGAGCAGAACATGTATCAGCGCCTGGCGTCGGTAGACAGCTGGTCGGCGGTCTCGGTGGGGCTGCAGCAGCACGCGGAAACCCAGCTGCAGATGATGCGCCTGGCCAACAGCAGCGACACGGTTGCGCTGCAAATCTTTGCACAGGCACTGGAGCCGGCGCAGTTTTACACCCGCCAGCATCTGAAATATCAGGCCGGACATTACACTCAGGCAGAACCGCTCAACCGTCTGGCGGATGTGCTGCCCAGCGAGAGCAATAACGTTCGTGAACTGGATCGTCAGGTGGACGCGCTGATAGCCAACCGGGGTAACCGCCAGGCGGCGCTGGCCATCCGTCGTCAGCTGGAACAGTGGCGGCAGAATATTCCCCAGGTCGCTCCGGTGCTGGCACAAAGTCCGCAGCTGCGGGCGCTGATGCCGGTTGCCGAACAGGTTGAGGAGATCAGTCAGATGGGGCTTTCGCTGCTGGAAGCGATAGAAAAGGAGCGAACGTTCGGTGCACGCGAAGTGGCCAGGATGCATCAGCGCCTGGATCAGGCGGCGCTGACGCAGGATGAAGTGGTGATCGCGCTGGTCTATCCGATCGAGAAGCTGTTACGTTACGGGAAATAACCCGTCAGGGGCGATCGGCTGTCGCCCCTGACGGCCGCGCGCCGGTTAACGACGAAGGGCAATGGCCTCGATTTCAATCTTCACATCTTTTGGCAGACGCGCCACTTCCACGCACGAACGCGCCGGGAAGGCGGCCTGGTGTTCAGTGAAAAACGCTTCATAGGTGGCGTTTACCGTGGCGAAGTCGTTCAGATCCTTCACAAAAACCGTGGTCTTAACGATGTCACCCACCTTCAGCCCTGCGGCTTCCACAATGGCCTGCACGTTCTCCAGCGACTGGCGTGCCTGAGCGGCGATATCTTCTGCCACCGTGCCAGTTTTCGGATCAACCGGGATCTGGCCTGAAGTGATGATCATGCTGCCAAGATCGACACCCTGAACATAAGGGCCGATAGCCGCTGGCGCGTTTTCCGTACTGATTTCGCGAGACATAGTTTCTCCTGAATGTGTCTGATAAGAGGGGACAGCCCATCCTGCCCACCGGGGCGGCGAAATGCAAACGGCTTTAATCGTTTGCCATCACCACAGAGTGCGCGAACTCTTTCTCGCAGTATTTGCATTTCAGGTGCAGCTCATCCTGCCGCTGCTTCACCGCAAAGCTGGAAAACACAGGTTCCGTCCGGCTGATGCAGTTGCTGTTCGGGCAGGTAAGCACGCGGTCAATACGGTCCGGCAGCGTCGGGGCAATCTTCGCCACCACGTTGTAATCATCAATACGGTTGACGGTGGCGTGCGGGGCATAGACCGCCAGCTGGTTGATCTGGTCATCGGTCAGGAAGGTGTTTTCAATCTTGATCAGATCCTTACGCCCCAGCTCACCGGAGGGCAGGTTCAGACCAATGGTGATGCGCTGGTCGGTTTCCGTCAGGCGGAACAGGGACAGCAGCTTAAAACCCACCTGCGCCGGGATATGGTCAATCACCGTGCCGCGTTTGATCGCTTCAACCTGTAATTTATTATCTTGCGTCATGTGCTTATCCCCTTACAGAACCGGTTCGCTGTTCAGTACCAGCGCCAGAAGCGCCTGGCGTGCGTAGATGCCGTTACCTGCCTGCTGGAAATACCAGGCGTGCGGCGTGCGGTCAACGTCAGTGTCGATTTCGTCAATGCGCGGCAGCGGATGCAGCACTTTCATGTTCTCACGTGCGCCCGCGAGGTCGGCAGCGCGCAGAATAAACTGGGCTTTGACGTTGGCGTATTCCGACGGGTCGAGGCGCTCTTTCTGCACGCGGGTCATATACAGAATGTCCACCTGCGGCACCACTTCTTCAATGCTGTCGTGGCGCGTCCAGACAATGCCTTTTTCGTCGAGCATGTCGGTAATGTAGGCCGGCATCGCCAGCGCATCGGGGGCGATAAAGTAGAAGCGGTTGCCTTCAAACTTCGCCAGCGCCTGAGTCAGTGAATGGACGGTACGGCCATATTTCAGGTCACCGACCATCGCCACGCTGAGGTTATTCAGGCGGCCCTGGGTTTCCTGCAGGGTAAACAGATCAAGCAGCGTCTGGGTCGGGTGCTGGTTAGCGCCGTCGCCCGCGTTCAGCACCGGTACGCCGTTGGAAAACTCCGTGGCCAGGCGGGCAGCGCCCTCCTGCGGATGACGCATCACAATCGCGTCCACATAGGTGCCGATCACCGAGATGGTATCGGCCAGGGTTTCGCCTTTCTTGCCCAGCGACGTGTTACCGCCATCGGCAAAGCCGACCACCGACGCGCCCAGACGGTGCATCGCCGTTTCAAAAGAGAGGCGGGTACGGGTGGACGCTTCAAAGAAGCAGCTGGCAATCACGTTATGTTTCAGCAGCTCGGGCTGCGGGTTAGCTTTCAGGCTGGCTGCGGTACGCAATACCAGTTCCAGCTCATCGCGGTTGAGATCATTAATTGAGATGATGTGTTTTTGATACAGGGGGTTAGCCATTTCCACTCCTTGTGCTGGTCATCAATCCCGGTGCAGCGCGGTGGGGCGGCCTCAGGACGGCGACAGAGCAACGTTTCAGCATTGAAATGCGGGCAAAAAAAAGCCCCTCATTGAGGGGCTTTCTTAACGATCGGTCATGCCACGGAAGGAAAAACGGTGCTGCCCGCCTGTAGTACGGCGCGTCAGTACGGCTTGATTAATGCGGCTCAGTTTCATGCATCCTCCCGGCAAACGGGGTGCATTATACGCATTCACCCGGCGGCGGCAAGTGAAAAACGCAGCGACGTAATCGTTTGCCCGGCCTGATTTATCCCTGCTGCGCCAGCGTGGCCACCATCACGGCTTTAATGGTGTGCAGGCGGTTTTCTGCCTGATCGAACACCACGCTGTGCGGCGATTCAAACACCTCATCGGTCACTTCCATCCCGCCGTGGAGATCGTACTGCTGCGCCATTTGCTGGCCCAGCGTGGTCTGGTCGTCGTGGAAGGCGGGCAGGCAGTGCAGGAACTTCACCTGCGGGTTGCCGGTGGCCTGCAGCATGGCCATATTGACCTGGTAAGGGCGCAGCAACGCGATACGTTCCTGCCAGACTTCTTTCGGTTCACCCATCGACACCCAGACGTCGGTATAGATAAAGTCCGCGCCTTTCACGCCCTGCGCAATGTCTTCGGTCAGGGTGATCGTCGCCCCGGTTTTTTCAGCCACCTGGCGGCATTCGGCCACCAGCGCGGCATCCGGCCAGCAGCTTTTCGGCGCGACCAGACGCAGATCCAGACCGGTCAGCGCGGCGGCCTCCAGCAGGGTATTCCCCATATTGTTATGGGTATCGCCCACGTAGGCCAGCGTCATCTGGCTGAAGGCTTTTTCCGGCAGGTGCTCCTGCATGGTGAGCAGGTCAGCCAGCAGCTGGGTCGGGTGAAACTCATTGGTCAGCCCGTTCCACACCGGCACACCAGCATGTTCGGCCAGCGACTCAACCAGCGCCTGGCCGTGACCGCGATACTGAATGGCGTGATACATGCGGCCCAGCACGCGGGCGGTATCCTTCATCGACTCTTTATGGCCGATCTGGCTGCCGCTCGGGCCCAGATAGGTGACGTTTGCTCCCTGATCGTAAGCGGCAACTTCGAAAGAGCATCGGGTACGGGTCGAGTCTTTTTCGAAGATGAGCGCAATATTCTTCCCTTTCAGGTGCGGAGTCTCTTCGCCATTTTTCTTATCGGTCTTCAACGTGGACGCCAGCGCCAGCAAGCCGTTGATTTCAGCAGGGGTGAAATCGAGCAGCCTGAGGAAGTGACGTTGATATAACTGACTCATAAAGCACTCCAGGTAACGGATACCGTCATATTTCAAGCTGCCTGTGCGTTAGCGGCTCTCGTTCATCCGCATCGCTTACCGGAGTAAGTTCATCGTGATTCACGCGTTTGCTGCCGTCATGCAACTCGAATAATCGTGGTTATAGAATGAATTAAAATTCAATTTAACCGTATTAATATTCACTTTCAACCCCGCAGCGCAGAAACTTGCTTTTAAAGGTAGTGGCGCAGAGGGCACTGTGGGAAAATACGCGAAATAACGCCCTAATGAGGAAGAAATCATGGCTAACGAAGCATTACTGGAAGAGCAGCGTGAAGAAACGCGGCTGATTATTGAAGAACTGCTGGATGATGGCAGCGATCCGGACGCGCTGTACACCATCGAGCATCATTTTTCCTGTGACAGCTTCGATGCGCTGGAAAAAGCGGCCGTGGAAGCCTTCAAGCTGGGCTATGAAGTGACCGAGCCGGAAGAGCTGGATCTGGAAGACGGCACCAAAGTGATGTGCTGCGATATCCTCAGTGAAGGCGCCCTGAACGCCGAGCTGATCGACGCGCAGGTTGAGCAGCTGATCGACGTGGCCGCCAAATTCAACGTCGACTACGACGGCTGGGGCACCTACTTCGAAGATCCGGACGCGCAGGATGAAGACGACGAAGACGGTGAAGATGGCGAAGCCATCGACGGCGAAGATAACGGCATCCGTCACTAATCGCGCACTGGCCGGGGAGACCCGGCCACGATCCCCTTACCTCTGGTCTGACTGATGAACACCGAACACCTGCTTGCCCCTGTCCTGGAATTCCTTCACTGCCGTACGCCACAGGCCTGGATTGACGAAGCCCGTCAGCCGCAGCATCTGCCTCTCCTCCTGACCGACCATCTGGTGTGCGAACTGAAAGCCGCGCAGACCGCCATGTGGCTGATCCGTAAATATGTCGCGGATAAAGCCAGCGGCGATGCCTTACTGGCCTGGCTCAAGCCCTGGGAAAACTTTGTCCATAACGATCGGGCCGATCTGGCATTTCTTGAGCAGCATAAGGGCCTGTCGAAAACCATTATCAGCCGTGAAGAAGTGCCGTATGGCGATGAGCTGGTGGATAAGATGGTGCTGCTGATTAAAGAGGAGCTGCACCACTTTTACCAGGTGCTGGAGATTATGCAGGCGCGCGGTATTCCCTATATGCGTATTACCGCCAGCCGTTATGCAAAAGGGCTGCTGCGTGAGATTGCGACCTACGAACCGCAAACGCTGGTGGATAAGCTGATCTGCGGCGCCTATATCGAGGCGCGATCCTGCGAGCGCTTTGCCAGCCTGGCACCGTATCTGGACGACGAACTGGCGGCGTTTTATGTTTCGCTGCTGCGCTCTGAAGCGCGTCACTATCAGGATTATCTGGCGCTGGCGGCAAGGATTTCACCGACCGATATCAGCGCGCGGGTGCGTAAAATCGGAGAAACGGAGGCGCGGCTGATTAATGAACCGGACAGCCAGCTGCGGTTCCACAGCGGCGTGCCGGTTTTAGCCTGACGGCTGGCCCCAGAAAAGGGGCCGGAAAAAGTCACCCCGGCCTTTCAGCCCGCGGTGATTACAGCGTCTTCAGCATGGTGACTTCGCAGTCTACGTGGCCGGTTGACCCCATTGGCCCGTTGATATGCACGAAGCCCAGGTGCTCATACAGACGGATAGCGCGCGTCAGCGAAGCGGTAGTTTCCAGATAGCAGCGTTTAAATCCCTGCTCGCGGGCGAAGTCCATCGCCTGAATGGCCAGGCGGCGCGCCAGGCCCAGACCGCGCACCGACGGCATAAAATACATTTTCTGCAGTTCACAGACGTCGGCTTCACTGCACGCCAGCGGAGCGATACCGCCGCCGCCCACCACTTTCCCTTCCACTTCGACCACCCAGAACGCACAGCGCTCTGCGCTGTAGACCTCGTAGAGATGGTCAAGGTTCGGGTCAGAGACGGTATAGCCTTTGTCTGCCGTCAGGCCAAATTCTGCCGATACCACGCGGATCACCGCAGCGATATGCGGATTGTCAGCGGGAACGATCGGGCGCACGCGCAGGGAGGTCTGTAATGCGGTTGTCATACATTTCGCTCATGGTCGGTCGGTTGCAGGTAGTGTAATAACACTGCCGGCGAACAGATGCAATGGCGACACGCGGACCCGCACTGGTCTTATCATCTTTCTAAATGATAATTATTTATTGTCGGGTTTCTGGCGCCATGCTTAAATAGCCCAGCTATTTATTACGCTTTTTATTTTCTGCAATGCAGAAGACTATTTCTATTTTCAGGAAGAAAAACAAATGGAAAACAATACCTCGAATCAGCAACGCCATGCGGTGCTGTTCCACGGGCGTTCTGGTGAATATTTTTCTATCTGGCTGGTCAATGTACTGCTGACCCTGGTTACGTTAGGTATTTATTCTGCCTGGGCAACCGTCCGTCGCCGTCGCTATTTCTTTGGTAACACTGAAATTGCGGGTGACCGTTTTGATTATCATGCCCGTCCTGTCGATATTCTCAAAGGCCGTATTATCGTCTTTGTGGGGATGGTGCTGTTCTTTATCCTCTCCTCCGCAATGCCGGCTATTTCTCTGGTTTTCCTGCTGGCGTTCTGTGCTCTGATCCCGTGGATTATCATCCGCAGCTGGCGCTATAACGCGCTGATGAGCAGCTTCCGTGGCGTGCGGTTTAACTACCTGTGCCGCGTGGGCCGTGCTTACTGGACAATGTATCTGTGTCCGGTGCTGCTGATTGTCGCTCTCTATGCGGTCATGGCGTTGATTGGTATGGTGGCTATCAACACCGGCAGTATGAGCGTCTCGTTGATCCTCGGCATTGTGGGTTTTGTGGCGTTCCTGGCCGGTCTGGCAGCGGTGCAGGGCATCGTGGCTGCACTGAACCACGATCTCTATATCAACAACATGTCCTACGGTTCGCTGCCTTTTAAAGCTGAACTGAGTAAAAAAGCCTTCATCAAAATGGTGCTGATCAGCTTCCTGATTATGCTGCCTTTCCTGATTGTCGCAGGAATGTTGATTGGGACATTATTTGTTTCGATCTTTTATTCCATTGCCATGGGCATGACCGATCCTGAGATGCTGAACTCATTGATGGCGGGGAATATGTTAAATATCTTCCTGACCTTCCTGGTATTACTGTTTGGTGCTTTAGTTTCCTCTGCTTATTTAGTGGTTGCCCAGCGTAATTACGTGTTTGGTCAGACTAAACTTGGTGAAAAACTCCGCCTTAAGTCAACTATGTCTACCGGTTCGTTCCTTGGCCTGACGCTGACCAATACCCTGATTGTGATTTTCACACTGGGTCTGGGCACGCCGATTGCCGAAGTCCGTCTGGCACGCTATATGGCCAACAGTACGGCGCTGGAAGGGGATATTTCTCTGCTGGACGTGCAGGCGCATAACGATAGTGCCGGTACGGCCGTGGCTGAGGAAGTGGCTGCCGCTTTCGATCTGAACGTTGGCATCTGACTTGCAGCTGAACGGTTATTATCAGTACCCCGGACGGGCAGCTCGCGAGGCTGCCCGTCTCACATTGTCGGAACAGCATCTGACGCTGGAGCAGGGCAGCCACCGGCAGCTGGTGATGATGAAGGATGTGGCGGTGTCTGATGCGCTGGGCACCATCCCGCTGACCCTGACCTTCCCGGACGGCGGTCGCTTTGTGCCGGAGGATGACAGGGCGTTTCGCCAGTGGTGGCAGCAGCGTCATCGTCCGGGCCTCGTGCACCGGCTGGAGCAGCATCGCCGCGGCGTGCTGCTGACCCTGCTGGGCACGCTGGCGGCGATTGCCTGCTGGATCTGGGTGATCCTGCCAGTGACCAGTCAGGTACTGGCGCAGCATATTCCTTCCTACGTTGAGCGGCAGATTGGCCAGCAAACCTTTACCCTGCTGCAGAACACCGGGTTCACCGCCGGACGGCTGACGCCTGCACAGCAGCAGCGCATCAACCGGCTGTTCCGCGACACGGTTCCTGCGGAGATGAAAGAGGACCCGACGCCGCTGCGGCTGAAGATCATGCATTTCGACGGCGGGGCGAATGCCTTTATGCTGGCGGACGGTACGCTGATCGTCAGTGACGACCTGGTGCGCATGGCCCGAAGTGATGACGCGATCGCGGCGGTGATGCTGCACGAGATGGGCCACCACCAGCATCGTCACGTGATGCGGATGCTGGTGCGCTCGTCGCTGGTATCGCTGAGTTACCTCTGGCTGACCGGGGACGTCAGCGGCATCGGGGATACGCTGCTGCAGTCGGCGGCCTTTATCGACCAGATGCAGTATTCCCGCAGCATGGAGCGTGAAGCGGATGACTTCGCCATTGCGCAGATGAAAGCTCAGGGACGGTCGCTGGCGGCGATGGCAGAGATTTACGGTCAGCTTGAGCAGTCAGCGAAAAAGCAGGGCGGGAATAGCGACCTGCCGGAATGGATGAGTACCCACCCGGATATGCCGGCCAGGATCAAAGCCGTTCAGGCGGCAGAATAATGCCATAAAAAAGGGGCCAGGCATGCCTGGCCCCTGCGGGGAAGGGTGCTGCAGGGATGGGCAAGCCCATCCCGTTACCCTTACAGCGCGGCGATCACCGCCTGCTGCTCAATCAGCTTGATCTTCGCCTGTTCAAAGTCAGCCAGACGCTCACGCTCTTTAGCCACGACGGCTTCCGGTGCGCGCGCCACAAAGCCTTCGTTGCCCAGCTTGGTGGTGATTTTTTCCATCTCCACGTCCAGCTTCAGTACTTCCTTCGCCAGACGCTCCAGCTCAGCAGCTTTATCCACCAGGTCAGCCATCGGGATCAGCAGCTCGGCACCGTCTACCAGTTTGGTGACGGATACCGGGCCTTTCTCACCCGCGGGCAGCAGTTCCAGCGTTTCCAGGCGCGCCAGGGTTTTCAGGAAGTTATGGTTGTCGTTCACACGACGAACCACATCGGCGCTGGCCCCGCGCAGCATCACGTCCAGCGGTTTAGCCGGAGAGATATTCATCTCGTTGCGGATATTACGCACCGCGACGATAGCCTGCTTCATCCATTCGGTATCGGTCATCGCCGCCGCATCGACGCGGCTTTCGCTGAACTCTGGCATCGGCTGCAGCATGATGGTGTCGTCGCTGATGTTTTTCAGCGCTTTCACCTGCTGCCAGATGGTTTCGGTAATAAACGGAATAATCGGGTGCGCCAGGCGCAGCAACGCTTCCAGTACCGTCACCAGCGTATTACGCGTGCCGCGCAGCTGGGCTTCGGAACCGCCGTTCATCACCGGCTTGGCCAGCTCCAGATACCAGTCGCAGAACTGGTTCCAGGTGAACTCATACAGGATGTTCGCGGCGATATCGAAGCGGTAGCTGTCCAGCGCAGCCCGGTAGGATTTCACCGTTTCGTTGAATTCCGCGAGGATCCAGCGGTCCGCCAGCGACAGTTCCAGCTCGCCACCGTTGAAGCCGCAGTCGTGCTCAGCGGTGTTCATCAGCACAAAGCGACTGGCGTTCCACAGCTTATTACAGAAATTGCGGTACCCTTCCAGGCGCTTCATATCCCAGTTGATGTCGCGGCCGGTAGAGGCCAGCGCCGCCAGGGTGAAACGCAGGGCATCGGTGCCGTGGGGTTCAATCCCGTTCGGGAACTGCTTCTCGGTGCGCTTGCGGATTTTCTCCGCCAGCTGCGGCTGCATCATGTTACCGGTACGTTTTTCCAGCAGATCTTCCAGCGAGATCCCGTCGACCATATCCAGTGGATCGATGACGTTACCCTTCGACTTGGACATTTTCTGCCCTTCATCGTCGCGGATCAGGCCGGTCATATAAACGGTTTTAAACGGAACCTGCGGCTTGCCGTCTTCGTCTTTGATGAAGTGCATGGTCAGCATGATCATGCGGGCAATCCAGAAGAAGATGATGTCGAAGCCGCTGACCAGCACGCTGGTCGGGTGGAAGGTGCGCAGCGCCTCGGTATTCTCTGGCCAGCCAAGGGTGGAGAAGGTCCACAGCCCGGAAGAGAACCAGGTATCCAGCACGTCTTCGTCCTGGGTCAGCACCACGTCGGCCGCGATGTTGTTTTCCGCACGCGCTTCGGCTTCGTTACGCGCCACGTAGACGTTGCCTTCGGCATCATACCAGGCCGGAATACGGTGGCCCCACCACAGCTGGCGGGAGATGCACCAGTCCTGAATATCACGCATCCAGGAGAAGTACATGTTTTCATACTGCTTCGGCACGAACTGGATCTCACCCTGTTCCACCGCTTCCACTGCCACTTTCGCCAGCGGGGCGGTACGCACGTACCACTGGTCGGTCAGCATCGGTTCGATCACCACGCCACCGCGATCGCCGTACGGCACGGTCAGGTCGTGAGGTTTGATCTCATCCAGCAGGCCGAGGGCATCAATCGCAGCGACAATGGCTTTACGCGCGGCAAAGCGCTCAAGCTTCTGGAATTCAGCCGGGATGGTCGGGTCACAGGCGTCAGACTCTTCGCCGTTGGTATCGTAAACCTGTGCGGTTTCACGGATATCACCGTCGAAAGTCAGAATGTTGATCATCGGCAGCTTGTGGCGACGGCCCACTTCGTAGTCGTTGAAGTCGTGCGCCGGGGTGATTTTCACGCAGCCGGTGCCTTTCTCCATGTCGGCATGTTCGTCCCCGACAATCGGAATACGGCGACCGACCAGCGGCAGCACGAGGAACTTACCAATCAGATCTTTGTAACGCGGATCTTCCGGGTTCACCGCCACGCCGGTATCCCCGAGCACGGTTTCCGGACGGGTGGTGGCGACCACCAGATACGCTTTCCCGTCGGCGGTTTTCACGCCGTCGGCCAGCGGATAGCGGATATGCCACATGGAGCCTTTCGACTCGCGGTTTTCCACTTCCAGGTCAGAGATGGCGGTACGCAGTTTCGGATCCCAGTTCACCAGGCGTTTGCCACGGTAAATCAGGTTCTCTTTGTGCAGGCGAACGAACACCTCTTTCACTGCGTTAGACAGGCCTTCATCCATGGTGAAGCGCTCGCGCTCCCAGTCCACGGAGTTACCCAGACGGCGCATCTGGCGGGTAATGGTGCCGCCGGATTCTGCTTTCCACTGCCAGATTTTTTCGATAAAGGCATCACGGCCGTAATCTTTACGGGTTTTACCCTCTTCGGCGGCGATTTTGCGCTCGACCACCATCTGCGTGGCGATGCCTGCATGGTCTGTACCCGCCTGCCACAGGGTATTTTTCCCCTGCATACGTTGGTAGCGGATCATGGTGTCCATGATGGTCTGCTGGAAGGCGTGACCCATGTGCAAGCTACCGGTGACGTTCGGCGGCGGGATCATGATGCAGAAGCTTTCCTGGCTTGTGTCGCCATGGGGTTTAAAGTAGCCCTGTTGTTCCCAGTGCTCGTAAAGCGGCTGCTCGATATCTTGCGGGTTATATGTCTTTTCCATGTCTGCTATGTCTTAGGCAAAGGTGGCGTTGCCGTATTCAAGTGGAATCCAACGCTGCGATAGGCTTTATAGCGGTCGCGCGCCAGCTGTTTCAAAGATGGTTCATAGGGGACGAAGTCTACCACTTCATAGAAAGCGGTGGCAAAATCTGCAAACTGCGGCAGCAGGCTGATCAGCAGGTCGCGCGGCGCGTTGCCGCGGCGCTGAGGCCAGGCCAGTTCAACCGGCGCACCGTATTTCGGGCCCTCACCGGCGAGGTTATGCGGCACGAAGGCGTTCGCCGGTCGTTGCCACAGCGCTTCATCCAGCCGGATAGCCTGCGCTTCGTCTTCACAGGCTATCAGCACGCGTTTTCCGTCACGCCAGCGGGCCTCGGCCAGATCGCACACCAGCGCTTCCAGCGCGCTCAGCCCGTCAACCGGGGTGTCGGTTTCCAGCAGATAGAAAGTGGCGTTTTTCATGCATTCTGGCCTGATTAAAATAAACGGCAGGGGCGGATCGGTGATCCGCCCCTGAGGAACCTGGGGGCGACCTGCGGCCGCCCGCCGGTTTAATCGTCGCCGTTCAGGCCCGCACGGTTGAGCAGGAACTGCGACAGCAGGGCAACGGGACGACCGGTTGCTCCTTTCGCTTTACCTGAGCGCCAGGCAGTGCCTGCCACATCGAGGTGGGCCCAGTTGTACTTACGCGTAAAGCGCGCCAGGAAGCAGGCGGCAGTGATGGCCCCACCGGGACGACCACCAATGTTTGCCATATCGGCAAAATTGGAGTCCAGCTGCTCCTGATACTCATCGGCCATCGGCAGACGCCAGGCGCGATCGCCCGCCTGCTCGGAAGCGCCAATCAGCTCATGCGCCAGCGGATTGTGGTTCGACAGCAGGCCGCTGATATGGTGGCCCAGCGCAATCACGCAGGCTCCGGTCAGCGTGGCCACGTCGATCACCACATCCGGATCGAAGCGCTCAACGTAGGTCAGGGCATCGCACAGCACCAGGCGACCTTCCGCATCGGTGTTGAGCACCTCAACGGTCTGGCCGGACATGGTGGTCAGCACGTCGCCCGGACGGTAAGCGCGACCGCCCGGCATGTTTTCACAGCCGGCCAGGATGCCCACCACGTTCAGCGGCAGCCCCAGTTCCGCGACCATGCGCATCACGCCATACACCGAGGCGGCGCCGCACATATCGTACTTCATTTCGTCCATCGCTTCGCCCGGCTTGAGCGAGATGCCGCCGGTATCAAAGGTCACGCCTTTGCCGACCAGCACGATAGGACGCGCTTCTTTATCCGGATTACCTTTGTACTCAATCACCGACATCAGCGATTCATTCTGCGAACCGGCCCCGACGGCGAGATAGGCGTTCATTCCCAGCTCTTTCATCTGCTGTTCGCCGATGACGCGGGTGGTGATATTCGCCCAGGTATCCGCCAGCTGACGCGCCTGGGAGGCCAGGTACGCAGCATTACAGATGTTCGGCGGCATATTGCCGAGGTCTTTCGCCGCCTTCACGCCGGCGGCAACCGCCAGCCCGTGCTGAATGGCACGTTCGCCGCTGGTCAGCTCACGGCGCGTCGGCACATTAAACACCAGTTTACGCAGCGGACGGCGCGGTTCGACTTTGTTGCTTTTCAACTGGTCGAAGCTGTACAGCGTCTCTTTCGACGTTTCCACCGCCTGGCGTACTTTCCAGTAAGTGTTGCGGCCTTTAACGTGCAGCTCGGTCAGGAAGCACACGGCTTCCATCGATCCGGTGTCATTAAGCGTGTTAATGGTCTTCTGAATAACCTGCTTGTACTGACGCTCATCCAGCTCACGTTCCTTGCCACAGCCTATCAGCAGGATACGCTCAGAGAGAATGTTCGGCACATGATGCAGCAGCAGGGTCTGGCCGACTTTTCCTTCCAGTTCACCACGGCGCAGCAGGGCGCTGATGTATCCATCGCTGATTTTATCCAGCTGTTCAGCAATCGGTGACAACCGGCGCGGTTCAAACACGCCCACCACGATACAGGCACTGCGTTGTTTTTCCGGGCTACCGCTTTTTACACTGAACTCCATGCACTCTCCTGAATCTTAAAGACAACGGCGCTTGCTGCGGCTAGAATGTACCGCTTCCGTAACGTATAGCGCTGGCGCATTACGTCGTTGTCAGATTGGGTTTTGGTGAAGATTGTTATTTTTTTCATCACCAGAACGCGATTGTTGTCATAAAATTTATACTTGAAGTCTGACGAGTATAACGATGACCAGGGCCATTGATGAGAATAAATGGCGTATAAGCGATGAAACTAGCGATTTTCCTGCAAAAAGACAAGTTTTCACAGGCGTATTCAGCGTGATCATTATTAGATATCTGGTTCGGGAAATGCTCAAAAGCCAGCTGGCTATCCTGTTCATCCTGCTGCTGATCTTCTTTTGCCAGAAGTTAGTCAGGATACTGGGAGCCGCGGTGGATGGCGAAATTCCAACAAATTTAGTCCTGACATTACTGGGTCTTGGCGTGTCCGAGATGGCGCAGCTGATCCTGCCGTTAAGCCTCTTTTTAGCCATTCTGATGACGCTTGGCCGGTTATACACCGAGAGTGAGATCACCGTCATGCATGCCTGCGGTCTGGGCAAAAGCGTGCTGGTGAAGGCGGCGATGATCCTGATGCTGTTCACCGCGCTGGTGGCGGCGGTCAACGTCGGCCTGCTGGGGCCCTGGTCATCGCGTTATCAAAGCGAAGTGATGCAGAACGCCAAGGCGAACCCGGGGGCAGCTGCGCTGGCAGCCGGTCAGTTCCAGCAGTCCGGCGACGGTAAATCTGTGCTGTTTATTGAAAACGTGAAGGGCAACACCTTCGGCAACGTTTTCCTCGCGCAGCTGCAGCCGAAAGGCAATGCCCGCCCGTCCGTGGTCGTGGCTGACCACGGCAATATGGAGCAGCGTCGCGACGGTTCACAGGTGGTAACCCTGGACAACGGCACGCGCTTCGAAGGTACCGCGCTGCTGCGTGACTTCCGCATTACCGATTTCAAAAACTATCAGGCGATTGTGGGTCATCAGGAAGCGACGCTGGATCCGAACGACTCTGAACAGATGAGCTTCGGCGAGCTGTGGTCGTCGGATAAACCTGATTTCCGCAGCGAGCTGCACTGGCGACTGACGCTGATCTTCTCGGTGCTGATTATGGCGCTGATGGTGGTGCCGCTCAGTGTGGTTAACCCGCGTCAGGGCCGCGTGCTGTCGATGCTGCCGGCGATGCTGCTCTACCTGATATTTTTCCTGTTGCAGAGTTCGCTGCGCTCCAGCGGCAACAAAGGCCGACTCGACCCAGCTGTGTGGATGTGGGGCGTTAACCTCGCCTATCTGGCCCTGGCCGTACTGCTGAATGCGTGGGATACGGTGCCAATGCGCCGGCTGCGCGCGCGCTTCACTCGCGGAGGATCGGTCTGATGTTTGGCGTTCTTGACAGATATATCGGTAAAACGATTTTTAACACCATTATGGCGACGCTGTTTATGCTCGTGTCGCTCTCCGGCATCATCAAGTTTGTCGACCAGCTGCGTAAAACCGGGCAGGGCGAGTACACCGTGCTGGGTGCCGGTTTGTATACCGTGCTCAGCGTGCCGAAAGATATTGAGATCTTCTTCCCGATGGCGGCCCTGCTCGGGGCGCTGCTGGGCCTGGGGATGCTGGCCCAGCGCAGTGAGCTGGTGGTCATGCAGGCTTCCGGCTTTACGCGTATGCAGATTGCCGCCTCGGTGATGAAAACCGCCATTCCGCTGGTGCTGCTGACCATGGCGATTGGCGAGTTCGTCGCTCCGCAGGGGGAGCAGATGGCGCGTAACTACCGTGCGCAGCAGCTGGTGGGCGGTTCACTGCTCTCCACGCAGAGCGGGCTGTGGGCGAAAGACGGCGATAACTTTATCTTTATTGAGCGCATTCGCGGCGACAACCAGCTGGCGGGCATCAGTATTTACAGCTTTAACAAAGAGCGCCGGCTGCAGACGGTACGCTATGCGGCCTCTGCGGAGTACAACGCGGATAAAAAACTGTGGGAACTGGCGCAGGTGGATCAGTCTGACCTGACAGATCCGCAGCAGATTAAAGGCAGCCAGACGCTGACCGGCGAATGGAACACCACCCTGACGCCGGACAAACTGGGCGTGGTGGCGCTGGATCCGACGGCGCTGTCGATTACCGGGCTGTATAACTACGCGAAGTACCTGAAGCAGAGCGGGCAGGTTTCCGGCCGCTATGAGCTGAACATGTGGAGCAAGATCTTCCAGCCGCTGTCGGTGGCGGTAATGATGCTGATGGCGCTGTCGTTTATCTTTGGCCCGCTGCGCAGCGTGTCGATGGGGATGCGCGTGGTGACCGGCATCAGCTTCGGCTTCCTGTTCTACGTGCTGGATCAGATCTTCGGTCCGCTGAGCCTGGTGTATAACATTCCACCGGTTCTGGGTGCGCTGCTGCCGAGTGCGGCGTTCTTTGCCATCAGCGTGTTTATGCTGCTGAAGCGGCGGTAATCAGGACGCGACGCTTTATCGCACGGGCGGGCCTTTTGTTTCGGTCCGCCCGTAGCGTTCCTCTGGCTCTGGCCGTCAGGGCTCCCTCTACAGCAGCTGCGGCACCAGCGACAGCAGATACAGAATCAACCCAATCACCCCACCGACCAGCGTGCCGTTAATACGGATGCGCTGTAAATCCTTGCCGATATTCAGCTCCACCTGATGCGACATATCTTTCGCATCCCAGCTTTTTACCGTATCGCTGATATGACGGCTGAGAAACGCCGAGAACTCCGGAGCAACACTGCTGGCGGCCTCTTCCATATGCTGATTGAGTGAGTTGCGCAGCGGTTCGTCCTGCATCAGGGTTTCGCCAAACCACTGCCCGGCGGCGCTGACCCGGGCGTGCAGCACCGAGTCGGGGCGTTCCAGATCCTCCTTCAGCCAGGTTCTGAGGTCGTGCCACAGCTGGCCGATATAACGGTTCAGCGCCTCGTCCTGCTTAAGGTACGCCTTGATCTCCTCCGCTTTCACCGCCATCTCCGGGTCAGTACGCAGACGGGCGATCAGCCGCTGCACGGCGCGGTTAAAGCCCTGGCGCAGCTGGTGGGATCCATCATGCTCTATCTCGGTGAGGATCGACTGCACCGCGCTGGCCGCCAGGTCGGCGCTCTTTTCCCCCAGCCACTCGCTGGGCAGCATCTTCTCTTTCATCGGATGCTCGCGCTTCAGCCAGCTCACCACCTGATGGGCGATAAACTCGTGAGTGGTGGGTTTATTCACCAGCTGCAGGATCTGCGCCAGCGCGTCGTCCAGCAGCTGCTGATGACGGTTATTTTTAGTCAGGCTTTCCAGGATCATCGCCGTCGACTGGCTGAGATCGACCTTATCGATGGCCTTGTGAATGGCACGGCGCATAAACCCCTGAATGCGCTGGTCGTCGGCCAGGTCGAGGAAGCCACGCACCGTTTTCAGCACCATCCCGCTGAGGCGGGCGGCATTATCAGGGTGACTGAGCCAGTTGGCGATAATCTGCGCCGGATTATGGCGGCGGATCAGCGCCAGCAGGGAGTCCGTATTGAGGAACTTGTCCTGCACGAACAGGGCCAGGTTGTCGGCGATGCGGTCCTTGTTGCGCGGGATAATCGCCGTATGACGCCCCGCCAGCGGAATGGGGACGCGACGGAACAGCGCGCTGACGGCAAACCAGTCGGCCAGCGCCCCGACCATGGAGGCTTCCGCCACCGCCTTCAGTCCGGCGATCCACGGATTAGGTGGCCAGTACAGCGGCCAGAGAATAGTGGCGACAAACAGCAGTGCCGCCGCCGCCAGTAACAGTAACGGCAGGCGCTTCGCCCGGATTAACTCACGTTCCTTATCCATAAGCGTCCTATTTTTTCCTTCCGCCCATAATGCTGCCTAACACGCCGCGAATGATTTGATTGGTGATCTGCCGTGCGGCGCTTTTGGCCACGCTCTGGACCATGCCGTCGTGCTTACCGCCGCGTGGCCCGGTGCTGCCGAACAGAATATCCTTCAGCCCGCCAAGAATGCCGTTATCCACCGCCACGCTTTCGCCTCTGGCCGGTGGCGCGCTGCTGTTGTCGGTGGCTTCCTGCATGCCTTTCTGCAGCCGTTCGTAAGCGGATTCGCGGTCAATGGTTTCTTCATACTTACCGGAAAGCGCGGAGTGGTTGATCAGGCCGTTACGCTCATCGTCAGTCACCGGGCCCATGCGTGAGCCGGGTGCAATCACCATCGCACGCTGTACCACTGACGGGCTGCCTTTAGCATCGAGGAAGGAGATCAGCGCTTCGCCGGTGCCCAGCTCCTGAATGGCCGCCACCGTGTCGAACGCCGGATTGGCACGCATGGTCTGCGCCGCCACTTTGACGGCCTTCTGGTCTTTCGGGGTAAAGGCGCGCAGGGCGTGCTGCACGCGGTTGCCCAGCTGGCCCAGCACCGCATCCGGTACGTCCGACGGGTTCTGTGAGACAAACCACACGCCGACACCTTTGGAGCGGATCAGGCGGATCACCTGCTCGATCTTATCCAGCAGCACCGCCGGGGCATCGTCAAACAGCAGATGCGCCTCATCAAAGAAGAACACCAGCTTAGGCTTATCCAGGTCGCCCGCCTCCGGCAGCTGCTCGTACAGTTCGGACAGCAGCCACAGCAGGCTGGTGGCGTACAGCTTCGGCATCTGGTACAGCTTCTCCGAGGCCAGGATATTGATCACCCCTTTGCCGTTTTCATCGGTGCGCATCCAGTCCTGGATATCCAGCATCGGCTCACCGAAGAAGTACTCCGCTCCCTGCTGTTCCAGCGACAGCAGCCCGCGCTGGATGGCACCCACCGAGGCGCTGTTGATGTTGCCGTACTGGGTCTGGAACGCTTTGGCATTCTCGCCGATATACTGCGTGGCGGCGCGCAGATCCTTAAAGTCGAGCAGCAGCAGGCCCTGGTCGTCCGCTACGCGGAAGATAATCTGCAACACGCCGCTCTGTACGTCGTTCAGATTCAGCAGGCGGGCCAGCAGCAGGGGCCCGAGGTCGGACACCGTGGCGCGCACCGGGTGGCCGCGTTCGCCGAAGATATCCCACAGCGCCACCGGATTGCCCTGCGGTGACCAGTCCGTCACGCCAATTTTCGCCAGCCGCGCGAGTAACTTCTCTGACTCCGCCCCGGCTTTGGCGATCCCGGTCAGATCGCCTTTCACATCGGCCATAAACACCGGCACGCCGATATTGGAGAAGCTTTCCGCCAGCTTTTGCAGCGTAACGGTCTTGCCGGTGCCGGTGGCCCCGGTGATCAGCCCGTGACGGTTGGCCATGGCGGGCAGCAGGTGCAGTTGGTGTTCAGTGGTCTGAGCGATCAGCAGCGGCTCGGTCATCATCCAGTATCCCTTTGGTTGTGAAGCGGGAAAATAGGTTAGTAAGCATAGCAGGCAGCCTGTGCACGCGGATCAGCGACAATCATGCCTGAAGTCATTGCAATCAATAGTAATACATTGAAAGGCACGAAAGAGTCAGTTTTCCTGCAAAAAACGGACGCATGCTGAAAGCGGATTTCTCATTTCAGCGAGGTAACACGATGTCGATTCATGGAAAAGTGGCGCTGGTCACCGGGGCGGGCCAGGGAATTGGACGCGGTATTGCATTAAGACTGGCGCGCGATGGTGCCAATATTGCGCTGGTGGATGTTAATGACGATAAAATCCGGCAGGTAGCGGAAGAGATTATCGCCCTTGGCCGCCGCGCCATATTTATCAACGCTGATGTCAGCCAGCGTGAGCAGGTATTTGCTGCCGTTGAGCAGGCAGAAAAGCAGCTTGGCGGTTTTGACGTGATGGTCAACAACGCCGGTATCAGCCAGACCAAAAACCTGCTGTCGGTCACCCGCGAGGAAGTGGAAAAAATTTTCCAGATCAACGTGCAGGGCGTGCTGTGGGGCATTCAGGCGGCGGCCAGTAAATTTAAGGCGCGTCAGCAGAAGGGCAAAATTATCAATGCCTCGTCGATTGCCGGGCACGAAGGCTTTGCGCTGCTGGGGATCTATTCCGCCACCAAATTCAGCGTGCGTGCGCTGACCCAGGCGGCAGCAAAAGAGCTGGCCGCGTTCGGCATCACGGTGAATGCTTACTGCCCCGGCGTGGTGGGTACCGATATGTGGCTGGAGATTGATAAACGTATGGCGGAAGAGACGGGCGCAGCGCCGGGCGCAACCTATGAGAAGTACGTCTCCGGCATTGCCCTGGGGCGCGCCGAGACCCCGGATGACGTGGCGGCGTTCGTCTCCTTCCTTGCCGGACCGGACGCCGACTATATGACGGGCCAGGCACCGCTGATTGACGGTGGGCTGGTCTACCGTTGAGTTCCGGTCAGCATCCATAAACAGGCTGCCCGACGCTTAGTGTTGGGTGTCCTGACCCTCAAAAATATTGGCACGGCTGGTTGAGGTCGTGCCGTCACTGTAGTGCGTATCCTGGCCTTTGAAGATGTTCTCCCGGCTGCTTGACGAACGTCCGTCGCTGTAGCTTGTGTCCTGGCCCTTAAAGATGTTTTCACGACTGGTCGAGGTTGAACCATCACTGTTGCGCGTGTCCTGGCCGCCAAAAATATTGGCCCGGCTGGACGAGGTGCGCCCGTCGCTGTAGGTCACATCCTGCCCGTTAAAGATGTTGGCGCGGCTGGTGGAGGTGGTGCCGTTATCATAGGTGCAGTCATAGCCATCAAATATATTTTTACGGCAGCTGTCCGCCTGGGCGCTGGCAGAGACGCCGGTCAGCAGGATAGCGGATAACGCGGTGAGTACCCGGAATTTCATCGTATTTTCCCGTAGGCAAGCCGGAGCGGCAGAACCTCACCATAAGCAAACACTGTGCAGAAAGAATGAAGAACGGGGGGCGGCAATAAAAAAAGGCCACACAGCGGTGGCCAGGGGAAGAAGGCGGTAAGGGGACAGCCTGACCGCCTTTAGAGAGACGTTACGAGATAAACTGTTTACCCTGCTTCAGCACCAGGTCGCAGGCTTTGGTTTTCACCTTTTTGCCCATCGGGGTATCACCCAGCGCTTTCAGGTTCACCTGCTGATTGTTGCCGGTATTCAGCAGACCCATCAGGCCCTGCTTATAATCGGTGGTTTCCTGCTGTTTCTGCGTATCTTGCAGCCCCAGCTTGCCGAGCAGCTGCTCCTTCACTGAAGAGACATTATTATCGACAATATTGTTCTGCACGCAGTACTGCAGCACGCCCGCCGCATTGGTCATGGTACCGGCGCTGAGGGACTGGCTGCCGCCGTTCAGCAGGCCGGTAAGTGCACCCAGCGAGTTCCCGGCTGGCGCGGCGTTAGCGCCGGAGGTATTGGTGGTGCTGCTGCCGTTCTGACCCAGCGCGCTGGCGGCAGAGTTAAGCTGATCCTGCCAGCTGGCCGCACCTGCTGTGGCGCTGAACAGCGCGGTAGTAACAGAACAAGCCAGAACCCATTTCATTGCTGCTTTCATTGATATACCCATTCAGTGTGACGTGACGCACGCCGCCTGCCCGGCAGCGCGACGGATCTGTACGTTCCGACTGCCAGATAGCGGGGGAGTTCCCCCACGCGGCGTCACATAGCCATTATGGTGCAAGGATTGAGAATTATCTGCCCAGGCAGAAAATTTGCCGAACGGGGAACAGGTGAAGCACCCCTCCCACCCCGGCATGGCGCCAGCACGACCCGCAGGAGCGACACTCTTTGCGGGCACCCGACACGCCACGCGGGTGTTTTTTCAGCATTCAGACACACCACATGCGCAAGGGGGTTGCGTATGCAGAGGGTAACGGTATAATCCACAACGTTTTCCGCATACCCTTCAGTGCCGAAGTGGCGAAATCGGTAGACGCAGTTGATTCAAAATCAACCATCGAAAGATGTGCCGGTTCGATTCCGGCCTTCGGCACCAACAGTATGTAAATAGACCTCAACGGAGGTCTTTTTTTATGTCTAAAATCCAGTCCCCGCAAGGCTTTGCCCCGCTTTTCAGTCAACCGACGTCAATCTGAGTTACCCCACATCAACATGCTTGTGAGTATAGAACTGAGTATATATGCTGGTTCGATAACGCTTATATACTCACGGCAGCATATGGAAGGAATACCATCATGGCCCTGACTGATACCAAGGTGCGCTCGGCAAAACCTGAAGCAAAGGAATACTCGCTAGTAGACGGCGATGGCATGTTTTTGTTGATACACCCTAACGGTTCCAAATACTGGCGTTTTCGCTTTCGCTTCGGCGGTAAGCAGCACCTGATGGCCTTTGGTGTTTACCCAGAGACATCTTTGGCTGATGCCAGGCATAAACGAGAAGCTGCCAGAAAACTGGTTGCGGCAGGCATCGATCCTCGTGAACAAAAGCGAGCAGTAAAAGAAGAGTTGGCTAAAGAAGTCTTCACCTTTGAAGTGGTTGCCAGAGAATGGCATGCGACTAATAAAAAGTGGTCAAAAGATCATAGCTCCCGAGTTTTGAAAACCTTGGAAGACTTTCTTTTCCCGGCCATTGGCAAACACAATATCACCGAACTTAAAACTCGCGATTTGCTGGCACCTATCAAAGCAGTAGAGAAGTCAGGTCGTCTTGAAGTTGCTTCACGTCTTCAGCAGCGCACCACCGCAATCATGCGCTATGCCGTACAAAGTGGTTTGACCGACTACAACCCAGCGCAGGAAATGGCTGGAGCCGTCGCTACAGCAAAACGGCAACATCGCCCCGCCTTAGAACTTAGCCGTACTCCTGAACTACTTCACCGTATCGACACCTACACCGGCCGACCGCTCACTCGTTTTGCTATAGAAATGACGCTGCTGGTCTTTATCCGTTCAAGTGAACTGCGTTTCGCCCGTTGGTCAGAAATCGACTTCGAGACAGCCATGTGGACGATACCGGCAGATCGCGAACCATTGGAAGGTGTTAAGCATTCTCACCGTGGATCTAAGATGCGAAGGCCGCATCTGGTACCGTTATCTCGTCAGGCCCTTGCAGTCCTTGAGAAAATAAAACGCCTAAATGGTAATCGCGATTTAATTTTCGTTGGCGATCATGACCCGCGTAAACCGATGAGTGAAAACACGGTCAACAATGCACTCCGGGTGATGGGCTATGATACGAAAGTAGAAGTTTGCGGACATGGTTTTAGAACCATGGCATGTAGTTCGTTGATTGAGTCGGGGATATGGTCGAAGGATGCGGTTGAGCGGCAGATGAGTCATCAAGAGCGGAACTCTGTGCGTGCGTCTTACATTCATAAGGCGGAGCATCTGGATGAGCGTAGGCTGATGTTGCAATGGTGGGCTGATTTTCTGGATGCGAATCGGGAGAAGGGGGTTAGTCCGTTTGATTTTGGGAAGAATTAGATGTCTTCAACGAAATGATGCTACGAGCTGCATCTTATGAATAAAGTTGAGCAAAGATCCTGCTCTAGGCCTAAGAGTACCTTCAGTAATAGGCTAACTATAAGGCCGGTGCGATAACCTAGATGGGTTAAGCATTACATAAATGCAATGTGTGTGAATGGGGAACAGGTCAGCTAAATATGTGATCGTGATTTAGCAATTCCTTTAAGCTTTCTACCTACAAGATGTCAAAGAAAAGCTAACTGCAATGGTTCGCCAGTTAGCTCTCCCCTACTAAAGTACTGGATATTTCCTCTTTAAAGATAATGGTGTTGGCTTCAGTTAGTTTGGCAAAGTTGAAATGAATACCTATCCTTGAACATTTTCAGTGTGTTGTACATAATGAGCAATATGTAAGGCAGGTACTATACCTGAGGGCGGTAGCGTACCAATACAAGGATGAAGGTCGATCTTCAGGCACCAAGGTATTTTTAGTGAAAAGCATATAATTAGCTTTCGAACTATCCCGCTCCGAAATGGTTTTGAGTTTATGTGGGAGGCCAGTTTCGTTTAATTATTAATTCTTTATATTAAAGTCTTGATGGCATATTTCGGAAGGAAAAATGGTGAGTATAAATAAACATAGTTATAATGATCTTCTTGCCAATACAGACCATCACAAAGCTAATCTTTGGTCGGTATATTTAGATTTAATGAAATGGCGAGAATTTCAAGCAACTTGTCCTATGACATGGACCCGCTTTAGATTTACAAGCGGAAATCGTCCTTTAATACCAAAAGAAAGAGGGATCTATGTTTTCACTGTAGCATTAGATCCTGCCCCACTTCCTGAACATGGATATATTCTCTATATGGGAATTACTGGTGATGATTCTGGCAGTAATCTTTACAAAAGATATGGGCAATACTTGGGGCTACAAAAAAGGCCAAGAGTTTACAATATGTTAGAACGATGGAAAGGTGATCTTTTTTTTAGTTTCGTACCCATTCCGGATAAAAGGATGAGTCTTAGCAAAATTGAAACAGCTTTCTTATCTGCAATTAGACCTCCCGTTAATGACAGAGATTTTGAAGCTAGTGTATCTCATGCAAGGAGAGCCGCATTTTGAATAATACAAAAAAACTATTACTGCCAGCACTGAGAGGCTTTATAGGGGATTGGGTATACTATTCTTGTTTAATGCCTATTCCTGAATTGGCAGCGCGAGTCGAATATGCTCAAGATATACATAATGATAATGCTTTATCAAAGATGATTCAACGTAGTCTTGAAGGTCAAAGGGCTGAACATATAGCATTGTATCTTGAAAAAACGAAAGAAAGATTTTTTAATTCTCTTGTTTTAGCTACTTATGATGGTTGCCCTGAATGGTTAGAGATCAATAATTTTAAAGCCACAAATAATGAAAATCTTAATGAGCTTCTGAATGAAGATATTAATGATACTATAGGTTTTTTAAGTTTGTCTGGGCAAGAACGTATTTTTGCTGTTGATGGGCAACATAGGTTGGCTGGCATTAAGAAAGCTATATCTAATAAATCTAAGTTTGGCGAAGAAAGACTTCCGGTTATATTCATCGCTCATAGTGAGAAAAAAAGAGAACGTACAAGGAGATTATTTACCACACTAAATAAAACAGCAAAGCCAGTAAAGAAAAGTGATATTATCGCATTGGATGAAGATGATACAATGGCTATAATTTCACGTAGATTGATAGAAACAAATAATTGGTTCTCATCACCTAAGATTCTAATCAATGCAAGTGAAAATATCCCGTCAACAAATAGAGTTTGTCTCACAACCATTTCAAATTTGTATGATATATTAAAAATCATATTCAAATATAAAATAGGCGATAAAAATGATGTAAGGCTTCGATTTTATCGCCCATCAGATAATGAGTTAGATAACTTTTATAGCTATGCTGAGAAATATTTTGAATCTATTTCTAATGTTTTCCATGAAGTTAAAGAGTTGTTCATATCAAAGGAGCCAGCCATAGTAACTCAAAAATATAGAGGAGAACACGGAGGGCATCTTCTATATAGGCCTATGGGATTATTGATATTTACAAACGTAGTTATTTTGTATGCAAAACATCATGATATTTCTCTAAGTGAAGCGATATTAAAATTATCATGTTTACCTACTCAACTTAATTCAAATCCATACCGAGGTGTTATTTGGGACTCAGATAGGAAAAAAATGATATCAACTGGTAAAAAGACAATGACGGATTTATTGACTTATTTAGTGGGTCTTCCGGTTAATATAGATAAATTGAGCGCCTCATATGCAAAAGCATTAGGTGAGGATGGCCCAGTGATATTACCGACTAAAATAATTGAGTGAGGATGGTATTGTTATGTATATGGATCAAATAGTTTGTAATGAAATTCCAGTTGATAATATCTTTTTAGACCCTAATAATCCGAGGTTTTGGACTCATTCAAATCGAACGACAGTAAAAGAAAAAAATATTGTTGATGATCAAAAACAATCAAAGGCGAAACAAGAAATAGATCTGCATGGGATAGATGATCTCTATAATAGTATTCTAAGGAATGGGTTTCTCTTGCTTGACAGAATTGTGGTGCGTCCAATTTCTGGGGTGGAGGGTAAATATGTTGTTGTGGAAGGGAATCGAAGATTCAGGTCATTAATAAAACTTAGAAACGACATTTCTAATGATGAAGTATCAGGAGAGGATATAGATGATAAATTGTTAAGTAGACTATTTGAACAAACAAATAAAATTGAGGTTCTTATATATAATGGTGATGGTAAGGATGATATATCATGGATGCTACAAGGAATTAGGCATATTAGCGGTATTCGATCTTGGGAGCCGGCTCAGAGAGCTAAATTAGTTGCAGAGCAAGTCGATAAAGAGAATAAAAAATTAGGTGTTGTAGGGCAACAATTTGGATTATCAGCCCAAGCTACTGGGCGACTGTATAGAACGTATAAAGCTCTCTTGCAGATGCGATGCCATGAAGAATACTCAACAAAAGCGCGTAATGATTATTTTTCTTTATTTGAGGAAGTGCTTAGAAGTGGTGCAATGAAGGAGTGGCTTTCTTGGAGTGAGAATGACAAGTGTTTTAAGGACTTGAATAACCTAAATAGATTTTATTCGTGGATTACTCCCGATGAAGAAAATAAAAATGCTCGTCGAATTAATGATCCTAAACAAATTAAAAGCATTTCTTATTTGATTGAAAATCATCACAGTTCTTTAATTGATGATTTTGAGACCCATACATTGTCAATTGAGGAAGCTAGAGTAAAAGCGACAGAAAATGATCCTAAACCGAAAGATTGGAGAAGGATAATTTTAACAACTAGAGAGTTACTTGGAAACTTACCACAATCTGTTTTAATTGACGATGGGATTGAGTTTATTTCTGAGTTAGATAAATTGTCAGATATAATCGATAAAAGAAAAAAAATGGCAAAAATTGTAACAACAACTAACTAAATATATTTAAAGCCTTAAACCACCTCTTCTGAGGTGGTTTTTATGAAAGAAATTATGTGGTATTTATTTATCACGAACCATTCGTACTTATCGCACATGATAAATCTTTCAGAGATCTATAGTTCCTTAATGCAGCAATGCCATCCTCTACATGTGCCGCCCATGCTTTAATAAGCATTTTCTGCTCTAGCTTTGGATATAACATCTTTAGTACTAATTCCGTAGTTTGTAGTGTTTCTCCCAACCACGTTATTTTATCCAGCACCAGCGAGCCATCCAGCTTCTTACTATCCCGTTCAGAAGAATAACGAAACTCACTCTCCACCGAGCGGAAAAATGCCAGTCGAGCTGCGACATTGGGCGTAATCCCAGTATATCCTTTTAGCTTTTTAAGCTGGTCTTCAGTCTGACGGCTGAGTTGCATTCTATTTGGGAGCATTAAATAGCCTCCTTGGTTAATTCCCAGAAATAGCCTGGTTTAAGAGAGGATGATTTTGTATGAGTGTTAAATGCGATTTCATACGCATGAGAAATATCATCACGCAACTGATCGACAAAATAACGTTCATCGACTTCTGTATCGGTAGATAGCAGAACAACCTGATGGCTGGCATAAGGGAAGTAATGGTTAATCAATTTATCCCTATGTTGAGAGTCCAGGCGGCCTAGCGGTGTATCAATAATCACTGGTAAGTCACGACCAGAGGTTTTAGCAAGCGCCTCGAGTATGGCGATGGCGTATATCTGTTTCTCACCAGCGGAAAGAAGCTTGCGGTTAATGACAGTGCCTTTTTCATCAACTAGCTCAATATCGAATGTTTCCGGGTTGATATGTGAATAAAGTTTCAGGTCCTCCTTACGTGCCAGCTTTCGGTAGGCCACTTCAAAGTTCGTTGACAGAGTTCTGACTCTGGCCTGCGTCAATACTTCACTATAGCGGTCCAGTAAATTGATCGTCTCTTGAGCATTCTTAAATGCGCTGCTAAAGCTATGTTGATTTCTGGTTGAGTCATGTGCTTTTTGTATCTGACGGACACAATCCAGCTGTTGTTGTTTAGTCAGTTTTGCCTCTTCGAGAAGGGCGCGATATTTTTGTCGCTCAGCTTCCCGTTGGCGATCAAGGTCCCGCAGCTTCTCGAAAATGTCGATCAACTGATCATCTTCCGGTGCTCGTGCAATATTTGCAGCTGCCTGCTCCAGCTGTTGTTCTATCTCTGCTAGTTGGTTGCGATTAAGCTCAAACCGTTTCCAGGCTTTCTTACTGTCTTGTTTGATAGATTGCTGTAATACACCTACTTCACGCTCAGAGATATCAAATAGTAAATCCCCTGTAGGTTTAGCAGACATATACTCTTTCAAATTGTCTTCAATCGCTTCAGTGGCAATTTTTTTTGTGCTGCTCTCGCTGCTGGAACGTAAGGAAATATCATTTTTAAGCTGAGATAAAAAAAGACTAAGCTCTTTCTCGAAATTTTTCGTCTGCTTAATCTCTGTTTCTTCAGCAAGTCGGTTTAATAGGCGTGATAAAATGTTTGGGGCGAGAGCATAGGGTAAAGAACCATCACATTCATGTCGTAATTCCTTCCCCAAACGTTCTTTATCTTTTAACAGCGTCTCAACTTTCTGTTTTTCTTGTGTCTTCGTCCGCGCAAATGCACCGCCTTGTGCATTTAACATGCCTTCATATCGACTAATATCTTTGGAAAGAAAATCAGTTCGTATTTTCGCGAAGTCTGCTTTTTCTAGCAATGCTTCTGTCTGATGAGACAGCATTTTGCTTTGATCCTCAAGCTCAGCCAGTTGCTGTTGTTGAGAGCCTTCTAACTGGCTCGATTGCTGACGCTTAACAAATATCACTAAGTCATTGCGCAGTTTATCGATTAGATCTAATCCCAGCAGACGACGTACAGCAGTTCTCAGAATATTTCCGGATTCATCTTCCGCCAACTCTGCAATTTTCTCACCATCAAAAAAGAAGAGATCAGCAATACCATGAGGGATTAACTCGTTTAGAAATCCCTGGCATTGGTCATAGTCCAGTTCACTACGAGGTTGCCCATTCTCTTGCAATGAAAGTTTATCTTTTTTTCCTTTGATCCAACTACGGGTAACAGTGAATTCTGACTCCTGACCGCCTTTGTTATAGGTAAATGTCAGTTCGATCATTGCGTCTTCTGGGCGCTGAGTAGTTTCAGCACCGTGATGAATCAACTCGCTCAGTTGCTCAATGTAGTCCTGTTGCTGTGTGGAAGAACCAAAAGCTAATCGACCATAAAGAGCCAATCTGATGGCAGATAAAATCGAGGTTTTCCCCGCACCATTCAAACCACCAAATAAAATAATTGGGCGAGAATGTGCCTCATGGGAACGAGTTCTTGGCGCTAGGTCGATGGTATGGGAACCGCTGAATACCCGGAAATTATTCAGCACGAGTTGCTTAATTAACACTTTCTTTTTCCTCACCACCAAGAACAGGGAATTCACCAGCATCAACAATTCGGCGTTGTAGTTCCTGAAGTTCCTTCTCCAGTTTCATAACTTCTTCCTGATGAACATCACGGTCATTGCGAGTTTGCAACGCTAACTGCTGCTGTTTGATTTCTTCCAGGCTACCCCAATCCTGCTTAAGGATTGTGCCGAGTTTATCAAATATACCCTGACGGCGACTAAGACCCTCCATCGATACTTCAAGCTCGATCAGTTTCATAACCATCTCAGGTACGACATCAAATCCTTGGCCTATTTGCATAAGTAAGTCAGCATCACTGGCATCAAATCGCGACTGGTCATCTACCACCCAATCTAAATCCTTCTCGTACACTTCGCGATAAATACCAGGCAAAGTGTCATACCAGTCGGGTTCATTAGGATCTTTCAACCATTCCTGACGAATTGCATGTAGTTCAGGTTGAGTAATTAACGTGATGGTATGACCCTGAGCATTCATATCTCGTTCAATTTCAAGTAGATCTTTCAACCATTGTTGACGGTATTTCATCCAGTAAGGACCAGGAACGTGCTTGCGTTCAGCACTTATTTCCTCACCGTCTTTAGCGTATTGATAGCTAACCTTGCCGCTACGACGCTTATAGTTTCGGTAAGTGTCCTTATTTACAGGATCGGTGGTGAATGCCAGAAGATCCCGGTATTTCAGCAACGGCGACATCCATACTTCACCATTTTGGATCAGGCTTTCCATCGCCTTATCTTTTGTAACAACAGTACAGGTCCAGCAACCAAAGCGAGAACTTCCGCAAGATGGAGTACTGTCATCGATAACAAGTGGGCATTCCCCTTGCGCGGAAGAGTCCATATACAGCGTCCACAATGGGCGGTTGTTACCCCCCCATGGATTTTCCCACTCATCGATATCATCTGGGCAATAACGGAATGCACCTCGAAGTAATTTCCATACGTCTTCAGTGTCCCAGGTATCAATAGGGGTATATATAAAGGCATTAGCGAGAGTGGTGTGCCTCGCCAGCCGTGTGCCATCAATTTTATGTTTGGCTATAACCTGCGCGCGGGATGCGCTTTCGCTACTGCGTGAACCGAGTACCACGATGACTTCATCAAACTGGCTGACTTTATCTTTGATAAAATCACTGACCGGGTTGATTTTCATTCGCTCAGTACACCAGCGAAAACTACGAGTTGGAGCCGGATAACCTTTACCCAGTAGATTAACCCAGAAGGTTTCATGAGTTTTCGGCATGACTGAATGCTGTGTTATTGGTAGCCCAGCACGTTTTGCACCAGCTTCAATTCGCAACATAGTTTTCTTGATCAAATCGACGACGACAGGGGTTTCTACCAGAGTGTCCGATGAAACAAGAAACACGTCTTTCTGCCGCATGGCAGGCGGTAATCCTAACAGCGCGAGATATACTAGGGTAATGACAGCACTGGAATCTTTACCTCCGCTATATCCAATTACCCACGGGCGCTTATCGGCACAATAGATACGTTGCACTTCTGATACATACTCTGCCAGGGGTCTCCCAGCAAAGTTTTCTTCATTGATGAAGTCTTCATAATCGGCCAGATCGTGGGCCTGAATTAGTTTACTCATGAGATAGCCATTTGAGCTTCTAGCTCTTGTTCTTCATTTGAAAGGGGGAGCGCTAATGCGATTTTTAGAGCATTACAGGTAAGCTGAATAGAAGCTGTAGTTTTGCTAAGTTTACCATGTTGCATGGCGCGTTTGGTTAGATCTGGGCTACTTTTTCGCCAGTCAAATTCTCTTAGTGTCGCTATTTTTTTTTGCCATAAATCAGGGTGTTCAGAAAGCAAGCAATTTCCTAGCAACCCTAGGGCCTGTAGCCCTATACCGTGCGCATGGACATACTCTTGGCGAAGCTGTGCAGGAGATACCTCTTTTTTTGCAGCTAGTTGCCAGTCTGGCATGACGTGAAATATCGCTTGCCAATATTGGGCTGCAAGGTCAGAACACTGCTCTACATCGTTGGCCTTGGGATCTTTCCCTAGTAGGGAACGCGTAGCTTGCTTGATGCTACTGAGAGTGAATAGCTTATTGGAAAACTTGCTGATGCTGGATTTTTCCATTTCAGTCAACCCGATGAAAGGCTCGATATTCATTGCGAGGTATCGTGATAAATTCGAACTAATATCTCGATGGTCATAGAGTGTCGCGAGAGATGGGCTTGGCCTAATTGCGTATTTATTTAAATCAGCAAACATTTGCTGGCTGCGTTTAAGTCCTTCATCTACAAAAAATAAAACGGGGATGTTGTCTTGTCCCAGCTCGGGCCGTTCTTCTAGAGCGTCCTCTATCGCTTTCCTACGATGTTGACCATCATTGATCAAAATTTGTGCTTCCATCGGCACTCGTAAAGTCCCTAGATTATTGGACCCAGAATACTCATCAAATTGCACATCAACTGCAATGGAGGCAGTTAGAGCTGAGAAAACATAATCACTTGGATTTTCAAGTAAGTAGCGAACCATCTCTGGAATGCGAGCTTTGTTAAGCGTTCTTTGCGCGCGCAATTCAGGCGGTACTTCATTCTCGTCGAAACTGAAGATTTTGGGAATAATTCTCATCGGGCAAGTGGCGATGTAGAAGGGGCGACCTGCCTGGATCCCTCTCACCGCTGGAAAGGAGTAGCAATAATCAGTATCAAAGGCTGCCATAATAACGTTACCTAACTACCAAGTGGTTTTTACGTAAAAATAAACGTTTCCTATGGTGATGTCATCTGTTATTACGTAGTTGTTTTGTTTTTTAATGTTACTTCTATGCTTGTTTTTTGATATTAGATGTTTTGAAATACAGTAAGTTACCATGATCCCTTCCCAATATCGGTGCCAGCATAAATCAGAGATCCGGGCCTGTTTGCAGGCTTCGGATAAATTCTGCCGGAGTCTGGTTATTTAACGAGGAATGTGGTCGGTACTGGTTATATTCCTGCCGCCAGTGCTCGATCTTCTCCTGAGCATCTTCCAGTGACAGGAACCAGTACACGTTCAGACATTCATCACGCAGGCTGCCGTTAAATGACTCAACCAGGGCGTTATCTGTGGGCTTCCCGGGGCGTGAGAAGTCCATCGTTACCCGGTTTTCATACGCCCAGCGATCCAGCGTTTTCGAGATAAATTCGCTGCCGTTGTCCGTCTGTAGCCGCTGTGGTGCACGTTGCTGTGTCTGCCTGATCCGTTCCATCACGGCGACCACATCGTCACCGCGAAGTCCCTGGCCTACCTCGATCGCCACGCATTCACGACTAAAATTATCGACGACATTGAAAGTCCGAAAACGTCGGCCACATGTCCAGCGCGTCGTGCATAAAATCAATCGACCAACTTTGGTTGAGTGCTTCCGGCGTTGCCAGCGGAGCCGGATTACGCACCGGCAAGCGTTGCTTACCCTTCCGATGAAAATTCAGTTTCAACAGACAGTAAATCCGGTGTACGCGCTTGTGGTTCCAGACGTGCCCCTGCCTGCGAAGCACCTGAAAAAGCTTCTTAAATCCGTAGCGGGGATAGCGTTCAGCCGCCTCGGTCAGCCTCTGGATCACCGCTTCATCACGCCGTGTATTCGGTTGATAACGAAACACCGTCCTGCTCAGCGATAACGTCCTGCATGCCTGGCGTATGCTCATCGTAAACTGCGTGGTCAGATAACTAACGAGCTCACGCTTTATCGCTGGTTTTAAAGCTAATGGAATGTTTCGCCCCCACTCAACTTGCTAAAATTGCACTTGCTGTCAGCCCTTATATTGGAGGTGTGTTATGTCACGAACAAAAGCACAGTCCCTTAGCCGAATGGGTATTGATATCGGTAAAAATACGTTCCATGTAGTAGGGATGGACGATAAAGGAAATATCCTGATTAGGCGATGTTTTACCCGCGTTAAATTGATTGAATATCTAGCCCGCTTACCCCAAACAACGATTGGAATGGAAGCCTGTCCGGGTTGCCATTGGCTGGCCAGAAAGGCTAAATCATTTGGACATACGCCCTGCATCGTCCCGGCACAATTTGTAAAACCTTTCGTTAAATCAAACAAGAATGACCTGATTGATGCTGAAGCAATAGCCGAAGCCATTTCTCGTCCTACTATGCGGACAGTGATACCAAAAACAACGGCACAGCTCGATCTACAGGCATTACATCGGATCAGAGAACGCGTGGTCTCTCATAAAACAGCGGTGGTGAATCAGGCCAGGGCATTTCTCCTGGAATACGGATTAACTATCCACAGTGGAATTGCCAAATTTACACATGATATGCCTTCTCTGTTATCTGACGAGCAAAACGAACTGAGTCCATCAATGAGGGATATACTCATTGATCTCTGGCAGGAATATCGGTCTCTTGAGGAAAAACTGTTGCACTTACGTCGCCAGATTGAGTCTATCGCTGATGCAGATGGAATAGCTAAAAGGCTGACGTCTATTCCCGGTGTAGGGAAATTGACAGCGACGGCAATGACGGCGTTTGTAGGTAATGGCCAACAATTTAAATCAGGGCGCAATTTAGCTGCCTGGCTGGGGCTTGTACCACGAGAATACTCAACAGGAGGCAAGCAACGTTTATTAGATATGAGTAAACGTGGCAATGCTTACCTGAGAAAACTGCTTATCCATGGAGCCCGAACCTGTGTTCTGCATTTGAACAGGACAACAAATTTTCTGGGACAGTGGGTACAACTTATGGAAGAGCGCGGTGTACACCGCAATAAGGTTGTTGTCGCACTGGCGAACAAAATTGCCCGAATTATCTGGGCTGTCATGACACGGCCGGGCGCTTTTTATTTACAGCAACGAGAAATCTGAACTCGCTTAAAATCTTACCAGTTTGCAGGGTATGTGATGACAAAACTGTGCAATGGCGTCTTGTAAACCCGGGACAAAAAAACGGCTTTAACAGCCTAAGAAGCTTATTGGGAACCTGACGCGCTTATTCCATCATGGCCTTGCTGCCAAAAGCAGCTGACTTGCAAGAGGCCGGATACATTAACGCAAACAGCTTTTATCATCGTGTGCTTGCAAAACGGGGGCGAACCATACATTTTTCTCGATGACGTCTTTCAGCGCCCGGCATTCCAGACTCAGATCGGCAAACATCTGCTTCAGACGACGATTCTCGTCTTCAAGATCTTTGATTTTTTTGATATCAGCGGCTTCCATCCCGCCACATTTCGCCTTCCAGTTGTAGTAGCTGGCTTCGGAAATAGCGGCCTCGCGGCACACATCTTTGACGGTCCTGCCAGCTTCGACTGATTTCAGTACGGCGATGATCTGGTGCTCGGTGAAACGGATTTTACGCATAGCGATCTCCTCGGGGACATAATTAGTATGTCGGAAGATCTCTAAAAGTGAATGGGCCGTTTTGGTGGGATACTTACAATATTAGCTCTTCAATCTGAGTATATTTAGGTTTAAGAAAGTCTGGATGGGAAGGTAAAGTTATAATGGGGAATAAAGAAATATAGTCATCTTGTGCATTGAATTTTACGATACGCTTTCGATAAAGTTCTGTATTTTTAGCCACGATTCCTGCAAATTCCAGATTTTCGAGTGAGGGATAATAAAAAACCTCTGTGCAACCGGGAAAAACCTCTTCAATGTTTATGTTCAATGATTCCGGACTAAAATCTTCTGGAAAAAACGAGCCATCAAATATCCTTAAATTTAATTTTTAAATGTGTAAATCAACATTTGTACTTTTCCTATTTTAAAATGGCCTCACTAATGAGTAAGGCCGCTATTAAAATCAACACAACTTTTAGATGAACTAAGACTTAGTTAAAAATCCATCACCATACACAGTCATCGCTAGCGCATATTGAGGGCTGTTTCCCAAATTACGGGCAATATCATCATTCGCGGCTTTTGTTGCCTCAAACAACGATGCACCCTCATCCCACTTGGTTAAGAATGGTTGAAGCCAACGATAGGTCACCTTCACATCCAGCGGCCATGGCGATGCAATAACTGCTCTGGCACCTTTATTTAGCAGTAATTTGGGTAATCCCACAGTTGTGTTACTCCATGGATTTTTATCAATTCGTCCACCGCTGCAGACAAAAAGAATAACTACGTCAGAGTATCTCACGGAATTTGCCAACGCTTCAGGCGTCTCCACCAATGTCTCCTCATCGCTGATACGATGAATATAGCGACCCGACTTCGTCAATCCACCGTGAGCAACGATTACCGAAATCGCTGCACTGCTCAGGTCAGGTAATCGTTGCTCTGTATCCAGAGAAAAACCAAACTCATCAAACGTTCCTTCTAATCTTTGCAAGGCAACGCCTAGAGTTCCGCCGCCATCAGGGCCTTCTTGATGGGAGATCCAAGCTTTTCGTGTATGATTATTGCTACGCTGGCTCTGGCGGATCTTCGAGAGCCAAGTTAAAGATGGAACCATACCAATTGCAGAGCGATGACCGATAAAGTCTCCCATGTCGTCATCGTGCGTCTTTATTAGCGCAAGGTTGAGTGTGAGTTGTTGCAATTCAGGCTCGGCAATAACCAGCAAATTAGTAGCCAGTGGTAACTGTATATCTAGCGATTCCATGGCAGCAAAAAACTCATTGTTGCCGTTGGCTGCATCAATCAATCCATACTGGTACGGATAGGCTTCCAGCCACGTAAGCATACGGTTTCTAAAACTGCGGGCGTATATTGGTTGTTCAATACGCACAATACTCTGCTGTGAAACATGCACTACAACCAATTCACCAGCTGTATCTAGCCCCAAAAATACCACTTCAGCGCCCTTAGTATTCAGCGTTCGGGCGTACTCTACCGGCCAGTTGATCTCGAGTGGGTCTGGCTTGGAAGTAGTTGAGACCGCATGATCCGCGAGAATCTCAATGGCCAGTGCATTTTCAGAGGCTGGACGTGGGGCATCAGCCTGCGCATTTAGTAACCGGCGCGCAGCCACTGCAATCATGCTGTAATCTCTAGCCACATCCCCTGCGTAAGACGCTCTTTCTATAAGATTGAATTGTCGGATTATGGCCTCTGCGGTTGGTACAGTCTTGGCTACCGTTGAGATGAATTCAGCTGCCTGTTCACCTAAAAATTCAAGACCACGAGCCAATGTACAGCGTGTCTCGCTCGGTACGTCGACATAGAAATTGTCAGCTTGCTGAACAACCTGGCTTAATAATACAATTAACGGCATTAATGCGCTTCTATCGTTGCAAGCGTTTTCGCATCCCTCTGTTAAACGTGCCATCATTTTGGTAAGTGTTATAGGGTCAGTGCTTGTAGATGCACTGAGATTAATACTCTCTTCGATTGAAAGCATTCTTAGATCGCAGTCAGGGTCGAAGCCTAAATTTGCCAGCAAGATACGCAATGAAGGAAGTAAATCACGTGCCTGATCAAGTAGACCGAGATCGCGAAGAATACGGGTAGCAGTAAAAATCTCTTGCCACATATCTGCTGAAGTTGTTTCTCCGTTGGTGGCAAAAGCACATGCAAGACCATACAGAGCTTGAAGAGGATCCTTGCAGCGTTGATAAATATCAGCGTAGGCTAGCCAGGCTAAGCGCTTACGCTCAGTGTTCGCCAGACCCAGGAGCAAAGCTTGCTCTGCAAAATTTCTAGCGTGTTGGAATTGAGACGCTGCCGCATACTGTCCGCCTAGCAGACGCAGAACTTTTAAATCCGTATTTACTTCATATTCAGCATGCGGGGTTAATGCACAAACCACGGACACCATGTTTTCCATGAATTTAAGGTCAATGTCTTCTCTTTCTGGCGCACTGTAATTAATCAATCGGGCGATAAGGCGGATTAAATTATCTGGGTGCTCAACCATACCGCTTGGCAAAACAGTAACTCCATATTCCACTACACGCTGCGTGTCCAACCACGATAATGCACGCTTAAGATTTTCCATTAGTACTTCATCAACAGGCACTTCCGTCTCTTCATTTTCGCCAACCTTACCTGATACATCATTCTGCGATGAAGAAATACCTTGAATTTGTTCTTTGGCAATGTCCAACATGGTGAGTGTGATTGCGGGGATGCCTATCTCGCCGCAAGACTCCACTGATAGCAATTCGGTAATACGCACCCGTGTATCACTATCATTAGGGAAATGAGCGAGATAACGAATCACTGCCTGGATAGGAATGCGATAGTAATCATGATCTTCTGGACGAATATCTTCAGTGAGCATCATTTTGCGCAATGACGTTAGTACTATCTGTGTGGCCTGGCGACCATAGAGTGGTGAGGTAGTGATGAGGCTTGCAACATCGGCAGCATCTCGTGGCTTCTCAACCGAGTTAGCATGAGTGCAACAACAGATCGCGGCAAGTTCACTCCATTCATTTCCCCAACTACTTGCGGCTTCGACAATCGAAGTATATACAGGATGGTCAGAGAAAATCTCGCTTTGTAGTGAGAGATGGTGCTGCGAAAACCCCGCGGTAGTAAAAAGCTGCTCTCTTGACATGCGGGTTAAGCGACAGTTCATTAGTAAACGACGATCACGATTCTCCCTGAGTGATTCAGAGCGAGTAAAGAGTGCTTCCATGGCTTGATCATAACGTTCAATCAAAGCGTTGTTATGAAGATCTGTTGCAATGTCTAACGCCTTTTCCAACCAATTATGTGAGGCAAGTCCATTAATGTCTTTTGGCAAGAAAGTCTCTGTTAACGGTTTACTGCCTGCTTTATAGGCTATTGAAGCAAGTTGGACTAGATTTTCTTTACTCCAAGAGGAGTGGTGTCCAACACAAAGTGTCAGAATATTAATAGTTTCAGTATCCTTGCCTGCCCGTGAATAGAGTTGGGCGAGCAAATGTAACCGATTTATTTCAGGTAAATTTAAGTTTTCAACCTCAGACATAACCTCCCCAGTAAGCCCGCCCATGATTTGCGTGACCCACCGCTGTGCATGCTGATCAACTAGCTCTTTTTTATCATTTTTGAATGACAGGCATGCCACATAGCAGTCATCAATGCTAGTCAGCATTTCATTGTTTTTATCGGTCAATATACAACTATCGTCTACATGCACAACCGCATAGGCATCATGATTTTTTAATTCCGTCATCACCTGCCGGCAAATAGATATGACGTGTTGTGTCCAGACATCTTGTGAGGTAAGCACGGCAGAGAGACCAATTATCGGCCGTGGTGGAAGATTATTATCACGGTAGTTCTGGATTTCTGGAATCGCGATAAGTTGCTTACTACCTTGTGCTGCAATCAGATTAACCAGATCCGCAGCATCCAAAGAAGGGCAAGCAACTACATTGACAACCCTTTCAAGAAAAGCGATTGCTTTCTCAGTTGGCTTAGCTTTTGTCAGCATTTCTACGCCATAATGTAGCGCGGCCATCACTGCTTCATCCGTCAGTGCAGTTGCAGATGGCGGTGGTAAAATAACCAAAATGCCATCAAAAACTCTTTGCTGTAAACCACACCAGAGTGCAATTGGAGTTCTCCCAATCACATCATCAAAACATCCACCTTGGATAATATCCATGCTACCAACATCAAATCCATGTGAAAATAAAGAATGAGGGTCAAACTCAGTCAACGTATCATCCAAATCCTTATTAATCTCTTCCATAGAACCCCATTTTAATTGTCGATTATTGATTTAAAAATCTTCAAAGTGACAACTTATAGGCACCATTCAACTGATGCAATCATTTGACAAGAAGTTTATGATTAAAATCAAGATACTCCAGTATGCATACAGCAAATCGGATGTTGAATATGTCTGCGGTGCAGAATTTAGGATGAGGTATAACAATTCTCGTTTCTTTCGTTTTCCCAGACCGCTCGTAAGAGAGGATTGAGATAGAACGGGCAGTAACAATGATACGTTGCTCTCAATGGCTGTGTTTCAGCGGTAACTGACGTACCGTCCTCGGTGATAGCCTTTTGATAGATGCATCTCCAGGCCATACTGGCCTGATGTCATTGAGAGACATGTCGTAGTGGGGGAGGATTACGGGCGGGATTGCTGAATGCGTTGCTGTAACCAGGCTTCTACTTCGCTTTGCAACCAGCGTGAACTGCGGCCCAGCTTAATGGGCTTAGGAAACACGCCATCCTGGATGAGCTTGTAGAACCATTTGTCGGTTAAACCAGTAAGCTGTGTGATGAAAGCCATCGTTACAAACTGGTCGTTCAAAATGCTGTTATTCGTTGTCATCGTTTTTCTCCGTTAGTTAAGGGAGAAAGAACTCGAAAGTGAAAATCGTGTGTTCCTTCAAACGATGTGTCAGTTATGTCACTTTTAACAAACGCTATGCGCCTAACCTTCTTGGTCCTGATTGTTCGTACGTTTACGCCCCCTAATCTTGAAAGACTTGATTTCACCTCTTCCGAAGGTCCTGACGTTCCCGGGCAGGGACAGGCGAGCATAGGCATCGACTTTGGTCAGATACGTAACGGCTTTCACCAGGCCTTCACGCATGTTTTCGTCATTGTGCTTCACCATGCCTACTCCTGGTTGCTCATAACGAGTAACGTCAGCATTGCAATTAAAGAAGACGCCCTTATTTTCGGTAATGATATTTTTCCAGTACTCACCAAACTGCCT
The DNA here is from genome assembly GCF_001571305.1 of Erwinia persicina NBRC 102418. GTDB lineage: Bacteria > Pseudomonadota > Gammaproteobacteria > Enterobacterales > Enterobacteriaceae > Erwinia > Erwinia persicina. The sequence continues at coordinate 74,138 of NZ_BCTN01000007.1, read as the reverse complement.
GCCTATGGTGACCCCACTGCGAGCTTTATTTCCATCAAGGAAAAAAATCATGTGGTAGTGAAAGCCTTTCTCTACGCCATACTCCAGCTTCCACATAACCCCCAGTACATGACGAAATAACGCGTTTCTTTTCATGTTACGAAATAGCTGCTGCCGGTTTCCCTTTGCCATTTCAGCCGTGATATCTTTCGCGTATTGCTTAGCCCAGGACACATCTAAGCGAACGACTAATAATCTCGCATAACGGGAATAGAGATGATTCATGTAAGCTGTGGCCCCTGTGACCTTCTCCCCGTTGATTAATACACCCCGATATTAGTAATGTCTTCATAAGCCACATGAGGACATCCCCATGAAGAAGCGTTTTTCCGACGAACAGATCATCAGTATCCTCCGCGAGGCCGAAGCCGGGGTTTCTGCCCGTGAACTCTGCCGCAAGCACGCCATTTCCGACGCCACCTTTTACACCTGGCGTAAGAAGTATGGCGGTATGGAGGTGCCCGAGGTTAAGCGCCTGAAGTCGCTTGAGGAAGAGAACGCCAGGCTCAAGAAGCTGCTTGCCGAAGCCATGCTGGATAAGGAGGCGCTTCAGGTGGCTCTGGGGCGAAAGTACTGACGACAGACCAGAAGCGGGAAGCCGTGATGTTGATGTGTGATGTGACCGGTCTGTCGCAACGTCGTGCCTGCAGGCTTACAGGTTTATCCCTGTCGACCTGCCGTTATGATGATCAGCGTCCGGCTGCTGATGCACATTTATCAGGGCGTATTACTGAGCTGGCGCTTGAACGCAGACGTTTTGGTTATCGGCGTATCTGGCAGTTGCTGCGTAGGGAGGGCCTTCACGTCAATCACAAGCGGGTATACCGTATTTACCACCTTAATGGACTGAGCGTAAAACGCAGACGACGCCGTAAAGGGCTGGCGACCGAACGGTTTCCGCTTCTTCGCCCGGATGCGCCGAACCTTACATGGTCGATGGATTTCGTTATGGACGCACTGGCCAACGGTCGCAGGATCAAGTGTCTGACCTGTGTGGATGATTTCACGAAGGAGTGTCTGACGGTCACCGCTGCTTTCGGTATTTCAGGCGTTCAGGTCACGCGTATTCTGGACAGCATCGCGTTGTTTCGGGGCTATCCGGCGACAATAAGAACAGATCAGGGCCCGGAATTTACCTGCCGCGCGCTCGATCAATGGGCCTTTGAGCATGGTGTGGAACTACGGCTTATCCAGCCAGGTAAGCCAACGCAGAACGGATTTATTGAGAGTTTTAACGGACGCTTTCGCGATGAATGCCTGAAGGAACACTTGTTTAACGATATCAGCCATGCCAGGAAAACCATCAGTGAATGGCGTCAGGATTATAACGAGTGTCGCCCGCACTCCACGCTGAATTATCGGACGCCGTCTGAATTTGCGGCGGCCTGGCGAAAGGGTAATTCTGAGAGTGAAGGATCCGACATTACTAACTGAGCGTTGTATCTAATCCCGGGGGCAGGTCAATAAATGTTGTGATGGCTTGCATAAGCGCTTTTTCTTCCGTTCTGGTGCATTGAGTACCATGCAACGATCTGCGTGAAGATTTCAGCCAGAAATTGAAAATACGATTAACAGGTTTATGTTGTTCTGCTTTATCCTGATATACGGTTTAATTTCGTGAGGGATAGGCTATGGATAAAATATTGGATATAGTGAACGGATGGCTCATTTCTGCTGTGTCTAGCGGTGCATTGCAGATAAAACAGATTCTTCTCTTTATTTTTATTGCAGGACCATTGGCTCTTGTTATCTGGAGAATACGAGGGGTTCTCGGATTTTTTAATGAAGTCAGGAACTCTAAATTAAATGAGTTGCAGCGCCTTCTGGATAGCCACGAGTTATCGGATGAAGTAAATGCCTGTATCAAAGAGGATATTAAGAGAATAACCAGCTATCGCATGACTGGAATTTCTGATGTAGCCAGTCAAAAAATTATTTTGCGACTATTCGTAGATCACAGTGATTTAATATCTGTCGGTTTCTTCAAGAAGTTCAGAGCATTTTTGCTAATTAAAGATAAAACTCTTGTTTTCAAGAAAGGGTTTTCTTTCTGGTTTGGGAACGGCATGTATGCTTTGTTTTCGCTTCAGTTTTTATTTCTCGCCATTTTTTCTTTAATATTACCTAGTTATAGGCATGAGTATATTCCATTTTGGGGGTGTTTGATATTATATACAGTCGCTGTAGTCATGTTCCTTTTCTTTATTGGTTTTGGAAAAATGATACCTCGGCCTGAGGAATGTAAATTACTAAGTAAGATACTACAGACTCAATATAATAATTCATCTGAATGATTTATTGATGATGGGCGAGCACTTATACTTTTCGAACGCCCACACGCCTAGATACAGTCAGCCTAACTCCCGTACTTCTCATCTAGTTGAGGAAGCTTCAGAGCTGATACTATCAGCCACTCACCGCCTGGCAATTCTTTAAATCATTTGGGTAATATCGTTTTTTTCAACGGTAAGCCAGCATTGGCTCTGCTTTAGTTGTATGTAATGGGAACGGCCCTGCCAAGAGAGACTATTCAGCCCGGCCAGATGCACCGGCGCTTCAAGCTGGCTTTGCAGATACCATAGCGCATCACTCCAGCCCGGTTCTCGTCCTGCGCGCGCATAAACGCCAGCCCGCAGTTTTTTCAGCCAGCCACTTTGCTCATATTTAAAGGCCAGAGAAGGCGATATGCTGTTCCGGGGTAGCCAGGATTGTAAAACCAGGCTTCCCGGAGAGGTGTTTTGCAACAGCCAGTTTATTTTTGATGGCATAGATTCACACAGGGTGTAACTATAATAAAAAAGTAAACTATTTGGCGAGTGAAAAGCCAATGTACGGTGTCTGTCACAGCATAAATATTGCCAACGATAGTGGGCTGGGAATGATTGCATCAGACGTGTTTTTTGAAAGATCCGCCCGTAATGGATACTGCCAGCCATTCCTTACCGCCGCTGGTATACACACATATTCAGGTACAAGAAAAATCGACACCGCCAGCCAAATCACTCCCACCGCTATCAAGCTGAATGAAATCATGCGCCTGGCATGGTGATAAACAAACCCGGACTCATGGCCTGCATCGAATCGCCGTAAGTCACTACGTACCAGCCCGTCAAGAAGCCCGACAACGATAATCAGCGCAAACAGTGGCATCGCCTGCAACAGAATCGTCAGGCGTAGTAGAAAGGTAAGGGTGACATTGCCTGCAGACAGTAACGTGTAACGGCTCCCCTTAGTGACCGTCTCCACGAGGCCGAAGCCGGGGTTTCAGCCCGAGAGTTCTGCCGCAAACATGCTATTTCAGACGCCATCTTTTACACCTGGCGTAAGAAGTTTGGCTACATGGAAGTGCCGGAAGTTAAGCGGCTTAAGTTACTTGAAGAGGAGAATGCCCGACTCAAGAAGCTGCTCGCCAAAACCATACTCAATAAGGAGGCGCTTCAGCTGGCTCCTGGGCGAAAGTACTGACGACAGACCAGAAGCGGGAAGCCGTGGATTTGATGTGTGATGCGACCGGTCTGTCGCTACGTCGTGCCTTCAGGCTTACATGCTTGTCCCTATCGACCTGCCGCTATGAGGCTCAGCGTCCAACGGCTGATGCTCATTCCTCAGCGCGCATCACTGAGCTGGCACTGGAGCGCAGGCATTTAGGTTACCGCCGCATCTGGCAGTTACTGCGCCGTGAAAGCCTTCATGTTAATCACAAGCGTGTGTACCGCTTTTATCATCTGAACGTGCTAAGTGTAAAACGCAGACGACGTCATAAAGGGCTGGCAATGGAACGTCTGCCGCTGCTCCTCCCGGCGGCGCCCAACCTGACCTTGTCGATGGATTTCGTCATCTATGCACTGCCCTCCGCACCAAAATGATATAAGTATTGAAGCCACCAGAATGTGGTTTTTTACCCATCAACACTCAGTAACGCGATGAGCAATCTCTCACATCACCCATTTATTACCCTCTGCCTGTTTCCAGGCAGAGCGCTATCGTCAGGGCGCAGAGCTAAACAGCTCTCCGAATTTCACCGCCAGCCAGCCGACTGGGGTGGTCGCACCGCCGACAATATTGGTAATTTCGGACATACCCTCGGGAACCGGAATATGGGAGTTCACTGCCGCCTGAGTGTACTCTTTCGAAATGTCCGTCCCGACGTACAGCGTACAGGTGATGATCAGCGTGCCGGTAATAAACATGCGGAACATGTTGCGCCGGCAGAATGGCGTCACCATTGCCAGCAGGAACATCAGTGAAGCGAGATCGACAAACGGCAGCACGCGGTTACCCGGCAGAATGATGGACAGTACGACCGCCATCGGGATTAACAGCAGGCCGGTAGCCAGCACTGACGGTTCACCAATCAGCAGGGCGGTATCCATACCGATATAGAAGTCACGGCCGGGGAATTTTGCTTTCAGTTTGGCTTCTGCAGCATCGCGAACGATCAACAGCCCCTGCACCAGGATGTCGATCATCTTCGGCAGTAACAGCATAGCGGCCGATACCTTAATCGCCAGGGAAACGGCGGCGGAGATAGGATATCCGGCAAGAAACGCCAGCATCAGGCCCAGAACAAAACCCAGCGTCAGTGGTTCTCCAAATACACCAAATTTTTTATTGATGCTTTCCGGGTTGAAGTTGATTTTATTAATAAAGGGAATTTTATCGATAATATAATTACAGGCAATACCAAAAGGAACGTAAGCAATGCAGGTCAGGTGGGGAAATGAAATACCCTTGAGGTTATAGTTTTTCTGTAAGTAAGGGGCGGTCATGTCTGCCGCTACCAGCGTCAGAATAAATATCCCGAAGGTGATCCCCACTGAAAGCCAGTAGTTGCCGGTGCCTGCATAAACCACTGAACCCATAATCAAAAATATCCAGTAGTTAAAAATATCAATATTGACGGTTCGGGTTATTTTCAGCAGCAACATGACCAGATTGATTATGATAAAGCCGATCACCACGGGTAACATTAACGGGGATCCCCAGCCGATAGTCGATGCGGTCGGCCATCCGGTATCCACCACCGTCAGTGTCAGGCCAATACGCTCTACCATCGCCTGTGAAGCCGGGCCAATACTGGTCAGTAGCAGGCCGATGACCAGCCCAACGCCTTCAAAACCGATCCCGACCAGCATGCCGGCTTTAAATGCGGTACCGGGCTTGACCCCAAAACACAGGGCAATAATAAAAAATATGATGGGCATCATGACTGATGCCCCCAGATTAATAATGCTGTTAATAATATCCATGATAATTCCTTAATCAGAGGCCCGGCCGGGCGCGCGTGTCTCCGTGCCTGACCGGGAAGATAAAGATCGACGAGTTATCGGCGTTAATTTATTTTTCTGAGTAACCTCTCAGAAAATAACTTCGGTGAGTGGCTGAACGCATCAATGGTACTGCCTGCGATATGTGGCGTAATGGTGACATTTTTCAGGGAATAGAAATCGCTGTCATCAGGCAGCGGTTCATGATCAAAGGTATCCAGTGCGGCACCCATGATCTCGCCTGCCTTTAACGCCGCAATAAGATCCTGTTCATTAATTAAACCCGATCGCGCTGTATTGACTATAATTGCGCTCCGTTTCATTAATCTGAAGTGCTGAGCGTTGATAAGATGCGTGGTTTCCGGCGTCAGGCGCGCGTGTAGCGACACCACATCGGCGCGTTTTACCAGCTCATCCAGCGAGTCGACTTTTTCATAACATTCATCACCGGCTACGTATTTGTCATAGAAAATAATCTGCGTACCAAAGCCCCTGAGAAAGCCTGCAACCAGGCGGGCAATGTGGCCCAGCCCCACCAGGCCTATCACCTTGCCGCCCAGCTCGGGAATGGCCTGCTGATTAGGCATTTTTGCCCGCCAGCTTTTATCGCGCAGCGCGTCACAGGAGCGTGCTATGTTGCGCATTTCCGCCAGTATCATCCCGACGGTAAATTCAGCCACGCTGCGTGCATTACGCCCCGGTGTATTCATCACTTCAATGCCGCGTGCACTGGCAGCCTCCTGATTGACGTTTTCCACGCCGCCACGCAGTACGCCGATGATTTTCAGCTTTGGGAGTTTATTCAGCACTGCCGTGTTGACCGGCGCAAACTGAACGATGAGGATGTCGACATCTTCTGCATCCTGCAGCAGTGAATCAGGTAACATCACGGCTTCTGAACCGTGCTGTTCAACCTGCAGATTATCCTGCTGCAACTTTTCTACCGACGGGTGCGACCATTCGCGCACGTCTACCTCAATGCCGCTATCGCGGAGCGCCTTCAGCCCGTTTTCCATCATCGTGGTATTAATAAAAAGATCGGCTATCGCCAGACATTTCATAGTCATTCTCCAAAATTTAGCGCATCAACATACCGCCAGTGACATCCACAGTTGCTCCCGTCATGTAGCTGGTTTTAGGCGAAACCATAAAGACACCGATGTCGGCAATCTCATCGGGTCGTGCCACCCGGCCCACGGGAATACGGCTGAGGTAATAGTCAGGATTCTGTTCAATGTGGCTCTGGATCATTTCGGTATCCATAAGCCCGACGGCAATGTTGTTCACATTGATGTTTTGCCTGGCGACTTCGCGCGCCAGTGAGATTGAAAAGGCCACCAGGCCGGCTTTACTGGCCGCATAGTGTGCATGGCCCGTTGTGGAACCATGGAACGCGGCCTGAGAAGTAATGTTCAGAATGCTGCCCGCCTGATCCCGTTCACGGCAGTGGTTCACAAACAGCTGGCTGAGATGGAAGACGGCTTTCAGGTTGACGTTCATGACCCGGTCCCAGTCGTAATGGGTTAATTCGCTGACATAGCCGCTTAACCAGATCCCGGCGTTATTCACCAGAATGTCGGCCTTACCCAGTTTCTCAATGCAGGTGGTGAACAGCTGATGACGGCTCTGTTCGTCGGAGAGATCGGTTTTCACAGCCATGATCTCCACCGGGGTTGTTGCTTTCACCTGTTCAATCAGCTGCCGCGCACGGGATTCGTTGCGCTGCCAGGTAAAACAGATGTTGACCCCTTCCTTCGCCAGTGACAAAACCAGCGCTTTGCCCAGCCCGGATGCGCCTCCGGTGACGATAGCCGTACGATTTTTTAAGTTCAGATCCATGCTTTCCTCGCTTAATGTGAAACGTAATTGCTGCAGCTTTTCCAGGGAGACTGCATCTCCGATAACAGGTTTTTATAAAGCTGGTATTTGTCGTGGTAGATCTGTTGTCTGGCAGGGTTGGGGATCACGGTTCGCGCGACATGGACCATCTCACTGGACGCCGCAAAAACGTCGTCGAACCAGCCGACCATGACGGCGGCCGTCATGGCGGTGCCTAATGTGCCGTGTTCTTTGACGTCGACAATCTCGAGCGTGGACTGGAAGATATCCGCGAACAGCTGGAGCCACACCGGGGAGTGGGTAACCCCACCGGCAATACGGATGGTTCGGCTTAACGCCGGGTTGAGGTGGCGGAGACGCTCAGTGTGATAGAGGTGACTAAACGCCACGCCCTCATAAATCGCCCGCAGGAAGTGCGCTTTTTTATGGAAGCTGTTCACACCGATAAATCCGGCTGAGGCATCGGCAATGGTGTTAGAACCAAATACGAACGGGAAGAACAGCAGGTGACTTTCTTCGGGGGTGGTTGAGGAGAAAAGCGTGTTGCACAGGTCGTATACGGAGATGCCCTCTGCGGCCGCTTTTTCGCGCTCGCTCTCCATAAAATTATTAATGAACCACTCCAGATTGCTGGCAGAGGTTGGGCTGGCTTCGGTTATCAGCCATTTTCCCTCAATCGGGTAAATCGACGTCATAAACAGCGCTTTATCGATAACCGGACGATCGGTGACGTACTCGTTGATACTCCACGTCCCGGTGATGATAGCCAGCTTATCGAGGCTGTTGATCCCGCAGGCAACAGAGGAGGCAGAAATATCGAATACGCCACCGGACACCGGCGTTCCCGCCTGCAGGCCAGTCAGACGGGCCACTTCCGCGGAGATGGTGCCGCAGCAGTCTGTGGAGCGTTTAATCGGCGGCAATTTATTGCGCACATCGGCCAGGCCCCACCAGGCGAGCAACTCATCATCATAATCACGCTCACGTACATTGATCAGGCTGGTACCCGAAAGATCGGTGAGTTCGAGGAAGGCTTCTCCGGTCAGGTAAAAGCGGATCAGATCTTTCACCATAAAAATCGTGTGCGTTTTATGCAGTGATTCAGGTTCGTGCTGTTTCAGCCAGGCCAGCAGCGCAACGGGTTGTCCGGCCCAGATGGACTGCATGGTCTTAGGCAGAATATGAGACATAAACTCAGGCGAGTTCTGCCATTTCTCCACGAGCTGCTTTGCCCGGCTGTCGGTGGAGATAATGCCATGACGAACCGGGCGCCCCCTTTCATCAACCAGATAGAGCCCGTTGCCATGGCCGGTGATAGCAATACCTTTGATCTGTCTGGCATCGATACCTGACTGCTGAAGGGCCTGTTTGATCACCTCAAGGTTGGCTGCCCATAGTTCGTCGATATCACGTTCAGTATGGTGTGGTCTGGGGGTTAACATTTGCGTTGATTTTGCCGCACTGGCCACGGCCTTGCCTGTGCGATCGTAGATAGCGGCCTTGGTAAAGGTACCGCCATTATCAATGCCCATGACGTATTCATCATTCATTAGCGTGCACTCCGTATTGGTTACCATAAGCCAGGTTCGCTGGTGGTTATTCCTTTAAAACCGGCATGGAATATCTTTTCGACAAGATATTGCCGCTTAACAAATCCCCCCGCGATGAATACCACGTCAAAGCCTTTTAAATTCCGGCTAATCAACGCCAGGCACTGGCAGGCATATTCAGCAGGTAAAATTTCTATTGCATCGGGAGGGTTATGTTTAACAATCTCGATTGACTGATCCAGCGATCGCGAATCGATGAGTAAAACCCGGAAATAGTCAGTAATCCCTCTTTTTTGGCATGGCGCAATGCTGAAAGGTTAGAGGAAATAACACCATCGACCTTATAGTAGTTTTTTAGCAGGTTGATCCCCGCAGGGTCAGGTTTAAATCCACCGAGCAAATCCAGGTGGATTAATACTTTTTTACCCCCCTGATGACATTTGCCAATCAGGGATTGCAGGTTGCCGATATTGGCTTCTGACAGAAGCACATATTCCGATGCGCTGGACAGTGCTTTATCAAAGTTTTTATATTTCCTGATGGAGGGAATGATGGTGTTATTTAAGAACATAGTGATATCCGATGTTATCTGGCCATATAAAGGCTGTATGCGTCTTCCGCCGTCGCGTTTTCATGGATAATGGCATTGAGGCCGGCCACCACTTTTTCAGGCTGTGGATCCTGAGTGATATTGCGCCCCACGGCCACGCCTTTTGCCCCTGCCTGCATACAGTGTTGAACGAACGTAAAGTAACCGCTGATATCTGTTTTAGGGCCGCCGAGCGCCAGGACAGGGACGCCTGCTGCTTCGACAATCAGGTGGTCATCGGCAGTCCCTGTGAAGCGTGTTTTGATGACGTCAGCACCCAGTTCTACCGCCGCTCTGGCCGATGCGGCAATGACGGTCGGGTTGTTAGAATCATCATTGGTTACGGCATATCCGTAGGGAAGTGACTCCACAATCAGGGGCATATTCCAGCGATCTGCCGCCCGGGCGAGTTGCATTGCCATAACGTGGGTTTTCTCTTCGTTAAACGCGCCCGGGAAGGTCATGCAAACCACGCCTTCAGCCGCGACTTTCAGTGCGTCTTCAACGGAGAAGACGGGGGTGGTATCCGGTACGCTATTATCAAAAATACTTACCGTACTATCGACGCGTAATATCACCGGAACGTTATTCAGTGCAGCTGGAAAATTTTTCAGCATGCCATAAGACACCAGCGCGCAGTCCAGACCCTTTTCAACCAGAGCAGGAAGCTGGTTTATCGTATTATCTATTCCTTCTGTTTTAATTGAGAAATGGTAACCATCCAGTGCTAACGTGACGGATTTACCATCTTTTGCAAAAATTCTTGAGAGACGACGCTGTTTAGACATTTAATGACTCCTCGGTAATAAAAATAAAAAAAGCCCTCAGAGACAAAAATGTCTCTGAGGGCTGTCAATTCACTTACCCTGATAATAATGATTCGGTGACCCAAAACATTACTGTATGGTTTTCCGGCTGATGAGAAGCGTTTATATTTATTTTAAATCTAAACTCATTCTCACGCGTCGTTAATAACTAGCATCTCCCTAAACACTCTGTCCAGTCGTAATACATAAAATGAGATGTTCATCACGCCCGTGTCAGGATGAATAACCCGCTTCCCTGGTAACAAAACGGCCCGGTTAAACGCCGCAAAAAAGGGGGGGGCAGGGCGCTGATGGCTTGCAGACGCGCTGTGCATTCAGGGATTAATCAGCCCGAAACGAGCGTAAATAAGGCCGGAGAGAAATGATATATCGCGATCATCCCCACCACATTCAGCACCGCACTGATGATGAAGTACGTTTTAAAGGGCTGCTTCTGCGTTTTATGGCGAAAGCGTTGCTGACCGGCAATCGCGCCAGGCCATCCTCCCAGCAAGCCAAAGACCAGCAAGGTGAACTCCGGTACCCGCCGCCAGCTTTTGCGGGCAGCCAGTTTATCTCCGCCGTAGATCAGAAATGTCAGTGTGCTGGCCAGCAGGAACCACATCACCACAGGGTGAGGCAGAAATGCGCTGCCGGTGGCCGCCAGGGCCAGCAGCAGGTAACAGAACAGATTCAGTGTCATTCAATAAGCCTGTAAGTAGAACCGTTCAGCCCGCTGGACTCTTTTCGGAAGTGGATATCATAATGAATAACAGCATGTGGTGTAAGTATCCCATCAAAATGGCCCATTCACGTTCAGAGAGCTTCCTGCATACTGATTATGTCACCTGAGAAGATCGCTATGCGTAAGATACGATTCATCGGGCACCCGATCATCGCCGTCCCGAAATCCGTCGATATCAAAAAGCTTTTCACAGATGAAGTAACACGAAAAATCCGCTGCCATAATAAGTTTTAATAAGTGCGGTTAATATTATTTTAGCACAAATAATTTCCTGAATTTTTTAATGTCTTCTAAGCGGTCTGATAATTTTTAATGGGTTTTAAGTCATCCTTACTTTAACTATTTATACTGTCTTTACCTGATAATCAGTGTATTTTCTGGAAATTTATATTTTTTTTCGCAAAAAAATACTTGACCTTCCAGGCGTGGCAAGTCGGATAAATACAGCAGGAGCTGCCAAGGCTCAGCAAAACCCATTCGTCTCCAGTTGCGGAAGGTAACATGATGAACGTCAGAAAAATAACACTGCTCACAGCGGCAATAAGCCTTGCGCTAGCTATTGCTGGCTGCAAAGAAGTCGACTCCACACCGGCGGCGCCAACAGCACCGGCTTCTGCTCCAGTGGCCGAAGTGATTGTCAGGCCAATAACCCCCTTTGCAGAACTCACGGGGTCTCTCACAGCGGTTAATCACGTTGAATTACGTCCAAGAGTTGCCGGCTATATACAGAAAGTAAATATGCCTGAAGGACATTTTGTCGAAAAGGGCAGCGAACTATTTCTTATTGATCCACGGGTGTTACAAGCTGCGTTTAATAATGCAAAAGCAGGTTTGCGAGAAACAGAAGCCGCATTGATGCTGGCTAAAGCTGAATATTCTCGTACTGAAAAATTGTTTGCTCAAAAAATTGTTTCGCGCGCTAATCTCGATACTGCCATTGCCACACTGAATGCCAGAAAAGCACAGGTGGATGCAGCCAAAGCAAAGCTTGAATCAGCACAGCTTGAGTTAAGTTTTACCCATGTCACCGCGCCAATTAGTGGGCGTGTAGGTCAAACTTTGGTGACTGAGGGGAATTATGTTGCCAGCGGCGTTACACCACTGACGACAATCGTTTCAATTGACCCTCTGTATGTCTATTTTGATATTGACGAACGTACTTATTTGCAGTTTTTCGCTGCAAATCGAGCCAATGCTAAACTCAACAGTTCTCCAGCCGCAAAAGTAGAAATCGCATTACTTACTGACAAAAGCTATTCGCGACAGGGTCGTGTTGATTTTCTTTCCAATGGTGCTGAACGTCAAACGGGAACCGTGCGTATCCGTGCTGTTATCGATAACCCTGATGGAAAATTAACGCCAGGCTTATTTGCCAAAATCAAATTAGAGACGGGGCCATCACAGCCTAAAGTTTTGATATCCGATCTATCGATTGGTGCCGATCAAGGTGGTCGCTATGTATTAGTGGTTGATAAAGAAAATAAGACAGAGTATCGACCGGTAGAATTAGGCACTACCGTGGACGGTTTACGTGTCATAGAGCAAGGCTTGCAGCCAGGTGAACGTATCGTCGTCAAAGGGTTTATTCGTCCAGGTATGCACGTTAAGCCACAGTCAGTCGGAATTGATGGCAAACCTGTCGAAGTTACAGAGAAGCAAACTGCAGGAGATAAGCCATGAAATTTCCTCGTTTCTTCATTGAACGGCCAATCTTCGCTATTGTTCTTTCTATTCTGATGGTTCTCGGGGGGATTGTTGCTTTTTTCCAGTTACCCCTCAGTGAATATCCAGCGGTAACGCCCCCGACAGTTCAAGTGACAGCATCTTACCCTGGCGCTAATCCAAAGGTGATTGCTGAAACCGTTGCTGCACCACTTGAACAAGCCATTACAGGTGTTGAGGGCATGTTATATATGTCCTCACAGTCGGCAACCGATGGTCGTATGACGCTTACCGTCACATTTGCACAAGGAACGAATGCCGATATGGCACAAATTCAAGTGCAAAACAGAGTTTCGCGTGCACTGCCTCGTTTGCCTGAAGAAGTACAACGTCAAGGCGTTATCACTCAAAAAACCTCACCAGATATTCTGATGGTGGTTCACTTATTATCTGCGGATAAGCGTTACGATCCCCTTTATATTTCCAATTATGCTTATCTCCAGGTTCGGGATGAATTATCACGGATACCCGGTATCAGCGATGTCCTCGTTTGGGGCGCTGGCGAATACAGTATGCGGCTTTGGCTTGATCCTGATCTTATTGCTGCCAGAATGCTGACGGCGGGGGATGTCGTTGCCGCAATTCGTGAACAAAACGTGCAGGTTGCGGCAGGTTCTGTCGGTCAAATGCCCAATTCAAATGCGGCTTTCCAGGTAACAGTAAACACACTTGGACGATTAACTGACGAAGAGCAGTTCGGTAATATTATTATTCGTACTGGCGATAATGGACAGGTTACCCGTTTACGGGATGTGGCTCGCATCGAAATGGGTGCTGATGCGTATGCACTACGTAGTCTGCTTGATGGCGAACCGGCTGTTGCGCTTCAAATTATTCAGAGCCCTGGCGCTAATGCGCTTGATGTTGCACAAGCAGTGAGAACAACGATGCAACGGCTTGAAGGTGATTTTCCTGCTGGATTAAGCTCACGTATTGCTTATGATCCGACTGTATTTGTTCGCGCCTCTCTTCAATCAGTGGCAACAACTTTACTTGAGGCAATTGTTCTTGTTGTTATTGTCGTTGTACTTTTTTTACGGAGCTGGAGAGCATCACTTATTCCATTGCTGGCAGTGCCTGTCTCATTAATTGGTACCTTTGCCATCATGTACATAATGGGGTTTTCGCTTAATACCTTGTCATTATTTGGCCTTGTCCTTTCGATAGGGATCGTCGTCGATGATGCGATCGTGGTGGTTGAAAACGTTGAGCGCCATATCGAAAATGGAGAAACGCCTGTACAAGCCGCAAGGCTGGCAATGGATGAAGTTACGTCGCCGATTATTGCCATTACCTCTGTACTTTCGGCAATTTTCATCCCAACTGCATTCCTGAGTGGTCTGCAGGGTGAATTTTATCAGCAATTTGCGCTAACTATTGCCATATCGACTATCTTGTCAGCCATTAATTCACTCACACTCAGCCCTGCACTTGCAGGCATGTTATTACGTCCACGTAAAGCGCAGGTTGCGAGTGACCCACATACTTTGTCCGGACGCGTTAATCAATTTTTACAGATGATCGGCAAGCCGTTTAAGCGAGCACCCAGTGCTTATAGTAACACGGTACGAAAAGTGGTTAGCGTCAGCGGTCTGGCACTTTTCGTTTATGGTGGATTACTTGCACTAACTTATTTTGGCTTCAAGGCTGTTCCCCCAGGTTTTGTGCCAATGCAGGATAAATATTATCTTGTAGGAATTGCACAGCTGCCCAATGGATCATCGTTAGATCGTACCGATGATGTTGTTAAAAAAATGTCTGAAATAGCACTCGAAGAACCGGGCGTTGAAAGTGTCGTTGCATTTCCTGGGCTTTCAATCAATGGATTTGTTAATGTTCCTAATGCTGCCGTTATGTTCATTATTCTTGATCCATTTGAAGCTCGTACGACTGATGAGCTTTCGGCCATGGCTATTACAGGGCGATTACAGGCTAAATTTTCAACCATTCCTGATGGTTTCCTGGGGGTATTTCCACCGCCACCGGTACCGGGTTTAGGTGCAACTGGCGGTTTTAAAATGCAAATTGAGGATCGCAGCGGTGCCGGGCTTGATGCATTAGTGAAAAATACCCAAATTTTGATGACTAAAGCCACTGAATCCGGGATGGTGACAGGGCTGATGACCAGCTTGGATATTAATGCTCCTCAATTTGATGTCACGATTGATCGAATTCAAGCTAAGAGCAAGGGCGTTAATTTAGCTGAGGTATTCGAAACACTGCAAGTTTATCTGGGCTCTATCTATGTTAATGATTTCAATCGCTTTGGCCGCACTTACAAAGTCATGGCGCAAGCCGATGCCGCTCATCGCATGCAGGTAGAAGCGATAGGACGTTTGCAAGTTCGTAATCTGGCAGGAGAAATGTTACCCCTGTCATCATTTGTAACCGTTACACCAGGCTCTGGCCCCGATCGTGTCATCCATTATAACGGCTATCCTTCTGCTGATATATCAGGCGGTGCCATGTTGGACGTTAGTTCAGGGCAGGCAGTTGAAACCATGGAGCGACTGGCAAAAGAAATATTACCAGAAGGGATGAGTTTTGAATGGACTGAATTAACTTACCAACAAAAAGGGGCGGGCAATTCTGCACTGTTTATTTTTCCGATGTGTCTATTGCTTGCGTATCTTATCCTTGCTGCACAATATAACAGCTGGCTGCTTCCTTTAGCCGTTCTCCTTATCGTACCAATGTGTTTATTAAGCGCCATTACGGGTGTTTGGTTGATGGGGGGTGACAATAATATCTTTGTCCAAATAGGCCTTATTGTACTGGTTGGCTTAGCCGCCAAGAATGCAATTTTGATTGTCGAATTCGCCCGAAGTCTGGAAAGCGAAGGCGTCAGTACTCTGGATGCGGTTATCAAAGCGTGTCGATTACGTTTACGACCTATTCTGATGACATCACTTGCATTTATTGCCGGTGTTATTCCATTAGTTTTGGCCAGTGGCGCGGGGGCTGAAATGCGTCAATCCATGGGAATTGCAGTGTTTGCGGGGATGCTCGGTGTGACGCTATTCGGTTTATTCTTAACCCCTGTGTTTTATGTTGTTATGCGCAGGTTGTCTGTGCACTACGAAAAGTACCGAGCCAAAGTTAAATGGCACAAAGAGGGGCGTATATCATGAGTAAACTTTCTCAAAAAGTATTGTTCCCTTTGAGTGCTCTTATTTTACTGTCCGGATGTACAGCTGTAGGTCCTGATTACTCGCCACCTTTATCACCCTCACCTGCAAATTTTGGTGGATCGATTGCGGGTATGGGTTCCGGCGCTGTTGAAATTGAGTGGTGGAAAACATTTGATGATCCTGCACTCGTTATCTTGATCCAACGCTCACTTGCTGCCAACCATGACATCGGTATCGCCGTCGCCCGGCTTGAAGAAGCAAACGCGATTCTGCGTGAAAACAGACAAAATTTCTTACCACTGGGTGGTATAGAGAGTGGTTATGAGCATCGTCGGCAAAGCCGGACGGAAACTTCATCCGGCCAGACATCGCAGTTTGATACTTATCGAATTGCGGTTGATTCATCCTGGGAAATAGATCTCTTTGGCCGTATACGTCGTTCAGTGGAAATGGCCCAGGCACAAGCTGGCTCACGTGAAGCATTATTACGACATGTACAAGCAGGTGTCGCTGCTTCTGTCGCTGCTACATGGTTCGAACTTCGAGGTGTTGAAGCCGAACTTGCTGTTGTTACTGATATCAGCCAAAGTCAGCGCGAAAGTTTCAGGCAGACCGAACGTTCTGTAAAGGCAGGTTCTGCCAGCCAATTTGATCAATTACGAGCAGAAGCTTTGCTGCGCAATATCGAAGCGGCTGTGCCTGAACTGGAACGCCGCCGAACCGCTTCTGTTAATGCATTGGCGATCTTGCTTGGTGCAGTCCCTCAGGATTTTAAATTACCGGCGGCTGTACCTTCAATAACACAAACACACAAAACCCTGGTTCTGCGAACCCTGAACGTGGGTGATCCAGCCTCGCTTCTCTCGCGACGCGCGGATATTGCTGCTGCTGAGCGTTCTCTGGCGGCCGCAACGGCTCGGGTGGGGATTGACACAGCAAGTCTGTATCCTGACATTCAGATACAAGGTTCTATTGGGCTTGTTGCTGGAAGCCTTAATGCAATGAATGATACCCGTATTTTATCGGGCTTTATTGGCCCGATTATACGCTGGTCTTTTCTCGATACAGCGCGAGTGCGCGCTCAAATTGCAGCCAGCGAAGCACGAACTAAAGCGGCATTAATCGTTTACGATCAGACTGTACTGCGTGCATTACAAGAAACGGATGATGCCTTCAAAGCTTATGATGCGGCAAATAAGACCTTCGAGTTACATCAACTTGAATCAGTCGCACATTCTGATGCCGCACGTCTTGCTCAATTACGGTTTTCCCTCGGTGAGGGGATTTACTCAGATGTACTTGAGGCACAAAAATCTGATTTTATTAGCCGCCGTGCCCTGGCGATAGCCTATACCAATCAGCAACTCGCCATTGTGAGTATTTACAAAGCATTGGGGGGGGGTTGGGAAATTTGTACGGCGAAAAATAGTGATTGTTCAGGGGCTGAGGGCAGGCAACATTCCTATGTTAAAAATTAAATTCAAAATGAATAAAAAATCCTTGACCTTGCCCTTAGGGGCAACCTTATGTTGCTACCCAACAACCATATTTAAGGGGAATCTCAATGAATACTAACCTAACAATATCCTCAGCCACCCGGCTCAGTTTACCCGTTGAAGGTATGACTTGTGCATCTTGTGTCGGTCGTGTTGAGAAGGCATTAAAAGCCGTGCCTGGCATAAGCACAGCATCAGTCAACCTGGCGACAGAACGTGCTGATATCACATTGACTGATTCAGGCGATGCACTGTCTGCTGTTCGTGCCATTGAGAGCGCGGGTTATAGCGTCCGTCATGAAATAACAGAACTCGCCATTGAAGATATGACCTGTGCATCTTGTGTCGGACGTGTTGAAAAAGCACTGGCACAGACTCCCGGCGTTATCGAAGCTTGCGTGAATTTAGCGACAGAACGTGCCCGAATTATCCATTTTGCTGGCGTTGTTTCTGTAGCCGACCTTGAAGCGGCTGTCGTTAAGGCTGGTTATACATCTCGTCGATTATCTGCCGAATCGGCAAATACAGAAGATCAAGACAATGAACGTCGTGAAGGTGAAGCGCGTTCATTACGCCGGGCGCTGTACACTGCGGCTATCTTCACGTTACCCGTTTTCATACTCGAAATGGGATCGCACGTTATCCCCGGTATGCACGACCTGGTAATGAGAACATTGGGCCAACAGATGAACTGGTACATTCAATTTGTGCTTGCAACTATCGTTCTGTTTGGCCCGGGAATGCGCTTCTTCCGCAAGGGAATACCGGCACTGTTACGTGGTGCTCCTGATATGAACTCACTGGTTTCTGTTGGCACAATTGCAGCCTATGGATATTCAGTTGTCGCCACTTTTATCCCCGGGGTACTGCCGAAAGGAACAGCAAACGTCTATTTTGAAGCGGCGGTTGTGATAGTCACCCTGATCCTGCTTGGACGTACTTTAGAAGCGCGTGCAAAAGGCCGTACTTCACAGGCAATCAAACGGTTAGTCGGACTTCAGGCAAAAACAGCTCGCGTTGATCGCAATGGCAAAATAGTTGAGATTCCACTCGATCAAGTAGCAACAGATGATGTCATTCTTGTTCGTCCTGGTGAAAAAATTCCTGTTGATGGTGAAGTTGTTGACGGTTCATCTTATGTTGATGAAAGCATGATCACTGGTGAGCCTGTACCCGTATCGAAAGGTATTGGCGCTGAAGTTGTCGGAGGCACCATCAACAAAACAGGCGCTTTCAGCTTCCGTGTGACAAAGATTGGGGCAAACACTGTTCTTGCACAAATTATTCGTTTAGTTGAACAAGCACAAGGTTCCAAATTACCCATCCAGGCCTTAGTCGATAAAGTAACCATGTGGTTCGTGCCAGCAGTAATGGTAGGGGCAGGCTTAACGTTCATTATTTGGTTATTCCTGGGTCCAGATCCCGCGCTAACTTTTGCGTTAATTAATGCAGTTGCTGTTCTTATTATTGCCTGTCCATGTGCTATGGGTTTAGCTACACCAACATCCATCATGGTTGGTACTGGGCGTGCAGCCGAACTGGGTGTTCTCTTCCGCAAAGGTGAAGCGTTACAAGCATTGCGTGATGTTAGTGTTGTTGCACTCGACAAAACAGGGACACTGACCAAAGGACGTCCTGAGCTAACCGATTTGGTTCCGGCTGAAGGTTTTGAATACAAGGAAGTATTAGCTTTAGTTGCTGCAATTGAAACACGTTCTGAGCATCCAATTGCTGAGGCCATTGTGGCCGCCGCTAAGCAACAAGATATCACTCTGGCTTCTGTTGAAAGCTTCGAAGCCGTTCCTGGGTTTGGTGTATCTGCTCAGGTTGCAGGCCGGACTGTTGCTGTTGGTGCAGATCGCTACATGACTCAGCTTGGCCTTGATGTTAACAGCTTGCAACCGACGGCGCGGCGTCTGGGTGAACAAGGTAAGAGTCCACTCTATGCTGCCATTGATGGCCGTCTGGCAGCAATAATCGCGGTCGCGGATCCCATCAAAGAAACGACGCCTGAAGCGATTAGGGCGCTGCATGCTCTGGGCCTGAAAGTTGCAATGATTACGGGTGATAATAAAGCTACCGCTGCCGCAATTGCCAGACAACTCGGTATTGATGAAGTGGCAGCAGAAGTGTTACCCGATGGTAAAGTTGCAGCCCTGAAAAAATTTCGTGCTAATGGCGCTCGAGTTGCATTTGTTGGCGATGGTATTAACGATGCGCCAGCACTTGCTGAATCTGATGTGGGTTTGGCCATTGGTACAGGTACAGATGTAGCCATCGAGGCTGCTGATGTCGTGTTAATGTCGGGGGATCTACGTGGTGTTGCTGATGCTATTGCACTTAGCCAGGCGACAATTCGTAACATCAAACAGAATCTGTTCTGGGCCTTTGCTTATAATGCCTTACTGATCCCCGTGGCTGCCGGTTTGCTTTATCCTCTGAACGGTATGTTACTTTCACCGATGTTTGCCGCTGCGGCAATGGCACTTTCCAGTGTCTTTGTTCTGGGCAATGCTCTGCGATTAAAACGTTTTCAGCCACCCATAAAGCAAACCGTTATGCAAGATGACGACCGTCATCAGATTCATGCAGCTGAATAAATCAAAAGGGCGGCCAGATGTGAATATAACCGATGCTGACATCATGGCAGAAGCCAAAGCGCGTACCGGCGTCCGGGTTGCACCGATCGGCGCGATCGGTGAGCAAATAGTTTACGGTACAGTTTCATCACAAAAGCCAAACCTGATTAAGGCTCTCGGCTTGTCGGGTTTATAGAGAGGAAAAAAAATGAATATCGGTCAGGCAGCTAAACTCTCAGGTATCTCGGCGAAGATGATCCGTTATTACGAACAAATTGGGTTGATACCAAAAGCAATTCGTTCTGATGCCGGTTACCGTCATTACAGTTCATCGGATATTGATAGTCTTCATTTTATTCGACGTTCACGTGACCTTGGTTTTTCTGTTGAACAAATTTCGGGATTAATGAACTTATGGCTCGATGGCGAACGAACCAGCTCTGACGTGAAAACAATGGCGCTTACCCATATTTCAGAGCTAAGAACCAGGATAGCTGAATTACAGGCAATGGCGGAAACGCTTGAGCAATTAGCCCGTGACTGCCAGGGTAATAATCAGCCTGGCTGCCCAATCATCGCGGGATTAATTGAACCCAAAACGCTAACGGAACAACAATCGCAAAAACGTCAAAGAGTTCAAAGAACACCTCGGTTTGGGAGCAGTTCGCTTGCTCCATTGCGCAATCGAAGGTCATTGTAACGATCCCAGCTTTGGTTCCAGGCACTTTTTCAGGGTGGAGATCACTGGCCATCCTCCCAGCAAGCCAAATACCAGTAAGGTTTACTCCGGTACCCGCCGCCAACTTTTTCGGGCAGCCAGTTTATCTCCGCCGTAGATCAGAAGCGTCAGTGTGCTGGCCAGCAAGTAACAGAACAGATTCAGTGTCATTGGATTAGCACGATAGCGTACAGTCAGAAAAGAAGGGCAACTATACCCGATATTCATCCGATTCAGGAGGGGGGAACAGCCTGAACTCAATGCAACCAACGTAACAATCCATCCTCTTCAGCAACTCAAAATCCCTTTTAAAGTCTAAAATAACGATAATTGGAGCACTATGGTTAAGATTGATTAAGGCAATAAAATCTTCTGATTTATAAGACGATCCTACTGCTTTAAGTTAAATTGCGGTATTGATGCTGTTGAGGATCATGTTGAGATGTGTTAGGGAAGTAATTCAAATGGTAGTTGCTGAAAGACTTGCAGTTTAAAGGAATTTATTACCAAGAGTTAAGTTGTATTTATTACATTAAAAATCAACAACTTAAATTTTTTTTGTGTCCGTTGGTTGCTCGATTCATACAGTTTTTCTACACATTACTAGTTCAGTAGCCAGAGATTACCAAACAAAAAAATAATTAGGTAGCACAGTTTTTTCTGTAGTTTTTTAGTTAAAAAATTTATACTTCCCGAAACCATAGGGAGGGGTATAATGACTGACACACTATTTTTCGCTAAAAATTCTGTCCTTTTAGCTAAAGAAAAAATGGATTTAATAAATCCTGATCTTTCAGAAAAGTTTCAAATTTTAATTAATTTTCTTTCTCAGCATCCTGAGAGTTGTTCTACTCCAAGATCAAAAAGATTAAGACAAAATTTTGGTAAAGAAGAGCATATTGATTATTTAGCAAAAAAATTTAATGAAAGTAGACTTCCAAAAAAACCGACCCCTCCTACGACTGTGTCTGATGAAGTAGTTAGTCTGGTTCTTAATGTAAGCTTTGGAATACCTCAAGAATCATTAGAAAGAATTAAAGAGGAACACCGGCTTTCAATGGCATCTGAAAACATTGTTGGTGACTTACTGGAGAGGTATTTAGCTGAAAAGTTGGAGCCGTCAGGTTGGATTTGGTGTTCCGGAACAAGTGTAAAATACGTTGATTTTATACATTATGATAGTACAAAAAATGAATGGGGTCTTTTACAAGTAAAAAATAGAGATAATACAGAGAATTCCTCAAGTAATAAAATACGTAACAATACGCCTATTAAAAAGTGGTTTAGAACTTATTCTCAGAGAGATTCAACTAACTGGGAGAATTTTCCAGATGAGGTATCCTCAAAAAATCTCAATGAAAATGATTTTCGTGATTTCGTAAAAAACTATTTAATTAATTTAAATTAAATAAAAAAGGGAAGGGTATCCATCCCTTCCTTTTAATTAAATTAATTCTCCAAAAATTTCAATATCAGATGTCTTCTTGTACCTTGAGTACCTAAAGTTAGGGAATGTTTCTATTTTTTTACCATTCATATGATTTAGGATGTTTTTTCCTACAGCCAAGCCGAGACCGATTGGAACAGCATTTCCCAGCTGTCTATATTGGTCAAGTAATTTTCCTTTTATTAACCATTCTGTCGGGAATTGTTGAATTATTTTATACTCTTGGACTGATAATGGGCGCAATTCTTCAGGATGCGCAAGATCCGTTGCTGGCATTGCTGGATGTGTAACTAATGTTGGTGAGGGGCGATCCCACGCGACACGCCTTAAAAAACCTGTTTTACCACCACCAAGGAAAAAGGATTTACCTAGAGCTTCTCGTTGTAAGTCTTCTGGTAAATTTTTCCAGTGTTGGCCTTGTTTAAGAAGTTTAAAATATTTCAGTCTTTTCTCAGGGAAAAGTACATGCTCATGAGTGACGCCATTTAAGTCTTTAATTGTCTCACGTAATGTTATCCACTTTGGAAGATTAAATTCTCCGTTTTCACTATGTGTAGGTTGTAAAAAAGGAACTCTTTCACCATCCCTTGAGCATATTATAATTACCCTTTCTCTAATCTGCGGAACACCAAAGTTAGCAGAGTTATATAAATTAAAAGATACGGAGTAGCCAGCACTTTTTATAATTCTTATGATATAGTTTAACACTCCCCCTGGTTGTTCATCAGATTCTAAAGGGGGAAGGTCTTGACCACGTTCATTATGAGGCCTGTGTTTCATTGGCGCTGATAGTAGGCCTCTGACATTCTCAATTACAATATATTTAGGCCTAATTTCCAGAGATATATCTAGAAATTTTATAAAAACGTTACCACGTTCGTCTTCAAGTCCTAACCGTTTCCCGGCAGTAGAGAAAGCTTGGCATGGCGGCCCACCCATTATTAAATCTATTTCTGAGCCGGAATTAACTCCCGCTAACTTTAAAATATCATCAGAGCTATAATCTCGAATGTCACCTATGAGGGCCATGTCTGGTTTATTATGTAAGATTGTTTGCCTTGCTGCTTTATCTATTTCACAAGCAAGTAAAGTTTCAAAACCAGCTTTTTCAACACCAAGATCAAGACCCATAGCTCCACTAAAAAAGCTCAGTGCTTTAGGTTTTTTACTTTTTGAAATTATAGTATTACTATTTTTAACATCGTTTTTGTTATTTATAAGCATCATTTTTTTAACACTTGAACTTTTGATTAACCAAGTTTTTCCTGATTGATATGCATCAATACTGCCCTGTTTACACATTATTCTCACTCGCTGAGGAGTTAGTTTAAGCAGATGCGATGCTTCAGTTACAGTAATGATATCGTTCATTTCCCATGCTCTTTTGTTTCCAAATGGAAACAAAAATATATACCCAAAAAGAAATTTAGTCAATGACAAGATTTGATTTTATTATTGATAATTAGATGTTTTATTTCATGATACCTACCATTTTAGATGAGTATTAGCTGTTTGGGTTAATTTTGGTAATACGTACCTCCTGTTTTATCAAATAAGAAAATGACAGATGAAGAGAATTTTAAGCTGAGAGAGTAAAAAACTAACTAATAGAGTCTAATAAATTCATTATCCCGCCCGTTCCCAGGCGGGACTTGCTCCTTAATCCCTTACCTTCTCACCCGTTTCGTCGCAATCACCCCGATAAACTCCTCCACCTGGCGCTGCTTACGTACTGACAGCGTGCAGACCTTCCTCAGTGACGTCATCAACGCGGACTCCTGCGGTTCGGGATCGCGGGCGGTGATGACCAGGCAGCCGTTCATCACGCGAATATCGACTCTGGTGCCGGTGGCAAATCCCGCCGCTTCCAGCCACTTCCCTTTAATGTTCAGCGCCGGGATGCGCTGGTAATCTGGATAGGTGCTCGCATAAGCCACGGTTAAATGGCGCCGCGTGGGCGCGGTGACTTCTGATTTAACAACGTCTGTATTACAATCCTGCTCAGCCATAATAACTACTCCGTATAGTTGTTGCGGTTAGCGGTATGACGGTGTTCCTAGCACCTTCATGCCGCGATTAATAACCCTGTTATTATAACCAGCAGTAAAAAGTAATCACTTTGGAAAAATAACCAAAGTTAAAAAATGCAGCATGGCTCAGAAAATTATGAAAAGGATGTAATCTCCTGACAGGTTTTTTAAATAATTTTTCTGCTTGTTAGTTTTTTTTAATTCCCCTAAAACTAATGCTTAAGCTGTTTTTTACGTGTGGGATGGATTAAAATCAATGGTGTTTAAGTGTAAAATGTATTAATTGAACGCTTAATAATACATTCTTGATTTGACATCGTAATATGTTTAAATGTTATTTTTTCTGACGATAATGATTCCTTGATTGGCATGAAATGATATCATCTGCATGTGATTTATATTGGGGTTTCGTCTTTACTTTTTTAGTGTTAATTGTAATAACAAAAGGAGGTGTTATGACGTGGGAGTACAATCAGAGAACCGGTGAAATGACTCACAATGGAGCACATTACGCAAATGGGTATAGTGGTAGCCCTGAAGGAAAAAATAACCCTTCTAAAGAGAATGTCGGCTTTGTCGGGCCGATCCCGCGTGGCTACTGGCGGATTACTCGTCATACCAGAAGTAAAGGTAACTGGACGATAGAACTGGTACCTATTGCGGGAACAAATACATTTGGTCGTAATGCTTTCAGAATACATGGTGATAACCCTAAAACTCTCGGTAGTAGTTCTGAAGGGTGTATAATTATCAATGGCGCTAATGTTAGAGCAAATATTTTCAATTCCGGTGACGATATTCTGGTGGTCAGATGAAAAGGATATATTTATTCGCTATGATCATGCTGTCATACAGTTCTATAGCCGATATAAATGTGATGACGCCGAAAATTGTGCTTGAGAATATTCATGACAGTGGTGCGAAAAAATACATTCATGATTTAGCGAAAGAAAATGCAATGGCAACATCAACCAGTCAGTGGGAGGCAATCGTAAAAGGTCTTTCCACTGGGGAGGCTGAATGGCTACAGATTGTTCCGCTGATTGCCCGCTACACCGATGCAGGATTCGCTGAAGATCTCGCTACGGCGCTGGCACAGGCCCTTCCTAAAAATGTGGCGGGCGTGATGAATGTTCTTGATGAGCAACTACCCCCTGTCAGTATCGGTAATGTGTGTTCGATGCCGCTTTATAACGAAACGGTTCTAGAACAAAACGAATATGTCGTGAAAGCCATCCAGGCTCTTTACAAGAATGATACTCCGCAGGCTAAAGAATGCCTGCGGCAACTTATCAAAACGGTCGGTAAGGCTGGCCCATTTCGCAGGGTGGATTAGATGGCAATTCCCGTTTATATGTACATACACGACGATGCAGGCAACTTGATTAAAGGCAGTGTTGATATTCACGGCAGGGGAAACAGTGTTGAAGTTCTGGGGCTCCATCATGAAGTCTATCTTCCCACTGATGATCTTACGGGTGAAATAGTCAACACCAGAAAACATTTGGCCTATCTTGTCGAGAAGGAGATTGATTCATCTTCTTCCTATCTTTATAAAGCCGTCACTAGCGGGCGCAGGCTAAAGCAAGTGGAGCTTAAATTTTTTAAGATTAATGATGCCGGTTATGAGATTGAGTACTTCAACACTCTGCTGGAAAATGTGCGTGTGAAGTGTATTTTACCACTCATGCATGATATTAAAGACACTGCTAAGGAGAATTTCAATCACATGGAAATTGTGGAGTTTATATATGAAAAAATCAGCTGGAAATATGTTGATGGTAATATCATCCATTCTGATAGCTGGAATCAAAGAAAGACAGCGTGACGGTACAGCTAATGATAACTTACCCGGGATACTCCCGTGAAAGCCTTGCTATATCTCCTCTTTCTCCCGGCCTTCACTTGGGCCGCAATAACCCCCGCAGAGATACAGCACGGTATTCAAAAAGATGGCAACCACGCGTTCGCCCGGAATACTCCCGACGGCGACTGGCGTGAAATACTCAACAATATCTCTGCGGGTAAAGGTGAATGGATCGCGCTGGCACCCGAACTCGCTCCGGTAATGGACAGGCAACACGCGATTCAACTGGGGAAAGCGCTTTACAACGCACTGTTACCGAATGCGAAAGAAACGCTGGCTGTACTGGCTATTCTGGATCAACACCAGCACGCCTATCCTTTTCAGCAGGGCACGGGGACTAGCTGCCTTCCACCGCTGAATAAGGCCGGTGATGCCGTCGAGAATCATTCTGTCTATGAGCAGACCCGGCTGGCGCTGCTGGATGCCGGGCCGCAGGGTGCGGACTGTTTGTGGACGATGGAGGCGCTGGCTGAGGAAGTGAAATCTGCCAGCACAATCCGCGATGCGTTACGCTAACGGGACACGAGTAACCGGCTCTCACCGCCGTCCTGGTTCACTGTACTTCCTCAGCGCTGCTGAATGCCGCCTCAACGTCAAAATCCGAACCCATCCCAAAACCCAGAATTCTGATTCCAGTCAATCCGCAGAGATCGTCACGTTCTGGTGCTTTTAAAACCCACCGCGAGCACTATCTTGCGGGGAGGGGGCCAGTTTGAGGTAAGCCGGACGTCACGCGACAGGACGTCGCGTGCCGAGGCGCGCAGGGATGCGTCTTTTGCCGATCCGGCGTGCTCAAACTGGCCTCAGACCGGTCGCTGAACAGGCAGCCAGTAAAAGCATTTCCGGGGCCCTTACGCCCCGTACCCCATCACCTGCAACAGATGCTGTGCCTGCTGCACCGCTTCCTGACGGTGCGCCACGCCCAGCTTCTGATACAGATTACGGATATGGGTTTTAATGGTGGTGGAGGCGACGTCCAGCTCCCCGGCGATCTGGTCGTTGCTGTAGCCGGAGTAAATCAGCCCCAGCACCTGCCATTCACGCTGGGTCAGCGGGCTGGTGCGGATCAGCTCCGGCACCTGCGGATGGGTCAGCAGCTTATTGACAAAACCTTCGTCGAAATGCGCAAACTTATGGCGGTGATGCTGGTTAATCTCGCGCAAAATCTGCTGCGCCCGGCGCTGCTCCAGGTCGGGCAGCAGGTTAAGCTGGATCAGCTGACGCAGCTGCTGCGCCATCATCTCCCCTTCAATCACAAAGTGACTGATAAACCCGGTGCGGTTCGCCAGCCCCAGCGCTTCAATCAGCGCCCGCTGCGCTTCCGCTTTGCGGCCGGTGTGCCAGTACAGCAGATTACTCAGCAGCAGGTTGCGGTTCAGGTCGCTGGTCAGGCGCAGCTGGCGCGCGTTCTGATTCAGCTCATCCAGCACCACTTCGGCTTCATCAAACTTCTCCAGCAGGATCTGCACGCGGGCAATATTGCGCCACTGGCCCTGCTGGAAGTGGTTGTCGGCCATATCCGGCTTACGCGCCTGCTGTAACCACTGGCGCGCCGCCGCTTTATCGCCGGTCATCTGCCAGTAGGTGACGCGCGGCTTATCGGTGTTGGTCAGCCAGTCGATATGATACTGCCCGGTTTTCAGCAGCGCCTCGCAGCGCTGTAAATGGTGGTGAGCATTGTCCAGCTGGCCGCGTGCCAGCGAACACTTGGCCAGCATTGCCAGGCACTGCAGCTGCTGCTGCGGTTGAAAGTTGGTGAGGATCTCCAGCCCCTGGCGTGCGGCGTCTTCGGCATCGTCCAGCCGTGACCATGACCACAGCAGCTGCGAGCGCAGGCGCAGCAAAAACTCGTGCATCGGCAGCTGTTCCAGATGCTGCTCACGCACCAGCTCAAACGCGCGCTCCTGCATCTCAAACGCGGCCTGCAAAAAGCCCTGGGCAATCAGGATCTCGCTCTGCTGCAGCAGCGCCCACAGCGCGTAGTGATAGGCTTCGTGGCGGCGGGCAATCTGCTCCGTCTGCTGCATCAGCGGCAGGGCGCGGGCCAGGTCACCCTTGCAGTGCTGGATCTCTCCGGTAACGGAGGTGGCCACAATGCGGCTGTAAAAACTCTCGTAGGGCAGAAAACGCAGCGCCTCGGCGGCCAGCTGTTCGGCCTCGTCCTGGCGGCCGTCGTTAATGGCGACCTGCGCGCGCAGCGCGTTAAACTCGGCGTTCAGATCCTGATCCATCACGATATCCCGCTTCTGCATCTCGCTTTCTGCCTGCGCCAGCAGCGTGTCCACCTCGGCATAGCGGTGCTGGCTCTGGGCCAGCCACGCCTGCAGCAGCACCAGCCTGGGGCTCTGGATCAGGCGGTCGTAGGGCAGGGCGGCCAGGCACTCTTCCAGCAGGGCCAGCTCGCTCTGGTTGAACAGCGACCAGGCGTGCTGCAGCATAATATCGCGCAGCATATCAATATCATCCGCCCCCAGGGCGTGGTGGATCGCCTCCGCCGGGAACCCCTGCGCCAGCCAGCCTTCGGCGGCGGCGCGGTGGATGGCGGGCAGCTCCGCCGCCAGCTCCCACTGACAGCGCTGGCGCAGGAAGCTGGCAAACAGCGGATGGAAGTTAAACCACTCTCCGGTGTCATCCATGCGGTGGATAAACAGGCCCTGGCGCTCCAGCTCCTCCAGCCGCTGCTGGCCGTTGCCGTCGCCGGTCAGGCGCACAATCAGCGCATCATTCATCGAGCGCAGCAGCGAGCAGCGCAGCAGAAAATCCCGCGTCGGGGCATCCACGCGATCCAGAACCTCATCCACCAGATAGTCGGACAGATGGCTGGCGTTCAGACCCGCCAGCTTACGTGCAGACTGCTGGGTGTACTGGCGCGACGGCGTGCTGGACTGGCGGGCGGACAGGGCGATCAGCTGCAGGGCGGTGGCCCAGCCGGCCACGTCGTCGCACAGGCGGCTGCTGTCGGCCTGGTCAATCGGATCCTTCAGACGGTTGTCGAAAAACTGCTGTGTCTCCGGGTGGGTAAACGCCAGATGCGCGGCGTTCAGCTCCAGCAGCTGCTCGCGCACGCGCAGGTTGGCGATGCCGAGCGGCGGCAGGGTGCGGGACAGCACCACCAGCGAGAGGTTCTCCGGCTGATGCCGCAGGAAGAAGCGCATCCCATCGTGGATCGCTTCGTTAGAAATCAGATGATAATCATCAATCACCAGCAGCAGCGGACGGTGCCAGTCGGACAGCTCGACAAACAGCTGTGCAAACAGCGCGGGCAGGCTGGCGTACTGATGCTTCTGGCTGAGGGCCTCGCTTTTGCCGCAGTGGCCGCCGCAGGCCTGCTGAATCGCGGCGATCAGATAGCTGGCAAAACGCTCCGGCAGGTTGTCGCTTTCATCAAGAGAATACCAGCCCAGATCGCTCTTACCCGCCGCCCAGTGGGCCACCAGCGTCGTCTTACCGTAGCCCGCCGGGCTGGCAACCAGCGTCAGACGATAGTGAGGGGCCGCCGAAAGCTTTGTCAGCAGTCGGTCGCGAACCACGGTATTTTGCTGCCGCACCGGGCGGCTCAGTTTTGATGGGATCAGCATTTTTATCGATTCTTTTGACGGTAGTCAGGGGGACGTAATCTTTATTTCGCAGCGCGTAATTAATCACTTTTTCTAAAGTCCTCCTTTGAAACATCGAATGCAACAATGTTACGTATTTACATGCCGTTAACTTGCTCTGCATCACATTTCTAAAGACAAATTTTTGACCCCTTCCCCCTGACCGCCCGTCTCCTCCGGCTACGCCCCGTTTCTCCTCCCTGCCTAATCGCTGGCGGGAGGATGCCGCCCCGCGCTGAAGGTTGCAGCATAGCGCTTAATAACACTCCACTTTTCCTACAGATTCCCGAATAAAGAGGCATGTGATGCAGGTGACTTTAGATAAAAAGCAGTTTATCGCCGCGCTAAAACGCCAGTGGCAGGGGTTCGGCTTACAGCAGGCACAGGACATGACGCCGCACCAGTGGTGGCAGGCAACCAGCGCAGCGCTGTCAGAGCAGCTGAACGCGCAGCCCGCACCCGCAGCGACGCCGCACCCGCAGCGTCATGTGAACTATATTTCGATGGAGTTTCTGATTGGCCGCCTGACCGCCAATAATCTGATCAACCTCGGCTGGTATGACACGGTCAGCCAGGCGCTGCAGGAGCAGGGCGTTGAGCTGGCCGACGTGCTGGAGCAGGAGACCGACCCGGCGCTGGGCAACGGCGGCCTGGGCCGTCTGGCGGCCTGTTTCCTCGATTCGATGGCCACCGTCGGGCAGCCCGCCACCGGTTACGGTTTAAACTACCAGTACGGCCTGTTCCGCCAGTCCTTTCAGGCTGGGCAGCAGCAGGAGGCCCCGGACAACTGGCAGCGCGAAAGCTATCCGTGGTTCAGTCACAACAGTGCGCTGTCGGTGGACGTCGCCTTTGGCGGTAAGCTGGTGAAGGATGCGCAGGGCGCAGAGCAGTGGCAGCCGGCGTTCACGCTGCGCGGCGAAGCCTGGGACCTGCCGGTCGTCGGCTACCAGAATGGCGTCACCCAGCCGCTGCGCCTGTGGCAGGCCACCGACGTGCATCCGTTCGACCTGGCGCTGTTTAACGACGGCGCGTTCCTCAGGGCAGAGCAGAAGGGCATCGACGCCGCGAAGCTGACCAAAGTGCTCTACCCGAACGACAACCACGGTGCCGGCAAGCGCCTGCGCCTGATGCAGCAGTATTTCCAGTGCGCGTGCTCGGTGGCGGACATTCTGCGCCGCCATCACTTCCTCGGCCGCAAAATTCAGGATCTGCCCGACTATGAGGTGATCCAGCTGAACGACACCCATCCGACCATCGCCATCCCGGAGCTGCTGCGCATCCTGCTTGACGAGCATCAGCTGGAATGGGACGCGGCCTGGGGTATCGTGCAGAGAACTTTTGCCTACACCAACCACACGCTGATGCCGGAAGCGCTGGAGTGCTGGGATGAGAAGCTGGTACGCAGCCTGCTGCCGCGCCACTTCTCGCTGATCAAAGCCATTAACGCCCGTTTCCGTAAGGTCGTCGAAAAACAGTGGCCGGGCGACAAAGCGGTGTGGGAAAAGCTCTCGGTGCATCAGAACCGCCAGGTGCGCATGGCCAATCTGTGCGTGGTCAGCGGCTTTGCGGTGAACGGCGTCGCGGCACTGCACTCCGGGCTGGTGGTGAAGGATCTGTTCCCGGAATATCACCAGCTGTGGCCGACCAAATTCCACAACGTCACCAACGGTATCACCCCGCGCCGCTGGTTAAAGCAGTGCAACCCGGCGCTCTCAGCGCTGATCGATGACACGCTGAAAACCGAATGGGTGACGGATCTCGATGCGCTGCAGGGGCTGGAAGCATCGCTGGATGATACGGCGTTCTGCCAGCGCTATCAGCAGATTAAGCGTGACAATAAAATCCGGCTGGCGGCGTACGTGAAGCAGGTCACCGGGCTGACGCTGAACCCGGAGGCGATCTTCGACGTGCAGATCAAACGCCTGCACGAATACAAACGTCAGCATCTCAACCTGCTGCATATTCTGTCGCTCTACCGCCAGCTGCGTGATAACCCGGAAATGGACATCGTGCCGCGCGTGTTCCTGTTCGGTGCCAAAGCGGCACCGGGCTATTACCTGGCGAAAAACATCATTTATGCCATCAACCAGGTAGCGGAAAAGGTCAATAACGACCCGCTGGTGCGTGACCGCCTGAAAGTGGTGTTTATCCCGGATTACCGCGTGTCGGTGGCCGAGCTGATGATCCCGGCGGCGGACGTCTCCGAGCAGATCTCCACGGCCGGTAAAGAAGCCTCCGGCACCGGCAACATGAAGCTGGCGCTCAACGGCGCGATGACCGTCGGCACGCTCGACGGGGCCAACGTCGAAATCGCCGAGCAGGTAGGCGAAGACAATATCTTTATCTTCGGCAACACCGTCGATCAGGTCAAAGCGCTGCAGGCGAAAGGCTACGATCCGCGGGCCCTGCGCAAAAAAGATAAGCATCTGGACAGCATTCTGACAGAGCTGGAAAACGGCTTCTTCAGCAACGGGGATAAAACGGCCTTCAGCCTGATGCTCGACAGCCTGCTCGGTGGCGGCGACCCGTACCTGGTGCTGGCAGACTTTGCGGATTACTGCGCCGCACAGCGCAAGGTCGATCTGCTGTTCCGCGATCGCGAGGCGTGGACGCGTAAAACCATCCTCAACACCGCCCGCGTCGGCATGTTCAGCTCTGATCGCGCCATTCGCGACTATCAGCAGCGTATCTGGCAGGCGAAACGCTAAGGAGTCCGCATGGAGAACAACACACTGGAGCAGGCGGCCAGGGAGGCGGGGATCGCCGCCGGTTTTATCAATGCGCACGGCCAGCAGCAGGCAATTGCGGCGGAAACCAGGCGGGAGCTGTTAATGGCGATGGGCTGGACGGTGGCAGGGCACAGGCCCGCCACCCCGGTGCCGGGGGTGAAAGTGTTTGTTGCCGGGCAGCGCCTGGCGCTGCCGGTGGAGGGGGACGGGGAATACCTGTGGACACTGCAGCTGGAGGGCGGTGCCACGCAGCGCGGGCGCATCAGCGGTAAAATGACGCTGGCGCTGGCGGGGAAGATCCCGCCTGGCTACCACCAGCTGACGCTGACGCAGGAGAGTGAAGAGTGGCAGTGCCGGGTGATTGTCGCCCCGAAACGCTGCTATGAACCGGATGCCCTGCTGGCCGGGAAAAAGCTGTGGGGAGCCTGCGTGCAGCTGTATACGCTGCGGTCGGACAGTAACTGGGGCATCGGGGATTTTGGCGATCTGAATCTGCTGCTGAAGAACATTGCCGAACGCGGCGGGGCCTTCGTCGGGCTGAACCCGATCCATGCGCTCTATCCGGCCAACCCGGCGGCGGCCAGTCCTTACAGCCCGTCATCGCGCCGCTGGCTGAACGTCGTGTATATCGACGTTGGCGCGGTGGACGATTTCCGGCAGAGCGACGCGGCGCAGCGCTGGTGGCAGCAGCCTGATACCCAGCAGCGATTAAAAGCCGCCCGTGCCAGCGACGAGGTGGATTATGCCAGCGTGGTGCCGCTCAAGCTGGAAGGGCTGCGGCTGGCCTATGCGCATTTTCTCGGGCGTAAGCCGCAGGATGCGCAGGTCAGAGCGCTGGCCAGCTTTACCCGCGAAGGCGGGGAGAGCCTCTGGCTGCAGGCCGCGTTTGACGCGCTGTACGCCCACCTGGCGCAGGAGAGCGGTAAAGGGGTGGGCTGGAACCAGTGGCCCGAACAGTATCACGACGCCCGCGGCCCGGCGGTACGGGCGTTCTGCAAGCAGCACGCGCAGGAGGTGGCGTTTTATCTCTGGCTGCAGTGGCTGGCGGAAACCCAGTTCGCCAGGTGCTATCACACCAGCCAGCAGCAGGCGATGCCGATGGGGCTGTACCGCGATCTGGCGGTCGGTGTGGTCGGCGGCGGCGCGGAAACCTGGAGCGATGGCGACCTGTACTGCCTGAAAGCCTCGGTGGGCGCGCCGCCGGATATTCTCGGCCCGCAGGGCCAGAACTGGGATCTGCGGCCGATGGATCCGCATGTGATGGTGAAGCGCGGCTATCAGCCGTTTATCGATCTGCTGCGGGCCAATATGACCAGCTGCGGGGCGCTGCGTATCGATCATGTGATGGCGCTGCTGCGCCTGTGGTGGATCCCGGCGGGAGAGACGGCGGATAAAGGGGCCTACGTGCACTATCCGGTGGACGATCTGCTGGCGATCCTCGCGCTGGAGAGCCAGCGCCATCGCTGTATGGTGATCGGTGAAGATCTGGGGACGGTGCCGGTGGAGATCGTCAGCAAGCTGCGCGAAGGCGGGGTTTACTCTTACAAGGTGCTCTATTTTGAGCGCGATGAGGAGAATAACTTCCGTGCGCCGCAGTCCTATCCGGTGCAGGCGATGGCGACCATCACCACGCACGATCTGCCCACGCTGCGCGGCTACTGGCAGGCGGACGATCTGGCGCTGGGGAAAACGCTTGGCCTGTATCGTGATGACAGCGTGTTGCAGGAGCTGTACCTTGACCGCGCTCGCGCGCGTCAGGGGCTGCTGGACGGGCTGCATCACTACGGCTGTATTCCACAGAAAACCGGCCGCCATGCTGAACTGATGGCGATGACGCCGGTGATTAACCGCGGCCTGCAACGCTATGTGGCCGACAGCGCCTGCGCGCTGCTGGGCCTTCAGCCGGAGGACTGGCTGGATATGGCCACGCCGGTGAATGTGCCGGGCACCAGCGATGAGTATCCCAACTGGCGGCGTAAGCTCTCGCACACGCTGGAGGAGATGTTCGCTGACGATCGGGTCAATAAGCTGATCAAGGATCTGGATAAACGGCGGCGCAGGGTGTCGGTGAGCTGAGGTCAAAGCAGTGAAAAAAGGGTTTCTGCCGGTGGGGGAAACCCTTTTTTGTTGGGTAAAATCATCAGAATCAGGGGGCGGCCACTGAGGTATCCCTGTAAAACTATACCGGCATTATCCGTGTCCGGTCTTCTGTTCCGATCGACCAGTGACGCAGGTCTGCACGATGGTCCAGGTCAACGTCAAGGACGTTTCGCTTTCCCGCTGCGCGGGCTGAGCGACCCAGGGCGGCCAGTCGCCGCCGCCCTGGGGACCCGGGCTTGCGGCAGGCGCATCGCCCGCTTTCAGCGGGTGCCTTCGCAAGCGTCGTTCACCGACGCACCGGTCGTGACGGCACATCCCTGTGCCGGCTCTCCCTCTCACCGCCGTCCTGGCGGTTCGTCCTGGTTCACTGTGCTTCCTCAGCGCTGCTGAATGCCGCCTCAACGTCAAAACCCAGGTCAACATCCAAACCAATTCGCAGAGAGCATCATGTTATTGCTGTTTTAAAACTTACAGCGAACAACCGTTCTGCGGGGATGGGGCCAGTCTGAGGTAAGCCGGACGTCACGCACCAGGGAGGGGGCGTGTCGAGGCCCGCAGGGATGCGTCTTTTGCCGTTCCGGCGTGCTCAGACTGGCCTCAGACCTGTCACAGACATGTCAGCCAGTGGAAAAGCGCTGACAGGTTTTTCATGGTTGCTCAGGTAGCTATCCCTTACTGGCTTCAGTAGATAAAAAAGGGCGGCTTATTCAGCCGCCCAGGACACAGGGAAAAGTACTACACCCGTTACCGGGATAACGCGCAAAAATATCGCAATAAACTAACCCTTTACCCCGCCGGCCGTCAGGCCACCGACCAGCCAGCGCTGGGCGATGAGGAACACCGCCGTAATCGGAATGGCAGAGAGGATCGCGGCGGCGGCGAAGTCACCCCACAGGTAGTTCTGCGGGTTCAGATACTGCTGCATTCCCACCGCCAGCGTATAGCTGTTCACATCGCGCAACAGCAGAGAGGCCACCGGCACCTCGGTGATCGCGGCGATAAAGGAGAGGATAAACACCACCGCCAGAATCGGCACTGACAGCGGCAGCAGCACCAGGCGGAACGCCTGCCACGGCGACGCACCGTCCAGCGCGGCGGCTTCTTCCAGCGAGCTGTCGATGGTTTCGAAATAGCCCTTTATCGTCCATACGTGCAGGGCGATACCGCCCATATAGGCGAAGATCACCCCGCCGTGGGTGTTCAGCCCGAGGAACGGGATGTAAATACCCAGGCGGTCAAACAGGGCGTAGAGCGCCACCAGCGACAGCACCGCCGGGAACATCTGGAAGATCAGCATCCCTTTCAGCAGCGAACTTTTGCCACGAAACTTCATGCGGGCAAAAGCATAGGCGCAGGTGGTGGACAGCGCCACGATGCCCACGGCAGTGATCCCGGCGATCTTGATCGAGTTCCACAGCCACAGCAGCACCGGGAACGGTGGTGGCGTCAGGCTGCCGTCGCTGTTGGTTACGCTGATCCCCAGCGCCAGCTTCCAGTGATCCCACGACACCTGATCCGGGATCAGGCTCCCCGTGGCAAAGTTACCCGGCCGCAGCGAGATGGTGAACACCATCAGCAGCGGGAACAGGATCAGCGCCAGAAAACTCAGCAGTAACAGGTGCGTCACCAGCAGTCTGACTTTTTGCGACCTCGGTTTTACCATCGGCATTGTTGTTACTCCCTAGTCGAATTTCATACGTGAGGCTTTCAGGTTGACGACAGCCAGCGCGCCGACCAGCAGGAAGATCAGCGTGGCAATCGCCGCCGCCAGTCCGAAGTCCTGCCCGCCACCGCCCTCAAAGGCGATGCGATAGGTGTAGCTCACCAGCAGGTCGGTATGCCCGGCAGGCGTGGTGGTGCCCAGCATGTCCGGCCCGCCGTTGGTCAGCAGCTGGATCAGCACGAAGTTGTTAAAGTTAAAGGCAAAGCTGGCGATCATCAGTGGCGTCAGCGGTTTGATCAGCAGCGGCAGCGTGATGCGGAAGAAGTTCTGCATCGGGGTTGCACCGTCCATTGCCGACGCCTCGTAGAGATCGTCCGGGATCGCCTTCAGCAGGCCCATGCACAGGATCATCATGTAGGGATACCCCAGCCAGGTATTGACGATGATGATCATGCTCTTCGCCGTCCAGGGATCGCTGAACCACGCCGGTTTAATCCCAAACAGCGCGTTGAGCATCAGGTTGATCTCCCCGAAGCTCTGGTTAAACAGCCCTTTGAAGATCAGGATGGAAATAAACGCCGGGACGGCGTAGGGCAGGATCAGCAGGATACGGTACGCCGCTTTGCCTTTCAGTTCTTCCCACTGCACCACGCAGGCCAGCACCATGCCGACGGCAACGGTCAGCACCACGGTGAGCAGCGCAAAAATCACCGTCCAGACAAAGATAGACAGGAAGGGTTTCTGAATGCCGTCATCGTGCAGCACGCGCAGGAAGTTGTCCCAGCCGATGCCGACGGTAAAGCCGGGGCTGAGTTTTTCTGCCTGCCATTCTCCCCCGGCGTTCACCGCCTGGTAAAAACCGCTCGCCATATTCGGCCGGTAGACCACGCCGGATTGGGCATCGGTCAGCTGCTGGTTCTCTTTATTCAACTGGTAGAGCGGCTGCGTGCCGGAAAACTGGCGCAGGGAACTCATGCGCAGGATGCTGCCGTCCGGCAGGGCGGCCTGCAGTTTGCCCAGCGCCTGACGGTTCTGCGTCACCACGCGCAGCCCGGCTTTTTCCCCGGTGGGGGCCGCCTGCGGCGTCAGGGTCAGCGTTTTCGCGTCAGAGGCATCAAAGGCGAAAGGTGGGGAAACCAGCACCTCGCTGCTGTCCGGAGAGGTCAGCGCCAGCTGCCAGCGGTCGCCGGACGGGTAGAGGGCAAAATTCAGCGCCTTGCCGCCCTGGAATTCACGGCCCATCAGCACCGACTGCGCACGTTCAAACGTCAGCTGGTTGGTGCTGCTGTAGTTGGTAAAGGCAATGGCGATGGTGCAGACCAGCGGGAACAGGACGAATAACGCCATGCCGGCCAGGCCGGGGTAAACATAGCGCCATGAGTAGGCACGGCGGTTTCCGTAGATATACAGGCCGGTACTGGCGAGGATCAGGGCCAGCACGGCAAACAGATATTCACCCTGCGCATACATCAGCACGATCAGATAACCGGTTAAGCAGGCGAGCAGGCCGATGGCCAGCCATTTCAGCGCATGACTCAACGGCCGTTTTTTTTCAGCGGTCAGACCGGTTTGGGCTACTGGCATAGGGGCTATCCTTGTAGGAACGATGGGGAGCCCGCAGGCTCCGCACCGTTTATTTCATTACCTCAACGGCATCAGTCAGTTAACGTATTTATTTGGTAATGCGCGACTCAACGTCTTTCAGCGCCTGCGGCACGGTCTGACGGCCATTCACCGCGTTGATAATCGCACTGCGCTCGGCATACCAGAACGCGCTCATCTGCGGGATGTTCGGCATGATTTCACCGTTTTTCGAGTTCGCCATGGTGGCGGCGATGCGCGGATCTTTCTCCAGTTTTTCCTGGTACGATTTCAGCGCAACCGCGCCCAGCGGTTTGTCTTTGTTGACGTCGCTCAGGCCCGCGTCGGTGATCAGGTAGTTTTCCAGGAACTCTTTTGCCAGCTCTTTGTTCGGGCTGGCGGCGTTAATCCCGGCAGTCAGCACGCCGACGAACGGCTTAGACGGTTTGCCGTGGAAGGTGGGCAGCAGCGCCACGCCGTAGTTGATTTTGCTCTTGTCGAGGTTTGACCACGCCCACGGCCCGTCGATGGTCATCGCGGTCTGGCCCTTGTTAAAGGCGGCTTCAGCGATGGAGTAGTCGGTGTCGGCGTTAATGTGTTTGTTTTTCACCAGGTCGATAATGAACTGTAAGCCGGCGCGGGAGCCGTCGTTATTCACCCCGGTGTCTTTGATGTTGTATTTGCCGTTTTCATACTTGTACGCATAACCACCGTCAGCGGCGATGATCGGCCAGGTAAAGTAGGGTTCCTGTAGGTTCCACATGATGGCGCTTTTGCCTTTGGCACGCAGCGCGGTGTCCAGCGCCGGGATCTCTTCCCAGGTTTTCGGCGCGTCTTTAATCAGGTCTTTGTTGTAAATCAGCGACAGCGCTTCCACCGCGACCGGATAGCCGATCAGCTTGCCGTTGAAGGTGACCGCGTCCCAGGTGAACGGGAACAGTTTGTCTTTAAACGCCTGGTCCGGGCTGACTTCCGCCAGCAGGCCGGACTGGGCATAACCGCCAAAGCGGTCGTGCGCCCAGAAAATAATGTCAGGGCCGCCGCCGGTGGCCGCCACCTGCGGGTATTTTTCTTCCAGCTTGTCCGGGTGTTCTACCGTGACTTTAATGCCGGTGTCTTTTTCGAATTTCTTACCGACTTCCGCCAGGCCGTTATAGCCTTTATCCCCGTTGATCCAGATGACCAGCTTCCCTTCTTCTATTTTGGCAAAGGCAGAAGAGGACAGCACCATGGACGCAAGCGCGGAGAGGGCCAGGGCATGTTGAACGACTTTTTTAATGGAAGGAGCCTTAATGCTGAGAGTCATAATCCAATCCTTTTATTCTCTGTTAGGAGCCGGTAAGGCTGATGTCACAGACGGGATGACAGGGTACCGCGTCAGTGTGGATTCAACCCGGCCTGGCTTCATCATCCCCCCCTCTACGCCCCCGGCTCTCAGAGTGTGATCCCACCGACACTCTCAGGCGTTATGTGCTTTACCGCTCAACAATCCCCTTCATTTTTTGCAACCCCGATCACGAATTTGCAGGTTGATGTGAACTTTCAGCCGCAGGCAGGGTGCCCGCGTACTCCCTGCGTCTCCCCCGTGAAAAACTTTGTTACGGATGATTACGCTTAACCGCTATTCCTTCACTCTTCGTTGCATCGAGTTTTCTCGCAGGATTCAGGTACAGGAGTTCAGGATGGCGAGCGTTTCCCTTAACAGCGTGTACAAGGCCTTTGGTAAGACGGTGATTTCCAGCGACATCAATCTGGACATCCAGGAAGGCGAATTCGTGGTGTTTGTCGGCCCTTCCGGCTGCGGTAAGTCAACGCTGCTGCGGATGATTGCCGGTCTGGAAGACATCACCTCCGGTGAGTTGAAAATTGGCGATAAACGCATGAACGAGGTGCCGCCCGCAGAGCGTGGGATCGGCATGGTGTTCCAGTCCTATGCGCTGTATCCCCACCTGTCGGTGGCTGAGAACATGTCGTTCGGGCTGAAGCTGGCCGGGACGAAGAAGGCTGAAATCAGTCAGCGGGTGAACCAGGTCTCCGAGGTGCTGCAGCTGGCGCATCTGCTGGAACGCCGTCCGAAAGCCCTGTCGGGCGGGCAGCGTCAGCGCGTGGCGATTGGCCGTACGCTGGTGGCGGAACCGACGGTCTTCCTGCTGGATGAACCGCTGTCTAACCTTGATGCCGCGCTGCGCGTACAGATGCGCATTGAGATATCCCGTCTGCATAAGCGCCTGAAGCGCACCATGATTTACGTCACCCACGACCAGGTTGAAGCAATGACGCTGGCCGACAAAATCGTGGTGCTCGACGCCGGGCACATCGCCCAGGTCGGCAAACCGCTTGAACTGTATCACTACCCCGCCAACCGCTTTGTCGCCGGGTTTATCGGCTCGCCAAAAATGAATTTCCTGCCGGTCAAAGTCACCGGTGTGGAACCACAGCGCGTGCAGGTTGAGCTGCCCAACCGTCAGCAGGTCTGGCTGCCGGTGGAAGGCACCGACGTGATCGTCGGCAGCAATCTGTCGCTGGGGGTGCGCCCCGAACATCTGCTGCCGGGCGACATCGCCGAAGTGACGCTGTCCGGTGAGGTTCAGGTGGTAGAGCAGCTGGGTAACGAAACCCAGATTCATATCCAAATTCCGGCTATCCGTCAGAACCTGGTGTACCGCCAGAATGACGTGGTGCTGGTAGAAGAAGGTGCAACATTCGCCATCGGTTTGCCGCCACACCGCTGCCATCTGTTCCGCGAAGATGGAACAGCATGTCGCCGGTTACACCCCGAACCCGGCGTTTGAAAGCACGCGATCCCCTACAGGAGAAAATGATGATAACAATGCGTAGTGCTTCCCTGTCGCTGGCAGTGGCTGCCGGTATCCTTTCTGCACAAGCGATGGCGGTTGATTTTACCGGTTATGCCCGTTCCGGGATTGGCTGGTCAGGCAGCGGCGGCGAGCAGCAGTGCTTCAAAGCCACCGGTGCCGACAGCAAATACCGTCTGGGTAACGAGTGTGAAACCTATGCCGAGTTAAAGCTGGGTCAGGAAGTGTGGAAGGAAGGCGATAAGAGTTTCTACTTTGATACTAACGTCGCCTATTCCGTGTCGCAGCAGAACGACTGGGAGTCAACCGATCCGGCTTTCCGTGAGGCCAACGTGAAGGGGAAAAACCTGATCGAATGGCTGCCGGGGGCGACAATGTGGGCCGGTAAGCGCTTCTATCAGCGTCATGACGTGCACATGATTGACTTCTACTACTGGGATATCTCGGGCCCGGGTGCCGGTCTGGAGGATATCGACCTGGGCTTCGGTAAGCTGTCACTGGCTGCCACACGTAATACCGAAAGCGGCGGATCGTTCGGCTATATCGCCGACCAGCGTAATGAAGTCGCCACCTCCAACGATGTGTTCGACGTGCGTCTGGCCGGGCTGAACACCAACCCGGGCGGCGTGCTGGAGCTGGGTGTGGACTACGGCCGTGCCAATGCGCGTGATGGCTACTCGCTGGCTGACGATGCCACCAAAGACGGCTGGCTGCTGACGGCGGAGCACACGCAGAGCATTTATAACGGCTTCAACAAGTTTGTGGTGCAGTATGCCGCTGACGCCATGACCGATCCGGGGCAGGGCGCGGCCAACGGCCATTCCAACGGTTCGGCGATCAACAACAACGGCAGCATGGTGCGCGTGCTCGACCACGGTGCCATTGATTTCAACGACACCTGGAGCCTGATGTATGTCGGCATGTACCAGGACGTTGACCGTGACAACAACAACGGCACCACCTGGTACACCGTGGGTATGCGCCCGATGTACAAGTGGACGCCGATCATGAGCACCCTGCTGGA
The DNA here is from genome assembly GCF_001571305.1 of Erwinia persicina NBRC 102418. GTDB lineage: Bacteria > Pseudomonadota > Gammaproteobacteria > Enterobacterales > Enterobacteriaceae > Erwinia > Erwinia persicina. Next base: position 32,804 of record NZ_BCTN01000007.1, on the reverse strand, counting down.
AGTGGGCTATGACAACGTCAAGTCCCAGCGTACCGGCGACCGCAACGGTCAGTACAAAGTGACCCTGGCCCAGCAGTGGCAGGCAGGCAGCAGTATCTGGTCGCGTCCGGCCATCCGCGTGTTCGCCACCTATGCGAACTGGGATGAGAAGTGGGGCTATGACACGGATACCGGCACCAGCAACGGCTTAGCCATGAATGACACCAGCGCCCGTACGTTCAGCCGTGGCAATGACGATGAAGTGACGTTTGGCGCGCAGATGGAAGTCTGGTGGTAACTTTTTCCTTCCTGTTTCGCGCTGCTGATGCGTTGGCTGCGCGGCCTCGCCCCGGTCACGTAGTGGTCTACGTTCCCGGGGACTTGGCCACTTGCCGCCTTCCAGCAACACGAAACAGTTTGGAAAAAGCTGTGTTTAACATGAGCTAAGAAGTGCTGGCTGGCGGTATATCAGTGGATAGCCGCCAGCCTTTAGCGTGATCAAAAGGAAACAACGATGAGAAAAAATCTGCTGTCACTGTGTCTGTCGCTGAGCCTGCTGGCGGCGTCGCCTGCCGGGGTGTTTGCCGCGCAGCATGATGCCAATACCGCCCCGGCGATCGCGAGTGAGACCCTGCGCCACCTTTCATGGACGCCGCTGGTACCGCCGGTGACGCAGGATGTGACGCTGGGAACCGCCAGCGCAAAGATTAATCAGGGTGATATTCAGGGGGCCGTGGCGGCTTTTGCCCTGCCTGCCGACCGGGGATCGCTTGAGATCACGCTGACCAGTATTGCCACCGGTAAAACGGTGTATGCCCCGAACGTGTTAGTGCTGGATGAGCAGATGCGTCCGGCAGCCTTTTACCCTTCCAGCTATTTCCCGTATCAGCCGCCGGGCATCGTTTCCAGCGACCGTCTGGAGGGCACCCTGAAACTGACGCCTGCACTGGGCCAGAAACAGATCTTCCTGCTGGTGTATACCACGCGCCAGGATCTGGCGGGCAGTACGCAGATGGTGAACCCGGCGAAAGCCTATGCGGCGGGCGTGGGTAACGCCGTGCCGGATATCCCGGATCCGGTGGCGCGCCATACGCCGGCCGGCACGTTAAGCCTGAAAGTCACCGCCGAGCAGAAAACCGGCAACGTGATGATTGGCCAGATCTTCCCGGCAGCGGCACCGGCAGCTGCACCGGTGGTGGTGGGCAATAACGCGCCGGCAACTCCGCCAGCGCCGGCGAAAGCGGCGGAGCCGATGCTCGACGATTCTGAAAGCTATTTTAACGACGCAATTAAGAAAGCGGTGAAAGCGGGCAACGTGGATAAGGCGCTGAAGCTGCTGGACGAAGCGGAACGCCTCGGGTCGAAAACGGCACGGCAAACCTTTATTGACAGCGTGAAACGCTGATAGCGGTTTAACCGCCGCCCCTCGCGGTGAGGGAGGGGCGCGGGCCTGGGCGGATTTACCGGCTTAAACACATCTCATACTGCGTCAGCGCCATCGGTTCAAAGCCAGCCTTGTGGAACAGGGGAGCCAGCCTTTGCGGTACCGCCACGGGCGTGCGGATCCCCGGATAGTGCGCACCGATGCTGGCCAGCAAATCGCTGCCCAGCCCCTGACGGCGGCAGGCCGGATCAACAAAAAGATAACGCAGCTGTGGCGTCCCCGTCAGCCGGTCGATCACCCCCCATGCAGGCTCACCGTTGCCCACGACCTCACAGGGCAGCGCCGGGAACGCGAGCGGATCAAGCAGCCACGGCGTCTCCTCCTGAGAGGCGCGCCAGATGGCGTGCAACAGCACGTCGGTGGGCGTGTGCTCAAGAGGGGGCGCAGATCCCGGTGAGGGGCCCGGCCCGCTAAACCCCAGCAGCGTCTGTGTAATGCGAAAGCCCAGCGTCTCATAAAGCGCGATCGCCGCCGTATTATCCCCGATGACCTCCAGCCAGATCGGCCCGATATGCTCCGCCGCCAGGCGGGACAGCACTGCCGTCATCATCGGCTTCGCCCGCCCCTGACCGCGAAAGTCCGGGTTCAGCGCAAAGGCCGCGATCCTCGCCTCACGACCGCGCGTGGCAATCAGGACGATGGCCATGGGCGTCTCCCCCTGCATCCACACGCCGGAGTGCTGAAAATTCAGCCCTTCAGCGCCAAAGCGCGTAGCAAAATAGTCCGGCGTGACCGACAGTGGCACCACATACTGCTGAAAGCAGGTATTCATGATGTCACTGAGCTGCACGATGCTGAAGTGAAGCGCAGGAACAAAGACAGATGACATAGTCAGACTCCGTTGTCGTGATGGCTGCTGGCAGAAGCCCTCTCCGTGCTCAGTATTCAGCGCGGGCGGCGGCTGAAGCCCGGTAAGCTTACCGCTGAATGAAATAGTATGTCACGACGGTGGCTTTTTCCCCGTCAGACTACCAGAATAGCCTCATAAACCGGTAAACGCCGGGTGAAAACGGATATAAGCAGCGAGGTAACACCATGCAACAAGGCCCTCTGACCGAAGCAGAACTGGAATGGCTGGACGATATTTTAATGAAGTACGGCAGTGAGGCGTCGGTGGTGGATGCTTCTGAGCTGGATGGCCTGTTCACGGCTATCCTCTCCGGCCCGGTGCTGGTGGAGCCTCAGCAGTGGCTGCCGGTGATCTGGGGTGGGGAAGAGAACGATCCTGAGTGGGAATCGGACGAAGAGTTTGAGCAGTTTATGGATCTGCTCGCCCAGCATATGAATGATATTGCCGATCGCCTCAGTGATTACCCGGATCAGTTCGAACCGCTGTTCGGCCTCAATACCGTGGAGGATCAGGAGTTCATCGTGGTAGAAGACTGGTGCTTTGGCTATATGAAAGGCGTGGCGCTGGGAGACTGGTCATCCCTGCCGGTGGCCCTGCAACCTGAGCTGGCGACGATCGCGCTGCATGGCAACGAGGAAAACCTCGCCCGTCTGGAGAAGCTGACGCCGGAAGAGTACGGACAGAGCGTTGAGGCGATCCGTTCAGCGGCCATCAGCCTGCATGCTAAGTGGCTGCTGCACTAAGCCCCGGCCAGCCGCGCGCTGATGCGCGGGGCTGACCCTTTACCGGTTACCAGCCCGGTACAGCCCCACCGTTAAAGATAGTCTCTGCTGCGGTTGCCACTTCAGGTGACTGGTAGGATTTAATAAAGTCGCGCACGTTGGCGGCGTCTTTATTCTCCTCCCGGGTGACGATGATATTGACGTACGGCGACTGTTTATCTTCAATAAACACGCTGTCGCGTACCGGATTCAGCCCCGTCTGTTGCAGATAGGTGGTGCTGATAATCGCCACCGTCACCTGCGCATCATCCAGCACGCGCGGCAGCTGCGCCCCTTCCATTTCCATGATCTTCAGCCGCTTCGGGTTGGCGATAATATCGACCGCCGTCGGCAGCAGGCCGGTATTGGCCCTGAGCGTAATCAGCTTCTCTTTCTGCAGCAGCAGCAGGGCGCGGCCCAGGTTGGTCGGGTCGTTAGGGATGGCAATGGTATCCCCGTCTTTTAATTCGCTGACCTGTTTAATCTTTCTGGAATAGCCCGCCATCGGGAACACAAAGGTATTGGCGACGGCCACCAGCGTGGTGCCTTTGGCTTTGTTGTCCTGTTCCAGGAAAGGACGATGCTGGAAGACGTTGGCATCCAGGTCGCCGTGCGCTGTCGGATCGTTCGGCAGCAGCGAGCCGCTGAACCCGACCAGTTCCACCTCCAGGCCGTACTTCTCCTTCGCCACCTTTTTGGCCACTTCCGCCACATCCTGCTCGGCACCGTTGATTACCCCGACCTTAATATGGTGGGCATCGTCATGTTTCTGGTCGCAGCCGCCAAGCAGGATCGCCATCATCAGCGCGGCGGATTTTACGGTATGGCCCAGGGGATATTTCACATTATTTTCCTTAATTTCAATAAGCTGGAGGCATATCAAACAACCGCAAATCGCGCACGGAGTCAACATGACGGCTTATGATAAAAAGGGTGGCGTTATAATCAGAGGTTGTAAGGCAGGGCGGGGGCGGGAATTACGCTTTTTTACTCTCAGCATGCCACAGGCAGATCTGAACGGCCAGCTCATCTTCCAGGGTATAGAAAAAGCAGGCAGGAACGTCCAGTACTTCAGCAATGCGGCACACCAGTTCAAAGTCCGGGACATGGATACCGCGCTCGTATTGATTCATCCGTGCGCTGGCAGTCGCTTCGTCAATCCCCGCCAAGACCCCCAGTTTTTGTTGTGATATTCCTTTCTTTACCCGGGCTTCTTTCAAACGATGTGGCAGCATGTCGATCCTGATTTGTGAGCAATTAACAGGATTCTCTAAGCTGCCCGTGTAAAATGTACTAAGTATTACTTAGTATTGGCTTTGGACGATATCAGACCTGGAAAACAAGCAGAGGAAGGCATGAAGAAAAAAACTGATATGCACCCCGCCGACATTGTCGCGGCGATGAAAAAGCGACAAACCTCTCTGGCGGAGCTGTCACGCAAAGTGGGGTTAAGTTCCGGCACGCTGGCAAACGCCCTGAAAAGGCCCTGGCCTAAAGGGGAGTTTATTATTGCCGCTGCGCTGGGGATGCACCCTTCGGAGATCTGGCCCAGCCGCTATTTCGATAAACGTGGCAGGCTGCTGGCTCGCGAGCAACTGCTGCGGCGCTCGCGGCAGCGTGACACGGCTGAACCGCCGACATCAGAAGGTGGGAGCGCACGGCCTGAGTGATATTCGCCTGTCAGGGGCAGATCGTATGGGACGGTTTATCAGCCGGCGAACGGCAGGCGTCCCGCCACCTGACGGCGTCGCCAGGGGCAGAAAGTGCGCTCTGCTCCTGGCCCGCTGACGCAAGCCAGGAGAGAGATCAGTTGGCCATAATGCTGGCGGCCAGCTGAGCACTACCGGAGGTATTGCCGATCAGTTCGGTCAGCAGATTGTTGACGCCATCGCTCATCGGAGTAAAGCGCGTCTCCGGCGAACGGGCGACCACGATAAACACCCCGACGCTGTACTGCGGTACCATCGCCATGTAGGTGATAAAGCCGCCGCCACCGCCGGTTTTTTCAATAATCCCCGGGCGACCGTCGCGCGGGGCCATATAGACCCAGCCCATGCCCAGGGCATCAGCACGCCCCGGTACGTCCATCCCGTCCACTTTCGTGAGCTGACTGCGCTGATAAATCATCGTCTGCAGACGGTCGGCCTGTGCGCTGCGGCTGTTGACGTCCGAAGCAAGGAACTGCTGCATCCAGCGGCCCATATCATCCGGGGTGGAGTAGACGCCGCCGCTGCCGATGGCGGCCAGTGAGTTATTGCACGGACTCGGGCTTTTGGCCGGGATCATCAGGCGACGACACTGGTCCGGGGAGGGCGTAAAGGTGGTGTCCTTCATGCCCAGCGGCCTGGTGACCAGCTCCTGTAACAGCGCAGGATAGGGTTTGCCTCCGGCGCGGGCCAGCGCATCACCCAGCAGGTCAAACGCCAGATTGGAGTAGCCTGCGCGCTGTCCCGGTGCCCATTTCAGCTGGGCGCTGCGCAGCCAGTTCCAGCGCTGGCTGTTGGTCGGCCAGGTAAACACCGCCCGATTGGCTTTGCCTCCCGGCTGCTCGCGCGGCAGGGCGCTGGTATGGGTCGCCAGGTTGATCAGGCGGATCGGCTGGCCGTTATACTCGGGCACGCGGCTGCCCGGCGGGGCATATTTGCTCAGGGGGTCGTTCAGCTTCAGACGGCCCTGTTCAGACAGTTTCACCATCACTTCGCTGGTCATCAGCTTGCTGAGGGAGGCGATGCGCACCAGGGAGTCTTTCTGCGGACGCTGCTGGCTGCCGGGGCGTACGGTGCCCCGGCTGACGAAAATGCGCTGATTGGCATCAATCGCAACCATCGCCATGCCGCTGGCCTTGGTGTTATAGAAGATATTGTCGGCGTACCGTTCAACGGTCTGTGACGCCATCAGCGGGTCAGGCTTTGGCTGTGCCTGGCTTTGCAGTGGCAGCGCCAGTGCAGGGAGCAGCAGTAAAGCATAGAGCGGAGATTTCAACGGGCAGGCATCCCTGTAAAGTAAATAGATAACCACTTTATACTCGTCATATTTCGGGTGGCATGGGCGTTAACTGCGCTTGCTGACCCTCCGTCACCGGGGGGCCACACTGCCGGGAGCGCCGGACGTTAGCGCCTCACTGCAACCCGAATTATTCAGAGTACATAGTAGATTTTCTGATTTTAACTGCAAGTCTTTCCGGTGGAGAAAATGTGCCCCGTCAGGGCTGCGGGGCGACCCGCAGGCTGACAAGGCCAATGCCCAGTTTGCGGGCGGCAAAACCGTCCGTCAGTCCCAGGCTGGATTCCTCAGGCTCCGGCGGCACGATGATAATCGAACGCGCATGGCCGGGATTGCTTACCTGTAACGTCAGCGTGCTGTCCTGCTCGCCAAACGTCACCTGCTGCTGCCAGCCGCCGACCCTGATGGTCACCGGGCGCAGCGCATTAGGGCCATAGGCCCGGCCGGTCAGCGTCAGCGTAAAGTCGGCAGGCAGCGGTTCCAGGTACTGAACGGTCACCTGCGGCAGCAGATTGGCATCTGACCAGCGTCCCCACTGTTCAACATAGGAGAGGCCGGACACCTTTTGTACCTGCTGCGGCAGGCCTGGCAGATTAAACAGCACCGTGTCAGAGCGGTATTTCAGGTCAGTATCAGCTATCTTCAGGCGCGTGATGCTACGCTGATACTGCTCATCGCTCTGCGCGGTGCCAGCCTTCGCCGGGAAGACGATCTTACCCGGCGTATTCCCGGGCTGTACCCGGGAGATGACCGGAGCCGCGTTCAGCGTGCCGTTGGCCACGCACAGCCCGTTATCCATCGTCAGTTTGTCATCCCACACGCTGCCTATTTTGTAGCAGCGGTCAATCCAGACAAACTTCTCGTCGGGCGCAAACTTCGCCAGCTGCTGCTTCAGCGGCGTGGCGAGCCAGGCGTCCAGCTTCGGTTCAATCTTACCCGGCGTCACGGACAGCAGCAGCGGCAGCTTAAAGTGGGAGCCGGAGAAGCTGAACAGGTTTTTCTCCGTATCAATTTTATAGTCAGAGATGCTCTTCGGAAACTTCCACAGCTGGATAACGTCGGGCTTCCACTCGGTGATCTTCTCTTTAATGTTGAGATAGGTCGCAGAGAGCGAGGTGGAAGAGAGGCTGCTGCGGCCCAGGCCAATAAAGTTATCGCCGCCCATCGCATCCAGTACGGTGGCACCGTTATCCAGCGTGCTGCGCTTGACGTTGACCACCCGGCTGCTGACATCATCGCCACGCAGCATAAAGAACAGGTCGCGTCGGTCGTGCTGATTGAGGTATTTAAACGCGGTATTGTTCATCGCCAGATGATCGGAGCTGACGACAATAATGGTGTTCTTAAAATACGGCGTGGCGCGAATTTTTTCGATAAGTGCCGCAATATGCTCCTGACCGCAGGCCACGGCGGCAAAAGATTTATTCTCTTTTCCTTCAAAAGGATACGATTTTCGCTGGCAGCTGCGTGAGATAAACCCGTCCGGATGATGCGTGTCGACCGTCAGCGCGAACAGTGAAAAGGGCTGGTTCTTCTTTGCCAGCTCCAGATATTTTTCGAAGACCAGATCCAGCACCGTATCGTCGTACCAGCCCCAGTCGTTACGATACTTAGGATCTTTCACCAGACTTTTCAGCTCGTTAAAGCCGTAGGCATGGTCAAAGCCGTGGGAAGAGAGGAACAGATCCTTGCCGGCAAAGCTCAGGCTGGCCCCCTGATAGAAGTAGTTCTGGTAACCGGAAGACTTCAGAATATCCCCCAGGCAGATATTCTGTGGGTAGAAGGAGGAGAGCGAGCTGGAAGCGTTGCCGTCAAACGGCGCAAACAGCGGAATGCCGCACTGCGACGCCACCATCCCGGCAATGGTGTATTCGGTGCCGGGAAGCTGCTCGGTGTTACTGAAGTCCACCGCATTATTTTTGATCGCGCTCAGTTCCGGAGCCAGCTTCGGGAAGGCCTTATCGTCAAAATAGGTACGTTCCAGGCTTTCCGCATAGATATAGACCAGGTTTGGCCGATCGCCCCGCAGGGTTTTCCCTGGCACCTTGTAGTGGGCGTCAAAGTCCGAATCCCCTTTAGCGATCTGCGATTTAATCAGCGCCGCCACCTGCTGATAGGCAGGAGTGGTTTTGATCGAAGCCAGCGCCAGTATCAGTGCCAGGGCGCTGTATAACTGACTGTAGTCGTGGCTTTTCCGCAGGCGTAATACCCAGGATAATAAAAGAAACAGCAGGAATAAACCGGTTATCAGCGCAGCAGCTGGCAGAATATACTTCTGCATTCCGGCGCCGCTCAGACTGCTGGTAATGGTATAAATCACCGCATCATTAATTCCTTCGCCGGTAAAATAGTTACTGGCCAGCAGCGAAGCATTGAGAATGATATAGATGCCAAGCAGCACCAGCACGGCAATAAACCACAGCTTATGACGTCCTGCCTTCCATGTGTACAGTGACGCTGAAGCGATAAAAAACAATAACGATACCCATTCTGAAACCATTAGATCGATCTTACCCTGTCTGTGACGCAATCCCTGTCAGGTGTCTGCGAGGTGAAAAATGAGGAGTGTAACGAAGTAACTTAACGCAGCAAATTATCCCTGGCAACATTCAGAGGGGACAGGGAAAACGCGTGACACAGCGATTTGGTTCTCAGCCGTTTAACATTTGTTTAGGTTGGGCGGCAGAAACCTGCCTTACGGCGCGTCCGGGGGCGCGGGCCGATCGCCGTGAACCCGCAGAGCAGAGGGCATCAGCCCCTGGCTGTTAAGCCTCAGCCGGCAATACTGACCGGAAGGGAATGAAAATCGGCCGCGTAAAATAAACCGCGCTAATGTGTTTTGCGGCGTCAAAATAATGCTGAAATTCAGATTTGGCTCACACAAATGACCTTCCTGATATTCTCCGTCCGCACCTGTCCTGAGGATGAGGTATCGCTGCGATCGGTCAGGCGGTCAGTGCCTGCAGAAAGAGAGTGAAAAATGCGCAATATTGACTTTTTAACGCTGCCAAAAAAGAGCGTAACCCGGGTCATGCTTTGTTGACTGTCAATCAGAGGTGTCTGGCTGTTTTTCATCTCAGCAGTGAAATAAAGCACAATATGATTAATAGTGTGAATAAAAACATTCATTGAAATATTTAGTTAATCTCTTTCTTCATTAAAAAGCACAAAACCTTATCGGGACAGCGTCTTTTTTATCGTCGTTCAGGATATTCTTTTTCCTGCTATTTATTTGACTATATTACGCAGGGATTCTAAATGTTAACAAAAATGCGCGTTTTAACTCAGGCCATTGGTCTGGGGCTGATTATTGGCAGCACGTCGTTTGCTGCCCAGGCGGAAATTACCGTGTTGAAACAGGACCCTCAGGCTGGCGATCCGTTAAGCCGGCTGAACTTTACCGTCGGCGGCAGTATTCGCCCTCAGTTCAATAATATGACCGGTGACGGCGATAAAGGTTCCTACAAACGTAATGGTTTCGATGGTGGGACGCGCTTCCGCTTTGCCGCCGATTATTATCTGTTTGATGATATTAGCTGGATTAGTTATTACGAACTGGGGGTGAATATTCCGGCTGTATTTAGCTGGGATAATCATCATGCGGATGGGGCAAATAACACCTCCCGCCGTATGTTATATACCGGTCTGAAAAGTAATACCTGGGGCCAGCTGACCTTCGGCCAGCAGAACAGCGTCTATTATGATGTGGTCGGAGTGAAAACCGATATCTGGGATTACGATATGCTCGGCCAGGCGCCGGGTAACGGCATTAATGGCGATTACGACGGTTCCTACCGTGGCCGCAAAATGCTGAAATATAAAAATACCTTCGGCGATGCGGATGTTTACGCCTCTTACCTGTTCTCCGACGGTGAGTATTTACCGGGCAACGGTCTGCGCTACAAGCGTCAGGGCGGCGGGTCGCTGGGTGTGGATTATCACATCACCAAAGACCTGACGTGGGGCACCGCGTGGAACTATACCCGTGCAGAGATGCGTAACCCGGGTAACGGCGATGACAAAACCTACGATCAGAATATTATCGGTACGGCGTTAAGCTGGAAACCGGATAACTGGACCTTCACTGTCGGTGGCGGCTGGTACGATAATTTCCTCACCACCAAAAAAGTGGATGTGGATAACTACTTCTCCGGGAATGCCTGGGGGGTTGAGTATCTGGCGGGCTATACCGTGCCGGTCGGGGCCTATGGTCTGACGTCCGTTATGCCTTATGTGATGGGCGATCGTATGCAGTATGTGACCGGGCGTGATTACCAGCGCATCGATAACGGTGTGGGTGTCACCCTGAAGCTGGATTACGGATTCCGTGTGGATTACGAACACGTGTTTACTTCCAGCACCGACGACCTGGGCGACATGAACCTGGTGCGTCTGCGTTACGACTTCTGATGAACGACGGACGGCTCCCCGGTATCCTGCCGGGGAGCCGTCCGGTTTTACAGTTCGCCAGTCAGATACTGCGCCACGCCGTTGCCAAAGCTCCAGTCGCCCTTATCGTTGGTGATAAAGGTTATCATCACGTCTGACGGCAGAATGCCGCAGCTCTCCTTCAGTTCCCGACACAGTTCGGCCATAAAGAACTGCTTCTGCTCGCTGCTGCGCGGACTGGTAAACACCCGCACCATCACCATATTATCGCTACGCTGCAGCCCCAGGCCGGTATCCTCAAATACCATCTGATAACCTTTGTTTTCGTGAACAATCTGATAGCGATCGCGCTCGGGGACGTTAAACGCCGCCAGCACTGCACGGTGCGCCGCATCCAGCAGTGTTTTCAGCTCTGACTCGGAACGGCCCTGAATGACATCAAACTGAAGTAGTGGCATGGAAACCTCGGCGTGGTAAGTAAATAACAGGATTTAACCGGACGTGGCGGCGTGAGGTCTGCCGCTGTCTCAGGAGGCCAATTTACCCATAATTACCGTCGGGAAAAAGCGCTATACTTGAATTGATTATTTACTATAGTGAACAATGCCATGAAAGAACTGAAAACGGACGCGCTGTGGACCCATCTGCACTGGCTGACGGTGCTGGCCGAGCAGGGCACCTTTACCGCTGCCGCAGAACGGCTGGAGGTGAGTAAGGCCGCGATGTCAGTGAAGATCAAAGAGCTGGAACAGCTGGCCGGCGTACCGCTGGTGACGCGTACCACGCGCAGCGTGCGCCTGACCAGCGCGGGTGAAAAGCTGGTGGATGACCTGCGCGCGCCATTTGCGCAGATTGAACAGAGCTTTTTTGGCGTGCGGGATTCTGCCGGTCCGTTACGTGGGCTGGTTCGTGTGACCGCGCCGGTGGCCTTTGCCCGCCAGCAGCTGGTGCCGCATATCACCGCTTTCCTGCGGGAGCATCCTCAGGTGCGCGTCCAGCTCGAGGTGTCTGACCGGCTGGTGTCGCTGGCCAGCGAGGGCTTTGATCTGGCCATTCGCCACAGCAACAGCCTGCCGGAGACCCACGTTGCCCTGCCGCTGTGCCGGACTCATGCGGTTGTCGTCGCGTCCCCGGCGTATCTGTCACGCTATGGTCACCCGTCCTGCCCGCAGGCGCTGAGTGAGCACCTGTGCCTCTATTATCCGCGTGGGGTGGAACTCCCGCGCTGGAACTTCCAGCCGTTAACGGGGGGAGAACGCGTTGTCGTTAACGTTAGCGGGCCCTTTGCCACCAACAACAGTGAATCTATCCGCGATGCCGCGCTGGAGGGACTGGGTATTGCACTGCTGCCGGACTTCAGTGCTCAAGCCGCGCTAAAGGATGGGGCTTTAGTACAACTGCTCCCGCAGTGGCAAGCGGTCGGTGCTTTTGCCGATATGTTATATGTCGTGCGCCCGTGGTCAGCGCAGGTGCCGCGTGCCGTCAGCGGGTTTATCCACTGGCTGCGTGAAGCCTTCGCCAGCGCCTGATCGGTGCGGTCGCTGTGCGCTGCCGCACAGATTAGATGAAAGTTGTTAAAGTTTTAGTCACACCCTGCCGACAACCCCTGCTTAATTCCTGCAATTTCCCTACATTCATAACAAGGTCGTTATATGCATACCCACCCGCCTGTCACTCAGCAGGAGTATCCGCTCGATGATGATACCACCCTGATGACCACCACCGATGCCCGCAGCTACATTACCTACGCCAACAGCGCGTTTATTGAGGTAAGCGGCTATGATCGCAGTGAAATCGATGGACAACCCCACAACCTTGTCCGCCACCCTGATATGCCCGCTGCCGCGTTTGCCGATATGTGGGCTACGCTGAACCAGGGGCTGCCGTGGACCGGGCTGGTGAAAAATCGCCGTAAAAACGGTGACCACTACTGGGTTCGCGCCAATGTCGTGCCGGTGATCCGTAATGGTGAAATCCAGGGGCATATGTCAGTGCGCATCAAGCCTACGGCGGAGGAGGTGCAGGGGGCAGAAGCGCTCTATCAGAAGATGAATCAGGGCAAGATGAAGGGCTGGCGTCTGCACCGGGGCCTGCTGCTGCGCAGCGGCTGGCTGAGGGGATTAAGCCTGCTGAAAACCATGCCGCTGCGCTGGCGTCTGCACAGCGCGGTGCTGGCCCTGTGGCTGCCGCTGGTGGCCGCTGCTGCAGCGGCAGGCCTGGCAGGGACTGCGCTGGGAGGCTTTACGCTATTCTCCGCGCTGATGGCGCTGCTGGTGGATCTCTGGCTGCAACGTCAGATTGCCCGGCCGATGGCGGCCGTGTGCCGCCAGGCGCTGAATGTCGCTACCGGAGCGAATCCGCATGTCGACCACATGGACAGGGTCGATGAGATCGGCACGACGCTGCGCGCGGTGGGCCAGCTTGGCCTGATGTTCCGCTGGCTGCTGAATGACGTCAGCGACCAGGTGGTGGACGTCCACCGGGCCAGTGACGAACTGGCGCGCGGCAACGATAAGATCAGCAGTCATACCGAACAGACCGCCGCCAGCGTGCAGCAGACCGCCAGCACCATGAACCAGATGACCAGCACGGTGCAGCGCAACGGTGAAAGCACCGAGCAGGCGAACCAGTTCTCCCGTACCGCCAGTAACGCCGCCGTGAAAGGCGGTGAGGTCATGCAAAACGTGGTGGTGACAATGGATGAAATTGCCGACAGTTCCCGCAAAATCGCCACCATTACCGGCCTGATCGACAGTATTGCCTTCCAGACGAATATCCTGGCGCTGAATGCGGCGGTGGAAGCGGCACGCGCTGGCGAACAGGGTAAAGGGTTTGCCGTGGTGGCGGGTGAAGTACGTAGCCTCGCGCAGCGCAGTGCGGGTGCAGCCAGTGAGATCCGCCAGCTGATTGCTGCCAGTAATCTCAAGGTTGAGTCCGGGGCCGGACAGGTGCATGAGGCAGGCAAAGCCATCGGGGATATTGTGGAAAAAGTGCAGAACGTGACCGATCTGCTGCAGCAAATCAGCGTGGCCACCGCCGAGCAGGGGGCCGGTCTGGGCGAAGTGGGTCAGGCGGTGGAAGCGCTGGATCGTCTGACGCATGATAACAGTGCGCTGGTCAGCGAGGGTGCGCTGGCGGCGCAGCGGATGAAGCACCAGGCAGAGCGCCTGGTCGAAGCGGTCAGCGTCTTCCGCTGATCGCAACCTGCGCAGGCGCGGCCCTCTGCCGCTGCTCCGCCGGTGTATTCGGCAGCATATGCCGCCGCGTGACAGGAAAAAAGCAGCACAAATGCGTCACCTGGGCGAAGATGTCTTTCTGATGGTTATCTTATTAATCGAAGGAGAGTCATGAAAAGCTATCAAATAGCACTGATCCCCGGTGACGGCATCGGCGTAGACGTGACGAAAGCCGCATGGCAAGTGCTGGAGCACAGTGCCGGCCGCTTTGGCTTTGCCCTGAGCGGTGAGACGTTCCCGTGGTCCTGTGAGTATTATCTTCAGCACGGTGAAATGATGCCCAAAGACGGTATCCGCACGCTGAGTCAGTTTGATGCCGTGCTGCTGGGGGCCGTCGGCTGGCCGGAAAAGGTAGCGGATAACGTGTCGCTGCACGGCCTGCTGCTGCCGATCCGCAAGCAGTTTGACCTGTATGCCAACGTGCGTCCCCACCGCCTGCTGGCCGGGGTGGAGGGGCCGCTGCGTAAAAGTGAGTTTGATATTCTCTGTATTCGTGAAAACACCGAAGGGGAATACAGCGGTGCCGGCGGGCGTATTCATCAGGGCACTCCGGATGAGGTGGCGGTCGAAACCTCGATTTTCACCCGGCGCGGCGTGGAGCGCATTCTGCGGTACGGCTTTGAGATGGCGCAGCAGCGCAGCAAACGGCTGGCGTCGGTGACCAAATCGAACGCGCAGAAGTACACCATGGTGATGTGGGACGAGGTCACCGAAGAGGTTGCCCGTGACTACCCGGAGGTGAAGGTCAATCGCTACCATATTGATGCCATTGCGGCGCGGATGGTGATGCACCCGGAAACCCTGGATGTGATCGTGGCCTCCAACCTGTTTGGCGATATCCTCACCGATCTCGGTGCGGCGATTCAGGGCGGGCTGGGCTATGCCGCGTCCGCTAACCTCAATCCCGATCCGTCAGTCCCTTCCATGTTCGAGCCGGTGCACGGTTCAGCGCCAGATATTGCCGGACAGGGCATTGCCAATCCGGTTGCCGCCATCTGGTCGGCGGCGATGATGCTGCAGCATCTGGGCGAGACGGATGCGGCGGGCGCCATTCTTCGCGCGGTGGAAACAGTGACGGCGCAGCATCAGCCGGGCCGCGGGATGAAAACCGAAGAGATTACCGCGGCGGTCATCGCTGCGTTATGATTGATCAACGGGCTCCCGTACCGGGAGCCTGCTGTCAGGGAGACCTCCGATCGTGGAAGCGCACGGTATCACCGATATTATTCAGCCAGGCCTGCGGGTGCTGTTCTGCGGCATCAACCCGGGCAAATCCTCTGCCCATACCGGCTATCATTTCGCCCACCCGGGCAACCGCTTCTGGAAAACCCTTTTCCAGGCCAGGTTCACCTGGACGCAGCTCCGTCCGGAGCAGGAACAGCAGTTGCTGGAGACCGGCTGCGGCATTACCATGCTGGTTGAGCGGCCCACGGTGGTGGCCACGGAACTGGCCGGCAGTGAACTGCGCAGCGGCGGGCAGGCGCTGATGGAAAAGATTGAGCGTTACCAGCCAGCTGCGCTGGCGGTGCTGGGCAAGCAGGCTTATCAGCAGGCGTTCCGGTGCAGTAAGGTGGAGTGGGGCAGGCAGCCGCTGACGGTGGGGAACACGGAGATCTGGGTGCTACCGAACCCGAGCGGATTGAACCGGGCTTCACAGGATGCGCTGACGGCAGCCTATGCGGAGCTGGATCTGGCGCTCAAGGCGCGGGGGATCTAGTTTTTCACTAAAAAAAATGGCCCCTCAGTGAGGAGCCATCTTATTGCACCGACCCGATTAATCGTCGAGGAAGCTGCGCAGCACTTCAGAGCGGCTTGGGTGACGCAGCTTACGCAGCGCTTTCGCCTCAATCTGACGAATACGCTCACGCGTTACGTCGAACTGTTTGCCCACTTCTTCCAGCGTGTGGTCGGTATTCATATCGATACCGAAACGCATACGCAGTACTTTGGCTTCACGCGCGGTCAGACCGGCCAGCACGTCGTGCGTGGCAGAACGCAGGCTCTCTGACGTCGCGGAGTCCAGCGGCAGCTCCAGCGTGGTGTCTTCGATAAAATCACCCAGATGTGAATCTTCATCATCACCAATCGGCGTCTCCATAGAGATCGGCTCTTTGGCAATTTTCAGCACCTTACGGATCTTATCTTCCGGCATCAGCATACGCTCGGCCAGCTCTTCCGGCGTCGGCTCACGGCCCATCTCTTGCAGCATCTGGCGGGAAATACGGTTGAGCTTGTTAATCGTCTCAATCATGTGCACCGGAATACGGATGGTACGCGCCTGGTCAGCGATTGAACGGGTGATCGCCTGACGGATCCACCAGGTGGCATAAGTCGAGAACTTATAACCACGGCGATATTCAAACTTATCCACCGCTTTCATCAGACCGATGTTACCTTCCTGAATCAGATCCAGGAACTGCAGGCCACGGTTGGTGTACTTCTTGGCGATAGAGATAACCAGACGCAGGTTAGCCTCAACCATCTCTTTCTTCGCACGGCGCGCTTTCGCTTCGCCGATCGACATACGACGGTTGATGTCTTTTACCTGTTCAATCGTCAGGCCAGTTTCCGTTTCGATCTGCTGCAGCTTCATCAGGCTACGGTGTACGTCATCTGACACATCGTTCAGCTTCTCTGACCACGGCTTATTCATTGCCAGTGCCGCTTTGAACCAGGTTTCGCTGGTTTCATTACCGGTGAACAGGGTAATGAAGTTCTTCTTCGGCATCTTACAGATTTCTACGCACAGCTTGAGGATCAGGCGTTCCTGAGTACGGACGCGATCCATCATGGTGCGCATGCTGTTCACCAGGAAGTCGAACTGCTTCGGCACCAGGCGGAACTGCTTGAACACGTCGGACAGATTCTGGATCTCAGCGATGGCATCAGCGTGGCTACGGCTTTTCGCTTTGATAACGGTACGGGTGGTTTCGTACTGAACGCGCAGGTCGTTGAATTTTTCCCGCGCCAGTTCCGGATCGATGCTGTTGTCATCATCCGAGCTGTCGTCGTCAGACTCTTCGTCTTCTTCTTCGTCATCACGCTCTTCAGCGGAAAGTTCTGAACCCACGTGAGTCGCAGTAGGGGCGATCTCTGCTTCGGCATTCGGGTCGACAAAACCGGTGATCAGATCCGACAGGCGCGCTTCGCCCGCTTCAACACGGTCATATTGCTCAAGCAGGTAAGTAATCGCTTCAGGATATTCAGCAACGGAACACTGTACCTGGTTGATACCCTCTTCGATGCGTTTGGCGATATCGATCTCGCCTTCACGCGTCAGCAGTTCAACCGTCCCCATTTCGCGCATGTACATGCGCACCGGGTCGGTGGTACGTCCGATTTCAGATTCTACGCTGGATAATACCTGAGCAGCCGCTTCGGCAGCGTCTTCGTCCGTGTCGTTGTTGTTCTCATTCAGCATCAAATCATCGGCATCAGGCGCTTCTTCTACAACCTGAATGCCCATGTCGTTGATCATCTGAATGATGTCTTCAATCTGATCGGAGTCGACGATATCTTCCGGCAGATGGTCATTGACCTCGGCATAGGTCAGATAGCCTTGCTCCTTACCACGGGTGACAAGTAGCTTAAGCTGTGACTGCGGGTTTTGCTCCATAAGACGGTATCCACACTTCTGTTAAATTAGATTGGTGTCGGGTCGGCTAACATGCCAACAATAACAGTGAGGGCGTTTGGATTATTGCCGCTGCCCGTCATGGCGGCCGTCAGGGGCTGCCTGACTCGAATTCGGCACTTAAGCCGCTTATGTTCTGTCTGAAGCTATCTTGCTTGCCATTTTGAACCCCGGCGGTGGTCGCAGTCTTCCCGTACTTCAGTACGCTCCGGGTGCTGCGCGCAGGCGGTGTCCAAACTGACGGCGCCGATAACGCTTCTAAATTTTGTGTAATAAGGCCAAAACCTTATTCATTTACTGTTTCTTCAGTGCCTGGCTCAACGTCCAGAACTCGCGGCGCTCTTCTGCGGTCAGTACGTGTGTGCGGTCGCGGGCGATTAAATCTTCAAGCCTGCGTTCCAGCGCGTTGTCATACATACTGCCCAGCGCGTCCTTAAACATGGTTTCCACTTCGTCATCTACGATCATGTGGTTCCATGTTGCCAGGGTTTCAAGGCTCTGGCTAAATTTTGTTCCGCGGTATAACTCTAGTAGCTGTCCGGTCGTCAGGCCAGGTTGCGCTGCGCAAGTGCTCACTAACTCGACGAACAGCGGAAATCCTGGTAGTTCTGACTGCTCCAGCCCCTCCAGAGAAGGCACCATCATCGCCAGCTGCGGATTTTGAATCAACAGCCCAATAAGTATACGCATGGTTGTGCGTTTTAGCTGGGGCTGTGCGGGTGGTTTCGCATTTTCCGCTTGCTTAGGCATCAGCTTTTCCAGCTGGCTGTCGTCAAGAATACCCAGCTTATTGCCCAGTTCCTGACGCAGGTAGATGCGTAATGTCTCGCCCGGGACCTGGCTGATTAACGGCAATGCCAGGGTACTGAGCTGCGCCCGTCCATCCGGGGAACGTAAATCCACCTGGGGCATCAGGGTGTCGAACAGAAACGTGGAGAGCGGCATGGCCTGCTCCATCCGCGTTTCAAATGCGTCTTTCCCCTCTTTACGCACCAGCGTATCCGGATCTTCGCCGTCGGGCAGAAACATAAAGCGTAGCTGACGACCGTCATTCATGTAAGGTAAAGCCGTTTCCAGCGCCCGCCATGCAGCCTCGCGGCCGGCACGGTCGCCGTCATAGCAGCAGATCACCGTATTGGTCGAGCGGAACAGCAGCTGGATATGCTCTGCCGTGGTGGAGGTACCGAGAGAAGCTACCGCATAATCCACGCCAAACTGGGCCAGCGCCACCACATCCATGTAGCCTTCGACCACCAGCAGTTTGGTGGGTTCCGGATAGTTTTTTAGCGCTTCATACAGGCCGTACAACTGGCGACCTTTGTGAAAAATATCGGTTTCCGGTGAGTTAAGATATTTTGGCATTGCGTCACCCAGCACGCGGCCACCAAAACCAATTACCCGCCCACGCTTATCGTGGATAGGAAACATCACCCGCTCGCGGAAGCGATCGTAACTGCGGCCCTGCTCGTTGGTGACCAGCATGCCGGCATCGATCAGTGACTGGCGGTCATCGGGATTACGGCCAAAACGTTTGAGCGCATTATCCCAGCCTGCCGGGGCGAAACCGATAGAGAAATGTTTTATAACGTCGTCGCTCAGCCCACGCTGAGACAGATAGTCGCGCGCGGCAGATGCCGTGCTTTGTGTCAGCGACTGCTGATAAAATTCGCTCAGTCCCGTCATTAACTGATACAGGCTCTGACGCTGATGACGCTCGAGCTGACTGGGGCCGCTGCCGCTTTCGTAGGGCACTTCCAGTCCATAAAGTGTGGCCAGCTCTTCAATGCTTTCCACAAACTCCAGGCGATCGTAGTTCATCAGGAAGTCGATGGCATTGCCGTGCGCACCGCAACCAAAACAGTGATAAAACTGTTTTTCACCGTTGACGGTAAAAGAGGGGGTTTTTTCATTATGGAAAGGACAGCATGCGTGGTAGTTCTTGCCCTGCTTTTTCAGCTTTACCCGGGCATCAATAAGATCCACGATATCCGTGCGCGCAAGTAGGTCATTGATAAACACGCGTGGAATGCGTCCAGCCATAAATCCCCTTCATCTTTCTGCGTCTGGCTGCGTTGGCTGCTGTCATTCACCCCGGTCACTGACTTGATGTCAGCTCCCGGGGATTCATGCCATTGCCGCCTTGCCAGACACCGAAATCTATTGGGGATACTTCCCTTCATCTTTCTGCGTCTGGCTGTATTGACGTTTATGAATCAAAACAGTGGGTTACAGTGAAATTTCTGTAAGGTCTATTTTTGGTTCATAAACGACAACAAGCCGCGCATTCCTTTCGGAAGCACGGCCTGAATACTACTAACTTGTCTGTGAAGCGTGAGGGTGACCCCTCAGGATATTAGTACAGACGAGTGCGGCGTGCGTTTTCGCGAGCCAGTTTCTTCGCGTGGCGTTTTACTGCAGACGCTTTAGCGCGCTTACGTTCGGTAGTAGGTTTTTCATAAAACTCACGACGACGAACTTCAGCCAGAACGCCTGCTTTCTCACAAGAACGCTTGAAGCGACGCAGTGCAACGTCGAATGGCTCGTTTTCACGTACTTTAATTACCGGCATGTAACTCTCACCTCGATAAATTCGGTTTTGCTGCTGACATCGGTGCCAGCTCATTTCAAAATGGTGCGGAATTTTACTCCAACACAGGCTTCGTTGTAAAGCACCATAGCATTAAGTAACCAACAGATACACCTGTGCGGCTGCCGGTTTTTTTCAGGGGACTGATTATACACGAATCCTCTTCACGTCGTGCGAAAAAAAACACCTTATTGCTCAATGCGTAACCGCTCAACAGGTAAAATAGCCGCCTGTAAATGCGCCTTCATGCTACACTGCGCGCCGCAAGAATGAGGTGAAAAAAGCCATGCGTGTTCTCGGAATTGAAACATCCTGCGATGAAACCGGTATTGCCATTTACGACGATGCTGCCGGTTTGCTCGCCAATCAACTTTACAGTCAGGTCAAACTCCACGCCGACTATGGTGGCGTGGTACCGGAACTGGCCTCGCGCGATCACGTGCGTAAAACCGTGCCGTTGATCCAGGCAGCACTTCAGGAAGCCGGGCTGCAGGCGAAAGATATTGACGCGGTTGCCTATACTGCCGGCCCTGGCCTGGTTGGCGCGCTGCTGGTCGGAGCGACCATTGGCCGCTCGCTGGCGTTTGCCTGGGATGTACCGGCCATTGCCGTCCATCATATGGAAGGTCATCTGCTGGCACCCATGCTGGAAGATAACCCACCGGCATTCCCGTTCGTTGCGCTGTTGGTTTCCGGTGGGCACACGCAGCTCATCAGCGTCACCGGTGTGGGGGAATATACCCTGCTGGGTGAGTCGGTGGATGATGCAGCGGGGGAAGCGTTCGACAAAACCGCCAAGCTTCTGGGGCTGGACTACCCGGGGGGGCCAATGCTGTCAAAAATGGCGCAGCAGGGAGTGGAAAAACGCTTTGTCTTCCCGCGGCCGATGACGGATCGTCCGGGACTGGATTTCAGTTTTTCAGGCCTGAAGACCTTTGCGGCCAACACCATCCGCGATAATGACGACAGCGATCAGACGCGTGCTGACATTGCCCGTGCCTTTGAAGACGCAGTCGTGGATACGCTGGCCATTAAGTGCCGACGTGCGCTCGATCAGAGTGGTTTCAAACGTCTGGTGATCGCCGGTGGCGTCAGCGCTAACCGCACGCTGCGCAGTAAGCTGGCGGAGATGATGCAAAAGCGCGGCGGGGAAGTCTTCTATGCCCGCCCGGAGTTCTGTACTGATAACGGAGCGATGATCGCTTATGCCGGCATGGTAAGGTTGAAAGGCGATACGCCTGCAGGACTCAGCGTGACGGTTCGCCCGCGCTGGCCGCTGTCTGAACTGTCCGCGATTTAATCCCCATTGGGGTCAGGATCCTTCCGGCCCCTGCGTTTTCTTTTTTCTCTTCTTCCAGATCTTATTTTCCTGCCCACGCCACAGGCGCTGAATATTGTCGTGATGACGTAACAGGATCAGGCAGGAAAGCATAGCGACCGGGAAGGTAAACTGCGGTTTGAACCACCAGACGTAGAAGGGCGCGATTAGCGCACTGACGATCGCCCCTAATGAAGAATAGCCACTCAACAGCACGGTCAGCAGCCAGGTGCCGGTCATCAGGCCTGTCAGATCCCAGCCGATCGGTGCGATTGCCCCAAAAGCGGTCGCCACCCCTTTGCCGCCTTTAAAGTGGAAGAAGACCGGGTAAATATGCCCAAGGCAGGCGGCAATGGCGGTCAGACCCAGATAAAGGGGCGTGACGCCAAGGTGATAAGCCAGCCAGACGGGCAGCATCCCTTTACATACATCAAACACCAGCACCGTAATGGCCGCACCTTTGCCGCCAAGTCGTAGCACGTTGGTGGCACCAGGATTACCCGATCCGTTGTGGCGTGGATCCGGCAATCTGAACAGTCGACAGACCAAAATCGCACTGGAGACAGAGCCACACAGATAAGCGAAAATGATCATGCCAAGCGCGAATACACTCATAACACCGTTCCGTCTTGTTGGGGTCGTCTTAAAGTCAGCATCTGTGGATAATACGCATAAACCGCCGGGGATGGTATCCGGCAACCGCAAAAACAGAGAGACATATCATGGATATCGTATTTATTGATCAACTGTCGGTGATCACCACCATTGGTGTTTACGACTGGGAACAAACGATTCAGCAGAAACTGGTGTTCGATGTCGAAATGGCCTGGGATAACCGCAAGGCAGCCGCCAGTGACGATGTGAACGACTGCCTGAGTTATGCCGATGTATCAGAAGCAATCATCAACCATGTCGCTCACGGTAAGTTTGCCCTGGTCGAGCGCGTGGCAGAAGAAATTGCCACGCTGCTGCTGACCCGTTTCGCTTCGCCGTGGGTCAGAATTAAGGTCAGTAAACCGGGTGCCATTGCTCAGGCCCGGCAGGTCGGTGTCATCATCGAACGCGGGACTAATCCGAAATAATTCCATTTTGATTGCCATCACAATGAAACCAAACCACATTATGCTCTGTCTTAAGGTTGTCCTGATGATGTCAGGGCACAATGGGCGGGAGCGTTAAGCGACCGCCTTTTTAATGGTTTTAACAGGGTTAGGGGCAGATTTGATGACTGATATTCATCAGCTATTAGTGGCAGCAATACTTGGGATTGTTGAGGGGCTGACGGAGTTTCTCCCCGTGTCTTCTACCGGACACATGATCATTGTCGGTCATTTGCTGGGATTTGAAGGTGAGAAGGCGGAGACCTTTGAAGTTGTCATTCAGCTCGGATCGATTCTCGCCGTTGTGGTCATGTTCTGGCGTCGTCTGTTTGGCCTGATCGGGATTCATTTTGGTGAAGTGAAACATGAAGGGGTCGGGCAGGGTAAACTGACGCTGATCCATATTCTGCTGGGCATGGTGCCGGCGGTGGTGATTGGCCTGTTGCTGCACGATAAGATCAAGACGCTGTTTAACCCGGTCAACGTGATGTATGCGCTGGTCGTGGGCGGCGTGCTGTTGATTGCGGCAGAGCTGCTGAAGCCTAAGCAGCCAAAGGCGGTTGGCGTGGACGATATTACCTATCGTCAGGCGTTTATCATTGGCTGCTTCCAGTGTCTGGCGCTGTGGCCGGGTTTCTCCCGCTCCGGTGCCACCATTTCAGGCGGAATGCTGATGGGCGTCAGCCGTTATGCGGCTTCTGAATTCTCCTTCCTCCTTGCCGTACCGATGATGATTGGCGCCACCGGCCTGGATCTCTACAAGAGTATGGGATTCCTGACGATGGCCGACTTCCCGATGTTTGCCGTCGGCTTTGCCACCGCGTTTATCGTGGCGCTGATTGCGATTAAGAGCTTCCTGCACATCATCAAGCGCATCTCGTTTATTCCGTTTGCTATCTACCGGTTTATCGTGGCCGCTGCGGTCTACGCGGTGTTTGTCCTGTAAGCTGAGCGGGGGCAGGCCTGCCTGACCCCGGCCAGCACGCAACGGCCGATCGTCTGTTTCGATCGGCCCGTCGTTACCTTAAACGGCTTTCCAGTTCTCCAGCGCTGCCACCCGGCGGCGCGTAAGTTCTTCCCTTACTTCCGCGCCTTTGAAGCCTGCTTCGACCACGCCTTTCGTCGACACCGCCTGCACGACCTTCCAGGCTTCACGCAGGTGATCGCCCTGCGGATAAGGATTATTTTCGAACCCGGTACGTCCGCGGGCATCGGCTTCGCTGGTCAGCGCAATCTGCTCTACGCGATGCGGTTTACGCCAGGCATCCAGACGATCAAACAGCGCCACCAGCGTGTCCGCCGGATGATTCTGTATCGTATGCACCAGATCGTGAAACTCGGTCACCAGCAGTGCCAGATCGCGCGTTGCATTGGGAACGCGCAGGCGTTCACACAGGGCGGCAACCAGCGGCACGCCCGCCGGGCCATGTCCGTGATGGCTTGGCCATTTTTCCGGAGGTGTCAGCGCCTTGCCCACGTCGTGAAACAGCGTGGCAAAACGGATATCGACTTCGGGACTGAGCTGCGCGGCTATCGCCAGCGCCATAAGGGCATGAACCCCCGTGTCGATCTCCGGGTGCCATTTTGCCGGAGCCGGCACGCCGTAGAGGTTATCGAGTTCGGGGAACAGTACCGCCAGCGCACCGCAGTCGCGCAACACCTGGAAAAATACCTGAGGCGTTTCTGTTCGCAGGGCACCTTCCGTCTCTTTCCAGACGCGTTCTGCCGTGAGATGCGCCAGTTCGCCGCTTTTCGCCATCGACGCCATCAGCGCCAGGGTTTCACCGGCGATACGGAAGTTAAGATGAGCATAGCGTGCCGCAAAGCGCGCCACGCGCAGCACGCGCAGCGGATCTTCACTGAAGGCTTCTGATACGTGACGCAGTACCCGATTCTCCAGGTCTTCCCGCCCACCGTAAGGATCATAATAGTGGCCGTCGGCATCCTGAGCGATGGCGTTAATCGTCAGATCGCGGCGGGCCAGATCCTGCTCCAGCGTGACATCCGGGGCGGAATAGCAGACAAAACCGGTGTAGCCGCTGCCAGATTTACGCTCGGTGCGGGCCAGCGCATACTCTTCGTGGCTGGCCGGGTGAAGGAAAACCGGGAAGTCGCGGCCAACCTGCTCAAAGCCCTGTTCCAGCATCTCTCCGGGAGAGGCACCGACCACCACCCAGTCTTTGTCTTTGATCGACAAATTGAGGAGTCCGTCACGCACGGCGCCGCCGACAAGGTATGTTTTCACTGGGATCTCCAAAGGCTGCGAGTAAGAATAAACTGAGCAATAATTGTCATACTATAACATTCATGTTGCATGAATGATAAATCGCGGGCAACGCAAAAAGGGTATCCACAGATACCCTCCGGTGTTGCGTCAGTTCGGTCAGTTCATCCAGCGGTCGCTTTTCTTCCTGCGGGGGATCATATGCGGTAACAGCAAGCCCAGCAGCAGGCCGACACCCGCCACGCCTCCGCCATACATAAACCACTGCATGATGATGGTGCGCTGTTTATCATCCAGCTGCACATTCGCGGCATCGACTTTTTTCTTCGCCACGATAAGCTGGTTTTTTAACTGCTGATTTTCTTCTTTCAGGCTGTTGATCGCGTCATCGCTGCCTGCCACCTTCTTTTGCATATCGGCGGTACGTTCATTCCAGCTACCGTCAATATTGGCCAGTTTAGCCGTCAGGACTTTCACCTGCTCTTCCAGTTCAGGCACGCGGGTGCGCAGGCTGGGCTGCTGGCTGAGTTGAGTCAGGGGGATCCAGGTGGTGCGGCCCTGGCTGTCACGGATCTGGCCATATTTACTGTTTTCATTCGTCTGCAGCAGTGACACTTCTTCGCCAGCGTTTAGGGTACCAACCAGACGATAATCGTTACCAGGACCACTGCGAACCCAGGTGGTCAACTCGTCGGAAATATAGCGTTTTTCTTCAGCG
This sequence comes from Erwinia persicina NBRC 102418, assembly GCF_001571305.1. Lineage (GTDB taxonomy): Bacteria > Pseudomonadota > Gammaproteobacteria > Enterobacterales > Enterobacteriaceae > Erwinia > Erwinia persicina. The sequence continues at coordinate 7,561 of NZ_BCTN01000007.1, read as the reverse complement.
TGGACGGTTGCCACAGCGCTCATCGAGAGCAAAGTCAGACCAATGAGGTGAGTGATTTTCATTCGAACTCTTTTTGCATAAGGGCTGTAAAAATGTAATTGCACAGTCTGGAGCTGCCTCACAGAAAGCTGAATGAGAACTATCCTGGTCTCAGGCGGCTTGAGATGCTGTGCGCGAAAGCGTAATAAAGCAGAGACAGTGCTGTCTCTTGTGCATTATTCTTGGTGGCTATAGCAGCACGATTGCCCGCCATCTTTGCGAGCATTATCAGATACCTTAACCGTTTACTCAGCCGTTAACGACGTAAATAAGACATTATGACCATAGAAATCGAATTAAAGTTCATTGCCGTTCCAGAAGCGGCCGAAAAAATTGCCAGTAAACTCACCGCATGGCCACATCAGCATTCTGCCGGCCAGGCACTGACCAATATTTACTTCGAAACGGCTGACAGTCAGCTGAGACGCTGGGACATGGGGCTGCGTATCCGTGGCTTTGGTGACCACTATGAAATGACACTGAAAACCGCCGGTCAGACGATAGGGGGGTTGCATCAGCGTCCGGAATATAACGTCGCGCTGGAAAAACCGGAACTGGATATACAGCGGTTGCCGGCCGATGTCTGGCCTGCCGGGACGGATGTAGCGATGTTGCAACAGCAACTCGGTGCGCTGTTCAGCACCCATTTTACGCGCGAGAAGTGGGTGGTCACTTACCTGCAAAGTGAGATTGAAGTGGCATTCGATCGGGGTGAAGTGAGTGCCGGTGAGCGTAGCGAACCACTCATGGAAGTGGAGCTGGAACTGAAAAGTGGCCAGCGTGACGATCTGCTGGCCTTCGCCGCAGAACTGGCGACGATTGAGGGGCTGCGGCTGGGCAGCCTGAGTAAGGCGGCGCGGGGATATGCGCTGGCCCAGGGCGATCTTCCGCGTTCGTTACGCCCGGTTCCCCTGCTGAAGGTCAGGCCGAAGGCAACGGTCGAAGAGGGGATGCGGGCAGCCTTCCTGCTGGCGTTAAGCCAGTGGCAGTATCATGAAGAGCTGTGGCTGCGTGGCAACGCCGCCGCGCTGCATGAAGTGAAGGATGCGCTGGAAGTGCTGCGTCAGACGTTTGCCCTTTACGGCGCGCTGGTGCCGCGCAAGGCCAGCAGTGAGCTGCGCCAGAAGTTGACTCAGTTGGAAGAGGCGCTGGTTGAAGATAATCCTGATGCACACACGTTATGCTTCAGCCCGCTCTGGTTGCAAACGCAGTTAGCACTTACTCACTGGATAGCCACTGAACGCTGGCGTCTGTTCGTTGATCAGAAAGCAGATGCCAAACTGCAGGGGTCATTCAAACGCTTCAGCGATATCATGCTGGGCCGCATTGCCGCCGATCTTAAAGAGACTTTCAGCCACCTTAACCATTCGGGCGAGTATCAGGACAAGCTGACGCGCCTGCATCGTCAGGTACTGGCCGTGCATCTGCTGGCAGGAGCGTACGACTCGGCTGCCGTCAACGCCTGGCTACAGAGCTGGAAGCAGCTGCAGGAAGCGATTGTGAAGCAACAGGAAGTCTGGCTGGATAGCCATCGGCAGCAGGCCCTGAAACAGGCGGCTTTCTGGAAAAATGGCAGCCTTTAACCCGTTGCGGGGTCATTCGATTCTATAGGGAGTGTTTTTTGTATGGTGCCATCATTAACTCAGCCACTGCCGGGCGTTATGCAGCAGCAGCGAGCGTTGCTTGATCCCGTATTCAGCGATGCCTCCGCAGAGCAGCAGGCGGTGCTGGCGTTCAGCGATTTTATCAGTGATAACCTGACAAAATATCCGGCGTGGTGGCAGCAGCTCCGGCAGCAGCCACCGCAGCAGGATGAATGGCACCACTATTCCCTCTGGCTTCAGGCACAGCTGGCGAACGTGCAGGATGAGAACGCGCTGATGCGCGAGCTGCGTCTGTTCCGTCGCCACATGCTGACACGCATTGCCTGGATGCAGACCCTGGCGATCAGTGATACGCAGCAGTCTTTGCGGCAGTTGAGTGAGCTGGCGGAAACCCTGATTGTTGCCGCCCGCGACTGGCTCTGGCATGCCTGCTGCCGGGATTTTGGCACCCCGATGAACGCCGCCGGGGAACCGCAGCCGCTGTTGATCCTCGGCATGGGCAAGCTGGGTGGCGGGGAGCTTAACTTCTCTTCCGACATTGACCTGATTTTCACCTGGCCGGAAAACGGCACGACGCAGGGCGGGCGGCGTGAGCTGGATAATGCCCAGTTCTTTACCCGTCTTGGCCAGCGTCTGATTAAAGTGCTGGATCAACCTACCGCCGATGGCTTCGTGTACCGGGTCGATATGCGTCTGCGTCCCTTTGGTGACAGCGGTCCGCTGGTACTGAGTTTTGCCGCACTGGAGGATTATTACCAGGAGCAGGGGCGAGACTGGGAGCGCTATGCGATGGTCAAGGCGCGCCTGATGGGGAGCGATAATGACCGCTGGAGTGAAGAATTACGTCAGATGCTGCGCCCGTTTGTTTTCCGCCGTTACATCGACTTTAGCGTGATCCAGTCCCTGCGAAATATGAAAAGTATGATCGCCAGAGAAGTGCGGCGACGCGGGCTGACGGATAACATTAAGCTGGGCGCGGGCGGCATTCGTGAAACCGAATTTATTGTTCAGGTTTTTCAACTGATCCGCGGCGGTCGCGAGCGCTCGCTTCAGCTGCGCTCCCTGCTGCCGACGCTGGAAGCGATAGGACAGCTAAACCTGCTGTCAACAGAGCAGGTGGGCCAGTTGCACGATGCCTATCTTTTCCTGCGGCGTCTGGAAAATCTGCTGCAAAGCATTAACGATGAGCAGACGCAGACGCTGCCGGTCGGTGACCTGGATCGGGCTCGTCTGGCCTGGGCCATGGGCTTTGCCGACTGGACGGCCTTACACGGTGCGCTCGACCGGCATATGCTGGCGGTGCGTACCATCTTTGACGATTTAATCGGTGACGATGCGCCGGAACATGGCGATCACCGTGACGCCGGTGAGTATGGTGTGCTGTGGCAGGATCAGCTGGAAGAAACCGAGCTGGAGCCGCTGGTGCCGCATCTCGATGGTGCAGCCCGCCAGCATCTGCTGCGCACTATCACCGATTTTCGTCAGGATGTGGATAAGCGGACGATCGGCCCGCGCGGCCGCCAGGCGCTGGAGCAACTGATGCCGCGCCTGCTCAGTGAAGTGGTGCCGCGTGATGATGCCCCGGTGACCCTCAGCCGCCTGACTCCGCTGCTGCTGGGAGTCGTTACCCGCAGCACCTATCTGGAACTGCTGACAGAGTACCAGGGCGCGCTGAAGCACTTAATTCGCCTCTGTGCCGCCTCCCCGATGGTCGCCAGCCAGCTGGCGCGGCATCCGCTGCTGCTGGATGAACTGCTCGATCCGGCGACCCTCTATCAGCCCACCGCCACCGATGCCTACCGCGATGAGTTGCGCCAGTATCTGCTGCGTATTCCGGAAGAAGATGAAGAGCAGCAGCTGGAAGCCCTGCGCCAGTTTAAGCAGGCCCAGCACCTGCGCATTGCGGCGGCGGATATTGCTAAAACCCTGCCGGTAATGAAAGTGAGCGATCACCTTACGTGGCTGGCAGAAGCGATGATTGAATCCGTGGTACAGCAGGCATGGAATATGATGGTACTGCGTTACGGACGTCCTTCGCACCTGACCCATGACAGCGAACGCGGCTTCTCCGTGGTGGGCTACGGCAAACTGGGAGGCTGGGAGCTGGGTTACAGTTCTGACCTTGATCTGGTGTTCCTGCATGACTGTCCGCTGGACGCGGTGACATTGGGCGAACGCAGTATTGACGGCCGCCAGTTCTATCTGCGCCTGGCGCAGCGCGTCATGCACCTGTTCAGCACGCGCACCTCCTCTGGCATTCTTTACGAGGTGGACGCCCGACTGCGCCCGTCCGGCGCGGCGGGGATGCTGGTCAGCACCTTTGACGCGTTTGATGAATACCAGCGGCATGAGGCCTGGACCTGGGAGCATCAGGCTCTGGTGCGGGCACGTATCGTCTTTGGCGATACCGCCCTGAGCCAGCGATTCGACCAGATCCGACGCGGTATTCTGTCGCTACCACGTGAAGCTGACGCACTGAAAACGGAAGTGCGTGAAATGCGCGAGAAGATGCGCGCGCACCTCGGTAACAAGCATAAGGGACGCTGGGATATCAAGGCCGACCGTGGGGGGATCACCGACATTGAATTCATTACCCAGTATCTGGTACTGCGCTATGCCGCTCAGGATCCGATGCTTACCCGCTGGTCAGATAACGTGCGCATTCTTGAGCTGCTGGCCAACAGTGGCAAAATGGCGCCCGCAGAATCAGAGGCGCTGACCCATGCCTATGTCACGCTGCGCGATGCGCTGCACCATCTGGCCTTACAGGAACTGCCGGGGCATGTCGAAGAAGACGCCTATGTCCCTGAAAAAGCAGTGGTGAATGCCAGCTGGCAGACGTGGCTGGGTGCCTGATCTTACCGTGCAGACGCGATGATTAGTCACTGACATATTGTGCTATTATCGCGCGCACTCATTTTTACTGCAGTCTGGAGTCTCTGGAATGAAAATTACACTGCCTGATTTTACGCGTGCGGGTGTGTTGGTGGTTGGCGATGTGATGCTGGATCGCTACTGGCACGGCCCGACCAGCCGTATTTCACCTGAAGCACCGGTACCGGTGGTAAAAGTCGATCACGTGGAGGAACGCCCGGGTGGTGCTGCTAACGTGGCCATGAATATTGCCGCACTGGGCGCGCAGTCACGGCTGGTGGGGCTGACCGGCGTTGATGACGCTGCGCGTGCGCTGAGTGCGACCCTCACCGGTGTCAATGTGCAGTGTGATTTTGTCCCGGTGCCGACCCATCCGACCATCACCAAGCTGCGCGTGTTATCCCGCAATCAGCAGTTGATCCGCCTTGATTTCGAAGAGGGATTTGAAGGCGTCGATCCGGCACCGATGCATGAGCGGATCGAACAGTCGCTGCCAAACATAGGTGCGCTGGTGCTGTCTGACTATGCCAAAGGTGCGCTGGCCAGCGTGGAGACGATGATTGCCCTGGCCCGTAAAGCCGGTGTTCCGGTACTGGTGGACCCGAAAGGCACCGACTTTGGGCGCTATCATGGCGCAACGCTGCTGACGCCGAATCTTTCCGAATTCGAAGCGGTAGTCGGCAAGTGCACGACCGAAGATGAGATTGTTGAACGCGGCACGAAACTGATGTTACAGCACGCGCTTTCCGCGCTGCTGGTGACGCGCTCAGAGCACGGTATGACCCTGCTGCAGCCGGGTAAAGCCCCATTCCATATGCCGACGCAGGCTCAGGAAGTGTTTGACGTCACCGGGGCAGGCGATACGGTGATTGGCGTGCTGGCGGCGGCGCTGGCGGCCGGTAATACGCTCGAAGAGAGCTGTTTCCTCGCCAATGCGGCGGCGGGTGTCGTTGTCGGTAAGCTGGGAACGTCTACCGTGTCTCCGGTCGAGCTGGAAAATGCGATCCGCGCCCGTCCGGAATCCGGATTTGGCGTGATGGATGAAGCACAGCTGATTGCCGAGGTGGCGAAAGCCCGTCAGCGCGGTGAAAAAGTGGTGATGACCAACGGCGTCTTCGACATTCTGCACGCCGGGCACGTCTCCTACCTGGCTAATGCCCGCAAGCTGGGGGACCGGTTGATTGTGGCGGTTAACAGCGATGCGTCTACCCGCCGCCTCAAAGGCGAAACCCGCCCGGTTAATCCGCTGATCAATCGTATGATCGTGTTGGGTGCGCTGGAAGCGGTCGACTGGGTGATTGGCTTTGAAGAAGACACCCCTCAGCGCCTGATTGCGGAGGTTCTGCCCGACCTGCTGGTCAAAGGCGGCGACTACAAGCCGGAAGAGATTGCCGGAAGCAAAGAAGTGTGGGCGAACGGCGGCGACGTTAGGGTGCTCAATTTCGAAGACGGTATTTCGACCAGTAACATCATCAAAACGATTATCTCGGGAACCGGGAACCACTAATCGTTAACAGCTGCCCGTGGAGGGCAGCCGTATACTGCATTGTCACTTATTCGGCTGCTTTTGGCTCGGTCACCGCAGGAACCGGAGCCGGAGAGACCCGGCTTTCCAGTTCGGCCAGACGCTGCTCCAGCGCAGCCAGCTTCTCGCGGGTGCGCAACAGCACCTGAGTCTGTACATCAAACTCTTCACGGTTCACCACATCCAGACGGGTCAGCTGTGCCTGCAGCGTCTGACGAATTTTCTTCTCTACATCATCACCAAACTCACGAATACCTTTTGGCATGGACTCATGAACCTGACGGGCAAGCTGTTCGATTTTTTTGGGGTCAAGCATAGCGGCTTCCTGATAGCAGCGAATTTGATCTTAGTGTAATCCCAGATGGCTCAGGGATAAACCTGAAAACACCATAGCGAAAAAATGGATAACAATTTGCCCGTTTTGTTCGTTGCTCTGTCACTTTTTCGGCGTTATGATGATTTTGCTTATTCTCAGGGCGGGGCGAAATTCCCCACCGGCGGTAAATCAGCGTTTGCTGAAAGCCCGCGAGCGCTTCAGGATCACTCCTGAAGGACAGCAGATCCGGTGTAATTCCGGGGCCGACGGTTAAAGTCCGGATGGGAGAGAGTAACGAATCTTGACGGGCGTTTGCCTGCCTCGCGTTATTTTTTTGTCACTGCATGACACTCCTAAGCACGCCCTGGTTCTGGTAACCCATACATTTATTAAGGTTTATTTACCATGAGTCAGTCGCTACTTTCTGAATTTGGCACGCCTGAACAGCGTGTAACCCGTGCCATTGAGGCGCTGCGCGAAGGCCGCGGTGTGATGGTCTTAGACGATGAAGATCGTGAAAACGAAGGTGATATGATCTTCGCTGCGGAAACCATGACCGTTGAGCAGATGGCGCTCACCATTCGTCACGGCAGCGGTATTGTCTGCCTGTGCCTGACCGAAGAACGTCTGCAGCAGCTTGAGCTGCCGATGATGGTTGAGGATAACACCAGCGCCTACGGCACCGGCTTTACCGTGACCATCGAAGCCGCGAAAGGCGTCACCACCGGCGTGTCGGCCTCCGACCGTCTGACCACCATCCGTACGGCAATCGCAGATGACACGAAACCAGACGATCTGAATCGTCCGGGGCACGTCTTCCCGCTGCGCGGCCGTGCCGGTGGCGTGCTGACCCGCGGTGGTCATACCGAAGCCACTATCGACCTGGTGACGCTGGCAGGCTTCAAGCCGGCAGGCGTGCTGTGTGAGTTGACCAATGATGATGGTTCCATGGCGCACGCGCCGGAAGCCATCGTCTTTGCCAAACAGCACAACATGCCGGTTGTGACCATCGAAGACCTGGTGGCGTATCGTCGTAGTCACGAGACCCGCCAGGCCAGCTAATCCCCGTCATACTTCAGGCTATGGGTGCGTTGGCTCTTGCCGCGCACCCCAGTCACGTACTGATGTACGCTCCCGGGGATGTGCTGCGTGGCCGCCTGCCCCTAACCTGAATTATTTAGGGGAGCATCCCCGTCATACTTC
>NZ_BCTN01000006.1 GCF_001571305.1 Erwinia persicina NBRC 102418 | reverse complement strand
TCGCATTAAACCTTATGCCGCTGCCAGCGTCAACGGCTTTATTATGAAAAACCGAGCGATTGCACTCTTTTCCACCAGTCAGGCGCTGAAACGCTTTTTTTTTGACTGTTTAAATGGCAATCGGCCTCCTCATGACCTTCTTGCTGCCAGGCTGACCAGCGTTGGAAACCGCCGCGAATTTGTTTCGTGCCCGGGCTGGATGAAAATTATTTTCATCCTTTCATTGGGTTAGGTTGCATCTTTAAGCACCGTGATAAGCGCCATTTCATCGCCTGACAGACTGTTTTTAGCTTTCGTCGCGTATTGACCCGCAAACGGGCAAAAAACGCGCCCGGGTAGAGCAGGTAAACGCCTGACGTCGGGGAGCTGGCATTGAACACGCTGCTAAAAAATGCCATTATTGCGCAAATTTTGACATCCCCGTCATCCCTTTATACTGAGGTCGTCGCCATGAGAGGTTCAGCGCTGAATAATCGCTTCTGTAACCCGCATCAGCAGATGTCGTGCCGCCGTTCTTCATGTTGTCACACCTTGTCGATACTCTTTTTCACCGTGCGGTGAGGTCTTACTACGCTTAACTGTTGGCCATGCGTAAAAACAGATGCGATCTGATTTTACTGATGTCTATCGGTCTGAGCGGCGCTTAATCGCTGACAGCCTCTGACACCCACTTACCCTTGAACGCCGGGCATTTGTGCTATGACACCGTTAAAAATTGCAGCCAGTACCACTGTGGCAATCCATCTCCAGACCGGGCGCGAAGTCGTCACGCTGGATAATACTGATTTTACCGATGTGGCCGCGGTGGTGTTGTCTGTTTCTGACGCCAGGAGCGGCATGCTGGCACTGTTGCGCCACACGGGATTTAACCTGCCGGTGTTTATCGCGCTGGACGATGCCTCACAGGCCGACAGTTTGCCTGCGGTGGACGGAGTGCTGACAGGCGAAAAGGGTGATGCTTCATTGCTGGAAGCGGCGGCTTCCGGGTATCAGGCTGACTTACTGCCGCCATTTTTCCAGACGCTGACCAAGTACGTGGCGATGGATAACACCACCTTTGCCTGCCCCGGGCATCAGGGGGGCGAGTTCTTCAAAAAGCATCCGGCCGGGCGTCAGTTTTTTGACTTCTTTGGTGAGAACGTGTTTCGCGCCGATATGTGTAACGCCGACGTTAAGCTCGGGGATTTACTGATCCACGAAGGGTCAGCCAAACATGCACAGAAGTTTGCGGCGAAGGTGTTTAACGCGGATAAAACTTATTTCGTGCTCAACGGAACCTCCAGCGCCAATAAGGTCGTCACCAATGCGCTGCTGACGCGTGGTGATCTGGTGCTGTTTGACCGTAATAACCATAAATCAAATCATCACGGTGCGCTGATCCAGGCAGGGGCCACGCCAGTGTATCTGGAGACCGCCCGTAACCCGTTTGGCTTCATCGGCGGTATTGATGCGCACTGTTTTGATGAAGGCTATGTGCGCGAGCGGATCAACGAAGTGGCACCGGATCGCGCCGGAGATGAGCGGCCGTTCCGCCTGGCCGTGATTCAGCTCGGGACTTACGATGGCACGGTATACAACGCGCGTAAGGTGCTCGACAGTATCGGGCACCTGTGCGACTACATCCTGTTTGACTCGGCATGGGTCGGCTATGAGCAATTTATTCCGGTCATGGAAGCCTGCTCGCCGCTGCTGCTTGAGCTGAAACCTTCCGATCCGGGGATCTTTGTGACCCAGTCGGTACATAAACAGCAGGCCGGGTTCTCCCAGACCTCGCAGATCCACAAAAAAGATAACCATATTCGCGGCCAGCAGCGTTTTTGCAGCCATAAGCGGCTGAACAATGCGTTTATGCTTCATGCCTCAACCAGCCCGTTCTATCCGCTGTTTGCGGCGCTGGATATCAACGCCAAAATGCATCAGGGGGAGGCCGGTCGCCGTCTGTGGCATGAATGTGTGGTGCTGGGAATTGACGCCCGCAAGGCGATCCTGGCGCGCTGTGAGATGATTAAACCCTTTATCCCCGATGAGGTCGACGGCAGGCCATGGCAGGATGCGCCGACGGCCACCATCGCCTCGGACGCCCGTTACTTCAGCTTCGCTCCGGGCGCGGCGTGGCATGGCTTTGCCGGCTACGAGAAAGATCAGTACCTGGTTGACCCGTGCAAGCTGCTGCTGACCACGCCGGGTATTGATGCTGCCAGCGGTAAATATGCTGCGTTCGGCATTCCGGCGACCATCCTGGCAAACTACCTGCGCGAAAATGGCGTTGTGCCAGAAAAGTGCGATCTTAACTCCATTCTGTTCCTGCTGACGCCGGCAGAGAGCATGGAGAAGATGGCGCGGCTGGTGGCGAAGCTGGCGCAGTTCGAACAGCACATCAAAGAGGATGCGCTGCTGCGCGACGTGCTGCCGACCATTTACCGTAAAAATGCGGCGCGTTACGAAGGTTACACCCTTAAGCGTTTGTGCCAGGAGATGCACGACCTGTATGTCAGCCATGATGTGAAGGATCTGCAGAAGGCGATGTTCCGCCAGCAGAGCTGGCCGAAAATGGTGATGAACCCGCAGGATGCGAATATCGCCTTTATTCGCGGTAACGTTGAGCTTGTACCGATTGCCGAAGCGGCAGGGCGTATCGCGGCGGAAGGGGCGTTGCCTTATCCTCCGGGCGTGTTGTGTGTGGTGCCGGGTGAAGAATGGGGTGGAGCGGTACAGCACTATTTCCTGGCGCTGGAAGCGGGGCTGAATCTGCTGCCGGGCTTCTCGCCAGAGTTGCAGGGCGTGTATGTTGAAAGCGACGAGCAGGGCGTAAAACGGTTGCAGGGGTACGTGCTGACGGCGTGAGCATGGGCCGGTAGTCGCCGCAAAAAACGGGCGACTACTGGTCATGGAATCGTCACTTCAGGACGGATTTAATGCATCTTCCCGCGCCTGGCGCACAATGGCTTTTGCGATCCATTTACCAATGTCCTGCAGCTCGTCGTCATCGCAACCCCAGATATCTTTCATCACCAAAAAAATCTCCGAACCATACACCAGAGACAGTGAGCGCACGACGCGATCCATCAGCGCAGGAGGAAGCTCTTTATTGAGCGGCTCTATCACCTGGGTCAGCATGGCTTTTCGATTGCCACGCACCAGCTTTTCCTTTAACGGCAGCGCATTCACCGACTGCGACTGTGCCCACTGCGTCAGCGACAGATGGAGGGCTGCCCGGAGCGTACCTTCGTGTTTTAACATGCGGGGAAAGGCAAAGCTCAGCAGCTCGTCAATCCGGGCGCTGGCATCTTCTTCAGTCGGCTGCCAGTTTTTAATCGGGCTGAGCGTTTCGGCGACAATCGCTGATACCAGCGCACTCTGCGTAGGAAAGTAACGATAAGCCGTTGCGCGTGACAGCTGCGCCTCCTGAGCGACTTCCGTAATGGATGGAAATGCGCCGCTATCAAACAGCTTCATTGCCGTATCAATCAGTAAGCGGCGTGTTCTGGCGCGTGTGGATGTTAACCCCAAAACGCCAGCGGAATCCCTTTGCTCCACGATAACCTCATTTTCCAGTAGATCTGACTCTGTATCGATCCGGTAGTCATTATAACAATGCTACCGGCATTTTACTGCCGGGGGCGCGGGTCAGCACCTTGCTCCGGCGTTATAAGCGTAGTCAAAAACACCCGCAGACTCATGTTTCATTCAATTGATTTATCAATCTTTAAGGTGCTACTGTGAGTTCCTGCCAGTGCGCTTTCTTAGCGCTCCAAAGTTATTTACGTTTTTATGTGATGAATATCAACCCTTTATTAATATAAATAACAGGTTATTGTAACGCCAATGAAAAATGAGAATGGATCTGTCTACGTTGTTGCGACAGCGGATACTAAAGGAAGGGAACTGTTTTACGTGCGCGATCTGATCGTGCAGACCGGCGTAAAAGTCGTGACAGTTGATCTGTCTACTCAACCACTTAGCGAAACTTTTCCTGGCGATATTCCGGCTGAAATGGTAGCCGATTATCATCCCCAGGGACGCAATAGTGTGTTCTGTGGTGATCGCGGAAAAGCCATTGATGCGATGGCGCAATCTTTTAGGATTTTCCTTAGCCAGCGTAGTGACGTTGCAGGGATTATCGGGCTCGGTGGTTCCGGCGGTACGGCGCTGATTACCCCCGCGATGCAGGCCTTACCCGTGGGCGTGCCGAAGCTGATGGTGTCGACAATGGCATCGGGCGATGTGTCTGCCTATGTCGGTGCCAGTGATATAGGTATGCTTTACTCAGTGACTGATGTGGCCGGCCTCAACCGCATTTCCCGGCGCGTACTGGGCAATGCGGCCCATCAGATTGCCGGGGCGGTCAAATTCTCACTGCCTTCCTCCGGTGACGATAAACCGGCCATCGGTTTGACCATGTTTGGGGTGACCACGCCGTGTATCGAGGCTGTCAGCGCCGGGCTCGACGCTGACTATGACTGTCTGGTATTCCACGCTACCGGCAGTGGAGGCAGGGCGATGGAGAAGCTGGCAGACAGCCGGATGCTGACCGGAATGCTCGACCTGACGACCACAGAAGTCTGCGATTTACTCTTCGGCGGCGTGCTGGCCTGTGGTGAAGACCGCTTTGATGCCCTGGCGCGCAGCCAGATACCCGGCGTATTATCCTGCGGTGCGCTGGATATGGTGAACTTTGGCCATCCCTCCAGCGTGCCGGAAAAATATGCTGCCCGCCAGTTCTACCACCATAATGCCCAGGTGACACTGATGCGGACCACGGTGGAGGAGAATATCGCCATGGCCGAGTGGATCGCCGGTAAACTGAACCAGTGTGAAGGCGACGTGCGCTTCCTGATACCCGAAGGTGGATTTTCCGCCCTTGATGCACCGGGTCAGCCGTTCTGGTCACCCGAGGCCGATCGGGCGTTTATCACCGCCCTGGAATCACACTGTCATCGGACTGAAAAACGGCAAATTATTCGCCTGCCGTGGAATATTAATGACCCGCAGTTCGCCGCTGAAGCAGTGGCACAATTTCGTCAACTGGCGTCGAGAGGAAGATAATCATGCCCGCTTTTACCCGTCAGCAACTGCTGACTCATTTCAGACAGATGATTGCCCGCCGTGAGCCTATTATCGGCGGTGGGGCCGGCACCGGGCTGTCGGCTAAATGTGAAGAGGCCGGGGGCATCGACCTGATCGTTATTTATAACTCCGGGCGCTATCGTATGGCCGGGCGCGGTTCTCTGGCCGGGCTGCTGGCATATGGCAACGCGAATGAGATCGTGGTTGATATGGCTAAAGAGGTTCTGCCGGTGGTGAAACATACGCCGGTGCTTGCCGGGGTGAACGGCACCGATCCCTTCTGCCATTTTGATAAGTTCCTGGATGATTTGAAAGCGATGGGCTTTTCCGGTGTACAAAATTTTCCCACCGTTGGCCTGATTGATGGCAATTTCCGCGCCAATCTCGAAGAGACCGGCATGGGGTACGGGCTGGAAGTTGAAATGATTGCGCTGGCGCACCAGAAAGAGATGCTGACCACGCCCTATGTATTCAGCGCGGAGGATGCCGTGGCAATGACGCTGGCCGGTGCCGATATTATTGTGCCGCATATGGGGCTGACTACCGGCGGCAATATCGGCGCGGCAACGGCATTACAGCTTAAGGACTGTGTTCCCCGCGTGAATGAGTGGGCGGCGGCGGCGAAAGCCGTGCGTGAGGACGTGATTGTCCTGTGCCACGGCGGGCCGATCTCCAGCCCGGAGGATGCGCAGTACATTATGGACAACTGCCCGCAGTGCGACGGGTTCTACGGTGCCAGTTCGATGGAGCGACTGCCAACCGAAGTGGCACTGACCGAAACCACCCGCCGTTTTAAAAACATCAGCCGGTAATGTCCGGGTGAGGTTAAGAAGGAGGGGCAAGGCACTGGTTGCAGCGCCTTGCCTGCGTTTTAGTAGCGGTGATAGCTCTTCTGCGCGTTATTCACCTTATACAGGTAACGACGCGACTCGGCGGACGGATGGCTGGTGGTCAGCTTCTGGTACACCTCGGCAGGCGACAGGCCGTTGATGGCGCTGAACGCGCGATCTTTATCGCTGGAGAACACGCGCAGCACGCTGCCCGCCCCGCCGTTATAGGCGGTGATAACGGCATAACGACGTGAAGTCGGGTTACTGATCCCCGCCAGATAGTTGCCCTGTAACAGGGACAGGTAGGCTGCACCCGCATCGATATTGTTTTCCGGATCCAGCAGATAGCTGCGGCTCGGTTTGCCCCATTTCCCTTTCATACGGAACACATCCACCCCGGCGGTATGTTGCACCACCTGCATCAACCCCAGTGCGTCAGCATGACTGACCGCATAGGGGTTAAAGCTGGACTCTATCTGCATGATTGCCAGGATCAGCGACTGATCGACGCCGTAGCGTTCGGCGGCCTTACGCACCATCGGCAGATATTTGTGCGCACGTTTATCCAGGTGGTTAGGCACCATCGGAATGGTTACCGACCAGATGACATGCAGCCCGGAGTTACGGCGCTGAAGTTTATTCTGGATCAGGTAGTCGGCAAAACTGGCGGCACGACCCTGCCAGCGGATCGGCTGGCCGGTATTATCCAGCACCTGGCCGTACAGTAAGGGCTCTTTACTGACCTGAATATCCTTGGCGTCGGAATAGAGATCGACATTGCCCGGATCTTCACCGATCAGCAGGGTGGTAATGATGGCCTGACGCAGGCTGGCCGTCGGATCGGTGCCAGCGATAGTTTCAATCGTAATGCTACCGGCATCGAAGTTAATGTGGCTACGGGTATAGTACTGATCGCTGTACTTCACATAGTCTTTTGGACCTGCGATCAGGACTTCATTGATCCCCCAGATATTTTCGATGTTGTGGGCGAACTGTCCCATCAAAATATCAAAACCGTTGGTGTCTTTGATCCACTCTTCGTGAGAGGCGTTCTGCTTCTTGCCGGAGCAGGAAACTAACAACGGCGCAATAATCAGCAAACTTATCAGTTTTTTCTTCATTTTTTAGTAAAAGCCCACAATTGAGAGGGCCTCATCAGTGAGGCCCAACGACTTATTCTTCCGGCGGGGTATAACCTTCGATATGCACGTCGTGGCCTTCAAACAGGAACTTAATCATCTCCTGTTCCAGCAGCTTACGGTCATCAGGGTTCATCATGCTGAGTTTCTTTTCATTGATCAGCATGGTCTGTTTTGCCATCCATTTTGACCAGGCTTCTTTGGAGATCTCGTTAAAAATACGTTTACCTGTCTCACCCGGGTACAGCTGAAAATCCTGTCCTTCGGCATCACGTTGCAGGAACGTACAAAAAATGGTTCGGCTCATTACTCTTCCTCTTCCGTTACGCGAGCGCTCAATGCCATAGGGTTTGGCTGGCGCAACTGCTGTAGCAGACGCTCTACCGGCGCGGCCAGCCCCACAGCGGGCGGCTGCGCTAAGTTATACCAGAGACCCGCGCCATCATCCATGGCTGCACTGACAGAAGGCAGATCCAGCCACATTGGTACAATATCCAGGTGGAAGTGGCTGAAGGTATGCCGGAAGGCGGTCATCTGGTGTAGTTTACCGTCATCCACCCCGCGCTGCCGCAGGGCCTGGCGTAATGCCTCCTCGCTGGTGTACTGGGGGAAGCAGAATAACCCCCCCCACAGGCCAACGGGAGGACGCTGTTCCAGCCAGACGTCCTGCCCCTGCTGCATCAGCAGCAGGTAGCCGGTGCGTTCCGGAATGATCTGCTTCGGCTTTTTCCCCGGATATTGCGCCCAGCTGCTGTGGGCGTAAGCCAGGCAACCGGTATTCAGCGGACAGATCTCACACTTCGGTTTCGAGCGGGTGCAGACCATGGCACCGAGATCCATCATCGCCTGATTAAACTGGCTGACACCCTCGGCAGGCGTCACGGCTTCACTGAGCTGCCACAGGCGCTTTTCAACCTCTTTCTTACCCGGCCAGCCGTCCACCGCATAGCAGCGTGCCAGCACGCGTTTTACGTTGCCATCCAGGATCGGAAAATGCTTGCCCAGCGCCAGTGAAAGCACCGCGCCGGCGGTTGACCGGCCGATACCCGGCAGGGCCTCGACCTCTTCCAGCGTTTCCGGGAACACGCCCCCGTGTTTATCGACGACGGTTTTCGCTGCTTTGTGCAGATTGCGCGCCCGCGCGTAATAGCCCAGGCCGGTCCACAGGTGCAGCACTTCGTCCAGCGGTGCGGCGGCCAGATCGCTGACGGTAGGGAAACGCGCCATAAACCGTGTGAAATAGGGAATAACGGTCGCGACCTGCGTCTGTTGCAGCATGACCTCAGACAGCCAGACTTTATAGGGTGTTTTTTCCAGTTGCCACGGCAGGGTTTTCCGCCCGTAGCGCTGATACCATTCCAGTACCTGATGTGAAAACTGCGCTGGCTGCATGATGCGGGTTCCCGTTCTGCTATTCTGAAAATCAGGCAGGGATTCCAGCACAGACACTAAGGGCTGTAAACCGGATCTTCGCTGCATTTTATTAACCTGTAGAACAGTCTGTTCAGTCAGCCGAATTTTTAGCAGCCGCTATACTACCAGCCAGCCCCGGGAGTAAGCCGGTAACAGGGTATCCTTTATGTTTTCACTTCCTGAAGGCATAATGCCCGCTTTCTACAGTGCACAGCCGCAGGCAGAATCATGAAAAACGATGTTATCTCACCGGAATTTGACGAAAATGGCCGCGCTATGCGCCGTATCCGCAGCTTTGTACGCCGCCAGGGCCGTCTGACGAAAGGTCAGCAGCAGGCGCTGGATTCGCTGTGGCCGGTAATGGGCGTTGAGTTTCAGCCGCAACCGGTAGATTTAACCGCTCTGTTTGGCCGTGATGCACCGCTGGTGCTGGAAATTGGCTTCGGTATGGGAGCGTCGCTGGTGGCGATGGCGGCCAGTAATCCGCACCAGAATTTTCTGGGAATTGAAGTGCACTCGCCGGGCGTGGGTGCCTGCCTGGCCACGGCGGAAGAGGCCGGCGTCAGCAATCTGCGCGTAATGTGTCATGATGCAGTCGAAGTGCTAAATTTGATGATCCCGGATAATTCGCTGCGTATGGTGCAGCTGTACTTCCCGGATCCGTGGCATAAAGCGCGTCATAACAAACGTCGTATCGTGCAGGTACCGTTTGCTGAATTAGTACAGCGTAAACTCAAGCTGGGCGGCGTATTCCATATGGCGACCGACTGGGAAGCTTACGCGGAGCATATGCTGGAAGTGATGAGCAGTATTGAAGGGTATAAAAACCAGTCAGAAGCCGGAAACTGGGTGCCGCGTCCCGAGTCACGGCCGTTAACGAAATTTGAGCAGCGTGGGCAGCGTCTTGGCCACGGTGTATGGGATCTGATGTTTGAGAGGATTAAATAATGGCTACACAACGCAGTCGTCGTCTACGCAAGAAAATGCATATCGATGAGTTCCAGGAGTTAGGTTTCTCCGTGGGCTTTACCTTCCCGGAAGGAACTGACGAACAGACTATCGACAGCACCGTTGATGCGCTTATCAATGAAGTGATTGATCCGAATGGCCTGGCCTTTGATGGCAGCGGCTATCTGCAGTGGGAAGGTCTGATTTGCCTGCAGAAAATTGGCAAATGCACTGATGAGCATCGTGAGCTGGTCAAAAACTGGCTGGAAGCCCGCAAGCTGAACGACGTAAAAGTGACTGAACTCTTTGACGTCTGGTGGGACTGACGGTCTGACCGGAACAGAAGGTCAGACCCTGCGAAGGTGAAGCGATCGCTGTAGGGGCCGGTCTTTTTTCGGTCGGCCCTCCGGCGTGACCACATAAGGGGGCGACCATTTTTTCTGGTTGCCCCTTTTTCATATCAAGGAGACGATTTATGCGTAAAGCGCTTTTCAGTGGAGCATTACTGCTGCTGGCCGCAGGACAGGCTCAGGCGGATTACCAGTGCAGCGTTAATCCTCAGGACGATATCATTATCAGCCCGAACCAGGTGGAAGTGGTGGGGGCCAGCGGCAAGCTGATTATTTCCCCGGTTGGCGATGTGCAGCGTAATGGCAAAGTGGCCAGTATTGATGCAGCCACGCGTCAGAAAGCCATCGACTATCAGACCGCGCTGCGCCGTGACCTGCCGTGGATTGATAACGGCGCAAAACAGCGGCTGGAAAAAGGCCGTGTGGCGCTGGATCGGGTGATTGTGCAGAAGCTGGGGCAGGACAGTAACGTGCGTCAGCGCCTGACCTCGCTGGACGGGCAGCTCAAGCAGCAGATGAATCGCATCATCGAGCATCGCAGCGATGGCTTAACCTTCCACCATCAGGCCGTGGAGCAGGTTCGTCAGGACGGGGAGCGTCTGGTACAGAATGCGATGGGCGGCGTGGTGCAGGACAGCCTGAATGAGATGGGCAGCAAATCGACCGGTGGCGATAATCCATTGCAGGCGATCATGGGCAATCTGGGTGGCTTACAGCAGGCGATTCAGGCCGAATGGAGCAACCAGGAGCAGGATTTCCAGAACTTTGGTCATGAAGTCTGTAATCGTGTTACCACCCTGGAAGGACAGCGCAAGGCGCTGATCGCCGCGTTGAAATAACGTGCCGTTTGATATGGCGGGCTGACCGAAAAACAAAGTCAGCCTCTGCGTACCCTTTATACGTTGGGGCGAGAAGTTTTCCGGTCGCCCCCGACGTATTATTCTGCCAGGAAAAGCTCCAGCAGCGAGTTCAGGAACAGCTTCCCTTTCTCCGTAATCTGCCACGCCTCTGGCGTTTCTGTCAGATAGCCTCTGGCGATCGCCTCGTCGAGCTGCGTGCGGATGGTGCTCTCCGCCAGGCCGGTGTAGCGCGTGTACTCTTCGCGCGGTGCGGCCTCCAGCAGACGGAAACGGTTCATAAAGAACTCAAATGGCTTCTCGGCATCGGCCACTTCGTGTCGTTTATCCAGATATTTTCCGCTCATAAAACCACGCGGGTGCTTCGTTTTTGCCGTACGGATAATGGTTCCGTCCGGCTGGGTCAGCTTGCCGTGAGCCCCACAGCCAATGCCAAGGTAATCACCAAAGCGCCAGTAGTTGAGATTATGCTCGCAGCGATAGCCGGGTTTGGCATAGGCGGACGTCTCGTACTGCTGGTATCCCGCCGCCGTCAGCAGCGCATCGCCCTGTTCGAAAATATCCCACAAGTCGTCCTCATCAGGCAGGCGCGGCGGCCGCGAGGCAAACAGAGTATTCGGCTCGATGGTCAGCTGATACCACGACAGATGAGGCGGATTGAGCGCGATGGCCTGACGCAGGTCGTCCAGCGCTTCTTCCAGCGACTGATCCGGCAGGCCGTGCATCAGGTCGAGGTTAAAGCTGCGCAGCCCGAGGCCTTCGGCCAGTCGTGCCGCCCGCTTTGCCTCTTCAGGCCCGTGAATGCGCCCCAGACGCTCCAGTTTGGCCGCGCTGAAGCTCTGCACGCCAATGGAGATACGATTGACGCCGGCGCGCTGGTAGCCGCTGAAGCGCTCTGCTTCGACGGCACCCGGATTCGCTTCCATGGTAATCTCGGCGGCAGCTGACAGAGGCAGACGCGCACGCACGCCGTCCAGCAGCATCTGCATCGCTTCGCTGCTTAACAGGCTTGGCGTACCGCCACCGATAAAGATCGTGCTCACTTCGCGACCCGACGTCAGCGGCAGGTCAATATCCAGGTCGTTGAGCAGGTGCTGCACGTACTCTTCGTGCGGGACTTCCCCTTTCAGCGCGTGCGAGTTGAAGTCGCAGTACGGGCACTTCTGCACACACCAGGGAATATGGATGTACAGACTTAACGGTGGGAGATTAGGCATGTTTCATGGCACTCAACAGCAGGCTGAGGGCCTGGCCACGGTGTGACACTGCCTGTTTCTCTGCTTTAGTCAGTTCCGCAGCGGTTTTCCCCAGCGCAGGCACGTAGAAAATAGGGTCATAGCCAAAGCCGCCGACGCCTGCAGCGGTACGGGTGATTTCGCCCGCCCAGCTGCCGTGGAACACCAGCGGTGTCGGATCTTCAGCATGACGCAGATAGACCAGCACGCAGTGAAACTGCGCCTGACGCTCCCCGTCCGGCGTGGCTGCCAGCGTGGTCAGCAGCTTTTCCAGGTTCTGCTGATCACTGGCGTCCGGGCCCGCATAGCGCGCTGAATAGATCCCCGGCGCACCGCCAAGCGCATCGACCGCCAGCCCTGAGTCATCGGCTATCGCCGGTAAACCGGTAATGGCTGCCGCGTGACGTGCCTTCAGAATGGCATTTTCAATAAAGGTCAGACCGGTTTCTTCGGCGGACTCCACGCCCAGTTCCGTTTGCGCGACAATATCCAGCCCAAACGCGGCCAGCAGGTCGGCCAGTTCACGAACCTTTCCGGGATTACCGGTGGCGAGTACGACTTTTTGCATAATGATTCCAGAACGATAATTTTAAGAAAGCATTTTCAGAAACAGATGGCGCGATATAACCAGGAATTTTGCCCTTCAGGGGAAAGAATCATGGTTAATCCAATAGCCACAATAATTGGAGCTGCCGCAAGGCGGCAAGGACATGAGACCCCGGGAGCTTACTGTAGTAAGTGACCGGGGCGAATGTACGCAGCCAACGCAGCGGCAGTTTCAAGGATGAAGGCTATTTAAAATTGGGCCCAGCCAGGAATATATTCCAGTCCCAGGAAGTTCAGCATATAGAGAACCAGAATGACTGCCATCGCCGAGAAGTCGATGCCACCCATCGCCGGAATAATGCGGCGTACCGGAGCCATCAGCGGTTCAGTCAGTTGGATCAGCACGTAATCAACCGGGTTACGGCCCTGGCTTACCCAACTCATCAGTGAGCGAACAATAATGACCCAAAATACCAGCATGCCCGCCGCTTTAACCAGGATGACCAGGCCCAGATAGAGGAAAATCGGATCCGGTACAAACAGGCGCAACGTCACCGGCCCCAGCAGCACGCTGACGATATAGGCCAGCAGCAGTGAGGCGGTATCCACCGGCCCGACAGACGGGATGATTCGGCGCACGGGTTTGACGATTGGTTGGGTGATTTTCACCACAAACTGTGAAAACGGGTTGTAGAAGTCACACCGCGCCCACTGCATCCAGACGCGCAGTAATAACACTTTGATGTAAATCGCAATCACCGTTGTGACCAGAAAGATCAACGCTAGCATGGGGTTCCTCAGTTGTTATGATGAGCGGCGGCATGACCGTAGTCGCGCGCACCGAAAATAGCGGTGCCAATGCGCACCAGGGTACTACCGGCCGCGATTGCGGGGTCCATATCGTCACTCATTCCCAGCGACAGCGTATCTACGCCGGGAACCTCCCGCTGTAACTGCTTAAATGCCGCCGCCATCTGCTCGCATACGGCCAGCTGACGTGCGTAGTCAGCTTCCGGCGCGGGGATCGCCATTATTCCACGCAGTCTGAGGCGTGGCATTACGGCAATATCCTGTGCCAGTGCAGACAGCCCGGCAAGGGCAATACCGGATTTGCTCTGTTCATCGCTGATGTTTATCTGGATCAGAACGTTAAGCGGTGGCAGCGTTTCAGGCCGCTGCTCGTTAAGGCGGCTGGCAATGCGCAGCCGGTCAACGGTATGACACCAGTCAAAGTTCTCCGCCACAAGACGACTTTTGTTAGATTGCAGCGGGCCAATAAAGTGCCAGGTCAGGTCAGAATTTGCCAGCAGCTGGATTTTGTCCACGCCTTCCTGCACGTAATTCTCACCGAAGCTGCGCTGACCGGCCGCCACCGCTTCTTCGATCGCGCTCGCAGGTTTTGTTTTGCTCACTGCAAGCAGCTCAATCTCATGTGGATCGCGCCCGCACTGTGCCGCCGCCGCTGAGATCCGCTGGTGGACTTGTTGTAAGTTGTGCTCAATCGAAGTCATAGTCAGGGAACAAATATGGATATTGAGGAATTAGTGGCCCTTAGTGTAAAGCATAATGCAGGCGATCTGCACCTTTGCAGTGGTCATTCTCCATTCTGGCGCTGCAATGGCCGCCTGGCACCGATTGAGGGTATGCCGGAGATGACCAATGAGTGGCTGGAAAGCTTCGCTGTACGCTGGCTGACGGTCGTTCAGCAACAGACGCTGGCAGAGGAAGGGCAGGTGGACTTTGCCCTCACGATGCCGGACGGCGTGCGCCTGCGGGCCAGTCTTTTTCGTCAGCGCCACGGTTTATCGCTGGCGCTGCGCCTGATTGCCAGCCGCTGTCCGGATATGACGTCACTGCTTCTTCCTGCGGTGACCCAATCGCTGCTGCTGCGGGAAGAGGGCCTGATTCTGATCGTCGGCGCTACCGGTAGCGGAAAATCCACTACGCTGGCGGCAATGATTGACGGGATGAACCAGCAGCAGCAGCGCCATATTCTGACGCTGGAAGATCCGGTTGAATATCTGCATCACAGCGAGCAGTCGCTGATCCAGCAGCGTGAGAAAGGGCTGCATTTTACCGACTTTGGCGGAGGGCTGAGGGCGGCGCTGAGGGAAGACCCTGATGTGATACTGCTGGGGGAACTGCGCGACGCCGAGACGATTCAACTGGCGCTGACTGCCGCCGAAACGGGGCATCTGGTGCTGGCAACGCTGCATACCCGAGGGGCGGCGCAGGCGGTGGAGCGACTGGTGGATGTCTTTCCGGGAAACGAAAAGAATCTGGTACGCAGCCAACTGGCGGGCAGCTTACAGGCGGTGATTGCCCAGCGACTGGTAGCAACCACTGGCGGCAGGGTCGCGCTGTTCGAGGTACTGGTGAACAGTCCGGCAGTGGCTAACCTGATCCGCGAGGGGAAAACCCATCAGTTGCCTGCACTCTTGCAGACTGGCAGTCAGCAGGGGATGCAGACGTTTGAGCAAAGCCTGGCGGAAAGGCAGAGAATGGGGGTTCTGGCTGGTTAACCGGTATTGAGAAGGCGGGCTGACGAAAAAAGCAGGTCAGCCATGACCGTCACAGCCTGAGGGGTGTCCTTTTGCAGTCACCTGTGTCGGGGGAGGCTTGCGATCCATAGCCTGCTTACGTGTAATGATTCTCGAACCAGCTTTCCAGAATAATCACTGCAGAGAGCGAGTCGACGCTGCCTTTGCTCAGGGCGCGAAAACCGCCGCGCTCAAACAGTTCGGCCCGGGCTTCGACGGTGCTCAGGCGTTCATCGTGCAGTTCTATCTGCACGCCAAAACGTCCGTGCAGGCGGTTGGCGAATTTGCGGGCGCGCACCGTTAATGGTTGCTCGGTGCCATCCATATTTAACGGCAGTCCCACCACCACGCGGTCGGGCTGCCACTCTTTCAGCAGTGCTTCAATTCTGTTCCAGTCCGGCACACCATCGTTGGCCTTCAGTGCCGTCAGAGGGCGTGCGGTGCCGGTCAGCTGCTGGCCGATGGCCACGCCGATGCTTTTCGTCCCGAAATCGAAGGACAACATAGTCATACTGCTCATCAGGCGTGTCCTGCTTCACTGGCTATATTATGGATATCCACGCCCATGCTTTTCGCCGCTTCACGCCAGCGCTCTGCAATCGGGGTATGGAACAGAATATTGCTGTTAGCAGAGGTCGTCAGCCAGGCATTTTCCAGCAGTTCATTTTCCAGTTGGTCTTTTTCCCAGGCACAGTAGCCCAGCGCCACCAGTACGTTATCCGGCTGCTCCGGCGTTCCCAGCGTTTCCAGCACGTCACGGGAGGTGGTGATCACCGTGTTGTCAGACACGCGAATACTGGAGGTGAATGTTTTCTGCGCGGAATGCAGTATAAAACCGCGATCTTCTGCCAGCGGCCCACCGGTAAAGACAGGTTTATCCAGCCTGACGTCGGGTTCGCGTGGCGTGGGTGAAATTTTTAGCTTGGTCAGAATGCCGTCAACCGTCAGATTTTCCATCGGCTTATTCACTATCAGACCCATCGCACCATCACTATTATGTTCACAGATATAGACCACTGAACGTTTGAACAGCGGATCCTGAAGCGTTGGCATGGCAATCAAAAAATGATGCTGTAAATTCATACTTAATGTTCTGTAGTCTGGTTAACGCCCGGACGGATAGTCGCGGGCGTTAATGGGTGAGCAGCGGGCAGTCCGGCCCCGCCGCAACAATCAGGCCAGGCGTTTTTCGATCGCATCCATCAGCATACCAGTGACAGAAATCGGGAATGCGGCTTCGATCTCACGAACGCAGGTTGGACTGGTCACATTAATTTCAGTCAGCTTGTCACCGATAATATCCAGTCCGACAAAGATCAGCCCTTTCTCTTTCAGAATTGGGCCGACACGGCGGGCAATTTCCCAGTCGCTTTCGGTCAGTGGACGGGCTTCACCACGGCCACCGGCGGCAAGGTTACCACGGGTTTCACCTGATTTAGGAATACGCGCCAGGCAGTAAGGCACTGGCTCACCGTCCACGACCAGCACGCGCTTATCTCCGTCTTTAATCGCCGGCAGGTAATTCTGCGCCATGCAGTAGAAGCTGCCGTGCTCGGTCAGGGTTTCAATAATGACTGACAGATTCGGGTCTTCCTGTTTAATACGGAAGATTGACGCGCCGCCCATGCCGTCCAGCGGCTTGAGGATGATGTCACCATGCTCCTGCCAGAATTCACGGATCTGGCTGGCATTGCGGGTGACCAGGGTATCCGGGGTCAGTTCTGCGAACCAGGCGGTGAACAGCTTTTCGTTACAGTCACGCAGACTCTGCGGCTTATTAACGATCAGCGTGCCTTTTTCTTCCGCACGCTCAAGGATATAAGTGGCGTAGATAAACTCGGTATCGAAAGGGGGATCTTTACGCATCAGCACCACGTTCAGGTCACTGAGGGCAATATCCTGCTCGCTACCAAATTCGAACCATTTGTCATAGTTCTGTTCAACGCTTAACTGGCGGGTACGTGCCCGGCCCTCGCCGCCGCGCAGATAGAGATCGTTCATCTCCATGTAATGAATTTCATAACCGCGGCGCTGTGCTTCCAGCAGCATAGCAAAGCTGCTGTCTTTTTTAATATTGATAGACGTAATGGGATCCATCACGATGCCAAGCTTAATCATTGTGTCTCCAAATTGAGCTTTCCCATGACAGAGAAGGCTCAAGCTATGCGGAATAATACCTAAAAGTTAGCCCAGGTCGCCAAAACGTACCTGGAGGGCGGTTATTGCCGTCAGTGCTGTTGTTTCAGTCCGCAGAACGCGCGGCCCAAGCAAAATGTCGGTGAATCCAAACTGTGCTGTCATGCTGATTTCATCGGCCGTCAGTCCCCCTTCGGGACCAATCAGCAGCCTGACCCGTTCAACCGGCAGCGGCAGTGTGTTGATACTGTGTTCAGCCCGGGGATGAAGATTCAATCTTAACCCGCGATCCTCTTCGGCACACCAGGCGTCAAGTGCCATTGCCGGACGAATATCCGGAACGACATTACGTCCGCACTGTTCGCAGGCGGCAATGGCGATTTTTTGCCACTGCTGCATTTTTTTTAACAGACGTTCTGTATCCAGCTTTACGCCACAGCGTTCAGAAAACAAGGGGGTAACGACATTTACCCCCAGTTCAACGGCTTTCTGGATAGTGAATTCCATCTTTTCGCCGCGTGACATCACCTGGCCAAGGTGCAGATGAAGCGGAGACTCGCGGCTGTCGGCGCGGCTTGCGGTGATTTTCACGCGCACATTTTTTTTATCGGCCTGAATTATCTCGGCGGCAAAAGTCAGATTTGTGCCATCGAACAACTCCAGGGCCTGGCCTGGCACCATGCGCAGCACGCGACCAACATGATTGGCGGCGTCTTCGCAGAGGGCCGTCTCGCTGCCTGTCTCTAACGGTTCAGGGTGAAAAATGCGGGGTATACGCATGGTGATCCTGTCAAAAGTAGTGCACGAATGCTGTGCAGTGTAGGTCAGTGATTTTACTGCTGGCAAGCCTGCTGTACATAGGGGTTATGATTCCCCTGTACGCGTGCAATACGCCGATCGCGTTCGCACTCCCACGGCGTGACCGGATACTGCTTACTCCACACGTTCATCAGTTGGGTCTGCTGTCTGGACATTTGCAGCTGGTACTGGTCACGCATATAAAACCAGGTGCGGGCAATGGCCCCACGGGCACGTACCGGCGGCTCAGCCAGTTTGCTTTTGAAATCGACTTTCATCGCGCACTGGCCATACTGCGGCTCGCCGCCATTCCACTGGCTGTACATAAAGTTTCCCCGGTCGCCGTTCACTTCCCCGATGGACGGCTGCAGGTTGTGCAGATCGGTTTCCATACGGCGGTAGCCGTCGTCTTTCGCACAATTCTTACGGCCGCCATTTTGCCAGCACTGACGCTGATGGCCGAAACTCCAGGCCGGAACCACATGCTCCCACTCTATACGGCTGGCGCGATTGGCATTCTTACGCACCTGATAACCGCACGAGGCAAGGTCAGGCACCCCTTTTTTCCCCTGCCAGTGAATTTTGCAGCCGCAGTAGAACGTGCCGGGCGCGCCACTGTTGATCTGCGCGGCATAGGCTTTCGCCTGACTGAAGCTGTTTTGATGATAGTTATCCAGGCTGAGGGCATGGCTGAAAAAGGCGGGTAACAGCAGAGCAAAGGCCACAGTGGCCAAAATTTTGCGAGACATATTCCAGTAAATCTGTAATCCATGAAAGAGGCGGGGAGAGTAACAGATATGAAAGATATTACGAATATGTCACGGCAATACCCGTCTTAAATTGCGGATTTTTCAATCATATCAGGTTTTTTTAGGATTTCTGGAAGTCTCCCGACTTCAGGAGATCGCCACAGTGCAGGCAGCGGTACTCGCTTTCGCCACGCACCACGCGGTTATGACGCCTGACGGTCAGTTGGTGCTGCTGACAGCGACAGAAATAGGGGAAGGCCCGGCTGCGCACCGATTCTATCTCGAACTGATGGGTGCGGCATGCCGGAACGCCAAGCACGCTTTCCATCATCCACTTCCACTCTTTGCCGTGCGGGGCGACGCGGCCAAAATGTTTCCATACCAGCAGATGAGCCAGTTCGTGCGGGACGACTTCATCCACAAATGCCTGCTGATTTTCCAGCAGTAATACCGGATTCAGTCGGATTTCCCAGCGCTGAAGCCAGGCAGTGCCAGCCGCTGTGCCACGCTGTTGATAAACCAGGGAGGGTTCAGGATAGTCACGTTCCAGGCGCAGGTTGGCCTGCTGCAATTTTTCGCGCAGCTGACGCATAACGGCCTGTTGCAGGGCGATAGGGAGTCTGAGGGATTTCATGCCGCAAAGAATACGGGCCGATAAAGAGCAATTCAAGAGGGTGTGACATCACTGTGGCTGCCTTTACATTGCGTTTGTGGGGGCATCGGGCTGTCGAGGTCGTGTGGCAGAGGAGGGCGGCGAAGCAGGATGAGGGCACTTTCAGAAGAACGTCGGTACGGGGAGCCCCGTACCGACGAGCGGTCACAGTTTAGTTACGCTGACCGATGTTACGCAGTTTTTTACCCGCTAACAGATTACGTTCGATGTGTTCCAGCGAAACGTTTTTGGTTTCCGGGATCAGCCACAGCGTCAGCACGATGAAGAACAGGTTCAGTGCGCCGTACACCCAGAAGGTATTGGCATTGCCCAGATTGTTCAGCATGGTCAGGAAGGTTGCCCCGACAATCATATTCGCGATCCAGTTGGTGGCCGTAGAAACGGTAATGCCGAAATCACGGCCTTTCAACGGCTGGATCTCTGAACACAGTACCCAGATCAGCGGGCCGGCGCTCATGGCGAAGCCAACGATAAACATCAGCAGCATCGCCACCGCGAAGTATTGCGCGCTCTGAGAATGAATCCCCATATGCAGCATGGTACCCAGAATGCCCATACCGGCAGCCATCACAATAAAGCCTAAGATCAGCGTAGGTTTGCGGCCCCAGCGATCCACCAGGCCGATAGCGATAAAGGTTGCCAGCACGTTAATCAGACCAACAATCACCGTGCCCCACATTTGCTGGGTGGTATTGGTGAACCCGGCAATCTCAAAGATTTTTGGCGCGTAGTACATGATGACGTTCATACCGGTGAACTGCTGCATCACCTGTAACAATACGCCCAGATAGACGGCACGACGGAAGTTGCTGTTGTCTTTAAACAGCGACCAACCGGACTGTTTGATCTTCAGACTTTCACGAATCTCATCCAGTTCACGTTTTGCCTGTTCACTGGTATCACGCAGACGATCCAGCACGCGCTGTGCGCTGCGGAAGTCGCCTTTCGCTGCCAGCCAGCGCGGGCTGTTCGGCAGGAAGAAGACCCCGACCAGCAGCAGCAGGGCAGGGATGGTGATCACGCCCAGCATCCAGCGCCATTCACCGGTATAGCTGAAGGCTGTATCTGACAGGTAAGCCCCGAGAATACCAATGGTAATCATCAGCTGATACAGCGAGATCATGCTGCCACGGATTTTCTCCGGAGCAATCTCGGACAGATAAAGTGGGGCAGTATAAGAGGCTACCCCGACCGCCAGACCCAGCAGTACGCGGGCAACGATCAGCATTTCCGGGTTAGGGGCAAAGGCCGACCACAGTGAACCGATGACGAACAGGACAGCACCGATCATCAGGCTCTTTTTACGCCCGAGATAGGATGACATCCAGCCGCTGCCGACGGCACCAATGGCGGCACCAAACATCATTGAGCTGACAATCCACTCCTGCTGATGCGGTGTCACGTTAAAGTCTTTGGCGATAAACGGCAGTGCACCCGCGATGACGCCGATGTCCAGACCAAACAGCAGGCCCGCCAGTGCTGCGAGGAAACAGACGAACAGGGTCATAGCCTTGTTCGATGTCCGGCTCCGTTTTTTATTTTCAGGCATAGTTGCCTCCATTAAGTAGTCCCACTTGTTGTTGTTATAGATGTTAGGTAAGCCTGGCGCAGCAGACTGTGCTTCAGATCACATTGGTGTAATCGCTTACACTTCTGAAATCGCTGAAAAACACTTTTTATCATGCTGTAACGCTTTGTAACCAGTAACTCATAGCAGTTTATAGCTTTAACTATTTTCCCCCTGAACCACTATCAGACAACGCTGAAAATAGCGCATTTTCAGAATAAGCATAAGATTAGAGTTGATGTAATGATATGAAATATTTAGGTTTATTAAGTGTAATCGTTATCATTTTAAGGCCGTGGCCACTTTGTTATACGCGTAAAAAAGGGCACCCGAAGGTGCCCTGATGCAACCGGCTTAAATTTACTTCAGGCCGGCAGCGTCACGCAGCAGTGCCGCTTTGTCGGTTTTTTCCCACGGGAAATGTTCGCGACCAAAGTGACCGTAAGCGGCGGTTTCACGGTAGATCGGGTGCAGCAGATCCAGCATCTGGATCAGGCCGTAAGGGCGCAGGTCAAAGAACTCGCGCACCAGCAGCGTCAGCTGTTCGGTAGAGATTTTTTCCGTACCGAAGGTTTCCACCATGATAGAGGTCGGTTCAGCCACACCGATGGCGTAGGAGACCTGAATTTCACAGCGATCGGCCAGACCAGCAGCCACGATGTTTTTCGCTACATAGCGTGCCGCATAGGCTGCTGAACGGTCGACTTTTGACGGATCTTTACCTGAGAACGCCCCGCCGCCGTGACGGGCCATGCCGCCGTAGGTATCGACGATAATTTTACGTCCGGTCAGGCCGCAGTCGCCCATCGGGCCGCCGATAACAAAACGACCGGTCGGGTTGATGTGATATTTGGTGCTGGCGTTGATCCACTCTGTCGGCAGAACCGGCTTGATGATCTCTTCCATCACTGCTTCCTGCAGATCTTTCTGCGAGATATCTTCCGAATGCTGAGTCGACAGCACCACCGCGTCAATACCGACGATTTTACCGTCGTCGTACTGGAAGGTGATCTGGCTTTTCGCATCCGGGCGCAGCCATGGCAGGCTGCCACTTTTGCGCACTTCAGCCTGACGCTGTACCAGACGGTGTGCGTAAGTGATTGGCGCAGGCATCAGCACGTCGGTTTCATTGGTGGCATAGCCAAACATCAGGCCCTGGTCGCCTGCACCCTGTTCCAGCGGATCGGTGCGGTCAACGCCCTGATTGATGTCAGGTGACTGTTTGCCAATGGCGCTCAGTACGGCACAGGAGTTGGCATCAAAGCCCATATCGGAATGAACATAGCCGATATCACGCACGGTCTGGCGAGTGATCTCTTCGATATCAACCCACGCGCTGGTGGTGATTTCACCGCCGACCAGCACCATACCGGTCTTCACATAGGTTTCACAGGCCACACGCGCTTTCGGATCCTGCTCGAGGATGGCATCGAGCACAGCATCAGAAATCTGGTCGGCGATTTTATCAGGATGTCCTTCTGATACGGACTCGGATGTAAAAAGGTGTTTAGCCATTTTATTCTTTACCTTGACTCTAACGGGTTAATAATCGACTGCATAGCGCGAAGACTGGAAACCAGCCCGGAGGCAAAGCCATGAACAGTAATAAAGGACGCTTGGAAGTTAACCAGTATAGATGGATTAACATCTGGACGTCTATTTTAGGTTACTCAATAAGCGTATTGCCAGCGTTTTTTGCTGACTAATGTTTTAAGTAATGTAAAAAGTGGCAAGATATCCTGACAGACTACGCATTTAGCACATTTAGATTTTGCATTTTACCCTTCAGAGCTGTATAAAACGCCGTTGCCCGTTGTCGTTGTCGTTGTCATTGGGCGCAGCAAATGCCCGTCAGCCACGAACCCTTTCGTGCTGGCCTTCACCCTCAGTCTCAGGTTTTCCATACGCCACAGTGGTGTGTGTGGAGGTGATAGCAGTAATGAACCACGATGTCGTTTCATCCGGTCAATTACGCCATTCGGGCGTGTTCAGTTCCCCTTCATTTATCACGACTCCTTACCCTCTGAGCCGAAGTTATCTCTGCGCTGGTCATAATCCCGACACCCGCGGCAGTTAAGCTTTCTATACTCATAGCGGTGCTCTCAGATTATCCTGAGAGTGTTCCTTATTAGTTCTCTGACCCGTTACCCGGAGTCCGCGACGTGTCTTACAATGTTATACTTAACAATCCGCGCTTAATGGCCTTGCTAACTTCAGGGCTGAAATTACCGGCGGGGAATGGGTTATTGCTGCAGGGGACGCCTGTAGCGGATTGCTGTTTTGCATCATTACAACTTGAGGTTCGCGATGTCTGACGACATGAAGACAATTAAGGGTTCGTCAGCAGGCGAACAGGGTGTACTACGCTCCATGCAGGAGGTCGCAATGAGCGATCAGGATGCCAGCAAAATGCTGCGTACCTACAACATCGCCTGGTGGGGTAATAACTACTATGACGTCAACGAGCTGGGGCACATCAGTGTCTGCCCCGATCCGGATGTGCCGGAAGCGCGCGTTGATCTCGCCAAACTGGTTAAAGAGCGTGAGGCCGAAGGCCAGCGTCTGCCAGCCCTGTTCTGCTTCCCACAGATTTTACAGCACCGCCTGCGCTCGATTAACGCCGCCTTTAAACGCGCGCGTGAGTCCTATGGCTATCGCGGTGACTACTTCCTGGTCTACCCGATTAAGGTTAACCAGCACAAGCGTGTGATCGAGTCCCTGATTAACTCCGGTGAACCGCTGGGCCTGGAGGCGGGCTCTAAAGCCGAGCTGATGGCCGTACTGGCTCACGCAGGTATGACCCGCTCGGTGATCGTCTGTAACGGCTATAAAGATCGTGAATATATCCGTCTCGCGCTGATTGGCGAGAAGATGGGCCATAAGGTCTATCTGGTGCTGGAAAAAATGACCGAAGTGAAGCTGGTACTGGAAGAAGCGGAGCGCCTGAATGTGGTGCCGCGTCTGGGTATCCGCGCGCGTCTGGCCTCTCAGGGCTCCGGCAAATGGCAGTCGAGCGGTGGCGAAAAATCGAAGTTTGGTCTGTCAGCCACTCAGGTGCTGAAGCTGGTAGAAATCATGCGTGAAGCGGGCCGGATGGAAAGCCTGCAACTGCTGCATTTCCACCTTGGTTCACAGATGGCTAACATTCGCGATATCGCCACCGGCGTACGCGAATCGGCGCGGTTCTATGTTGAACTGGCGAAGCTGGGCGTAAATATCCAGTGCTTCGACGTGGGCGGCGGGCTTGGTGTTGACTATGAAGGCACGCGCTCGCAGAGCGACTGCTCGGTCAACTATGGACTTAACGAGTACGCCAACAACGTCATCTGGGCCATTGGCGACGCGTGTGACGAGCACGACCTGCCGCACCCGACGGTGATTACTGAGTCGGGCCGCGCCGTTACCGCGCACCATACTGTTCTGGTGTCCAACATTATTGGTGTGGAGCGCAACGAGTTCAGCGAGCCTCAGCCGCCGCTGGAAGACTCCCCGCGCCCGATTGTCAGCATGTGGGATACCTGGCAGGAGATGCACGAACCCAGTAACCGTCGTTCGCTGCGCGAATGGCTGCATGACAGCCAGATGGATTTGTTCGATATCCACACCGGCTATTCGCAGGGGACTTACGATCTGACCCAGCGTGCCTGGGCCGAGCAGCTGTATCTCAGCATCTGCCACTATATTCAGCAGCATCTTGACCCGAGCAATCGTGCACACCGCCCGATTATCGACGAACTGCAGGAGCGCATGGCGGATAAAATTTACGTCAACTTCTCGCTGTTCCAGTCGATGCCGGATGCGTGGGGTATCGATCAGCTGTTCCCGGTGATGCCGCTGGAAGGCCTGAATCAGGTGCCTGAGCGCCGGGCGGTACTGCTGGATATAACCTGTGATTCTGACGGGACTATCGACCACTATATTGACGGTGATGGCATTGCCACCACCATGCCGATGCCTGAATACGATATCGATAACCCGCCGATGCTCGGCTTCTTTATGGTGGGGGCGTACCAGGAGATACTGGGTAACATGCATAACCTGTTCGGCGACACCGAAGCGGTTGACGTGTTTGCCTTCCCTGACGGCAGCGTGGAAGTCCAGCTTTCTGATGAAGGCGATACCGTCGCCGATATGCTGGAGTACGTGCAGCTGAATCCGGCAGAGTTGCTGACCCACTTCCGTAACCAGATCAAACAGAGCGATCTGGATGAAGAGCTGCGTGCGCAGTTCCTGGAAGAGTTTGAAGCGGGCCTTTACGGGTACACGTACTTAGAAGACGAGTAAAACCGGAGCGATAACCTTCGGCTTTGTTTCTGAACCAGCAAATCCCTTCCTCGTCGGGTTAACGACGCGGTGGGGATTTTTTTTAACTATAGGAGTTGCTATGAATAACACCCTGGGTAATCAGTACGATAACTCGCTGGTGTCTAACGCCTTCGGTTTTATGCGTTTCCCGGTCAATTTCCAGCCTTACGACAGCGATGCCGAGTGGGTGATCACCGGGATCCCGTTTGACGCCGCGACCTCCGGCCGTCCTGGCAGCCGTCTTGGCCCGGGCGCTATCCGTCAGATCTCCACTAACCTGGCGTGGGAAGGTTGCCGCTGGCCGTGGGAGTTCAACCTGCGTGAACGCCTGAACGTGATTGACTGCGGCGATTTGGTTTACGCTTTTGGTGACTCTCAGGATCTGAGCGATAAATTACAGGCACACGCCGAGAAATTGCTGGCCAGCGGCAAGCGTATGCTTACGTTCGGCGGGGATCACTACATCACGCTGCCGCTGCTGCGCGCCCATGCAAAAACTTTTGGTAAAATGGCGCTGGTTCACTTCGATGCGCATACCGATACCTATTCAAATGGCCCGACCTTCGATCATGGCACCATGTTCTTTACGGCGCCAAAAGAGGGGCTGATCTCGCCTGAGCACTCGGTGCAGATCGGTATCCGTACCGAGTTTGATAAGTCGCTGGGCTTCAACGTGCTGGATGCCGCGCAGGTCAATGACCGCAGCGTGGAGGATATCCTCGCCCAGGTGAAGCAGATTGTGGGTGACCTGCCTGTCTACCTGACCTTTGATATTGACTGTCTGGATCCCGCTCATGCGCCAGGAACCGGTACGCCGGTGATCGGTGGGCTGACCAGCGACAAAGCCAGCAAGCTGGTACGTGGCCTGCAGGGCATGAACATTGTCGGAATGGATTTAGTCGAAGTGGCCCCGGGCTACGACCAGTCTGATATTACCGCGCTGGCGGCTGCCAGCCTGGCGCTGGACATGTTGCATGTTCAGGCAGCCAATAAAGGATAATTGAATCGTCTGGGCCGACCCTTTTACCGGCCGGCCCGTGCAGACGTTATTTACCTGCTGCAATACGCTGTTTGATATGATCAGCACGCGCCTGGGAAGCCGGGTGCGAGTCGAACATGCTGCTTTCGTGCGTCCCTTCAAGCTTGGCTAATTTCTCAAAGCTGGTGACCAGGCCCTGTGGATTGATGTTGCGTTTTTTCAACAGATCGAAGGAGTAGTCATCTGCCTGGGACTCCTGGCTCTGTGAGAACTGAGCATTGACCAGCTTCTCACCCAGATCACCCAGCTGTGACTGTGACAGCGAAGCGGCAACGCCACCGGCTGACGCAGCCGCAGTTCGGATAGCCGTGGTAGAGTAAGCCAGCTGCATCGCCTTACGTGAGTGGCCCAGCGCAACGTGGCCCATTTCATGGCCCAGTACGCCTTCTACTTCATTATCGGTCATCAGATCCATCAGGCCGCTGTAAACGCGGATGCAGCCGTTCGCCATCGCCCAGGCGTTGACATCTTTGGTCAGGTAAACTTTATAGTTTGCCGGGGTGCCGTTGATATTGTCGCCCAGGGCTGCTGAGATTTTGTTCAGACGTTTCGCGTAGGTGCTGCTGGCAGGCGCGATTTGTGCTTCGCTGTCCATCTGCTGACAGGATTTATCACTTAACTCTTTTACCTGCGCATCGCTCAGTGTGGCGGCCTGAAAGGCCTGCGTACCGGACTTCATTAGCGTGTTTGCATCAAAATTCTGACAGCCCGTCAGCGTAGTCGCCAGTGCCAGCGCGGCGAAAGAAATACGTGTCTTCATTCCAGTTCATCCATTTAGGTAATAAATTGTTTAAAATCATAAATTTGAAAAAACACGCCGGACAAAAAAGTACGGACGTGGGGAGAGTTATAGCGCGTGTTAACGTGGTTGCATAGTCATCGTCATCTCAAACTGCAACTTATGTGACTCTTTTTACATCCTGCGCCATGTACATGTTACCCGTATTTCATGTACATTGATGGTCGACTTTCCTTCGGCTTTGCCTGATAACTCATTCATTACAATAGGTTAAGGACGGCGAAGCGTTAAATCCGACCTGGAGTAGAAAATGTCTTCTCGTAAAGAGCTTGCCAACGCCATTCGCGCATTAAGTATGGATGCGGTGCAAAAAGCCAAATCCGGCCACCCGGGCGCCCCGATGGGGATGGCTGATATCGCCGAAGTGCTGTGGCGCGACTTCCTGAACCACAACCCTGAAAACCCCCTGTGGGCCGATCGTGACCGCTTCGTGCTGTCTAACGGTCACGGCTCAATGCTGATCTACAGCCTGCTGCACCTCAGCGGTTACGACCTGCCAATCAATGAACTGGCTAACTTCCGTCAGCTGCATTCCAAAACCCCAGGTCACCCGGAATACGGCTACACCGCAGGCGTGGAAACCACCACCGGCCCACTGGGCCAGGGTATTGCTAATGCCGTAGGCTTTGCGATTGCGGAACGCACGCTGGCCGCGCAGTTCAACCGTCCAGGCCACGATGTGGTTGACCATAACACCTACGTGTTTATGGGCGACGGCTGCATGATGGAAGGTATCTCCCACGAAGTCTGCTCGCTGGCCGGGACGCTGAAACTGGGCAAACTGGTTGCGTTTTATGATGACAACGGTATCTCTATCGACGGCCACATTGAAGGCTGGTTCACCGACGATACGGCGAAACGTTTTGAGTCTTACGGCTGGCACGTTGTACGCGGCGTGGACGGTCATGATGCAGACGCGATTAAAAAAGCCGTGGAAGAAGCCAAAGCAGTGAGCGATAAGCCTTCCCTGCTGATGTGCAAAACCGTAATCGGTTTCGGTTCACCGAACAAAGCCGGTACGCATGATTCACACGGTGCTCCGCTGGGTGATGACGAAATCGCCCTGACCCGTAAACAGCTGGGCTGGAACCACGCGCCGTTTGAAATTCCTTCAGACATTTATGCACAGTGGGATGCGAAAGAAGCTGGCCGTGCAAAAGAAGCAGCATGGAACGAGAAGTTTGCCGCTTACGCCAAAGCGTTCCCTGAGCTGGCGGAAGAGTTCTCCCGCCGCGTGAAGAACGCATTGCCGGCCAACTGGGAAGCTGAGTCGCAGAAGTTCATCGAACAACTGCAGGCTAACCCGTCTAAAATTGCAAGCCGTAAAGCGTCGCAGAATGCCATCGAAGCCTTCGGTAAACTGCTGCCAGAATACCTGGGCGGTTCCGCCGACCTGGCACCAAGCAACCTGACGATGTGGTCCGGTTCTAAGCCGATCAACGAAGATGCGGCGGGTAATTATATTCACTATGGCGTGCGCGAATTCGGTATGACCGCCATCGCGAACGGTATCACTCTGCACGGTGGTTTCCTGCCGTACACAGCGACCTTCCTGATGTTCGTGGAATATGCCCGTAATGCGGTGCGTATGGCTGCGCTGATGAAGATCCGCCAGGTGATGGTGTATACCCATGACTCCATCGGTCTGGGCGAAGACGGTCCGACTCACCAGCCGGTCGAGCAGATGGCCAGCCTGCGCGTGACGCCAAACATGAGCCTGTGGCGTCCGTGTGACCAGGTGGAATCAGCCATTGCGTGGAAATACGGCATTGAACGTCAGGACGGCCCGACAGCCCTGATCCTTTCCCGTCAAAATCTGGCGCAGCAGGATCGTACGGCAGAACAGCTGGCGAACGTCGCTCGCGGCGCTTACGTGCTGAAAGATTGCGCAGGTACGCCTGAAGTGATCCTGATCGCCACCGGTTCAGAAGTTGAACTGGCCGTAGGCGCCTATGACCAGCTGACGGCTGAAGGCCGCAAGGTGCGCGTGGTGTCTATGCCGTCTACCGATGCGTTCGACAAGCAGGATGCGGCCTACCGTGAAGCGGTACTGCCGAAAGCGGTCAGCGCGCGCGTGGCGATTGAAGCCGGTATTGCTGATTACTGGTATAAATACGTGGGCCTGAACGGCGCTATCGTTGGCATGACCAGCTTTGGTGAGTCTGCGCCGGCGGAGAAGCTGTTTGATCTGTTTGGATTCACGGTAGAAAACGTGGTAGCGAAAGCGAAAGGCCTGCTGTAACCGGCGGCTATCGCTCTTCGGAGCCCTGAATAACTGAAAAGGCATCGCACGGCGATGCCTTTTTTTATGGCGGAAGAACGCTCAGTCCCGCACGATGTTAGCCAGTTGTGCTGCATCCAGATCCCAGCCTGCTGTACCTTCCTGAGGCAGGAAATGGCCGTCATCCGTGCCAATTTCCTGTTGATAACGCGTATTCAGCTTCTGATTCAGTGCCATAATCAGCGCCCGGGAAGTTTGCGGATCGCGGGCGAGGTTGTTGTTTTCCTGCGGATCGTTTTCCAGGTCATACAATTCCAGATCGTTCAGCGCCAGTAACTGCTCCCAGGTTTGCGGCACATTGTGCTGTCGCAAAGAGAAGTAGCGGGCAAATTTGTAACGCCCGTCGAATATCATCCGGATACCTGTTCGCCGTCTGTAATCAGGGGAGAGCGCATTCATCGCGAGATGCTTTTCATCCGGGGTCATGGCCTTATCATCGCGCAGGCGGAATATTTTACGCAGATATTCCCGGTCGATATACAGCATCATGTCGTAGCAGTAGAGGGTTGCATCGCGTATCTGATGCAGCCCCGCCTGCTCTGGCTGCCGGATCAGCGGGCTGAAATCGATACCCTTGCGATCGTGCAGCAGTGATGTACGCTGTGCCAGTGGCCGCCCGGTCAGCCCCAGCAAAGTGGGCACCAGATCCAGGTGGCTGGTCAGCGCCTGACAGCGCTTGCCGCCCGGATAGTCAGGATGGCTGATGATCATCGGAACGTGCACCTGCTGGTTATAGACACAAGTGCCTTTACCATGCATCTGATGGTAACCCTGCATTTCCCCGTGGTCGGAGGTAAACACGACAATGGTTTTCTCCCGCAGGCCCAGCGCATCCAGTTCGTCCAGCAGGCGAACCAGATGGCTGTCATGATCGCGAATGCAGTTAAAATAGTAGTCACGCAATTTCTTCCAACGACGATCCTCATCAGGAAACTGTCCGACCAGTATGGCTCTGGCCTGCTGATAGTCCCACTGCGCGGCGGGCCTGCCCGGCTGATCAAAGGGCTGATGGCGGCTTTCGGGCAGGGGGCTTTTATCCCAGCGGGCCGCATACAGCACGTTTTCCGGCGGCTGGGACGGGCTCATTGGCTGGTTTTCATTCAGCGCCTGGTGCCACTGCACTTTTTCCCCCGGGGCATCGGTATCAATGAACATGACATCATGAGGATTAACCAGATTGACGGCCAGCAACCACGGCTGCTGCGCGTCCGCCATGTTACGGCCCTTGCCGCGCAGCCAGCTGATGGCCTGCGCTGTCGTCAGGCTGTCATAGACATACCCCCCTTTATGCAGGCCTATCAGGTCACCGATTCCGGAATAATCTTCAAAGCCATATTTCTGCATCTGTTGATGCAAGGGCGCATGATCAATATCGTCGATGTTGCCGGAAGGAACGTTCTTCAGCGAGTGTTCCATCAAGGTGGAGAGGTGCCACTTCCCTTTATATGCGGCGTAATAACCTAACGATTTTATCAGTGTTGCAAGGGTCCCCAGCTGCGGGTCGAGGCTCCAGGGCATCCATGGCATGCCGGCGTTATCAAACATACGCGTCTGCGGCATATGCAGGCCGGTGTACATCACTGAGCGCGATGAGGTACAGACGCAGCTGTTGATATAATGTCGGGTAAATGTGGTGCCGGTGTTCATCAGGCGCTCCCGGCCCGGTACAGGGAAAGGGTAGTGGTCGAAGTAGCGTTCCTGATCGGAAGTGACAAACAGAATATTGTAGCCCTCGGGAAGCTGCAAAGGTGCCCGGGGTGGAGGGGACGTCGGGTGTGGAAGGGGGGCGTTCGTTGTGTCTGCGGCCAGCGCTGAGGGAAGCAACTGACTGCTGGCGAGAACCCCGGCACCTTTCAGCAGGGTGCGGCGTGAAATGCCGGATTTATCTGGTTTGTGTACGGCCACGGGTGGCTCCTTTCTCTGATGTGTTAATCAATCGTTAAAAACAGAAAGTAAGCGCTTCGCTTTGCCGTCGATAGACATAAGGTGTGGTTTGACTAAAAAATGTTCACTGCTGCGCTTTGTGTCGGAAAATGCCCGATTTTTTAACAACTTTTATTTGATTTTGTGACGTAGATCGAAAGTTGAGGGGCGCAATTGATCCCGATCATTCCTATTATTCCTGACATCAATTATTCTAGCTGAAGCGTTTCAGTTCTCTGTCCAGCCATGATCCTCTTGCCGGCAGACAGGAGGCAGAGGGCAAGAATGTCCTGTACAAATCGCGGTGTCTGGCTCAGGCTAATCCTCCGATTTCATAGTGAATTCTGATGCAGGGGTGATATGACGGTTCGCATTGCCATTAACGGATTTGGGCGTATAGGGCGCAACGTATTGCGTGCGCTCTATGAAACCGGCCGCCGTGCTGAGATTACGGTGGTGGCTATCAATGAGCTGGCAGAGGCCGCCGGAATGGCGCATCTGTTAAAATACGATACCAGCCATGGTCGGTTTGCCTGGGATGTACGCCAGGAACGCGATCTGCTGTTCGTTGGCGATGACACCATCCGTCTGCTGCACCGTCCTGATATCCCTGCGCTACCCTGGCGCGAACTGAATGTTGATATCGTGCTGGACTGTACCGGGGTTTACGGCAGCCGTGCGGATGGCGAGGCTCATCTGCAGGCCGGGGCGAAAAAGGTCCTGTTCTCCCACCCCGGCGGCAACGATCTGGATGCCACCGTGGTGTTTGGTGTGAATGAAAAAGATCTCCTGCCTGAACACCGGCTGGTTTCTAATGCCTCCTGCACCACGAACTGCATCATTCCTGTGATCAAATTACTGGATGATGCATGGGGTATTGAGTCGGGAACGGTCACCACCATCCATTCGGCGATGCATGACCAGCAGGTGATTGACGCCTATCACCCGGATTTGCGCCGCACGCGTGCCGCCAGTCAGTCGATTATCCCTGTTGATACGCGACTCGCTGCCGGCATCACGCGTTTCTTCCCGAAATTTAACGATCGCTTCGAAGCGATTGCCGTTCGCGTCCCGACCATCAACGTCACGGCCATCGACCTGAGTGTCAGCGTGCGGGATGCTGTCAGCGCCTGCGAGGTAAACGCGCTGCTGCAAAGTGCGTCAGAAGGGGCATTTAGTGGTATAGTTGACTACACGGAATTGCCGTTAGTCTCCATTGATTTTAACCATGATCCGCACAGTGCCATTGTTGACGGCACCCAAACGCGGGTCAGTGGTCAGCACCTGATCAAGACGTTAGTCTGGTGCGATAACGAATGGGGCTTTGCCAACCGTATGATCGATACGACGTTAGCGATGGCCGCAAGCGGTTTCAGGTAAGGCGCGTACAGCGTCTGTAAAACTTTGAGAATCAACGAGAGGGTTCACCATGTCTGTAATTAAGATGACCGATCTGGATCTGGCTGGTAAACGTGTTCTGATCCGTGCGGATCTGAACGTGCCAGTTAAAGAAGGGAAAGTGACGTCAGATGCACGTATTCGCGCTTCACTGCCGACAATTGAAGCGGCGTTGAAACAGGGCGCAAAAGTGATGGTTACCTCTCACCTCGGTCGTCCGACCGAAGGTGAATACAACGAAGAGTTTTCTCTGCTGCCGGTAGTTAACTACCTGAAAGACAAGCTGGGTGCAGACAATGTGACGCTGGCGAAAGATTACCTGGACGGCGTTGAGCTGACCGCCGGTAAACTGGTTGTGCTGGAAAACGTGCGCTTCAACAAAGGCGAGAAAAAAGACGACGAAGCCCTCTCTAAAAAATACGCTGCACTGTGCGACATCTTTGTGATGGATGCGTTCGGTACTGCTCACCGTGCGCAGGCCTCTACGCACGGCGTTGGTAAGTTCGCACCGATTGCCTGTGCAGGTCCGCTGCTGGCCAATGAGCTGGAAGCCCTGGGCAAAGCCCTGAAAACCCCGGCGCGTCCGATGGTTGCCGTGGTCGGGGGTTCTAAAGTTTCCACTAAGTTCGACGTGCTGAACTCACTGGTAAACATTGCTGACACGGTGATTGTGGGTGGCGGTATCGCCAACACCTTCGTTGCTATCGATAACAACGTGGGTAAATCACTGTACGAGCCTGATTTTGTTGAAGCCGCTAAAAAACTGCGTGATGAATACAAGATCCCGGTGCCGACTGACTCCCGCGTCGGCACGGAATTCTCTGAAACTGCGCCGTCTACCGTGAAGAAAGTGTCTGAAGTTCAGGACAACGAAGAGATCATGGACTTCGGTGATGAGACTGCGCTGGCCATGGCTAAGTTACTGAAAGAAGCCAAAACTATTCTGTGGAATGGCCCGGTAGGCGTGTTTGAATTCCCGAACTTCCGCAAAGGCACTGAAATCATTGCCAACGCCATTGCAGACAGCGACGCATTCTCCATTGCAGGCGGCGGTGATACGCTGGCGGCTATCGATCTGTTCGGTATCGAAGATAAAATCTCCTACATCTCTACCGGTGGCGGTGCGTTCCTTGAGTTCGTGGAAGGCAAAACCTTACCTGCGGTTGCTATGCTGGAAGAGCGTGCGAAGCAGAAGTAATTAAACCTCAGTGCGGGGTGCATGACGCCCCGCGTGAGAACTGGATCCTTTAATACGACCGAAGAAACAGGACAAGCTAACATGTCTAAAATTTTTGATTTCGTAAAACCTGGCGTTGTCACCGGTGATGACGTGCAGAAGATCTTTAAAGTGGCGAAAGAGAACAAATTCGCCCTGCCAGCCGTTAACTGCGTCGGCACCGACTCCATCAACGCCGTACTGGAAACCGCTGCGAAAGTAAAAGCGCCGGTAATTATTCAGTTCTCCAACGGTGGCGCTGGCTTCATCGCCGGTAAAGGCCTGAAATCAGACAAACCACAGGCTGCTGCCATCTTTGGCGCAATCTCTGGCGCACACCATGTGCACCTGATGGCTGAACATTACGGCGTGCCGGTGATCCTGCACACTGACCACTGCGCGAAGAAACTGCTGCCGTGGATCGACGGTCTGCTGGACGCGGGCGAAGAGCACTTCGCTAAAACCGGTAAGCCGCTGTTCTCTTCTCACATGATCGACCTGTCTGAAGAGTCACTGGAAGAGAACATTGAGATCTCCAGCAAGTACCTGGCGCGCATGGCGAAAATCGACATGACCCTGGAAATCGAACTGGGTTGCACCGGTGGTGAAGAAGACGGTGTGGACAACAGCCACATGGACGCCTCTGCCCTGTACACTCAGCCAGAAGACGTTGATTATGCGTACACCAAGCTGAACGCGATCAGCCCACGTTTCACCATCGCTGCCTCTTTCGGTAACGTGCACGGCGTGTATAAGCCAGGCAACGTGAAGCTGACACCAACCATTCTGCGTGATTCTCAGAAATACGTCAGTGAGAAACATGGTCTGCCAGAGAACTCCCTGGACTTCGTGTTCCACGGTGGTTCCGGTTCATCTGCCGCTGAAATCGAAGAGTCTATCGGTTACGGCGTGATCAAAATGAACATCGATACCGATACCCAGTGGGCCACATGGGACGGTATCCTGCAGTACTACAAAAAGAACGAAGGCTATCTGCAGGCGCAGCTGGGTAACCCGGAAGGCGCTGATAAGCCAAACAAGAAGTTCTATGATCCACGCGTCTGGCTGCGTGCTTCACAGTCTTCAATGATCGTTCGCCTGGAGCAGGCATTCAAAGAGCTGAACGCAGTCGACGTACTGTAATCTCCCCTTTGGTTAAAAAAGGCCCTGATGGGCCTTTTTTTATACGCTAAATCCGGAATTTTTAAGTAATTGTGTGACTTGTTTGGCACAACAACAATTCTTGTTTACCCTTAACTCCACCGGTTGTCGTTACAGCGGCAGTGAATTGAACGCCCGCTCAGGGCAAACAACAGGACAGGGTAATGGACGAGTTAAATGTGGTAAACGGCCTGAATAATGCAGGCGGATGGCTGGTACGCAACCAGGCATTACTGCTGAGTTATGCGGTAAATATTGTTGCGGCTATTGTCATTGTTATCATCGGGATGATTGCCGCCCGCTTTATTTCTAATGCTGTTAATAAGCTCCTGGTAACACGAAAAATCGACCCAACCGTGGCGGATTTCCTTTCCGGTCTGGTGCGCTACGGCATCATTGCCTTTACACTGATTGCCGCCATGGGCCGCGTTGGCGTACAGACCGCATCGGTGATCGCCGCGCTGGCTGCCGCAGGCTTTGCCTTTGCGCTGGCACTGCAAGGGTCGCTGTCTAACCTCGCTGCGGGCGTGCTGCTGGTGACCTTCCGTCCCTTCCGTGCGGGTGAGTTTGTCGACCTTGGCGGCGTTATGGGTACAGTGCTCAATGTGCAGATTTTCTCCACCACGCTGAGAAGTGCGGATGGCAAAATCGTGGTGGTGCCGAACGGCAAAATCATCGCCGGAAACATCATCAATTTTTCGCGTGAGCCGGAACGCCGGAACGAGTTTATTATCGGGGTGGCTTATGATGCCGATGTCGACCAGGTGCTGAAACTGCTGCGTGAGGTGGTTGATGCCGAACCGCGCGTGTTGCAGGAGCGCGGCGTGCAGATTGGCCTGAATGAGCTGGGTGCCTCTTCAGTGAACTTTGTGGTGCGCTGCTGGAGCAAAGCGGGTGACCTGCAGGATGTTTACTGGGACCTGATGAAAAACTTCAAGCGTACGCTGGATGCAAATAATATCGGCATTCCTTATCCGCAGATGGACGTGCATCTGCATCAAGTGAAAACACCGGAGCAGGCGGTTCAGGCTCAGGACTAATTCAACACCGTGACGCCAGCCCTCTGACCCAGACCGTCAGGGGGCTTTTTTTTGCCCAAAATGAGAAAACCGGAGGCATGACGTTGCGCTCGTGTTTATGGGGTGAAGGCGTAAGTATTAGTATTTTTTATAAGGCATTAAATCTTTCAATTTCCACTAATAATTAAGTCCCTATACACTTTGCCAAAATCGAAAACGGTGAGGTGATTATTGTGTTATCGGTGTTTTTTCAGGGCGTTGCCATGGGCGCGGCGCTTATTCTTCCGCTGGGGCCGCAGAACGCGTTTGTGATGAATCAGGGCGTACGTCGTCAGTATCATCTGATGACCGCCGCGCTCTGCACCCTGAGTGATATTGTGCTGATCTGTGGCGGCATCTTTGGCGGTAGCGCGCTGCTTAATCAGTCCGCGCTGCTGCTGAACGTAGTGACCTGGGGCGGCGTCGCCTTCCTGCTGTGGTACGGCTGGGGCGCGCTGCGTACCGCATTCAGTGGTGACGTGCAGCTGGCCTCTGCGGC
This sequence comes from Erwinia persicina NBRC 102418, assembly GCF_001571305.1. Lineage (GTDB taxonomy): Bacteria > Pseudomonadota > Gammaproteobacteria > Enterobacterales > Enterobacteriaceae > Erwinia > Erwinia persicina. The sequence goes on along the minus strand of NZ_BCTN01000006.1, from coordinate 209,420 downwards.
CGCGCTGAAGCAGGGACGCTGGCGGATTGTCGCCACGATGATGGCGGTCACCTGGCTTAACCCGCACGTTTACCTGGATACGTTTGTGGTGCTGGGGAGCCTGGGGGGACAGCTGCCGGCAGAAGCCCGCCGCTGGTTCGCCCTCGGCTCTGCCAGTGCCTCCGTGCTGTGGTTTTTCGGCCTGGCGCTGCTGGCGGCCTGGCTGGCACCGCTGCTCAATACCGCGCGCGCCCAGCGTGTTATCAACCTGCTGGTTGGGGTGGTGATGTGGGGGATTGCGCTCAAACTGGCCTTACAGGCACTCTCATGATGCCAGCAGGAACTCACTATCAGAATTGATGTCCTAGTGTGACGCGCCAATGCGCACTAAAATATCTTGTACCGCCAGATGTTGACGGAACAATTCGCTACCGCAACCCGTTTTTATCCGGTAGCGTTCTCGCTGATGATGAACCCATGGAGGATGCTTTGAAGCTCACTAAACTGGCTCTGGCCGCAATGATTGGATTAGGCACGCTGCCACTGGCTGTACAGGCAGATGAACTACCGAATGGCCCACACGTCGTGACCTCCGGTCAGTCCAGCGTGGATGCTGCGCCGGATATCGCCACCCTCGCGATTGAAGTCAGTGTGTCTGCTAAAGATGCTGGCGAAGCGAAGAAACAGGCTGACAGCCGCGTACAGCAGTATTTTGACTTCCTGGATAAAAGCGGTATCGAGAAGAAAGATATCAATGCCGCCAACCTGCGGACTCAGCCAGAATATGATTACCTGAAAGACGGTAAGTCCGTACTGAAAGGCTACCGTGCCGTGCGTCAGGTTCAGGTGACGCTGCGTCATCTGGATAAGCTGAATGAGCTGCTGGACGGTGCGCTGAAATCTGGCCTGAATGAGATCCGTTCCGTGGAACTGGGCGTTGCTAATCCGGAAGAGTACAAAGCCAAGGCGCGTAAAGCCGCCATTGACGATGCGGTGAAGCAGGCAGGGGATCTGGCGCAGGGCTTCGGCAGCAAGCTGGGCCCGGTGTACAGCATTCGCTACCATGTTGCTAACTATCAGCCAATGCCGATGGCCCGGATGTACAAGGCCGCCGACGCGGCACCGATGACCTCTGCTGCGCAGACTTACGAACAGCAGAGTATTCATTTTGACGATCAGGTCGATGTGGTGTTTGAGCTGCAGCGTAACCCTTAATGCCGGGTGGGCTGACCGACAACCACGGTCAGCCCCTGGGAGAATCCCCCCTGAGGTCGGCCCCGACCCTGACAGGGGGTTATTCTGTATCCTGACGCAGTACGCGATGGCCGTGCGCCAGCAGCGCGTCCGTCACCTTACGCATCAGGCGGCTTTCCGGCGCAAAGCGGTGCCAGTACAGCATCCGGCGCTGCAACAGACCCGGGGTTAAATCAATCAACTCGCCTTCCGCCAGCTCGCGTTCGATTTGCAGATGCGGGATCATACAGCAGGTGGTGCCCTGACGGGCCAGCTGGACAAACGCTTCCGACGAGTTAACGATGTGGCAGGGCACGCTGCCCGGTGACAGGTCAAAGTTCTGCTGTAAAAATGCCTGATGCATATCATCCAGATGATCAAAGGCCACTGCCGGGGCTTTCAGCAGCGCAGAGCGCGTCACGCCATTCGGGAAGTAGCGGGCGGCAAACTCCTTCGATCCCACAAACAGATAGTCGAGCGCACCCAACTGATCCACCAGACAGCTGGGGAGCGGTTGCGGCTGGATACTGACGGCACCCACAACCTCCCCACGGCGCAGGCGTTCCTGAGTCCGGGTTTCATCTTCCACCTGAAGATTCAGGCGCACCGGGGAATCGGTCAGTACGGTTTTCAGCGCGGGAAGCAGCCAGGTCGCCAGACTGTCGGCGTTCACCGCCAGCGACAGCAGCAGGGGCGTGGTGCCGCTGATATCGTCCCCGAGCCACTCTTCTTCCAGCAGCTCCACCTGGTGCAGTAAGGCCAGCAGCTTCTGGCCCTGCTCTGTCGGGCGCGGCGGTACGGTTCGCACCAGCAGAGGCTGGCCGAACATATTCTCAAGCTGCTTGATACGCTGCGAGACCGCTGACTGGGTAATACAGAGCTTTTGCGCGGCGCGTTCAAAGCCGCGTTCACGAATCACTGCATCCAGCGCCTGAAGCGTTCGATAATCCGGGCGTTTCATTAATCGTTGTACTCTCTTTCAGGTGTGGTTCTGCACTATGCCATATTTTTCATGTTTTGCCTTTGGCTGGCATCACTGACCAATCCGCCACTTTGTGGGGTGGGTTCCATTCCTGTTAATCAAAGACCGCGTAAGGCGGTTTTTTTTCTCAGCGTTGCTTTATACTACGCGCACACAGTGACTCACAGGTTTTAAACATACCATGACACAGGATGAACTGAAAAAAGCCGTAGGCTGGGCTGCACTGGACTACGTCACGCCGGGCACCATCGTAGGGGTGGGAACGGGGTCGACCGCTGCGCATTTTATTGATGCTCTGGCCTCGATTAAACATCAGATTGAAGGCGCTGTTTCCAGTTCGGAAGCCTCCACGGCCAAACTGAAAGAGTATGGCATCCACGTCTTTGATCTGAACGAAATCGACGAATTGTCCGTGTATGTGGACGGCGCAGACGAAATCAACGGTCAGATGCAGATGATCAAAGGTGGCGGCGCGGCGCTGACGCGCGAAAAGATTATCGCTGCCGTGGCCGATCGCTTTATCTGTATTGCCGATGCCTCCAAGCAGGTGGATGTGCTGGGGCGCTTCCCGCTGCCGGTTGAGGTGATCCCTATGGCGAGGTCGTATGTCGCCCGTGAGCTGGTCAAGCTGGGTGGGCAGCCGGAATACCGTCAAAACGTGGTAACCGACAACGGCAACATTATTCTCGACGTGCATAATCTAAAAATTATCGACCCTGTGCGTCTGGAAACGGCGATTAACGCGCTGCCTGGAGTGGTCACTGTCGGGCTGTTTGCTGCCCGCTGCGCCGATGTTGCGTTGATCGGGACGGCTGACGGCGTGCAAACCATTCAAAAATGATCTGCCCGCGGGCAGTTATTTTTATCTAAAAAACATCTTTTCTTTTGCAGGCAATATTTAGTGACTTATGTCACATTCGGGCTGCCTGAAGCGCGATCCTCCTGATGGTTCGCGCTGCACCATGATTTTCTATCGCAATGTTCTGGCCGACCGTGTTGCCATGCTGGCAGCCAGGCAATCGTTTGTATTGCTGCGGGCGTAAATTTTGTTATTTTGACAGAAGGCTATCTTATCTCCCCGCTGTTTTATCCTTTCTGCAGGCTGATGTTACGCCTGTAAACGGGAAAGCCTGGGGATTAAGCCACATCTGAAGTCTGCTAAATAGGGTCGGGAAATGGCAAAAGTATCACTGGAGAAAGACAAGATTAAATTCCTGCTGGTGGAAGGCGTTCACCAGAGTGCAGTTGATAATCTGCGTTCTGCTGGCTACACCAACATTGAATTTCACAAGGGCGCACTGGACAGCGAAGCACTGAAAGAGTCCATCCGCGATGCGCACTTCATCGGGCTGCGTTCGCGTACCCACCTCACCGAAGAGATCTTCGCCGCAGCAGAAAAACTGGTTGCGGTGGGTTGCTTCTGCATCGGTACCAACCAGGTGGATCTCAATGCGGCGGCGAAGCGCGGCATTCCGGTGTTTAACGCACCTTTCTCCAACACCCGATCCGTGGCTGAACTGGTTATCGGTGAACTGCTGCTGATGCTGCGCGGCGTGCCGGCGGCCAATGCCAAAGCACACCGGGGCCAGTGGCATAAGCTGGCGGTGGGTTCCTATGAAGCTCGCGGCAAAAAGCTGGGGATCATCGGTTACGGTCACATTGGTATGCAGCTGGGCGTGCTGGCGGAAAGCCTCGGGATGCATGTCTTCTTCTACGATATCGAAAGCAAACTGCCACTGGGTAATGCGACCCAGGTACAGCATCTCTCCGACCTGCTGAATATGAGCGACGTGGTGAGCCTGCACGTGCCGGAAACACCGTCTACCCAGAATATGATGGGGCCGGACGAACTGGCGCTGATGAAGCCGGGTGCGCTGCTGATCAATGCTTCGCGCGGTACCGTGGTCGATATCCCGGCCCTGTGTCACGTCCTGGCCACCGGGCACCTGGCCGGGGCGGCGATTGACGTCTTCCCGGAAGAGCCGGCGACCAACAGCGACCCGTTCAACTCGCCGCTGTGTGAGTTTGATAACGTGATCCTGACACCACATATCGGGGGCTCCACGCAGGAAGCACAGGAAAACATTGGTATTGAAGTGGCTGGTAAACTGGCGAAATACTCAGACAATGGCTCGACGCTGTCTGCCGTTAACTTCCCGGAAGCCTCACTGCCGATGCACGGCGCAAATGCCAGCCGTCTGATGCACATCCATGAGAACCGTCCCGGTGTGCTGACAGCAATCAACCTGATCTTTGCCGAGCAGGGGATCAATATCTCTGCCCAGTATCTGCAAACCACGCCGCAGATGGGCTATGTGGTCATCGACGTCGATGCCCCGCAGGATGTGGCTGATAAAGCCCTGCAGCTGATGAAGGCTATTCCGGGCACTGTACGCGCACGTTTGTTGTACTGACAGACGGGCTGACCGAATAAGAAGGTCAGCACCGGTACAATACCCCTGAGGGGCGACTTTTTGAGTCGCCCCTTTTGCTTCACCACTGCCACAGCCTGGACGGCGTGATCAACGCCGGTAATGGGACATCCCACTCCGCGACGGGTAAGCGTTCCACCTGCTGACAGTCATGCGCCAGACCCACCGGCAGAAAGCCGTGCTGCTGCCAGTTCTGCAGCGTTCTGTCATAAAACCCGCCCCCCATACCCAGACGCTGACCGCCGGCATCAAACGCCACCAGCGGTACCATCAGCACGTCCAGCTCACTGAGCGGCAGCAAATGACGGATATCCAGCGGCGGTTCGGGTATGCGCAGGCGGTTATTGCGCAGTTCGGTGTGTTCATCGTAACGCAGGAACAACAGCTGACCGCGAGAAAAAGGGTGCAGAACCGGAAGATAAACCCGCTGCTTACGCTGCCAGAGTTTGGCAATCAGCGGCCGGGTATTGATTTCACCGTCGACAGAAAGAAACAGCGCAATATTCTTCGCCTGCTGTACCGGGGCAAAATTCAGCGCATGGTCAGCGACCTGCACGGCAGCAAGCTGCTGCTGTTCATGGCTGAGTTCTCGCCGGAGGTGGCGGATATGGGTGCGGATATCCTGACGGTCGCGAAGAAGGAGGCTCATAGCTGGCCACTCCAAAAGCAAAGGGTGTCTTCAGATTGCCGGGTCTTGCAGAGAGTGTAAATACCAGAAAAAAGAGTGGAGATAAAACGTGGGAATCTCCGAGATGCCGCCGCAGGCTGTAACCCTTGAACCCATGGTTCAAGGTGAGTATGCCGTCGTAACCATCAGGCTTCTCGGACGAACCGAGCTTGCGCACAGGTTACAGAGCGTCACACTCTGTTTGGTATTAATTATCGGCTCAGGGGACGGGCCCGCTTGCAAACATCTCAGAGAATTTTTTACTTCACCGTCACTGTATCACAGCTAACGTTGAAGTGTTATTCGAACTTCGCACCCGTACGTTCAGTTATGCGACCTTGCTCAAGCAATGCCTGTTCAATGGTCTGTTGCAGCATCCGAATTCGTTGTTCCATGTTCGACGCATAGTCACGGGTTTTGACTTTTTCCTGCGCCAGTTCATGGCAAATGTTCAGTGCAGCAATAAATACCAGTTGCTCGGTATTAGTGACTCTAGTGCGAACTTTTAAGTCTTGCAACCGTTGATTGAGGTCTTCGGCAGCCAGATTCAGCGCATCTTGCTGTTCGGGCGGACAATTTACTCTTAATGAACGGCCAAAAATTTGAATATCTACCGGTTGTGCAGACATGCCACCTTCCTGACTGATTACTGCGCCCGCCATCACCCTTACCGCTCAAGGGCTTGGGAGGGGCGCTACTATAACTACCCCTAATATAAGAAACAACCCCTTTCTGGAATCGTTGAGGCACCTGGTGGTAGCATACCACGAACTTAACCAGCCAACGACGAACAAAACCCATGTCACTAACGAACATTATGCCGGGCTACAACACGCTGGCCTCAGTACTGACGCAGCAGGGCGTAGGAATGACCCCTGCCGAGATGCATGGCCTGATCAGCGGATTGATCTGCGGCGGCAACCATGACAGCAGCTGGCAAACGCTGATGCACGACCTGACCAATGAGGGCATGGCGTTTTCGCAAACGCTGGCGCAGCCCCTGCAGGAGATGCACGAAGCGATTGGTAATACACTGGAAGATGAAGGCTTTCTGTTCCAGCTTTACCTGCCGGAAGATGACGACATCACCGTTTTTGATCGTGCCGATGCGCTGGCAGGTTGGGTGAACCATTTCCTGCTTGGCCTGGGCGTTGTACAGCCTAAAATTGGCCAGGTGAAAGGGGAAACCGGAGAAGCCATCGACGATCTGCGCACCATTGCCCAGCTCGGTTATGATGAAGATGAAGATCAGGAAGAACTGGAACAGTCGCTGGAAGAGGTCATTGAGTATGTGCGTGTGGCTGCACTGCTGTGTCATGACACCTTTACCCGCGCCGTGCCGACCAATGTCGTGATGAAAAAGCCGACGCTGCACTAAGAGGCGGTCCGTCAGGCCGCCCGTGGTGATTTAACGGAACAGCATTCAGGAGGTCAAATGACCCAGCAGGAGTTTTTGCGCCGTCGTCAGGCGCTGTTAGCGAAGATGGCACCGGCAAGCGCGGCGATTATTTTCGCCGCACCGGAAGCAACGCGCAGTAATGACAGTGAGTATCCGTATCGACAGAACAGTGATTTCTGGTACTTCACGGGATTCAACGAACCCGAGTCGGCACTGCTGCTGATCAAAAGTGCAGATAACCACAGCCACAGCGTCCTGTTTAATCGGGTGCGGGATCTGACGGCTGAGATCTGGTTTGGCCGCCGTCTGGGCCAGGAGGCTGCACCGGAAAAGCTGGCGATCGATCGTGCTCTTCCCTGGAGTGACATTAACGAGCAACTGCACCTGCTGTTGAACGGGCTGGATGTGATCTACCATGCCCAGGGACAGTATGCCTTTTCCGACACCATCGTCTTCAACGCGCTGGACGTGCTGCGTCGGGGTTCACGACAGAACCTGTCTGCGCCCGCGACACTAACCGACTGGCGTCCGTGGGTTCATGAACTGCGTCTCATTAAATCGCCGGAAGAGCAGGCTGTGCTGCGTGAAGCCGGGCGTATCAGTGCGCTGGCACATACCCGCGCCATGCAGAAAGCCCGTCCCGGGATGTATGAATACCAGCTCGAAGGGGAAATTCACCACGAATTCAACCGTCACGGCGCGCGTTTTCCGTCCTACAACACCATTGTTGGCGCGGGGGATAATGGCTGTATTCTGCACTACACCGAAAACGAGAGTCAGATGCGCGACGGCCAACTGGTGCTGATCGACGCTGGGTGTGAACTGAAAGGCTATGCCGGAGATATTACCCGCACCTTCCCGGTGGGGGGGAAATTTACCGCGCCGCAGCGCGCGCTCTACGATATCGTCCTGGCCGCCTTATACCGTTCGCTGGCGCTCTATCGCCCGGGTACCAGTATCCGTGAAGTGACGGCGGCAGCGGTGGAAGTGATGGTCACGGGGCTGGTTAAGCTGGGCATTCTGCATGGTGATGTCGACGTCCTGATCGCAGAAAATGCACACCGGCAATTCTTTATGCATGGCCTGAGCCACTGGCTGGGGTTGGACGTGCATGATGTCGGTCATTACGGCGTCGACCGCGATCGTCTGCTCGAACCCGGTATGGTGCTGACTATTGAACCTGGCCTGTATATCGCCCCGGATGCCGATGTGCCTGCTGAGTATCGCGGTATTGGCATACGCATTGAAGATGACATCATTATCACCGCAGAAGGTAACGAAAACCTCACGGATACGGTGGTAAAAGATGCCGATGACATTGAAGCATTAATGGCAGCAGCGAAACGCTCATGAGCATAATTATTGCAGGCGGCGGGATGACCGGCGCGACGCTGGCGCTGGCCATTTCACACCTGACGCAGGGGCAGCTGGCGGTCACGCTGGTGGAGGGAACCGAGCCTGCCAGCCGTGTGCATCCTGGCTTTGATGGCCGGGCGATTGCGCTGGCAGAGGGGACCTGTCAGCAGCTGGCGGCAATCGGCCTCTGGCCACTGCTGGCCTCCGCCGCGACGGCCATCACCGATGTACATGTCAGCGATCGCGGCCATGCCAGCTTTGTCTCGCTGACTGCGGCCGATTACGGCGTGTCGGCGCTGGGGCAGGTGGTTGAGCTGCATGAAGTGGGCCAGCGGCTGTTTTCCCGCCTGAAAAACGCCCCGGGTGTCACCCTGCGCTGCCCGGATAAAGTGGCCAGCGTCGAACGTACCCGGGATCGGGTGTGCGTGGCGCTGGAAAGCGGTGAGCAGCTGACTGGCCATCTGCTGGTCGCCGCAGACGGTTCGCACTCCCGGGTCGCTGCGGCCTGCGGTGTCCAGTGGCAGAGTGCGGACTATCAGCAGGTCGCCGTGATCGCCAATGTGTCGACGCAGGTAGCCCATCAGGGGCGTGCGTTCGAGCGTTTTACCGAATTCGGCCCGCTGGCGCTGTTGCCGATGTCCGCTGGCCGCAGTTCGCTGGTATGGTGCCATCCTCTGGCACAAAAAGACGCGGTGGATCGCTGGGGCGACGATCGCTTTATCGCTGAATTGCAGCGTGCCTTTGGCTGGCGGCTGGGGCGCATTACACAGGTAGGGCAGCGCACCAGCTATCCGTTACGGCTGCAAACCGCCTCTCAGCATATTGCTCACCGGCTGGCGCTGGTTGGTAATGCTGCACAGACCCTGCACCCGATCGCCGGACAGGGGTTTAATCTGGGGATTCGTGATGTCATGTCGCTGGCCGAAACGCTGGCGGCGGCCTGGCGTGCCGGACGCGAAACAGGGGCTTACGCTACACTGCAACATTATCAGCAGCGCCGGCAGCCGGACGCACAGGCGACGATTGGTATTACCGACGGGCTGGTTCGACTGTTTGCTAACCGTTACACGCCGCTGGTCGCAGGGCGAAATCTGGGACTGATGGCGATGGATCATCTGCCGCCATTACGTAATTTGCTTGCCGAGCGCACGTTGGGCTGGGTTAAGCGTTGAGGAGAAAGCAGTCATGCAAACCTATGATGTGATCATCGCCGGTGGTGGAATGGTCGGACTGGCAGTCGCCTGTGGCTTACAGGGCAGCGGTCTGCGCATCGCCGTGCTGGAGCGTGAAGCCCCGCAGGTGCGCGATACCAGCGCGCCCCCGGCGTTACGCGTTTCTGCGATTAATGCCGCCAGCGAAAGACTGTTGCAGCACCTTGGCGTCTGGGATGCCATCCTCAGCGCACGCGCCAGCGCCTATCACGGCATGGAAGTGTGGGACCGCGACAGTTTCGGGCGCATTGTTTTTGACGATGAGCAGCAGGGCCTGGCCCACCTTGGGCATATTATTGAAAATGCAGTGATCCATCAGGCGCTGTGGCAGCGGGCAGAGGGCCTGAGCGATATCACGCTGATTGCTCCTGCGGAACTGCAGCAGGTAGCGTTTGGCGACAATGAAGCCTTTGTGACGCTGCAGGATGGCACCATGATGACGGCCCGTTTGCTGGTGGCGGCAGACGGTGCCAATTCCTGGCTGCGCAACAAGGCCGATATTCCGCTCACCTTTTGGGACTACCAGCACCATGCGCTGGTAGCGAATATTCGTACGGAACAGCCGCATGCGTCGGTGGCCCGTCAGGTGTTCCACGGTGACGGTATCCTGGCGTTCTTACCTCTGAGCGATCCGCATCTCAGCTCTATCGTCTGGTCGCTGCCGCCGCAGGAGGCGACCCGCCTTCAGGCGATGCCGGAAGCGGTGTTTAACCAGCAGCTGTCGGTGGCTTTCGACCTGCGTCTGGGGCTGTGTGAGGCAGAAAGCGAACGTCAAGCCTTCCCGCTGATGGGCCGCTATGCGCGTCATTTTGCCGCACATCGTCTGGCGCTGGTGGGGGATGCTGCGCATACCATTCATCCACTGGCCGGGCAGGGCGTTAACCTCGGCTTTATGGATGCGGCAGAGCTGATCGGTGAAGTGAAACGCCTGCAGCAGCAGGGTAAAGACATTGGTCAGCACCTGTATCTGCGGCGCTACGAGCGCAGCCGTAAACACAGCGCTGCAGTGATGCTGGCCAGTATGCAGGGGTTCCGCGAGTTGTTTAACGGTAACAACCCGGCGAAGAAACTGCTGCGAGATGTGGGCCTGGCGTTAGCCGATAATCTGCCGGGCGTGAAGCCACGGCTGTTAAAGCAGGCGATGGGGTTGCATGACCTGCCGGCTTGGCTGCGCTAAGTAGCCAGCAGAAAGGGGGGCGTTTCGCTCCCCTTTTTTTATTCCTGCCTGCCTGAGAACCTGCGCCCCGCTTGTGCAATATCTGCCCCATTTTTGCCCGTCGTTTGAAAAATTCTAATTTTACGGGCCTCTTCGCATTACTTTTTGTAATGCCACCTTTGGTTACCCTTCGCTTTTTTACGGCGGGTTAATGCCTGTGCTGTATGTTTAAACTATGTTTGTCGCAATGAATTGCCGTTTTTGTGTGTAATAACGCATTTTTTTAGTGAAAAAAACCAGAAAATCAACGGCGCCCTGTTTTGAGGCAGAGCGGGTTCGACCTCGTTTACCTTATGGTTAATTGACGGGTTCGGTGGTAAGTTCATAGTGAAGGTAACGATTGCGTCGGCTATCCCGGGTGGTGAACGACGCGCGTCAGCAACCGACTCAGGCACAGGAAAACTATGGTTCAGCAAAGCGAGATTCAGCAAACCCCGTTGTTTGAACAGCACCAGGCAAGCGGTGCCCGTATGGTCGATTTTCACGGCTGGATGATGCCGCTTCATTACGGCTCTCAGATGGATGAACATCATGCGGTGCGCACGGATGCCGGGATGTTTGATGTTTCCCACATGACCATTGTTGATCTGCGCGGTGTCCGCACCCGCGAGTTCCTGCGCTATCTGCTGGCCAACGATGTGGCCCGGCTGACCCAGCCCGGAAAAGCACTTTACACTGCCATGCTCAACGCTTCTGCCGGCGTGATAGACGATCTGATTGTTTACTTTATGGACGAAGAATTTTTCCGCCTGGTGGTCAACTCTGCCACCCGTGAAAAGGATCTGGCGTGGATAGGTGAGCATGCGACAGCGTTCGGCGTAGAACTGATCGAGCGTGACGATCTGGCGCTGGTGGCAGTGCAGGGCCCTCATGCCCAGCAAAAAGCGCAGACGCTGTTTAATGACCAGCAGCGGCAGGACGTCAGCGGCATGAAGCCATTCTTTGGCGTGCAGTCCGGCGATCTTTTTATTGCCACAACCGGTTATACCGGGGAGGCGGGTTATGAAATTGCCCTGCCCAACGATCAGGTTGCCGGGTTCTGGCAGCAACTGCTGGCTGCCGGGGTTAAACCTGCCGGGCTGGGCGCACGCGATACGCTGCGTCTGGAGGCGGGTATGAATCTGTATGGACAGGAAATGGATGAGAGCGTCTCCCCTCTGGCAGCCAATATGGGCTGGACCATCGGCTGGGAACCCTCAGATCGTGAGTTTATTGGCCGTGAAGCGCTGGAATTTCAGCGCGAAAAAGGTACCGACCAGTTGGTGGGGCTGATCATGACCGAAAAAGGCGTACTGCGTAATGAACTGCCGGTTCACTTCAGCGATGCCGCAGGCAATCAGCTGGCAGGCGTCATTACCAGTGGTTCATTCTCCCCGACGCTTGGGTGCAGCATTGCGCTGGCACGCGTACCCGCCGGGATTGGCGAACATGCCGTGGTGCAAATTCGCAACCGTGAAATGCCGGTGCGCGTCACCCGGCCCGTTTTTGTCCGCGCCGGAAAACCGGTAACGAAGTAACTTTTGGAGAGCAATTTAATGAGCAATGTACCCGCCGAATTGAAATATCGTGACAGCCATGAATGGGTGCGCAAAGAAGCGGATGGCACCTACACCGTGGGCATTACCGAACACGCGCAGGAGCTGCTGGGAGATATGGTCTTTGTTGACCTGCCGGACGTCGGCAATACCTACAGCCAGGGTGAAGACTGCGCGGTGGCAGAGTCCGTGAAAGCCGCTTCCGATATTTATGCGCCCCTGAGTGGTGAGATTGTGGAAGTGAACAGCGGGCTGGATGCTGAACCTGAACTGGTTAACAGCGCCCCCTATACCGATGGCTGGCTGTTCCGTATTAAAGCGACGGATGATACCGAGTTTGAGACGTTATTAGATGCAGCAGGCTACCAGGGAACAATTGAATAACAGCCCGCTCACTTGTCATTTCGGGACTGGCTCTCTGCCTGTCCCGCCTCTTTGTGCCTGATGCAGGATTGACCACCCATGACCCAGAAACTCAGCCAGCTTGAACACCACGGTGCATTTATTGAGCGCCATATCGGCCCTTCGCAGGAACAGCAGGATGTCATGCTCAACGCCATCGGCGCGACGTCGCTGGCCGAACTGATTGCCTCGATTGTGCCTGCCGACATCCAGCTTCCCAGCCCGCCTGCGGTAGGCGATGCGCTGACGGAGCACCTGGCGCTGGCCGAGTTAAAGGCGATTGCGTCGCAGAATCAGCGTTACAAATCGTTTATCGGTATGGGCTATACGCCGGTGCTGACGCCTCCGGTGATCCTGCGCAATATGCTGGAAAACCCCGGCTGGTACACCGCGTATACCCCTTATCAGCCTGAAGTCTCTCAGGGGCGTCTGGAAGCCCTGCTGAACTTCCAGCAATTGACGCTGGATCTGACCGGGCTGGATATTGCCTCCGCTTCCCTGCTGGACGAGGCGACAGCCGCCGCTGAAGCCATGGCCATGGCAAAACGCGTCAGCAAGCTCAAAAATGCTAATCGTTTCTTTGTCGCTGATGATATCCATCCGCAAACGCTGGATGTGGTGCGCACCCGTGCGGAAACCTTTGGCTTTGACGTGCTGGTGGACAAAGCAGAGAAAGTGCTGGAGCTGGATGAGGTGTTCGGCGTGCTGTTGCAGCAGGTCGGCACCGGCGGTGAAGTACATGATTATACGGATCTGATTACCCGGCTGAAAAGCCGCAACGTGGTGGTCAGCGTGGCGGCCGATATGATGTCGCTGGTGCTGCTACAGGCACCGGGCCAGCAGGGGGCCGATATCGTCTTCGGTTCTGCCCAGCGCTTCGGCGTGCCGATGGGCTATGGTGGCCCTCATGCCGCCTTCTTCGCCGCCCGCGATGAGCACAAGCGTTCAATGCCTGGCCGGATTATTGGCGTATCCCGGGATGCGGCAGGGAATATCGCGTTGCGTATGGCAATGCAGACCCGTGAACAGCATATCCGTCGTGAGAAAGCGAACTCCAACATCTGCACCTCGCAGGTATTACTGGCCAACATCGCCAGCCTGTACGCGGTATTCCACGGGCCGGCTGGCCTGAAGCGCATTGCCAGCCGCATTCACCGGCTGACCGATATCCTGGCGCAGGGATTACAGCAGCGCGGCCTGAAACTGCGCCATGACACCTGGTTCGATACCCTGACCGTGGAAGTCAGCGACAAAGCGGCAGTACTGGAGCGCGCCCTGAGCTTCGGTATGAACCTGCGCAGCGATATTCTCAATGCGGTGGGCATCACTCTGGATGAAACCACTACCCGGGAAGACGTAGTGGCACTGTTCTCGATCCTGCTGGGAGAGGAGCATGGCCTGAATATCGATGCGCTGGATAGCGATGCCAGCGCCATCCCGTCAGCGATTATCCGCACAGCACCGATCCTGACTCATCCGGTGTTTAACCGTTATCACAGCGAAACCGAGATGATGCGCTACATGCACAGCCTGGAGCGGAAAGATCTGGCGCTGAATCAGGCAATGATCCCGCTGGGGTCGTGCACCATGAAGCTGAATGCAGCAGCAGAGATGATCCCCATCACCTGGCCAGAGTTTGCAGAACTGCACCCGTTCTGCCCGGCTGAGCAGGCGGGCGGTTACCTGCAGATGATTGGCCAGCTCTCGCGCTGGCTGGTGCAGCTGACCGGGTATGACGCACTCTGTATGCAGCCCAACTCCGGCGCCCAGGGTGAATATGCAGGTCTGCTGGCGATACGCCGCTATCACGAAAGTCGTAACGAAGGGGGACGTCACATCTGTCTGATCCCTGGCTCGGCGCACGGCACCAACCCGGCCTCGGCACAGATGGCGGGGATGACCGTTGTGGTGGTCGCCTGTGACAAACAGGGCAACATCGATCTGCACGATCTGCGTGTGAAAGCAGAACAGGCGGGTGAAGCCCTCTCCTGCATCATGGTGACTTACCCGTCCACGCACGGCGTCTATGAAGAGACGATCCGTGAGGTGTGCCAGATCGTTCATCAGTTCGGTGGACAGGTATATCTGGACGGAGCCAACATGAATGCGCAGGTGGGGATCACCACGCCGGGTTACATCGGGGCGGATGTCTCACACCTTAACCTGCATAAAACCTTCTGCATCCCGCACGGCGGCGGCGGGCCGGGCATGGGGCCGATTGGCGTCAAAGCTCACCTTGCCCCCTTTGTACCGGGCCACAGCGTGGTAGAAATTGAAGGCATGCTGACCGGGCAGGGCGCGGTATCAGCAGCGCCGTTTGGCAGCGCGTCAATCCTGCCGATCAGCTGGATGTATATCCGCATGATGGGCGCTGAAGGTCTTAAACAGGCCAGCTCAGTGGCGATCCTCAATGCCAACTATATTGCGCATCGTCTGCAGTCGGCCTATCCGATCCTCTATGCCGGCCGTGATGGCCGGGTGGCGCATGAATGTATCCTGGATATTCGGCCGCTGAAAGAGCAGACCGGTATTAGTGAGCTGGATATTGCCAAACGCCTTATCGACTACGGTTTCCATGCGCCGACCATGTCATTCCCGGTGGCGGGTACGCTGATGGTGGAGCCAACCGAGTCGGAAAGTAAGGTTGAACTGGATCGCTTTATTGATGCGATGCTGGCTATCCGCAGCGAAATTGATCGTGTGGCAGACGGCGAGTGGCCGCTGGCAGATAACCCCCTGGTCAATGCACCGCACACCCAGATGGAAATGGTCGGCGAGTGGAGCCATCCTTATAGCCGTGAACTGGCGGTATTCCCGGCAGGAAGTGCGAATAAATACTGGCCTGCCGTGAAACGTCTGGATGATGTTTACGGGGATCGTAATCTGTTCTGCTCCTGTGTACCGATGAGCGAATACGAGTAACCCTTCGCATTATCGCCTGCGCGGGTTATGCCGGGGCTGACCTTCTTTTGCGGTCAGCCCTTTTTTATGGGAGAGACGAGATGAACATCGCATTAGTCACCGGCGGCAGTCGGGGCATTGGGCGCGCGACGGCGATTCTGCTGGCCCGACAGGGCTGGCGGGTCGCAGTTAACTACGTGCATCGTACCGCTGAGGCAGAGTCGGTGGTGGCAGAGATTGAACGACAGGGCGGCAGCGCTTTTGCTGTGCAGGCGGATATTGCGGACGAAGCTCAGGTCATGGCGATGTTTGCCGACATTGACCGTCAGCCGGAGTCGCTGAGAGCCCTGGTCAATAACGCCGGGATCCTCTTTCAGCAGTCGACACTGGAGCAGTTAACCGCAGAGCGTATAAACCGGGTCTTTGCCACCAACGTCACCGGTGCTTTTATCTGCTGTCGCGAAGCGGTGAAACGCATGGGGCATCATCACGGCGGTGGCGGCGGGGCGATTGTGAACGTCTCTTCGGCAGCGTCGCGCACCGGTTCACCGGGGGAGTACGTCGATTATGCTGCGTCAAAAGGGGCAATGGACACGCTGACCCGGGGACTGTCGCTGGAGGTGGCCGCGCAGGGCATCAGGGTTAATGGCGTCCGTCCCGGATATATCTATACCGACATGCACGCTGACGGGGGCGAACCGCAGCGGGTGGACCGCCTGGCCTCTGCGATCCCTATGCAGCGCGGCGGGCACCCCGGGGAGATTGCCAGTGCGATAGCCTGGCTGCTGAGTGACGAGGCATCCTACGTCACCGGTACGTTTATTGACGCGGCAGGTGGGCGTTAAAACGGGGCGAACAAAAAAGGGCGCGGTCGTCCCGGGCACCTTGCCATCTCACTCACTCACGCAGGCTGACCTGCTTTTCTGGTCAGCCTGCCGGCGGATCTGCCCTACAGCAGCCAGCCCTTCGCATGTGCGCAGTCCAGGTGCTGCTCCAGATGCTGCCATAATGCAGGCCACTGCTGCGCCAGTTCCACATTTCGCGCCTTTACCTGCACCAGGCGGATACCGTTGTCTTTCCAGCTCTGCCCCTGATTGTGCAGATTAAGCATAACCGGCAGCGCGCGGTCCAGCATATTGGCAAAGCGCGCTTCTGCGGTGTCCCCCGCCTCGTATTCGTCCCACAGCGCACGAAAATATTCACCCTGCGCGCCCGGCAACAGGCCAAATATGCGGCGTGCTGCGGCAATTTCCTGAACCTGAATAGCTTCACGCGCAGCAGTGTCATAGACCATGACATCACCGGCATCGATCTCGACCACGTCATGCACCAGCGCCAGTTTTATTGCATGCTGTACATCTATGGGATCCGGCGAGAAGGGGGCCATACTCATCACTGCCATGGCCAGGTGCCAGCTGTGTTCTGCCGAGTTCTCCTGGCGCGCATTGTCGAGCAGGCGGGTACGGCGCTCCACACCTTTAAGCTTGTCCAGCTCCATTAAAAACTGCACCACTTCCGTCATCGCGCCGAAATCTAAGGCTGCTACCCTGTCTGACATCGCTGTCTCACTTATCGCTAAAAAAGGTGTCCATATTGTAAGGTAAACGATTGCGTATTTCGCGCAGGAATGTGCGTGCAGGATGTCGCAGTATATTTTAGCTTACATGTGTACTCTGAAATTATTCTCAGTTACGCTAGGTCTGATGAGATTTCCGTCATGGCATTTTATGATGGTGGTGGCGGGTAAACCGGGGATAGTAATTGATTATGGTGAAGCAAAAAGTACCGACGGCAGGCTATTCCGTCGCTGAAGAGTGGGCGAACAGCATCAGCCACGGACTCGGCTGCCTGCTGGGGATTATTGGTCTGGTGCTGATGCTGGATCAGGCGATTAATAACAACGCGGGGACGCTGGCTATCGTCAGCTACAGTCTGTACGGCGGCAGCATGATCCTGCTGTTTCTTGCCTCGACGCTCTACCACTCAGTACCGGGTGAACGGGCTAAATTCTGGCTGAAAAAACTCGACCATGCCGCGATCTATCTGCTGATTGCCGGAACCTATACGCCGTTCCTGCTGGTGGGGCTGCGGTCGCCGCTGGCACACTGGCTGATGGTGGTGATCTGGGGGCTGGCGCTGATCGGGATTATCTTCAAGCTGGTGTTTGCTCACCGTTTTGAAGCCATCTCCCTGATCACCTATATGCTGATGGGCTGGCTCTCAGTGATTGTGCTGTATCAGATGGTAATGCGCCTGCCTGCGGGCAGCGTATGGCTGCTGGCCGCAGGCGGGATCACCTATTCGCTGGGGGTGATTTTCTACGTGTCGAAACGTATCCCTTACAATCATGCCATCTGGCACGGTTTCGTGCTTGGCGGCTCTTTCTGC
Organism: Erwinia persicina NBRC 102418; assembly: GCF_001571305.1. Classification (GTDB taxonomy): domain Bacteria; phylum Pseudomonadota; class Gammaproteobacteria; order Enterobacterales; family Enterobacteriaceae; genus Erwinia; species Erwinia persicina. The sequence goes on along the minus strand of NZ_BCTN01000006.1, from coordinate 191,719 downwards.
CACTTCCTGGCGATTTATCTCTACGTGATGTAGGGGGCAGCGCCCCGGTCATCCCGCAGCGATGTCGTAGGGCAGCGGCCGTATGGCTAGCTGCCCACCCTCATCGCCCTGCACGCGCAGAACCGTATCCGGCTCCAGGTCGTTATTCATCACCGCCTGTACCCAAACTTCACCGTTGTCGAGCTGGCAGGCTGCCAGAATGGTTCCGGTGCGACGCCAGTTTTCACCCATCTTCATTTCCAGCGCGCCGTTGGCTACCGGGACGGTGCTGGCTTTCCCCGCCAGCCAGTAGAGTGCGCGTTTATTCGCGCCACGGAATTTAGCCCGCGCCACCATTTCCTGCCCGGTATAGCAGCCTTTCTTGAAGCTGATGGCATCCAGCGCCTGCAGGTTGGTGGCCTGCGGGATCAGCTGGGCGCTGGTCTCGCTGTCAATCACCGGGAAACCAGCCTCAATCTCCAGCGCCAGCCACTGTGAGCTGTCGGTCAGCTGTGCGGCGTCCGCCAGTGCGACGCGCAGCGCTTCGGCTTTTTCTGCGCTGGTGACCAGCAGGAAACGTTCGGCGGGCAGATCGAACCACAGCAGGGTGCTCTCGCCATCCTGCACCACCTGCGTCTGAGCGTCAGGCAGCATACTGAACAGATTAGTCAGTGCTGCTCTGGCCTGGAAACCGGCCACGCCCAGCAGGACGGACTCATCATCGGGCGTCAGGGCAACTTTGGCAAAGACCGCATACTTTTTCAGCTCTGCCAGCTGGTTATCACGCAGGCTGCGGCGCTCAATAAAGGCAAGGCCATCGGCGCGGTGGAACAGGCGCAGATTGCTCCACATCTTTCCTTTTGCATCACAGTGCGCAGCAGGGCGGTGTTGATCGGCGGCCAGGGCGGCCACATCCAGCGTGACCTGCCCCTGCAAATAGCTGACACGATCGGCACCCGTAGCCGTTACCAGCGCCCACTCTTCCAGTGACATCAGGGTCAACGGCAGACGCGCCGAGGCAGTGGGTTGACGGGGCGGGAAAGAAATCGTCGGCATAGTTCAGTCCTAAAGTCAGCAAGGGATGAAAATTTGTTTCTCATGTTAAAAGAGCAGCCCGGCTTTGCAACCTGTTTCCGGAAATTGCGGCACAAAACGTGTGATAACCCTGCAACCCATGTCATTGTTTTGTGTTGCAGCGCGCAGGGGAAAAATTGCTGCATCAACAGTGAAGCAAAAAAGCGGTACACTGAGCGCCATGTTTTGTTAACCGACACAGAGTGACATGGATATTTCAAACAAATCACGAATTCACTGGGCATGCCGTCGCGGTATGCGTGAGCTGGATATCTCCATCATGCCGTTTTTTGAGTATGAATATGACTCGCTCAACGATCAGGATAAACAACTTTTCGTTCGCCTGCTGGAGAATGATGATCCCGATCTGTTTAACTGGCTGATGAATCATGGCGAACCGGCCGATGACGAGTTAAAGCGCATGGTCGCCCTGATCCAGGACCGAAACAGAGAACGTGGTCCGGTGCCACTGTAACCTTCGGCTTTCACGGCACGCGCAGAGCTTATCCCTGCTACTGCACGGTGGCGTGATGCTGTTACTGTTGCTGGCACCCTGGCCTCCCGAAGCCTCGCTGGTTAAAGTTGCTCTGCTGTTGCTGACAGGGGGGGAGTGCCTGCGCAGTTGCCGCCGCACCCGGCGCTGGCAGGGGCTTTTTGTACTGCTCAGCGGCCGTCGCGTCCAGTGGCATCAGGCACAGTGGCAGATGGTTTCACCGCCATGGATGACCCGTCATGCCGTGCGTCTGTCCTTACGGGACAACCAGGGGCGGCATGAACGGTTGTGGCTTTTTGCCGATGGTATGGATAACAGTGAGTGGCGGCTTTTGCGCCAGCAATTGCTCAGTAAAAAGGAATGGCGTGATGAGTAGCGCGACCCTGTGGCTGGTAGAAGATGAAGCGGCCATTGCTGATACCCTGCTGTATATGCTGCAGCTTGAGGGGTTTTCCACCCGCTGGTTCCCCAGAGGGATGCCGATGCTGGATGCACTGGGGCAGGAAGTGCCCGACCTGGTGATCCTTGATGTGGGGCTGCCGGATATCAACGGCTTTGAGCTGTGCCGCCGGCTGCTGGCGAGTCAGCCCGATCTGCCTGTGCTGTTCCTCACCGCCCGCAGTGAAGAGGTTGATCGCCTGCTGGGGCTGGAGATTGGGGCGGATGATTATGTCGCTAAACCTTTTTCGCCACGTGAAGTCTGTGCCCGGGTACGTACTTTGCTGCGTCGCCTGCAAAAACAGCAGCGCATTGCGCAGTCGCCAAAGTATAACGTTGGCAGTTTTACGCTGGATGAGGCTTCCGCCCGTGTGGAGTGGTGCCAGCAGCCGCTGGCCCTGACGCGCTATGAATATCTGCTGCTGAAAACCCTGTTGCTGTCGCCCGGGCGGGTTTTTTCCCGACAGCAACTGATGAATCTGGTGTGGAAAGAGGCGGAAGAGAGCCTTGATCGCACTGTTGATACTCATATTAAAACGCTGCGCGCCAAACTCCGTGACATCAATCCGCATGAGCAGGTGCTGCTGACGCATCGCGGCCTCGGCTACAGCCTGGTGGCTGGCTGATGCGCATCGGGATGCGTTTGCTGTTGGGCTATTTTCTGATCGTTGCCGTGGCCGCGTGGTTTGTGCTGAGTATTTTTCTTAAAGAAGTTAAACCCGGCGTCCGCCGCGCGACCGAAGGGACGCTGGTGGATACCGCCACGCTGCTGGCACAGTTTGCGCGGGCCGATATTCTCAGTGGCCAGCCGCAGAACGGGCAGCTTGCCGCTGCTTTCTCACAGCTGCGCGGCTATCCGGTCAGGGCGGATATCAGTGGGATTGCCAAGCGTCGTAATGAGTACCGGGTCTATCTGACCGATGAGAAAGGCAGGGTGCTGTTCGATTCTGCTGGCGTAGCCCTGGGTCAGGATTACTCCCGCTGGAATGATGTCCTGCTGACCCTGCGGGGTGAATACGGCGCACGTAGCTCGCGCAGTAATCCGGATGATGATGCCAGTTCCGTCATGTATGTCGCGGCACCGGTGCGTGACGGCGCCAGGCTGCTGGGGGTCCTCAGCGTCGGGAAGGCCAACAGCACCATGGTGCCGGTGATCCGCCGCAGTGAGCGTCGTATCCTGTGGGCAGGGGCGGCGCTGCTGGGGATCGCGCTGCTGATCGGTCTGACTTTTGTGCTGTGGATTAACCGTTCCGTGGGGCGTCTGGTGCGTTACGCCGACTCCGTCACCCAGGGAGAGGCACTGCCCCTTCCCGCCATGAACAGCAGTGAGTTGCGCAAGCTGGCACAGGCGCTGGAAAGTATGCGTCTGAAACTGGAGGGTAAACGCTATATTGAGCATTATGCTCATGCGCTGACCCACGAGCTGAAAAGCCCGCTGGCGGCGATCCGGGGGGCGGCAGAGATTCTGCATGAATGCCCCCCTGCTGCGGTGGTTCAGCGCTTCTCGGCCAATATCCTGCAACAAAATATCCGGATGCAGCGGCTTATCGACAACCTGCTTCGCCAGGCCACGCTGGAAAACCGTCCGGAGATCCAGCGGCAGATCGTCAGCCTGCTGCCGCTGGTCACGGGACTGTGCGACAGCCGGGCGGTTCAGGCCCAGGGCAAACGACTGACTTTTGATGCTGAGGCACTGGTGGGGCTGTCCGTTCGGGCTGATCCGCTACTGCTGGAGCAGGCGCTGGCCAATTTACTGGATAACGCTCTCGATTTTACGCCGCTGGCGGGAGAGGTGCGTATTGAGGTCAGCCAGAGCACGGACGAAATGATTTTTCAGGTGCTGGACAGTGGCAGCGGTATTCCTGACTATGCACTGCCTCATATTTTCGACCGGTTCTATTCGCTGCCGCGCAACAATGGTGAAAAGAGCAGCGGACTGGGGCTGGCCTTTGTCCGCGAAGTGGCGCGACTGCATCAGGGGAGCATCACGTTAACCCCCCGGGCGGAAGGTGGCGTCTGTGCGCAACTAACGATAAAAAATAACGTCTGACTTCACCGTCTCTTCACATAACTTCATTTTCTCCCCATTCAGGGGGGCTATCTTCTGCGTCATACACACAGGAGAATCGCCCATGAATAAATCCCCCGTATTATGGAAAATGTTAACGCTTATCGGCTGCCTGTTACTGCTGCTGGTGCCGCTGAGTATGCTCAGTACATTGATCACCGAGCGCAGCGTATGGCGCGACAACGTGGCAGACAAGCTCAGCCAGAGCACCAGCGGTCCGCAGCGCCTGTTCGGACCGCTGATTGCCATTCCCTGGAGCGAAATCGTCACGGAAATGCGTGAGGGAAAGGAGGTCACGGTAAAGGTCACCCATTTGCGCTATTTTCTGCCTGAAAGCCTGAACGTGACGGGCGATCAGCAGGTGGAAGAGCGCAAGGTCGGCATTTACAAGGGGCAGGTCTGGCGTACGGGCATCAACATTAATGCCACCTTTAATCGGGATCAGCTGGCCGATATTACCCGTCCGGGAGTCACTCTGGGCGATCCGCTACTGGTGATGGGCGTTGGCGATCCACGCGGGATCAGCAGCGTGACGTCGCTGAATATTGGCGATAAGCAGTTCGATTTCCAGCCGGGTAGCCAGCTTCCGGGCAATAGCGAAGGGTTACACGTTGAGCTGCCGCCAGAGGTTTTACAGGAGAAAAGCCTGGCGCTGAACTTCTCGCTCAAACTGCTGGGAACACAGAAGCTGGAAGTGGTGCCTCTGGGTAAAAACAGCACCTTTGATCTGAAGAGCAACTGGCCGCATCCGGGCTTTACCGGCAGCTTCCTGCCGGAACAACGCCAGATCACGCCTGAAGGTTTTACGGCGCGCTGGCAGAGCAGCTGGTTTGCTAACAACATCAACTCGCTGGTGCGGGATGATTTTACCGTCAGTACAGAAACGCTCCCGGCCTTCAGCGCGATGGTAGTCAATCCGGTTGACCAGTACCAGCTGACCCAGCGGGCGGTAAAATATGCCATTCTGCTGATCGGTCTGACCTATATGGCGTTTTTCCTGTTTGAAACGCTGACCGCACTGCGCGTTCACCCGATGCAGTATCTGCTGGTGGGGCTGTCGCTGGTGATGTTCTTCCTGGTACTGCTGGCGCTGTCTGAGCATATTGGCTTCAACCTGGCCTGGCTGACGGCAAGTCTGACCTGTGCAGCCATTAACGGCTTCTACCTGCAGGCGGTATTGCAGGGATGGCGGCGCAGCCTGCTGTTCGTTGGCGGTGTACTGGCGCTGGATGCGGTGCTGTGGCAGCTGCTGCAGTCGGAAGACAGCGCGCTGCTGCTGGGCACCGGCGTGCTGATGGCGGCACTGGCGGCGGTAATGGCGCTGACGCGTAATATCGACTGGTACCGGCTGTCCGCAGCGGCTAAACCGCAGGAGAGTAGCGAAGCAGGGCAGGACGGGAAGGGACGTTTCGGTCTGTGGAAATAAGCGGCTGAACACAACAGGGCGAACCGTGACAGAAGGTTCGCCCCTGCTCAGGGGCCGGTCATCTCTTTGACCGGCCCTTTTGTGTTGGGCACCACGATTACAGCAGTTCGGCCATCTCCGTCAGGATCTGTTCACACCACTGGGCAATACGTTCGTCAGTCTGCTCAAACTGGTTGATATCATCCAGCGCCAGACCGACAAACTGCTTACCATCGGCGGTCAGCGGTTTTTTACTGGTAAACTCGTAGCCTTCCAGCGGCCAGTAACCCACAAACTGCACGCCGGAGGGCGCCAGTACCTCGTGCAGCATCCCCAGTGCATCCAGGAACCATTCGCTGTACTCCCCCTGGTCCCCCATGCCGTAAAGGGCCACCACCTTGCCCTGTAAATTAAGCTGCGGCAGTTCTGTCCAGATCGCTTCCCAGTCTTCCTGCAGTTCGCCAAAATCCCAGGTCGGAATACCCAGGATCAGCAAATCGTACTGTTCCATCAGCGCCGGAGAATCGTCTTTCAGGTTATGCAGCGTGACCAGATCGTCCCCGATAAAGTCACGGATCTTCTCGGCGGCCATCTCGGTGTAGCAGGTACTGGATCCATAAAACAGACCAATATTCATGGTAGTGGCACTCGTTTTTCCTAAAGTCTGCCGGCGATTATATCAGAAGGCGGCAGGAATAAGGCATAATGGGTGCACTTTGTACGACAGTACGATATGTCATCATGCTGTTTTTAAAGCATTAAATGGGTTTTAGTTGCGCACTCATCGTTATGATAACGACAGACTGGAGAGGTTGAGGTGCAGGATAACGATCTGATTGAGCAGTTTCTTGATGCGCTGTGGATCGAGCGTAATCTGGCGCAAAATACCGTGGCGTCATATCGTCTTGATCTGCGGTCGCTCTGCGGCTGGCTGGCGCATCATCAGCTGTCGCTGCTGACCGTGGATGCGATAGCTTTACAGGGCTTCCTGGCGGAACGGCTTGAGGGGGGCTACAAGGCCACCAGTTCGGCACGCCTGCTCAGTGCGATGCGCCGCCTGTTCCAGTATCTCTACCGTGAAAAGCTGCGTGCGGACGATCCCAGTGCGTTGTTATCGTCGCCCAAGCTGCCACAGCGCCTGCCGAAAGACCTGTCTGAAGCGCAGGTGGAAAGACTGCTTCAGGCTCCCTGCCTCGATCAGCCCATTGAGCTGCGTGATAAAGCGATGCTCGAGCTGCTTTACGCCACCGGGCTGCGCGTGACCGAACTGGTGGGGCTGACCCTGAGCGATATCAGCCTGCGGCAGGGGGTGGTGCGCGTCATCGGCAAGGGAAATAAAGAGCGGCTGGTGCCGATGGGCGAAGAGGCGGTTCACTGGATCGAACAGTTTATTGAGTATGGCCGCCCGTGGCTGCTTAACGGCCAGACGCTGGACGTACTGTTTCCCAGTAACCGCGCGCAACAAATGACCCGGCAAACTTTCTGGCATCGCATTAAACATTACGCCACACTGGCGGGCATCGATAGCGCAAAACTGTCTCCGCACGTGCTGCGCCATGCGTTTGCTACCCATCTGTTGAACCACGGCGCCGATTTGCGTGTCGTACAGATGCTGTTAGGTCACAGCGATTTATCGACCACCCAGATTTACACGCACGTAGCGACCGAACGACTGCGCCAGTTACACCAGCAGCATCATCCACGTGCCTGATTGATATAAAATACAGCCCGCTTAGTGAGGCTATAAGGACATGAAATGAAGAAGCACTACCTGTTACTTTCGGGACTCATCGCGCTGGCCAGTGGACTGGCCCATGCCGACGATGCCGCCATTAAACAGTCTCTCAGTAAGCTGGGCTTACAGCAGACCGAGATCCAGCCTTCGCCACTGCCTGGTTTTAAAACGGTATTGAGCGAAAGCGGTGTGCTGTACGTGACCGATGACGGCAAACATTTTGTCCAGGGTCCGCTCTATGACGTCAGTGGCAGCCAGCCGGTCAACGTCACTAATCAGCTTCTGGAAAAGAAAGTGGAAGCACTGAGCAAAGAGATGATCGTTTATAAAGCACCTAAGCAGCAGTATGTGGTGACGGTCTTTACTGATATTACCTGTGGATACTGCCGCAAGCTGCACGAGCAGATGGCTGACTACAACGCACTGGGGATCACCGTGCGCTATCTGGCTTTCCCACGTGAGGGTATGAACGGCAACGTGGCGAAGGAGATGAAATCGATCTGGTCGGCGGGTGACCCGCGTAAAGCTTTTGACGCGGCGATGAAAGGCGAGGCAGTGTCACCGATTGATGGCAAAATCGATATTGGTCAACAGTATAAATTAGGTGTGCTTTACGGCATTCAGGGCACGCCGGCAATGCTGCTGGAAAACGGGACGATGATCCCGGGTTACCAGAGCCCGCAGGATCTGAAGAAATTCCTCGATAGCCAGAAAAACGGCGGCTGAGTTGGTGAATCGTAAAACTGAACTCCGTCGTCGCGAGGCGACGGACGCTGCTGCACTCCCTGCCGATCTTCACCCGCTGTTACATCGTCTGTATGCCCGCCGGGGCATACAGCAGGCCAGTGAGCTGGAGCGGGGGGCGAAATATCTGCACCCCTTCCAGTCGCTGAGTGGTATTCAGACGGCTGCGACTCTTTTACAACAGGCGCTGGCTGACAACCTCTGCATTATGATCGTCGGTGATTTCGATGCCGACGGCGCCACCAGCACCGCGCTGACCGTGCTGGCACTGCGCAGCATGGGCGGGCAGAACGTCAAGTATCTGGTCCCCAACCGTTTTGATGACGGTTATGGTCTGAGCCCGGAAGTGGTGGAGCAGGCCGCAGCCCGTGGTGCCCAGCTGATCCTGACCGTAGATAACGGTATCTCCTCACACGCCGGGGTGACCCTGGCCAACGAGAAAGGCATTGCGGTGATCGTGACCGATCACCACCTGCCGGGTGATACGTTACCGGAGGCGGCAGCCATCGTTAACCCTAATCTTGCTGACTGTGATTTTCCCTCCAAGTCGCTGGCGGGCGTTGGCGTGGCGTTCTACCTGATGCTGGCGCTGCGCGCGCAGTTGCGCGACAGCGGGGTGACGCCACTGCCCAATCTGGCAGAGCTGCTGGATCTGGTGGCGCTGGGTACCGTGGCCGACGTGGTACCGCTGGATGCGAACAACCGTATTCTGGTCTGGCAGGGGCTGAGTCGTATCCGTGCCGGTAAGTGCCGTCCGGGGATTCGCGCACTGCTGGAAATCGCTAACCGCGATGCGCGTCAGCTCGCTGCCAGTGATTTGGGCTTTGCCCTCGGGCCGCGTCTGAATGCGGCAGGAAGACTGGATGATATGTCGGTCGGCGTGGCGCTGCTGCTGAGTGAAGATCTGGGCCAGGCACGAATGCTGGCCAGCGAGCTCGACGCGCTGAACCAGACGCGTAAAGAGATCGAGCAGGGAATGCAGTCCGAAGCCCTCGCCCTGTGCGATAAACTGGAAAGCACCAGCGAAGCGCTGCCGCTGGGTATCGCTATGTACCATCCTGAGTGGCATCAGGGGGTAGTCGGCATTCTGGCATCCCGTCTGAAAGAGCGTTTCAACCGTCCGGTGATTGCCTTTGCACCGGCAGGTGACGGGACGCTGAAAGGATCGGGACGCTCAATTGCCGGGCTGCATATGCGCGATGCGCTGGAGCGGCTGGATACACTGAATCCGGGGCTGATCATTAAATTTGGTGGCCATGCGATGGCGGCAGGCCTGTCGCTGGAAGAAGCTAACTTTGAGCGCTTCCGCCAGTGTTTTTCTGAACTGGTGGGGGACTGGCTCGATGCTGAATCTCTGCAGGGGATCATCTGGTCCGATGGCGAACTGATGGCCCAGGAGCTGACGCTGCCGACGGCCGAACTGCTGCGCGAAGCGGGCCCGTGGGGGCAGGCGTTCCCGGAGCCGACGTTTGACGGTAAGTTCAGGTTGTTACAGCAGAAACTGGTGGGCGAACGTCATCTTAAAGTGATGATTGAGCCGCTGGGCGGCGGGCCGCTGCTGGACGGCATCGCCTTTAATATTGATACGACGCTGTGGCCCGATCCGAGTGTCCGGCAGGTCGAGCTGGCGTACAAGCTTGACGTCAATGAGTTCCGAGGCAACCGCACTGTGCAGCTGATTATCGAACATCTCTGGGCATTGTAATCTGCCCCTGCTATGGCGGGGGCATGATGACAGGCAGCGGGCTGACCAAAACAGCAGGCCGGCCCGGGTTTCATCCCGGGCGGCGGCTTAATGCCAGCCTGGCAGCAAACAGCAGAAATACCGTGCCGGTGGTGCGGTCCAGCCACTTCACCACCTTCTCACGCTTCAGCACGCCGGACAGCTTACGCGTACTGCCAATCAGTAGCGACGACCACAGCGTACCCAGTACCACATGGATCAGCACCAGTCCGAACGTCCATAGCACCGGCGAATGCCCGGTTGGAATAAACTGCGGCAGGAAAGAGACATAGAAAATGCCCACCTTGGGGTTAAGCAGGTTGCCGAAAAAGCCGCGCAGGAACGCGTTCTGTGATCCGGTTGCCAGCGCTGCCTCACCCATATTTGCACGCGGTTTCAACAGCATCTGCACGCCCAGCCAGGCGAGATAGGCCGCCCCGCACCACTTCAGCAGGTTGTACGCCAGTTCAGAGACGGCAATCAGCGCCCCCAGACCAAAAGCCACCGCGACCGCCCAGGCCAGGCACCCGGCATTAATCCCCAGCTGTGCCTGAATCGCTTTTTTCGTTCCCTCCACGGCGGAGGTACGCAAAATCAGCGCGGTATCCAGCCCCGGCGTGAGGGTGAGCAGGGTGGCCGCAAAGGTAAAGGCCACCAGGGCATCGGTCACAGACATTTTCAGGCTCCAATCTTTGCGATACTCAGGGCTGACCGGAAAGAGGGGGTCACCCCTGACAAATTATGGCAGGATGAGCGAAAAAGAAGGCCATCCCTCAGGGGCACTGAATACGCAATGCGCGTTCAGTGCTACAAACTGTGCGCCATTTCGGTTAAACTGCGTGGTTACAATTACGCCCTTTTCGATCACCTAAAAAGATTCTAAAACCATGTTTGAAATTAATCCGGTAAAGAACCGTATTCAGGATCTCACTGAACGCAGCAGCGTCCTTCGGGGGTATCTTTGACTATGATGCCAAGAAAGAACGCTTACAGGAAGTTAACGCTGAACTAGAGCAGCCTGATGTCTGGAACGAACCCGATCGCGCACAGGCGCTGGGTAAAGAACGTTCCGCATTAGAGGCCGTTGTTGAAACGCTGGATCTGATGGAGCAGGGGCTGGAAGATGTCGCTGGTTTGCTGGAGCTCGCGGTAGAAGCCGAAGATGAAGACACGTTTAACGAAGCGATTGCTGAACTTGACGTGCTGGAAAAGAAACTCGGTGAGTTAGAGTTCCGCCGCATGTTTTCTGGTGAATACGACAGCGCCGACTGCTACATGGATATCCAGGCCGGTTCGGGCGGAACGGAAGCTCAGGACTGGGCCAGCATGCTGCTGCGCATGTACCTGCGCTGGGCGGAAGCCCGTGGTTACAAGACTGAAATCATCGAAGAGTCTGACGGCGAAGTCGCAGGCACCAAATCCGCGACCATCAAAATCATCGGCGACTACGCGTTCGGCTGGTTACGTACTGAAACCGGCGTGCATCGCCTGGTGCGTAAAAGCCCGTTTGACTCCGGTGGCCGTCGACATACCTCGTTCAGTTCGGTGTTTATTTACCCGGAAGTGGATGACAACATCGATATTGATATTAACCCGGCCGACCTGCGTATCGACGTCTACCGCGCTTCAGGGGCAGGTGGTCAGCACGTTAACAAGACCGAGTCGGCGGTGCGTATTACCCACTTACCGACCAACATTGTGGTGCAGTGCCAGAACGATCGTTCTCAGCATAAAAATAAAGACCAGGCTTTCAAGCAGTTGCGTGCGAAGCTTTACGAATATGAAATGCAGAAGAAAAATGCGGATAAACAGGCGGCGGAAGACAACAAGTCTGACATCGGCTGGGGTAGCCAGATCCGCTCTTACGTGCTGGATGATTCCCGCATCAAGGATCTGCGTACCGGCGTAGAGACGCGCAACACTCAGGCGGTTCTGGACGGCGATCTGGATCGTTTTATCGAAGCAAGTTTGAAAGCAGGTTTATAAGGAACTCACATGTCTGAACAACAACCGCAGGCCGCTGATGCTGCACTTGAGCTGAACAATGAATTGAAATCGCGCCGTGAGAAGCTGGCCGCGTTGCGTGAAGCCGGTCTGCCGTTCCCGAACGATTTCCGCCGTGACCGGACTTCCGATACGCTTCATGCCGAATTTGATGGCAAAGAGAACGAAGAGCTGGAAGCACTGAACATCGAAGTCAGCGTGGCAGGCCGTATGATGACCCGTCGCATTATGGGTAAAGCCTCTTTCGTCACGCTGCAGGATGTGGGTGGCCGTATTCAGCTTTACGTTGCCCGCGACGATCTGGCAGAAGGTATTTATAACGAACAGTTCAAGAAGTGGGATCTCGGCGATATCGTCGGGGCACGCGGTAAGCTGTTCAAGACGAAAACCGGTGAGCTGTCGATTCACTGTAGCGAACTGCGTCTGCTGACCAAAGCCCTGCGCCCGCTGCCGGACAAGTTCCACGGCCTGGCCGATCAGGAAACCCGTTACCGTCAGCGTTACCTTGACCTGATCGCTAACGACGAGTCGCGCAACACGTTTAAAATCCGCTCCCAGATCATGGCCGGCATCCGCAGCTTTATGGTGGGCCGCGATTTTATGGAAGTGGAAACCCCGATGATGCAGGTGATCCCCGGCGGCGCGGCGGCGCGTCCGTTTATCACCCATCATAATGCGCTGGACATTGATATGTACCTGCGTATTGCCCCGGAGCTGTATCTGAAGCGCCTGGTGGTGGGAGGGTTCGATCGCGTCTTCGAAATCAACCGTAACTTCCGTAATGAAGGGGTCTCCCCACGCCATAATCCAGAGTTCACCATGATGGAACTCTATATGGCTTATGCGGATTATAAAGACCTGATCGAACTGACCGAAAGCCTGTTCCGTACGCTGGCGCAGGATATTCTGGGCAACACCGTGGTGCCTTACGGCGATCAGGAGTTCGACTTCGGTAAGCCGTTTGAAAAGCTGACGATGAAAGAAGCCATTCTGAAATATCGTCCGGAAACCCTTCTGGCCGATCTCGATGACTTTGATAAATCGGTAGTGATTGCACAGTCTCTGGGCATCAAAGTCGAGAAGAGCTGGGGCCTGGGCCGTCTGGTTACCGAGATCTTCGAAGAGACCGCCGAAGCGCATCTTATCCAGCCAACGTTCATCACGGAATACCCGGCAGAGGTTTCGCCGCTGGCACGCCGTAACGACCAGAATCCGGAGATCACCGATCGCTTCGAGTTCTTTATTGGCGGCCGTGAAATCGGTAACGGCTTCTCCGAGCTGAACGATGCGGAAGATCAGGCAGAGCGTTTCCTGCAGCAGGTTAATGCGAAAGACGCCGGTGATGACGAAGCGATGTTCTACGATGAAGACTACGTGACAGCACTGGAGCACGGTCTGCCGCCAACGGCAGGTCTGGGGATCGGTATTGACCGTATGGTGATGCTGTTTACCAACAGCCACACCATTCGTGATGTGATCCTGTTCCCGGCAATGCGGCCAGGCAACAAGTAAGCGTATATCGCAGCATCAAACGGTCAGCCTTATCGCTGGCCGTTTTTTTTTGCGTCCCTCGGCAAAATAGCCAATAGTTACGTTTTATCACATCGTACTGCAGGGAGAATCCCCATGGCCCGACCTGGTTTTATCCGCCACTGGCAGGAACTGGAGGGAGAGGATAATGAACACTATCCGGACAGCGACGAGCTGATGTCGATTGGCGCCCCGCTTGGCAGAGCTCTGGGCCTGACGCGTCTGGGGATTCACCATGAACGCTTACTGCCGGGGCGGCGAATGTCGTACCCCCACGCAGAAAGTGCGGAAGAAGAGTTTGTTTTTGTGCTGGAAGGCGAACCGGACGTATGGATCAACGGCGAGCTGCATCGGTTAAGGCCCGGAGATGCGGTGGCATTCCCGGCGGGCAGCGGTATTTGTCATACCTTTATCAATAATAGCGATCGTGAGGCCCGCTTTATGGTGGTCGGCGAAGCGAATAAAAAAGATAACCGCATCTGGTATCCCAAAAATCCGGTCTACCTCTCAACGCGAGAGGACCGCTGGGAAAACCCGCCAGAACAGGATTTTGGCCCTCACGACGGATTGCCTGACATACTGAAAAAAGGGCCATGAGAAAAACGTTGGGGCAGTACGATACCTGTCCGGGCGACGAAGGTGTTTCTGCTGGCGTCCATGTGCTGCGCTGAGCTTCAGGATTTTACTGCATCATTTAGCCAGTCTTTAAAGCGGGCGTAGGGAATATACAGCGAGACATCTTTATACAGCGTTTTGCCGGTTTTCATGTCGTTAATGCGCTTGCTGTAGCCCACAATCACCCCGCCGATAGAGTCGTCAGAGGCGTTATACACCGCGCCGCCGGACATGCCCTGTACCACGCCCGCATCTGATGCCACCACCACGCAGCTGACTTTATTCCAGGAATTTTTCAGCCCGGTATTGATCAGGTTAGTGCCGGTTGAGGCCACCGGCATCGCCGAGATAAAGCTGTAGCCATACATGTTCACTTTGTCGCCGATCAGACCATTACGAAAATGCGGGGGAGGGGGATTATCATTTTTGTGATAAACCACTGCCAGATCGCACTCGGGATGATAGGACTTCACCCGGTACATAGAGAACTTAGCGACATGGGCCGCCGTCAGACTGTAGTTGGCCGTCAGTGGGATGATGGTGCCCAGCGTCCCCAGCCCCAGAACAGTTGGAATGCCGGTGACGGTCATATCCACCCGGTCATGCGCTTCACTGCTGTACTGATACTTCCCTACAGAACACCCGCCCAGAAAAAGGGCTAGCAGGCAAATGGCGAGTCGCATCGGGTCTCCTCAGTAATGAGTGATTCAGGCACAGCAGGAGAGGTCATTACCTCGTTTACGGATATATCGGCTCGCGTTCGTAAAACTTTAATGTATTGAATACGCAAAAAACAAATCAGCATATTCCCCAGGGCCCGATAAAGCTCAGTCTTCAGTTAAAATCTTAGGATGAATCGCAAAAAAGAATCATTAGAAATAATGATGTAATTTGGGATTAGGGCAAAGTATAGCGAACTACGTTGACGAAATGTGCACTCGATCGCTTTTTTTTCGTCTTGTGATGAGCTGAATCAGACGATTCTTGCCTGTAAGACAACAGTCTCTTGCTGAATCCGCGCTGTAAGCCTTTCTGCTGCTATGTTTTAATAAGTTGCTGTGACCCAGATCACTCATCCTGAGCGACTGCGTTAATTTAAATCAATACCCGAATGAGTTCTCTGCTGGCAGAGGGCGGGTTTTCTATTCTCCTGGGAGTGTGTGACATGCCTGTTTCATTACTGGCGCTGGCGTTGAGTGCCTTTGCTATCGGCACCACCGAATTTGTCATTATGGGGCTGTTGCCGGAGGTCGCGAATGACCTGAGGGTGTCTATACCCTCTGCAGGCTGGCTGATCAGCGGCTATGCGCTCGGCGTGGCAATCGGGGCACCGATTATGGTCCTGCTGACCGCCAAACTGCCGCGTAAGCGGACGCTGACCCTGCTGATGGCAATCTTTATCGTGGGCAATGTCCTCTGCGCACTGGCCTATACCTATAACCTGCTGATGCTGGCGCGTATTGTGACCGCACTCTGTCACGGGGCCTTCTTTGGTATCGGGGCCGTGGTGGCCGCCAGCCTGGTGGCGCCGGGTAAACAGGCCTCGGCAGTCGCACTGATGTTTACCGGCTTAACGCTGGCGAACGTGCTGGGTGTCCCGCTGGGAACCTGGTTTGGTCAGATGTTTGGCTGGCGCGCCACGTTCTGGGGCGTAGCGGTGATTGGTGTGCTGGCCTTTATTGGCCTGATTGTCAGCCTGCCCACCAACAAAGATGAAAAACCGGTGCACCTGGCGTCAGAGGTAAGTGCGCTCAATAACGGCAAGCTTTGGCTGTCCCTGCTGATGACCGTCTTCTTCGCTGCTGCCATGTTTGCGCTGTTCAGCTATATCGCGCCACTGCTGTTAGAAGTCACCGGTATCACTGACCGGGGGGTTAGCTGGACGCTGTTCCTGATCGGTGCTGGTCTGACAGTCGGGAATATCCTTGGTGGCAAACTGGCAGACTGGAAAGTGTCCTTCAGCCTGATCCTCAGCTTCTCGCTGATTGCGGTGTTCTCCCTGCTGTTCAGCTGGACAAGCCATTCGCTGTGGCTGGCAGAAATCACCCTGTTCCTGTGGGCAATGGCTACCTTTGCGATGGTTCCTGCCCTGCAGATTAACGTGGTCCGCCACGGCAAAGATGCCCCGAACCTGGTCTCGACGCTGAATATTTCCGCCTTTAACGTCGGCAACGCGCTGGGCGCCTGGGTCGGTGGCGCCGTCATTGGCGGTGGCTACGGGTTGACGGCGGTGCCGGTCTCAGCCGCGTTACTGGCGGTGGCCGGGCTGCTGGTCTGCCTGTATACCTTCCGGGGATCGCGCGGTCGCCCCCAGGAGGCCCGCGCTTAACGCAGCCGCTGTACCAGCCGCTCGCTGAACGGCGCGATATGCTGATGCAGGTGCCGGCTAAAGGCGTCGACCAGCGCAGAGGCGGGCCGGTGACGTGGCCGGATAAGACTGACGGTGAACGGCACGGCGATGCTGAAACGCCGTATCACCACCCCGCTGTCGGCGTAATCCAGCGCCGTCAGCGGGTTCACAATTGACACGCCAATCCCCGCTTTTACCATTGAACAGACCGACGCTGCACTGTGCGTCTCCATCACCATTCGCCGCTGCACCCCGTGTTCGGCAAAAATACCATCCAGTATCTGTCGGTAGCTGTCGGTGCGCGACAGACTGATGTAGTTCTGTCCGTTGAAATCCGCTGGGGTCAGCGTGGTTCGCTGCACCAGGGCATGCCCGGCGGGCAGCACACAGACTTCATCGCCGGTAAACAGGGCAGTGCGATCGGTACCCGCCGGTGTATGCGTGGTTTCAGTAAGACCCAGATCGTAACGCTGTGCCGACAGCCACTCCTCCAGCAGCGGAGATTCCTGCGGAATAATATTCAGACTCAGCTCCGGGTAGTGCTGCATAAACGGCTGGCACAGCAGCGGCAGTAGCGATTGGGAAAACACCGGCAGGCAGGCGACTGACAGCTCCCCCTGACGAAACTGGCGCAGCCCCTCGGCGGCGCTGATAATGCGGTCAAGCCCGTACCAGGATCGCTGCACTTCTTCAAACAGCTGCAGCCCCTGCACCGTGGGTTGCAACCGGCCCCGTACTCGTTCAAATAACTGCAAACCGGTCAGTTTTTCGAAACGGGCCAGCTCGCGGCTGACGGTAGGTTGTGAGGTATGCAGCAGCGTGGCGGCTTCAGTCAGGTTGCCGGTGGTGACCACGGCATGAAAAATTTCAATATGACGCAGAGAAATGCCTGCCATCGATGATTACCGGATTGTGTGCAGATAACCCATATCATGGGTGAATAGAGTCCAATAAAAAAGATATTTTTATCCCACATCAGGCTGTGGCGTAATGGCCGTATCATTTTAGGGAGAACGCTTATGCCACGCCTGCTGACCGACACCACCACCGCCCTGACTCAGGACAACCTGCTGCCGCTGGCGCTGCAATACGACGGCCCGCTCTGGGCGTATGATGCTGCGATTATTCATGAACGCATCCGCCAGCTGCAACAGTTCGACGTGGTGCGCTTTGCCCAGAAAGCCTGCTCTAACATTCATATCCTGCGCCTGATGCGCAGCGCCGGTGTCAAGGTCGACTCCGTGTCGCTGGGCGAGATTGAACGCGCGCTGGCGGCGGGCTACGTGGCGGGGGGCGATGAAATTGTGTTTACCGCCGACCTGCTGGATGAACCGACCCTGGCGCGGGTGGCTGAACTGAAGGTGCCGGTCAATGCCGGTTCTGTCGATATGCTGCATCAGCTTGGGCAGGTTTCCGCCGGACATCCGGTCTGGTTGCGCGTTAATCCGGGATTTGGCCACGGGCACAGTCAGAAAACCAATACCGGTGGTGAAAACAGCAAACACGGTATCTGGCATGGCGATATGGCGCTGGCGCTGGAGGCTATTCAGCAGTATCAGCTGAAGCTGGTGGGGATCCACATGCATATCGGTTCCGGTGTGGATTACAGCCACCTGGAGCAGGTATGTGATGCGATGGTCAGCCTGGTGGTGAGCTTTGGTCAGGATCTGGAGGCGATCTCCGCCGGAGGCGGGCTGTCCATTCCGTATCACTTTGGTGAAGAAACTATCGATACCCGCCACTATTTCGGCCTATGGGATGCCGCGCGTCAGCGGGTGGCGCAGCATCTCGGCCATCCGGTGAAACTGGAGATTGAACCGGGACGTTTCCTGGTGGCGGAGTCGGGCGTGCTGATAAGCCAGGTACGCGCCGTGAAATCGATGGGCAGCCGCCACTTTGTGCTGGTGGATGCCGGGTTTAACGACCTGATGCGTCCATCGCTGTACGGCAGCTATCACCATATCTCAGCCATCGCCGGAGATGGTCGTCTGCTGGACGAGCACCACACCGTGGACAGCGTGGTGGCCGGGCCGCTGTGTGAATCGGGAGACGTCTTTACCCAGCTGGAAGGCGGCAAGGTCGAAACGCGTGCGCTGCCTGCGGTACAGGTGGGTGATTATCTGGTCTTCCACGATACCGGCGCTTACGGAGCATCGATGTCGTCGAATTACAACAGCCGCCCGCTGATCCCGGAAGTGCTGTTTGAAAATGGTCAGCCGCGCCAGATCCGTCGTGCACAAACCGTGGCAGAACTACTGGCCCTGGAGCTGTAATCGGGCAACGTGCGGATGGGCTGACCGGAAAAGAAGGTCAGCCCCCGGACGGCAATCCCCTGCGGGGCGGATCGTTTTATCGCTCACCCCGTGCCGATAGGGTGTCCTGTCCGGCAAACATCTCTTTCCTCAGTAACACAATCTCCTCCGCCAGATCCCGACACAGCATCGCATTCATCAAATGATCCTGCGCATGGACCAGGATCAGCGTCACCGGCACCTTGCCGCAGCCCTCATCGGCCCCAATCAGCTGGGTCTGGATTTTATGGGCCCCGCGTGATGCCTCCACGGAAGCGGCCAGCGCCTCATCTGCCAGCTGCCACTCCCGCTTACGGGCATGCTGGATTGCGCTCATGGCGTGGGAACGGGCTTCACCTGCGTTGATCAGCAATTCCATCATCGTTTGCTCGAAATCCATCACTGCCTCCATTGGTATACCAAAATTGGTCTGATTATCTTATTGGAATACCAGTGATCACTTCTGAGAGATAAATCACAGTAAATAATCAGCGATTGTTTATTTTTGGTATGCCACAACAGCGGAAGTTCAACAAACTATCAATGCCTGGATGCCTGACCCTTTACCTCGAGGATTCACACATGTCTCTACAGGATCGGCTAATCGACTCACTGGGGAGTTTTGCCACTAAGTTCAATAGCTACCGCTATATTATGGCGATCAAATCATCGTTTATTACGCTGATGCCGGTCATTATTGTCGGCGCATTTTCGGTACTGATCTCCAATATGGTGCTGGACGGTAAGAACGGCCTTGCGAGTTTTGCGGCGCTGTCGTTCCTGGCGGAACTGAAGCCCATCACGTCCAGCATTAACTACGCCACCCTCAGTTTCCTGAATATCGGTGCGGTGTTTTTGATCGGTATTGAGCTGGGTAAAATCAACGGCATCAAGACGCTTTTCCCGGGCCTGCTGGCGATTATCTGTTTTGTCGCGGTCACGCCGACGACCTTAAGCATGATGGTTAACGGGGAGATGCAGGTGGTGACCGATGTGCTGGCGAAACAGTTCTCTGATACCAAGAGCCTGTTCCTTGGCATGTTTATCGCCATTCTGTCTGTTGAGATTTACTGCCGCCTGGAGCATGTGGATCGGCTGAAGATCAAAATGCCGGACACCGTCCCGCCCAATGTGGCGGCGTCGTTCTCCGCACTGATCCCGGCGATCATCACCGTCTCCGCCATCGCCACGTTTGGTTTTATCTTCCACCGTTTCACCGGTATGTATCTGTATGACGCCGTGTACAAAATTGTGCAGGAACCGCTGGAGTCGGTGGTGCAAAGCCTGTGGGGCATTCTGCTGCTGATGTTTGTCGCCCAGCTGTTCTGGGTAATTGGCATCCACGGAAATCAGATGGTTAAACCGATCCGTGAACCGCTGCTGTTGGGGGCGATCCTCGTCAATATGAACGCCTTTGAGCAGGGGATCGAGGCACCGAATATCATCACCATGCCATTCTGGGATGTCTATATGAGCATCGGCGGTTCCGGGCTGACCATTGGCCTGCTGACGGCGGTGATGCTGGCAACCAAACGCAAAGAGATGCGCGAGATTGCCAAACTCTCCTTCGGGCCCGGCCTGTTCAACATCAATGAGCCGGTGATCTTCGGGATGCCGATCATGCTGAATCCGATCCTCGCCATTCCGTTCATTATCACCCCGCTGATCACCGGCTCGATCGGCTACTTCGCCACGGTCACCGGTTTTGCCGGGAAAGCGGTGGTGATGGTGCCCTGGACCACGCCGCCGATCATTAATGCCTGGCTCTCCACGGCCGGATCGATGGGGGCGGTGGTGACGCAAATTGTCTGCATCCTGGTTTCTATTCTGATCTATCTGCCGTTCGTCAAAATTGCCGCACGCCGTGCGGAAGCCGCTGACGCGAAAGCGTTACAGCCTGAACCCGCGAAAAATTAAGGAGTTATGATGAGTACCTTTAACGTCACCATCCCGGACGATTTTATCCTCGGTGCTGCCGCGTCGGCGTGGCAGACCGAAGGCTGGAGCGGCAAAAAACCGGGCCAGGACTCCTATCTTGATGCCTGGTATCAGCACGATCGCCACGTCTGGCATAACGGTTTCGGGCCGGCGGTCGCTACCGATTTTATTAACCGCTACAAAGAAGATGTGGCGCTGATGAAAGCCTCGGGCCTGACGCACTACCGCACCTCGATTAACTGGGCGCGCTTTCTGACGGATTATGAAAATGCGGTAGTGGATGAAGAGTACGCGGCTTACTACGACAGCCTGATCGATGAACTGCTGGCCAATGATATTCAGCCGATGCTGTGCCTGGAACATTACGAACTGCCCGCAGTCCTGCTGGAAGAGTACGGTGGCTGGGGATCGAAACAGGTGGTGGCGATGTTCGTCCGCTATGCGGAGCAGGTGTTTGCCCGTTACGCCCATAAGGTTACGCGCTGGTTTACCTTTAACGAGCCGATTGTGGTGCAGACCCGGGTTTATCTGGATGCGCTGCGCTGGCCGTACGAGCAGAACACCGATAAATGGATGCAGTGGAACCATCATAAAAACCTCGCCACGGCGAAAGTGGTGCAGCTGTTCCGTGAGAAGGGCTATCAGGGGAGCGTCGGCACCATCCTTAACCCGGAAGTGACCTACCCGCGTTCCAGCGCCGCGCACGATATCAGGGCGGCCGAGATTTACGATCTGTTCTACAACCGCGTGTTCCTTGACCCGGCGATCAAGGGCGAATACCCGGCAGAGCTGATAGCGCTGCTGGCAAAACATCACGTTAACTGGGAGTACGATGCGCAGGAGCTGGCGATTATTCACGCCAATCGCGTCGACGAAGTGGGGATTAACCTCTATTACCCGCATCGCGTTAAAGCGCCGTCGCGGGCCTGGCATGCGGAAACGCCGTTCCATCCGGCCTGTTATTACGAGCATTTTGAGCTGCCGGGACGGCGGATGAATACCTCTCGTGGCTGGGAAATTCAGCCCGCTATCGTCTGGGATATGGCGGTACGCATGAAAAATGACTACGACAATTTCCCGTGGTTTGTCGCAGAAAATGGTATGGGCATTGAGAACGAAGCGCGCTTTAAAAACGCCGATGGCGAAATCCAGGACGACTATCGCATCGCCTTTATCACCGAACACCTCTACCAGGCGCTTCGCGCCAGAGCGGCAGGCATGAACTGCCAGGGCTATATGCTGTGGGCCTTTACCGACAACGTCTCGCCGATGAATGCGTTTAAAAACCGTTACGGACTGATTGAAATCGACCTGGAAAATCAGCGTCAGCGCCGGATGAAAAAGTCCGCCCGCTGGTATCAGCAGGTCAGTGAACAGCGCCAGCTTTCTGTCACGCTGGATGATGAAGCCAAATAAGGAGCAACTGATGCAACGTATCGTACTGGCCTGCGCAGCAGGCATGTCCACCTCAATGGTGGTGACACGCATGGAAAAAGAAGCGGCCGCACGCGGGCTGGAGTACCAAATCTATGCCATCCCGGAACAGAACCTGCGCGATGAGCTGGAAAACTACCCCGGCGAAGTGGCCGTGGTTCTGCTGGGGCCACAGGTGCGTTTCAAGCTGGAAGAGAACCGCAAGCTGACCGACAGCCATCAGATCCCGATTGCGGTGATTGATTCGGTGGCTTACGGTACCCTTAACGGCGCAAAAGTACTCGATCAGGCGCTGGCTTTGGTAAACTAGCCGCCATCAATGGTCATAATGGTTTAAAAGGTGAGGATCCGTGGACAAAGGTGCGCCTGCGCAGGACAAAAAGCAGTATCAGGAAATCGGGCACGATCTGCGTCAGCAAATCATCGAGGGCCACTATCCCGTGGGATCGCGCCTGCCGCCGGAGCGTCAGATCGCTGAGACCTGGGGCGTCAGCCGCACCATTGTCCGCGAAGCGTTACTGATGCTGGAACTGGAGGGGACGGTGGATATCCGCCAGAGCTCCGGCGTGTATGTGATGCGTATCCCTTCGGAAAGCAGCGATGAAGAGGAAGCGTTCTTTCGCAGCGATGTTGGCCCGTTTGAAATGCTGCAGGCGCGTCAGCTGCTGGAGAGCAATATCGCTGCTTTTGCTGCGAAAATGGCCACCAAGGCAGATATTGAGAATCTGAAACGTATTCTGGAGCAGGAACAGCGCGCCATCGCGCTTGACGATAAAAGTCAGGACAATGACAAGGTGTTTCATCTGCTGCTGGCCGGCGCCACACAAAACCAGATGCTGCTGGATACCGTTAACAGTATCTGGCGTCATCATGAAAGCAGCCCGCTGTGGCAGCAGTTACGCAGCCATATTGAAACCCGCAGCTACCGCCTGAAGTGGCTGGGCGATCATCAGACCATCCTCGCGGCTTTGCGGCGGCGGGATGTGATGGGATCCTGGCAGGCGATGTGGCAGCATCTGGAAAATGTGAAACACAGCCTGCTGGAGCTGTCGGACGCCGATGCCCCGGACTTTGATGGTTATCTGTTTGAATCTGTGCCGATTTTTCAGGGTAAGCTGGTGTGAGTTCACTGCGTATAGTGCCGCTGAACGCCGTGCCTGAACTGCGGGACACCCTCGCTGACTGGCTGTGGCGGGCGTTTGGCACTGAAAACAGCCGTGACTTTTTTGCCAGCATTCTCGACAGCAGCCTGAGCGGGGCCGATCTGCCGCTGACCTTTGTGGCGCTGGACGGCGACCGTCCGGTGGGTACCGTCGGGGTGTGGCGCTGCGACCTGATCAGCCGTCAGGATCTGTTCCCCTGGCTGGCGGCGCTGTATGTGGATGAGCATTATCGCGGGCGGGGGGTAAGCGGGCAGCTGCAGCAGACGGTGATCGACTGCTGCCGTCAGCGGGGCGATCGCCATCTCTATCTCTATTCCGCCTGTGCGGATTATTACGAACGTTTTGGCTGGGCGTACATCGGCGATGCGCTGGATTATCCGGCAACCGCGGTACGGTTGTACCACAAAGCGCTGCAATAACATCGGTTCGGGCATACCTGCCCGGCCTCCTGTTTTGTCAGTCAGTGGCGCAGGCCTGACCGCAATGCTTGCCCTCAGTACGGGACGACCGGATAACGGTCGCCGTTCCGGCGAAAGAACGCGATGCAGGCCCGGTCTGTCGTCAGCACGCCACGGTTACGGCGGTGCCCCCACCGAATGACGGCGCACCAGTGTCGGGCTGAACAGATTGGTGATCTCCGGCAGGGGCTGCCCGTGAGCCAGCGCCAGCGCCAGTTCGGCCGCCTGCTGGGCCATCGTCACGATAGGGTAACGCACGGTTGTCAGACGCGGGCGCACATAGCGTGAAACCAGCACATCATCGAAGCCGATCAGCGACATCTCCTCCGGCACGCGTACGCCGTTATCACTCAGCACGGCCAGCGCCCCGGCGGCCATCGAATCGTTATAGCAGGCTACGGCGCTAAAGGTTTTTCCCTGGCCAAGCAGTTCGGTCATCGCCTGCTCACCGCCCACTTCATCCGGCTCACCAAAAGCCACCAGCCGATCGTTACACGGCAGGTTGTGCTCCTTCAGCGCATCGTAGTAGCCCTGCAGGCGGTCGGTGGCATCAGAGATGGAGTGGGTGGAACAAATATAGGCAATGTTAGTGTGGCCCTGCTGGATCAGATAGCGGGTCGCCAGCCAGGCACCATAGCGATCGTCCAGCGCAATGCAGCGGGTTTCAAAGCCCGGCAGCACGCGGTTGAGCAGCACCATTCCGGGGATCTGCTTCATCAGCGGCATCAGCTCCGCGTCGGGAACCTGCTTGGCATGAACGACCAGGGCCGCGCAGCGATGGCGCATCAGCTGTTCAATCGCCTGACGTTCTTTTTGTTCATTATGGTAACCGTTACCAATCAGTAAAAAGTTGCCGGTTTCCCAGGCGACGGAATCCACCGCTTTGACCATTGCGCCAAAAAAAGGGTCAGAAACGTCCCCGACCACCAGCCCGATGGTTTCGGTCGACTGCTGCGCCAGCGCGCGTGCATTGGCGTTGGGGTGGTACTGCAATGACTCCATTGCCGTGGTCACTGCCAGACGTGAGGCTTCACTGGCTTTAGGGGAGTGGTTAATGACACGGGACACGGTCGCCACCGAAACACCCGCGAGCCTGGCAACATCCTTTATGGTAGCCATGAGTTAAATGCCTTCCTGGGTAAGCGTTTACATTGCTATTAGTGTTGCGGAAAGCGCCAGTGACTGCAAGCCTGTGGAGTGATGCAGAATGTCGCAGACATCGCAAAGCCAGACGATAAAACGGCCTGTGCCGCTGCCCAATGAAAAATGATATTCTGCTTTTCCAGAAAACCTCCTGTTTAACGGATCCTGCAATGACGAAGATTAACGTGCCACATCTTGCCCACTGGGGTGCTTTTCGCGCCGTGGTTGAAAACGGAAAATTGCTCCGCTGTGAGCCCTTCTTCGCTGACCAGGATCCGTCCCCGATGCTCAACAGCATCCCCGAACTGGTTTACTCGGATAAGCGTATCCGCAGGCCAATGGTTCGCCGTTCATGGCTGGCCTCACGCGAGAACAGTGACCGTACCCTGCGCGGCCGCGAAGAGTTTGTGGAAGTGGACTGGGATACCGCACTGGACCTGGTGGCAGAGGAAAATCGACGGGTGCGCGATCGTTACGGTGCCAGCGCTATTTTCAACGGCTCTTACGGCTGGTCCTCGGCCGGGCGCGTCAACCACGCCCGCACGCTGGTACGCCGTTTTTACAACCTGGGCGGCGGCGGTATTGATCAGCAGGGGAATTACAGCTGGGGGGCTGCGCAGTTCTTTCTGCCGTATGTGATTGGCACCTATATGCCGCTTACCGGACGGGTCACTGACTGGCCAGGCGTGATTGAACACTGCGAGATTTTTATCGCATTCGGCGGGCTGGCGCTGAAAAACAGCCAGGTGGCTTCCGGTGGGGCAGGGGAACACAGCCTGAAGCCAGCGCTGTTAAAGCTGGCCGCGAAAGGCACGCCGGTGGTGAATATCAGCCCGATGCGTGATGACTGTCCGGCCTTTGTCAATGCAGAGTGGATCCCCATTCGTCCTAATACGGATGTGGCGCTGATGCTGGCGCTGGGCCATGAAATAGAGCGTCTCGGGGCCGTGGATGAAACCTTCCTGCAGTCACACTGTGTGGGGTATCCGCAACTGCGTGCTTACCTGCTGGGCGAGAGCGATGGCCAGGCGAAAACGCCGCAGTGGGCCAGTGAGATCACCGGTATTCCGGCGGCGCGCATTGCTCTGCTGGCCAGACAGCTGTGTGGCAAGCGCAGCTTTATCACCTGTTCCTATTCCGTGCAGCGCGCCCATCGCGGCGAGCAGCCGTACTGGATGATGATTGCCCTCTCTTCCATGCTGGGTCAGCCGGGTCTGCCAGGGGCCGGATTCTCTTTCGGCCACGGCTCAATGAACAGTGTGGGCAATCCCCGTACGGAGGGGCCTTCACCGCTGATGTCGACCGGGTTTAATCCGATCGCTGACCAGGCGATCCCGGTGGCGCGCATCAGCGATATGCTGCTCAACCCCGGCGCGGAATATACCTTCCAGGGGCAGACGCACACTTACCCGGATATCCATCTGGTGCACTGGGCGGGGGGCAATCCCTTCCATCATCATCAGCAGCTTAATCGTCTGGTCGAGGGCTGGCAGCGCCCGGATACGGTGATAGTCCAGGACATCGTCTGGACGCCAGCGGCACAGATGGCAGACATTGTCCTGCCGGTCACCACCTCGCTGGAGCGCAATGATATTGGCGGCTCGTCCAAAGACCGCTTTGTGCTGGCGATGCATCAGGCCATCAAACCACAGCATCAGGCGCGCAACGATTTTGATATTTTTGCCGATCTCGCCGAGCGTCTGGGCTATCGCGATACCTTTACCGAAAACCGCAATGAGCGCCAGTGGATTGAGCATCTCTACCAGCAGTGCGCGGTGGCCCATCGGAGCAAAGGCATTGATTTCCCTTCGTTTGACGATTTCTGGCAGACGGGGCATGTCGAGATCCCGGCCCCGGAGAAAGACTGGGTGTTTATGGAGGCGTTCCGCCAGGATCCGGTTGCCCACCCGATTAAAACCGCCAGCGGTAAAATTGAGCTCTTCTCTGAAACCATTGCCGGTTACCAGCTTGCCGACTTTGGCCCTCACCCGGAGTGGCAGCCGCCGCAGGAGTGGCTGGGTGCGCCGCTGGGTGAACGTTTCCCGCTGCATATGATCTCCATTCAGCCTCACGACCGTCTGCACAGCCAGATGGATGCGACGCCATCGGTCCAGGCGAACAAAACCGCCGGACGTGAAACGCTGTTAATGCACCCGCAGGATGCCGCAGCACGCGGCATTAGCGACGGAGATGTCATCGAAGTCAGCAACGATCGCGGCACCATGCAGGCAGGCGTGCGTCTCAGCGAGGGGATCACCCCGCAGGTCGTGCTGATCGCAACCGGCGCCTGGTTCGATCCGGGCTTTGGCCAGGCCTGGAAACCTTACGATCGCGCGGGGAACCCGAACGTACTGACGCTGGACATTGGTACGTCGTCGCTGACTCAGGGGCCGAACGCCATGAGCTGTCTGGTGGAGATCAGAAAAGCGGACCTTGATGCCTGAAGCGGGGGGATACATTGCAAAAAACCCTACAAATCACATAGCTGGTTACATTTTGCGGGTAACTGTTGCGATTGGTGTGTAGCGGCGTATCGCCCAGGATTGCTACAGTTCAAGTCCCAGAGGTATTGATGGGTGAACATCAAAAAGTTTTTATCGCTTTGTTTCACCAACCTGCGCAGATGCGCAGGTTTTTTTTGCCTGTAATTCAGCGAAAGTTGTTTAACTAACTGATTTAAAGGTTTTAATTTTTATCATTAACCGCCGCCGTTGCGGTGCGACCACTCACGATCTGAAACACAGTTTCCCTGTCATCCCCGCAACATTTTTTGTATAACTGCCAGCAAGTTATCCTCCAGCCTGTTCCGGAACCCACATGCCCCCGTTAAAAAAATTCCTGGCAAAGTCTCAGCCAGCTCCGACGTTCAACCCCGTGCGTTTCAGGCTTGTCTGCCTGGGTGTGGTGGTCTGCCTGGTGGTATTGCTGGCCAGGGTCGCTGATTTGCAGCTGATTAACCATCCGATGCTGGAAAAGCAGGCCGATGAACGTTCGCTGCGGACCGTAACGCTGCCGACTAACCGGGGCACGCTGTTGGATCGTAACGGGGAAGCCCTGGCCCTCAGCGTTCCGTCGCGTGATGTGATTGCCGATCCGCAGCGCGTACTGCAGGCACACCCGGACTTTACCAGCGCGAAATGGCAGTACCTGGCTAACGCCCTGGAGCAACGACCGGAGCAGCTGGCGGCGCAGATTAATGCTAACCCCAACCGCCGGTTTCTCTATCTCGGTCGCAAGGTTGAGTTAGGCATTGCAAAGGATATCGTCAAACTGCATCTGACCGGCATCAGCACCGTGTATAACGACAGCCGTTTCTATCCGATGAGCGAAGCGACTGCCCCGCTGCTCGGTATTGTGGGGGCGGACAACAGTGGGCTGACCGGGCTGGAAAAAGGGTTCGATAAACTGCTTCAGGGCACGCCGGGGATGGAGAAATATCGTCAGGATGCCAGCGGCAACATTGTCGCGATGATCAACTATGAGCCCCCGCAGCAGCCGCCGACGGTGCAGCTCAGTATTGATAAATTCGATCAGTACACCATGTACAGCAAGCTGCGCGATGGCGTGCTGCTTAACAAGGCGGATTCAGGGGCGGCAGTGCTGGTCAGGATCGACACCGGCGAAATTCTGGGGATGGCCTCCTATCCCTCGTTCAATCCCAACAACTTTGTTGATGTCTCACCGGCGCAGATGCGTAATACCGCCATTAATGACAGCTTCGAGCCCGGTTCTACCGTCAAGCCGCTGGTGGTGATGGAAGGGCTGGCGCGTAAGCTGGTTCGTCCCGATTCGGTGCTGGATACCACCCCTTATCGCGTCAACGGCCACCTGATCCGCGATGTG
This sequence comes from Erwinia persicina NBRC 102418, assembly GCF_001571305.1. Classification (GTDB taxonomy): domain Bacteria; phylum Pseudomonadota; class Gammaproteobacteria; order Enterobacterales; family Enterobacteriaceae; genus Erwinia; species Erwinia persicina. The sequence continues at coordinate 163,291 of NZ_BCTN01000006.1, read as the reverse complement.
GGCCACTGGCCGCGTCTGACCATGACCGGCATCCTGCAGAAATCCAGTGATATCGGTGTTTCCCATATTGCACTGGCGATGCCTGCTGAAGTGCTGGTGAACACCTATCATGCCTTCGGTCTGGGGAAACCTACCGGCCTGGGGCTGACCGGTGAAAGCGTGGGCTACTTCCCGCTGCACCGTGAACGCTGGGCGGATATTGAACGTGCTACTTTCTCCTTTGGCTATGGTCTGCGCGTGACGCCGCTGCAGATTGCCCGTGAATATGCCACGCTGGGCTCTTTTGGCATCTACCGGCCGCTGTCGATTACTAAAGTCACCCCGCCGGTATCGGGCCGACGCGTGGCGGATGAAGAGACCGTGCGCGAAGTGGTACATATGATGGAAAGTGATGCGTTACCCGGCGGTAGCGGGGTGCGTGCCGCTGTGCCGGGCTATCGACTGGCGATCAAAACCGGTACGGCAGAAAAAATGGGCGACAGCGGAAAATATGATGGTGGCTATATCAACTACACCGCTGGCGTGGCGCCAGCCAGTAATCCGCAGGTGGCGCTGGTGGTTATGATTAACCATCCGACGGCGGGCGATCACTTTGGTGGTTCGGTAGCGGCGCCGGTCTTTGGCAATATTATCGGCCCGGTACTGAAGCATATGAATATTGCGCCGGATGCGATTTATCATCCCGGCTGATACATCGGCTTCTGACGCTAACCCACGCTAATGCGTGGGTTTTTTTATCCCCGCTCGCGCTCTTTCCTGCCTATTTGTTACAGCGGTGAAATTCGCTGACAACTTTTCCTTACCACATACACTAATCGCCAAAAGACACCGCTGCCAACGCGCTACTGTGATGCCACCACGGTGCGGTACGCATTCCATTGCATCGTGTCAGCCCCCTGAGGTGTTGGTAGCGCTGCAGGGGGCGTTTTTCACCTTCAGGAACCGACGATGATGCCGAAACTTAAAGACAGGACGCCAAAAACGGGCGGCCGTTCAGCGGCTTTTCAGCTACGCATTCACCCTGAACTCCATGACCAGTTGAGAATGCTGACGGACAATGAAAATGTGACGCTTGCCTGCTGGCTGAAAGAGCTGGCACGACGCGAACTCAGGAGGAGAGGAATCGAACCACAGGGCTAGCCGGAGCAGTTATCTCGGGAGTAACAGGGCGGCATCCGTCGACGCAAGCAGGCACGACTGATTGACTCGTCGCGTTTCGATAGAAACCCTAGCAGAAACTTAATAAAGCCAGATTTTTGTTCCTTCTGTAATGCTTTTCTTTAATGAGAGTAATCACTCTCGTTATTAATTTAACGCTATCTAATTGAGATTTTACCATGCGCTTAAGGATCCTTTCCGCGAGTTTAGTTTTGGTGCTGTCTGCCTGTGACCAGACAGCGGCACCCTCCGGCGATGTGCCGGTTAATGTGGGGGTCAGCACGCTGAAAAGCGAAGCCGTGACCCTGTTCACGCAGTTGCCTGGCCGGACCACCGCGGTGCGTACGGCAGAAGTGCGCCCTCAGGTCAGCGGTATTGTGCTGAAACGTCTGTTTAACGAGGGGAGTGAAGTGAAAGCCGGACAACCCCTCTATCAGATCGACCCGGCGAGCTATCAGGCGACTTACGACAAAGCCATGGCTACCCTGATTAACGCGGATAAAGTCGCAGCACGCTACAAACCTCTGGCTGCCGCCCGCGCTATCAGTCAGCAGGTTTACGATGATGCCGTGGCAACGGCACGTGAAGCGAAAGCCGATGTAGAAACAGCGCGGGTCAATCTGAACTACACCCATGTCCGGGCGCCAATTACCGGGCATATCGGTCGCTCCCTCTCCACGGAGGGGGCGCTGGTGACTGACGGCCAGAGCAGTTACATGAGCCTGATCCAGCAGCTTGACCCGATCTATGTTGATGTCAGCGAGTCGTCGCTCGATCTGTTGGCGCAGCGGCACGCGCTGGCAAATGGGCAGATGAAAAAAGCCGGAGACAATGCGGCGGCAGTGACATTGACGCTGGAAGATGGTTCCCACTATCCGCTGGAGGGGCGTCTGGAGTTCTCTGAAGTGACTGTGGATGAAAGCACCGGCAGCGTCATTATGCGCGCAGCCTTCCCCAATCCGCAGCGTGAGCTGCTGCCGGGGATGTTTGTGCACGCCAGCTTCCCGCAGGGCGTGGCGGAGCAGGGCATTCTGGTGCCACAGGAGTCGATTATGCACGACACCAAAGGCCGGCCTTATGTCTATCTGGTGGATGCGGATAACCGTATCAAAGAGCAGCAGATTGTCACCGGCCAGATGCTGGGCAACAAATGGCTGGTGAATACGGGGCTGAAGTCGGGCGACAGGGTCGTGGTCAACGGCCTGCAGAACGTTCATCCGGGCTCGCGGGTTTCAACCAGCGCCAGTGAGCGTCAGAGGCCGGATGCATTAAAGGTGAATCTGACCACCTCCGACCCGTCGGCACAGTGAGTTAAGGAAACGTGGATGTCTACATTTTTTATTGAACGCCCTATTTTCGCCTGGGTCATTGCGATAGTGGTGATGCTGGTCGGGGGACTGTCGATTCTCAACCTGCCCGTAAACCAGTATCCGAACATTGCTCCTCCGGCCATTTCGGTCCAGGTTGCCTACCCAGGGGCCAGCGCGGAAACCACGCAGAATACCGTCGTACAGGTCATTGAACAGCAGCTGAACGGGCTGGATAACCTGCGCTATATCGAATCGCAAAGTAACAGCGACGGCAGTGCCACCATTATTGTCACCTTTAACCAGGGGGCCGATCCGGATATCGCCCAGGTTCAGGTGCAGAACAAAGTCTCGCTGGCGGAGTCGCAGCTGCCGACTGAAGTGGTTAATCAGGGGATTAATATCCGTAAGTACCAGTCCAACTTTATGCTGGTTGTCGCGCTGACATCGAATAATCCTAATCTGAGCAACGGCGACCTTGCTGACCTGATGGTGTCAAAACTCCAGGATCCGATTGCGCGCAGTAACGGCGTGGGTGACTTTATGGTGATGGGGGCTGAGTACGGGATGCGCATCTGGCTGGATCCGGCAAAACTGTATCAATATCAGCTGGTTCCCAGCGATATTACCACTGCCATCAGCCAGCAGAACGTGCAGGTTTCCAGCGGTAAGCTGGCGGGCTTACCGACGGTAAGTGGTGCCCGGTTCAGCGCCACCGTGGTAGGCAAAACGCGTTTGCAGTCGGTGGCGCAGTTTAAAAATATCCTGCTGAAAGTGAACCCTGATGGTTCCCAGGTACGCCTGCGGGATGTGGGCGGCGTCGATCTGGGGCCGCAGGATTACAGCATCTCCGCAACGTACAACGGTGTGCCTTCGGTGGGGATTGCGCTTCGCCTCGCCAGTGGGGGTAACGTGCTGGATGCGATCGACAACGTGCGCAAAACCGTCAATGATATCAAGCCCTACCTGCCAGAAGGGGTCAAAGTTGAGTTCCCCTATGACACTTCACCGGTGGTCAGTGCGTCGATTAAAGAGGTGGTAAAAACGCTGATTGAGGCGATCGCCCTGGTATTCCTTGTCATGCTGCTGTTTTTACAAAATCTGCGGGCGACGCTGATCACCACCATGGTGGTGCCGGTCGTCCTGCTGGGCACCTTCGGTATCCTCGCGGCCTGTGGTTACACCATTAACATTCTGACGATGTTCGGTATGGTGCTGGCCATCGGTCTGCTGGTGGATGACGCGATTGTGGTAGTGGAAAACGTCGAGCGTGTCATGCACGGAGAGGGACTCGATCCGAAAGCAGCGACCATAAAATCCATGCAGCAGATCCAGGGGGCTCTGCTGGGTATTGCCCTTGTCCTGTCGGCAGTACTGCTGCCGATGGCCTTCTTTAGCGGTTCGACCGGCGTCATCTATCGCCAGTTCTCGATCACTATCGTTTCCGCGATGGCACTCTCCGTGCTGATGGCGATGATCTTTACGCCAGCACTGTGTGCCACCTTACTGAAAGCCAGTTCCGCCGAGCAAAAAAACACCGGGATGGCTGGCTGGTTCAACCGTAAATTTGATGCCGGCACGCTGCGTTACACCCACAGCGTCGGGGCCGTGATCGCCAAACGTCATCTGTTTCTGCTGATCTATCTGGGGATCGTCTTGGCCACGGGGTATCTGTTCACGCGCGTGCCCACCTCCTTCCTGCCGGATGAAGATCAGGGAGTGATGATGATGCAGGTAACGCTGCCGGCGAATGCTTCCAGCGAACGGACGCAGGAGGTGCTGAATAACATCGGCAGCTGGTTGCTGAAAAATGAACCGGAAGTGGGCTCCGTATTTTCACCGAACGGATTCAGTTTTGCCGGGCGTGGGGAAAATACCGCCATGTCCTTTGTTCTGCTTAAACCCTGGGATCAGCGTAACAGCAATCAGACCGTGGCCAAACTGGCGCAGCGCACTATGGCGCATTTTGCTTCGCTGAAGGACGCCAAAGTGTTTGCCCTGGTACCGCCCGCGGTCATGGAGCTGGGTAATGCCACCGGCTTTGACTTCTTCCTGCAGGACGTGAATAACCAGGGCCACGCGGCGCTGATGGCGGCGCGTAATCAGTTCCTGGCAATGGCGGCAAAAGATAAACGTCTGTTCGCGACCCGACCTAACGGGATGGAAGATGAACCACAGTACCATCTTATTATCGACGATGAACGCGCAAGGGCGTTGGGACTGAACCTGGCCGATATCAACGATACGCTCTCCACCGCCTGGGGTTCCAACTATGTGAATCAGTTCATTTACGGCGGTCGCGTGAAGAAGGTCTATGTGCAGGGGAATGCGGGTTCGCGCGTCACCCCGGAGGATTTGGATAAGTGGTACTTCCGCAACGCCAGCGGTGACATGGTGCAGTACTCAGCCTTTGGCAGCGGTAAATGGGAGTACGGCTCGCCACGCTATGAACGCTTTAATGGCGTATCGGCAGTGGAAATTATGGGATCCCCTGCGCCCGGCTACAGCTCCGGTGAGGCGGTCAAGGCGGTCAATGAGATCGCCGCCAGACTGCCTAAAGGCTTTAGCGTGCAGTGGCACGGCCTGTCCTATGAGGAGCAGATGTCGGGTTCGCAAACGCCTGCGTTGTATACGCTCTCTATCCTGATGGTCTTCCTCTGCCTGGCCGCGCTGTATGAGAGCTGGTCGATCCCGTTCTCGGTGCTGATGGTCGTACCGATGGGCGTGCTGGGGACCATCCTGGCCGTGCTGCTGCGCGGGCTGGAAAATGATGTCTTCTTCCAGGTGGGGTTACTGACCACCGTCGGACTGGCGGCCAAGAACGCCATTCTGATTGTTGAGTTCGCCAAGGATCTGCATGAGAACGAAGGCAAAGGACTGGTAGAGGCGGCAATGGAGGCAGCCAGACTGCGTATCCGGCCGATTATCATGACATCGATGGCCTTTGTGCTCGGCGTCATGCCGCTCACCATCTCACATGGGGCCGGTGCCGGTAGCCAGCACTCCATCGGGACGGCCGTGGTAGGCGGGATGATCACGGCCACCTTCCTCGCCATCTTCTTTGTTCCGATGTTTTACGTTGTGGTCGCACAGCGTTTTGCCGGTAAAAGAAAATCAAAAACTGAGGTTGAAGAACATGATGCGTAATGCTTTTTCTCTGGGCATGTTGCCTCTGGCGATAATACTGGCAGGCTGTACGATGGAGCCGGACTATCAGCGCCCGGCACTGCCGGTGGCAGGACATTACGACAGTCAGAATAAAACAGGAGGGGCCGGGAACGGCGCGGATATCCGCTGGCAGAACTTCTTTACCGATCCGGTGATGCACCGGCTGATTGCCAGCGCGCTGGCCAATAACCGCGATCTGCGCGTCGCCGCACTGAACGTTGAAGTGGCGCGTTCACAGGTGCAGATCGACCGCGCTGCGCTGATGCCGTCTGTTGCCTTTAGCGGTGGTGATGACGTGACACATCTGCCGGGGAACCTTTACAGCACACAAAACAGCGGATCGGTCACCTACCGGCAGATGAACACCAGCCTTGGGGTGACGGCCTGGGAGCTGGACTTCTTTGGCCGGCTGCGCAGTCTGCGCGATCAGGCACTGGAAGCCTGGCTGGCCAGTGCGGCCACGCAGCGGGCTACGCAGATCAGCCTCATTGCGGAAGTGGCATCGGGCTATCTTACGCTCTGCGCGGATAATGAATTGCTGAAGCTGGCGCAGGATACGGCACAAAGTCAGCAGGACTCCTATAACCTGACCAAACGCAGCTATGACGGCGGCGTGGCCAGCGAGCAGGATCTGGTACAGGCCGAAACCTCGGTTCGTACCGCACAGGCCGACATCGCCCGCTACAGTCGTCAGGTGCGACAGGACGTTAACGCCCTGAAACTGCTGGTGGGCACTGAACTTCCGCCGGATCTGATGGCGGGTGCACATTTGCAAAAAGCGTGGCACTTCCCGGCGACGCCAGCCGGGTTACCGTCCGATCTGCTGACGCGTCGCCCGGATATCATCGCCGCAGAGCATACGCTGAAATCCGCCAATGCCAACATTGGGGCGGCCCGTGCCGCCTTCTTCCCCAGCATCTCGCTCACCGCAGCAGGGGGCTCCACTTCCAGTACCTTCAGCCATCTGCTTTCCGGCGGGACGGCGGCCTGGTCTTTTGGCCCGAGTATCAATCTGCCGATCTTTGACGGCGGGGTGAATATGGCCAATCTGGATATCGCTAAACTGCAAAAACGCATTGAAATTGCAGACTATGAAAAAACCATCCAGACGGCGTTTAAAGAAGTGGGTGACGCGCTGGCAGGGCAGGAAACCTACCAGGATGAATTGCGAGCGCGCCAGCTGGATGAAGCGGCAAATCTGCATAATTACAGTTTTGCTGACGTGCGCTACCGTGAAGGTGTGGACAACTATCTCAACGTGCTGGTGGCGCAGCGCTCACTGTATGCCTCTCAGCAGTCGCTGATCACCACGCATCTTGGGCAGCTCAACCAGCAGATTACGCTGTATAAGGCGCTGGGAGGTGGCTGGAAATCGTGATGAAAACAGAGTGAATATTGCAGTTCTTACGAAACGCTTACGCTCTGAGTATAGAATTTCTGCAGACAACTGGATGATAATGGGAATTACTATCAACAACGTGTGATGGTCTTGCTGTTCGGGACTACCTGAACGGTGATGAATCCCGATCGCGCCGGCAATGCCGGCGCATTTATCTTTTTTCTGCAGCCTGAAGATCTTAACGCCATGACCGCGAACCTCCCGAAGACGTCTCACTCCCGGCGAATCCTGTTTCTCTGCCTGATTATACTACTGATGGCTGCCGGGCTGATCTGGCGTTTCTGGCCGCAGGCTCCTTCCGCTGCGGGAACGCCCGGCGGAATGCGGGGGCCTGGCGGGGCGGGGCAGAGGGGGGTAATGACCACGCCAGTACATACCGGTACGGTGGGGCTGGCCGATGTGCCGGTTTATCTCAATGCACTGGGAACGGTGATCCCCAATGCCACGGTGACGGTCACCAGCCGGGTTGATGGTCAGTTAACGCACGTTTACTTCAAAGAGGGGCAGAAAGTGGCGGCGGGGCAGCTACTGGCCCAGATCGACCCGCGCAGCTATCAGGCGACACTGGCGCAGTATGAGGGCGAGCTCAACCAGAATCTGGCGCTACTAAAAAGCGCACAGCTGACGCTTTCGCGCTACCAGAAACTCTATTCGCAGGATTCGCTGGCACGTCAGGATCTCGATACGCAGACCGCCACCGTCGGTCAGTACAGCGGGGCGGTAGCCGCGGATCGGGCGCAGATTGACGCAGCGAAACTCAATATCGAATATGCGCGTATTACCGCCCCCATCAGCGGGCGTGTGGGTCTGCGCCTGGTGGATGCCGGTAATATGGTACAGAGCAGTTCAACCACCGGGCTGGTGACCATTACCCAGACGCAGCCTGCGGCGGTAACCTTTAGCGTGCCACAGAGCAATATCCCCTCACTGCTGGCCGCGCTTCACCATGACCAGATGCTGCCTGCCACCGCTTTTGACCAGCAGGGCAGCAGCGTACTGGCGCAGGGCGAAGTACAGTTTATCAGTAACCAGATCGACACCAGCACCGGTTCGGTGGCGCTGAAAGCACTGTTTACGAACCGGGATGAGGCACTGTATCCGAATCAGTTTGTGAACCTGCGCCTGCAAACCGGCACCCTGAAACAGGTTACGGTGATCCCCGGCCAGGCCCTGCAATTGAGCAGTGATGGCAGCTTTGTCTATGTGGTGAATAAAGACAATACGGTGAAGCGGAAAGCTGTCACCACCGGCCCGGTCTTTGGCAGCGAGCGACAGGCAATCCTTAAGGGTGTCAGTGCAGGTGAACGGGTGGTGACGGAAGGGATCGATCGCCTTACCGATGGCAGCAAAGTCACTGTGGTGACGGCGGAAGAGACGGCCGCCGCTATCGCCGGTAAGAACGTGCCATGAATCTGTCGCGCATTTTCATCGAACGCCCGGTGGCCACGATTCTGCTAATGATGGGGATGCTGATTTCCGGTATTTTTGCCTACCGCACGCTTCCCACCTCGGCGCTGCCGCAGGTGGATTACCCGACGATTCAGGTGACCACGCTCTACCCCGGAGCCAGTCCGGACGTCATGGCTTCCTCGGTGACGGCGCCGCTGGAACGCCAGCTCGGACAGATGTCGGGTCTGAGCCAGATGTCCTCCAGCAGCGCCAGCGGATCGTCAGTGATCTCGCTGAAGTTCTCACTCGACCTGTCGCTGGATGTGGCGGAACAGGAAGTGCAGGCCGCGATCAACGCCGCCGACAGCCTGCTACCCGACGACCTGCCTAATCCGCCGACCTATAAAAAGGTCAACCCGGCAGACAGTGCCGTGATCACGCTGGCCGCCAGTTCGGATACGCTGCCCCTGACCCGCGTTCAGGACCTGGTCAACACCCGTATTGCCCTGAAGCTGTCGCAGATTTCCGGTGTCGGTATGGTCACGCTGGCGGGTGGACATCAGCCCGCTATCCGCATACAGATGGACCCGAAAGCGCTGGCGGCACACGGGCTGACCCTGGAAGACGTCAATACGCTGGTCAGTAACAGCAACGTTAACGGTTCGAAGGGCGGATTTGACGGTCAGTATCATTCGGTAAGCATTGATGCCAACGATCAGCTGCGCTCTGCGGCGGAATACGGCAATCTGATCCTCACCTGGAAAAACGGCGCAGCGCTGCGCCTGCGCGACCTGGCGCACATCGAAGAAGCCGCAGAAAATACCTGGCAGTCGGCGTGGGCTGACAACCAGCCGGCGATTATTATCAGCGTGCAGCGCCAGCCGGGGGCGAACGTTATTACGGTGGTGGACAGCATTAAAGCACAGCTGCCGACGTTACAGGCGGCCCTCCCGGACGGTGTCAGGGTGACTATTCTCTCTGACCGCACCCAGACCATCCGTGCCTCCATCAGCGATGTGCAGTTTGAACTGATGCTGTCAATTGCGCTGGTGGTCATGGTGACCTTCCTGTTCCTGCGCAACGTGGCGGCGACGCTGATCCCCAGCGTCGCCGTGCCGCTGTCGCTGGTCGGTACCTTTGGCGTGATGTACCTGGCCGGTTTCAGCCTGAATAATCTGTCGCTGATGGCCCTGACTGTCGCCACCGGCTTTGTGATTGACGATGCCATTGTGGTGGTGGAGAACATCTCCCGCCGTCTGGAAAGGGGGGAAAGCCCGCTGGAAGCGGCACTGAAAGGCTCGGCGCAGATCGGTTTTACCCTTATTTCACTGACTTTTTCTCTGATAGCGGTGCTGATCCCGCTGCTGTTTATGGGGGATGTGGTCGGGCGGTTGTTCCGCGAATTTGCCATTACGCTGGCAGTGTCGATCCTGGTCTCCCTGCTGGTGTCGCTGACGCTGACGCCGATGCTGTGCGCGACGCTGCTGCGCGCTATTCCTGAAAACCGTCAGACACGCTTCTATCGTCAGGGCGGCAAATTTTTTGACCGGCTGGTGGCCGGGTACGATCGCCTGCTGACTGTGGTTCTCAACCATCAGCGTGTGACCCTGCTGGTCGCGCTGGCCACGCTGCTGCTCACCGGGCTGCTTTATCTGCTGGTGCCGAAAGGTTTCTTTCCGTCCCAGGACACCGGGCTGATCCAGGGGGTGACGGTAGCCTCGCAGGAGGTGTCATTTAAAGAGATGTCGCGACGGCAGCAGCAGCTGGCGGCGATCATTTTAAAAAACCCGGCTGTCGCGAGCCTCTCCTCGACGGTGGGCATTGACGGCAGCAATACCAGCCTCAACAGTGGCCGCCTGCAGATCAACCTCAAACCGTTTGACCAGCGAGATAAACGTGCGGATAGCGTCATTGCACAACTCCGGCAGGCAACTGCGGGCGTGCCGGGCATCGCGCTTTACCTGCAATCCGCACAGGATTTGACGGTGAACGACCAGGTGACGCCGGACCGCTACCCGTTTACGCTGGACGATGCGGACAGCCAGAACCTGGTGACCTGGTCACCGAAACTGGTCAGCGCGCTGCGGCAGCGTCCCGAGTTCAGCTCGGTGGTCAGTAATTTGCAGGATCAGGGGCAGGTGGCTTACGTCGAGCTCAACCGTGATGCCGCCGCACGCTTCGGTATTACGGCACTGGACGTTGACACTGCGCTGTATAACGCCTTCGGCCAGCGTCTGATTTCGACGATATTTACCCAGTCAAATCAGTATCGCGTGGTGCTGGAAGTGGCTCCGGCATTCCAGCAGTCTCCGGCCTCGTTCGATAATATCTGGTTGCAACCCTCAGCCAGCAGCAACACATCGACGTCCACGTCTGACACTTCTTCCAGCAGCAGTGTCAGCGGGTTGGTAAAACTGACGTCAGTGGCGAGTATCCACCTGCGTACCGGTTCGCTGGTGCAGATGCGTCTGAACCAGTTCCCGGCGGTGACGGTGTCGTTCAATCTGAACGCCGGTTATTCACTGGCGCAGGCACAGCAGGCGGTAAGCGACGTCACGACCTCGCTGGCGATGCCGCCGTCGGTGACGCTGCGCTACCAGGGGGAAGCCGCCGCTTTTCAGCGCGCCACCGGAAATACGCTGTGGCTGATCCTCGCCGCGCTACTGACCATGTATGGGGTGCTGGGGATCCTCTACGAGAGCTTTATTCATCCGGTGACCATATTGTCGACGCTGCCTTCGGCAGCGGTGGGGGCTCTGCTGACGTTAATGCTGGCCGATACGGAGTTCAGCCTGATCGCCTTGATCGGGGTGATCCTGCTGATCGGTATTGTCAAAAAGAACGCCATTATGATGATCGACTTTGCGCTGGAGGCAGAGAAAACCCAGCACCTCAGTCCACGGGAGGCGATCCACCAGGCCTGTCTGCTGCGCTTTCGGCCGATCCTGATGACCACCATGGCGGCGCTGCTGGGCGCATTGCCGCTGATGCTGGCCTCCGGCTCGGGGGCTGAACTACGTCAGCCGTTGGGGCTGGTGATCGTGGGCGGTCTGATCTTCAGCCAGGTGCTGACGCTGTTCTCCACGCCGGTGATCTACCTGTGGTTTGACGGACTGTCACAGCGTTCGAAACGCTATCTGCGCCGTCAGGTTGCCCGGGGGCGTGAATGAGTCTCCCTCGTTGGTTTATTTTTCGTCCGGTGGCCACGCTGTTGCTGACGCTGGCCCTGGTGTTAGTCGGGGCGCTGGGCTATCGCCTGCTGCCGGTGGCACCGCTGCCAACCGTGGATTTTCCGACCATTATGGTGTCGGCGGATCTGCCCGGAGCCAGTCCGGAGACCATGGCTGCCACGGTGGCGACACCGCTGGAGCGTGCGCTGGGGCAGATTGCCGGTATCACTGAAATGACCTCGGAGAGTGCGCAGAGCTCAACCAATATTACTCTGCAGTTTGCCCTCGATCGCGATATCAACGGTGCCGCGCGCGATGTGCAGGCGGCCATCAACGCCGCGCGCAGCCTGCTGCCCGGCAGTATGCCGTCGTTACCGACCTATCAGAAGGCAAACCCGTCTGATGCGCCGGTACTGATGATGGCACTGTCATCCACCACCCGGACCAGCGCCGAGCTGTACGATCTGGCTGACAGTAAAATCAAGCAGAAAGTCGCCCAGGTGGCGGGGGTGGGGGAGGTTTCGCTGCGCGGTAGCGCCCTGCCGGCGGTGCGTATTGACCTGCAACCGCAGCTGTTAACCCAGTTCGGCGTGTCACTGGACAGCGTGCGGGAAGCGGTTGCTGACAGCACCACCAACCTGCCGAAAGGGAGGCTGGAGGGAAAAAACCAGTCCTGGATGGTGGACGGTAACGGCCAGCTCGATCACGCCAGCCAGTATCGTCAGCTGGTGATCAGCTACCGTAACGGCCGCGCGATTCATCTCAGCGATGTCGCCCACGTCTATGATGCAGTCGAGGATAACTACAGCGCCGGATTCTATAACGGATCGCCCTCGGTCACTATTGGTGTCACGCGCTCGGCCGGGGCCAATATGCTGGAGACGATCGATGGCATTAAAGCCCGGCTGCCGCTGATACAAAGCGATCTCCCTGCGGACGTGAAACTGACGATAGTGGTTGACCGCTCGCCCAACGTGCGTGCCTCCCTCTATGAAACGGAAGAGACACTGCTGATCGCCATACTGCTGGTGATCGGTGTGGTATTCGTCTTTCTGCGCAATGGGCGCGCGCTGATTATACCGGCGCTGGCACTGCCGGTGTCGCTGATGGGCACCTGTGCGGTCATGTCTCTGTGCGGCTACAGCCTGGATAACCTGTCTCTGATGGCGTTGATCGTCGCCACCGGCTTTGTCGTGGACGACGCCATCGTGGTACTGGAAAACATCACCCGCTATATCGAAGAGGGGCTCAGTCCGGTTCGCGCCTCGATTAAAGGTGCACAGGAGGTGAGTTTTACCGTGCTGTCGATGACGCTGTCGCTGGTGGCGGTGTTTATCCCGATCCTGATGATGGGCAGCATCGTAGGCCGCCTGTTTCGCGAATTTGCCGTTACGCTGACCGCCTCGCTGGTTATCTCGATGCTGGTGTCACTCAGCCTCACGCCGATGCTCTGCTCGCGCCTGTTGAGACGTAAACCGGCGGTAACGGTGCGCCCGCATCCTCTGTATCAGTGGGTTGAAAATGGTCTGAACCGTCTGCTGGCGGCCTATGCCGCTGCGCTGGCGTGGGTGATGCGCCACCAGCGACTGACGCTGTTCAGCCTGCTGCTGACGGTGCTCCTCAACCTGTTTCTGTATTCGGTGGTGCAAAAAGGGTTCTTTCCAAATCAGGATACCGGTCTGCTGATGGGGATGATGCGCGCCGATCAGAACATCTCCTTCCAGGCGATGGAACCGAAGGTCAAAGCGTTCGCCAACATGATCGAAGCCGATCCGGCGGTAGATGGCGTGATCTCCTCGATGGGCAGTGGCGCATTTGGCTCACACAATACCGCGATGTTTTTCGTGCATCTGAAAGATTTTGACAAGCGTGATGCTAACGCCAGCGAAGTCGCCAACCGTCTCAGCGGCAAAACGCGGACTGTCCCCGGCGTGGAGCTGTTTCTGATGGCGGCGCAGGATCTGCATATTGGCGGTCGCAGTGCTAACGCTTCGTATCAGTACAGCCTGCAGGCGGACAATCTTGATGTCCTGCGCATCTGGACGCCGAAAGTGAAAGCGGCGCTGGAACAGATCCCGCTATTGACCAGTGTGGATGCTGACTCGCAGACCGGCGGGCAGGAAGTGATGATCACCCTTGACCGCGATCGTGCCACCCGCCTGGGGGTGGACGTGCAGATGCTGGATGACATGCTGAATAATGCTTTCAGTCAGCGTCAGGTGGCCACCCTGTACAAAACGCTCAACCAGTACCACGTGGTGATGTCACTCAGCCCGGCCTGGACGCGCGACCCGGAGACGCTGAATCAGCTGTTTGTCGTCAATGACAGCGGCGAACGTATTCCGCTGTCGGCCTTTGCCAGCATCAGCGGCAGTAATGCCCCGCTATCGGTTAATCATCAGGGACAGTCCGCCACCAGCACCCTTGCCTTTAACCTGCGGGACGGCGCCTCACTGGAACAGACGCAGGCCGCGGTGAAAACCGCGATGGCAAAAATCGGCCTGCCGGACACCATTCAGGCGGGGTTTGCCGGAACGGCGCAGGCGTTTGCCGAACTGAGCGCATCAATGCCGTGGCTGATCCTCGCGGCGCTGGCTGCCGTCTATATCGTGCTGGGGATGCTGTATGAAAGTTATATTCACCCGCTGACCATCCTCTCCACGCTGCCCTCTGCCGGGGTTGGCGCCCTGCTGCTGATGTTGCTCACCGGAACGGAACTGACGGTGATCGCGCTGATCGGTATTCTGCTGCTGGCAGGCATTGTCAAAAAGAACGCGATTATGATGATCGATTTTGCCCTGGCCGCCGAGCGTAAGCAGGGAATGACACCCCAACAGGCGATTACTCAGGCCTGCCTGATGCGCTTCCGGCCCATTATGATGACCTCGCTGGCGGCATTCTTTGGTGCGTTACCGCTGGCGCTTGGCAGCGGCGGCGATGCCGACCTGCGCAGTCCGCTGGGGCTGGCTATTGCCGGCGGTCTCGCCCTGAGCCAGTTACTTACCCTGTTCACCACCCCGGTGGTGTACCTCTATCTTGACCGCGTCGGTCGTGCCACAAAACACGCGTGGCAACGTCTGCGTCATGCTGATTAACCTGATGATGATGAATAAAATTACTCCCTTTATGCTGGCTTTGCTGATAAGCGGCTGTACCGTTGGCCCGGATTACCAGCGTCCGACGACGCCGACGTCACTTTATTACAAAGAAGCCCGAGGCTGGCAGCAGGCCGAACCTCAGGATCAGATCAGCAAAGGTGACTGGTGGGCGGTTTACCACGACAGCACCCTGGACGGACTGTTGCGCCTGGTAAAAATTTCGAATCAGAACGTCGCTCAGTATGAGGCGCAGTACCGGCAGGCGCAGGCGCTGGCTGCGGGATCGCGAAGTGACCTGTTTCCGACCGTGACGGCCACCGGCAGTTCGACACGCAGCGGCACCGCCAGCAGCAGTGGAAGCGGGGCTGCGACCGGCAACAGTCACTCGCTGGAGACGTCGGCCTCCTGGGAGCTGGATATCTGGGGTAAATTGCGCCGCACGCTGGAAGAGAACCGCGCCAGTGCCAGTGCCAGCGCCGCCGAACTGGCGAACATGACCCTCAGCGCTCAGTCGACGCTGGCGCAGGACTATTTCCAGCTGCGTATCCTCGACCAGCGCATTGCGCTGTATGAGAAAAGCGTGGCCGCTTATCAGCGTTATCTGACGGTGATTAACAACAAATACCAGGCGGGCAGTGAATCGCGCGGCACGCTGGCCCAGGCGGAAACCCAACTGGAGAGCGCGCGCGCTTCAGCGCTGGATCTCAGCTGGCAGCGTGCCCAGCTTGAACATGCGATTGCCGTGCTGACGGGGCAACCCCCGGCAGCGTTCAGCCTGGCAGTGGCACCCTTGCAGGCCACGTTGCCTGCTATTCCCCATGCGCTGCCTGCGGATTTGCTTCAGCGCCGTCCTGATATCACTCAGGCGGAGCGTACCGTGGCGGCGGCGAATGCGGCGGTGGGCGTGGCGATTGCCGGTTATTTCCCGGACCTGACTCTCAGCGCCAGCGCCGGCTATTCAGGTGCCAGCTTCCGTCATCTGCTGAGCTTGCCCAATCGTGTCTGGTCGCTGGGGCCAGAGCTGAGCGGAACCCTGCTGGATTTTGGTGCGACCTCGTCGAAGGTGGAGCAGGCAAGAGCCGCCTATGACGCTGATGTTGCCAGCTATCGACAGACCGTGCTGTCCGCCTTTGAAGAGGTAGAAAACGCCCTGGTGGCGCTTCATACCTTTGAGGCTGAAATGCAGGCTCAGACACGTGCCGCCGCGTCGGCCCAGGCGTCAGCACGGGTAACGCTTAATCAGTATCAGGCCGGGATGATCGACTATCTGGATGTCGCCACAACGGAGAATACCAGTCTGAGCCAGCAGCAGAGTGCATTGACGTTACAGAGTACGCAATGGGTGACCAGCGTACAGCTGATGGCAGCCTTAGGAGGTGGGTGGAAGTGATAAGGCAAATGGGAATAATGCCGGCTATTTTCGCCGTTCGCGAAGATCTGAGGCCTGAGTTTTCTGGTCAGGTCAGAGGGGGCGTGGTTGATCTGCTTCGTATATACCCGGCATTGCTCATCTTATATTTTTTATCCGTTATTCTGATCTTCCTTATTAGTCATTTTACTAATGGGCAAGCGTATTACACTTTTTTAAAAGCCCGCGTCAGTGACGTATATTTTCAGGAAGTCAGGGGGGGTTTTTATTGTAAAACGCGGGGTTAACGAAATGATGACGTTAAGAGAGAATAATCAGGAGTTTATAACGTTAATTCCCCCTTCGGAGATGCATTATTTATGTTGTCCTGTATGACAGGAATGTCGTTATTACTCTGATCTGAGCGTCACCTGTTCTTTCGCCAAAAGGGGGCGTTGCGCATTTTTTTTTCGCTTTTTTTTCCACTTATATTCAGTCACATATTGAGTTGGGCTGTCATATCCTGCATCGTTAGGGACAATTGTGATCCGCTATGGAGTCGGCATGTTGTTTACATTCTTTCGCGTCCTTTTTCGCATACTCTTCCGAACCCGTCTGACGGGTGACCTCTCAGGGCTGTATAAAGAGAAGGTACTGATTACCCCTAATCATATGTCATTTATTGATGGCATCCTGCTGGCCGTGTTCCTGCCGGTGAAGCCGGTGTTTGCCGTCTACTCGTCAATCACTGAGCAGTGGTACATGCGCCTGCTGCGTCCCCTGATTGATTTCGTGCCGCTTGACCCGACAAAACCAATGTCCATCAAGCATCTGGTGCGGCTGATCGGCACCGGCCGCCCTGTGGTGATCTTCCCGGAAGGGCGTATCACCGTCACCGGGTCGCTGATGAAAATTTATGATGGGGCGGGCTTCGTCGCTGCAAAATCTCAGGCGACCGTGGTGCCGGTGCGCATTGAGGGCGCGGAGTACACACCCTTTGGCCGGCTGGCCGGTGTGTTTAAACGACGCCTGTTCCCGCGCATCACTCTCAGTGTCCTGCCTGCCACTTCCATCCCGATGCCGGAAGCACCCCGTGCGCGCGATCGCCGCCGCCTGGCGGGGGAACACCTTCACCATATTATGATGGAAGCCCGCATGGCGGTGCGCCCGCGTGAAACCCTGTATCAGGCGTTTCTCTCCGCGCGTACCCGCTATGGCTGGTTTAAACCCTGTGTGGAAGACGTCAATTTCAAACCTGACAGCTATACGGGATTGTTGAAAAAGGCGCTGGGGGTCGGTCGAATTCTGGAGCGCTACAGTCAGCCCGGGGAATATATCGGCCTGCTGTTGCCGAATGCCACCGTCACCGCGGCGGCGATTCTCGGGGCTTCAATGCGCGGACGCATCCCGGCCATGCTGAACTATACCGCCGGGGTGAAAGGGCTGACCAGCGCCCTGAGTGCCGCCGAAGTCAAAACCGTATTTACCTCACGCCAGTTCCTCGATAAGGGCAAACTGTGGCACCTGCCGGAGGGCATCCCGCAGGTGCAGTGGATCTATCTGGAAGATCTGAAAGAGACCGTCACGTTTCAGGACAAGCTGTGGATCCTGCGACATCTGCTGACACCAGCACAGGCTGCGGTCGCACAGCAGCCGGAAGAGGCTGCGATGGTGCTGTTTACCTCCGGCTCTGAAGGACATCCGAAAGGGGTGGTGCATTCGCATAAAAGTCTGCTGGCGAACGTGGAACAGATCCGCACTATTGCCGATTTCACCCCACGCGACCGGTTTATGTCGGCTCTGCCTCTGTTCCATGCCTTTGGTCTGACGGTGGGACTGTTTACGCCACTGATGACCGGGGCGCAGGTGTTTCTCTATCCCAGCCCGTTGCATTACCGCATTGTGCCGGAACTGGTTTATGACCGTAACTGCACCGTGCTGTTTGGCACGTCGACCTTCCTCGGTAACTATGCGCGTTTCGCCAGTCCGTATGATTTTGCCCGCCTGCGCTATGTCGTGGCCGGAGCAGAAAAGCTGCAAGAGCAGACGCGCGAGCTGTGGATGGAAAAATATGGCATCCGCATCCTGGAGGGCTACGGCGTCACCGAATGTGCGCCGGTGGTGGCCATTAACGTGCCGATGGCGGCCAAAACACATACCGTCGGACGTATCCTGCCGGGCATGGATTCGCGTCTGATTGCGGTGCCGGGGATCGACAACGGCGGCCTGCTGCAACTTCGTGGCCCGAATATTATGAAAGGCTATCTGCGCGTTGAGCGGCCTGGCGTGCTGGAAGCGCCACAGGCGGATAACGGAGAAGGGCAGATGGAAGCGGGCTGGTATGACACCGGTGATATCGTCAGTTTTGATGACGGTGGGTTCTGCCAGATTCAGGGACGGGTGAAGCGTTTTGCCAAAATCGCCGGAGAAATGGTTTCCCTGGAGATCGTCGAAATGATTGCCCGTAAAGCATCGGAAGATAAGCAGCACGCGGCTACCCTTAAACCGGACGGCAATCGCGGTGAGGCGCTGGTGCTGTTTACTACTGATGCGCAGCTGACCCGTGAACAACTGACCCGTGCCGCCCGCGAGCTGGGCAGCCCGGAGCTGGCGATCCCCCGTGATATCCGCGTTCTGTCGCAGCTGCCATTGCTGGGCAGCGGTAAACCGGACTTCGTTACCCTGCGTGAAATGGCTGAAAAGCCGGAGGAACAGGCATGACAATTTCTCAGGCGCATGGCCAGCCGCTGATGTCGAAGGGCATGATGGCAGTGATTGGCGCGCAGTTCTTCTCCGCGTTTGGCGATAATGCGCTGCTGTTTGCCACGCTGGCCGTGATGAAGTCGCTGGTCTATCCGGCGTGGAGTCAGCCGGTGTTGCAGATGATGTTTGTCGCGACTTATATCATTCTGGCCCCGTTCGTCGGCCAGCTGGCGGACAGCTTTGCCAAAGGGCGGGTAATGATGTTTGCCAACGCCCTAAAGCTGCTGGGGGCCCTGGTGATCTGCTTTGGGTTTGATCCGTTCCTTGGTTACAGTCTGGTGGGGATTGGTGCTGCGGCTTACTCACCGGCGAAGTATGGCATTCTGGGCGAACTGACTGGCGGGGAAACGCTGGTGAAGGCCAACGGGATGATGGAATCGTCAACCATTGCCGCTATTCTGCTGGGCTCTGTGGCCGGGGGATTCCTGGCTGACTGGAACCTGACGGCCGCCCTGGCGGCCTGCGTACTGGCTTATGCGCTGGCAGTGGCGGCAAACGTGCTGATCCCTAAACTGGATGCGGCGCGCGCGGGTCAGTCCTGGCACCCTGCCCGTATGTCAGCCAGCTTCTTCCGCGCCTGCGGCACGCTGTGGCGTGATGGCGAAACGCGGTTTTCCCTGGTGGGCACCAGCCTGTTCTGGGGGGCGGGTGTCACGCTGCGTTTTCTGCTGGTTCTCTGGGTGCCGGTGGCACTGGGTATCAGCGATAATAAAACGCCGACGCTGCTGAACGCCATGGTGGCCATTGGTATCGTGTTCGGGGCCATTGCCGCGGCGAAGCTGGTGACGCTGAAAACCGTCGGCCGCTGTATGCCTGCGGGCGTGCTGATTGGCATGGCGGTACTGGCTTTCTCGCTCCAGCATCAGGCCATCAATGCCTACGTGCTGCTGGTGATTATCGGTATGCTCGGCGGCTTCTTTGTGGTGCCGCTGAATGCGCTGTTGCAGATGCGTGGGAAAGATACCGTTGGCACAGGCAATGCCGTCGCGGTACAGAATCTGGGTGAAAATACCGCGATGCTGTTGATGCTCGGACTTTATACGCTGGCGATTAAGTTCGGTGCGCCGCCGGTGGCGACAGGTGTGGGCTTCGGTGCACTTTTTGCCCTGGCGATTGCGGTACTGTGGGGCTGGCAGCTGGCTCAGAAACGTAAAGTGACGACCTCGCTCTGAGAGAGTAATACCACACCGCCAGGGCGCAAGCGTGCCCTGGCGGTGGCTTCCGGATTAAGGCGCTGGATAGGTAAAGCGACGATGGATCGCTTCCAGTCCTTCCATGACCTCTTCATTCAGCGTGACATCATAGCTGTCGATATTGATCTTCAACTGTTCCAGCGTGGTCGCCCCCAGTAAGGTGCTGGCGACAAACGGCTGCTGGCGTACGAAGGCCAGTGCCATTTGCGAGGGATCCAGTCCGTGCTGCTTCGCCAGGGCGACATACTCGGTAATGGCCCCGACAGACTGTTCGCTACTGTAGCGTTTGAAACGGCTGAACAGGGTGTTACGCGCCCCGGCAGGCTGTGCACCGTTAAGGTATTTCCCACTCAGTGTACCGAAGGCCAGGCTGGAATAGGCCAGCAGCTCGACGCCTTCATGCTGGCTGATTTCGGCCAGACCGACTTCAAAGCTGCGGTTCAGCAGGCTGTAGGGATTCTGGATGCTGACGATACGCGGCAGTTCATGTTTCTCCGCCAGTTGCAGATAGCGCATTACGCCCCACGGCGTTTCGTTCGACACGCCGATATAGCGAATTTTACCGGCCCGCACCTGTTCAGTCAGCGCCTCCAGTGTTTCCAGCAGCGTTACGGTTGCTGCGCTGTCGGTGTACTCATAGTTCAGCTTACCAAAACAGTTGGTCTGGCGCTGCGGCCAGTGCAACTGATACAGGTCGAGATAATCGGTATTCAGCCGCTTCAGGCTGGCATCCAGCGCGCTGCGTATATTTTTGCGATCCAGCGCCTGGCCCGGACGGATGGAGGCATCAGCGCCACGAATCGGCCCGGAGACTTTAGAGGCCAGGATGACCTTATCGCGATTACCGCGTGCCGCCAGCCAGCTGCCGATATACTGCTCGGTCAGACCCTGCGTTTCCGGGCGTGGCGGGACGGGGTACATTTCGGCAGTATCAATCAGGTTGATGCCGCGGCTCAGGGCATAATCCAGTTGTGCATGGGCGTCGGCTTCGCTGTTTTGCTCACCAAACGTCATGGTGCCCAACCCCAGAGTACTGACTTCCAGGGTGCTGTGGGGGATACGGTGATAATGCATTGCCGGCTTCCTTTTTCATTATTCAAAGGTCAGGGACATCAGGGCGTCCGCAACAGGGGCTTTTTGCCTGGGGCTGGCACGTGTCGCACCGAAAACCCGGTTTTTGACTATAACCGTGCTGAACGGGCGGGGGAAGGGGGGATTTATCGGGAAGTGCTTTAGCAAGCCACCTTTAACCGCACGGGTCAGGTGGCAATATGCGCTTAACGCTCAACAATGGATGAGACTTCATCACCGTTGATTTGCTTTTCATGACCGCTATCGTCCGTATATTTCACCAGGCCAGTCTCTTTATCGATCTGCGGCTTACCATCGGTCATAATCATTTTGCCTTCTTTGGTCGCCATGACGTAGTCGCTGCTGCATCCGGACGTTAACATAGCCAGGCCGACGACTGCTGCACCCAAAATCCACTTCATACTTGTCTCCCTAATGTTTATTACTCAACCGGTATCAGTGTAGTAATAAACTATTTTCCCTGTAACGATAATAGTATGAGTCTGAAAATAGACGCTGCGCACAGCATACCATTGACATATTGCTCACATTGTATCCTGCCCGACCAGTGGGGACGGGCAGGGACATTATCTTATAGCGGACGCTTTTTATTGCGTGCCAGATTAAGGCATTCCACGGCCATGGAGAAGAACATCGCGAAGTAGATGTAGCCTTTTGGAATGTGAATACTGAAACTTTCCAGCATCAGAGTGAATCCGACCAGGATCAGGAACGCCAGTGCCAGCATTTTTACCGACGGATGGCGGTCAACAAACTCACCGATGGCCCGGGCGGCAAACATCATCACCAGCACGGCAATCACCACGGCGGCCATCATGATAATCAGATGATCTGAAAGGCCGACGGCGGTGATCACCGAGTCCAGGCTGAAGATGATATCCAGTACCATGATCTGCACGATGGCTCCGAAAAACGAATGCACTTTCGTCGTGTGTTCGCTTCCCCCGCCCTCAATGGTTTCATGAATCTCCATGCTCGACTTCCAGAGCAGGAACAGTCCACCAAATAGCAGGATCAGGTCTCGTGCCGAGAACGCGTGATCCATCAGGGTTAACAACGGATCCGTCAGACGGATAACCCAGGCAATAGAGGCCAGCAGACCAAGGCGCATTAACATCGCGCCGGCCAGACCAATACGTCGGGCGGTGTTTTGTTGATGCGCTGGCAGTTTGGCGACGACCAGCGAGAGGAAAATAATGTTATCTATCCCGAGAACAATCTCGAGGATCGTCAGCGTGCCAAGCGCGAGCCAGGCATTGGGATCGGCAATCCATTCAAACATGTTAAAAGCACACCTTAAACTTAAACAAAAGCTAAACGACGATTATACGCAAGGTTGACGATAGTGGGAAAATCTTTGATGCAATTTCTTAAAGAAGAAAATGTCGTGCCAGCAGCGGCGCAGTGAAGGTTTTCTTTAGATAAAAGCCGCGTGGCAGCGTCATGATCGGCTGGCCATCGCGGCCGATACCCTCCGTCAGCGCTTTGCTGTTCGCCGCCTTGGGGCGTATCTGCAGTACTTCTCCATGACGTGCCGTAATCTGCTCGACCTGGCCCAGCACGATCATGTCCATCAACTCCTCCCAGTCGCGCTGAAGGCGCTGCTCCTCACTGGCGTCCGGACTCCATAGCAGGGGCGCGCCCACGTGACGTTGCGCCAGCGGGATGGCGCGATCTCCTTCCACCGGGATCCAGAGCACCCGCGTCAGTTTATGGCGGACGTGACTGTTCTGCCAGGTGACACCACTGTTTCCGGTCAGAGGGGCGACGCAGACAAACGTGGTTTCCAGGGGGCGACCGCTGGCGTCCACTGGAATGGTTTTCAACTCAACGCCGATACTGGCGAAATCCTGCTCGGGTTTACTGCCTGCGCTGGCACCCAGATAGCGCTCCAGCAGCATGCCCACCCAGCCTTTATCCCGCTTAAGATCGCGCGGCACGGGCAGTGAAATCCGCTGCGCCAGTTCACCCAGCGTATATCCTGCCAGTGCAGAGGCGCGGGCCAGCAGTTCCTCCTCATCCTGTGGAGGTGGAACGATGTGATGAGGGTCAGTCATAATCAGACCTGTATTGTGTTTAAAAAATAGACACATTTTGCCCACACAGCGAATCTGACTCACTTATCTGGGGAAAACACCAATAATAGCATGATAACTCGTGTTTTTTTATTGCACTTCGTCCCTGTAAAAAGCCCGCTTCCGACAGTTTTACCCGGGTTGCCAC
This sequence comes from Erwinia persicina NBRC 102418, assembly GCF_001571305.1. Classification (GTDB taxonomy): domain Bacteria; phylum Pseudomonadota; class Gammaproteobacteria; order Enterobacterales; family Enterobacteriaceae; genus Erwinia; species Erwinia persicina. The sequence continues at coordinate 139,983 of NZ_BCTN01000006.1, read as the reverse complement.
CGACAATGAACAGGATCACGAGGGTACTTATCCACAGAAAAGAGGGATAACTTCCTTTCTGCACGAATACTGTTTCCATTTACAGCCTTGACGGCGCTGTTTTTACCCTGTTTTGCGTTTTTCATGCCCACATAATCTGCTTATTCTGTGGATAACGTCGTCAGCGTTCGATCTTTCACCAGTTGACGATCCGGGTCACATGACAAACGAATGACAACCGGGGGAAATGCTGTGGTTAACGTTAAAACCTAATGATTCCTATGGGTTTATTCTGAGTTTAAAAAACAGCGCTTTAAGAGTGAGAGAAAGTTTTCCCCACCTGTTAACAGAGTTCTGCACAAAGCTATCCACAGAAAACGTGAATAAGATCGCCCTTTTATTCGTGTTTCTGTTTATAACTTTGCCAAATTGGGCGAGTTATCCCAGCCTGGCGTCGTCACCTCGCCTGAAACCAGTGGTTTACCGTCTGTAAGGAGTATGAAACAATCAGAACATCCAGTTTTAGTTTGAGGTAGTCCGGTGATCGATGATGATGGCTACCGCCCGAATGTTGGTATCGTAATATGTAACAAGCAGGGACAGGTGCTGTGGGCCAGACGTTACGGTCAACACTCCTGGCAGTTTCCCCAGGGCGGTATCAACCCTGGAGAAACGGCGGAGCAGGCGATGTACCGCGAACTTTTCGAGGAAGTCGGTTTGAACCGCAAGGATGTCCGCATCCTTGCATCTACCCGTAACTGGTTACGATATAAGTTGCCAAAACGTTTGGTGCGTTGGGACACAAAGCCGGTTTGTATCGGCCAAAAACAGAAGTGGTATCTTCTGCAGCTGATGTGCAATGACGCGGATATCAACATGCAAACCAGCAGTACGCCAGAATTTGATGGCTGGCGGTGGGTGAGCTTTTGGTATCCGGTTCGCCAGGTGGTCTCTTTTAAACGCGACGTTTACCGACGCGTGATGAAAGAGTTTGCCGGCGTGGTTATGCCCCTGCAGGAGAATGCCGTACAACGAAATGCGCCAGGTTTTCGACGGAAGAGAGGTTAAGCCACGTAGATTATGCTCACACAGCTACGCGAAATAGTTGAGAAAGTGGCGGCAGCGCCCCGGCTTACCGAGGCGCTGGACATTTTGGTTAACGAAATCTGTCTGGCGATGCAAACCGAAGTGTGTTCGGTCTACCTCGCGGATCACGATCGTCGCTGCTACTACCTGATGGCTACGCGTGGGCTAAAAAAGCCGCGTGGGCGCACCGTCGCCCTGGCCTTTGATGAAGGGATTGTCGGGCTGGTGGGGCGTCTGGCCGAGCCGATTAACCTTGCTGATGCGCAGAGTCACCCAAGTTTTAAATACATCCCCTCCGTAAAGGAAGAGCGTTTTCGCTCTTTCCTTGGCGTGCCGATTATCAGCCGTCGCCAGTTGCTTGGTGTGCTGGTGGTTCAGCAACGTGAGCACCGCCAGTTTGATGAAAGTGAAGAGTCATTTCTGGTTACGCTGGCCACTCAGATGGCGGCCATTCTCTCTCAGTCCCAGCTGAATGCCCTGTTTGGTCAATACCGGCAAACCCGTATCCGTGCTCTGGCAGCCGCGCCTGGCGTGGCCGTCGCCCAGGGCTGGGTCGACTCCAGCCAACCCTCGCTGGAAAATGTGTTTGCGGCTTCAACCCTCGATACGGTCAGAGAGCGTGAACGACTGGCGCTGGCAATGAGTGAAGCTTCCAGTGAGTTTCGCCGCTACAGCAAGCGTTTCACCGCCAGTATGCATAAAGAGAGTGCGGCGATCTTTGATCTCTACTCGCACCTGTTAACCGACGCCCGGCTGAAAAAAGATCTGCTGGCGGAAATCGACGCCGGTTCCGTCGCCGAGTGGGCGGTTAAAAAGGTGATCGAGAAGTTCGCCGCCCAGTTTGCCAGCCTTCAGGACAGCTACCTGCGCGAGCGCTCCGGTGACCTGCGTGTGCTGGGGCAGCGCCTGCTGTTTCACCTCGATGACACGGTGCAGGGTACCAATACCTGGCCCGAGCGCTTTGTGCTGGTGGCCGATGAACTGACGGCAACCACCCTTGCCGAGCTGCCGCGTGACCGGCTGGCGGGCGTGGTGGTGCGCGATGGGGCCGCGAATTCCCACGCCGCTATTATGGTTCGGGCGATGGGGATCCCTACCGTGATGGGGGCCGACATTCAGCCTGAGCTGATGAAAGGGCGTCTGCTGATCGTTGACGGCTATCGTGGCGAACTGCTGGTGGATCCGGAACCGGTGCTGGTGCAGGAATACCAGCGTCTGATCAGTGAAGAGAATGAACTGAGCCTGCTGGCGGAGGATTTTGTCTTCCTGCCTGGCGCGCTCAAAAGCGGCGAGCCGGTCAAGGTGATGCTGAACGCCGGCCTGAGCGCAGAGCATGAACAGATGGTGGGTAACCGGGTAGATGGCGTGGGCCTCTACCGCACCGAAATTCCCTTTATGCTACAAAACGGTTTCCCTTCGGAAGAAGAGCAGGTGGCGCAATATCAGGGCATGTTGCAGCTCTTCCTCGATAAACCCGTCACTTTACGTACGCTGGATGTCGGGGCGGATAAACAGCTGCCGTATATGCCGATCAGCGAAGAGAACCCGTGCCTGGGCTGGCGGGGCATCCGCCTGACGCTCGACCAGCCGGAAATTTTCCTGGTACAACTCCGGGCCATGCTACGCGCCAACGTAGCCAGTGATAATCTCAATATCCTGCTGCCGATGATCACCAGCCTGGAAGAGATTGATGAGGCAAGACGCCTGATCGCCCGCGCTGCGCGTGAAGTGGAAGAGATGCTCGGTTACGCCATTCCGCAGCCGCGCATTGGTGTGATGGTTGAAGTGCCGTCGATGATCTTTATGATTGGTCAGCTAAAAGGCCGGGTGGACTTTGTCTCCGTCGGGACCAACGATCTGACGCAGTACCTGCTGGCGGTCGATCGAAATAACACCCGGGTGGCCAGCCTGTATGACAGTCTGCATCCGGCCATGCTGCGTGCGTTAAAAAGTATTGCAGAAGAGACACAACGCGCGGGAATCGAGCTCTGTTTGTGTGGTGAAATGGCCGGTGACCCGATGTGCGTAGCACTGCTGGTGGGTATGGGATACCACCATCTCAGTATGAACGGCCGCAACGTGGCGCGCGTGAAATACCTGCTGAGGCATCTCGACCAGGAAGAGGCACAACACCTGGCGCAACGTGGACTGGAAGCGCAGTTCGCCACCGAAGTGCGGCATCAGGTGGCCTCGTTCATGGAAAGACGGGGACTGGGCGGGCTGATTCGCGGCGGCAGGTGAAAGGGGCTTAAGGGCTGTTTTGTTTGCCGGTGCCTCATGGCTCAGGCGCCGATCCTGATTTATTATCTGCACATTCTGCTGGTCTGCGCGCTGGCTGGCTTAAGACGGGTGGCAACCGAAACAGCTGAAACGTCATTGCCTCTGCAGCCTGCTTAATAAAGTTTACAGTTAGCTGAGAACGCAGTAATTCGCATTATGCTATCATGCGCGCCTTATGCAGCCCCTCCTTGCGCGGCTGCCTGTCAGGACTGACTTTAACAATGGTGAAAGATGAATAACGGCTATCTGGCTTTCCCTCAATTTGATCCGGTGATTTTCTCCATCGGGCCAGTTTCTCTGCACTGGTACGGACTGATGTACCTTGTGGGCTTTGTTTTCGCGATGTGGCTGGCCGTGCGCCGGGCTAACAAACCGGGCAGTGGCTGGAAAAAAGAAGAGGTGGAGAACCTGCTGTATGCGGGCTTCCTTGGCGTCTTCCTTGGTGGGCGTATCGGCTATGTCCTGTTCTATAACATGCCGTTGTTCCTCGACAACCCGCTGTATCTGTTCAAAGTCTGGGATGGCGGTATGTCGTTCCACGGTGGCCTGATTGGGGTGATCGTGGTGATGATGATCTTTGCTTACCGCACTAAACGTCATTTCTTCCAGGTGGCTGATTTCATGGCACCGCTGATCCCGTTCGGTCTGGGCGCGGGTCGCCTCGGTAACTTTATTAACGGCGAGCTGTGGGGACGTGTCGATCCGAACCTGCCGTGGGCGATGCTGTTCCCGGGCTCCCGTAGCGAAGATATCGCTCTGGTGGCGACTCACCCTGAGTGGCAGCAGTTGCTGTCGACTTACGGGGTATTGCCGCGCCATCCTTCACAGCTTTATGAGCTGATCCTTGAAGGCATCGTGCTGTTTATTATTCTCAACGTCTTTATTCGCAAATCCCGTCCGATGGGTGCGGTGTCCGGGCTGTTCCTGATTGGTTACGGTGCGTTCCGCATTATCGTTGAGTTCTTCCGCCAGCCTGATCAGCAGCTTGGTCTGTTCAGCGGTATCAGTATGGGGCAGATCCTCTCCATACCGATGATTGTGGCTGGTGTGATTATGATGGTTTGGGCGTATCGTCGTCGCCCGCAGACTCAGGTTCGTGGGGAAAAATGAAACAGTATCTGGCGTTAATGCAGCACGTGCTCGATCAGGGCACACCAAAAAACGATCGTACCGGTACCGGCACACTGTCGATTTTTGGTCATCAGATGCGTTTCAACCTGCAGGAAGGTTTCCCACTGGTTACCACCAAGAAGTGTCATCTGCGCTCCATTATTCATGAGCTGTTATGGTTCCTGAATGGCGACACCAACATTGCTTACCTGAAAGAAAATAAGGTGTCGATCTGGGACGAGTGGGCTGATGAAAATGGCGATCTTGGCCCGGTTTACGGCAAGCAATGGCGCAGCTGGGGCGCACCTGACGGGGCACAGATTGACCAGCTGACAAAGGTGGTTGAACAGCTGAAAAGCGACCCGGACTCTCGCCGTATTATTGTGTCAGCCTGGAACGTCGGTGAGCTGGATCAGATGGCGCTGGCACCCTGCCATGCCTTTTTCCAGTTCTATGTGGCCGACGGTAAACTCTCCTGCCAGCTTTATCAGCGTTCGTGCGATATCTTCCTTGGCCTGCCGTTCAATATCGCCAGCTATGCGTTACTGGTGCATATGATGGCACAGCAGTGCGACCTGGAAGTGGGTGATTTTGTCTGGACTGGCGGGGACACCCATCTTTACAGTAACCACCTTGAACAGTCGCGCCTGCAGCTGTCACGTGAACCCCGTGCGCTGCCGAAACTGATCATCAAACGCAAACCGGCCTCCCTGTTTGACTATCGTTTCGACGATTTTGAGATTGAAGGCTACGATCCGCACCCGGCCATTAAAGCACCGGTCGCGATCTGAGGCGTACCGCCCCCTTTCCCGGGGGCGTCATCGCCAGACGCGGTGCCCCCCCACAGTTGTCTGCCCTTCTGGAATCTTCCTCTCAACGTAAATGAATATGCCTGCAAGCGGGCAATCACTCTGCATGACGTCGCGCAATAACGCGAACAGGCGCTGGCCCCTGCGGGTTAAAAGCGCACAATGCCGTTCATGAAAAAGCAAAACCTTAATGGATTTACCCTGCTGGAAATGATGGTGGTGCTGACTCTGCTTGCCCTGCTCAGTCTGAGTGGTTGGAGCGGCTGGCAGCGCTGGCAGCAGCGCCAGCAGCTCAATGACAGCGCGCAGCAGATCCAGCGTCTGTTATTCCGGCTACGCAGCGATGCCAACTGGCATAATGTCGATCATATCCTTTGGCTGAAGCGGGGGGCGCGCTGGTGTCTGGGGGCGGGACCGGTAAGGTGCGATCGTTCCCTGAGGCACACCCTTCTGGCACCGCATGCCGGCGTTAACATCCGTTCGCTCACGGCCGGTATGGGATTCTATGGCCTCAACAATACGGCCCGTCCCGGCAGTATCGTTATTGCCAGTGAGGCCGGGGAGCGACGCATCATTGTCTCTTCTCGCGGGCGGGTGCGTACCTGCAGGCAGACAGAGGAGGCGTGCCGGTGAAATCGCAGGGGTTTACGCTGCTGGAAACGTTAATCGCCCTGGCTGTCAGCAGCATACTGATGGTGGGGGCAATGCGAACCCTACCGCAGCTGCAGTCACAAAATCTACGCTTAATGCTCCGGGCTCAGCTCTATGAAGAACTGCAGCAGATGATGCATACCCTGGAAAAAGCCGTGCGGCGGGCCGGTTACTGCCACGGGCGCTGCCAGGGGATCGGGATGCAGGGCATACGGGTTGCCAGCGGTTGCCTGTTGGTGCGCTGGGATGAAAACAGCAATGGTCAGTGGGAGGCCGCAGGGCATGAAAACAGTGAGGTGTGGGGCTACCGGTTGCGGGCATCCAGTCTGGAGGCACAGCGTGGTGTCACGGACTGTCAGGGGAGTGGCTGGGAGCGATTAAACGACCCGCGCACCAGTGGTATTAGCGCGTTTCAGGTGATCCGCAGCGGACGACGGGTGAAAGTGATGTTGAGTGGATTTACGTACCGTTTTCCGGATATCAGACTCGATCTGGAGCACTGGCTAACGGCGGAGAACTTGTGATGTCTTTGGTGATGCAGCGCGGCAGCGGGGCCCTGATCGCGGTGATGATCGTTCTGTTAATGGGAACTCTGATGCTGCACGCTACCCGGCGGCAGTTAAGTGATGCGATGAGCCTGGTGGGAGATGAACGACGTTATATCCAGCAGTTTACCGGCGCAATGTCCGCACTTGCCTGGGGGGAGCGTTTGCGCTGGCCCGCTGCGCAAAAGTGGCAGTGTCAGCATCAGGCTGAGTATCACTGGCGTGCCTGTGTGGCGTCCTCGCTATTATTGCTCCGTGCTGATAGCGGTCCGGGCACGCTGGCGCTCTGGCGCTGGATCCGTCCGGGCGACAATGGGGCGATTCACCCCCAGCCCCACGGCTGGCTGGATTTTTGCCCGTTAGCCGCAGGAGAGGCTTGCCATGTTGAATAATCGTCTGCTCCAGAGAGGGGCCAGCCTGCCCGAAGTCCTGTTCGCGCTGCTGATTTTCAGCCTCAGTTACACGGCCCTGATGCGGTATCAGCAGGCAATAGGGCAGGGGTTTCACCGACAATGGCAGCAGCGTGAAGCCTGGCGCTATGCCTTCCAGCGTTTACAGGGAAAAGAGACCGCAGGCTGGCAGACACAACTACACTCACGCAGCGGCCCCGGTGGCTGCCGGCTGGTTACGGCGAAAGCCATCAGTCCTGCAGGGCGAGCGGCAGAACTGACGCGACTGCAATGTGATGACCACGCTGACTGAACCATGACATTTTCAAGCCGGGCGTAACGGGGTAAAGTAGCCTCCGGCGTATTATTAAAGGGCGTGTGTGTATGTTTACCGTTTACCATTCGAATCAGCTGGATCTGCTCAAGACGCTGGCGTGCTGGCAGATAGAGAATCAGCCTCTGGGCGATCCGCTGCGTTCTGAAGTGGTGCTGGTACAAAGCCCGGGCATGGCGCAGTGGCTGCAAATGTCACTGGCTGAAGAGTTTGGTATTGCGGCTAATATTGACTTTCCACTCCCCGCCAGTTTTATCTGGGACATGTTTGTCAGGATCCTGCCGGAAATTCCGAAAGAGAGCGCATTTAATAAATCCAGTATGAGCTGGAAGCTGATGGCGATCCTGCCTGCCATGCTGTCGGGTGACGAGTTTGAGATGCTGCGCCACTATCTCACCGAAGACAATGACAGTCGTAAATTGTTCCAACTGGCCTCACGCGTGGCGGATCTCTTTGACCAGTATCTGGTTTACCGCCCGCACTGGTTAAACAGCTGGGAAAAAGGTCAGCTGATTGATGGCCTGGGCGAGGCGCAGCGCTGGCAGGCCCCGCTGTGGGCTGCCCTGGTTGAGTACACCCATCAACTCGGCCAGCCAGAGTGGCACCGCGCCAATCTCTATCAGCGCTTTATCAGCAGGCTGGAAAACAGTGCTGAGCGTCCGGCCAGTCTGCCCGACCGCGTGTTTATCTGCGGTATCTCCGCACTTCCTCCGGTCTATCTGCAGGCCCTGCAGGCACTGGGCAGACATATTGATATCCATCTGCTTTTCACCAACCCCTGCCGCCACTACTGGGGTGACATTCAGGATTACGCTTTCCTCGCTAAACTGCAAAGCCGCCATCGACGCCATTACCAGGATAACCGTGAGATCCCTCAGTTCCTCGACGGTGATTCCGCGTCCTCTTTGTTTAACGAGGGGGGAGAGCAGCAGTTGAGTAACCCGCTGCTGGCCTCCTGGGGCAAGCTGGGGCGTGACAACCTGTATCTCCTGGCACAGATGGAACCCAACGAAGTCTTTGCCTTTGTCGATATTGAACCGGATAACCTGCTTCATACGCTGAAGCGCGATCTGCTGGAACTGGAGGACCATGCGGCCATTGGCCTTAAACAGAGCGACTGGTCTCACAGCCGCAGCAAGCGGGTACTGGCACCGGACGATCGCTCCATAGCGATTCACCTGTGCCACAGCCCGCAACGTGAGGTCGAAGTATTACAGGATCGGCTGCTGGCGATGATGGCAGACGATCCCACGCTGACCGCACGCGACATTATCGTGATGGTGGCCGATATAGATGCCTATACCCCTTATATTCAGGCCGTCTTTGGCAATGCGCCAGCGGAGCGCGCGCTGCCGTTTGCTATTTCTGACCGTCGTGCCAGTCAGGCCCATCCGGCATTACAGGCATTTATTTCTCTGCTCAGCCTGCCGGAAAGCCGCTTTACTGCTGAGGACGTACTGGGGCTGCTGGAAGTTCCTGCCGTCGCCAGCCGGTTTACGATAGATGAAGAGGGATTACGTCTGCTGCGTTACTGGGTAGCGGAGTCCGGGGTTCGCTGGGGGCTGGATGATGACAGCGTGCGTGAGCTGGATCTGCCCGCGACCGGTCAGCACACCTGGCATTTCGGGCTGACGCGGATGCTGCTGGGCTACGCCATGAACAGTGAAGCAGGGGACTGGCAGGGCATTCTGCCCTACGACGAGTCCAGCGGCCTGATCGCGGAACTGGCGGGTAACCTGGCGGAACTGCTGATGCAGCTTAATCGCTGGCGGCAGTGGCTGAGTGAACCCCGTGCGCTTCAGGACTGGCTGCCGCTGTGCCGTCAGATGCTGGATGACTTCTTTACCAGCGATGCAGAAACGGAAGCGGCCCTAGCGCTGATTGAAGAGCAGTGGCAGCAGGCGATCACCTATGGTATTGAGGCAGGCTATCAGCAGGCAGTGCCGCTCGCGCTGCTGCGTGATGATTTGTCCTCACGTCTGGATCAGCAACGCATCAGCCAGCGTTTCCTCGCCGGCCCGGTTAACTTCTGTACGCTGATGCCGATGCGCTCTATTCCGTTCAAGGTGGTCTGCCTGCTGGGGATGAACGATGGCGTCTATCCGCGCACGCTGCCGCCACTGGGGTTTGATTTAATGAGCCAGCAGGCGCAGAAGGGAGATCGCAGCCGCCGTGACGATGACCGGTATCTGTTTCTTGAGGCACTCAATTCGGCGCAGCAGCAGCTCTATATCAGCTATATCGGCCGCTCGATTCAGGACAACACGGAGCGCTATCCGTCGGTGCTGGTCAGTGAATTAGTGGAGTACATCAGTCAGAGTTTCTGTCTGGAACAGGATCGCGAACGCGATGTCGACAGCAGTGCCGACGAGGTGGTGAAGCATCTGCACCATCTGCACACCCGGATGCCTTTCTCGCCTGAAAACTTCAGTACGGGTTCTGAATTCCGCAGTTTTGCCGCCGAGTGGCTGCCCGCTGCCAGCGCGAAGGGGACAGCACACCCGCCTTTTATGCAGCCGTTACCTGACGAACCCTCTGATACGCTGAGTTTTGACAAACTGGTGCGTTTCTGGCGGCATCCGGTGCGGGCTTTCTTTAGCCTGCGGCTTGGGGTCAGCTTCCATCTTGAGGAGACCGGGCTGCCCGATGCCGAGCCGTTTTCCCTGCAGGGACTGAGCCGTTATCAGGTGAACATGCAACTGCTGAACAGCCTGATTGAGGGCGACGAGAGCGAACGGCTGTATGCCCGCCAGCGTGCCGCCGGGGTGCTGCCTTACGGTGCCTTTGGTGAACTGTTCTGGCAGGAGCAGGAGCAGGAAATGCGTGAACTGGCCGGTCGCGTCCGGGCATTGCGGGCGTCGGCAGAAAGCTGGGAGATTCAGTTGACTGTGGGGAACATGGCCCTCAGCGGCTGGTTGCCCCAGGTGCAGGACAGTGGCCTGCTGCGCTGGCGGCCGGGGATGCTTAACTTTAATGACGGGCTGACACTGTGGCTTGAGCATCTGGTCTACTGTGCGCTGGGCGGCACCGGCAGCAGTACGATGCTGGGACGTAAGGAGAGCGAGTGGCGTTTTGCCCCTCTGGCTGCCAGTGAAGCGATGCAGCACCTTAACCGTTACGTTGAAGGCTACCGTCAGGGCATGTGCATACCGCTGCTGCTGACCGCATCCGGTGGTGCCTGGCTAAAGGCTTGTTTTGACGAAAAAACAGGCGCGCTGTTGCGCGATGACGCCACGCTGAAAAAAGCCCGGGGAAAACTGCTGCAGTGCTGGCAGGGGAATTATCAAATCGACGGTGAGGGCACCGATCCTTACCTGCAACGTCTGCTGCGTACGCTAAATAGCTCCAGCGAACAGGAGATGATTGAGCAGGCAGAGCGCTGGCTGTTGTCATTGTTGCAGCATCATTGCCCAGGTTAGGGCATGTTTTCAGGACATTCAGGTCTGCATCCTGTATGTTTTTATTGAGTTAAGTGCGCAAAATAACCTGCGCTCTGAAATCTGTAAGCCGATATTTAACCGGCAGGGAGCCGGTGAATAATAGTCCGTTGAGGAGTTTGAATGCGTCGTTATGCAGTCTGGTTAGCTTGTTTTGTTTCTGTCACGCTGTTTGCCCCACTGGTTCAGGCGCAGCAAGGTTGGCAGCCAATTACCGACACTATCCGTAAAAGTGAGAAGGATCCTCGCCAGTACCAGGCCATCACATTAGATAACGGCATGGTTGTGCTGCTGGTTTCCGATGCGCAGGCGACGAAATCACTGGCGGCGCTGACGCTCCCCGTCGGCTCCCTGGAAAATCCCACCGAACAGCCTGGCCTGGCGCACTATCTTGAGCATATGGTGCTGATGGGATCAAAGCGCTATCCCCAGCCGGACAATCTTGCCGAATTCCTGAAAAAACACGGCGGCAGCCATAATGCCAGCACCGCATCTTACCGCACGGCTTTCTATCTTGAGGTGGAAAACGATGCGCTGCAGCCGGCTGTCGATCGCCTGGCCGATGCCATTGCTGAACCGCTGCTTGACCCGGTTAACGCTGACCGGGAACGCCATGCGGTCAACGCCGAGCTGACGATGGCCCGTTCGCGTGACGGTCTGCGCATGTCGCAGGTGAATGCCGAGACGCTTAACCCGCTGCACCCCAGTTCGCGTTTTGCCGGCGGTAACCTGGAAACACTGAGCGATAAGCCGGGCAGCAAACTGCACGATGCGCTGAAAGCCTTTTATCATCGCTATTACTCTGCCAATTTAATGAAGGCGGTGATCTACGGTAATCAGCCGATGCCTGAACTGGAAAAAATTGCTGCCGCAACGTTTGGTCGTGTGGAAAACCGCCAGGCGACGGTGCCCGATATCACCGTGCCGGTGGTGACTGCGCAGCAGAAAGGCATCATTATTCACTACGTCCCTGCTCAGCCGCGCAAGCAGCTAAAAATCGAATTCCGCATTGATAACAACAGCGATAAGTTCCGCAGCAAAACGGACACGCTGATCGGTTATCTGATAGGCAATCGCAGCAAAAATACGCTGTCCGACTGGCTGCAAAATCAGGGGCTGGCCGATTCAGTGAATGCCGGTGCTGACCCGATGATAGACCGCAACGGTGGCGTTTTCGCCATCGCGATTTCCCTGACTGATAAAGGTCAGGCTAACCGTGATGAGGTCATTGCGGCGGTCTTCAGTTATCTGAAAACCCTGCGTACCCAGGGCATTGATAAACGTTACTTCGATGAAGTGTCGCACGTGCTGGATCTCGATTTCCGCTATCCGTCGATCACCCGTGACATGGACTATATCGAGTGGCTGGTGGATACCATGCTGCGAGTACCGGTGACTGATACCCTGGTCGCCCCGTATATCGCCGATCGCTTTGATCCCGAGGCGGTCAACGCGCGGCTTGACGAGATGACCCCGCAGAATGCCCGTATCTGGTTCATCAGCCCGAAAGAGCCGCATAATAAAACCGCCTACTTTGTCGATGCGCCCTATCAGGTGGATCATATTTCCGCGCAGCGCTTCAGCGACTGGCAGAAAGCCAGCGATAAAATGTCCCTGTCACTGCCGGAGCTGAACCCCTACATACCGGATGATTTCAGCCTGATTAAACCGGAGAAGCCGTATTCACGTCCGCAGGAACTGGTGAATGAGAAAGGGCTGCGCGTGTTTTACATGCCCAGCCAGTATTATGCCGATGAACCGAAAGCGAACATCACGCTGGCACTGCGTAATAAAGCATCAATGAGTACCGCGCAGAACCAGGTATTGTTTGCACTGAATGACTACCTGGCGGGAGTGGCGCTGGATGAACTGAGCTCACAGGCTTCGGTGGGCGGCATCAGTTTCTCCACCGGTGAAGATGATGGTGTTTCATTCAGCGCCAGTGGCTTTACCCAGCACCTGCCGAAACTGATGGGCCAGCTGCTGGCCGGTTATGCCAGCTTTACCCCCACTGAACAACAGCTGGAACAGGCGAAGTCCTGGTACCTTGAGCGTCTTGACGCCGCCGAGAAGGGCAAAGCGTTTGAGCTGGCGATCCAGCCTGCACAGTTACTGTCACAGCTGCCCTATACCCAACGCAGCGAACGGCGCAAGCTCCTGCCAGGCATAACGCTGCAGCAGCTGCTCGACTACCGTAAAATGCTGCTGGAAAACGCCACGCCTGAACTGATGGTGGTCGGTAATATGACTCCTGAGGCGGTACGCCAGCTGGCGAATGAGGTAAAACATCAGCTTAATTGTGAGGGCAGCGACTGGTGGCACAGCCAGCACGTTACAGTGGATAAAAAAGTGCTGGCTAACCTGCAACAGCCGGGAAGCAGCACCGACTCAGCGCTGGCCGCGGTGTATGTCCCCCTGGGCTTCTCTGAATATCAGAGCATGGCCAGCAGTGCCATGCTAAGCCAGATCGTCCAGCCGTGGTTCTACAATCAGCTGCGAACCGAAGAGCAGCTCGGCTATGCGGTGTTCTCCTTCCAGATGCCGGTCGGCCGCCAGTGGGGGATTGGCTTCCTGCTGCAAAGCAACGTTAAGCAGCCTGCCTACCTGTTAAGCCGCTTTAAAGCGTTTTATCCGACGGCTGAAAAGCGTCTGCGCGAGATGAGCAAAGTCGATTTCGCCCAGTATCAGGCCGCGATGATCAATGAGCTCAGGCAGCGTCCACAGACGCTGGATGAAGAAGCCGGGCGCTACACCAAAGATTTTGACCGCGAAAACTACCGTTTCGATACCCGTGAGAAGGTGATAGCCCAGGTTCAGGCGCTGACGCCGCAGGCTATCGCTGATTTCTTCCATCAGGCAGTGATGGCACCGACGGGACTGGCGCTGCTGTCGCAGGTATCGGGCAGCCATCACGGCAAGGCTGACTATGCCGCAGAGAAAGGTTTCACCACGTGGAAAGACCTCTCTACACTGCAGCAGTCATTGCCGGTGAGCCAGGATAAGCCATGAATCAACGGGTACCTGAGCGGCTCGATCCGTTAATCCTGCCGCTGCATGGCGAACGGCTGATTGAGGCCTCGGCCGGCACCGGGAAAACCTTTACCATCGGGCTGCTGTATCTGCGCCTGTTGCTGGGGCTGGGCGGCGAGGCCGCCTTCAGTCGTCCGTTGTCGGTGGAAGAGATACTGGTCGTCACCTTTACCGAAGCCGCCACGGCGGAGCTGCGCGGGCGTATCCGCGCCAATATTCACGAACTGCGCATTGCCTGTGTGCGGGGGGAGAGTCAGAATCCGATGCTGGCAGCCCTGATGGCCGAAATAACTGACTTATCCCGGGCGGCATCGATGCTGCTGGCAGCGGAACGGCAGATGGATGAGGCCGGGATCTTTACCATTCACGGCTTCTGCCAGCGTATGCTCAACCTCAATGCCTTTGAATCAGGCATGCTGTTTGAACAGGTTTTAATTGAGGACGAAACGCCGCTGCGCCGCCGGGCCACGGCGGATTTCTGGCGCAGGCACTGTTATCCGCTCCCGCTCCCTGTCGCCCGGGTGGTTCGCCAGCTCTGGGACGGGCCGGAACAGCTGTTGAAAACGCTGTCGCCGTGGCTGGGTGGTGAAGCACCGGTATTAAAATCTGCACCGGCGCCTGATGAAACGCTGGCGCAGCGTCATGAGAAAATTATTGCGCAAATCGATGCGCTGAAACAGGCGTGGCTGGCAGCGGGCGATCTGCTGTCGCTGGTGGAATCCTCTGGCGTAGACAAGCGAAGTTACAGTAGTAAGCACTTACCAAACTGGCTGGAGAAAATCACCCAGTGGGCGCAGACAGTGACGGAAGACTATGAGGTGATTAAAGACCTTGAACGCTTCGGTCAGCGCGTGCTGTCAGAGAAAACAAAAAAGGGCGAGCCGCCCCGTCATGCGCTGTTTGAGCAGATTGATGCGTTCCTGGCTCAACCGCTTTCGCTGCGCGACCTGGTGATTGCCCGCGCGCTGCACGAAGTGCGCTTTGTGACTCAGCAGGAGAAACGTTTGCATGCCCAGCTCGGCTTTGACGATCTGCTCGGGCGTTTTGATGCGGCGTTACAGCAGCCTGGCGGCGCGGCGCTGGCGATGGCTATCCGTCAACGCTATCCGGTGGCGCTCATCGATGAGTTCCAGGACACCGATCCGCAGCAATATCGCATATTTCATACGCTGTATGCCGGACAGCCGGACAGCGCACTGCTGCTGATCGGGGATCCGAAACAGGCTATCTATGCTTTCCGTGGAGCGGATATCTTCACCTACATGAAAGCACGCGCAGAAGTTAGCGCTCACTATACGCTGGAGACCAACTGGCGATCATCACCGGCGATGGTTGAGAGCGTTAATCAGCTGTTTTTACACCAGCGTAACCCCTTTCTCTTCAGCGATATCCCCTTTATCACCGTGAGTCCGGCAGAACCCAACGCCAGCCTGAGTTTTAGCATCGGCGGCGAAGAGCAGCCGGCGCTGCAATTCTGGTTACAGCCGGGCGAGGGTGTGGGGGTAAGTGATTACCAACAGTTTATGGCGCGCCAGTGTGCGGCGGAGATCCGCCGCTGGCTTACGGCGGGCCAGCAGGGCACCGCGCTGATCGGCAAAGCGGGAAAACAGCAGCCGGTACGTGCCTCAGATATTACTATCCTGGTACGCAGCCGCAGCGAGGCGTCAGTGATGCGGGAGGCGCTGAAGGGGCTGGCGATCCCGTCGGTGTACCTCTCTAACCGCGACAGCGTCTTCACCACCCCGGAAGCCCGGGAGATGCTGTGGCTGCTGCAGGCGGTGCTGGCGCCTGAACAGGAGCGCACGCTGCGCAGCGCGCTGGCCAGCAGTCTGCTGGGTCTGGATGCGCGGGAACTGGATGCGCTGAATCAGGATGAGCGTGCCTGGGATGCGCTGGTGGATGAGTTTGCTGAATACCGTCAGCGCTGGCTGAAGCGTGGCGTGCTGCCGATGCTGCGCGATCTGATGGTGAAACGGCATATTGCCGAAAACCTGCTGGCCTCCGACAGCGGTGAACGTCGCCTGACGGACCTGCTTCATCTGGGCGAACTGTTGCAGGAGGCAGCGGCGACCCTGGACAGTGAACATGCGCTGGTGCGCTGGCTGGCTCAAATGGTGGAACAACCGGATGGCCAGGTCAGCAATCAGCAGCTGCGCCTTGAGAGCGACCGTCACCTGGTGCAGATTGTCACCATTCACAAATCAAAAGGCTTACAGTATCCGCTGGTGTGGCTGCCGTTTGTCGCCAATTTCCGTGAGGCGGAAAATGGCGTCTATCACGACCGCCAGACGTTTGAAGCGCTGCTTGACCTGCAACAGGGTGAAGAGAGCGTGGCGCTGGCCGGGGAGGAGAGACTGGCTGAAGACCTGCGTCTGCTTTACGTCGCGCTGACCCGATCTGTTTTCCACTGCAGCGTCGGCATCGCGCCGTTGATCAAAGGCACCCGTAAAAAAGAAGGTAACAGCGACCTGCACCGTAGCGCACTGGGCTATCTGATTCAGCAGGGTGAACCGGCGGATGCAGTGGGTCTGAGGGCCGCCCTGCTGACGCTGCAAAGCGCCGCGACGGCGATTATGCACCCGCTGGAGCCAGACGATACGCCCTGGCAGCCGGAGCGGGAAGATCCGCAGGTACTGAGCAGCCAGCCGATGCGGCGTTCACTGCGCGACGACTGGCGCGTGACCAGTTATTCCGGCCTGCAACAGCATGGCCATTCCCCGGCGCTGGACCTGCTGCCGCGCCTGGATGTGGATGCGGTGGGTGAAGCCACTGATGAGCTGCTGCCACAGCTGACACCGCACAGTTTTCCTCGCGGTGCGGCACCGGGCACGTTCCTGCACGGTCTGTTTGAAACACTGGAATTCACCGCTCCGCTGGACGACGACTGGCTTGCACAACAGCTGAGTGGCCAGGGGCTTGACGAGGCCTGGCTTCCCGTCATGCGTGACTGGATTGAGCGTATTCTGACAACGCCATTGAACGAGAGCGGTGTCTGTCTGCAGCAGCTGACACCGGACGTCAGACGGGTTGAGCTACAGTTTTATCTGCCGATTTCACGTCTGCTCACCGCAGACGCGCTGGATAACGTCGTGCGCCAGGATCCGCTCTCTGCTGAGTGCCCCCCCCTCGATTTTTATCAGGTGCAGGGCATGCTGAAAGGCTTTATCGATCTGGTGTTCTGCTGGCAGGGGAAATATTACCTGCTGGATTACAAATCGAACTGGCTGGGGGAAGATAGTCACGCCTATACCCAGGAGGCGATGGCGCAGGCAATGCGGTCGCATCGTTACGACCTTCAGTATCAGCTTTATACGCTGGCATTGCATCGCTATCTGCGCCATCGCCTGGCGGACTACGACTACGACCGTCATTTTGGCGGCGTCATTTATCTGTTCCTGCGTGGCCTGGACGGCGCGGAGGGGAGCAACGGGATTTACAGCACACGGCCGCAGACAGCGTTTGTCACCGCCCTTGATCGGCTGTTTGCAAACGACGCGGAGCCTGCATGACGCTAATGGAAGGGTTACAGCAGGCACAGCGTCTGCGACTGCTGCGTCCGCTTGACGTCCAGTTTGCGCAGATGGTGGCGAGCGAACAGCAGCCTGCGCTGATGCTGGCTGCCGCGCTGGTCAGTCGTGATGCGGGAGAAGGGCACGTCTGTCTGCCACTCGAACAGCTTCACCCGGAGGCCTTTTTTGCCGGGCGTCACCCGGAGCTGGCGCAGGCCTTATGGCAGGCCGCAGGCGCCCCCGAGGACTGGTCAGCCTGTCTGCGGGCGCAACATGCGGTCAGTGACGGGCAGTCAGCCACACCGCTGGTGCTGTATCAGCACCGCCTCTATCTGCACCGGATGTGGCAGAGCGAAGGTGAGGTGGCGCAGTTTGTGCAGCGCCAGCAGCCAGCCGTGGCACTGGATGAAGGGCAGATGCGCCAGACGCTGGATCGCTATTTTGGCCGGCAACCTGATGACTGGCAGAAGATTGCCGCCGCCGTGGCGTTAACCTGCCAGGTGTCGGTGATTTCCGGCGGGCCGGGTACCGGGAAAACGACGACGGTGGCCAAACTCCTTGCCAGCCTGATTGAACTGTCAGCCAGTACGCCACGCATCGAACTGGCGGCACCCACCGGAAAAGCGGCGGCCAGGCTGACAGAGTCGCTGGGTAAAACCCTGCAGGAACTGCAGCTCGATGAAGCGATCCAGCGTCGTTTCCCCGGCGAAGCGACCACGCTGCACCGCCTGCTCGGCGCGCTGCCGGGCAGCCAACGGATGCGCTATCACCGGGGGAATCCGCTGCATCTTGATGTGCTGGTGGTGGATGAGGCCTCCATGGTCGATCTGCCGATGCTGGCCAACCTGATTGCGGCCCTGCCACCGCAGGCGCGGGTGATTTTTCTCGGTGACCGCGATCAGCTGGCCTCGGTAGAAGCCGGAGCCGTGCTGGGGGATATCTGCCGCTGCGCCGAACTGGGCTACAGTCCGGAGCGTGCTGCGCAACTGACAAGGCTGACCGGGTGCGAGGTGGCGGGACGTGAAGACCCCGGAGCTTCAGCCGTTCGCGATACGATTTGCCTGCTGCGTAAAAGCTATCGTTTCACCGAGTCATCTGGCATCGGGCAGCTGGCGCTGGCAGTTAATGCCGGAGAGGTGAAACGGGTTGACCAGGTGTTTCAGGGGGCATTCAGTGATATCCGACATCATACGTTAAGCAGTACAGAAGATTATCAGCAGTTGCTGAATGACTGTGTGGCGGGCTATCGCGGGTATCTCAAACTGCTGGCGTCTGGAGCCGCTGCAGCGGAGGTTCTGGCTGAGTTTGGCCGTTTTCAGTTGTTGTGCGCCCTGCGTGAGGGCCCGTTTGGCGTCGCCGGGTTGAATGAACGCATTGAGCAGTCGCTGCGGCAGGTGGGATTGATCCGCCGAAACGTGGCGGTAAACGGAAAATGGTTCGCCGGACGTCCCGTGATGATAGCCCGTAACGATCGGGCGCTTGGCCTGTTTAACGGCGATATCGGGATTGCGATGCCGGACAGCGAGCAGCAGTTGAAAGTGTACTTCCCGCTGCCGGACGGCACGATCAAAGCGGTACAGCCCAGCCGGCTGCCGCCGCATGACAGTGCGTGGGCAATGACAGTTCATAAGTCTCAGGGCTCGGAGTTTGAACATACGCTGATGGTGCTGCCGAATCAGATGATGCCGGTGTTAACGCGGGAGCTGGTTTATACCGCCATTACCCGCGCTAAACGCCAGCTGACGCTGTATGCGGATAAAACCGTATTCAACAGTGCGGTGAAGATGCGCACGCAGCGGCGCAGCGGGCTGGTCGATCGTTTAACGAGAGTGTAGGGACGGCGTGTGGATCCGGCCGGGGCGACCAGAACAGACGGTCGCCCCGGGAAGCTCATCGCGCTTTGCGCGGTTAGCTTTGCCGGGAATGGGCGCTGGCTTCACGCAGGTCGACCATCAGCACTTTTGAGCGGCGCTGGTAGTTATACATCTGCTTTTTGCTTTCCGGCAGCAGTTCAATATCCACCGGTACAAAGCCGCGCTCCTGGAACCAGTGAATGCTGCGTGTGGTCAGCACAAACAGTTTTTTCAGCCCCATCTGCCGGGCCTGAAGCGCCACGCGCTCCAGCAGCGCTTCGCCGCGCGCCGAACTGCGATAATCCGGGTGGACCGCCACACAGGCCATTTCACCGATCTGCTCTTCCGGGAAGGGATAAAGCGCCGCACAGCCGATAGTCAGGTTGTCACGTTCAACAATCGTAAACTTATCAATCTCCATTTCCAGCTGTTCGCGCGAGCGACGCACCAGGATGCCCTGCTGCTCCAGCGGACGAATCAACTCCAGAATGCCCCCGATATCATTAATCGTGGCGCGACGGATCTGTTCGGCGCTCTCCATCACAATCTGCGTACCGATACCGTCGCGGGAGAACAGCTCCTGTAACAGCGCACCGTCTTCCTGATAGCTGATCAGATGACTGCGGCGGACGCCGCTGCGGCAGGCTTTAACGGCACCGCGCAGGAAGCGCACCGTGCCGGAATGGTAATCATCGCTGGTTTCCAGCTCTTCGATGCGCTGCTGCGCTTCGTTAGGAAACAGCTCAGACACAATATCACCTTCGCTGTTAATCACGCCCTGCTCCGAGCAGAAGCCAATCATTTTTTCGGCTTTCAGCTTAATGGCCAGTTGTGTCGCCACCTCTTCCGAGGTCAGGTTGAAACTCTCCCCGGTGACAGACACGGCAACCGGCCCCATCAGCACAATGGCGCCGCTGTCCAGCTGACGGTGGATCGCTTCTTCATCAATACGACGGATGCGACCGCTGTGGCAGTAGTCCACGCCGTCATCCACACCCAGCGGTTGCGCAATAATAAAGTTACCGCTCACCACATTAATATGCGCGCCCTGCAGCGGCGTATTGTTGAGGCTCATCGACAGGCGGGCAGTGATATCGAGCTGCAAACGACCGGCTGCCTGCTTTACCAGCTCCAGGGAGGGGGCATCCGTGACGCGGGTATGTTTATGATAGAGGGGGGCCAGACTGCGCTCTGCGAGGCTGGCGTCAATCTGTGGCCGTGCGCCGTACACCACGACCAGGCGGATGCCCAGGCTGTGGAGCAGGCCGATATCGTTAACGATACTTGAGAAGTTCTCATGCTCGATGGCTTCCCCACCCAGCATAATGACAAACGTTTTACCACGGTGGGCGTTGATATAGGGAACGGTATGGCGAAATCCCTGAACCAGCTCGGTACTACGTTCCTTCACGGCAAACCCTCTTTGAATTATTATTCGGTAAAAGTGTATTTTTATTCTTTTATCGGGTCGGGTGCAAGTGTCATTTATCCTTACTTATCACCCGTTACCGCATTTCCTCATGGCTAATGCCCTGCATTTATTCGCTTTTTTCGGGTGACACTGCCGGGTGGATTCGTTAAAGTTTTTGCAAAATTTATCGTATTGGCTTTTTATTAGACACATCACAGCATCAGGAGCGGCATGACCGATTCAACTTCTCTTAACCGGCGGCGGTTAATACAGGGAGCAGGGGCAGCCTGCTTACTCAGCTTCAGCCGTATCGGCTTCGCCGCCAGCAGTCACGTCCTGGCTATCCGTCTCTGGCCTTCCTCGACTTACTCACGTCTGACTATTGAGTCAAATACCGCACTGAAGTATAAGCAGTTTGCCCTCAGTAACCCCGAGCGCGTCGTGGTGGATATCGAAAATATCCGGCTGAACGCGGTACTGAACCGCGTGGGAAACCTGGTGCGATCGGACGACCCTTATATTAAAAATGCCCGCGTCGGCCAGTTTACCCCCAATACCGTCCGGCTGGTGCTGGAGCTGAAGCAGAATGTCGCCCCTCGCATCTTTACGCTGGCCCCGGTGGCCGGAATTAACAACCGTCTGGTGCTGGATCTCTATCCGGCCATGTCGCAGAAGTACACGGATGATCCCCTGCTGGCATTGCTGGAAGATTACAATCAGGGGGAGCTTGAGCGCAGCCAGCCCGCCGATGCAGCGCTACCGGGTAAGGCCGGAAGGGACCGGCCCATCGTCATTATGATCGACCCCGGCCACGGAGGCGAAGACTCCGGTGCGGTGGGGAAACATAAGACCCGAGAAAAAGATGTGGTGCTGAAAATTGGCCGCCGTCTGAAGGCGCTGATCGACAAGCAGCCGAATATGCGCGCCTATATGACGCGTAATGAAGATGTCTTTATTCCATTGAAGGTAC
The DNA here is from genome assembly GCF_001571305.1 of Erwinia persicina NBRC 102418. GTDB lineage: Bacteria > Pseudomonadota > Gammaproteobacteria > Enterobacterales > Enterobacteriaceae > Erwinia > Erwinia persicina. Next base: position 118,590 of record NZ_BCTN01000006.1, on the reverse strand, counting down.
GGGTTGCTAAAGCGCGAAAACAGCGGGCCGACCTGTTCGTCTCTATTCACGCGGATGCGTTTACCAGCCGCGCGGCGCGCGGCTCGTCGGTATTTGCGCTGTCAACGAAAGGGGCCACCAGTACCGCCGCCCGTTTTCTGGCGAAGACGCAAAATGAGTCGGATTTGATTGGTGGAGTGAGCATGAGCGGTGACCGTTACCTCGACCACACCATGTTCGATATGGTGCAAAGCCTGACGATCAATGACAGCCTTAAGTTCGGTAAAGAGGTGCTCTCACGGATGGGAAAAATTAATCATCTGCATAAACGCACTGTGGACCAGGCGGGCTTCGCGGTACTGAAAGCACCGGATATTCCGTCGATTCTGGTGGAAACCGCCTTTATCAGTAACATTGAAGAAGAGCGTAAATTGCGCACCACGCGTTTTCAGCATCAGGTGGCAGATTCGATTCTGGCCGGGATTAAAGCCTACTTTGCCAGCGGCGCACCACTGGCCCCGCATAAATAGTCATTCGGCGGAAGGGATTCCGCTGCAATTCAGAAGAGAGGGGGGGGTAAACGACAGATACAAAAAAACACCCTTAAGGGTGCTTGATTGGTTGCGGGAGCCGGATTTGAACCGACGACCTTCGGGTTATGAGCCCGACGAGCTACCAGGCTGCTCCATCCCGCGTCCGATTGACGCTTTTACTACTTTTCGTTCCCATCCACGGCGGAAATTGGTTGCGGGAGCCGGATTTGAACCGACGACCTTCGGGTTATGAGCCCGACGAGCTACCAGACTGCTCCATCCCGCGTCCGCGTGGTTTGTCGCTTCCATCACGACAACGTTCTTTTACTGCTGCTTAACTCAATCATAAAGACTTCAGTTAATTGGTTGCGGGAGCCGGATTTGAACCGACGACCTTCGGGTTATGAGCCCGACGAGCTACCAGGCTGCTCCATCCCGCGTCCGTGGATGCGCACTATACGCCTGATGGGTTTTCTTGCAACCCCTTTTTGCAGATAAGTCGCTAAAATCGTGCCTGTTATACATTTCTTAGCCAGAATGTTGAAATGTTGCACAAGTGCCGGTGCTCTTTACCACTGGCGCATTTTATTCTGACGATGCCTTTGCTATCTTCGCGCAGGGTTCCCGTATAAAGGTAGAGATGGCATGAAAGCAGGTTGGGCAAAATATCTGGTGACCGGCACGCTGCTGGCGCTGCTGGCAGGGTGTTCATCAAAACCCACCGATCGTGGGCAGCAGTATAAGGACGGGAAACTCGATCAGCCGCTGGCGCTGGTCAATCAACCCAATGCGAAAGGACGCCCGGTCAACGGTAAGGACTTTGCCGACCAGGTTTCTCAGATTCGTTTTGCCTCGTCGGCAATGTATTCCCGACAGGCGGGGACTTACAGCGCGATAGAGAGCTGGCTGATGGCCGGTGGCGATACCCGCCAGCTGCGCCAGTTTGGTCTGGACGCGTATCAGATGGAAGGAACAGACAATTATGGCAACGTCCAGTTTACCGGTTATTACACGCCGGTAATTCAGGCGCGCTATACCCGTCAGGGCGAATTCCAGTATCCTTTATACCGTATGCCGCCGCGTGCAAAGGGCAGAAAACTGCCCAGCCGTGCGGAGATTTACAGCGGTGCGCTGGATGACCGCTACGTGGCGGCTTACAGCAATTCGCTGATGGATAACTTTATTATGGACGTGCAGGGCAGCGGCTATGTTGATTATGGCGACGGCCGGCCGCTGATGTTCTTTGGCTACGGTGGCAAAAATGGCCATGCCTATCGCAGCATCGGTAAGGTTCTGATCGATCGCGGCGAAGTAAAACGTGAAGACATGTCGATGCAGGCTATCCGCCAGTGGGGAGAGGAGCACAGCCCGGCGGAGGTCCGCGAACTGCTGGAACAGAACCCTTCCTTTGTGTTCTTCAAGCCTGAGAATTTTGCCCCGGTGCGCGGTGCCAGCGCGGTGCCTCTGGTCGCGAAAGCGTCTGTGGCATCTGACCGATCGTTGATCCCTCCGGGAACCGCTCTGCTGGCAGAAATTCCACTGCTGGACAACAACGGTAAATTTACCGGAAAATACGAAATGCGCATGATGGTATCGCTGGACGTTGGCGGTGCCATTAAAGGTCAGCACTTCGATATTTACCAGGGAATTGGCCCGGATGCCGGGCATATGGCGGGCTGGTTCAACCATTATGGCCGTGTCTGGGTGCTGAAAAATGCGCCCGGCGCCGGAACGCCACTCTTCTCGTCTGCACAGAATAACGCTTCTCAGCGTGGTCTGCTGGTCAGCCAGTAAATCGCGGTGGGCCGGGTACCGGCCCGCCGTTCGTTGTGACGCGTTTCGAGGAATAATGAATGATGGTTCTTTCAGACGCCTGGCGGCAACGCTTTGGCGGAACGGCGCGCCTGTATGGTCAGTCAGCGCTCCAGCTTTTTGCTGATTCACACGTCTGCGTGGTGGGCATTGGCGGCGTGGGCTCATGGGCGGCGGAAGCGCTGGTGCGAACCGGCATCGGGGCGATCACGCTGATCGATATGGATGACGTCTGCGTCACTAACACCAATCGCCAGGTTCACGCACTGAAAGAAAACGTGGGCCGGGCGAAAACCGAGGTCATGGCCGAACGTCTGCTGGCTATCAATCCCGAATGTCGGGTGATCTGCGTGGATGATTTTATTACGCCAGATAATACTGCCGCGCTGATTGGTAAAGATTTCAGCTATGTCATTGATGCAATTGACAGCGTACGGCCAAAAGCCGCGCTGCTGGCCTGGTGCCGCCGTAATAAAGTCCCGTTGGTCACCACGGGCGGTGCGGGCGGTCAGATTGATCCGACGCAGATCCAGGTGGCAGACCTGGCGAAAACCATTCAGGATCCGCTGGCGGCGAAATTGCGTGAGCGGCTGAAAGGCGATTTTAATATCGTGAAAAACAGCAAAGGCAAACTGGGAATTGACTGCGTCTTTTCTACCGAGGCGCTGATGTACCCGCAGCCCGACGGCTCGGTCTGTGCATCACGCAGTACCGCAGAAGGGCCAAAGCGGATGGACTGTGCGGCCGGATTTGGCGCGGCCACCATGGTGACCGCCACGTTTGGTTTTGTCGCGGTTTCACACGTGCTGAAGAAAATGATGGCGAAAGCGACCCGTGAGGGTAACCCCAGATAGGGGAGAACTTCGTCATGATCAGACCTTTTTGCACCGGCCGCCCGAATTAACCCGTCTGCAGTGGTAAGTGACCCCCTCTCTTAACCGGTGGCAGCCCGCATGACCGCTGCCGCCATCGCCTGTAAGCCTGCGCTGCGTGAGGCGCTAAGCTGTTCCATTAAACCCAGTGCGGCAAACAGCGCCAGCGGATCTTCCTGCTGCAGCCGGGCGGCGGTTTTGCCCTCTACCGCCGTTAACAGTACTGCCAGCAGCCCGCGAACAATACGTCCTTCGCTGTCACCAAAGAAATGCAGCCGGCCGTCTTCCATCAGCTGATGGCCCAGCCAGACACGGTTTTCACAGCCGCTTAATTCAATAGCGGCGCTTTTCATTGCCTCGGGCAGCGGGGGCAGTTGTTTGCCCAGCAGGATAAGCTGGCGGTAGCGATCTTCCCACTGCCTGAAGTGGGAAAATTGCGCCCGCAGAGCGTCGGGGGTTATCGTGATGCCAAAAGGGTGCGGCGCGACAGGGGATAAAGTCATGATTAATCAGCCAGTAAGGTCAGGGCGGTGGTCATGGCCGCGACCAGCGCGTCCACGTCTTCCGGGGTGTTATAAGGCGCGAATGAGGCGCGTAGCGTACCGCTGACGCCCAATGCGGCCAGCAGCGGCTGGGCGCAGTGCTGACCCGCGCGAACGGCAATACCGCTGCCAGCCAGCAGCATCACCACATCGCTGTGATGGACGCCGGCAATATCAAATGCCAGCAGGCTGGAGTGGCTGGCACGGTAGCTGCGGAAACCTGGCAGCAGTGACAGACGGGCTTCCGCCTGGGAGGCCAGCTCACAGCTCCAGCGCTCGGCGGCGGTGACATCCACATGGCTTAACCACTCCAGCGCGGCGCTCAGGCCAATCACACCGGCCACGTTCGGCGTACCGGCCTCGAAGCACCAGGGGACGGCCTGGGGAGTAAATCCATCGAAGTCCACGCGGCTGATCATTTTGCCGCCGCCCTGCCACGGCGCCATTTCTGCCAGCCGTTCAGCCTGGCCATACAGGACACCGATCCCCATTGGTCCATACAGTTTATGGCCAGAAAAAGCGTAAAAATCAATATTCAGCGCCTGTACGTCCGGGGGACAATGAACCACGCCCTGCGCGCCATCCACCATCACTTTTGCCCCGCAGGCATGGGCCAGATCGATAATCTGTTTCAGATCAGGACAGCCGCCGGTGACGTTGGACATCTGTCCGATGGCCACCAGGCGGGTTCGGGCATTGAGCAGATCCGGGAGCAGGTGCAGATCCGGCAGGCGATCCTGCCCAATGGGCCACTTCACGACGCGGGCCCCCGTCTGCTCTGCCACCATCAGCCACGGCACGAGGTTAGCATGGTGTTCTGCTTCGCTGACCACAATCTCATCCCCTGGCCGCAGGCGCGGACGCAGCCAGCTTTGCGCCACGAGGTTAATGGCCTCGGTGGTGCCTTTCGTCCAGACGATGCTGTGACGGTCTGCGGCATTTAGCAGTTCCGCAACCTGTGCGCGCGCGTGTTCAAAACGGTCGGTCAGGTGCTGTGCAGCGGCATACTGGCTGCGGTGAACCGTACCGGCGCTCAGACGATAAAACTGTTCCGTCGCGTCGATGACGCTCTGTGGTTTCAGCGCGGTCGCTGCACTGTCAAGATAGCAGGATCCCTCGTTCAGGGCGGGAAACTGCTGACGAAACAGCGATGGATTAAATGATGTCATACTTTTTGCGCGTTCCTGTGGAATGGGGCGTGCTTTTTAGGACCAAACTGAAATGACTGAGGATTTCTGGCAAAGCTGAAAAAGCGCGTTATGCTGAATTATGACTGCTTTACCTGTTTGCCCGCAATGATACGCACTGTTCAGTAGGCTTTTTTAATGTGTTTTTGGCCACGATTCCGACAGTGCTTCGGGTATTTCCTGTCTCAAAATGGAGAAATAAAAATGAAAAAGTTAGCTGCTGTAATCGCTGCCTGTGCCATGACGTTCACGCTGGCGGCCTGTTCAAGCAATTACGTTATGCACACCAATGATGGACGGACGATCGTTGCCGACGGCAAGCCTATGGTAGACGATGAAACCGGGATGATCAGCTACAAAGATGCCAACGGGACAAAACAGCAGATCAACCGCTCAGATGTCAAAGAGATGGTCGAAGCGGGACAGTAAATTCCAGATAAAAAAAAGCACCGCGCTTGGCGGTGCTATTAAAAATCAATATGGACAGACAGGGTAAATCTACAGGAATAAAAGGTAGCCAGGCTACCAGACCTGAAAATCGTCAGGTCAAATGCAAACACAACATCACGACACAAGCCAAAAGCCCCTCAAAATTCCGCGAGTTAACACCAAATTTTAATGCGCTTTTCGTTCCGGCTCAGGAAGTGCCGCAACTATAGGTATTTGCTGGTAGTTCCTCAACGGACAATTTATAATGCCTCGGATAAAAAAAACTAATACGTAACTCTGTGTAACAGAGCAACATCTTGCTGTGATGAAAAGTACCCCTCTACCATGTCGAAACGTTTACCACCTTTAAATGCGCTGCGTGTTTTTGATGCTGCAGCGCGTCATCTCAGCTTTACCAAAGCTGCAGAAGAACTGTTCGTTACCCAGGCCGCCGTCAGCCACCAGATTAAGTCACTGGAGGACTTTCTGGGCCTGAAGCTGTTCCGCCGCCGTAACCGGTCTCTGTTGCTGACCGAAGAAGGGCAAAGTTATTATCTCGATATTAAAGAGATTTTCACCGCGCTGAATGACGCCACGCGCAAGCTGCAGGCCCGCAGTGCGAAAGGGGCACTGACGGTCAGTTTGCTGCCCAGTTTTGCTATTCAATGGCTGGTTCCCCGGCTGACCAGCTTTAACTCAGCTTATCCGGGAATCGATGTGCGTATCCAGGCGGTGGATCGTGATGAAGAGAAACTGGCCGATGATGTCGATGTGGCCATCTTCTACGGGCGAGGCAACTGGCCAGGTCTGCGCGTAGAGAAACTTTATGCGGAGTATCTGCTGCCCGTCTGCTCACCGCTGCTGTTAACCGGGGAACGCCCTCTGACCTCACCCGCTGCGCTGGCAGGGCATACGCTGCTGCATGATGCCTCACGCCGTGACTGGCAGGCGTATACCCGTCAGTTGGGCCTTAACAGTATCAATGTGCAGCAGGGACCGATTTTCAGCCACAGTGCGATGGTCCTGCAGGCGGCGATCCACGGTCAGGGGGTGGCGCTGGCCAATAATGTGATGGCAGAGAGTGAAATCGAAGCCGGCAGGCTGGTGTGTCCTTTTAATGACGTGTTAGTCAGTAAAAATGCTTTTTATCTGGTTTGTCATGACAGTCAGGCAGAACTGGGTAAAATAGCGGCCTTCCGCCAGTGGATCCTGGCAAAAGCGGCCAGCGAACAAGAAAAATTTCGCTTTCGCTACGATCACTGATTGAACGGCCCCCGCCGATACGCGGCAGGGAAGAAGAACGGGCAGCAGGCGGCACGCCTCCCTGCCCCGAAAGAGGATGAGGTCATGTCCAGTCGTGCAATGCTAATTTTTGCCGCCATCAGTGGATTTTTCTACGTGATGCTGGGGGCGTTTGGTGCCCACGTGTTAAGTAAGTCGCTCGGAAGCGCAGAAATGGCCTGGATGAAAACCGGGCTGGAATATCAGGGGTTTCATACCCTGGCGATACTGGGTCTGGCGACAGCGATGCTGCGTCGGGCCAATATCTGGTTTTACTGGAGTAGCGCGTTTCTGGCTCTCGGTACCGTATTGTTCAGCGGCAGTCTTTATTGTCTGGCGTTGTCGCACCTGAAGCTGTGGGTGTATATCACTCCGATTGGTGGCACCTGCTTCCTGCTGGGTTGGGTTTTGATGTTGGTTGGCGCACTGCGTCTGAAAAAAAGGGCAGAACGCCATGAATAAGATTTTACTGTATTGCCGTCAGGGTTTTGAGAAAGAGTGTGCCGCCGAAATTACGGCCAAGGCCGCTGAGCGTGAAGTGTATGGCTTTGCCCGGGTTAAAGACGACTCGGCTTACGTGCTTTTCGAGTGCTACCAGCAGGGCGAAGCAGAAAAGCTGCTTAATACGCTGCCGTTCAGTGAGCTGATCTTTTCCCGTCAGATGATCGTGGTCGGCGAACTGTTGCGCGACCTGCCAACGGAAGATCGCATCTCGCCGGTGGCGGGCATGCTGACCGGTGTGGTGGAGAAGGGCGGCGATTTGCGCGTTGAGGTACCAGATACCAATGCCAGCAAAGAGCTGCTCAAGTTCTGCCGCAAGTTTACCGTACCGCTGCGTGCCAGCCTGCGGAAACAGGGGATCCTCCTTAACTATGAAAGCAATAAGCGCCCGGTGGTTCACGTGTTCTTTATTGCGTCCGGCTGTTGCTATGTGGGCTATTCGCTGCCGGAGAATAACTCAGCGCTGTTTATGGGCATCCCCCGTCTTAAGTTTCCTTCCGATGCACCAAGCCGTTCAACCCTGAAGCTGGAAGAGGCTTTCCATGTCTTTATCCCTGCCGATGAGTGGGATGAACGTCTGGCCAGCGGCATGTGGGCCGTCGATCTCGGCGCGTGCCCTGGCGGCTGGACCTATCAGCTGGTGCAGCGCAGCATGATGGTGAATGCAGTCGATAACGGACCCATGGCGCCCAGCCTGATGGATACCGGACAGGTGTTCCACCAGCGTGAAGACGGTTTCAAATACCGGCCAACACGCAGCAATAACTACTGGGTGGTCTGCGATATGGTGGAAAAACCCATCCGCGTGGCGAATCTTATGGCCGACTGGCTGGTCAATGGCTGGTGCCGAGAGGCGATCTTCAACCTCAAGCTGCCGATGAAAAAACGCTACGAAGAAGTGTCACAGAATCTGGCGATGATCGACGAAAAATTGAAAGAGAATGGGATCAATGCCCAGATTCAGGCGCGCCAGCTTTACCATGACCGTGAAGAAGTGACGGTGCATATCCGTCGTATCTGGAGTGCCGCACCGGGTCGTCGCGACGAGCGCTAACATTCGCTGCGTTGCCGGGCCGATCGTGGATCCGATCGGCCCGCAGACCGGACAGTATGTCTGCTTTGCCTGCTATTTATGGCAGGCGTAAATCCTTCAGGTTCCCTTCCAGCACTAAATCGGTTTTCAGCGTGGCCACCTGACGGCAAATCTCAGCCATCTGCTGGTGTTCTGCCAGTTTTTTACGCCATTTTTCCGGCACCTGATCCAACTGCTGATAGAGCGCTGTCAGCGTGCCGAACTGTTGCAGCAGCTGGCTGGCGCTTTTGCCGCCAATGCCTGCCACGCCGGGGATCTTGCTGCTGCTGATGCCGGCCAGCCCCCAGTAATCGGGCAGCTGCGCGGGGGACACGCCAAACTCTGCGGCAATAAAAGGCACATCCAGCCAGCGCTTCTGAAAGTAATCGCGGATTTGTATCGTCGGTGCCAGGAGCTGACAGTAGCCCTTATCGGTAGAGACAATCGTTGCCTGATGGCCTGCGGCGGCCACCTTGCTGGCCAGGGTCGCCGCCAGGTCGTCAGCCTCATCGCCCTCAGAATGCCAGCTGGCGATGCCGATGCTGGCAAACGCCTTGCGTAACAGCGGCATCTCATCACGCAGCGTATCCGGCATCGGGGAACGGCCCGCTTTATAATCCGGCAACAGTCGGTGACGCCAGCTGTCGCTGCGATCGTCATCATCGAAGACGGCCACGGCGTGGGTGGGGCGGGTGTGCAGCAACAGCTGTTGCAGGGCATTCAGACAGGTATCCTGGCAGGGAGAGCCCTGGACGGCGTGAATGCGCCGAATCAGATTCAGCGCATCGATAATTAACAGATGTATCATCAGATAACCCTGAGCGGCCCGCAGGCCGCTCTTTTACTTAATGATTTCGTAGCAGGGGATATAAGCGCTGCCCGGCAGTTTCATACGATGCTGGGCAACGAAGCCTTGCAGCAGATCGTCCATGCGTCGCATGATTTCCGGATCGCCGTGCAGTTTATAGGGCCCTTTCTCTTTAATGGCCTGGATGCCAACATCCTTTACATTTCCCGCCACGATGCCGGAGAATGCGCGCCGCAGAGCGGCTGCCAGCTGTTCGGCCGGCTGGTCAGGTGAGAGATTAAGGTTCGCCATATTCTCATGGCTCGGCATAAACGGCATTTGCAGATCGGGGGCAATACGCAGTGCCCAGTTAAAGCTGTAGGCATCGCCGGTTTCGCGACGGTACTCTTTGACCTTCGGCATGGCTTTTTTCATTACCCGCGCCACTTCTGCCGCATCATCAATAATGATGGTGTAGTGCCTGCGCGCCTCATCGCCCAGCGTGTTGACGATAAACTCGTCCAGCACGCGGAAGTAATCAGCGCTTTCTTTCGGGCCGGTCAGGATCAGCGGCAGTACCTGGTCGTGATTGTGTGGGTTCATCATAATACCCAGCAGATACAGCAGCTCTTCCGCCGTGCCCACACCGCCCGGGAAGATAATGATGCCGTGAGCGATGCGCACAAAGGCTTCCAGACGTTTTTCAATGTCCGGCATGATGATCAGTTCATTGACCAGCGGATTGGGCGGCTCGGCAGCAATGATCGAGGGCTCTGTCAGGCCGATAAAGCGGCTGTCCCGGTAGCGCTGCTGGGCGTGACCCACTGCCGCGCCTTTCATTGGTGCTTCCATCACCCCCGGCCCACAGCCGGTACAGATGTTCAGTTCGCGCAGGCCCAGCTGGGAGCCCACGCTCCGGCAGTACTGGTATTCAATGGCGTTGATGGAGTGGCCTCCCCAGCACACCACGGTGTTCGGCTCCTCACCCACATGCAGGGCGCGGGCATTTCGCAGGATAGAGAACACCAGGTTAGTGATATGCACCGGGTCTTCTGTTTCAAACTGCTGAAAACGCCCGGCGTTATCAATTTTCCCGTTCAGGAAGAGAATGTCGCGCAGTACGGCAAACAGGTTAGCCTGCAGCGCACGAATAATCCGTCCGTCCACAAAGGCTTCTTCTGGCGGATTAATCAGTTCCAGTTTCACGCCCCGCTCGCGGCGCAGCACGTTAATGTCAAAATTTTCAAAGCGTGAGAGCAGTTCATGGCTGCTGTCGGTCTGGCTGCCGGAGTTGAGCACGGCCAGTGAGCAGTTACGAAAGAGCTGATAGAGGTCGCTGCTGGCCGTGCGTTTCAGCATATCGACTTCAAGCTGAGAGAGCAGATCCATTGAGCCGAGTGGGCTGACATGTGTAATCAAGTGAACTCCTTTACACCCGCCGGGTGTGCAGTGACTCCACGGCCTCGCGGTCGCAGAGAAAAGATATCCTTAAGCAATATCGCGACCTGACCGAAAGCGAAGATTTGCCCTTACAGGCATCGGATCGGGTGGGCAGGTTCGCCGCGCGTTGGGGGCGACGTATCGCTGTCCGCTGTCAGAGTAGCGTTTTCCAGTGATATTTAACAACAGGTTAACGTGCGGCAGGACAGAATTACTGACGAACCAGACGTGAGCGACTTGCCACAAAAGTATCATTCGTACGCCACGGGTTGATATCCAGCCCACCCCGCCGCGTGTAGCGCGCATAGACTGTCAGGCTTTCCGGCTGGCAGTAATGCTGAATGTCGTTGAAAATACGTTCAACACACTGTTCGTGAAACTCATTATGATTGCGGAAAGAGACCAGATATCGCAGCAGCGCTTCACGGCGAATACGGGGGCCGCGATAGCTGATTTGTACGGAGCCCCAGTCAGGCTGGTTGGTGATCAGGCAGTTCGATTTCAGCAGATGGCTCACCAGTTGCTCTTCTACCCGTTCAGGGGTCGTGGCATCACGCAGATAGTCAGCACTGAACGCATAGTTATCAATCGTAATGTCCTGTTCATCAATGCATTCGCCGCTAAAGCGGCCAACAGGCTGCCCTTCGATTTCCTGCAGGCGGAACAGTGCCACGCTCACCTTGCCCTGGGCACAGGCGCTGAGGTCACGTTCCAGTGTCTGACGGACCTCTCCCCAGTTGGCAAATGAAGTCTGATTAAAGCTGTTCAGATAAAGTTTGAAGCTTTTTGACTCAATGAGATTCACACTGCCGGCATCCAGCGTAACTTCCCCTATCGCGACCTGCGGCAGTCCCTTGCTGTTGAGCCAGGAGAGCTCATACAGCGTCCAGATATCTGCACCGCTGAACGGCAGATTTTCGGGATACAACCCCAGCGGCTCGCGGTTAAGGCTGCGCGGCACGGCCTGCAACAGTTCCGGCTGGTAGTGATCGTGATATTCTGTGGGTTTCCCCAGGCTCAGGCCTTCCAGTGCCTGATGATGCTCGTATGAAGACATGGTGTTACCTTGTGTTACCTTAATGCACCCGCCGTGGCAGATGTGTGGATACGTTCGGGTACTGTCAGTGCGCGAAGAGCGTGACAAGTACATCAGGCTGTCAGTGTAACTCAGCAAGCAAAGAGTGAAAAAATAATGATCGAAGAAACCTCCCAGGCATTACGCGATTTTAGTCATCGCTACTGCGAACTCTGGCAGCAACATCATGGCCATGCCCCGGCCAGTACAGAACTGCACGGCATACCTTCTCCCTGCATTGTTGCTGCGCACGAGGATGAGGTCTGGTGGCAGCCGCAGCCCTTTACGCTGGCCAAAAATCTTGATGCGGTTGAACGGGCGCTCGATCTGAGACTGCAACCATCGATAGCGGGCTTCTATACCACGCAATTTTCTGGTGACATGAAGGGAACTTTTGCCGGACGGCGTGTGTCTCTTGTACAGGTGTGGAGTGAAGACGACTTTGTCCGTGTGCAGGAAAACCTGATCGGGCATCTGGTGATGAAGCGTCGTCTTAAACACTCCCCCACAACCTTTATTGCCACAACAGAGTCTGAACTCGAAGTGGTGTCGGTGTGTAACATCAGCGGCGAAGTCATTATTGAGCAGTTAGGTACGACAAAACGTGAAGTCATCACCCCCTCTCTTAAGAAATTTCTTATTCTTTTACAACCTCTTAGTGAGCGTTGATCAGATTTAAGCCATTCCTTGTGTGCGATATCTCTCACAAACACTGTGAGAGATCGCTACGATTCTTGCAGATATCGCATTCGTTCATTTTGTAAAAATATTGTAGATCATAACGTTATGAGACCGGTTGCTGATATTGGCGTGTAAGACGCTTAAAAAGCACGACAGGGTGTCTTGTTTGCTTATGCTGATCGGGCAGAATAGCACCCAACGCAAAGGATGCGCAGGACTGGAACAGACATCATGATGATGTCACTCATGGAATGAGACGGACCCGTCTGGATGATGTATCAGGGAAAGGCTTCGGGAAGAAGCGAGGACACCTCAGGATGAGGTAAGGGACACCTCCAGGAAGGAGAATGTGAACCGAACAGGATGGTTTGGTTGGCAGGGATGTCAAAGGACTTGCATCAGGATGATGCTTAGCTCAGGAGAGCACAGGAATAGTTTTCAAGGATGAGCAGGGAGCATAAAGGTAGCTGGAGCGCTGCAAACGAACCAGGGGCACTGTTAACACAGTGCCCCTTTTTTTTGTTGAAATTTTTGCCCTGCGCAGTGCCAGTGATATGCTTTGCGCTCATTATCCCCGAAGCCTAATCAGGAGGTTGCTCATGATGCGTGAACAGCAGGTTCAGGAACGATTGCTGGCGATTGAAACGCAGCTTAAAACCGCCGGTCTCTGGCAGGCGGTCGCCCCCAATAGTGAAGCGTTTGCCAGCACGGAGCCTTTCTGTGTGGATACCATGACGCCACTGCAGTGGCTGCAGTGGGTGTTTTTGCCGCGTATGCAGGCACTGCTTGATGCCGGGGCCGCATTACCGGTTTCACTGGCCATCGCCCCTTATTATGAAGTCTGGCTTGAGGGAGAAATCCCGGAGCGTGCCCAACTGCTGCACTGTTTAAATGCACTTGACCAGCTGTTCGAGTCGCCCAACTGATGCTGGAGATTATTTACCAGGATCAGTGGCTGGTGGCGGTCAATAAACCCTCCGGCTGGCTGGTACACCGCAGCTGGCTGGATCGCCATGAAACGCAGTTTGTGATGCAGACGGTGCGCGACCAGATTGCACAGCATGTGTTTACCGTACACCGTCTGGACAGACCTACCTCCGGCGTACTGCTGATGGCGCTGTCCAGCGAAGTGGCGCGCCTGCTTTCTCAGCAGTTTGAGCAGCACCAGCTGCAAAAAACCTACCATGCCGTGGTGCGTGGCTGGCTGGAAGGCGAGGACAGGCTGGACTATGCCCTGACCGAAGAGCTGGATAAAATTGCGGATAAATTCAGCCAGCCGGAAAAAGCGCCGCAGCCAGCCGTTACCCACTGGCGCGGGCTGGCCACGGTCGAGCAGCCTTTCCCGGCCGGTCCGTACCCAACATCGCGCTATTCGCTGATGGAGATGAAGCCTGAATCCGGACGCAAGCATCAGCTCCGGCGACATATGACTCATCTGCGTCACCCCATCATCGGTGACAGCGCCCACGGTGATCTTAAGCAGAACCGGGCTGCGGCAGCGAACTTTGGGATGAATCGTCTGATGCTGCACGCCAGCGAGCTTTCACTGAAACATCCGGTCACGGGTGACCCCCTGCGGATCCATGCAGGGCTGGATGACGTCTGGCAAACGGCGATGTTCCGGTTCGGCTGGCAGCACTGCCTTCCTGACGTGCCGCGGGTTGAGTTCGCGACGCAACGCCCGCAGGATAGTGAATAATAATCAGCATCAACAATGGAGAAAAAGCATGGCTGAGGTAGGCATTTTTGTCGGTACCGTTTACGGTAACGCCCTGTTAGTGGCGGAAGAAGCGGAACCCCTGCTGGTGGCCGCAGGCCATCAGGTAAAGATTTTTGAGGATCCCACGCTGGAAGAGTGGCAGCGCTATGCCGAGAAGGTCGCGCTGGTGATCACTTCAACCACCGGCCAGGGCGATCTGCCGGACTGCATTGTCTCGCTGTACAACGGCATCAAAGAAAAGCTCGGTTATCAGCCGACTCTGCGTTACGGCATCATTGCGCTGGGTGACAGCAGTTATGACGCGTTTTGCGGTGGAGGGAAAAAGTTTGCAGAGCTGCTGCAGGATCAGCAAGCGGTTCGCGTCGGAGAGATGCTGCTGGTTGATGCCACGGAGAACCCGGAGCCGGAAGAGGTGACCTCCCCCTGGGTAGAGCAATGGGCGAAACTCCTCGGTTAAAGATAACCATCCCCCGGGTTTTCTGTCTGTGACGGTGAGGCACGCCTCACCGTCACAGGCCTTACAGCTTCAGGCGTTCTTTCGCCAACTGCGCCACGTTTTGCATCTCATCCAACAGCTCGAAAAGCTCCGGTTCGACCAGCGTCAGGTCTCTGCTGTTGCGCAGGCTCTGCTCCAGTTGCAGACAGAGCTGTTTCATTCGGGGCACACCGCTGTAGCTGGCGCTGCCATGCAGTTTATGAATGATATCGCTCAGGGCATCCGGATTATCCTCTGCCATATATTGCTCAACCAGCCCCTGCACTTCCGGCAGGAAATCTACCAGCATCTGTAACAGATCGCGGGCCAGATCGGGCTTATTCGCGGCCTGACGCAGTGCCAGCGGCCAGTCGAGGGAGGCGGGGACCTCAATGATTTTCGGTATTGCCCGCTGCCCGCCGGGCGTATATCGGGCGAGCAAACGGCTGAGTTTTTGTTCATCGATCGGTTTAGCCAGATAATCATTCATTCCCGCTTTAATCAGCTGTTCACGTTCACCGTCCATGGCATGTGCCGTCACGGCAACAATCGGCGTATTGGCGTGCTGGGGCAGGGTACGTATGGCTTCACTGGCGCGGATACCGTCGATCTCCGGCATCTGAATATCCATCAGGATAATATCCAGATGCTGCTGACGTGCCTGAGTGATCGCCCCTTCACCGCTGTCGCACAGGACGATCTCTGCCACCTGCTCTTCCAGCAGGGCACCAATCAGCTTGAGGTTAGCCGGGTTATCGTCTACCGCCATCACGCGTAACGGCAGACGGGGACGTTCAGGTAAGGGCAGGGTATCACGACGATGATGATCGACCAGTAATGGGATCAGGCGGGTCATGGATATCGGCTTAATCAGACAGGCGGTTACGCCGCGTGCTTTCAGCTCCTCAGCGAAGACCTGCATCTGGAAGGGCAGTGCCATAATCACGCTGCTTGCCCGTTGCAGAATGGGCTGCAACTGTTCACTGCTCATCTCCAGATTTTGCGCATCGGCCACCGGCAGCCCCATCAGCAGCACGTCATAGTGTTCGTCCGGAAGGGCGCTGAGCGTCGGACTGTAGCTGATTTTCATTGGTGTCGCTGCCAGCATATCCAGCAGGGCTTTCGCCGCCGTCTCGTTTGGCTCGACATAGGCCATGTGCTGCCCTTCAATACAGTCCATCACGCGTGGATCGCTGGCAGCATTAGGGTTAAGTGCCAGATTCACGTGGAACCAGAAGGTGGAACCGTGGTTAAGGCGGCTGTGGAAGGAGATTTCCCCGCCCATTTCATTGACCAGTTTCTGGGTGATCACCAGCCCCAGGCCGGTCCCGCCATGGCGGCGAGAAATGCTGGCATCTGCCTGGCGGAAGGCCTGGAACAGCTGTGACTGCTGCTTTTCGGAAATGCCGATGCCGCTGTCATGGATCTGCACCTCCAGCTCCATGCGATTGTTGCTCAGCGCGCGCTTTTCCACGCGAATATCGATATTGCCGCGTTCGGTAAATTTGATCGCATTACCCAGCAGGTTGACGATGATTTGCTGCATACGCAGTGGATCGCCAATGGCATTATCCGGAACGTCTCCCTGAATGTTCAGCGTCAGTTCCAGCCCTTTTTCATGCGCTGACTGCGCCAGCAGCACGACAACCTCATCCAGGGTGGCGCGCAGCGGGAAAGGGATGGTTTCCAGAACCAGCTTCCCGGCTTCCAGCTTCGAAAAGTCGAGAACATCATTGATGATACTCAACAAATTGTTCGCCGAGCGTTCAATGGTATGCAGGTAGTCGCGCTGAGTGGAGTTCAGCATGGTTTTCAGCGTCTGGCGGGTAAAGCCGATTACCCCGTTTAATGGTGTACGCAGCTCATGCGACATATTGGCGAGGAACTCTGATTTAATGCGTGCCGCCTCCTGAGCGCGTTTTTTCGCCAGATCCAGCTCGACGTTCTGGATCTCCATCTGCTCCAGTGTCTCACGCAGATCGGAGGTGGCCTGGTCGATATTTTGCTGCATCTCTTCATGGTACGCGGTGAGAGACATGGCCATCGAGTTGATACCATTCTTCAGCACGTCCAGCTCACCGAGCATATGACCTTCTACGCGACTGTCGAGCTGACCACGGCGGATGCGGTCAACGGTGCTGACCATGTTGCGAATCGGCCCGGTGACATCGCGCATCAGGCGGTAGGCAAACACCATGGCAATACACAGGCACAGCAGCAGCAGCAGGGTGGAGATAAACACTTCTTTATACTGCTGAAGCCGGACTGACTGTAAATCCAGCTCAATGGCAACGTATCCGAGGGGGTTACCGGTGGGTTTGGCGTCCTGGCCCGGGGATTCATCCGGGTAGTAGGTTTCAGACAAAATCGGCGTGCGCAGAATCACCGAGTTACCGTGGCGTTCCTTCATAAAGCGCATCGTTAATGGGGTGTTATCAGGCAGGCGAAGCAGATCCGGTGTCTGGTGATAGTTTGAGGTAACAAACAGCTGATTCTGGTCATCGAAAACAGAAATTGCCCGCACAATATCGGAATGGCGGCGGTGCAGCAGGCTGACCAGCTGACGCACTGACTCACGGCTGTGAAAGGTCATGCCATATTCACTGGAGACAGCCAGGGGTTCGATAATATTGACTCCGGCATCGGTCAGCTGGCTCTGCAGTTCGTTGTAACGGTTAACCACGAAAAAGGTCGAGAGCAGCAGCCCGATCATCAGCGTCGGAGCCAGAATCAAGATCATCATTCGCGCCCGCAGGCTGTATTTGGTCATAGTATTCCCTGTAGGCGGCGATTCGCGCTGTGCCGTTCCCATGGCATGAAGGTCTGTACGGGCAATAACCGGTTCGCCGGCAGGCGATGTCCGATTATTTCTGCTGATAATGATGACGTGTGAACATCAAAGAAACAATGACCAAATGCGTGCGGTAAAAAGAGGGCCGTTGCTCCATGATGAGGCCCGCACTTAAGGCATTTTGTCCGTGATGCTATGATTGTCACGGATTTCACCGGCAGAATTCTCCAGACTGCGCCCGTATTGTGGGCCAGCCGGCTGTGGGCAGGTGCAGATTTATGCGATATTTTTGAATATCAGGGACTATTTACTGCAAAAACTGGAACAATTTTCGCATAAGCCTAAGCTATGACGGCAGCCACCCGCTGATCGGGGACGGCTGTGTGATTAGTATTGGAAGTTTTATCCCATTATCGGGAAAATATGGGCCGAAAATGTCGCAGGTATTGCTGGCAGTGCAGCATTAGCGGCCAAGGCTGCGTATAATGTCACGACACGAACCCGGGACAGTCAGGTATGACTGCGGTCCGGCTACCTACAGGAACGGATGCGGCTGTGCGTCGGGGGGGAACCTGTCGGCAGGCGGTGTCCATGGCGTGTTTAGCCGAAAATAAGCCCCTGAACAGAGGCGATGCCAGGAGAGGATATGGTTGCGGTAAGAAGTGCACATCTGAACACGGCTGGCGAGTTTGCACTCGACCAATGGATCACCAGTCTGGGGATCTCCAACCAGCAGTCATGTGAACGACTGGCCGAAACCTGGCGCTACTGTGAAGCCACCACCCAGGGCCACCCCGATGCTGCACTGCTGCTGTGGCGCGGCGTTGAGATGGTGGAAATCCTGTCGATGCTCAGTATGGACTGCGAAACGCTTTGCGCCTCATTGCTGTTCCCGCTGGCCGATGCGGGCGTGGTCAGTGAAGCACTGCTGGAGGAGCAGCACGGTAAAGCTATCGTCTCGCTGGTGCACGGCGTGCGTGATATGGATGCCATCCGTCAGTTAAAAGCCACCCATAATGATTCGATGGCCTCAGAGCAGGTCGATAATGTACGCCGGATGCTGCTGGCGATGGTGGAAGATTTCCGCTGCGTGGTGATCAAGCTGGCGGAGCGTATTGCGCACCTGCGTGAAGTGAAAGACGCACCGGAAGATGAGCGCGTACTGGCAGCCAAAGAGTGCACCAATATCTATGCTCCCCTGGCAAACCGTCTAGGCATCGGCCAGTTAAAATGGGAGCTGGAAGACTTCTGCTTCCGCTATCTGCATCCGGACGAATACAAGCGCATTGCCAAACTGCTGCACGAGCGCCGCATTGACCGTGAAGACTATATTGATACCTTCGTGCAGTCACTGCGCACCGAGATTGTGAAAGAGGGCGTGAAAGCCGAAGTCTATGGCCGCCCGAAACATATCTACAGCATCTGGCGCAAGATGCAGAAAAAATCCCTGGCCTTTGACGAGTTGTTTGACGTGCGTGCGGTGCGTATCGTGGCCGAACGCCTGCAGGACTGTTATGGCGCGCTGGGTATTGTCCACACGCTTTATCGCCATCTGCCGAGCGAGTTCGACGACTACGTCGCCAATCCTAAACCTAACGGCTATCAGTCCATTCATACCGTGGTACTGGGGCCGAAAGGCAAAACCGTTGAAATTCAGATCCGCACCCGTCAGATGCATGAGGATGCCGAGCTGGGCGTGGCCGCGCACTGGAAATACAAAGAGGGCGCGACAGCGGGCGGCAGTGCGCGCGGTGCTTCCGGTCACGAAGGGCGCATTGCCTGGCTGCGTAAGCTGATCACGTGGCAGGAAGAGATGGCGGACTCCGGCGAGATGCTCGACGAGGTGCGCAGTCAGGTATTTGACGATCGGGTCTATGTGTTTACCCCGAAAGGCGACGTGGTCGATCTGCCGGCCGGCTCCACGCCGCTGGATTTTGCTTACCATATCCACAGCGATATTGGCCATCGCTGCATCGGTGCCAAGATTGGCGGGCGCATCGTGCCGTTCACCTATCAGCTGCAGATGGGTGACCAGATCGACATTATTACCCAGAAGCAGCCGAACCCGAGCCGCGACTGGCTTAACCCGAATCTGGGGTATGTTACCACCAGCCGGGGGCGCTCCAAGGTTCATGCCTGGTTCCGTAAGCAGGATCGGGACAAGAACATCATCGCCGGACGCCAGATCCTCGACAGCGAGCTGGATCACCTCGATATCAATCTGAAAGATGCTGAAAAGCTGCTGCTGCCGCGCTACAACTTCAATTCCCTGGACGAACTGCTGGCGGCCATTGGTGGCGGCGATATTCGTCTGAATCAGATGAGCAACTTCCTGCAGTCGAAGCTGAATAAGCCCAGCGCCGAGGAAGAGGATCGCGAGGCGTTGCAGAAGCTGACGCAGAAAACCTCGAACAGCGTGCCGCGCAGTAAAGAGAGTGGCCGCGTGGTGGTGGAAGGTGTCGGTAATCTGATGCACCATATTGCCCGCTGCTGCCAGCCTATCCCCGGTGACGATATCACCGGGTTTATCACCCAGGGGCGCGGTATCTCCATCCACCGCGCCGACTGTGACCAGCTGGCTGACCTGATATCACACGCGCCGGAACGTATCGTCGATGCAGTCTGGGGAGAGACTTATTCCAGCGGTTATTCGCTGGTGGTGCGCGTCACCGCCAACGATCGCAGCGGGCTGCTGCGTGATATCACCACCATACTGGCCAATGAAAAGGTTAACGTGCTGGGGGTGTCCAGCCACAGCGATACGAAGAAGCAGCTGGCCACCATCGATATGGATATTGAGATATACAACCAGCAGGTGCTGGGACGGGTGATTGCCCGGCTCAACCAGGTGCCGGACATCATCGACGCCAGACGATTACACTGATCTGCCATGTTGTCCTCCGGCAGTGCTCACCCCTGGTCACATACTCGTGTAGATGACCAGGGGAATTGCGCGCTGGCGGTGAACAAACGGCCTGCGCCAGTAACGCCACGACGTGGCCTGTTGTAAAACCCCATCAGGCCTGCCAAACAAAAAAGACTTAAATGGATTAAATTATGACTTCTCTCGATCGCCTGCTGGGCATCATGAAAACCCTGCGCGATCCGGAAAGCGGTTGCCCGTGGGATCGCCAGCAGACCTTTGCTTCCATCGCCCCTTATACCCTTGAAGAAACTTATGAAGTCATCGATGCGATTAACCGCGCTGACTTCGACGATCTGCGCGGAGAACTTGGGGATCTGCTGTTCCAGGTGGTGTTCTATGCCCAGATGGCACAGGAAGAGGGGCGCTTTAACTTTGATGATATCTGCAACGCCATCAGCGACAAACTCGAACGCCGTCATCCGCACATTTTTGCCGACGCTCAGGTCAGCGGCAGCGCTGAGGTGCTGGTGAACTGGGAGCAGATCAAAAGCGACGAGCGGGCCGGTAAAGCCCAGCATTCTGCGCTGGATGATATTCCGCAGGCGTTACCGGCGCTGATGCGCGCGCATAAAATTCAGAAGCGCTGCAGCAACGTCGGTTTCGACTGGACGACTCTTGGCCCGGTGCTGGACAAAGTGCATGAAGAGATCGATGAAGTGATGCACGAAGCGCAACAGGCGGTGATAGACCAGGACAAGTTGGAAGAGGAGATCGGTGACCTGCTCTTCGCGACGGTAAACCTGTCACGCCACCTCGGCAGTAAAGCGGAAACTGCGCTGCAAAAAGCCAACACCAAGTTTGAACGCCGCTTCC
The DNA here is from genome assembly GCF_001571305.1 of Erwinia persicina NBRC 102418. Taxonomy (GTDB): domain Bacteria; phylum Pseudomonadota; class Gammaproteobacteria; order Enterobacterales; family Enterobacteriaceae; genus Erwinia; species Erwinia persicina. The sequence goes on along the minus strand of NZ_BCTN01000006.1, from coordinate 97,674 downwards.
GTCAGGTTGAACAGATTATCGCCGCGCAGGGGATGACGATGCAGCAGGCCACGCTTGAAGAGATGGAAGCCGCATGGCAGGTGGTCAAATCTCAGGAATAACAGGCTGACACGATTCAACAAAAGTGTGACGTGCATCAACCTCCTGGGGCGCATATTCCGGTAATCTCAGGGTGGTAAATGCGGTGGGAAGCACACAACCGGAAACGATCAATTGTCGCCACGGGGTGTTTCGGGTATACTATTTTCCCGTCCTGGTTATCCATTCCATCGTCTTTAAACCTACATTCTCAGGTTCAGCATGACAACGAACTATATATTTGTGACCGGCGGGGTCGTTTCCTCTCTGGGTAAAGGCATTGCCGCAGCTTCCCTGGCCGCTATCCTTGAAGCACGTGGTCTTAACGTGACTATCATGAAGCTGGACCCGTACATTAACGTGGATCCAGGTACCATGAGTCCCACCCAGCACGGTGAAGTCTTCGTCACCGATGACGGGGCGGAGACCGATCTGGATCTTGGCCACTATGAGCGTTTCATCCGGACTAAGATGAGCCGCCGTAACAACTTCACCACCGGTCGAATCTACTCAGAAGTGCTGCGCAAAGAACGTCGCGGTGACTACCTGGGCGCGACTATTCAGGTGATCCCACACATTACCAATGCAATCAAAGAACGCATCATCGAAGGCGGCGAAGGCCACGATGTGGTGCTGGTAGAAATTGGTGGCACCGTAGGTGACATCGAATCCCTGCCGTTCCTTGAGGCGATCCGCCAGATGGCGGTAGACGTGGGCCGTGAGCACACGATCTACATGCACCTGACGCTGGTGCCGTACATGGCAGCAGCGGGCGAAGTCAAAACCAAGCCTACTCAGCACTCCGTTAAAGAACTGCTTTCTATCGGTATTCAGCCGGATGTGCTGATTTGCCGTTCAGACCGTGCCGTTCCGGCAAATGAGCGTGCGAAAATAGCGCTGTTCTGTAACGTGCCTGAAAAAGCGGTTATCTCGCTGAAAGACGTCGACTCCATTTATAAAATCCCAGGCATGTTGAAATCGCAGGGCCTGGATGACTACATCTGCAAGCGCTTCAACCTGAACGCCCCGGAAGCCAATCTGGCCGAGTGGGAGCAGGTGATTTATGAAGAAGCTAACCCGGGTGGTGAAGTTAACATTGGTATGGTCGGCAAATATGTCGAGCTGCCGGATGCCTACAAATCAGTGATTGAAGCCCTGAAGCACGGTGGCCTGAAAAATCGCGTTACTGTGAATATCAAACTTATTGACTCTCAGGATGTCGAAACCCGTGGTGTTGAAGTGCTGAAGAATCTGGATGCTATCCTTATTCCTGGCGGTTTCGGCTATCGCGGCGTAGAAGGCAAACTGATGACCGCGCAGTACGCCCGTGAAAATAACATCCCTTACCTGGGCATCTGCCTGGGAATGCAGGTGGCGTTGATGGAGTTTGCCCGTAACGTGGCGAACATGCCGGGTGCGAACTCGACTGAGTTTGTCCCTGACTGTAAGTACCCGGTTGTCGCGCTGATTACTGAATGGCGTGATGAAGACGGCAACGTTGAGCAGCGTTCTGAGCAGAGCGATCTGGGTGGAACCATGCGTCTGGGCAGCCAGCAGTGCCAGCTGACCGAAAACAGCCTGGTGCAGAAGCTGTACGGCTCTGACACTATTGTTGAGCGTCACCGTCATCGTTATGAAGTCAACAATATGCTATTGAAGCAGATTGAAGCGGCTGGATTACGTGTTGCAGGCCGCTCAGGGGATGACCAGCTGGTGGAGATCATTGAGCTTCCTGACCACCCCTGGTTTGTTGCGTGTCAGTTCCATCCGGAATTCACCTCAACACCTCGAGACGGGCACCCGCTGTTCAGTGGCTTTGTTAAAGCCGCCAGTGAGTACCAGAAGCGTTTGGCAAAATAAGTGTTTTCATAACCTCTTGAAATCGTAAGGCTTCAAGAGGTGCGTCTAAGTTTAAGCTAACTTGTACTGAGGAAAAACTAATGTCCAAAATCGTAAAAGTCATCGGTCGTGAAATCATCGACTCCCGTGGAAATCCGACCGTTGAAGCTGAAGTGCACCTGGAAGGTGGCTTTGTTGGTCTGGCAGCAGCACCATCAGGGGCTTCTACCGGTTCCCGCGAAGCGCTGGAACTGCGTGACGGTGACAAATCTCGTTTCCTGGGTAAAGGCGTGACCAAAGCGGTTGCTGCGGTTAACGGTCCAATCGCTGATGCGGTCACCGGTAAAGACGCGAAAGACCAGGCCAACATCGATAAAATCATGATCGATCTGGACGGTACAGAGAACAAATCTCAGTTTGGTGCTAACGCCATCCTGGCCGTTTCTCTGGCGGCGGCGAAAGCTGCTGCGGCAGCGAAAGGCATGCCACTGTACGAGCACATCGCTGAACTGAACGGCACCCCAGGCAAGTTCTCTATGCCACTGCCAATGATGAACATCATCAACGGCGGCGAGCACGCAGACAACAACGTCGATATCCAGGAATTCATGATCCAGCCTGTTGGCGCGAAAACGCTGAAAGAAGCGGTTCGCATGGGTTCTGAAGTTTTCCACACCCTGGCAAAAGTGCTGAAGTCTAAAGGTATGGGTACTGCGGTTGGTGACGAAGGTGGCTACGCGCCAAACCTGGGTTCTAACGCCGAAGCACTGGCTGTTATCGCTGAAGCGGTAAAAGAAGCGGGCTACGTTCTGGGTAAAGACATCACCCTGGCGATGGACTGTGCAGCCTCTGAATTCTACAAAGACGGCAAATATGTGCTGGCTGGCGAAGGCAACAAAGCCTTCACTTCTGAAGAGTTCACTCACTTCCTGGAAGACCTGACCAAACAGTACCCAATCGTCTCTATCGAAGACGGTCTGGACGAATCTGACTGGGCTGGCTTCAAATACCAGACCGAAGTGCTGGGCGACAAAATCCAGCTGGTGGGCGACGACCTGTTCGTTACCAACACCAAGATCCTGAAAGAAGGTATCGATAAAGGCATCGCTAACTCCATCCTGATCAAATTCAACCAGATCGGTTCTCTGACCGAAACCCTGGCTGCGATCAAAATGGCAAAAGACGCGGGCTACACTGCGGTGATCTCTCACCGTTCAGGCGAAACCGAAGATGCCACTATCGCTGACCTGGCGGTAGGTACTGCAGCGGGCCAGATTAAAACCGGTTCGATGAGCCGTTCTGACCGTGTTGCTAAGTACAACCAGCTGATCCGTATTGAAGAAGCGCTGGGCAACCGTGCGCCGTTCAATGGCCTGAAAGAAGTTAAAGGTCAGTAAGCTGCTGTTATTCTGAGCCGTTTATCAGGCTGAGGATAATCTGAAAAGCCCCGTCTCCGGACGGGGCTTTTTTTTGTTTATTTTTATTTTTCAAAGTGTTAACTGAATTTTGTCTGATGCGGAAAAATCCTGGTTATCTGTTACGGGGCGTTTTATGCGGTTATTTTGTGTAAATTCCTGGTCACTATTTGTAATCAGGATCAGGAAATATGAAATACCGTGCTGATGTTGACGGGCTTCGCGCACTCGCCGTGCTACCCGTTATCGCTTACCACATGGGGATCGGGGGGATACCCGGTGGGTTTACCGGCGTGGATATCTTCTTTGTTATTTCCGGCTATCTGATCTGCGGCATTATTTATAACAGTGCTATCAGCGACAACTTCTCCTGGCTGGATTTCTATAAGCGCCGCTGCCTGCGTATTCTGCCGCCGCTGTTTGTGGTGCTGCTGGCGACAATGATCTTTGGCTACTACCATCTGTTGCCTGCGCAGTTCACCGATCTGAGTAACAGCGCGCTGGCGGCGCTGCTTTCTGCGTCCAATATCTTTTTCTGGAAGACCACGGGCTACTTTGACGGGCCGGCCGACCTGAAACCGCTGCTGCACACCTGGTCGCTGGCGGTAGAGGAACAGTTCTATATTCTCTTCCCGGTCGTGCTGCTGCTGGTGATCCGGCTCTTCCGCCGCCGCACCACGCAGGTGATGCTGCTGGTGATTGCCGGATCGCTGCTGCTGAGTATTTACGGCGTAACGCGCAAGCCAACCTTTACCTTCTATATGCTGCCAACCCGTGCGTGGGAGCTGGCGCTTGGTGGGATTATTGCTATCGCCGGGCTGGAGGCGAAAACCGCCCATTACAGTGCCGCGCTGAAACACGGCATGAGTCTGGCCGGGCTTGGGCTGATTCTGTTTGGCTTCCTGTGGCTGGATACCACTCTGCCATTCCCGGCGTGGAATGCGCTCTATCCCTGCCTCGGCAGCTTCCTGATTATCCTCGCAGGCCAGCAGTCGGTGGTCTCGCGTCTGCTGGCGCTGAAGCCGGTGGTGTACATCGGTATGATCTCCTACTGCCTGTATCTGTGGCACTGGCCGATTATTGTCTACTCCCGCATGTTCTTTAATATCGAACCCGGTGTACGCGAGCTGGTGATCCTGGCCTTAACCTTTGGTCTTGCCGTTGCCTCTCGCTATCTGATCGAGATCCCCTTCCGTTACCGTCTTGCCTGGGTATCGCCGGGGCGTATTGTGACGGCATCGGTTATTGGTCTGGCAGTGATGGCCAGCGGTGCGGTGTATAAAGGGCATATCAGTAACAGCTCCGGGCAGTTTTCTGCGGAAGCGCTGGCGCTGGCACAGTATTCCGAATACAGCAAAATGCCGGAGTTTGACTACCAGTACCGCCGGGGCCAGTGCTTTGTGGATGGAAAGAACGAAGAGGATAAGCCTTTTAACCGTGAGTTCTGTCTGAAGACCTCCAGCACGGCGAAGAACTACGTAATGATCGGCGACAGCCATGCCGCCCACCTGTGGCGTGCCGTCAGTCTGGCTGCGGGCGAGGGGGTGAACGTCATCCAGGCCACCTCAGCGGGCTGTAAGCCGCTCTACAAACAGGACCTGCGTAATCCCTGCACGAAGCTGGTCGACTACGTCTACGATGAGTGGATCCCTGCGCATCACATTGACGGCATTATTATTTCGGCACGCTGGGCGCCGGAGGATATCGCTCCGCTGCGCGCCACCCTCGACCATCTTAAATCCCGCTCTGACAATATCATCGTGATGGGGCCTACCGTGGAATACACCGAGGCGCTGCCAGATCTGCTGGCGTACCAGACGGACGGGCGCAAAGATTTGGTGGCGTCTTCGATTAAAAAAGAGGTCAGGGGAACCGATGCCCAACTGCATGCGGCGATGGCGCAGCAGGGGACGCCTTATATCTCGGTTTATTCGATAGTCTGTCCGGGGAACGTCTGCCGTGGCCTGGCGTCTGACGGCCACCCGACGTCGAATGACTACGGGCACTTCACCCTCAGCGGGGCGAAGGACGTGGCGAAGCAGGCGATGATGCAGATGCACGAGAACGGATTTATGTAGCTTATCCACGCGGGCGGCCAGCAAAGGGCCGCCCGCGGGGTTTTGTAATTATTTAAAGTAAAGTGCACTTTGTACCGATATTAGCTGTTACCGGGCTAACCCCATGACAGAGTGCGCACCATGCTTAAAAATATAAAAGTTGTCACCAGCATCGTTATCATGCTGATCGTTTTCAGCGCGTTATTGCTCGTCTCCAGCGCGCTCTCCTTTAATGCCATCAGCCAGGACAAGGCCAACTTCACCCGCGCCAGTATTTTGACCGAACAGCAGGGGCAACTGAGTGATGCCTGGCAGACGCTGGTCAAAACACGTGTAACCATCAACCGGGTCGCAATCCGTATCCTGAAAAAGCAGACCGATCCCGCTTCCATGGCGGCAATAGAAAAGCTGCTGGGTCAGGCGACGGAAACGCTGGACGACGCCGGGCAGCATTTTGCCCGCTATAAAAGTTATCCTACGGTCGACGGGCAAAATCCGGCACTGGATGAGGCTATCGTCAGCAGCTATCAGCTGATGTATGACACCATGAAGCAGTCTATCCAGTTCCTGGGCGCGAATAACTACGAGGCCTACGGTAATCTGGAAGCGCAGAAAGCGCAGGACGACCTGGAAAAAAATTATGACGGCTGGCGTGAGCAGAACAGCAAGCTGCTGGCGGTCGGGGTCACGGATAATCACGAAGGCTACAGCCATATGGTATGGACGCTGGGCGCGATTATTCTGGTGCTGCTGGTGCTGGTTGCTTCGGTCTGGGTAGTGATCAAACGCGTCCTGCTGACGCCGCTGAAACAGCTGCTGGTGCATATTCAGCGCATCGCCGCCGGTGACCTTTCTGAAACCCTGGTGGTGGATGGACGCAGTGAAATGGGGCTGCTGGCCAGTAACCTGACGCAGATGCAGCAGTCGCTCGTCGCCACTGTGGGTAACGTGCGCGACAGTTCCAATGCCATCTACACCGGAGCCAGTGAAATTTCGCAGGGTAATAATGACCTCTCTTCCCGTACCGAGCAGCAGGCCGCCTCTCTGGAGCAAACGGCGGCGAGTATGGAAGAGTTGACGGCCACCGTGAAGCAGAACGCAGAAAATGCCCGTCAGGCGTCCCAGCTGGCCAAAAATGCCTCTGAGACGGCGGCGAAAGGAGGCCGTGTGGTCGACGGGGTGGTGAAAACCATGCAGGAGATCGCCGGCAGCTCGAAGAAGATTGCCGATATCACCAGCGTGATCGACGGTATCGCCTTCCAGACCAACATCCTGGCGCTGAATGCGGCTGTGGAAGCGGCACGGGCCGGTGAGCAGGGGCGCGGTTTTGCCGTGGTCGCCGGGGAGGTTCGCAACCTTGCCCAGCGCAGCGCGCAGGCCGCCAAAGAGATCAAAACGCTGATCGAGGACTCCGTTAACCGCGTTGACGCCGGTTCGCAGCAGGTCGCGACGGCGGGGGACACCATGACGGACATCGTCAGTGCGGTGGTCCGTGTCACCGATATCATGGGGGAGATTTCCTCTGCCTCGGACGAACAGAGCCGGGGTATCGACCAGATTGGCCTTGCAGTGACCGAAATGGATCGGGTCACCCAGCAGAATGCCGCGCTGGTGCAGGAATCAGCGGCAGCATCCGCGTCGCTGGAAGAGCAGGCCAGCCTGCTGTCTCAGGCAGTGGCGGTGTTTAAAATCGGTTCACAGAACGCCGCAGCGATCCGTCATGTCGCACCGGCGTTGAAAACGCCGCGCCTGGCCGCACCGCGTAATATCACTGTGCAGAGTGAGGGCCACTGGGAAACGTTCTAGCCCTGTCTGACCGTCGCCTTTTCAGGGCGGCGGTCAACCTCAGTACAATCACAGGCACGCTTTGTTTGGTCTTCTTCTGTCAATCTGCCATAATCTGCGCCCGTATTTTAGCCACCAGTCGAGATGTAAATGCAGTACCCGATAAATGAAATGTTCCAGACGTTGCAGGGCGAAGGTCTTTATACCGGCGTTCCGGCAATTTTTATCCGCCTGCAGGGATGCCCGGTGGGCTGCAGCTGGTGTGATACCAAGCATACCTGGGATAAGCTGGCCGATCGGGAGACATCGCTGGGAGATATCCTGCTGAAAACCGTGGAAACGGATGCCTGGGGAGCGGCCGATGCGCAGGCGTTAATCGGTGTGATCCGCCAGCACGGCTGGACGGCAAAGCATATTGTGATCACCGGCGGTGAGCCCTGCATTCACGATCTGACGCCGCTGACCGCCGCCCTTGAGCAAGAGGGTTTCGGCTGCCAGATCGAAACCAGCGGCACTCATGAGGTGCGCTGTACGCCGGAAACGTGGGTGACCGTGTCGCCCAAGGTGAACATGCGTGGCGGCTATGACGTGCTGAATCAGGCGCTGGTGCGGGCAGATGAGGTCAAGCATCCGGTGGCGCGCCAGCGTGACGTGGACGCGCTGGATACTTTACTGGCAACACTGAGTGATGACAAAGCGCGGATTATCGCGCTGCAGCCCATCAGCCAGAAGGCGGATGCGACGAAGCTCTGTATTGAAACCTGTATCGCGCGCAACTGGCGGCTGTCGATGCAGACGCATAAATACCTGAATATCGCCTGAGGTCAAGGGTAGCGGGGCGGCCAGAAAAAGGCCGACCCGCTACGCCCTGTTATCCGCTTACTGCGGCCACTTCATCTCCCCTTTCAGCACTTTTGCACTCAGTTCCAGACTTGAGGCTTCCTTCAGTGCCGGATACCGGGTCTTCATCGCCGCCGTATAGCTGGCTGCATCCTGACTCTCCGCCAGCACGGTTTCAGCGGTTTTCAGATACTGTTGGGTGAAGTTAACCGATGCCAGCGTCTCGGCTGCGCCCGGCAGGAAATGGCCCGGCACCACGCGCGCGGGCTTCAGGGCCTGAATCGCTTCCAGCTTCTGCTGCCAGGCAGAACGTTCAGCAGGCGTCTGGGCATCGGCCATCCAGACGTGGATATTATTGCCATACACCACCACGCCGCCCATCACCGTTTTCAGTGCGGGCACCCACAAATACGTATTCTGCGGCTGCGGGCCGTCAATGCCTTTCACCTCAATGGTTTCACCATCGACCCGGAAACTGTTGCCGGTTAACACGTCAGGCACCACCAGCGACTGTGGCGCATTCGCGCCCATTTTCGGGCCCCAGAACGCCAGCTTACCGTTTTTCGATTGCTTAATCAGATCGACCGTGGCCGCCGTGGCGATAATTTTAGCCTGCGGGAATGCCTGCTTAATGGTCTCCAGGCCAAAGTAAAAGTCCGGATCGGACTGGCTGATAAACACCGTGGTCAGCCGCTTGCCGGTGGCTTTGATGCGTTTCACCAGGGCTTCAGCGTCATTGCGCTGGAACTGGGCATCGATCAGCACCACCTCATGCGGGCCGGAGATTATTTCGCTGGAGACGGCAAACATGCTGGCTTCGCCCGGGTTATAGACCTCCAGCTTCAGCGTTTCAGCGGCATACAGCGGTGTGCTGGCGGTCAGGGCCAGCAGTAACGTCAGACGGGTTTTCATGATGAGCTACCTGATTACGGGAAAGAGAACAGTGTAGGTTGCAAAATTCAGCAGATAAACCGACTATCAGGCAACAGATTGTTGCATATAACGGACAGATTATGGATCGCATCACGGCGGCGAAGGTTTTTATCACCATCGTGCAGCGCGGCAGCCTGTCGGCGGCGGCGGACACGCTGGATATCTCACGCGCGATGGTCACGCGCTATCTCAGCCAGATGGAGAGCTGGGCCGGCGCGCGCCTGCTGCACCGCAGCACGCGACGCCTGAGCCTGACGCCGGCCGGAGAACATGCGCTGGCCCGCTGCCAGCAGATGATGGCGCTGGCCGCGGAAATTGAGCTCAGTAACCAGCCGGAAGGTGAAGCGCTGTCCGGTCTGCTGCGGGTGTCCTGCTCGCTGTCGCTGGGCCAGAGCGTGCTGATGGTGGCGCTGACCGCCTTCCAGCGGCGTTACCCCCTGGTGCGTATCGACCTGCACATCAGTAATCAGCGGGTTAACCTGGTGGAAGAGCGCATCGATCTGGCCCTGCGCATCACAGCCCAGTTGGAGCCGAACCTGATTGCCCGACCGCTGCACCGCTGCCGGTCGGTAATCTGTGCGGCACCAGCCTATCTGGCGCTGGCGGGGATCCCGGTGGTGCCGCAGGATCTGGTACATCACAACTGTCTGGCCTACTCGCACTTTGGTAAAAGCCTGTGGCACTTTACCCGTCGTCAGGAGAAGGAGGCGGTGGCCGTCAGTGGCAATCTGAGTGGTAATGATTCGGTGATGCTGCTGGCGGCGACGCTGGCTGGAGCTGGTATCGCCATGCAGCCGGTGTACAGCGCGCAGCCGTTTCTTGCCCGCGGTGAACTGGTGGCGCTCCTGCCCGATTACCAGCTGGATGAACTAGGGGTGTATGCTATTTATGCCTCCCGTCAGTATCAGTCAGCGCGCCTGCGCGCCCTGCTGGATTTTCTGGTGGAGTGGTTTGGATCAGAAGACGCGGGACAATTACTGAGCGGTACGGCCCTCTGACAGCAAGGAAACCTGACCGGGCGGAGAGGACTCCGCAGGGGAACGCCCTGCGGAGGGATAACAGCGATTATTTCGAAACGTCAGCGGCAAAGTAGTGCTGGGAAATACGCTGATAGGTGCCGTCATTTTTCATTTCGGTCAGCGCCTTATCAATGGCGGCCTTCAGCTCCGGGTTACCTTTGCGCAGCAGAATACCGGAATGTTCGGCATCACTCTGGGTGGCAGCAATTTTGACTTTTGCCTCTGGCTTGTGCTTTTTGAAGTCGAGGTATGACAGGTTATCGTTAATTGTCGCATCTGCGCGGCCGCTGGCCACCAGATCGACCGACTGGTTAAAGCCATCCGTCCCGACGATCTCCGCACCATAACTGCGGGCCAGCTGAGCATAGTTGCTGGTCAGCGTGTGGGCAGATTTTTTCCCTTTCAAATCCGCGAAGGTCTTAATAGTGTCGTTATCACTGCGCACAATCAGCACGCCTTTAGACGCAATATACGGCGCAGAGAAATCAAATTTCTGCTGGCGCTCCGGGGTGATGGAAACCTGATTAATGACTGCCTCGTAGCGTTTAGCATCCAGCCCGGCAATCAGTCCGTCCCATTTACCTTCAACAAACTCCGCTTTAACGTTCAGACGCTTTGCGACTTCACGACCGATATCGACATCAAAACCGGTCAGTGCCCCGGATGCATCGTGGAAGGTAAACGGTGGGTAGGTGCCCTCCGTGCCGATTTTCAGCACGCCTGCCGACTGGATTTTTGCCAGATCGTTCTCTGCCAGTGCGGCAGAAGAAAAACCGAGCTGAATCAGTCCGGCGAATAACAGTGTGGCTATCTTTTTCATGTCATAACTCCTGAATGCAGTCTGTGATGAGGTCTTTAATTATATTTCCCATGAATCGGGCAGGGTGTCTGTCAGGGTGGAAATAAACGCTTTGGTTCGGGGCTTTTCTGCACGGGTAAACAGGTCACGGGAGGTGCCCGTCTCGACGATCTCGCCCGCTTCCAGAAACACCACGTTATTGGCAATATTTGCCGCCAGCCGCAGGTCGTGGGTGGCCATCAGCATGGTCATTCCCTCTTTCGCCAGCTGTTTCAGTACCGCCACCACTTCCAGCGACAGTTCGGGATCCAGCGCCGAGGTCGGTTCATCACACAGCAGCACTTTAGGCGAGGGGGCCAGCGCCCGGGCAATGGCCACACGCTGTTGTTGACCCCCTGACAGCGTGCCGGGCAGGGCATCGCGTTTATGGCCCATCCCCACCTTTTCCAGCAGGGCTTCTGCCCGCTGCCGCGCCTGCTGAACGGGCTGCTTATGGACAGTGACCAGACCTTCCATAATGTTTTCTATCACCGTCAGATGAGGAAACAGCTGAAAGTTTTGAAATACCATGCCGGTTTGCTGGCAGATACGGCGAATATCTTTACGGCCCGGGCGGGCGCTGCCGGTAAAAACGAGGTGCTCATGGCCGATAGTCAGCTCCCCCGCCTGGGGGATTTCCAGCAAATTAATGCAGCGCAATAAGGTGCTCTTGCCACTGCCGGAAGGGCCGATGAGGGCGGTGACGCTGCCTTCATTAATGGTCAGGTTAATCTTTTTTAAGACCGGATTGCCATCGAACTGTTTATCAATGTTGGATAATTTTATCATTATCTCTTACCTTTACTGCGCCATTATTGGCGAGCTTATTTTCCAGTCGGGTCTGTAACGCCGATAATACCGAGCTGATCAGTAAATAAATAATGGCGGCTTCGGTATACAGGATTAAGGGCTGATAGGTCACCGCTGCAATACGCTGTGCCGCCAGAAACATTTCAGGGACGGTAATCACCGAGGCCAGCGACGTGTCTTTTACCAGTGAAATAAAGGTGTTGGACAGCGGCGGAACGGCAATCCGCGCCGCCTGAGGGATAATGATACGACGCAGTGCCTGGGCCCAGCTCATGCTGATCGAGTGTGCGGCTTCCCACTGGCCTTTCGGCACCGAGAGCAGCGTGGCGCGTATCACTTCGGAGGTATAGGCCCCGATATTCAGGGTAAAGCCAATAACGGCTGCCGGGAAGGCATCCAGCGTTATACCCACCCCGGGCAGGGCATAGAAAATAAGGAAAAGCTGTACCAGTAACGGGGTGCCGCGAATAAGCCAGACATAAAAGCGAACAATGTACTGTAATGGCTTCGGGCCATATAATCTTGCCAGGGCCACAATAAAGCCCAGCGATAAACCCAGCGCAAATGAAATAAGCGTTAATGGAATAGTGAAGGTGACGCCGGCATACAGCATCGGCCAGAATGAATCAATTGCCAGACTTAACCATGGGGGCATGTTACACCTGTCCTGAGACACGATTACTGCTATTTTATTTTATGGCGAGAGATTATCACGGGGCAGAAAAAGACGCTTATATCTTGCGGTGCTACTATAGATTCGAATGGAATATGTTTTTTACCCCCCAGTGATAATGGCAAAAAAGAGAAAGAAAAAGGCCCGCGAGCGCAGCGAGCCTTCTTGTCATTATCCGCGATAAACGCAACCGGCAGTGCAGGTTTCTTTTACCAGTACAGCGCTTAACAGCGGCAGTACTGGCTTCATCTGCTGCCAGATCCATGCAGCCAGCACTTCGCTGGTTGGGTTCTCAAGGCCAGGAATATCATTGAGATAGTAGTGATCCAGACGATCGTAGATCGGCTTAAAAGCCGCTTTGATCTCGGAAAAGTCCATCACCCAGCCGGTATGCGCATCCACTTCGCCAGTAATTTCCAGACGAACCATAAAGGAGTGCCCGTGCAGGCGTCCGCATTTGTGCCCTTCCGGCACATTCGGCAGGTGGTGTGCGGCTTCGAATTGAAAATCTTTAAACAGCGTAGTAGCCATAGTGACAGTCTCAGTCTTCATCAATAAAACCGCCGCAGGATACCGGAAAACCGCTTTTTTCGCACCCGTTTCCCGGCTGAACGACATAACCGGAAACACCTGAGAACGGTGTGGTTTGTAATCCATTGAAAAATAAAATAATAATCAATCTGTTTTGTCGCTAACCGTTACCCATAAAACCGCTTAGTCATTTTGGTTATTTATTATTTCCAACCCTTATTTAAGGGTTATTATGCTTGCCCTTACCCTGTTGTTAATAGATTTCCGACCTTGGACTTTTCAACGAAATGACGACTCAGGCACCCCCCAACATGCTTCCCCTTAATCCGGAACAGCTTGCCCGCTTGCAGGCAGCCACCGGTGATTATTCACCTACTCAGCTGGCGTGGCTTTCCGGTTACTTCTGGGGCATGGTCAATCAGGCGCCGGGTGCGACGGTCACCAGCGCACCGGCGGTTGAGGTGCCTGCGATTACGCTTCTTTCTGCCTCGCAGACCGGAAATGCACGCCGCCTGGCTGAACAGCTGCGCGACGACCTGCTGAGCGAAAAGCTGAACGTTAACCTGGTCAATGCCGGTGATTACAAATTTAAGCAGATCGGTCAGGAAAAACTGCTGGTGGTGGTGACCTCCACGCAGGGTGAGGGCGAGCCACCGGAAGAAGCTGTGGCGCTGCATAAATTCCTGATGTCGAAAAAAGCACCGAAAATGGACGGCTGCGCATTTGCGGTGTTTGGTCTGGGGGACACCTCTTACGAATTCTTCAGCCAGGCCAGTAAAGATTTCGACAGCAAGCTGGCGGAACTGGGCGGTGAGCGTCTGCTGGAGCGCGTTGATGCCGACGTGGAGTATGCCGCGCAGGCGGAAGACTGGCGCAAACAGATCGTTGCGGTGCTGAAAGCCCGTGTGCCGGATGCCAGCGCCCTCCAGGTGACTGCCGCCGTGACGGGGAGCGTGAATGAGATCCACAGCAGCCCTTACAGCAAAGAAGCGCCCCTGACCGCCAGTTTTGCCGTTAACCAGAAAATTACCGGCCGCGATTCCGATAAAGATGTGCGGCATATTGAAATTGATCTTGGTGATTCTGGACTGCGCTATCAGCCGGGAGATGCCCTGGGCGTATGGTATGAGAACGACCCCCTGTTGGTAAAAGAGCTGCTGGAACTGCTGTGGCTGAAAGGCGATGAGCCCGTGTCCGTTGACGGGATCACGCTGCCACTGACGGAAGCGCTGCAAAAACATTACGAACTGACGGTCAATACGCCGCAGATTGTTGAACATTATGCCAGGCTTTCCCGTAATGAAGCGCTGCTGGCGGAGACGGAAGAGAAAGCCAGACTGCAACAGTATGCGCAGAACACCCCTATTGTGGATATGGTGCGTTATGCCCCTACGGAACTGAACGCGGAACAGCTCACCGGGCTGCTGCGCCCGCTGACGCCACGTCTATATTCTATCGCTTCTTCGCAGGCGGAAAATGAAACCGAAGTCCATATCACCGTGGGGGCGGTGCGCTACGAGATTGAAGGCCGAGCCCGTGCAGGAGGCGCTTCCAGCTATCTGGCCGACCGGCTGCAGGAGGATGACGGGGTGCGCATCTTCATTGAACATAATGATAACTTCCGCCTGCCTGCCAGTCCGGATACGCCAGTGATTATGATTGGCCCGGGTACTGGTATTGCACCGTTCCGCGCTTTTATGCAGCAGCGTGACAGCGACGGTGCCGGTGGTAAAAACTGGCTGTTCTTCGGTAACCCGCACTTTACCGAAGATTTTCTTTACCAGGTGGAGTGGCAGCGCTATGTCAAAGACGGCCTGCTGACGCATATCGATTTGGCCTGGTCGCGTGACCAGAAACACAAAATTTACGTGCAGGATAAAATTCGCGCAAAAGGGGCGGAGCTGTGGCGCTGGATAGAAGAGGGTGCCCACATCTATGTCTGCGGCGATGCCAATCGCATGGCAAAAGATGTTGAACAGGCATTACTGGAAGTGGTAGCTGAATTTGGTGCAATGGACATCGAATCGGCCGATGAGTTTTTAAGTGAGCTGCGCATTGAGCGCCGTTATCAGCGAGATGTGTACTAATGAGCAATGAAAAATACCCAGGGCCGCTGGTCGTTGAAGGGAAGCTGGTCGACGCCGAGCGCCTGAAAAAAGAGAGTAACTATCTGCGCGGTGGCATTGCCGAAGACCTGCATGACGGGCTGACCGGCGGCTTTAACGGCGATAACTTCCTGCTGATCCGTTTTCACGGTATGTACCAGCAGGATGACCGCGACATTCGTGCTGAACGTGCAGAGCAGAAGCTGGAGGCGCGCCATGCGATGATGCTGCGCTGCCGTCTGCCGGGCGGGATCATCACGCCGACGCAGTGGCTGGCCATTGATAAGTTCGCCGCCGATAACACCATTTACGGCAGTATCCGTCTGACCAACCGCCAGACCTTCCAGTTTCACGGCATTCTGAAAGGTAACGTGAAACCGGCGCACCAGATGCTGCATGAAGTGGGGCTGGATGCGCTGGCGACGGCGAACGACGTTAACCGTAACGTGCTCTGCAGCTCAAACCCGATTGAGTCTGAACTGCATCAGGAAGCGTATGAGTGGGCAAAAAAACTCTCTGAGCACCTGCTGCCGCAGACCCGTGCTTATGCTGAAATCTGGCTGGACCAGGAAAAGGTCGCTACCACCGATGTCGAGCCGATCCTCGGTGAAACTTACCTGCCGCGTAAATTTAAAACGACCGTAGTGGTGCCGCCGCATAACGATGTCGATCTGCACGCCAATGACCTGAACTTTATCGCCATTGCTGAGAACGGCAGGCTGGTCGGCTTTAACCTGCTGGTGGGCGGTGGCCTGTCGATCGACCACGGTAATAAAGCGACCTATGCGCGCACGGCGTCTGAATTTGGTTATTTGCCAGTTGATAAGATCCTGGATGTGGCCACCGCAGTCGTGACGACCCAGCGTGACTGGGGCAACCGTACTGACCGTAAAAATGCTAAAACGAAATACACGCTGGAACGGGTGGGGCCGGATGTCTTTAAGGCGGAAGTGGAGCGCCGTGCCGGCATCACCTTTGAACCAACCCGTCCGTATGAATTTACTACCCGTGGCGATCGCTTTGGCTGGGTTAAAGGCATTGATAATAAATGGCACCTGACGCTGTTTATTGAGAATGGCCGACTGCTGGACTATCCGGGCCGGCCGCTGAAAACCGGTCTGGCTGAAATTGCCAAAATCCATCAGGGCGACTTCCGCTTAACGGCCAATCAGAACCTGATTGTTGCGGGCGTGCCGGAGTCTGAAAAAGAGGTCATCGAACAGCTGGCGGTGTCGCATGGTCTGATGGAAAACGTCAGTCACCAGCGCGAAAACTCCATGGCCTGCGTGTCCTTCCCTACCTGCCCGCTGGCGATGGCCGAAGCCGAACGCTTCCTGCCGGAATTTGTCACGCGTGTGGAGGGCATCATGACCGCCCACGGGGTGGGAGATGAGCACATTGTCCTGCGCGTCACCGGCTGCCCGAACGGCTGTGGCCGTGCACTGCTGGCTGAGGTGGGGCTGGTGGGCAAGGCTCCGGGGCGTTATAACCTCCATCTTGGAGGTAACCGCATCGGCACACGCATCCCGCGGATGTACAGCGAAAACATCAATGAAGAGCAGATCTTGGCGACCCTGGACGAACTGATTGGCCGCTGGGCGAAAGAGCGCGAAGCAAATGAAGGCTTCGGTGATTTCACCATCCGTACCGGTATTATCAGACCGGTACTCGATCCGGCCCGCGATTTCTGGGAATGATGGAGGTGTAATATGGCCGTTCTCGATCTCACTGCACTGAACGACTTACCAAAGGTGGAGCGCATCATGGCGCTCGCTGAAATCAATAATATGCTGGATAAACTTTCCGCCGAGGATCGGGTGATCTGGGGGCTGGAAAATCTGCCGGGTGAAGCCGTGCTGACCTCCAGTTTTGGTATTCAGGCAGCGGTCAGTCTGCATCTGGTGGCACGCCAGAAGCCGGATATTCCGGTGATCCTGACCGATACGGGCTATCTGTTCCCGGAAACCTATCAGTTTATTGATCAGCTGACGGAGAAGCTGGATCTTAATCTTCAGGTGTTCCGCGCAGCGCACAGCCCGGCCTGGCAGGAAGCACGCTATGGCAAGCTGTGGGAACAGGGCGTGGAGGGCATTGAGCGCTACAACCAGATTAATAAGGTTGAGCCGATGAACCGTGCGCTGGCGACGCTGAAAGCGCAGACGTGGTTTGCCGGGCTGCGCCGCGACCAGTCAGGTAGCCGCGCGCATCTGCCAGTGCTGGCGATCAAGAAGGGCGTCTTCAAGCTGTTGCCGATCATCGACTGGGACAACCGTCAGGTATATCAGTATCTGCAGCAACACGGTCTGAGCTACCATCCGCTGTGGGAGCAGGGCTATCTCTCGGTGGGGGATACGCACACGACGCGTAAATGGGAACCGGGCATGGCAGAGGAAGAGACCCGCTTCTTTGGCCTGAAGCGCGAGTGCGGATTGCACGAGTAAATTTACGTAGTGGCCGACCTTTTGTTTCGGTCGGTCATTAAATCGGCACATATTCCCGCGTTCGTTATCCCAGCAGGCCTTGCAGGACGCCTGCAATAAGCACCGCCAGAATAATGGCGGCAACGATAGCCATGGCAGGCTGAAAGGCAATCGTCGTCAGCCCCAGAAGCCCGGCGGCAGCTGCGACACGATGTTCTTCCTTACGTGCCCAGCCAATGATGCCAAGGATCACCGCACCCGCCCCCATCATTGCGCTAATAATCGACAGTATGCGGTCAATATTCCAGCCGACACTTTTTGCTTTTTCAACCAGCGGCTTACCGTGCAGGGCGTCTAAGGCCGCATGCTTAATTGCCAGCGTTTTCGTTGCTACAATGCTTTCCAGTGAAGGGCGGGGAGCAAAAGGACCGGCCATAAAGTGGGTGATGACCAGCAGCAGGGCGATACTGCCCAGCAAAATGCCTGCCCAACCACAAACATCCTTTTTAAACATATGACTTCCTTGTTGGTATTTACTTATTCGCAGGCAGGATGGTTTCTTTGTCTGTCAGTGGTGACCTCTGCCATGACTGCCGCAGGCATGATAAACCTCAGATCCCGGTCAGTGCGGCAAACTTATTGGCGGAGCGGGTGATATTCACTTTTGTCACCTCGTAGCTGGCGACCTGCTGGAAGGGGTCTTCCGCCAGAATGGCATCCAGCTGTTTCCTGTCCATCTCTTTCACCATGATCATCCCTCCGGTGCGCGGATCTTTACGCCCGGCGCTGATAAACGCCCCGGCGGTAAAGTAACGATTGAGCCACGCCACGTGTGGCTCCAGCAGGGCTTCCACCTCTTCCATCGGGCGGGTGTAGGTGAGAAAAACAATGTACATGGATGACTCCAGAGATTAAGGGTTAGCCAGTTCACGGATCAGCGGCAGCAGCACGGCGACAGAATCATGGGCGCGGCGGGTGATGCGGCCAGGTAACCAGTGATCAATATAAGCCAGATTATCGCGCTGTGCCTGGTGACGCAGGGCCAGCGGGAAATGCAGCGCGACCGGGCGCGACAGCTTGCCGCCGGGCGCATCGCTGGCCCTGACCAATAACAGCGGAAAACCGGCGCGGTCAAAAGGCCCTTCATCTTGCGCGGTCTGTGTCGTCGCGCTGATCCCCTGGTGACGCGCCAGCGACCGGGCGCGATCGCGCGTCTGGCGGGCCACGGCCTTCGGTGTTTGACGGCCGCTAATAAAAGTAAGGTGACTGCCCACAACCAGACTGTCGAGATTAATGACCAGCAGCGTATTGTGTTTCTCTTCGGGAGTCATGCGTGACACATAATCTTCGCTGCCCTGCAGTCCGATCTCTTCGCCGCTCAGGGCCACGAAGCGCAGGCTGTAATGCAGCGGCTGCGTGCTGAGACGCTGTGCCAGCTCCAGCATGACGCCCAGCCCTGAGGCGTTATCGTCAACCCCCTGATTGGTCAGACCGCCGAGGTTAAGCTGCGTTTCGTTATCGTTATGCGGTGTCCAACTGTCGCTGTGAGCGACAATCACAATCTGCTGCGCAACCTTTCCCTCGCGTGCGGCAATGACCGAGGTGGCATTGACGTTACGCCACGTCTGGTCGCCTGCCTGATGCTGATAAGCATAGCGGGTGGTGAAACGACGCTGGTTTGTCTGATAGCCGAGTGCGGTAAACTGCTGCTGCAGATAGTCGGCAGTCAGCATATCGGCCGGGCTGCCTGCCATGCGGCCGGGAAAATAGGTGGCAATATGGCGTAGCTGCTGTTCGGCAATGCTACCGGTCTTCATGCTGGCGGCATTCGCGGACAGACTGATGCCGCAAATAAAAATGGCTGCCAACGCCCCCAGGCGCATAAGGGTCAACATGGAAGGTTCCTTAATTCGTTATCCTGTAACGAAATGTGCGAATTTTTTTGCGCAGACAGTATGAAATCATGACGCGTTTTAGACAATTTCATTCTCTCTGAAAGGTGCGAAATATCATCCGTTAAGCACATTTTGTTCGCAGCTTTACCGGGTCGTTATTCCATTCAGTAACTACTCATTCCAATTAGTAATTTCATAAGCTTCAAGGGCGGGACGTATAGTCCCTTTAACAATAGTGATATAGACAGGGTTCCCGTGGATTATCTCCCTCTTTTTGCCGACATCAGACACAAGCCGGTGCTGGTTGTTGGCGGTGGCGATGTCGCTGCACGCAAAATCGAACTGTTGCGCCGTGCCGGTGCCCGCGTGCAGGTCGTTTCACACCATCTGTGTGAGGAGCTCGCCGCACTGCACGACAATGACAGCATTGAATGGCTGGCGAAGGATTATCAGCCTGCGCAGCTGGATACGGTGTTCCTGGTGATTGCCGCCACCGATGATGGCGACCTTAACGGCCAGGTCTATCTGGACGCCACTGAACGCCATCTGCTGGCCAACGTGGTCGATGATCAGCCGAAATGCTCCTTTATCTTTCCTTCTATTGTCGATCGCTCCCCGCTGGTGGTGGCGATCTCCTCCAGCGGAACGGCGCCGGTGCTGGCGCGCCTGCTGCGTGAAAAACTGGAATCGCTACTGCCGGCTAACCTTGGGCAGATGGCTGAGATTGCCGGGCAGTGGCGTGGGAAGGTCAAAGCCCGCTTTAACAAAATGACCGATCGCCGTCGTTTCTGGGAAAAAGCGTTTAACGGTTTATTTGCCAATCAGGTGGCCTCCGGCAACGTAGAAGGGGCCAAACGTACCCTCGACCAGCAGCTAACCGACCCGGAAGCCCCGCAGGGTGAGATTATCCTCGTTGGTGCCGGACCCGGAGACAGTGGACTGCTGACGCTGCGGGGCCTGCAGGTGATGCAACTGGCCGATGTCGTGCTTTATGACCACCTGGTCAGCGATGAGATTCTGGATCTGGTACGCCGTGATGCCGACCGCATCTGTGTGGGCAAGCGGGCTAATGCTCACAGCGTACCGCAGGAAGAGATCAACCAGATGCTGGTGACGCTGGCGAAAAAAGGCAAACGTGTGGTGCGCCTGAAAGGCGGCGACCCGTTTATTTTCGGACGGGGTGGGGAAGAGCTTCAGGCTGCGGTAGCGGCAGGCATCCCTTTCCAGGTGGTACCAGGGGTCACTGCCGCTTCCGGGGCGACGGCCTACGCGGGGATTCCGCTGACACATCGCGATCATGCTCAGAGCGTCCTGTTTGTCACCGGGCACTGCCGCGCAGATGGGCAGGGAACGGACTGGCCATCGCTGGCCCGGGCGCGTCAGACGCTGGCTATCTATATGGGCACCATGGCGGCAGGCGACATTGCCAGTCAGCTGATGGCGCATGGGCGCGATCCGGCCACGCCGGCAGCGGTGATTGGCCGTGGTACCCGCCAGGATCAGCAGGTGCTGATCGGTACATTAGACCAACTTGAAGAACTGGCACGAAACGCCCCAACGCCGGCGCTGTTAGTGATTGGCGAAGTGGTCAATCTCCATCAGGAGTTGGCATGGTTCCAACATTCAGCGCAGCAGGACAGACGAGAGTCTCCTGTTGTGAATTTGGCTTGAGGAAAAGATATGGATCAGAAACGACTCACTCATCTGCGTCAACTGGAGGCGGAAAGCATCCATATTATCCGCGAAGTGGCGGCAGAATTCGGTAACCCGGTGATGATGTACTCCATCGGAAAAGACTCATCGGTGATGCTGCACCTGGCGCGTAAGGCGTTCTATCCGGGAACCCTGCCGTTTCCGCTGCTGCATGTTGATACCGGCTGGAAATTCCGCGAAATGTACGAGTTCCGCGATCGTATGGTGAAAAATATTGGCGCGGAGCTGCTGGTTCACCGTAACCCGGAAGGCGTGGCAATGGGCATCAACCCGTTTGTACACGGCAGTGCCAAGCACACGGATATTATGAAAACCGAGGGGCTGAAGCAGGCGCTGAATAAATACGGTTTTGATGCCGCTTTCGGCGGCGCACGTCGCGATGAAGAGAAATCACGTGCTAAAGAGCGTATTTACTCATTCCGCGACCGCTTCCACCGCTGGGATCCTAAAAACCAGCGCCCGGAGCTATGGCATAACTACAACGGCCAGATCAATAAAGGCGAGAGTATCCGTGTATTCCCGCTTTCTAACTGGACCGAGCTGGATATCTGGCAGTACATCTTCCTGGAAAACATCGAGATTGTTCCGTTGTACCTGGCCGCTGAACGCCCGGTGCTGGAGCGTGACGGCATGCTGATGATGATCGACGATGACCGCATCGATCTGCAGCCGGGCGAAGTGATCGAGCAACGCATGGTGCGCTTCCGTACCCTGGGCTGCTGGCCGCTGACCGGCGCGGTTGAGTCTGAAGCGCAAACGCTGCCAGGGATCATCGAAGAGATGCTGGTGTCCACCACCAGTGAGCGCCAGGGTCGCATGATCGACCGCGATCAGGCCGGCTCAATGGAGCTGAAAAAACGCCAGGGCTACTTTTAAGGAATCGTCATGAATACAGTAATTGCACAACAGATTGCCGACCAGGGCGGCGTGGAAGCGTGGCTGCATACGCAGCAGCACAAAAGCCTGCTGCGTTTCCTGACCTGCGGCAGCGTCGACGATGGTAAAAGTACGCTGATTGGTCGCCTGCTGCACGACACGCGCCAGATTTATGAAGATCAGCTCTCTTCCCTGCACAACGACAGTAAACGTCATGGTACTCAGGGGGAAAAGCTGGATCTCGCGCTGCTGGTGGACGGTTTACAGGCCGAACGTGAGCAGGGCATCACCATCGATGTGGCGTACCGTTACTTCTCCACCGAGAAGCGCAAATTTATTATTGCGGATACCCCGGGGCACGAGCAGTACACCCGGAATATGGCCACCGGTGCCTCCACCTGCGATCTGGCGATCCTGTTGATCGATGCGCGTAAAGGCGTGCTGGATCAAACCCGCCGCCACAGCTTTATCTCGACCTTGCTGGGCATTAAGCATCTGATCGTGGCGATCAATAAGATGGATCTGGTGGACTACAGCCAGGAGACCTTCGAGCAGATCAAACAGGACTATCTGGACTTTGCCGGACAGCTGCCGGGCGATCTGGATATTCGCTTTGTCCCGCTGTCGGCGCTGGAAGGCGAAAACGTCGCATCCCCGAGTGCCGCGATGTCCTGGTACAGCGGCCCGACGCTGCTGGATGTGCTGGAAACCGTTGATGTGCAGCGCGTGGTTGAACAGCAGCCCATGCGCTTCCCGGTGCAGTATGTTAACCGCCCTAACCTCGACTTCCGGGGGTATGCCGGTACGCTGGCGTCCGGCGTGGTACAAGTCGGCCAGCGGGTAAAAGTGCTCCCTTCAGGCGTTGAGTCCGCTGTGGCGCGTATTGTGACTTTCGACGGAGACCTGCAGCAGGCTGTGGCCGGTGAAGCGATTACCCTGGTGCTGAAAGATGAAATTGATATCAGTCGGGGCGATCTGCTGGTTGCCGCCGATGCCGATCTCACGCCCGTGCAGGCTGCTGCTGTCGATGTGGTCTGGATGGCGGAAAAGCCCCTGGTACCCGGGCAGAGCTTCGATATTAAAATCGCTGGCAAGAAAACCCGGGCGCGTGTGGAACGTATCCGCCATCAGGTTGAGATCAACAATCTGACGCAGCATGACGTAGAGGCATTGCCGCTGAACGGCATCGGGCTGGTGGATCTGATCTTCGATGAACCGATGGTGCTCGATCCCTATCAGCAGAACCCGGTCACCGGCGGGATGATCTTTATCGATCGCCTGAGCAACGTCACCGTCGGCGCGGGTATGATCCGCCAGCCGCTGGACGAGGCGCAGCCCGTTCCTGGCGAGTTCAGCGCCTTTGAGCTTGAGCTGAATGCGTTGGTGCGTCGTCACTTCCCGCACTGGAATGTCCGCGACCTGCTGGGTGGTCAGTAAGATGGCGCAGCATGATGAGAATGTGGTGTGGCACGCGCATCCGGTCAGCCGCGAGCAGCGCGAACAGCAGCATGGTCATCAGGGTGTGGTGCTGTGGTTTACCGGGCTGTCAGGTTCCGGTAAATCCACGGTAGCCGGCGCGCTGGAGCAGGCGCTGCACCGGGCTGGCGTTAGCAGCTATCTGCTGGACGGGGATAACGTGCGACATGGTTTATGCCGGGATCTCGGCTTCAGTGATGCCGATCGCAAAGAAAATATCCGTCGCGTGGGCGAAGTGGCGAAGCTGATGATCGATGCCGGTCTGGTGGTTCTGACGGCCTTTATCTCGCCTCACCGTGCCGAGCGGCAGAGCGTACGTGAAAGGGTTGGAGAAGGGCGTTTTATTGAAGTCTTCGTCGATACGCCGCTGGCCATCTGTGAAGCACGCGATCCGAAAGGGCTGTATAAAAAGGCCCGTGCCGGGGAGTTGCGCAATTTCACTGGTATTGATGCTGTGTATGAGGCACCTGAAGCCGCCGATATTCATCTGGATGGCGAACAATTAGTAACACATTTAACCACCCAGATATTAGACCTGCTGCGTCAGCGGGATATTATCAAACCCTGAGAGCTTCGGCTAACGTCCGTTCAAACGGACGGTTACCCGGCGGTGGGCCGCTCCTGTTCCTCCGCCTGAGCGTCAACGGGATATTTATGCATAACGTCACCCCCATGCTGGCACGTAAAGACGAGCGCGATCGGGAAGAGCCTTCATGGGCTGTTCCCGGTGGCGTAATGGGCTTTGTTTCCTGGTGGGTCGCACTGGCGATTCCGTTCCTGCTTTACGGCTCTAACACGTTATTCTTCTTCCTCTATACCTGGCCCTTCTTCCTTGCACTCTTACCGGTATCGGTCATCGTGGGTATTGTTGCCACTGTGTTGTTGCGGGAGCGCCTTGTCTGGGCGGGACTGGCAACGGTGCTGGTGGTCGTCGCCCTGTTCTGGCTGCTGTTTACGCTGCTGACGGGCTGGTAACGGCTGGGTTAATATTTATAATTACGTCGCAACGTTACAAAATCTATCGATGCGGGGCGTCAATGGACCCCGATCCTGCTGTTTTTTAGCGCGTATTCGCACCTTATTCTGAGAAAGTGGTTCTATTTCACCGGCAGAGTGGAGTCGTACTAAAAGTTATGGGATGATTGAGCCGTTTTTCAGGGGGCGGGGATGGGAAAACTTACGTTGCTGTTACTTGTACTTCTCGGCTGGCTGCAGTATTCGCTCTGGCTGGGCAAGAACGGCATTCATGATTACACACGCGTTAATGAGGATGTTGCTGTGCAACAGGCCAATAACGCCAAGCTTAAAGCGCGAAACGATCAGCTTTTTGCCGAAATCGACGACTTAAACGGCGGTTCGGAAGCGATCGAGGAACGCGCACGCAATGAGCTGGGGATGATTAAACCCGGCGAGACTTTCTATCGCCTTGTGCCGGACCAAAATAAACGAAACGCACAGCAGCGAACCACCCGTCAGTAGCCATTACCATGAGCATCCGTCATTACTATCATGAATAGCGCCGTGTCCTTTCCGGAGATTATCGCTGTTGTCCCCGCTGCGGGGATCGGCAGCCGTATGCTCTCTGAGCGCCCCAAACAATACCTCACCATTGGCAGTAAAACGATTCTGGAACACAGCATTGATGCCCTGCTGGCCCATCCGGCCATCAGCCGGGTCATTGTGGCCCTCAGCCCGGAAGATGCGTATTTTTGCCAGTTACCGCTGGCGCACGATACGCGCGTGAGCACGGTCACCGGTGGCGGCCTGCGGGCGGATTCAGTGCTGGCCGGACTGCAGGCGGCAAAAGGAGCCGAGTGGGTGCTGGTGCATGACGCTGCGCGCCCCTGTCTGCATCTGAGTGATTTGACCCGGCTGCTGGCGCTGACGGCCACCAGCAAAGTGGGCGGCATTCTTGCCGCGCCGGTGCGTGATACCATGAAGCGTGCTGTTGCTGGCCGCAGTGATATCGGGCATACCGTCGAGCGTGAAGCCCTGTGGCACGCGCTGACACCACAACTTTTCCCGCTGGCGCTGCTGCGCGACTGTCTGCTGCGCGCGCTGAACGACGGCGCGACCATCACTGATGAGGCTTCGGCGCTGGAGTATTGCGGTTACCATCCTGAGCTGGTCAGTGGCCGCAGTGATAACCTGAAGGTGACGCGACCGGAAGACCTGGCGCTGGCGCAATTTTATCTGACCCAAATACAGAGTTAGGAGAACACATAATGCGTATCGGTCACGGTTTTGATGTACATGCCTTTGGCGGCGAAGGCCCGCTGATTATTGGTGGCGTGCGTATTCCTTACGAGAAAGGTCTGCTGGCACACTCCGACGGCGACGTTGCGCTGCACGCGCTGACGGATGCGTTGCTGGGGGCGGCCGCCCTGGGCGATATCGGCAAACTGTTCCCGGACACCGATGAGGCCTATAAAGGCGCAGACAGCCGTGAACTGCTGCGGGAAGCCCTGCGTCAGATTGCTAAAAAAGGCTATCGCGTGGGTAACGTTGATGTCACGATCATTGCTCAGGCCCCGAAGATGCTGCCCCATTCGCCACAGATGCGCATCAATATTGCGGAAGATCTCGGTATTCATATGGATGACGTCAACGTGAAAGCGACGACCACTGAGAAACTCGGGTTTACCGGGCGCGGCGAAGGCATTGCCTGTGAAGCCGTTGCTCTGCTGATAAAGGCGTAACGCATGGATTTAAGCAAACAGGGCTGGCTGCACGGTCAGCCGGTGGCCAGCGGCGTGCTGAAGGCCAGTGCTGAAGACTTCAGAGTCATTGAAGATCTCGGCTACGCGCCGGACGGAGAGGGTGAACAGCTGCTGGTACGCATCCGCAAAAATGGCTGCAATACCCGCTTTGTCGCAGAGGCGCTGGCCAAATTTGTCGGTATTCATCCACGTGACGTCAGTTTTGCCGGGATGAAGGATCGCCACGCGGTGACCGAACAGTGGTTCTGCCTGCGCATACCGGGCAAAATCACGCCAGATCTGACCGCATTTGAATTGACTGGCGTCGAGGTGCTGGAAAGCGCCCGCCATCGCCGTAAATTGCGGACCGGTGCACTACAGGGCAATGCTTTCACGCTGGTACTGCGCCAGATTTCTGACCGTGATGCGGTGGAACAGCGCCTGCAACTGATTGCCCGTGACGGTGTGCCCAACTATTTTGGCAGCCAGCGTTTTGGCCACGAAGGTAATAACCTGACAATGGCGCAACGCTGGGCCGCCGATGAAATCCGCGTGCGCGAGCGCAATAAACGCAGTTTCATTCTCTCTGCCGCGCGAAGCGCGATGTTTAATCAGGTGGTGAGTGACCGTCTGGCGCAGCAGGGCTCCCTGACCCGGGTCCTGCCGGGCGATGCTCTGCAGTTAACCGGACGCGGCAGCTGGTTTGTGGCAGAGGCGGCGGAACGGGATACCTTACAACAGCGTGTTGATGCCAGTGAACTGCGTATCACCGCACCGCTGCCTGGCAGCGGCGAGTGGGGTACGCGTGATGAAGCACTGGCCTTTGAGCAAAACAGCCTGTCAGGTGAAGGTGCGCTGATTGCCCTGATGGATCGTGAACGCGTGGAAGCCGCACGCCGCGCCATGCTGGTTATCCCCCGCGATTTGCAGTGGAACTGGCAGGATGACGTCACGCTGGAGATGTCCTTCTGGCTGCCAGCAGGCAGCTTTGCCACCAGCGTGGTGCGCGAACTGCTGCTGACCCAGGGCAGTGCGGCTGAGGTTGACGAGTAGTTTTTTCATCTGCCCCAGTGACAGAGCCTGCTATCCCAGCAGGCTCTGCTGTTTTACTCCCTTAAGTCAGCCAGTTCACTCTGTATTTCCCCGCTTCGTCCCCCTTCAATTGCTGACAATTTGCGGTGTTCCGCACTTTGGTTACAATGCGCAATAATTTTACAGTTTTGTTAATGGGAATACGGATGAATAAGCCCCATCAGCCTGTGCCGGAGCGCACAACGGCTTTTGTACCTCTGAAGATAATGGCCAGCGGCGTGGCGTTGCCACCCGGCTGTGTGACGTCCGCGATGCTCGACGAGCGTCTGGGATTCCGGCCCGGCTATGTTGAGAAACGTTCCGGGATTACCCATCGCTTTCACGCCGACCATCAGGCGTGCCAGGCGCAGCTGGGGGCCGATGCGCTTGACGCCGCACTGCGTGCGCGGGATATCAACCCTGACAGTATTGACCTGCTGATATTTGCTTCCGCCATTGCGGTGCAGGCACTGCCCTGCAGCGCCATTCAGGTGCTGAAGCTGTCGCGCCTGACGCCAGGCACGGCGGTATTTGATATTAACAGTAGCTGCGTCAGCTTCGTTTCTGCCCTGCAGGTGGCGGGCGGCCTGGTGAACTGCGGTGCCTACCGGCGGATTGCCATTGTCTCTGCGGAACTGGCCTCGCGCGGTATCGACTGGGAACATGAGGAGTCGTCCCTGATCTTCGGGGACGGTGCCGCCTGCGCTATCGTTGAACGCGGTGACGGACAGAGCGGTATTCTCGCCTGCCTGATGGAAAGCTGGCCGGACGGCAGTGAACTCTGCGAGATCCGCGCCGGAGGCACACGCCGTAATCCGCGTGCCGGCATGTCCGACAGCGACTTTCTGTTCCACATGCAGGGTAAAAAACTGTTCCGCCAGGCATCCGGGCTGATTGAAGATTACCTGGCGCGGTTGCTGGGCATGGCCGGGCTGACCCTGGCGCAGGTGGCCACCGTGGTGCCGCATCAGGCCAGCCACCTGTCGCTGGAACACATGCGGAAACGGCTAAACGTCAGCAGCGACGCGCTGATCGATATCTATCGCTATCGCGGCAATCAGGTGGCCGCATCGATCCCCAGCGCCCTGCATGAGGCAATCGTCAGCGATCGCTTTGATAAAGGGCCGGTGATGCTGATAGGCACCGCCGCCGGCCTGACCCTGGGCGGCATGGTTCTGCTGCCGTGAAGGTGCTGGTGACGGGCGCGACCAGCGGACTGGGACGCAATGCCGTTGAGTGGTTACTTGCCGCCGGACATACGGTCTATGCCACCGGACGCGATCGCAGCGTGGGGGAACAGCTCAGACAGGCGGGTGCGGTTTTTACGGCGCTTGATCTGTCTGTTGCGACGGCAGCCGAATGCGCAGCGCTGATAGGTGATGCGGAAACGGTCTGGCACTGCGCCGCCAAATCGTCGCCCTGGGGGCGGCGTGAAGCATTCTGGCAGGCGAATGTTATCGCCACGGAACGCCTGACGGCCGCCGCCGGGCAGCGGGGGGTGAAGCGATTTATTCACATCTCCACGCCCTCCCTCTACTTTGATTATTCTCCTCAGTTGCAGATTGAGGAGCACTTTCGCGCCCGGCACTTTGCCAACCACTACGCCGCCAGCAAATATGCCGCCGAGCAGGTGGTGTTGCAGCGGGTAGCCAACTATCCCGCGACCACCTTTGTCATGCTCCGGCCCCGTGCCATATTTGGCGCTCACGACCGGGTCATTGTGCCACGGCTGCTGGCCCAGCTGCGGCGTGACAACGGCATCCTGCGCCTCCCCAGGGGCGGCCAGGCGCTGCTCGATCTGACATTCGTGCTCAACGTCGTGCAGGCGATGTGGCTGGCCAGCGATGTCCCCGGCCTTGCCTCCGGGGCCGTGTATAACATCACTAACCAGCAGCCGGTCACGTTGGCAGAGGCACTGTACCCGCTGCTCAATCAGCAACTGGGTCTGGCCTGCGCGATCCGCTCACTGCCCGTCGGTCTGCTGTATGGCGTGGCGACGCTGATGGAGGGGGTGGCGCTACTGACGCGGCGGGAACCGATGCTGACCCGCTACAGCGTGGGGGCCGTCAGCGTGGACATGACACTCAGCCAGCGGCGGGCAATCGACGAACTGGGCTATCGCCCGCACTATTCCATGGACGAGGCGATTGCGCTCACCGGTGCATGGTGGCGGCAGCAGGGAGTCGGCACCCATGGCTAAGCTGACAACGTTCGAGGTAGGTTACTGCACGCACCGTGGCTGCATGGCGCTGCGCGGGGCCGGACTGCGCGTCTGCCGCTTCCCCGCCCGGGCCTGGCTGCTGGAGGCAAATAACCGCCGCTGGCTGTGGGATACCGGTTATGCCAGCCACTTTATCGACCATACCCGTCAGGGCATTTTCCGCCTGTATCAGCAACTGACGCCAGTGTATTTCTCGCCGCAGCAGGCGCTGGTGGCACAGCTGGGCCAGGCCGGGTATCAGCCCGGCGATATGCAGGGACTGATTATTTCTCATTTTCACGGCGACCATATTGCCGGGCTGCATGATTTTCCGGGCGTACCGTTGATTTGTTCTGGGGATGGCTGGCAGAAAACCCGCCCGCTGCGAGGATTCCGGGCGGTAAAAAAGGCTTTTGTGCCGGGGCTGATCCCGTCTGATTTTGACGCGAGAGTGCAGTTTGTGGAGCGCTTTCCGGTGGTGACATTACCCGCCGATCTCCACCCTTTTGAGCAGGGATGGGAGCTGCCTGGCAGTCACGGCGAAATTCTGCTGGTTTCCCTGCCGGGGCACGCCGCCGGACATCTGGGCGCGTTTGTGCGCCAGGATGACGGCTGGACACTGTTGGCCAGTGATGCGGCCTGGTGTCCGGATAACTATCAGAAGCTGCGCGGTCCTTCCCGGCTGGCCAGCCTGATCATGGATGACAGCGTCGCCTATTACGCCACCCTTAACCGGCTGAACCAGCTGTGGCGTGGTGGTAAGGTGCGTATTCTCCTGTGTCATGAGGGGGACTTATGATCCCGGTAAGAATGCTGTGGCACTATTTTCGCGCCCGCAGGCTGTCGTTCCCCGACCGCGCTGCGCTGGAACACTGGCAGGCGAGGCAGCTCCGGCGCTTTGCACGACGGGTGATGGCAAAAAGCCCGTTTTATGCCCCGTATCAGTCACTGCCGCTGTCGGCCTGGCCTGTCTGTGATAAAGCCCTGATGATGGCGGACTTTGATCGGATGAATACTGCCGGGCTGTCGGTTGACGCGCTGCTTGCGTGTGCCCTGAAAAGCGAACGGGAGCGGGATTTTGCGCCGAAAGTCGGGCGCTTCAGCGTTGGCTTATCGTCCGGAACCTCGGGACGTCGCGGCGTGTTCGTTGTCAGCCCACAGGAGCAGCGTATCTGGGCGGGGGGCATGCTGGCAAAAATGCTGCCGCGCGGGCTGCTCTCCGGCGAGCGGGTGGCGCTGTTCCTGCGCGCGGATAATCATCTGTATCACAGTGTGAATACCCGCTGGCTGAGTCTGGCATTTTTCGACCTGTTTGCCGCGTTTGAGCATCATTTGCAGACGCTGCCTCAGTTTTCGCCGACGATTATTGTGGCCCCGGCGCAGGTATTGCGCGCGCTGGCGCTGGCGGTACAGCGCGGAGAGCTGGTGCTGAAGGTCAGGCGGGTGATCTCGGTAGCAGAAGTGCTGGAGCCTCAGGATCGACAGCTGTTGACGGAGGTGTTCGGTGATGTGGCTGAGGTCTATCAGGCCACCGAAGGATTTCTTGCGGCCACCTGCTCCCACGGTCGCCTGCATCTTAATGAAGAGTTTATACACGTTGAACCGGAGTGGATTGACGAGCGCCGATTTACGCCTGTCATCACCGACTTTACCCGACGTACGCAGCCGGTCATCCGCTATCGTCTGGACGACGTGCTGGTGGCCGCTGCCGATCCCTGCCCCTGTGGGCGGCCGACCCGCGTACTGGACGCCATCGAAGGGCGGCGCGATGACCAGCTTCTGCTGCGTAACCTGAAGGGCGGGGAGCAGGGGGTGTTTGCCGATGTGTGTAGCCGGGCTATTGCCCGCACGCTGCCACTGACCAGTGATTACCGGCTGGTGCAGTCGGGAGAGCAGAGTCTGCAGCTGATCAGCGATGCCAGTGAACAGCAACTTATTGCCTGCCAGCAGGCGCTGATTGCGCTGTTTGCACAGCAGGGCATCGCCACGGCGTCGTTACGCTGGGAGCTGAGCGTGCAGCCGATGATGCCGCAGTTTGACCGCAAGCGGCGGCGGATTATCCGCCTGAAGGGAGAGGCGGTATGACATGGTTACATCGCTTACTGGCGATGCTGGTGGGCTGGGGCAGCGTGGGGGTGATTTATACCTTCAGCGATCGCTGGCAGGGGCCAGGAACGGTGATGCATGCGGGTCTCATTGACCGTATGATCCCTTTCAGTCCCGATGCGATCTGGCTTTACCTCTCGTTTTTCCTGTTGATCCCAGCCGGGTATCTGTTCTGCCGGAGGGAAAAACTGCGCTGGCTGACAGCCTCGATGATCCTGACGGCGCTGGTGTGCGGTGCTGTCTATCTGCTGTGGCCGACCACGCTGGTCTACCCGCACGACGGCGGCCTGGGGCTGAGTTCACAGCTGCTGGCGAAGCTGGCTGCCGCCGATTCGACGCAGAACTGTTTGCCGTCGCTGCATATGGCGCTGTCGTTGCTGGCGGTATGGGCACTCTACCGTCAGGACCGGCCTGCGCGCAGTGCACTACTGTTATTGTGGGGCGCGCTGATTGCCGTATCGATACTGCAACTGCGCCGTCACCTGTTTATTGACCTGGTGAGCGGCGCTGGCGTGGCGTTACTCTGCGGCGGGATCTGCCAGCGTGCCGCACAGGCGTTTACTTTTGTACGGAGAGAGCAGCGATGAGCGAGCTGGTACTGCCAATTGTGGCCATGGTGTTGCTGGTCATGGGAGAGGCGCTGGTGCTGCACCGTCAGGACAGACAACAGGTGCAGTGGCATGATGTGGTCTTTAACCTCAACTCCGGCCACATCATGCTGTGGCTCTTCCGCGGGCTGGAAGTCACCTGCTATGGCTATGTTGCCCTGCATTTCAGCCAGCACTGGCTGGACGCGCTGCCTACCTGGGGACTGTGGCTGTTTGCGCTACTGGCCTGGGATTTTGCTTTTTACTGGCTGCACCGCCTGCATCATCGATTCAGCCTGCTGTGGGCGGTACACGTGGTGCATCATCAGGGAGAGCACTTCAATCTGTCGCTTGGGGTGCGTAACTCCTGGTACTCTTCTCTGACATCGATCCCCTTCTTCCTGCTGCTGGCGGTAGCGGGCGTGCCGCTGTCGGTCTTTGTTACCGTCTCTATTTTCCACTACACCGTGCAGTTGTTTAACCATAATGCGCTGACCCCGAAGCTGGGCTGGCTGGAGTCGGTACTGGTGACGCCAAACCATCACCGGGTGCATCACGTCTGCGACCGTGCGTATTCTGACAAGAACTTCGGTGGCAGCTTTATTTTCTGGGACAAGCTGTTTGGTACCTTTGCCCGCCTGCCGGAAACAGAATACCGTTTTGGCACTGCGGGGGAACGGGCATCGCAAAATCCCTTCTGGGCCAGCAACCGGCCGCTGTTCCGTCTGCTTAAGCTGCCGTTTTCGCCGGTGAACGGTGCGGCCACGTTCCACTGTCGTGCGCGGGCGCTGATCAGCGGCATGCTGCTGCTGTTTGTGCTGGTGGCCAGCTATGTGTGGATTTACGGCTACGGTTACCAGAACATCAGCGGCGAGCAGGTGACGCTGTTTATGCTGCTGGCGCTGGGGGCTGTAGCGCTGGGAGGCCTGTCAGAAGGGCGGCGCTGGAGCCCCTTACTCTGGCTGACGGTCGGGCTGGCCTGTCCCTTCTGGTTTGCGCTGTGTCGGGAAACCGTTGAACCCTGGCTTTTCGCAGCCATGCTGGTGGCGCTGCACAGCATGGTGCTGGCGCTGGGCTGGGGGCGTCAGGCGCTGCAAGCGGAGGTGAAACATGGCTGATTCACTCCCGCCGCTGCGCTATCCGCCGGACGGGGAACAGGCGTTCCACCGGGCATTGCAGCGCGAGGCACATCAGTATCTGTCGTCGCATCAGGATCATCGCTTTGCCGGAGGCCGGCAGTGGCTGAAGGCCGGGCTGCTGCTGGGACTCTGTGTCTCCTGTTATCTTCTCAGCCTGTTTCAGTCCAGCCAGAGCGGTTTTTTTATCTGCTATATGCTGTTTATGCTGATGGCGATGCTGCTCAACATCAACGTTAATCACGATGCCAGTCACGGGGTCTTCAGCCGTTCGCCCCGGCTTAATCGTCTTATCAGCCGGGTAGTGACGCTGCCGCTCGGGCTGGATCCGGACTACTGGCGCGTGCGGCACGTCCATTTTCATCACGCTTACGCCAACATTGAACATTACGATCTGGATACCGAGGAGAATGGCTTCTTCCGGCAAACACCTTATCAGCGCTGGCGGCCCTGGATGCGCTGGCAGCATCTTTACTGGCCGCTGATTGCCGCGCTGTCGTTACCCTATCTGACCTGGGTGTTTGACTGGGCAGATCGCTGTGGAAAAACGCCGCTGGCAGAGCGACGCATAATGCCGGGCGCTCGCGGCTGGCTGTTCTTCTGCGGCTTTAAGGTGCTGCATTTACTGCTGGTGCTGGCTGTCCCGCTGTGGGCGGCAGAGCAGCAGGGGGTTGGCATGGGCGTGGTGCTGGTGGCCTGGTTATGCAGCCAGATGGTGGCGTCCCTGTTTGTTGTATTCCTGCTGCTGGGGACGCACTGGGCCGAGACGGAATTTTATGAGGTGGGGCCGGACGGTACGCTGCCGCAGGGCTGGTATCGCCATAACTTTGCCACCGCCTGCGACTGGCTGCCCGCCCCCGCCTGGCTGGGGCATTTTACCGGCGGGCTGAATCTGCACCTGACGCACCATCTGTTCCCGGGCTGGCATCACCGGCATTATCCCCGGCTGGCGGCGATTATCGCCCGGCTGGCCGCAGAGCACGGCATGCAGTACCGCTGTATTAGCTATCGTGAACTGCTGCGGCGCCAGCAGGTATTTCTGCGCCGCATGGGTGAGCCGGAGGCGATGCGATGACGCCTCCACCGCTGCGTTTTGCCCGTGAGAACCTGCAGTTTCACCGTGAGCTGACCCGCGCCACGCAGAACTGGCTTGATGCTCACGGTGAGCACCGCTTCGCCGACGGCGGGATGATCGCCAAAGTGGTACTGTTGGCGCTGCTGGCTGCCGCCTGTGGCGGGCTGGGGCTGCAACAGACGCACTGGCTGGGCTGGGCCGCCTGTCAGTTTGGTGTCAGTGTCTTTGCTATGCTGCTGGCAATCAACGTGGTCCATGACGCGTCGCATCAGGCGTTTTTCCGGTCGCGGGCCGCCAACCGCTGGCTTAGCGTGCTGGCGGCTATTCCGCTCGGACTGGATCCGGAGTGCTGGCGGGTTCGCCACGTGCTGATGCATCATGCCGGGAATAATGTCATGGGCTATGACCCGGATATGGAAGAGAACGGCATCCTGCGGCAGTCACGTTTTCAGCGTCTGCGGCCGTTAATGCGTTATCAGCGCTATTACTGGCCGCTGGTCGCGGCGCTGACGTTCCCCTATTACATCTGGTTGTTTGACTGGCTGGATCGCGCCGGTCAGACGCGTGTCGGTGCCAAAATGCGCCTGCAGGGCGCGAAGGGCTGGGCCGCATTTTTACTGGTTAAACTGGGCCATTTTTTACTGGTGCTGGCGCTGCCGTTCTGGCTGCTGCCGCCGTCACTGGGGATCGGTACCCTTGTGCTGGTCTATCTGGCCTGTCAGATGATGGCTTCGCTGGTGTTTGTCATGCTGATCCTCGGAACGCACTGGGCAAAAGGGAACAGCTACCTGCCCACGGAACAGGGCAAACTGCCGCACAGTCGCTATAGCCATCTGTTCGCCACGACCTGCGACTGGCTGACCCGGCCACGCTGGCTGGGCTACTGGCTGGGGGGGATGAATCTCCATCTGACGCACCATCTGTTTCCACACTGGTGTCACCGCCACTATCCGGTGCTGGCCGGGATCATTGCCACCGTTGCAGCGCGTTATGGGTATGATTATCAGTGCCTGACGCTGCGCCAGCTGCTGAACTCACAGCAGCAATTTTTACAGCTGCTGGGGAATGACCATGGCGAAAAATGACCGGGGCAGGTGGCAGGAACCGTCCATCATCCTTCGGCTTACCAGATATTTACACCTACCACTCCCTCGTGCATCCAGCTAAAATGTTTTCAGCCACACCTCTCCCCGGTTTTTCGGCAAGATCTGCCGGGAAAGGTGATCAAATTTATCAACAGGTTAGGTGACAATGCGCATTTTGCTGAGTAACGATGACGGTATCCACGCGCCAGGCATTCAGACGCTGGCAAAAGCGCTACGTGAATTTGCCGAAGTGCAGCTGGTTGCTCCGGACCGTAATCGTAGCGGGGCATCGAACTCCCTGACGCTGGAAACCCCCCTGCGAACCTTTAATTATCCCAATGGTGATATAGCGGTCGAGATGGGTACGCCAACCGACTGCGTCTATCTGGGCGTTAATACCCTGATGCGGCCTAAGCCCGATATTGTGGTTTCAGGAATTAATGCTGGCCCTAATCTGGGTGATGATGTGATTTATTCTGGTACGGTGGCCGCTGCTATGGAAGGGCGACATCTGGGACTACCGGCGCTGGCGGTCTCTCTCAACGGGCATCTGCACTATGACACTGCGGCCGCCGTTACCTGCTCAATCCTGAAAGCATTGCAGCGCGAACCGCTGCGTACGGGGCGTATTCTCAATATTAATGTGCCGGACCTGCCGCTCGACCAAATCAAAGGTATTCGCGTTACCCGTTGTGGCAGCCGCCATCCCAGCGATCAGGCCATCCCGCAGCAGGATCCGCGCGGTAATACGATGTACTGGATTGGCCCACCGGGTGAAAAGCTGGATGCCGGCCCGGATACCGATTTTGCCGCCATTGATGAAGGCTATGTGTCCGTGACCGCTTTGCATGTTGACCTGACTGCTCATGCCGCACAGGAGGTCGTCTCTTCCTGGTTAGACAGCGTTGAGGTCAACCGCGAATGGTGAGTGGGCGTATAGAGACGTTGCTGGCACAGCTGCGCCAGCAGGGTATTGATGACGAGCGTTTGCTGAAGGCCATTGAAGAGGTGCCGCGTGAGCGCTTTGTTGATGAGGCTTTTGAGCATAAAGCCTGGGAAAATATGGCGCTGCCGATTGGTTCCGGGCAGACCATCTCCCAGCCTTACATGGTGGCAAAAATGA
Source organism: Erwinia persicina NBRC 102418 (assembly GCF_001571305.1). GTDB lineage: Bacteria > Pseudomonadota > Gammaproteobacteria > Enterobacterales > Enterobacteriaceae > Erwinia > Erwinia persicina. The sequence goes on along the minus strand of NZ_BCTN01000006.1, from coordinate 61,289 downwards.
CCTCGCTGCTGGCGCTCACGCCGACATCACGTGTGCTGGAAATCGGTACCGGCTCCGGTTATCAGACCGCCATACTGGCGCATCTGGTCGGGCACGTCTGTTCGGTAGAGCGGATCAAAGGCTTACAGTGGCAGGCTAAGCGTCGTCTGAAGCAGCTCGACCTGCATAATGTCTCGACCCGGCACGGTGATGGCTGGCTGGGCTGGCCGTCACGGGGGCCGTTTGACGCGATCATCGTCACCGCGGCACCGCCAGAAATCCCGCAGGCCCTGATGTCACAGCTTGATGAGGGGGGGGTGATGGTGCTGCCGGTAGGAGAAGAGCACCAGGTGCTGCAGCGCATTCGCCGCAAAGGTGATGAGTTCATTATTGACACGGTTGAACCCGTCCGTTTTGTCCCGCTGGTGCAGGGGGATCTCGCCTGAGAGCCACAACCAGGATATTTCTATACAACTGTTTCGTGGCACCCTGCCATTGATATTGCTAGTATCTGACTGAATTTGCACATGCGGGCCCGGTTGCCGTCAGTCGTGCTGCTGTTATGAAGTTTTTTTTCGTCAAAGTGTTGCCGTTATGGGGGATTAAATGAGCACGGGAAGCCCAGTATTTAAGTTACGCCGTCTTGCGGCCGTTTCATTAGTAGGATTTTGGCTGGCAGGCTGTTCCAGCAGCGACAACGCGCAAGCCCCCATCAGCTCAGTTGGCGGAAATGATGCCGGCATGATGAGCAGCAATACCGGAAATGCCGGAAATGCCGGTAACGCAGGTATGGTCAGCAATGGCGGTGGCGGCAACAGCGGCTTAGTGCCTTCTGCGCGTCCACCTGCCTCAGGCGGAGGGATGGTGGCTTCATCCTCAGCGGGCCAGAATCAAAATGTCGTGACTGAAAATGGTCGAATTGTGTACAACCGCAGCTATGGGAATATTCCGAAAGGTAGCTATGGCGGAGACACCTATACGGTTAAACGCGGTGATACACTCTTCTATATTGCCTGGATTACCGGCAACGATTTCCGTGATTTGGCCCAGCGCAATAATGTCGCGGCGCCTTACGGGCTCAATGTTGGCCAGCAATTACAGGTGGCTAATGGTTCCGGCACCCCGATTACCGGCGGTAATGCGGTCACGGCGGCAGATGCGAACGCAGGGGGAATGACAACGGCATCCTCTGGCTCACAAATGACTGCCGGAACGGTTGCACACCAACCGGTAATTACGTATTCTGAGGATTCAGGTACACCAAGTGAGGGCAAAATGCTGCCTTCGTCCGGGAAAACTGCTGCAACGACAACAGTTCCGGTTACCGCCCCGACCGTGAGTAGTACAACAGACAGCACCACGCCCGTGGGCAGCTGGCGTTGGCCGACAGACGGTAAAATTATCGATAACTTCTCTGCTTCCGAAGGGGGCAATAAAGGGATCGATATTGCGGGCTCGCGCGGTCAGTCCGTCATCTCCACCGCCTCTGGTCGTGTGGTGTATGCCGGTAACGCTCTGCGCGGTTACGGTAATTTGATTATCATCAAACATAATGATGACTACCTGAGTGCGTATGCCCATAACGATTCCATGCTGGTCCGTGAACAACAAGAAGTTAAAGCGGGCCAGAAGATTGCCACAATGGGTAGTACCGGCACGAGTTCGGTTAGATTGCACTTTGAAATTCGTTACAAGGGGAAATCCGTAAATCCGTTGCGTTATTTACCGCAACGTTAATCCGGCAGAACCCTGGTGTTCTGCCCTGAGATCACGGGTAGGAGCCGCTTATGAGCCAGAATACGCTGAAAGTTAATGATTTAAATGAAGACGCGGAATTCGACGAAAACGGAGCTGAGGTTTTTGACGAGAAGGCACTTGTCGGAAATGAACCTGGTGATAACGACTTAGCAGAAGAAGAGCTGTTATCACAGGGCGCAACCCAGCGCGTACTGGATGCAACCCAGCTCTACTTAGGGGAGATTGGTTACTCTCCATTGCTTACGGCTGAGGAAGAAGTTTTCTTTGCTCGTCGTGCACTCCGTGGTGACGTGCCATCGCGTCGCCGCATGATCGAAAGTAACCTGCGTCTGGTCGTGAAGATTGCCCGTCGTTACAGCAATCGTGGTCTGGCACTGCTTGACCTGATTGAAGAAGGTAACCTCGGCTTGATCCGCGCCGTCGAGAAGTTTGACCCGGAAAGAGGGTTCCGCTTCTCAACGTATGCCACATGGTGGATTCGTCAGACGATTGAACGGGCGATTATGAATCAAACCCGTACCATCCGCCTGCCGATTCATATCGTGAAAGAACTGAATGTTTATCTGCGTACCGCGCGTGAACTTTCCCACAAGCTCGATCATGAGCCGAGTGCGGAAGAGATAGCCGAACAGTTAGATAAGCCTGTTGATGATGTCAGCCGGATGCTGCGCCTCAACGAACGCATTACTTCGGTTGATACGCCACTGGGCGGTGATTCCGAGAAAGCGCTGCTGGACATCCTGGCCGATGATAAAGATAACGGCCCGGAAGATACCACGCAGGACGATGACATGAAGCAGCCACATTAGAAGATGTGGGTCGTGAAATTGGCCTGACCCGTGAGCGTGTTCGTCAGATTCAGGTTGAAGGATTGCGCCGCCTGCGTGAGATTCTGCAGGCTCAGGGATTGAATATTGAAGCGCTGTTTCGCGAATAAATAACGCGGATCCTGTTGTGCGGTACCGCGTGCAACGGCCTGATGAAAAGTAATGCCAGAGACGGTGACTTCGGTCACCGTTTTTTTTTGCCTGCAATCAGCTTCCAACCTCACCGCACTGCAGGGCCCATACTGCGGCTTCAACGCGTGATTTCATCTGCAGCTTTTTCAGCAGATGCTTAACATGTACTTTCACCGTGCTCTCGCTGATGCCTAAACGACGGGCGATAAGTTTATTACTCATCCCCTGTGCAATCAGCCTGAGGACGTCCCGTTCCCGCGTCGTGAATTCGGGGGTGCCGGTCTGTACCGGCGTTCGCTGCTGCCGGAGGCTGGCCGCCAGGACGGGCGGGAGGGTGTCACTGAGTACCAGCTCACCGGCCGCAGCCCGGTGCAGGCATTCCAGTAGCGCCTCTGGCTCCATATCTTTCAGCAGATAGCCATCGGCTCCGCGTTTCAACGCATTAATCACATCATCTTCATAGTCTGAAACACTGAACACAACAATATGGCCGCAGGCATCTGTGGCCCTCAGTTGTTCCAGCGTCTCCAGCCCATTCATTCCAGGCATATTCAGATCGAGGAGGATCAGGTCAACCTCATGCTGTTCCGCCAGCCTGACGCCATCCACACCATTGCTGGCCTCAGCGACTACCTTCAGCCGCGCGTCAAGACCGATAAGCTGTTTAAGGCCGTTGCGGATCATCGGATGGTCGTCAATTAATAAAACACTGGCCGGTTCCGTGGAGAGTACCTGCGTAAGCTGTGTTGTCATCCTCTCTTCCTGCTGATGGGAATACCGTCTTTCAAGGTGAAGTTGAACCCGCGGATTGTCACTGATTCAGGGCGTTATGCCCATACCTATTTTGTGGTAGTACCGAATAGTCACCCCCAGCCTGCCGCTTTATCCCTGCAAAAAAAACGAACTCAAGTTACTGAATTACCTTGTTTATTTTAATGGTTTTTACTCGCACTTAGGAAGTACCCCCTCCCTGAGGCCTGGGTGCCACCTGCCGCTGGGTTGATACACGTCAAGTCAGACCGTGCAGGAGGTGTTCAGGATAGGCTGGTTATTACACAGTCATTGAGAAAATTATGTCGAAAATTAACTCATCTTCAGGGAAAGAAAATAGTGCGGTAATCCAGGACTGGCAGCCTGAAAATACCGCGTTCTGGCAACAAACGGGCAAACGGATTGCCAGCCGCAATCTGTGGATATCCGTTTTTTGTCTGTTGCTGGCCTTCTGCGTCTGGATGTTATTCAGCGCCGTTGCCGTCAATCTTAATAAGGTCGGGTTTAACTTCTCCACCGACCAGCTGTTCCTGCTGACGGCACTCCCGTCCGTATCCGGGGCTATTCTGCGTGTGCCTTACTCCTTTGTGGTGCCTGTGTTTGGTGGGCGTCGCTGGACGGCATTCAGTACTGCACTGATGCTCGTGCCCTGCATCTGGCTGGGGTTCGCTGTGCAGAACCCGGCCACGCCTTTTGCAGTTTTTGTGATTATTTCACTGCTGTGTGGTTTTGCCGGCGCTAATTTCGCCTCCAGCATGGGTAATATCAGCTTCTTCTTCCCAAAAGCCCGTCAGGGTGGCGCGCTGGGTATTAACGGCGGCTTAGGCAACCTTGGCGTCAGCGTGATGCAGTTGTTTGCCCCCCTCGCTATTTCAGTCGCGATGTTTACCTGGTTTACCGGACCTTCTGCTCATGCAGAAAACGGGCCGTGGCTGGAGAATGCCGCCTGGATGTGGGTGCCGCTGCTGGTAATTGCCACGCTGGCGGCCTGGTTCGGTATGAACGATCTGGCCGCGGCGAAAAGTTCTTTACGTCAGCAGCTGCCGGTGCTGAAGCGCGGTCATCTCTGGATCCTTTCGCTGCTCTATCTTGCCACATTCGGTTCCTTTATCGGCTTCTCTGCCGGTTTCGCCATGCTGTCCAAAACGCAGTTCCCCGACGTGGTCATTATGCATTATGCCTTCTTCGGGCCGTTTATTGGCGCGCTGGCGCGTTCGGCTGGCGGTATGCTGTCCGATCGCCTCGGGGGTGTGCGCGTTTCCCTGTTCACCTTCGTGCTGATGGCGGTTTTCACTGCGCTGCTGTTCCTGACGCTACCGGGAGAGGGTCAGTCGGGGTCATTTATCGCGTTTTACGGTGTGTTTATGGTGTTGTTCTTCGCGGCGGGATTAGGCAGTGGATCGACCTTCCAGATGATCGCCGTCATTTTCCGCAAAATCACGGTAGATCGGGTTAAAGCTGCAGGCGGAAGCGATGAAGCCGCGCAGCGCGAGGCCGTCACCGACACCAGCGCTGCGCTGGGCTTTATTTCCGCGATCGGTGCGCTCGGCGGCTTCTTTATTCCACAGACCTTCGGCATGTCCCTGTCACTGAGTGGTTCACCCGCCGGGGCAATGAAAGTCTTCCTGCTGTTTTATGTGATTTGCATCGCGATTACCTGGCTGGTTTACGGCCGAAAAAAAATGAAATAAGTGCGCGAACCCTTTTAGTTTTTTTGGAGCATGTCGAATGAGCAAGTTTCTTGATCGGTTACGTTATTTCAAACAACTCGGCGAACCCTTTTCTGGCCAGCACGGACAGACGCTGAATACCAACCGCGACTGGGAGGATGGTTATCGCAGCCGCTGGCAGCATGACAAAATTGTGCGCTCCACTCACGGTGTGAACTGCACGGGATCCTGTAGCTGGAAAATTTACGTCAAAAATGGTCTGGTGACCTGGGAAACCCAGCAGACGGACTATCCGCGTACCCGTCCGGATTTACCTAACCATGAGCCGCGCGGCTGCCCGCGTGGTGCCAGCTACTCGTGGTATTTATACAGCGCAAATCGCCTGAAATATCCGCTGGTGCGTAAGCGTTTAATCAGCCTGTGGCGCGCCGCAAAAGCGCAGCACAGTGACCCGGTGCTGGCGTGGCAGTCGATAGTCGAAAACCCCGAGCAGGCAAAAAGCTACAAAGAAGCGCGCGGGCGCGGTGGTTTCGTGCGCTCCGACTGGCAGGAAGTGAATGAACTGATCGCCTCAGCCAATATCTATACGGCGAAGGCATTCGGGCCTGACCGCATTATTGGATTTTCACCGATCCCGGCGATGTCGATGGTCTCCTATGCAGCGGGTTCCCGTTATCTTTCGCTGATTGGGGGAACCTGTCTCAGCTTCTATGACTGGTACTGTGACCTGCCGCCCGCTTCACCGATGACCTGGGGTGAGCAGACCGACGTCCCGGAATCCGCCGACTGGTATAACTCTGCCTATATCATCGCCTGGGGCAGTAACGTGCCGCAGACCCGTACACCGGATGCGCACTTCTTCACTGAAGTCCGTTACAAAGGGACGAAAACCGTGGCGGTGACCCCGGACTATGCTGAAATCGCCAAATTGTGCGATCAGTGGCTGAGTCCGAAACAGGGGACTGACAGCGCACTGGCGCTGGCCTTCGGGCATGTGATCCTGACGGAGTTCCACCAGCAGCGTGAGGTGGAGTATTTCCGCAACTATGTGCGCCAGTACACCGATATGCCAATGCTGGTTCTGCTGGAACAGCGTGAGGGCGGGTACTATGCCGCCGGCCGGATGCTGCGCGCCAGCGATCTGGTGGACGGCTTAGGTCAGGAAAATAATCCGCAGTGGAAGACCATCGCCATTAACCAGCAGAATGGCGAACTGGTTGCGCCGCAGGGCTCCATTGGCTACCGCTGGGGTGAAAAAGGCAAATGGAACCTTGAGCAGCGTGAAGGGAAAAATCAGCAGGAAGTGGAGCTGCAACTCAGTCTGCTGGGGCAGCATGATGATATCGCCGACGTCGGATTCCCTTACTTTGGCGCGATAGATAACCCTAACTTCAAGAGCGTTCAACTGGACGAAATCCTGCTGCACAAACTGCCGGTCAAACGCCTGCAACTGGCGGATGGTTCTGTTGCTCTGGTCACCAGCGTGTACGACCTGACGCTGGCTAACTACGGGATTGAACGCGGGCTGGATGATGCGAACTGTGCGGCCAGCTTTGATGAAGTGAAAGCCTACTCCCCGGCCTGGGCTGAACAGATCACCGGCGTACCGCGGCAGAACATCGTGCGGATTGCGCGCGAGTTTGCGGAAACGGCAGAAAAAACACGTGGTCGTTCGATGATTATTGTCGGTGCCGGTCTTAACCACTGGTATCACATGGATATGAACTACCGTGGTCTGATCAACATGCTGGTGTTCTGCGGCTGCGTCGGTCAGAGCGGCGGTGGCTGGGCACACTATGTCGGGCAGGAAAAACTCCGTCCGCAAACGGGCTGGTTACCCCTGGCATTTGGCCTTGACTGGCAGCGTCCGCCGCGCCAGATGAACGGCACCTCATTCTTCTATAACCACTCCAGCCAGTGGCGCTATGAAACGCTGCGCACCGATGAGCTGCTGTCACCGCTGGCCGATAAGTCACGCTACGGCGGCAGCCTGATCGACTTTAACGTGCGCTCAGAGAGAATGGGGTGGTTGCCTTCTGCACCACAGCTGAATACCAACCCGCTGCACCTTGCCGCCCAGGCAGAGGCGGCTGGCAAGACACCACTGGCCTTTACCGTGGACGGTCTGAAGGATGGCAGCCTGCGTTTTGCCGCAGAACAGCCTGACAGCCAGGAAAACTTCCCGCGTAATCTGTTTGTCTGGCGCTCCAACCTGCTCGGCTCCTCCGGTAAGGGGCATGAGTATCTGTTGAAGTATCTGCTGGGGACCGAAAGCGGCGTGCAGGGCGGCGATCTGGGTCAGCAGGGTGGGGTCAAACCCCAGGAAGTGGAGTGGCAGGACAACCCGGGAGAAGGGAAACTCGATCTGGTCGTCACCCTCGATTTCCGCATGTCCAGTACCTGTCTCTATTCGGATATCGTTCTGCCGACGGCGACCTGGTATGAAAAAGACGACATGAATACCTCGGATATGCATCCGTTTATTCACCCGCTGTCGGCGGCGGTTGACCCGGCCTGGGAATCGCGCAGCGACTGGGAAATTTATAAGGGGATTGCCAAAACGTTCTCTGAGCTCTGCGTGGGGCATTTAGGTAAAGAGACGGACGTGGTATTGCAGCCGATCCAGCATGACTCCGCCGCTGAACTGGGACAGCCGTTCGACGTTAAGGACTGGCACCGGGGTGAGTGCGACCTGATCCCGGGGAAAACGGCACCGCATATTATGATGGTTGAGCGTGACTACCCGGCCACCTGGGAGCGCTTTACCTCGCTGGGGCCGCTGCTGGACACGCTGGGTAACGGCGGAAAAGGGATCGGCTGGAACACCCAGACTGAAATCGATTTCCTGAAAAAACTGAACTACGTCAAAACTGAGGGGCCGGCGGCCGGTCGCCCAAATATCAACAGTGCGATTGATGCCGCTGAGGTGATCCTGTCGCTGGCACCGGAGACCAATGGTCAGGTCGCGGTTAAAGCCTGGCAGGCGCTGGGTGAGTTTACCGGGCGCGATCACACCCATCTGGCGCTGAATAAAGAGGATGAAAAGATCCGCTTCCGCGATATTCAGGCGCAGCCGCGCAAAATCATCTCCAGCCCGACCTGGTCTGGCCTGGAAGATGAGCACGTCTCTTACAACGCCGGTTACACCAATGTGCATGAGCTGATCCCGTGGCGTACCCTTAGCGGCCGTCAGCAGCTTTACCAGGATCATCAGTGGATGCGTGATTTCGGGGAAAGCCTGCTGGTGTACCGTCCGCCTATCGATACCCGCACGGTACAGCCGCTGTTGAACAAAAAGCCGAACGGCAATCCGGAGATGGCGCTGAACTTCCTCACGCCGCATCAGAAGTGGGGGATCCACTCAACCTACAGTGACAACCTGTTAATGCTGACGCTGTCACGCGGTGGGCCGATTGTCTGGCTGAGTGAAGAGGATGCCAGGGTGCTGGGCATTGAAGATAACGACTGGATCGAGGCATTTAACGCCAATGGCGCACTGACCGCCCGTGCGGTTGTCAGCCAGCGCGTACCGGCGGGGATGACGATGATGTACCACGCGCAGGAGCGCATTGTGAATATCCCGGGCTCAGAAATCACCAGCCAGCGTGGAGGTATCCATAACTCGGTAACGCGTGTGTGTCCTAAACCGACGCATATGATTGGCGGCTATGCGCAACTGGCTTACAGCTTCAACTATTACGGTACGGTCGGTTCCAACCGGGATGAGTTCGTTGTGGTGAGAAAAATGAATAACATTAACTGGTTAGATGGCGAAGGCAACGACGATTGCCAGGGAAGCCAGCAGGAGAAAGGCCAATGAAAATTCGCTCTCAGGTCGGAATGGTTCTGAATCTCGACAAATGTATCGGCTGCCACACCTGCTCGGTAACCTGTAAAAACGTCTGGACCAGCCGTGAAGGTATGGAGTACGCCTGGTTTAACAACGTGGAAAGTAAACCCGGTGTCGGTTTCCCTAACGCGTGGGAAGATCAGGAAAAGTGGAAGGGCGGGTGGATCCGTAAGATCAACGGCAGGCTGGTGCCTCGCATGGGTAACCGTGTCGGCGTTCTGTCTAAAATCTTCGCTAACCCTGATGTACCCGGGCTTGACGATTATTATGAGCCGTTCGACTTTGACTATCAGCATCTGCATAACGCCCCTGCCGGCAAGCATCAGCCCATTGCCCGTCCGCGATCGCTGATCACCGGGCAGCGTATGAAAAAGATCGAAAAAGGCCCGAACTGGGAAGAGATCCTCGGCGGCGAATTCTCAAAGCGCTCTGAGGATAAAAACTTCGATCATATGCAGAAGGAGATGTACGGACAGTTCGAAAACACCTTCATGATGTATCTGCCGCGTCTGTGTGAACACTGTCTGAACCCAACCTGCGTGGCGACCTGCCCGAGTGGGGCGATCTACAAGCGTGCTGAAGATGGCATCGTGCTGATCGACCAGGACAAGTGCCGCGGCTGGCGGATGTGTATTACCGGCTGCCCGTACAAAAAAATCTACTTCAACTGGAAAAGCGGCAAGTCAGAAAAATGTATTTTCTGTTATCCGCGCATTGAAGCTGGCCAGCCGACGGTGTGCTCAGAAACCTGCGTCGGGCGTATTCGTTACCTCGGCGTGCTGCTGTATGACGCCGACCGTATTGAACAGGCGGCGGCGGTAGAGAACGAAAAAGATCTCTATCAGAGCCAGCTGGATGTCTTCCTTGATCCGCACGATCCGCAGGTGATTACGCAGGCGCTGAAGGATGGCATACCGCAGAGCGTGATTGATGCTGCACAGCAGTCCCCGGTGTACAAAATGGCAATGGACTGGAAGCTGGCGCTGCCGCTGCATCCTGAATATCGCACGCTGCCGATGGTGTGGTACGTGCCGCCGTTGTCTCCGATCCAGTCAGTATCGGATGCCGGTATGCTTGCCCACAGCGGCGTGCTGCCGGATGTGGAGAGCCTGCGTATCCCGGTGCAATACCTGGCCAACCTGCTGACGGCCGGGGATACCGCCCCGGTACTGCAGGCCCTGAATCGTCTGATGGCCATGCGTCACTACAAGCGTGCTGAAACGGTGGACGGCGTTCATGACGTGCGTGCGCTGGAGCAGGTCGGGCTGACGGAAGCACAGGCACAGGAGATGTATCGCTACCTGGCGATTGCCAACTATGAAGATCGCTTTGTGATCCCGAGCAGCCACCGTGAAATGGCGCGTGAAGCGTTCCCGGAAAGCAAAGGCTGCGGCTTCAGCTTTGGCGATGGTTGCCATGGCAGTGACGGCAAGTTCAACCTGTTCAACAGCCGACGTATAGATGCCATCGACGTTTCGAAGAAAACGGTGCCGGACGCGGAGAAAAACTCATGATTGCGCTGCGCATCATTGCACGTCTGCTGGACTATCCTCAGCAGGACTTCGTTGACCACCAGGAAGAGGTGATAGCTGCCCTGGCGGAGGCTGATGAACTGGATGCACACCAGCACCAGTTCCTGGCGCAGTTTATTCAGCAGGCCGCTGCCCGGCCTTTGCTGGACAGACAGGCGGAATACAGCGAGCTGTTCGATCGCGGCCGGGCGACGTCACTGCTGCTTTTTGAACATGTGCACGGCGAGTCGCGCGATCGCGGTCAGGCGATGGTGGATCTGCTGGCACAGTATCGTGCCGATGGTCTTGAACTGAACGCCAAAGAGCTGCCTGATTTTCTACCGCTTTATCTGGAGTATCTGGCGCAGGGCGACCTGGCCCGCATCCGGCGTGGGCTACAGGATATTGCGCCGATTCTGGCGCTGCTGGCAGCCCGTCTGGCGCAGCGGCAGAGTGACTATGCGCCGCTTTTCCCGCTGCTGCTTGCGCTGTCCGGCAGCAGTGCCGACCCGCAGTCGCTTCAGACGCAGGTGGCTCAGGAAGCGCGCGATGATACTCCCGCGGCTCTGGATGCCGTCTGGGAGGAAGAGCAGGTGGCCTTTATCGCGCAGATGAACCCAGGCGGTGGCGGATGTGAGTCCGCGCAGAAACCGCATCCGGCTGCGGCAGTGATGCCGCAGTATCTTGATGTTTCAGCATTAACCATGGCGGCGAAAGGAGAGTAAATCATGGAGTTTTTGAATCGTTTCTTCTTTGATATTTACCCCTATCTGGCCGGGACGGTATTTCTCGTTGGGAGCTGGCTGCGCTATGACTACGGGCAGTACAGCTGGCGGGCAGGTTCAAGTCAGATGTTAAGTAAAAAAGGGATGCGCCTGGCGTCGAACCTGTTTCATATCGGCATCATTGGCATTCTGCTGGGGCATTTCGTCGGCCTGCTCACGCCGCACTGGGTGTATGAGCCTTTCCTGTCGGCTGGCGAAAAGCAGCTGCTGGCGATGGGAGCCGGCGGGGTGTTTGGCGCCATGACGCTGATTGGCGGTGCTCTGCTGCTGAAGCGTCGTCTGACCAATGAACGGGTGCGGGCGACCAGCAGCTTTGCCGATATCCTTATCCTGACGTTGCTGGTGCTGCAGGCGGCTCTGGGGCTGACGACTATCCTGTTCTCAGCGCAGCATCTGGATGGCAGTGAAATGCTGAAGCTGGCCGGATGGGCGCAGAGTATTGTGACGTTCCAGGGCGGGGCATCGGCACATCTTGACGGTGTGGCGATTATCTTCCGTCTGCATATGGTGCTGGGAATGACGCTGTTCCTGCTGTTCCCGTTCTGCCGGCTGGTACATATCTGGAGCGCACCGGTCGAATACCTGACCCGTCGCTATCAGCTGGTACGTAACCGTCGTTAATCTGTAAAGCGGGGGCGAACCGGAACAGCCGGTCCGCCCTCAGAATAAGGGCCGATCGTATGACGATCGGCCCGCTGTTTATGCCAGTGATTTCAACCGGTAAATCCATTCCAGCGCCTGACGCGGGGACAGGGAGTCCGGATCCAGTGCCTCCAGGGCTTCCATCGCCGGGGAGGTTTCCTCCACCAGCAGCGGTAGCTGCGAACCATCCGCTTTCGTGGCCGCCGCGCTGCCCGACAACGCTTCCAGCTCTTTCAGTTTCTGACGCGCCCGTTTAATCACGTCTTTTGGCACGCCGGCCAGCGCGGCCACGGCCAGGCCGTAGCTTTTACTCGCTGCGCCGTCCTGTACGCTGTGCATAAAGGCGATGGTATCGCCGTGCTCCACTGCATCCAGATGCACGTTCGCCACGCCTTCAATCTGTTCGGGCAGCGTGGTCAGCTCGAAATAGTGCGTAGCGAACAGCGTCATCGCCTTGATACGGCTGGCCAGGCTTTCGGCACAGGCCCAGGCCAGCGACAGGCCATCATAGGTTGACGTACCCCGGCCAATCTCATCCATCAGCACCAGGCTGAACTCGGTAGCGTTATGCAGAATATTGGCGGTTTCGGTCATCTCAACCATAAAGGTTGAGCGCCCGGAGGCCAGATCGTCGGCCGCGCCAACGCGGGTAAAGATGCGGTCTATGGGGCCAATCACCGCCTGGGTCGCCGGGACGAAACTGCCGATATAGGCCATCAGGGTGATCAGGGCTGCCTGACGCATATAGGTACTTTTACCGCCCATGTTCGGGCCGGTGACAATCAGCATCCGGCGCTGCGGTGACAGTGACAGAGGATTGGCGATAAAGGGTTCTTTCAGTACCTGCTCGACCACCGGATGGCGTCCACCCGTCAGTTTAATCCCCGCTTTATCGCTTAACGTCGGGCAGCTGTAGTTCAGCGTCCAGGCGCGTTCGGCCAGGTTACTCAGCACATCCAGTTCTGCCAGCGCCGCCGCACTTTCCTGCAGGGCCGCCAGATGTGGTAACAGCATGTCGAACAGCTGCTCGTATAAGGCTTTTTCCAGCGACAGGGCCTTGCCTTTCGAGGTCAGCACCTTGTCTTCGTACTCTTTCAGCTCGGGGATAATATAGCGTTCGGCATTTTTCAGGGTCTGGCGGCGCACGTAATGGATCGGCACCAGATGGCTCTGTCCACGGCTGACCTGGATGTAATAGCCATGTACGCCGTTAAAGCCGACCTTCAGGGTATCCAGACCCAGCTTTTCGCGTTCGCGGATTTCCAGGCGATCGAGATAATCAGTGGCCCCGTCAGCCAGCGCCCGCCACTCGTCCAGCTCGGCGTTATAGCCGGGGGCGATGACGCCACCGTCACGCACCAGCACCGGCGGCGTTTCAATAATGGCACGCTCCAGCAGCTCACGCAGTTCGGTGAATTCGCCCATCTGTCCGCGCAGGGTTTGCAGATGCGCAGTCTGATTTCCTTCCAGCTCACCGTTCAGCAGCGGCAACTGCTGGAATGCGTGGCGCATGCGCGCCAGATCGCGCGGGCGGGCGGTACGCAGTGCCAGACGAGCGAGGATACGCTCAAGGTCGCCCACCTGACGTAGCAGCGGCGTCAGTGACTCATGAAGATCCTGCAAGGCGCTGATGCTTTCCTGGCGGCGGGTGATGACCTGCGTATCACGTACCGGCATGTGCAGCCAGCGTTTCAGCATCCTGCTGCCCATCGGCGTAACGGTTTTATCCAGCACCGAGGCCAGCGTGTTTTCAATACCCCCGGAGAGATTCTGGGTGATCTCCAGATTACGACGAGTGGCCGCGTCCATGATAATGCCATCCTGCTGGCGCTCCATGGTCAGCGCCCGGATATGCGGCAGCGAGGTGCGCTGGGTATCTTTGACGTACTGTAGCAGGCAGCCTGCCGCACGCAGGGCATGATGAGCCTGTTCGACGCCAAAGCCGCTGAGGTCGCGGGTGGCGAACTGCAGGTTCAGCTGCTGGCGGGCAGTGTCCAGCTCGTATTCCCACAGCGGACGGCGGCGCAGGCCGCGACGATTTTCAATCAGCGCCATGGCGGCGAAGTCTTCCGGGTAGAGCAGTTCAGCCGGATTAGTCCGCTGCAGTTCGGCGGCCATGGTTTCCTGGTCTGTCGGTTCTGCCAGACGAAAACGCCCGGAGCTGATATCCAGCGTCGCATAACCAAAGCCGCGCGGGCTCTGCCAGATGGCCGCCAGCAGATTGTCCTGACGCTCATTCAGCAGCGCTTCATCGCTGATGGTGCCGGGGGTGACGATACGAACAACTTTGCGCTCGACCGGCCCTTTACTTAAGGCAGGGTCACCAATCTGTTCGCAGATCGCCACCGACTCGCCCAGCTGTACCAGCTTTGCCAGGTAGTTTTCCAGCGAATGGTAAGGCACGCCCGCCATGGGAATGGGCTCTCCGGCCGAGGCCCCGCGTTTGGTCAGGGAGATCTCAAGTAACTGAGAGGCGCGTTTCGCATCATCGTAGAACAGCTCATAAAAATCCCCCATGCGATAGAACAGGAGGATCTCAGGATGATCTGCCTTGAGGCGCAGATACTGCTGCATCATGGGCGTGTGTGACGAATAGTTTTCGGTGTTGTTCATAGGGTTGAATGCTCCAATCCATTGAAAACCCTTGCCCTCTTAAGGTTGCTGCACAGTGCAGCATAGCGGCAAGGATAAGGCTGACATGGGTGAAAACCGAGTCTTACGCGTGGATGTAGCGCGACGGGCATCAGGACATTTTTCTGCCGCTATATTATCTCAGCGGGCAATCCTCTGTCACAGGTAAAAGTTGAAGACGCTGCGCAAACTTCGCTTGCCGTAGCCTGCCAGAGGCGATGCAGAGTGGATAAGGCCATATCTGGCATCCTCCAGCTTTGGACTGCATTTTTTTCAAAAATCAGATGGCATTGGAATTCATTCGATGGAGTCATATCTGCCCACAGAATGGGCAGCACGGGTAAGATTAATTGATTTGCAAGACAGGCTGGGAAGCCGCCATCACATGCATAAAATCCTCCTTTGTGATCACTGTGGCACCCTGGCGGTTGATATTCATGATCCTGTCTGCACTCAGGATTGTTTCGGGTCTGTGTGCAATAATGATGCGAGTGATATTCATCTGTTTTATCGCTGTATTGATAGCGCTTTCTCTGGCAACGTCAAGATGACTTGTGGCCTCATCCAGGATTAAAATGCGTGGGTTGCGGTAGAGTGCACGAGCGAGGATGACGCGCTGTATTTGCCCACCGGACAGTGATGACCCCATGTCACCGACCATACTGTTATATCCCATCGGCATGGACATAATGTCACCGTGAATTTGTGCTACACGAGCGGCCCGCTCGACCTGCTCTCTGTCGAGGTCAGCGTCAAAAAAGCTGATATTATCCATTATCGAGCCGGCGAAAAGCATGTCGTTTTGCATCACGCTGCCAATCAGATCGCGGTAATGGGCCATACCGAGCTGCGTATGATCAATACCATTAACGCAAATCGTCCCCGCGACGGGTTTAAGTAAGCCTAATAATAATTTTGCCAGCGTGGTTTTCCCCTGCCCGGATGGGCCAATGATGGCCACTGATTCACCGGCTTTAATCGCCAGATTGAAGTCAGTGAAAATATCAGCATCCGTGCTGGAATAACGAAAAGTAAGCGCGTTAATATCCAGACTCATCGACCCCTCTTTATCCGGCAGGGCGACGTTACTTGCCATGTTCGGTTCTTTTTCGGTCAGCACGATATCAGCGAGACGTTCGCCGTGCAGACGAAGCATTCGAAAATCAATTAACGCGTTAATGAGCCCACCAGAACGCGAGATAAACTGGTCAGAAAAAGAGATGAACGCCACCAGCATACCGCTGGTGAAGTTGCCATCCAGCACCTGTATAGCGGCCAGCCATATCAGCACAATTTTACCGATACCTGAAATACTGGCCTGTAACGTGCTGAAGCCAATGGAGAGTTTTTGTATGCTAATTCCCTTATTGGTCGATTCCACTGTTTCATTGGTATAAGTGGAGACGCGTAAATCCTGTTTATTGTTAAGCTTTATCGCCTGTACACCGCGGATAGATTCCAGCAGTTGCGACTGCACAACGGCTGACGCCATCAGTTGATCTTCATTGGCGCTACGGAAAGGCTCAAAGGAAATCCAGCGTATCAAGGCATACAGCAGGAACAGGCCTATGACCACAAAGGTAAGAGTGGCGTTGTAGGTAAAAATCACGCCCAGAGTGACCAGCGCCATCACGCCATCGAAGATGGAGGAGATAAACCGGCCTGTTAGCGTGCTTTGAATATTCGAGAGGGAGCCAAAGCGAGACAAAATATCTCCAACGTGACGCTCCTCAAAATAGTGCATTGGCAGCCCAAGCAAGTGTGCACAAAGGTTACTTGACCACTGTACGCTTAACAGACTGGAAAACCACGTAGTCACCCAACTGCGCAAAGCCGAAACCAGATTCTGAAAGAGCGTGATGCAGATAAAGGACACCCCGAGTAGCGTAAGCAGTTCACGATCCGTAGAGACCAGAACCTGATCGATAACCCACTGCATATAAAACGGTGTAATGATGCCGAAAAATTCCAGCGCCAGAGATAAACATGCCACCTGAAAGAAGGCTGAACCAATCCCGGAAACGTTGCGGATTAGGTTGAGCATCGAAATGCTTTTCTTTTCGTTTTTCTTCTCAAATGTTGCTGCCGGAAAGAGCTCCAGCGCTATTCCTGTAAAAGAAGTTGAGACTTCATCCATGGGGACTTTACGTACCCCGCGAGCGGGGTCGTGAATAATAAGTTTGTTTTTTTCAATGCGTTTCAGGACGACAAAATGGTTCATTTCCCAGTGCAAAACACAGGGCATCGAGAGTTGATGCAACTCATCCAGGTCAAGACGCAATGCACGGCTACCCATGCCCAGACTCTGTGCAACAGACATCACATCAGCCAGTGTGCTGCCTTTCAGCGATGCTGGAAATCGCTGGCGTAATGACACCATGTCAATCTGATGACCGTAATAGCTGGCAATCATCCCGACGCAGGTCAGCCCACACTCCGCCGCCTGTGTCTGACGCAGTACCGATAGCTTAGGGCGAAATGACAAATGAAGTTTGTGAAATAAATCCATGATAAACCTGATAATTAATAATTATATTGATGTCATCTTGCCCAGCGCATTGAGCGGTTCAAGAACCCATTGATAAATGCGGCGTTTGTCGACAATAAAATCGGCTTCCAGGCCACTACCGGCCCTCAGGCTGACTTCTTTGCCATATGCCTGCACTGTCTGGTGATCGACGGCGACCTTGACCTGGTACATCGGCTCCTGGACCTGACTGTCACCAGTGATGGTGGATATTTCCTGGGGTGACAGCGCCGACGTGGAAATGTCCTTCACTGTGCCGTATTGCTGACCAAATGTTTGCCACGGGAAAGACTGATAGCGCAGTACGACTCGCTGGCCGGGACGGATAAAGCCCACCGCCCGACTGCTTAACATGATGCGAGCCTGTAAATGCGCATTGTCAGGCAAGATGATGGCCAGCGTTTGGCCGGCGGAAACAATCTGCCCTTGCTTGACCAGCACGGCACTGACCGTGCCCCTTTCAGGCGTGCGGAGATCGACCGATCGGCGCGACTCGTTTTCCATCATCGATTGCGCAATTTCCGAAAGTTTTTGTTGAATATCGTTCTTTTGCTGGGAGTAGGTGATGGGCTGTTCGCGCAGCTGTTGGCGTGCCTGCGACAGCTGCTGTCGGACATCAATCCTCTGTCGTGCCACATCCTGAAGACGCACGCTGGCATCCAGCATGTCGTTCTGCTGCTTCTCGACCTCAGTATTCGACGCATAGCCTTCCGCACGCATCGCTCTGGCTTTATCCAGCTGTTTTTTTGCCAGCCCTATCTGCTCTGTGCGCTGTCGGTAAATCGTGTCCAGTTCCACGGACTGCTGCTGTAAAAGACTTGCTTTTTCCTGCAACGATTTCAGGGTTTCCGCATTTAATTGCTCAAGATTGCTTAACTGCTGTTTCAGCCCCTCTTGCTGCAGATCCAACTGGCGGGCGATGGCTTCACGTGTCTGACCAAATCGTGTGGAGATTTCCGATGAGATGGAGGCGACCTGGGCGCCTTTTTCTAAACGATCGCCCTCATGGGCGGGAAGGGTAATGACCGTGCCTGCCGTCATGGCAGTAATGGTCATCATGCCATTTTCCGGTACCAGCACACCTTTAGCCGTTTCACGTTTGGTATAGCTGCCAAAAATGCAAAACGTAATGAGCACTGCGACTAAGGCACACACCAGGGTGATAATCAGCCAGCGAAACGGTGGACAATAAAGTGCCACCGAACCCAGTACTTTGGTCTTTTTCGCCTCCAGCGCTTCCTGGCGAAATAAGTCATTATTCATAAGTAATATCCCTGTTGATGATGAAGGGCTCCCTGCAGTTGAAGCTTTCCATCGCGGCATAATCCAGCGCACCGGTGGCTGACTTTAATTTGACGATGGACTGGATGAGGTTGTTACGGGCCTGAGCCAGTTGCTGAATCGCCTGGTAATAATCTTTCTCTGCATTGAACTCGTCGATCAGCGTGCGCTGGCCGATTTCCCGTCCATATTGTGTCGAGGAGAGGCGTTTCCTGGCGGAAATAATCGCCCGTTCATAGGCTTTAATTCGCGACTGACTGCTCTTCACTCCGGATACCGCCTGCAGAGCCTGCTGTGCCGCTTTACGGCGCGCTTCTGTTACGAGATCTTTACTTTCTTCAAAGCGGTGCGCGGCCTCTATGCTTTGAGATATCTGGCTGCCTCCTGAAAATATAGGAATGGATACATTGACACCTACGACGGTGTTATCGGTTTTAGATGTAGTGCCAAATAATGAGTCGAGGAAGTTTGCATTTTCAGCACGGTTCCAGTTTTTACCGTAACTGGCCTGAAAAGTGACTACCGGGAGATAATTCGATGAGCTGGAAATAATATCGACTTCACTGCCTTTCTGCGTCTGAATCGCAGCCAGGACATCCAGATTATTTGATACCGCATCACGTGCGATCTGCTCTGTTTTCAACGGTACTTTCACGCTGACGCAGCTCAGGCTTTTGTCGGGAATACCTTCGGCATCTAACCCTGTTAACTGATGAAAGGCGATATAGGCATCGTCGAGATCGTTCTCTGAGGACAATTTATCAGCGACAGCTGTGTCATAGTTAGCCTGTGCTTCATCTTCATCCAGTCTTGTGCTATCGCCTAATGCCAGTGCCTTCTGAACCTGTTTGAGCCTGGCAGCAAAGGCGGTCAGAATTCTCTGGTTGGTCTGCAACACATTGCGCTGATAGTCAACATTGTAAAATGCTGTTGTCACATCTGAAATTAATTTTTGCTGAGAAAGCAGCAGCTTAACATCTGCCGCATTGCTGATGACCAGGCTTTTTCGCCAGGAGGCATACTTAGCAACATCAATAATGGGTTGGGTAAGATTAACGCTGTAATTGTGGCGGGTGACCCCGGCAGAATAAGTCGCATCCGGCTGGTCGGTCTTATTCCATCCCCCCTGAAGCGTGACTACCGGCAACAGCCCCGCAAATCCCTGATACTTCTTCTGCTGTACTGCTGCATGCAGACTTCGGGCCGCTTTCATTTCGGCGTTATAACTGTTTGCTGCAATTAATGATTCCTGAAGAGACAGGGCGCAGACAGACGTCGAGAGAAGACATCCTGGTAACAATAGTAAGGTTGTTTTGATCAAAATGGCGTTCCTGTGAATATCCATAATCAGAAAAATGCCTGTTGTTGTAATCATCCTGATAGCTCATTCCCACTCCTGAGATTGAGTTTTTACTGCATCTTATTTTTTTAAAAATAGCACGGTGTTTTTGTGTCTGTTTCTGTCAGGGATATCCCTGATGATTTAAATTGATTCCCCGCTCTTCAGTGGTTAATGCGCCACGTATTGCTGATGTCGCATTGTGGTGACTTTTTAATTCTACGGATTATAGTCAGTGTTCATCAGGGTTTTTAGATCGCTAAAGAGTGTTTAATCAATGTTGCGAAAAGTGAACGTAATACTACGCTTTAACGTCCTTTTTTAATTGCAGTAATATTCATATCGGTTAAGGTTTCATGGTAATGGCTTGCCTTTTTTAACTTATTAACTCATGATTTTTCAACTTCATTTTCCAGAAAGTTATCATTAATTCCCGAAGTGTTAATAAGGATAGCGGTTTTATTTCTCGCCGCGCATTTTAACAGTTTCGTCTTATAATTAAAATAATATGGAAAGAAATCGTCATTTCCCAGATCCCTTTTGAACTCAGCGAGAGTGACCAGGGACTGTGAGGTAATCATTACAGGGGGAGGTGGCGTGTCATTGCGGCTGCGGATTGCCAGTGTCATGTAATAAGGCGTTAATTTCCCCGGGAGAAGATTTTTTTCTGCGCTCAGGGCAGCTCCGCTGAATTTTGCAGTGGTTTATGAGATTTCATGTCAATATGTAACTCTTATTTTACCTACGGGACGTTGGCATGGATGATCTTCTGATAGCAGCCGGGTTGATAGCCATACTGGTGCTGGTGGTGATGCCGGTCATGATCTTTATTGCATTGTCACGCAGTAAGCGTAATGAACGCGAGCTGACGCAGCTTAAAAAGACCGTGCTCACCCTGCAGCAACAGCTGGCAAAATGGCAGCGGGGCGAAACGCGGTCCGCAGGCAGTGAGAACGCGGCCAGTGAACGGACGGACAGGACCCGCGCTCCGGAAGTGTTAACCGCTGCGCCAGCCGTCAGCCTCAGCACACAGCCTGCTCCGGCGACAGTAAAGGCGCCTGCTTCTGCACCGGCAACCGCTGCGCCGCCGCCGCGAGTTAAGCCGCAGCCTGATATGTTCACCGGTCTGCTGTCTGGCCTGCTGGCCTGGTTTATGAAGGGTAACCCGCTGGCGAAGCTTGGCGTGCTGCTGATGTTCTTCGGTCTGGCGTATCTGCTGAAATATACGGTTGAGCGCGATATGCTGCCGATTGAGCTGCGCCTGGCCGGAGCGGCACTGGCCAGTCTGGCAATGCTGGGACTGGGCTGGCGGCTGAGGGCTAAACAGTCGCTCTATGCATTAATTTTGCAGGGCGGGGCAGTCGGCGCACTTTATATCA
This sequence comes from Erwinia persicina NBRC 102418, assembly GCF_001571305.1. Lineage (GTDB taxonomy): Bacteria > Pseudomonadota > Gammaproteobacteria > Enterobacterales > Enterobacteriaceae > Erwinia > Erwinia persicina. The sequence goes on along the minus strand of NZ_BCTN01000006.1, from coordinate 40,207 downwards.
CTGTGTTTGGCGCTTTCCGGCTTTATGCCCTGTTGCCGCATCTGCTGGCGTTTGCCCTGATGCTGGTGATCTGTGCGGCCAGTGTCGGACTTGCCGTCCTGCAGCGAGCCCTGAGCCTGGCGATGCTGGCCAGCATTGGCGGCTATCTCTCCCCCCTCCTGCTGTCGACCGGAGGCGGCAGTCACATTGCGCTCTTCTCTTATTATCTGCTGCTGTCGCTCGGTATTCTGGCCATCACCGTCTGGCAGCCGTGGCGTCCGCTCAACCTGCTGGGCTTTGCCTTCTCCTTTGGGGTGGCGGGCCTCTGGGGGCTCAACGGCTATCAGCCAGAGTATTATCTGAGCTGCCAGCTGTTTCTCATCGCCAATATCGTCATTTTCGGCGTGCTGTCGCTGGGACTCTCGCTGCGCGGTCAGGTGAAGGGGGAAAAGGTCATCGATGGTGTGCTGCTCTTCGGCCCTCCGCTGATCGGTTTTGGCATGCAGTATCACATTACGCAGCACTGGGCGTTTGGACCGGCGTTTTCTGCGCTGGGCTTTGGCCTGGCATATCTGTTGCTGGCATGGGTCGGGCTGCGTCGCTACCCGTCACTGGGGCGCCAGCTGGCGGTGGCGGGTCTGGCGCTGGGGGCCGTGTTTACTACCCTGGCGATCCCGCTGGCGCTCTCCGCACAGTGGACGTCAATGGCCTGGGCGCTGGAAGGGCTGGGCATTTTGTGGCTGGGCCATACTCAGCGGCAGTCGCGTGTCAGCTACAGCGGTACCGGACTGCTGCTGCTGGCGCTGGGTTCTGCGCTGATGGCCAGCTATAACGGTATCACCTCACTCTCATTCAGCCTGATTTTTGCCGTACTGGCCCTGACATGGCTGGGGGCGGCCTGGCTGTGGCGCAGCGTTAACCTGATGGTGTCACGCACGCTGCTGGGTGGCGGCACGCTGTTCTGGCTGGCCGCGCTGTGTGGTGCGGTCTCCGCCAGCCCACTTTATGACACGGATCTCCTGTTTGTGCTGTTGGCACTGATCACCCTCTCTGCGCTGGTGTGGCATCAGGCCAGTCGCCGTCTTGCCTGGACGGATCTCGGATACCTGCCGTGGCTGCTATGGATCGCCATGCTGCTTGCCCTGCTGTATCAGCAGCTGATCGATAACGCCCTGCTGGCAGCAGGCTGGATGAATCTGGTCTGGCTGCCGGTGCTGGGCGCGGCTTACCGCTTGTTGAAACGGGAACAGGGCAGAGTCAGACCGGCCTACCTGGAGAAGGGGCTGCATTTATCCCTGTTCTGGATGCTGTTGTCCACCTGGGCCGAGGTCTGGCGTGTGACGGATACGCTGCCATGGGGCATGGACGAATGGCGCATGTCTGCGCTGATGGTGTTTATTGCAGCCATTATCCTGCTGACGCTGTGGGCGCTGCGCCGTGGCCTGTGGCCGTTCGCGGCTTTCCCGCGGTTGTATCCGTCGCTCGGGCTGTTGCCGCTGGCACCCTGTGCACTGATCGTGCTGCTGCTGGGTAATCTGCACGATGGTGTGATGATCGACTGGCGCTACCTGCCGCTGATCAATCCCCTGGAAGAAGGGGCTCTGATGCTGATGTTTGCCCTGCTATTCTGGGGCCGGCAACTGCGCGGGCAGTTTGCGGCAGCCCTGCCCGGTGGCGATCTTGCCCTGCGTCTTGGCGCGATTGCGCTGCTGTTCTGGTGGGGCAATGGTCTGGTGATGCGCATTCTGTCGTACTACGCCGGGATCGCCTGGCAGGCCGATGCGCTCTGGTCGTCGCGCCTGGTGCAGACGACCTTTACGCTTCTGTGGATGCTGACTGCACTGCTGACGATGCTGTGGTCAACCCGCTACCGCCATCGTCAGGCCTGGTTCGGGGGCGCAGCCCTGCTTGTGGTGGTCATTATTAAACTGATGCTGGTGGACAGCGCACACGGCGGAGGGCTGGCGCGTGCGGTGGGCTTTATTGGCGTGGCGGTTCTGGTACTGATTGCCGGATATTTCTCGCCGCTGCCGCCGAAAAACGGACATCAAAAAGAGGCGGTCACCGCCACTGAGGGAAAAGATGAACAATAAATTAAGCCAGGCCTTATTGCTGGTTACGCTATGTCTGACGGCCGGCGCAGCAGCGAACGCGAACGAGGTGCCAAAGGATTATGCTTACGGCCTGCCGTTGATGACCCCGGGGGCAGAGCCCTTTTACCGGGTAAAACTGCCGGAAGAGGTCTATCAGCAAACGGCCTGGCCCGATATGCGTGACCTGCGGGTGTTTAACAGTCAGGGAGTAACGGTGCCTTTTGCCCTCTATTCAACGGAGATAAGCGAAAACAAAACGAAGAGCTGGCCATTGCGTGTTTTTCCCATGGCCAGCCAGCCGCGTCAGACAAGCGAAGGTGCACAGGTAACCCTGAAATCGGCCAGCGGCATTGAGGTTACGCTGCCCGTTGAGGGGGAAAAACCGCTGGGCCGCAGCCTGCTGCTGGAAGTACCGCAGGAGGAGGAGGGCATTTCCCCCAGGTTGAGTGGATTGAAACTGACCTGGGAACGTTTGCCGCAGAACTGGCAGGCGCGGATCAGTGTATTCTACAGCAGCGATTTGAAAGACTGGGAGGCCGTGACGGATGACACTCCGCTGATGGATTTGACCTCCGGGGACAGCAGACTGTTGCTGGATACGGTCGATTTCAACGTCGAACGGGGCCTTCGCTCGCGCTATCTGATGCTGGTATTTAAGGATGATGCCCAGCCGGAGAATCTTAACCTCAGTGCCGTCACGGGCATTGAGGCCGTGGCAAACCCGGTTCAGCACTTTATCAGTCTGACGCCGTCAGTTAAGGCTGTCTCAGCAAGCGAAGCGGAATACAGCTGGCCCACTCCCCAGCCTCTGATCCGACTGAAGATTACGCCCGCCCAGACTAATGCCGTATTACCGCTGCAGATAGCGTATCGCAGCACCGCGGAGGGTGTCTGGCAGCCGCTGGCTGACCAGGTGGTCTACAGCCTGGGAGAAAACGCCTCCGCGCCGCTTATTCTTCAGGGCACGTTAATCCAGGCCATACGCGTAAAAGGGGTTCACCAGCAGTGGAGCGGAACGCCACCGCTGGTAAGTGCGGAACGTGAAGTGCGTAAGCTGGTGTTTAACGCGCAGGGCAGCGCACCTTATATGCTGGTCTGGGGCAATAAGAACGCCGGAACACAGGCGATCAGTCTGGATCAGCTGATACCGCAGGAGACCCATCCATGGTTGAGCCTGCCTGATGCCGGTCAGGAGGGAATACAGACGCTGGGGGGCCGGGAACGTTTAACCGCGACCTCTGAAACAGAAAAAAGCGCACTCTGGCAGAAAGGGCTGCTCTGGGCGCTGTTGATTATCGGTGCGGGTGGGCTGGTGGTGCTGGCACTGAAGGTCTGGCGCGAGGTACAGCGTCAGCCAAAATAGCCGGAACAGGGGGGAAGGGAGCGCAGGTCATGTTTATTAACAATAATTCCTTCAATCCCTTAGCTACATCATCTTATTATCTCAGGTAACTGTGCCGGAACCATCTCATCCTCAGGCCCTCTAAGACTTACCGGGCGTGAATGGAACCGGCTTATTGTTGATTATCGTCGTATTGATGTACGTTGATTTTGCAGCGGATCGCTGCCAGATAGCCTAAATTTTGGAGAAAATATGCGTAAGTTGAAAGTGGTATTCTGTTCAGCGCTCTTCTCGGCTGCGGCGTTATCCTGTGTCCCTGCCGCCTGGGCGGAAGGTGAGCAGAGCGCAGATGCGGCCCATGAAGTGCAGGCGCCTGCCGTTCAGACCCCGGAAAGTCAGAACTCACTGGCGCAGGATCCTCAGGCTGCTGCCCCGCAGGCTAACCCTGCCGATCCTTACGATCTGCAATACTTCTTCGCTGACTTTAAGCGTTTTGCTATTGGTGACGTGGTGCCCGATCTCTACCGCAGCAAAAAATATGAAATTGTGCAGTGGAAGGTGCGCCATCTGCCCGCTCCGGAAGCCGACAGTCACTGGACCTACATGGGCGGTAACTATGTGCTGATCACCAATGCTGACGGCAAAATTCTGCAGGCGAAGCAGGGTGAAATCTACTACAAACGATAATTCAGTGCCCCCGTCCCCTCTCGCGTCAGGCAGAGGGGATTTTCATGGCTATCCTTCCTCACTTTTAGTAAATCCGCTTAACTCCTCACCATCAATGCTTTACCATCTGTTTCTGAAAAATTTAAACGGTTATATGGATATCTGATGCGTTATCTGGCTTTGTTCCTCCCTGTCCTCGCATTACTCACCGCCTGTAGCAGCCAGCCGAAGTCGGCGCCGGCTGAACCGCATGGCAATCCGTTTAAAGGCAACGGCGGGTTCCTGCTGGAACCGTCGCACAGCGGTACGGTACTGGGGGGCGATTTCGCCAATAACCCGGCGGCCAATGCATTTATCGACAAAATGGTGCAAAAGCACGGTTTTGAACGCGACCAGCTGCATAATGTGCTGGCGCAGGCGAAAAATCTCGACTGGATTGTCCGCCTGATGGATCGCCAGGCCCCGTCGACGACGGCTCAGGGCCCGACCGGCCCTAACGGCGCATGGATCCGTTATCGCAGTAAGTTTATTACCCCGGATAACGTACAGAACGGCGTGGCATTCTGGAATCAGTACCAGGATGCGCTGCAGCGTGCGGAAAAAACCTATGGCGTACCGCCGGAAATTATTGTGGGTATTATCGGCGTGGAAACCCGCTGGGGCCGCGTAATGGGCAAAACACGCATTCTTGATGCGCTGGCGACGCTGTCATTTAACTATCCGCGCCGCGCTGAGTACTTCAGCGGTGAGCTGGAAACCTTCCTGTTGATGGCCCGTGAAGAAGATGATGATCCGCTCGATCTGCGCGGCTCATTTGCCGGGGCAATGGGTTACGGCCAGTTTATGCCATCGGCGTTTAAACAGTATGCTGTGGACTTCAACGGTGACGGACATATTAATCTGTGGGATCCGGTGGATGCGATTGGCAGCGTGGCGCACTATTTCCAGGCACACGGCTGGCTGACCAACGGAACCGTAGCGGTAGAGGCCACTGGCCAGGCTCCGGGGCTGGAGAGCGGCTTTAAAACCCGCTACACCGCAGGCCAACTGGCCGCAGCCGGACTGTCACCGGTTATCCCGCTGGATCACAATCAGCAGGTCAGCCTGCTGAAGTTTGATATGGGTAAGAGCTATAAGTACTGGTACGGGCTGCCTAATTTCTACGCTATCACCCGCTATAACCACAGCAATCATTATGCGATGGCCGTGTGGCAGCTGGGGCTGGCCGTGAAGCAGGCGCGTTAAATCGCGTCTGGATTGTTGCAGCCAGAGTGTTATTTATCGCCGGGGCAGCCAGGTTTACAGGAGATCGGGCTGCCACTGCTTATCTGAGCGAGGAATAATGAAAGACTGGAATCCCGATCTTTACCGTCAGTTCGAAGCCGAACGCACACGCCCGGCGCAGGAACTTCTCCAGCGCATCACATGTCCTTCCCCTTCTTACGTTACCGACCTTGGCTGTGGCCCGGGTAACAGTACCGAATTACTTCACCGGCGCTGGCCTGAGGCGCAGATTACCGGGCTGGACAGTTCGCGGGCGATGCTCGAACAGGCTCGTGCGCGTCTGCCGGACTGTGGGTTTCACGAGGCGGATATTCGTCACTGGCTGGCGACTCCCCCTCAGGAGGTGATCTTCGCTAATGCCTCTCTGCAGTGGCTGAACGATCATCCGGTCCTGCTACCCCGCCTGGCATCTCAGCTTGCTACCGGTGGCGTACTGGCCATTCAGATGCCGGATAACCTTGATGAGCCGAGCCATCGTCTGATGCGTAACGTGGCACAGCGTCCTGAGTGGCGTGGTAAAATCGACCCGAAGGCGTCGTCGCGTGCGTCTCTGCTGTCAACAGAACAGTACTATGACCTGCTGACAGCCGCAGGCTGCCGGGTCGATATCTGGCGGACCACCTACTATCATGTCATGCCCTCGCCGCAGGCCATTATTGACTGGCTGCGGGCGACCGGGTTGCGCCCCTATCTCGCCGCGCTGGATGAGGCTGAACAGGCTGTATGGCTGACAGACTATCTGGCAGAGATCGCACTGGCGTATCCGCGACGGCAGGATGGCAACCTGCTGCTGGCCTTCCCGCGTTTATTTATGGTGGCAGAGAAAGTCTGACGGAAAATCGCCATGACAGGCCGCAAAAACGGCTTTTGACGCCGTCTGAACCAGTGAAAAGTGCTACTCTTTTGCTCTGGAACATCGGTAAGGGGAGAGCCATATGACCGATTACGAATTACTGCAGTTGAGCATGCGCGTGGGTGAACGTCTGCGGGCCCATCAGGCCTGCGTAACCACTGCCGAGTCCTGCACCGGGGGCTGGATTGCAAAAGTGCTGACGGATGTTGCCGGCAGTTCGGCCTGGTTTCAGCGCGGCTTTGTGACCTACAGCAATGATGCCAAGCAGCAGATGATCGGGGTGTCGGATGCCTCACTGGCCCACTTCGGGGCGGTGAGTGAAGAGGTGGTGCGTGAGATGGCGCTGGGCGCGCTGCGTGAAGCCGGTGCGCAGTATGCGATCTCGGTCAGCGGCATTGCCGGGCCGGATGGCGGCAGCGAGGGAAAACCCGTCGGCACCGTCTGGTTTGGATTTGCCGCAGAAAGCGGTGAAGCACTGACCCTGGTGCAGCGCTTCAGCGGTGACCGCGAGGCCGTACGCCGTCAGGCCACGGCCTGGGCGCTGCAAACCCTGCTCGATCACTTTCTCAAAAATTAAACTTGATACTGTATGAGCATACAGTATAATCAGCGCATATTTTAGAGACGAAGCAGCATCTATGTGTGCTTTACCCGCATGATTAGGAGTAAAAATGGCTATCGACGAAAACAAGCAAAAAGCACTGGCAGCAGCGCTGGGCCAGATTGAAAAGCAGTTTGGTAAAGGCTCCATCATGCGCCTGGGTGAAGACCGCACCATGGATGTGGAAACCATCTCAACCGGTTCTTTATCACTGGATATCGCGCTGGGTGCCGGTGGTTTACCAATGGGCCGTATCGTTGAAATCTATGGCCCGGAGTCTTCCGGTAAAACCACCCTGACGCTGCAGGTTATCGCTTCTGCACAGCGTAAAGGGAAAACCTGTGCATTTATCGATGCCGAGCATGCTCTGGACCCGGTCTACGCTAAAAAACTGGGCGTGGATATCGATAACTTGCTGTGTTCTCAGCCGGATACCGGTGAGCAGGCGCTGGAAATCTGTGATGCGCTGGCCCGTTCCGGTGCGGTTGACGTCATCATCGTCGACTCCGTAGCGGCGTTGACACCAAAAGCAGAAATCGAAGGTGAAATCGGTGACTCTCATATGGGCCTTGCGGCACGTATGATGAGCCAGGCGATGCGTAAGCTGGCCGGTAACCTGAAGAACTCCGGTACGCTGCTGATCTTTATCAACCAGATCCGTATGAAAATTGGCGTGATGTTCGGTAACCCGGAAACCACTACCGGTGGTAACGCTCTGAAATTCTACGCTTCTGTCCGTCTGGATATTCGCCGCATCGGCGCGATCAAAGAGGGTGATGAAGTGGTGGGTAGCGAAACCCGCGTTAAAGTGGTGAAAAACAAAATCGCAGCACCGTTTAAACAGGCTGAGTTCCAGATCATGTACGGCGAAGGTATCAACGTTTACGGTGAGCTGGTCGACCTGGGCGTGAAGCACAAGCTGATCGAAAAAGCCGGTGCCTGGTACAGCTATAACGGTGACAAGATTGGTCAGGGTAAAGCCAACTCAGGTAACTTCCTGAAAGAGAACCCGGCTATCGCTAACGAAATCGAAGCAAAACTGCGTGAAATGCTGTTGAACAGCCCGGACGATAAGCCTGATTTTGTTCCGGCTCCGCATGAAGCCGATAGTGAAGTTAACGAAGATATCTAATCGTTACTCGCCGGACGGACAGCGTTCTGTTCGCGACATAAAAAGGGAATCGCCAAAGCGATTCCCTTTTTTTATGACATTCCAGAATAGTCTGTATCAGATGACTGAACCCGCCCATTATCCTCTCCTTTCTACGCTTTTTCCTCGCAAGCATCGCCATCAGGCGTTACCCTGACTCTCTGTTACTTAGACTGAACGCGGATGAATCATTATGTCAGAATCCACTGAACGAACCCGGCATGCAAAACTGCTGGAGCGGGCAATGCGTATTCTTGCCATGCGCGATCACAGTGAAGCAGAGTTTCGCCGTAAGCTGCAGATTTCCAGTGAACGCGCCGCCCAGTTCGCGAAACAGCAGGCGGCTAAACCCGACGCGCAGCCGGAACCGCTGGCCCCTGAAGAGATCGATCGCGTTGTTGAGTGGTGCTATCAGCACAACTGGCTGGATGATACGCGCTTTGCAGAGCGCTACGTAGCCGGACGCAGTCGTAAAGGCTATGGGCCACAGCGCATTCGTATGGAACTGGGGCAGAAGGGTATTGATAAAACGCTGATTGATAATGCGCTGTTTGCTGCTGAAATTGACTGGCAAAAGGAAGCATTTGCGCGGGCAGAACGTAAGTTTGGACTGCCACTGCCCACGGAATGGAAGGAAAAAGCCAAAGTGCAGCGATTTCTGATGGCTAAAGGCTTCTTTATGGAGGATATCCGCGCCATTTTCGAGAATTTTGATGATTGATCGTCGATGGGATTTTACTTCCCTCTGAAGAAAATTTATCTTATTCACCACTTTTTGTTCGTGTGTCGCCGCAGGCAGAAGCCGATCCGGCGTAACATGACCCACGAAACGTTCGTTAGCGTGATTCCAGGACAAATATGAGCAAGAGCACTGCGGAGATTCGTCAAGCGTTTCTCGACTTTTTCCAGAGCAAGGGACATCAGGTTGTAGCCAGTAGCTCCCTCGTCCCTAACAATGACCCGACGCTGTTATTTACCAACGCCGGGATGAACCAGTTTAAAGATGTTTTCCTCGGTCAGGATAAACGCAGTTACTCGCGTGCCACGACCTCGCAGCGCTGCGTGCGCGCCGGTGGGAAGCACAACGATCTTGAAAACGTCGGCTACACCGCCCGCCACCATACTTTCTTTGAAATGCTGGGTAACTTCAGCTTTGGTGATTACTTCAAGAAAGAAGCGATCGGCTTTGCCTGGGAACTGCTGACCAGCCCGGCGTGGTTCGGCCTGCCAAAAGAGAAACTGTGGGTCACGGTTTACGAGACCGATGATGAAGCGTACGGCATCTGGGAAAACGAGATCGGCGTACCGCGCGAACGTATTATCCGCATCGGTGACAACAAAGGTGGCGCGTACGCCTCTGACAACTTCTGGCAGATGGGTGATACCGGCCCATGCGGCCCGTGCTCCGAGATCTTCTTCGACCATGGCGACCATATCTGGGGTGGCCCTCCGGGTAGCCCGGAAGAAGATGGCGATCGCTATATCGAGATCTGGAATATCGTCTTTATGCAGTTCAACCGTCAGTCAGACGGTACCATGCTGCCGCTGCCGAAGCCGTCCGTGGATACCGGGATGGGGCTGGAGCGTATCAGTGCCGTTCTGCAGCATGTGAACTCCAACTATGAAATCGACCTGTTTGCGCGGTTGATCACATCGGTCGCTGAGGTGACGGGCGCAACTGACCTGAGCAATAAATCCCTGCGGGTGATTGCCGACCATATCCGTTCCTGTGCTTTCCTGATTGCGGATGGAGTGATCCCGTCGAATGAAAACCGCGGTTATGTGCTGCGCCGCATCATTCGCCGTGCGGTTCGCCATGGCAACATGCTGGGCGCAGAAGGCACATTCTTCTACAAACTGGTCGCTCCGCTGATTGCCGTGATGGGTGCTGCGGGGGAAGATCTGCAGCGTCAGCAGGCGCAGGTTGAGCAGATCCTGAAAAGTGAAGAAGAGCAGTTTGCGAAAACGCTTGAGCGTGGTCTGGCGCTGCTGGATGAAGAGCTGGAGAACCTGCAGGGCGATACCCTGGATGGTGAAACTGTTTTCCGCCTGTACGATACTTTCGGTTTCCCGGCCGACCTGACGGCGGACGTTTGCCGTGAGCGTAATCTGAAAATTGATGAAGCGGGCTTTGAGCAGGCGATGGAGCAGCAGCGTCAGCGTGCGCGAAATGCCAGCGGCTTCGGTACGGATTACAACAATGTGATCCGCATTGACCAGGCCTCAGCCTTCAAAGGCTATGAAGAACTGGCGCTGAATGCCGCTGTGACTGCTATTTTCGTTGATGGCCAGGCAGCGGAGGCGATCAGCGCCGGCCAGGAAGGGGTTATCGTTCTCGATGAGACACCGTTCTACGGTGAGTCCGGTGGTCAGGTGGGCGATACCGGTGAGCTGAAAAGCGAGCAGGGGGCCACTTTCACCGTGAATGACACGCAGAAGTATGCTCAGGCGATCGGTCACATTGGTACCCTGACATCGGGCCAGCTTCGCGTGGGCGACCGCCTTGCGGCGCAGGTTAACGAAGCACGTCGCGCTCGTATTCGCCTCAATCACTCTGCGACGCATCTCCTGCACGCCGCGTTGCGACAGGTGTTGGGCGATCACGTTGCGCAGAAAGGCTCTCTGGTTAACGACAAATACCTGCGTTTTGACTTCTCGCATTTTGAAGCGATGAAGCCACAGGAGATCCGCCAGGTTGAAGAGATCGTTAACGCACAGATCCGTCGCAATCTGCCGGTCGAAACCAATATCATGGAACTGGAAGCCGCGAAGGCACACGGGGCGATGGCACTGTTTGGGGAGAAGTACGATGACCACGTGCGCGTTGTCGGCATGGGGGACTTCTCAACCGAACTGTGCGGTGGCGTTCACGCCTCCCGTACGGGCGATATCGGCCTGTTCCGCATCACCTCTGAGTCGGGTACTGCCGCAGGCGTACGCCGTATTGAAGCGGTGACCGGAGAGGGCGCACTGGCACAGGTATACAGTCAGAATGAGCAGTTACTGGATATTGCTCACCTGGTGAAAGCCAACAACAGTAATCTGAATGAGAAAGTGCGGGCGTTGATTGACCATGCGCGCGGGCTGGAAAAAGAATTGCAGCAGCTGAAAGATCAGCAGGCTGCGCAAGAGAGTGCATCACTGAGTAGTAAAGCCATTGCGCTGAAAGGCACCAGGCTGCTGGTCAGCGAACTGAGCAATGTTGAACCGAAGATGCTGCGTACGATGGTCGATGACCTGAAAAACCAGCTTGGTTCTGCAGTTATCGTGCTGGCGACAGTCGCTGATGGCAAAGTATCCCTGATTGCCGGGGTGACTAAAGACCTGACCGACCGCGTAAAAGCGGGCGAGCTGGTGGGCGAACTGGCCCAGCAGGTCGGTGGTAAGGGTGGCGGTCGACCGGATATGGCTCAGGCTGGCGGTACAGACGCACAGGCGCTGCCTGCTGCACTGGCTGGCGTTGAGGCATGGGTGGCTGCAAAACTGTAACACTATAAAAAGGTATTGCCGGGAAGACGCTCAGGGCTGCATGTCCGGGCGTCTTTTCAAGTGATACACCCCTGTAATCATAAAGTCAGGTTGATGATCTGGTTTTCGGCTAAACTAAGTATCAGCAGAATGTATTGGTATGCAGGTGCACAACGGGTGTATTTGTCATAGGCTACATTTAGCGTTATACGATGGATAATGCCGGGAAGCACTTAACCCGACTCTTTTAATCTTTCAAGGAGCAAAGAATGCTTATTCTAACTCGTCGAGTTGGTGAAACCCTCATGATCGGTGATGAGGTGACTGTAACTGTGCTGGGTGTTAAAGGTAACCAGGTACGTATTGGTGTGAACGCCCCTAAAGAAGTGTCGGTGCATCGCGAAGAGATCTATCAGCGCATTCAGGCCGAAAAGACTCAGCAAACAAGTTACTAACGGATCCAGCGCCTCGCTCCAGTAGCGAGGCGCTACCGGTTTTCGCTTTCCCCGTCCCTTTTGTTGTTTTCCTTATCCTTCGCCTTCTTCTTCGCGTTTTTTATTACCTGTTTTTTCTCCTCTGCTGTTTTTATCCGTGCGTGATCGCTCTCTCTGTGGCTGCTTTCTTTGTTGATAAATCACTCTTTTTGTCGTCAAAATGGCCGGTTTGCGTGGCTTTTGTGCAATCAGACACGAGTGATGAAAAAAGGGGGAGAAATTGTTTGACTTACAACGCCCAGAAAGTAATATGTGCGCCACGCAGTGCCGATGAGCAGATACAACGTTCTGAAGCACAACTCGAAAGAGTGCTAGTGGTGAGGTGGCCGAGAGGCTGAAGGCGCTCCCCTGCTAAGGGAGTATGCGGTCAAAAGCTGCATCCGGGGTTCGAATCCCCGCCTCACCGCCATTTTGCATCCATAGCTCAGCTGGATAGAGTACTCGGCTACGAACCGAGCGGTCGGAGGTTCGAATCCTCCTGGATGCACCACATTTTTTAAAGCGGCTTAGTGCGGCTTTAATATTGGGAAGTACTGGTGCAGCGTTAGCAGCCCTGCATCACGGTGAGTAGTCAGCACACTGCGTTATACAAGAAGTAGCAATGCATCCATAGCTCAGCTGGATAGAGTACTCGGCTACGAACCGAGCGGTCGGAGGTTCGAATCCTCCTGGATGCACCATTTTATTAAAGAGTGAAAATCCTGTGTACTGGCATGTTATAAAGTTTTTCGCCAGCGCAAAGGAAAACCACGATGCTCATCAGGTTTAAGTCATAGCCGAATGATCTTCCCGGTTACATCATTTCTTAATGAGTGGTCGTGATTTTCTTCAGTATCTCCTCAGGTTTGTCGCTTTATCTCCCCCGATAGTGTTACCCCGCAGAAAACTGCGTCGTTTTACCTTTGCATCCATAGCTCAGCTGGATAGAGTACTCGGCTACGAACCGAGCGGTCGGAGGTTCGAATCCTCCTGGATGCACCATATTCTGAAAAGTGGACGTCTCTTTGCGTTGGCATGTTGTAGGTGTTTTACTGCCAGCACAAAGGAGGATAATGTCGCTCGCGACAGCCCGTCAGGGTGATGCGAAGCCGAATCATCCTTCTGGATGCGCCCTATTCTGAAAAGTGGCAGGCTACTCTGTAGTGGCCTGCTTCTGAAGTCTGTAAAATCAACATGCTTGACCCCTGCATCCATAGCTCAGCTGGATAGAGTACTCGGCTACGAACCGAGCGGTCGGAGGTTCGAATCCTCCTGGATGCACCATATTCTGACAAGTGAACGTCTCTTTGAGTGGCCACTGTGTAGCTGTCTTACCGCCAGCACTAAGGAAGAATAAGCGCTTTCGCGACGTGACTTCCGCGTAAGGCGAAGCCGAATCATCTTCCTGACTTCCCCCTCGTCCCCTTATTCTCTTCGCTTGTTTTCTGCACATCCTCCTTAAGAATGATCATTTTAAAGCAAATTTTCCTGCGCTTTATCCCACGCATTTATCTGATAATCAAAATCCCTCTATATTTCAAGGCATTTGCTGATCCATCCCGGCAGCGACAATGTGGGTGCTTTACGCTAAAGTAATCGTTCCGTGATCAGGATGGATGCATGAATGTACGATGCTTACGACGGTTTGATCTTCGATATGGATGGCACCATCCTGGATACTGAACCTACACACCGAAAAGCCTGGCATCAGGTGCTGGAAAAATACGGCATGAACTTCGATGAAGCGGCCATGGTGGGCTTAAATGGTTCACCCACATGGCATATCGCCCAGGTGATCATCAACCGCCATCAAAGCGATCTTGATCCTTACCGGCTGGCGGAAGAAAAAACGGCGCTGCTCAAAACCATGCTGTATGACAGCGTGCAGCCGCTCCCGCTGGTGGAAGTGGTCAGAGCGTACAAAGGGCGTCGCCCGATGGCGGTGGGCACCGGCAGTGAGCATTCAGTGGCCGTCGGACTGTTACAGCACCTTGGGCTCCTCAGTTATTTTGATGCCATTGTCGCAGCAGATGATGTTAAACGTCATAAGCCAGAACCTGATACATTCCTGCGTTGCGCTGAGTTAATCGGCGTAACGCCTGCACGCTGTGTGGTGTTCGAGGATGCTGACTATGGTCTTCAGGCCGCCTGCGCAGCCGGCATGGATGCCGTGGATGTCAGACGGCTGTGAGTGAATGGCTCGCTTACGGTTCGATGTTTGCCAGTAGTTTTCTGAGTGCCACGTTATTGCCTGGCAGTTCAGAAGCCTTACTGGTGGGATTACTGCTGGCAGGAAAGGTTTCTGTCAGTTTGGTTGTCCTGATTGCCGCGCTGGGGAATACGCTGGGCGGTGTGACCAACATCATAGTGGGTCGCCTGCTTCCCGTAAAAAGTCAGGGGCGATGGCACAACACAGCAACGGCGTGGCTGCACCGATTCGGGCCTGCTGCGCTGCTTTTTAGCTGGTTACCCGTGTTGGGTGACCTGCTGTGCGTTCTTGCTGGCTGGCTGCGTTTCGCCTGGCTACCGACGGTGATCTTTCTCGCTATCGGTAAAACCTTGCGTTATGTGCTGCTGGCAGCCGCAACACTACAGGGCATGGAATGGTGGCATTGATTCGCTTTAAGGCGGCGCTGCGATTAACATTATGCTGAACAATAATAAATTTTTCTCTGAGCGGGAGGTCAATTTGATCCCGGACGTATCACAGGCGCTTTCCTGGCTGGAAGCTCATCCTGACGCACTTAAAGGTATTGGTCGCGGTATAGAGCGCGAAACGCTGCGCGTTATGCCGGATGGGCACCTTGCCACTACCGGACACCCGGCTTCTCTTGGTTCCGCTTTGACCCATAAGTGGATTACCACTGACTTTGCAGAAGCACTGCTGGAATTTATCACACCGGTCGATCAGGATATTGATCATCTGCTGGCATTTTTACGCGATATCCACCGCCACGTTGCCCGTGAACTGGGGGAGGAGCGTATGTGGCCGATGAGCATGCCGTGCATGATCGATCCCAATCAGGATATCGAACTGGCACAGTATGGCCGTTCCAATATCGGTCAGATGAAGACGTTGTATCGCCAGGGGCTGAAAAACCGTTATGGCGCACTGATGCAGATTATCTCTGGCGTACACTACAACTTCTCGCTTCCGCTCTCTTTCTGGCAGGCGTGGGCAGGGGTCAAAGACGCTGAGAGCGGTAAAGAGGCCATTTCAGATGGCTATCTGCGCCTGATCCGCAACTATTATCGTTTTGGCTGGGTGATCCCTTATCTGTTCGGCGCGTCTCCGGCCATCTGCTCCTCTTTCCTGCAGGGCAAGGAGAGCGCACTGCCGTTTGAACGTAGCGATAAGGGAATGTTATCACTGCCTTATGCCACCTCGTTACGTCTCAGCGACCTTGGGTATACCAATAAATCCCAGAGCAACCTCGGCATTACCTTCAATAATCTTCCTGACTACATTACCGGTCTGAAAGCGGCGATTAAAACGCCTTCTGAAGAGTTTGCGGCAATGGGCGTCAAAGATGAGCTGGGGAACTGGTTACAGTTGAATACGAATGTGCTGCAGATTGAGAATGAGCTGTACGCACCTATCCGGCCCAAGCGTGTCACCCGTTCCGGGGAAGCGCCTTCTGACGCGTTACAGCGTGGGGGCATTGAATATATCGAAGTTCGCTCACTGGATATTAATCCGTTTTCTCCGATTGGTGTCGATGCCAATCAGGTACGCTTCCTCGACCTGTTCCTGATCTGGTGTACGCTGGCGGATGCCCCGGAGATGAACAGTGCAGAGCTGGCCTGTACGCGTAAGAACTGGAACCGGGTGATCCTTGAAGGACGCAAGCCAGGCCAGACCATCGGCATGGGATGTGAAGAAGCTCAGCATCTGCTGGTGGATGTGGGCAAGGCCCTGTTCAGCGATCTGCGCCGTGTGGCGGAAACGCTCGACAGCCAGAGCGATGAACACCATTATCAGGACGTGTGTGACCGTCTCGTGGCGTCATTTGACGATCCCGACCTGACCTACTCTGCGCGATTCCTGCAGACGCTGAAAGAGAACGGCATCGGTGGTGCCGGTCTGGCGCTGGCAGAACAGTATCGTGCTCAGTTAAGCGAAGAGTCTTATGAGGTGCTGACGGAACAGCAGTTTAGCGATGAAGCGCAGCGTTCTAAGGTGAGTCAGCAGGATATCGAAGAAAGTGATACGCTTGACCTGGAAACCTTTTTGCAAGGTAAGCGTTAAGCGGCACAAAAGAAAAAGGCCACATTACTGTGGCCCAAATTACATCTCTGTTGTCAGGGATGAGATGATGATAACAAATGCGCGTCTTTCATATATTCAGACGTACAGAGTTTGAAAAAGTTTCATCGGTTCAAAAATAAATTCATTAGTTGAGGTAACAAGTATGCCATTGCTGGATAGCTTTACCGTCGATCACACCATCATGGCCGCTCCCGCTGTGCGCGTAGCCAAAACCATGAAGACCCCTGCTGGTGATACCATCACCGTATTCGATCTGCGTTTCTGCCGCCCGAATATCGAGATCCTGACCGAGCGTGGTATCCATACGCTGGAGCATCTGTTCGCAGGCTTTATGCGCGATCACCTGAATGGTGACGGCGTGGAAATCATTGATATCTCCCCAATGGGCTGCCGTACCGGTTTCTATATGAGCCTGATTGGTACGCCGGACGAGCAGCGTGTGGCAAAAGCATGGAAGGCCGCGATGGCTGACGTGCTGAAGGTAAAAAACCAGAGTGATATCCCCGAGCTGAATATTTATCAGTGTGGGACCTGCGAAATGCATTCACTGGATGAAGCGCAGGATATCGCGCGCAACATCATCGACAACGACATTCGCGTTAACCGTAACGATGAACTGGCGCTGCCGAAAGAGAAGCTGAAAGAGCTGCACATCTAGTTGATGTGTCTGGTTGATCGAAAAAAGGCCGGCCCCGACGGTATGCAGGGGCCGGCCTTTTTTTAACCTTCTGAACACTTTCCGCTTACGACCCCACTGATTCCTTCAGCGACGTCTGCGGGGTGATGCGAACCTGCTTAATCATGTTGTCCTGCACGTCGAGAATGTCGACGGCGTAATGATCGATTTGCACCGTGGTGTTGGCCAGCGGGATATCCTGTAACGCTTCCAGAATCATACCGTTAATGGTGCGGGCTTCTTCTTCCGGCAGCGTCCAGTTAAAGGCTTTGTTCAGCTCACGCACGTTAGCGCTGCCTTCAATTAACACCGAACCGTCATTCTGCGGCATCACCTCTTCAGCCAGCGAAGGGGACATTGAAGTCGTAAAATCACCGACAATCTCTTCCAGAATATCTTCAATGGTTACCAGCCCTTTAATATCACCGTATTCGTCGATCACCAGGCCCACTTTTTCCTTATTGCGCTGGAATTTAACCAGTTGCACGTTAAGCGGTGTCCCTTCAGGCACGAAGTAAATCTCATCTGCCGCCCGCAGCATCACCTCTTTGGTGAACTCTTTTTTCTCGGTCATCAGGCGATAGGCTTCGCGCACGCGCAGCATACTCATGGCATTGTCGAGAGAGTCACGGTAAAGCACAATGCGGCCGTGTGGGGAGTGAGTTAACTGGCGCACAATAGACTTCCAGTCGTCGTTGATGTTGATGCCGACAATTTCGTTACGCGGCACCATGATGTCATCAACGTTGACTTTTTCCAGGTCGAGCACGGACAGCAGCATATCCTGATTACGGCGTGACATCAGTGAGCGCGACTCGTAAACAATCGTACGTAGCTCCTCTTTGCTCAATGCGGCACTGGCTGCGCCATCGCTTCTAATCCCTACCATGCGCATCAGCATGCGGGTAATGGTGTTCAGCAACCACACAAGTGGCATCATCACCACCTGCAGCGGTCCCAGCAGGAAACTGCTGGGGAAGGCCACTTTCTCCGGGTAGAGTGCGGCAATTGTTTTCGGCAGTACCTCAGCGAACACCAGTACGAGGAAGGTCAGAATGCCGGTAGCAATCGCCACGCCGGCATCGCCATACAAACGCATTCCGACAATGGTCCCCAGCGCGGAAGCCAGGATGTTGACCAGGTTATTACCAATCAGCACCAGGCTAATCAGGCGGTCAGGACGACGCAGTAATTTTTCGACACGACGGGCGGCACGGTCGCCATTTTTGGCCTGGTGGCGCAGTTTATAGCGATTGAGGGTCATCATGCCGGTTTCTGAACCGGAGAAGTACGCTGACACCAAAATCATAATGACCAGCGTAACGATGAGGGTCGTGGTTGAAACGTGTTCCAAGGGAGGTCCTTGTGGTGGTCAATCAGGAGGAAAGAAAATGCTGCAACATGCGGCTACCGAAATAGGCCATGGTCAGTAAAAAGGCACCGCCACAGTTAAACCACACCACGCGGCGACCGCGCCAGCCTTCATGGTAGTGGCCCCACAGCAGCACAATGTAGAGGAACCAGGCCAGAATAGAGAGCACGGCTTTGTCGATATTCTCACGACTGAACAGATCCTGCATATAGAACAGGCCGGTACAGAGCACCAGCGTCAGCAGTACGACGCCTATCTGCGTGATATGGAACATTTTACGTTCAATGGTCATCAGCGGAGGGATATCGTTGTTGAACGCCAGCTTCTTATTCTTCAACAGCCAGTCAATCCAGGCAAGCTGTAAGGCGTACAGCGCGGCAATAATCAGCGTGGCATAAGCAAAGAGCGCAAGGCCAATATGCACCATCATACCCGGCGTGGTTTCCAGGTGCGTGATAAAAGCATTCGGTACGAACGTGGCAAAAGCCAGATTGATCAGTGCAAAACTGTAAACGACAGGTAACAATATCCAGCCACGGTTGCGCGAGGCAACGATGGTCATAATGGCGCAAATCAGCAGACTTACCAGCGAACCGATGTTAAGCAGGCTCAGATTTTGCCCGCCGTCCGGTCCAAAAATACGCTGTTCCAGCGCCACCGCATGGCACACCAGGGCCACAACGGCAGACAGAACCGCCAGTCGACGCCAGGTGCTGTTTTTCCGCAGCAGGCTGGGAACGATAAGTGCAAGGCTGAATGAGTAGGCAAGTAGCGCCAGAATCGCAATGACAGACATAGATTTCGTCAGGTACAGACCAGATGAGAAAAAAGTCAGTATAGCGCCAGCGGCTGCTGGCTCCAAACGATCTCATCGCATATGGCTGAGATCCCGCCATCTCTATGTTATAATCCGCGCCATTGTGTCGCTGAGGCGGCCTCTCATTACGTTGAGCGAGAGACGATGTTTGATAATTTAACCGACAGACTGTCGCAGAGCCTGCGCAATATCAGTGGCCGCGGGCGTCTGACAGAAGACAATATTAAAGACACGCTGCGCGAAGTTCGCATGGCGTTGCTGGAAGCAGACGTTGCGCTGCCGGTCGTTCGTGACTTCATTGGGCGCGTTAAAGAACGCGCAGTGGGTCATGAAGTAAACAAAAGTCTGACCCCAGGTCAGGAGTTCGTCAAGATCGTCAAAAACGAGCTGGTTGCCGCGATGGGGGAAGAGAACAACACTCTGAACCTGGCCGCTCAGCCGCCAGCCGTGGTGCTGATGGCCGGTTTGCAGGGGGCGGGTAAAACTACCAGCGTCGGCAAACTGGGGAAATTCCTGCGTGAAAAGCACAAGAAAAAAGTGCTGGTGGTGTCCGCCGACGTCTATCGCCCGGCGGCGATTAAACAGCTGGAAACCCTGGCCGAGCAGGTAGGGGTTGATTTTTGTCCGTCAGACCTCAGCCAGAAGCCGGTCGATATCGTTAAAAGCGCGCTGCAACAGGCGAAGCTGAAATTCTACGATGTGCTGCTGGTGGATACCGCCGGTCGACTGCACGTTGATGAAGCGATGATGGACGAGATCAAACAGATTCACGCCGCGATTAATCCGGTGGAAACGCTGTTTGTGGTCGATGCCATGACGGGGCAGGATGCCGCCAATACGGCGAAAGCGTTCAATGAAGCGCTGCCGCTGACAGGGGTGGTTCTGACCAAGGTTGACGGTGATGCCCGTGGTGGTGCAGCGCTGTCGATTCGTCATATTACCGGTAAGCCGATTAAATTTATGGGTGTCGGTGAAAAGACCGAAGCCCTCGAACCGTTCTATCCGGACCGTATTGCCTCGCGTATCCTTGGCATGGGCGACATGCTGTCGCTGATTGAAGATATCGAAAGCAAGGTCGACCGTGCTCAGGCAGAAAAGCTGGCCAGCAAGCTGAAGAAGGGGGATGGCTTCGATCTGAACGACTTCCTCGACCAGCTGAAGCAGATGCGTAACATGGGCGGTATGGCCAGCCTGATGGGCAAACTGCCGGGCATGGGGCAACTGCCGGATAACGTTAAATCGCAGATGGATGACAAAGTGCTGGTGCGAATGGAAGCGATGATTAACTCAATGACGCGTAAAGAGCGCGAAAAACCTGAGATTATCAAAGGCTCCCGCAAGCGCCGCATTGCCACAGGTTCAGGTATGCAGGTGCAGGACGTTAACCGCTTATTGAAGCAGTTCGACGACATGCAGCGCATGATGAAGAAGATGAAGAAGGGCGGTATGGCGAAGATGATGCGCGGTATGAAAGGTATGATGCCGCCGGGCTTCCCAGGCCGTTAAGCCAGCCGGAAAACCACTCAGGCGAATTAGATTGCTTTTTGCGCCAAAATGAGTAAAATTTTCGGGCTTTTTATATTGCATCCGGGCCCCGTTCCCTCAATGGGGCCCGGCTGTTTTATTAACTAAAGAGGATGTTATGGTAACAATTCGTTTGGCACGTCACGGCGCTAAAAAGCGTCCGTTTTATCAGGTAGTCGTAACCGACAGCCGTAATGCTCGCAACGGTCGCTTCATCGAGCGCGTTGGTTTCTTCAACCCGATCGCTTCAGGTCAGGCTGAACCACTGCGTCTGGATCTGGACCGCATTGAGCACTGGGTTGGCCAGGGCGCTACTCTGTCTGATCGCGTTAATGCGCTGATCAAACAAGCTAAGAAAGCAGCTTAATCTGTCACGGTGGTCAACATGAGCAAGCAACTCACCTCGCAGCCTCCCGCTAACCCGTTAATTCTGGGGAAGATGGGCTCGGCTTACGGTATTCGTGGTTGGCTCAAAGTGTTTTCCTCCACCGAAGACGCCGAAAGCATTTTTGACTATCAGCCGTGGTTTATCCAGCGGGCGGGTCAATGGCAGCTTGTCGAGCTGGAAGGCTGGAAGCGCCACAATCAGGACATGATCATCAAAGTCAAAGGCATTGACGATCGTGATGCTGCGGGTCTGCTGACGAATTGCGAAATTGTCGTGGGCTCAGAGCAACTGCCGGAACTGGATAGCGGTGACTACTACTGGAAAGACCTTATGGGCTGCCAGGTGGTGACCACTGAAGGTTACGAACTGGGTAAAGTCATCGATATGATGGAAACCGGTTCGAACGACGTTCTCGTCGTGAAGGCAAACCTGAAGGATGCATTTGGTGCGCAGGAGCGGCTAATTCCGTTCCTCGATGAACAGGTTATCAAGAATGTCGATCTCACTACTCGTACCATTAAAGTAGATTGGGATCCTGGTTTTTGAGCTCCGAACAAAACGGTAATACTCCGGCGCAAAGTATGTGGATTGGCATAATCAGCCTGTTTCCTGAAATGTTTCGCGCAATTACCGAATACGGAGTAACTGGTCGGGCAGTAAAAAATGGCCTGCTCAACATTCAGAGCTGGAGTCCTCGTGACTTCGCTCATGACCGGCACCGTACCGTGGATGAACGTCCTTACGGCGGCGGACCGGGAATGTTAATGATGGTTCAACCCTTACGGGATGCCATCCACGCAGCAAAAGCGGCGGCAGGAGAAGGGGCCCGGGTGATTTATCTGTCACCTCAGGGGCGCAAACTCGATCAAGATGGGGTTTGTGAGCTGGCGACCCACCAGAAGTTAATTCTGGTCTGTGGTCGCTATGAAGGGATTGATGAGCGTGTAATCAAAACCGAAATCGATGAAGAATGGTCGATTGGAGATTACGTACTCAGCGGTGGCGAGCTGCCAGCGATGACGCTGATTGACTCAGTATCCCGGTTTATTCCGGGGGTACTGGGAAAACAGGCCTCAGCCGAAGAAGATTCATTTTCTGACGGTTTGCTGGATTGCCCCCACTACACCCGCCCTGAAGTGTTAGAAGGGATGGAAGTACCGCCAGTTTTACTGTCGGGCAACCATGCTGATATTCGCCGGTGGCGCCTGAAACAGTCGCTGGGCCGTACCTGGCTTAGAAGACCTGAACTTCTGGAAAACCTGGCTCTGACTGAAGAGCAAGCAAAGTTGCTGGCTGAGTTCCAACGGGAACACACCCAGGCAACAAAACGATGATACGGTTGAACGGCCATAGCGCTTAGTTCACCTTAACTATCAGTTTACCCAGGATAAGAGATTTAATTATGAGCAACATTATTAAGCAGATCGAACAAGAACAGTTGAAACAGGACGTACCTTCATTCCGTCCGGGTGATTCCGTGGAAGTGAAAGTATGGGTCGTTGAAGGTGCTAAAAAGCGTCTGCAGGCATTCGAGGGCGTGGTTATCGCTATTCGTAACCGCGGTCTGCACTCTGCATTCACTGTTCGCAAAATTTCTAACGGCGAAGGCGTAGAGCGTGTATTCCAGACTCACTCCCCGGTAATCGACACGATTACTGTGAAACGTCGTGGTGCTGTGCGTAAAGCCAAACTGTACTACCTGCGTGAGCGTACTGGTAAGTCTGCACGTATCAAAGAACGTCTGGGCGCTTAAGCGACATCTGATAGTTAATAGCAATAAAGGGGCTGACCAGCAGGTCGGCCCCTTTTTTTATCCTTTTTTGGCCGACAGCATACCTGAATGACACATCCTGCCTCCTGCCTGCCGCTAAAAAAAATTAAAAGCCGTTTGCCGCTGATTTTTAAGCTGATCTAAAACAAAATCCGCGTATGTTTGAGTCATCCCTCTCTTTCCAGGAGTTCTTTTTGCTATGCGTTCTTCGCCCAGCCCTTCCACCGGCGTGTCGATGAAAATTGCCGGTGCCCTGACCTCAACGCTGATGATGGCCTGTGTCAAAGGACTTGATGGCGGTATTCCGGTCGGAGAAGTGATCTTCTTTCGTTCCTTCGTGGCACTCATCCCGCTGTTTATCTGGCTGTGGTGCCAGGGGAATATTCTGGACGGCATCCGCACGCGTAACGTAAAAGGACATTTTATACGCGGGCTGGCGGGGACGGGCGGGCTGTACTTTAGCTATCTGGCCCTGATCTATATCTCCCTGACCGACGTCACGGCAATCAACTATGCGGCTCCACTGTTTACCGTCATCATGGCGGCGATCTTTCTGCGGGAGAAAGTTAAATATCACCGCTGGGTCGCGGTAATCGCCGGGTTTGCGGGGATCCTGGTGATGCTGTCCGGCCAGCTGTTCTTTTCTTCCGGGGGGGCTTTCACCACGATAAGCTGGCTGTCGACGCTGGGCATGGTGCTGGCCCTGATGGCAGCAGTCTGTATTGCCACAGCCTCCATCCAGATACGCTATCTCAACGGTATTGAAAAGCCGGGGGCTATTGCCTTCTGGTTTGCTATCACCACCACGCTGACCTCGTTGCTCACGCTGTGGTTCGGCTGGTCAGTACCCAGTGGCAGGCAACTGCTGTTACTGCTGGGCTGTGGCCTGTTAGGCGGCATCACCCAGATATTACTGACGCTGAGCCTGAAATACGCAGATGCCTCCCTGCTGGCCCCGTTTGACTACAGTACGCTGCTCTGGTCAGTGTTTATCGGTTATCTGTTCTGGGATACGCTGCCGGAGTCTGCCACCATAATTGGCGCAGGTCTGGTGGTTACCGGCGGTATCATCTCAATGTATTTTGAACGGCGTCAGCGTCGGGCGATCACGCCGTTGAATGTCAGCGGCTAACGACCTGCATCAATAGCGATAAGGCGGGGCTGGCCATGAGGCCGGCATTATTACTTTTTTCAACATGATGACGAATGTTTCACAGGATGTTAGGATATTTCTTAACTTAAGAGAGGGAATACCCGGATGACAGGGCCAGAGTGGGGGCCGGGGCTGCAGAGGTTTCATGGCGAAAAGATATGTACTGCTACTGTCGATCCTGCTGGGTGTCATCAGTTTACCGCTAAGAAGTGAAATGTCGTCTGTAAAGCCAGAGGGGGCTTCTGCGTCTGACGTACGCCAGACGGTAGCGGGGATGATCAGTTATACCCGCTGGCCCCACCTGAACGGCTTACCCCGGTTATGTGTTTTCCGTTCCGCTCACTATGCTTCAGTGCTGATCAGCGCCTCTGTCCAGCATCCCCCCGCTGTATGGAATGCGGTTCAGGTCGATGATGTTCAGCAGGCGCTGACCTCACAGTGTGATGTCCTCTATTTTGGTCGTGAATCCTCACATCAGCAGGTTGAACTGATTAACAGCTATCAGCCACGTCCCCTGCTGACCATTGCCGAACAAACCCCTGATTGCGCAGTCGGTAGCGCATTCTGCCTCAAGTTTATTAACCACCGCGTCAGTTTCTCGGTCAATCTCGACTCACTGGGTCGAAGCGGCGTTCGGGTGCATCCCGATGTATTAATGCTGGCCTCTTCAGGGAGTGAAAGACATGGATAAATTTTCAGCAGAGAAGAGCAGGCCCAGCTTTCGTAAAATGCTGGCACGTATCAGCGTGATCAGCGCAGTGACGACGATGATTGTCGCGTGGCTGTTCATCTCTGCCACCTCAATGCTGTCGTTTCGCCAGTACGCCGACAAGAACCTGCAGCTGCTGGCCTACACCGTCAGCCACAGTCTGGAAGCTGCGGTCGTCTTTGGTGATGGCAACGCGGCGATGGAAACGCTGGTGGAACTGGGTAAGCAGGGACAGTTCTCTTCGGCTATTGTGGCAGACAGTAAAGGTAAGGTACTGGCGCACTGGGGGCAGGATAATGAGCACTCGCTGCGTGCCGATCCGCTGGCCCGGCTGGTCTCTGGCTGGCTGTTCCCGAAACCCGTTCAGCAACCGATCCTGCATAACGGGGCGGAAATCGGCACTATCACGCTGACCGGAGAAGACGCCACCGTGACCGATTTTGTTTATCGTTCCCTAAGCGTACTGACCCTCTGCCTGCTGCTCGCCTCGGTAGTGGCATTTCTGCTGACCCGTCATCTGTTCAGTGGCCTTATCGCCGCCCTAAGAAACATGACGGGCGTGGTGCATGACATTCGTGCGACGCGTAATTTCTCTCAACGGGTTCCCCCGTCAAAAATCGATGAGCTGCACGTTTTTGGTGAGGATTTTAACAGCCTGTTAAATGAGATTGAAAAATGGCAGCGGCGTGAGAAAAAGGAGCGCGACTCACTGCTGAAACGTGCGTTACACGACCCCCTTACCGGATTGGCAAATCGCTCAGCTTTCCGCAGCGCGCTGGACAGCGTGCTCAGTGACAGTGAGCGCAAAACGCATACCGCACTGCTGTTTATGGATGGCGATAATTTCAAAGACATCAACGACACCTGGGGGCACGCTGCCGGGGATGAAGTGTTGATGGCGATAGCAGGGCGGCTGCTTGAGTGCGCGGCTAATACCTATCTGGTATGCCGCTTTGGTGGAGATGAGTTTGCCATGATCCTCGATGAGGTGAATCACCATGAGGATATAGAGAAGGTGATTGATACCATCAATATGCGGATGGACGAGCCAATCGTTCTTAACTCCGGTGAGTCTGTCGATATGACGTTAAGTATTGGTTACGCGGTGGCCAGTCAGGCGGCAACGGCAGAAGACATTATGGACGCAGCCGATCGCAGCATGTATCTGGAAAAACAGCAGCACCATCAGCGTGCGGCTGGCTAATAAGAATCAGGAGAAAGACGATGAAGATATTACGCATGATGGCCGGCGTGCTGTTGGCGCTGGTGCTGGCGGGGTGCCAGACTGCGCCGCCGGGTAAATTTACGGCAGATCAGATCAGCGCTATGCGCGCCCAGGGCTTTACCGAAGTCCCGGAGGGGTGGATGCTGGGGATCTCGGAAAAAATTCTGTTTGGTAAAAACAAGGCTGAACTGACGCCGGAAAGTGTGGCAACCGTTCAGCACATGGCAAAAATGCTGTCTGCCAGTGGCCTGCATCATGCCCGTCTTGATGGCCATACCGATAACTATGGTGACGAGAAGTACAATGAGGCACTTTCGCTGAAGCGGGCCAATGCGGTGGCCGATGCATGGGCCAGCGGGGCCGGCGTGCCGCGCAGCAATATCACCACGCGCGGCCTGGGTGCCCGTGATCCGGTGCAAAGCAATAAGACCTCGCAGGGCCGTGCGGAAAACCGTCGGGTCGCGGTGGTTATCAGCGCTCCCTGACGCTGACGTTGTCATGCCGTTCGCTGGCTGACCGGATACGCCGGCGAGCGGGATGATTAGCTAGCGGCGCGGAGCAGTTCGACGACCAGCGGGGAAAGTTCGTTGCGTAAGGCAGCCCGTTCGGACTGGAACAGGGTGGCAGCATAAAATTTGTGATCTGGCAGTTCAACTGCCCGGACATCCCCCTCCCGATCGTAAGCGGTGATCCGCAGCGGATAACGTTTAAGGTCGGCCACAAAATCCGCATTCACCCCATAGTTACAGTGATATCCTTCACTGATCTCCGTCCTTCCGTAAGCCCGCGCCAGCAGCGTGTCCGGCTCAATGACGATATCGCCGTTTTTTTCAACCAGTGAACAGGTTAATGGCGCAATCACCAGGCGGCCACCGCTGTCAGTTTCAGCATGTCCGGCATCGCTCCAGCCCATCACATTGCGTGCATATTCCACAATGGCGTACTGGAACCCGCCACAGGAGCCCAGAAACGGGATATTGTTTTCACGGGCGTAGCGAAGGGTAAGGAAGGCCCCGTCATCATTGTTATAAGGGCTGCCGGGGATCAGCCAGAAAGCATCATAATCCAGCAAAGCGTGACGGTCGGTAATCGCTGCGGTCGGCAGCCAGTGTGGCGTGACATCAAGGTTTAGGAAATGTGCAGCAAGCGTGATGGCTTTAGGGATGGCCTGATGCGAAACGGCATCGGCGCGGTAGTCACCAACCAGAGCTAAACGAACCATGGGTATGTCCTGTGCAGGTAAAAAAGGATGCTACTGCACTGCGGCAATGCTGGCAAGACGCCAGCGTTATTCGTATGCTGGAAAATTGCCACTGCAAGGAGAACGATGTGACGCAGAGAACCAATCAGTACGGCCAACCCGTCGGCGAGCCATTGCCTTACTGGCAGCCTGTTCCTGTCCCGCAAGCTACCATGATGGTCGGGCTTTATTGCCGGCTGGAACCTCTTGATACCGCACGACACGGCGAAGATCTGTATACCGCCTTTGCCTCTGCACCCGACGACAGTGACTGGACATGGCTGACGGAAGACCGTCCCGCCTCACTGCCTGCCTTTCAGGTCTGGCTCAGTCAGCGTGCGGCAGAGCCCGGGTTTGTGACCTTTACCATTATCTGTGCAAAGCGCAATAAACCGGTTGGGCTGGTGTCGTATTTACGGATTGATCCGGCCAATGGATCGCTGGAGATCGGCGGAGTGACCTGGTCTCCCCTGATGAAACGCACGGTAACAGGCACCGAGGCCCTGTGGCTGATGCTCAATAATACCTTTACCCTTGGCTATCGCCGCTGTGAATGGAAGTGTGATGCTCTCAATGCGCCTTCGCGGCAGGCGGCACTCCGTCTCGGCTTTACTTACGAGGGAACCTTCCGTCAGGTGATGGTGCGTAAGGGACGTTCACGGGATTCCCACTGGTTTTCTATCATCGACAGCGAATGGCCGGCGGTTAACCAGGCGCTCACCCGGTGGCTGTCTGCGGAGAATATCGATGCCAGCGGACAGCAGCGCCAGTCACTGGGAACCCTGATGCGGGCGCTGAAGCCGGTAGATGGCGGTATTGACCGGCCCGCTGTCTAATACAATCAGGCCGTAACGAAGGGCCGCCAGCTCTGCGCCAACGCTGGTGGCCACCGCACGACTGGCGATATTACTCTCTGCCGCCAGAATTTCGATAACATCGATGTCAGGCTGTTTAAAGGCTTCTTCAGCGATCTGCCGCACAGCCTGACGGGCAATGCCTTTACGCTGTTCGCTGCTGCGTACCCAATAGCCCAGTGCGGCCGGAATGCCTGGCCCCGTACTGTAGCGCAGACCTACCCCGCCCAACAGATGGCCATCTCCGGCAAACAGGCCTGACTCACTGGCGACCCCCTGACGACGCTGCCAGTGCGTGTAGCTGAACCACCGACGGGCTTCGTCCGGGGTATAATCCTCATGGGCCCAGACCATCCAGGGTTTCAGACTTTCCACGGATTCCTGCACGGCGTGAGCAAAGGGCACGGCATCGGCATGTTCAAAAGGTCGTACGATGATTTCCATTGCTCTCTCCGGTGGCAGTTCACAGGCCGGAATTATAGATCGTTCCGGCACTTCAGGCAGTGCTAACTGGGTAAGTGAAGCCAGAGGTGATATTAAGTGTAATTATATGTTTACACTTTTGCTTATGATGTTGTTGTGTTATTTTTTATTATATACATGTTTTTTATGTAATTAATCGATATTTTATCGGTTGTAAATTTTGGTGGTAATAAATGTGTACAACGTATGATTGTGTTATGTACGTATTCTGGTACAGTTATCAGCAACCTCAATGAGGATCCCTTTCAAACGAATCACCCAGGATAACGATCATGCAAAAAGATGCGCTGAATAACGTTCATATCGCTGACGAACAGATTCTGATTACTCCGGAAGAGCTGAAAAAACAGTTTCCGTTGAACAGCGTACTGGAAGGGCAGATTGCCGCTTCACGCCAGACCATTTCTGACATTATCAGCGGTAAAGACCATCGTCTGCTGGTGGTCTGCGGTCCCTGCTCAATTCACGATCCTGAGGCCGCGCTCGCTTATGCCCGCGATTTAAAAGCCCTTGCGGACCAGGTTGACGATCAGCTTTACATCGTGATGCGCGTCTATTTTGAAAAGCCACGGACGACGGTGGGCTGGAAAGGGCTGATCAACGATCCACATATGGATAACACCTTCGATATGGAAGCCGGTCTGCATATGGCGCGTCAGCTACTGTTGAACCTGGTCGAAATGGGACTGCCCCTGGCTACAGAGGCGCTGGATCCTAACAGCCCGCAATACCTTGGCGACCTGTTCAGCTGGTCAGCGATTGGTGCGCGGACAACGGAATCGCAGACACACCGTGAAATGGCTTCCGGTCTGTCTATGCCGGTGGGCTTCAAAAACGGTACCGATGGCAGCCTGGGCACCGCGATCAACGCGATGCGCGCAGCAGCAATGCCGCACCGTTTTGTGGGGATTAACCAGGCAGGGCAGGTATGCCTGCTGCAAACACAGGGTAATCCGGACGGACACGTGATCCTTCGCGGTGGGAAAAGCCCGAATTACGGCCCGAACGATGTGGCGCAGTGTGAAAAAGAGATGCAGCAGGCGGGACTCCGTCCTTCCTTGATGATAGATTGCAGTCATGGCAATTCTAACAAAGATTTCCGTCGCCAGTCCGGCGTGGCTGAGTCTGCCGTAGCGCAGATCAAAGATGGTAACCGTTCCATTATTGGCCTGATGCTGGAAAGCAATATCCACGAAGGCAACCAGTCTTCCGAGCAGCCGCGTAGTGATATGCGCTACGGCGTTTCCGTGACCGATGCGTGCATCAACTGGGAAACGACTGAACACCTGCTGCGTGATATTCATCAGGATTTGACCGGGGTACTGGCGGCGCGTCTGTCGCAAGAGGGTTAATGAGTTATGGTGGCTGAACTGACCGCACTACGCGATCAAATCGATGTAGTGGACAAAGCGCTGCTGGACCTGCTGGCAAAACGGCTGGCGCTGGTGGCCGAAGTGGGCGAAGTCAAAAGCCGCTACGGATTACCGATTTACGTCCCTGAGCGTGAGGCTACTATGCTGGCATCGCGCCGGGCAGAGGCTGAAAAGCTGGGTGTCCCCCCGGATCTCATTGAGGATGTGCTGCGCCGCGTGATGCGGGAATCCTACACCAGCGAAAATGATAAAGGCTTTAAAACGCTTTGTCCTGAACTGCGTCCGGTGGTGATTGTAGGCGGTAAAGGACAGATGGGACGCCTCTTTGAAAAGATGCTCACGCTGTCCGGTTATCAGGTGCAGATCCTCGATAAAGGGGACTGGGATAACGCGGAAGCGATGCTGTCCAACGCGGGTATGGTGATTATCAGTGTGCCAATCCATCTGACCGAGCAGGTGATCGGTCAGCTGCCGCCGCTGCCGCAGGACTGTATTCTGGTTGATCTGGCATCGGTAAAAAACAAACCGCTGCAGGCGATGCTGGCGGCTCACGCCGGACCTGTTCTGGGATTACATCCGATGTTCGGTCCGGATAGCGGCAGCCTGGCAAAGCAGGTTGTGGTGTGGTGCGATGGGCGTCAGCCGGAAGCCTATCAGTGGTTCCTGGAGCAGATTCAGGTGTGGGGCGCACGCCTGCACCGCATCAGCGCAGTGGAGCACGATCAGAACATGGCGTTTATTCAGGCGCTGCGTCATTTCGCGACTTTCGCTTATGGCCTGCATCTGGCGGAGGAAAATGTACAGCTCGATCAGCTGCTGGCACTCTCGTCACCGATCTACCGGCTGGAGCTGGCAATGGTCGGACGGCTGTTTGCACAGGATCCTCAGCTGTATGCGGATATCATCATGTCGTCAGAAAATAATCTGGCGCTGATCAAACGCTACTATCAGCGCTTTGGTGAGGCGATTAAGCTGCTTGAGCAGGGCGATAAGCAGGCGTTTATCGACAGCTTCCGCCGTGTGGAGCACTGGTTTGGTGACCATGCTCAACGTTTCCAGGCAGAAAGCCGTACGCTGCTGCGCCAGGCAAACGACAGCAGAGCATAAGTGTTATGTATGCCCAGCTGTCACGGGCTGACCCAAACAGAAGGTCAGCCCGTGACAGCACCAAATCCCGCCGCGACGAAAATCTTTTGCCCCGCATGCGTTAACAACATCTCGGCCAGTTTTTTCCCGGCAGGGCGGCACACGGCATAACCATAGTCAGCCCGCGTCTGCCATTCAGCAGGGATGAACACGGTGCTGATGCCGTCTG
Organism: Erwinia persicina NBRC 102418; assembly: GCF_001571305.1. Classification (GTDB taxonomy): domain Bacteria; phylum Pseudomonadota; class Gammaproteobacteria; order Enterobacterales; family Enterobacteriaceae; genus Erwinia; species Erwinia persicina. The sequence goes on along the minus strand of NZ_BCTN01000006.1, from coordinate 9,128 downwards.
CTGCCTGCAGCATCTGCGCATAGCTTTGATAGCCAATAAAAATATCTGCCTGGCCCGACTGAATGATCCACTGTGACGCCCGTTTACCCGGCGGGACGGGCGATGACTTTTCTCCCCCAACAAGCGTCAGTGCCCGTTGCTTTAACTGTTCACCCAGTGTGGCATATTGCCGCTCAATACGATCGAACAGCAGCCAGGTATAATCACCGCACGGATCGCATCCCGGCGTTGAGGTTGCAATGCGCAGCGCCGGGTTGCCCAGCAGTTCGAGCCAGGGGGCGGGAGGGATGCGGTGAGAAACGCTCAGGCACAACAGATTGTGGCAACATACTCCGACATCCTGTGCCCGCCCGGCCCGCTTTAGCGCCAGCGGGTGCATCATGCTGGCGGAGACGAAAAGATCGCATTGTTCACCCCGTTCAATGCGCTGGCGCAGTAAACCTGCCGGACCAAACTGCGTCACGATGCCCGCCGGATAATGATGCTGGAACGCACTGATGATGGCAGGCCAGACGTCACGCAGGCTGCCTGCTGCCAGCACCTGTAAAGGGGGCATCAGTTGCCGCCGCGATAGTGTGTGCGGTAAAAACGCTGATACCACTGGTCTGCCTGCTGCTGCATATCAATATCGGCAAATCTCGCCGGATAGAGTTTCTTCGCCATCCACAGTTCACCCAGTGCCATGGCTTCCGGCATCGGATATCCCCAGGCCTTAGCATATTCCGGCATCAGATAAACCCGATGGTTTTTAACGGCATCCACGGCCTGCCAGGCGGGCTGCTGTGCGATCTCGTCAATCACCCGTGGATAGCGATCCTGCACAAAAATGACCTGTGGGTTCCATGCCAGAATCTGCTCCATGGAAACCTGCTTATAGCCTTTGACCGTGGCGGCGGCGACGTTGATCGCGCCAGCATGCGCCATCATCAGACCGGTATATTTACCGGTACCGTAGGTCGTCAGGTCAGGGTTGGCCATATACACGCGAACGCGTGCTTTGCCGGGGATATCCTGCAGCCGGCGGGCTACCTGCTGGCGCTGGCTGAACGTGGCGGTAATCAGTTTTTCTGCCTGCGGTTGCTGACCCACCACGTCCCCGATCAGACGAATGCCCTGCGCAAGACCCTCATTATAGGCTTGCTCTTCGTTTTTCAGCTGTGGGTTGAGCTGTCTCGCCTGTTGCGTATCGCTGCGCAGAGAGATGGCAACCACCGCGATGCCCAGGCTCTGGATCTGATCGATCATCTCCTGTGGGGCATAATTGGTGACAAAGACCACCTGGGGATGCAGGGCTACCAGCTTTTCCAGATCCACATGAGTAAGATCGCCCAGCGTGGGCAGGGTATTGAGTTCGGGGACCAGCCGGCTATAGTCATCGCCAAGCTGTTGTTTCCAGTTGCTGAGGATACCCACTATCTTATCTGTCGCATTCAGCTCTACCAGCAGGTTTAACGTCTGATGTTGCAGAACCACGACCCGATCGACCCGATCGGGAAGGGCTACCTGCCTGCCCAGCTGGTCGGTCACCTGCCTGGAAGCCTGGACGGAAAAGGTCATAAAGACGCTAAGGAGTAATGCAGGATAAAAGCGGGTGAGGGGGGTCATAAGCGTTGCCCGAGTATCGTTATATATCTAATGATATAGCGATAGGTGCATCAGCGTAAATATTTCTCTGCGGGAAAGGCGAAAACCGCCAGCGTTAAAGCACTGGCGGACAAAACTTACTGCGGATCGACTGCGACAACATTCTCGCTGGGATAGCAGCCGAGTACTTTGAGGGAACGGGTCATTGGCGTCAGTTCACGCAGCGCCTGCTGCACGTCTTCGGTATTCAGGTTGCCCTGGAAATCGATATAGAACATCTCCTGCCACGGATTGCCGTTAATCGGACGTGATTCCAGTTTACTCATGGTCAGGTTGTGCTTACGCAGTACCAGCAGGGCCTCAACCAGCGCACCTGCCTGCTGACCTGTGGCCATAATCAGCGTGGTTTTCGCCGGAACCTGCAATGACACCTCAACCGGCTTGCGCGCCAGCACGATGAAGCGGGTAATATTCTGACGCTGATTGGCCAGATTGCGTTCCAGCACCTGCAAACCGTACAGTTCACCGCCTGCTTCGCTGCCCAGTGCGGCCACCTTCGGTGAATTCATCGCCGCCACTCTTTCCATCGCAGCGGCGGTACTTTCGGTGTACTCAATTTTCCAGTGCGGGTAGCGGTTAATAAACTGGCTGCACTGCTGGAACGGCTGCGGATGGCTGTACACCGTTTCAATCTCCTGCAGCGTGGTTTGACCGGTGACCAGCACACAGTGATCGATAGGCAGGGTGATCTCGCCGACAATGGACAGGCTGGTGTGCTGCAGCAGGTCATAGACATCGTTTATCGATCCCGAAGTCGTGTTCTCTACGGGTAATACGGCATAGTCTGCCAGCCCGGTTTCTACCTGATTAAAGATATCGTGAAACTTCAGGCAGCCACTCTCAATAAAATTATCAAAATGGCGTGCAGCGTAGTGACGTGAGGCCAGATGCGAATACGAGCCTTTTGGCCCGAGGAAGGCGATACGCGCGGAGTGAGGGTTGGTGTTGTTCAGATGCTTTTGCAGCAGCGCCTGCTGCGTCAGCACGGAGTCTTCAATGATTAGTTGAAAGAGACGTGTGATGTAATGTGCATCCAGCTTGTGGCTTTTACCCAGCGTGATCAGGTGTTCAAGCAGGTCTCGTTCCCGGTCGATGTCGCGTACGGGGCGATGCGTGGCCATTTTGGCCTCGGCAACTTCAACGGCCAGTGCGCGGCGGCGAGCCAGCAGTGACAACAGCTCTTCGTCCAGTGCGCTGATCTTACCGCGCAGAGCCAGCAAAGGATTTTCGGGATTCATATTTGCTACCTGTCAGATGTGGCTAAAAAAAAAGCCTCCCGCTGGGGAGGCTTTATTGTTCGTCTTCGCATTGCTTCTTACACGACGAATAGCCTCCCGGTCAGGGGAAGGTAAAGAAGGTAAAAAAGAATGCGAAGAAAAACGAAGATTGTTTCATTAGGCTATCCATGATGTCAGAGGGGATAAAGTAACCGCTGCAATTTCATTCTGTCAATAAAAAACGCGCCCTGAGGCGCGTTATCACTGTTTTAGCAGATTACTCTTCGTCAGTTTCAACCACACTGAGATCTTTAACACTGGCAGAGGCGCGACGCGCTTCACCCTTATGCTGAACCTTGTTCAGCTGACGTTCCAGTTTGTTAATCAGATCGTTGATTGCCGTGTACATATCTTCATGCTTGGCGCTGGCGACCAGCGGGCCGTTTGGCGTGTTAATGTTGGCATCGGCAACAAATTCTTTCGGCTCTTTTGACAGAACGATGTGCGGGTTAATCAGATGAGTTTGCCACTTTTCAAGCTTGGCGAGACGGTCTTCGACATGTTGGCGGATAGCCGGAGTGATGTCCATTTGCTTACTGGTAATGTTCAGAACCATAGTGCTTACCTCTCTGTCATTTCCGTCTTGGTGAACCCAGCATACCGCGAAAAGGGTAAAAAAGTGTGATCAAAATCACGTTATTTTGTCACTTTTTGTCAAGGACAAGAAAAGTGTGAGGCGGAAGGATAAATCGGACTCTGAGGGTTGTCGGGGGGCGTTTTCAATGGCATTGTTGACCGGTTGAACTGACTGGAAATGGAGGGCCACATCCGTTTCCAGGCCAAAAAAAGGCAGCCCGCAGGCTGCCTTTTTTATGACTTCAGACTTAAGCCTGATTGGCGGCGATGATTTTTGCCACGCGATCGGCCTCAGCATTTAACTGCAGCTGACGGTAAGCATTTTCCATCAGTGGCAGTGCGTTTCGTGTAGCCTGTGTATCCGGGTAATCTTTCAGCATTTGTTCCACGCGGTTAACCACAGCGACATATGCCTCACGTTTAGTGTAGAATTCCGCCACAGACAGTTCGTATTTCGCCAGACGATCTTTCAGGAACACCAGGCGTTTGCGTGCATCCGTCGCATACTGGCTGTTTGGATAGCCACGCAGCAGCTGCGAGAAGTCTTTAAAGGCATCACGCGCATGGGTGGGATCGCGGTCTGAACGGTCTATACCAAAAAAGCCCTGCAGTGCACTGTCATCCAGCGCCATATCCGTCAGACCACGCATATAGATTACGTAGTCCACGTTTGGATGCGTAGGATTCAGACGCATAAAGCGGTCAATGGCGGCTTGCGCCAGTGGCAAATCGGCATTTTTATAGTAAGCGTAGATCAGGTCTAGCTGAACTTGCTGGGAGTAAGGGCCGAATGGATAGCGGTTATCGAGCGCTTCCAGTTGCGTTATTGCTCCTTTAAAGTTACCGTCCTGCAGTTTTTGCTGGGCAGTGGCATAGATCTCGGAAGGCGGGCTGTCAGGCACCACATCCTTGGAGCCGGAACATCCAGCTAATGCCAGGCTCAACGTGGCTGCAGCCACCAGATATTTCATACGCGTCATGACGATTTGCTTATCCTCAGAGTGTTATTCAGGAAGCTGTCCGTTAAGCTTCCGGTAGTGACCAGGTACGATAGCACATTATATTAAACGGCATCGCCGTGAAAACCCAACGTTAACGAAGAAGCTGTTTATTTATGGCACAACAAGTAAAACTCAATGCAACGGTATCCGAATCGCAACTCGGACAACGGTTAGATCAGGCTTTGGCCGAATTGTTCCCTGATTATTCCCGTTCTCGCATAAAAGAATGGATCCTCGACCGCCGCATCACCGTCAATGGTGCAATAATCGACAAACCGAAAGAAACAGTGCTCGGCGGTGAGCAAATTACTCTCGATGCGGAAATTGATGAAGAAGCCCGCTGGGAAGCCCAGGACATTGCCCTGAATATCGTCTACGAAGATGACGATATTCTGGTGATCAATAAACCGCGCGACCTGGTCGTACATCCGGGGGCCGGTAATCCTGACGGCACGGTGCTGAATGCACTGCTGCACCATTTCCCGGCGATTGCCGATGTGCCTCGTGCCGGTATTGTGCACCGTCTGGATAAAGACACCACGGGCCTGATGGTAGTGGCAAAAACGGTGCCGGCTCAGACGCACCTGGTGGAGTCGCTGCAGCTGCGCGAGTTTACCCGTGAATATGAAGCCGTTGCTATTGGTCGCATGACGGCGGGCGGTACGGTCGATCAGCCCATCAGCCGCCATTCGACGAAGCGTACTCACATGGCAGTACACCCGATGGGCAAACCGGCCACCACGCACTACCGTATTATGGAGCACTTCCGTGCCCATACGCGGCTGCGTCTGCGGCTGGAAACCGGACGTACGCACCAGATCCGTGTGCATATGTCGCATATCAATCATCCGCTGGTGGGTGACCCGCTTTATGGCGGCCGTCCTCGCCCACCAAAAGGGGCCTCCGAAGCCTTTATCAGCACTTTGCGTGGTTTCGACCGTCAGGCTTTACATGCCACGATGCTGCGTCTCTATCACCCGATCACCGGGATTGAGATGGAATGGCATGCGCCTCTGCCTCAGGACATGGTTGAGTTGATCAATGCCCTGAAGGCCGATACCGAAGAGTTCAAAGAGCAGCTGGACTGGTAATGAGTCTGATTATTCCCGGCTGGCAGGTTCCGGCCAGCGTGCGAGCGTGCAGCAGCACGCGTCAGGGGGGCGTAAGCCAGGCTCCCTGGGACAGCCTCAACCTCGGCGCGCACGTGGGCGACGACGAGCAGCATGTGCAGACCAACCGTCAGCGCCTGCTGGAGCTTGGCGATCTGCCCTCCATGCCGCAGTGGCTGGAGCAGGTACATGGCACAGAGGTGCTGACACTGGACTGGAAGGTCCCGCCATCACTGCGGGCGGATGCGGCTTATAGCCGGACGCCGGGTGTGGTTTGCGCCGTGATGACCGCCGACTGTCTTCCGGTATTGTTCTGTTCCCAGGACGGTCAGGAAGTCGCCGCTGCTCATGCCGGCTGGCGGGGGCTGTGTAATGGGGTACTCGAAGAGACATTAAATGCTTTTTCTGCCCCTCCCTCACAGATTTTTGCCTGGCTGGGCCCCGCAATAGGCGCAGAAGCATTTGAGGTCGGACAGGAAGTCCGCGAGGCCTTTATCGCACAAAATCCAGGCGACTCAGTGGCTTTCCGCCCGGCGGGTGAAAAGTTTTATGCCGATTTATCGCTGTTGGCAAAACATCGTCTTCAGGCCTGCGGAGTGCGTCACGTCTGGGATGCTGGCCAGTGTACCTATACACAGCCTGAGCAATTTTTCTCCTTCCGACGCGATGGCGTCACTGGCCGTATGGCAAGTTTGATCTGGCTGATATAACCTAGCGCCATAAGACGGTCCGGATTGATGTTTTTTTCTCCAAAATGTCAGGCCATTAACCTTGAAAAATTTGAGGGATGACCTCATTTAATCTCCAGTAGCAATTTGACCTGATAGGGGGAAATTATGCGTCTGGATCGTCTTACTAACAAATTCCAACTGGCACTCGCCGACGCTCAGTCACTGGCTCTTGGCCGCGACAACCAATTTATCGAACCTCTGCATCTGATGAGCGCACTGCTTAATCAGGAAGGCGGATCCGTTCGTCCATTACTCACGACCGCAGGCCTTGACGTTGCATCACTGCGCACCGGCATTGAACAGGCCCTGAGCCGTTTACCGCAGGTGGAAGGCAGCGATGGCGATGTTCAGCCTTCTGCCGACTTAGTGCGGGTACTTAACCTGTGCGACAAGCTGGCCCAAAAGCGGGGCGATAATTTTATTTCATCAGAACTGTTCGTTCTGGCGGCGCTCGACTCCCGTGGTTCGCTGGCTGACCTGTTAAAGTTTGCCGGTGCCACCAGTGACAAACTGAGCAAAGCCATTGAGCAGATGCGGGGAGGAGACAGCGTGAACGACCAGGGAGCAGAAGATCAGCGGCAGGCACTGAAAAAATACACCATCGATCTGACTGAACGGGCGGAGCTGGGTAAGCTGGACCCGGTCATCGGGCGTGACGAAGAGATCCGCCGTACCATTCAGGTGCTGCAACGCCGTACTAAAAACAACCCGGTACTGATCGGTGAGCCTGGCGTGGGTAAAACGGCCATTGTCGAAGGCCTCGCGCAGCGCATCATCAACGGAGAAGTGCCTGAAGGGCTGAAAGGCCGTCGTGTGCTGGCGCTTGATATGGGGGCGCTGGTCGCCGGGGCGAAATATCGCGGTGAATTTGAAGAGCGCCTGAAAGGGGTGCTGAGCGACCTGTCTAAGCAGGAAGGCAACGTCATTCTGTTTATTGACGAGCTGCATACAATGGTCGGTGCAGGTAAGGCCGATGGGGCAATGGATGCCGGTAATATGCTGAAGCCAGCGCTGGCGCGAGGAGAGCTGCACTGTGTGGGCGCGACCACGCTGGATGAGTATCGTCAGTATATAGAGAAGGATGCTGCGCTGGAGCGGCGTTTCCAAAAGGTCTTCGTTGCTGAACCGACTGTGGAAGATACCATCGCGATCCTGCGTGGCTTAAAAGAACGTTATGAGCTGCATCACCATGTGCAGATCACTGACCCGGCGATTGTGGCGGCGGCGACGCTCTCTCACCGCTACATTGCCGACCGTAAGTTACCGGACAAGGCGATTGACCTGATTGATGAGGCCGCGTCCAGCATTCGTATGCAGATTGACTCGAAGCCGGAATCACTGGACAGATTAGAGCGTCGTATTATTCAGCTGAAGCTGGAACAGCAGGCGCTGAAGAAAGAGTCTGACGATGCGAGTATCAAACGGCTGGAGATGCTGGAAACCGAACTGAACCAGAAAGAGCGTGAATACTCTGAGCTGGAAGAAGAGTGGAAAGCAGAAAAAGCGGAACTGTCTGGCACCCAGCATATTAAAGCCGAGCTGGAGCAGGCGAAGCTGGCAATGGAACAGGCGCGTCGTCAGGGCGATCTCGGGCAGATGTCTGAGCTGCAGTACGGAAAAATTCCGGAGCTGGAAAAACAGCTGGCGGCTGCCACGCAGAATGAAGGCAAGACGATGCGACTGCTGCGTAACCGCGTAACGGACGTCGAGATTGCCGGTGTGCTGGCGCGCTGGACTGGGATCCCTGTCGACCGGATGATGGAAGGTGAGCGCGACAAACTACTGCGTATGGAGGAGGAGCTGCACACCCGGGTGATTGGGCAGAATGAAGCGGTGGAAGCGGTATCGAATGCGATTCGCCGCAGCCGTGCCGGACTGGCCGATCCTAACCGCCCGATTGGGTCATTCCTGTTCCTCGGCCCGACGGGGGTGGGTAAAACAGAGCTCTGTAAAGCGCTGGCTAACTTTATGTTCGACAGTGACGACGCGATGGTGCGTATCGACATGTCCGAATTTATGGAAAAACATTCGGTATCGCGTCTTGTCGGGGCTCCTCCTGGCTATGTCGGATATGAAGAAGGCGGTTATCTGACTGAGGCGGTTCGCCGTCGCCCTTATTCTGTCATCCTGCTGGATGAGGTAGAGAAGGCGCATCCGGATGTGTTTAACATCCTGCTGCAGGTGCTGGACGATGGTCGTCTTACTGACGGGCAGGGCAGAACGGTCGACTTCCGTAATACGGTCGTGATAATGACCTCGAACCTGGGTTCAGACTTAATCCAGGAGCGCTTCGGTGCGTTGAGCTACGGCGATATGAAAGAGATGGTGCTGTCAGTCGTCAGTCAGAACTTCCGTCCGGAGTTTATCAACCGTATTGATGAGCTGGTGGTGTTCCATCCGCTGGGTGAACAGCATATTGCTTCTATTGCCCGCATCCAGCTGGCTCGCCTGTATCAGCGACTGGAAGATCGTGGCTATGCTCTGCATATCTCCGAAGAGGCGCTGAAGAAACTGGGCGAAAATGGTTATGACCCGGTCTATGGGGCAAGGCCGCTGAAACGCGCTATTCAGCAGCAGATAGAAAACCCGCTGGCTCAGCAGATCCTGTCTGGTGCGCTGGTTCCGGGCAAAACCATAGAAATGGATGTCGAGGACGGCGTTATCGTCGCCCATCAATAATTGACGCAAGCAACAGAAATGGGCCTTTGGCCCATTTCTGTTTATTAAAGCAGCATAAAACGAGGTTAAAGTGCAGTTTTGGGTGAAAAGTAATCACTTGAAAGTATTTTT
>NZ_BCTN01000005.1 GCF_001571305.1 Erwinia persicina NBRC 102418 | reverse complement strand
TTTATTGCAAAAAAATGACTGAGCGCGTTATTTTTCACCAGAAGCGTTAAAAGCATACGTATTCGGCGCAATAAATCAGCATTTCTGCCCATAAAACTGAGAAAGGACCACGCTGAACGCTGAAAGGGAATGCTATGCTTTCTCTACTACAGGGGCCTGCCCTGAACTTTTTTCCAAAATAAAGGGATAACAATGATCAAATCCGCGCGCAGTATGGCCGGACTCCCGTGGATTGCCGCTATGGCCTTCTTTATGCAGGCGCTGGATGCCACCATCCTGAACACCGCCCTGCCCGCCATCGCTCACAGTCTGGAACGTTCTCCGCTGGCGATGCAGTCCGCCGTTATCAGCTATACCCTGACCGTGGCAATGCTTATTCCGGTCAGCGGCTGGCTGGCAGACCGCTTCGGAACTCGTAAGGTCTTTATTGCCGCCGTGTTTCTGTTCTCCCTGGGATCGCTGGCCTGCGCACTGTCCGGCTCGCTGACGATGCTGGTTACGTCCCGCGTCATTCAGGGTGTGGGCGGCGCGATGATGATGCCGGTGGCGCGCCTTGCGCTGCTGCGGGCCTATCCACGCAGTGAACTCCTGCCGGTGCTCAACTTTGTCACCATGCCGGGGCTGATTGGCCCGGTACTCGGGCCTTTGCTGGGCGGTGTGCTGGTCACCTGGGCCACGTGGCACTGGATTTTCCTGATCAACATCCCTATTGGTATTCTCGGCATCATTTATGCCCGTAAATATATGCCGGACTTCACCACGCCGAAGCGGCGTTTCGATATGCTGGGCTTCCTGCTGTTTGGTTTAGGTCTGGTCGGTATCTCAAGCGGTATTGAGTTGTTCGGTGAGCAGGTTGTTTCCAGCCTGATTGCCCTGGGCGTTTTACTGGCCGGCATTGTGCTGTTGCTTCTCTATATAGTGCATGCCCGTCGCCACCCTTCTCCCCTGCTGCCGTTACCGATGTTTAAGACCCGAACCTTCTCGGTAGGCATTGTCGGCAATATCGCCTCACGGCTGGGTACGGGCTGTATTCCTTTCCTGATGCCGCTGATGCTTCAGATCGGCTTTGGTTATACGGCCCTGCTGGCCGGGTGCATGGTCGCCCCTACCGCCCTTGGTTCCATTCTGGCGAAATCAACGGTCACACAGGTACTGCGCTGGTTTGGCTACCGTAAAACGCTGGTCGGGATCAGTATGATTATTGGCGTGCTGATCGCCACCTTCGCCCTGCAGGTGCCGGGCTGGAATATGCTGGCGCTGCTGATCCCGCTCTTTATTCTGGGAATGGCGATGTCCACACAGTTTACCGCGATGAACACTATCACCCTGGCTGATCTGACGGATGCTAACGCCAGCAGCGGTAACAGTATGCTGGCGGTGACGCAGCAGTTGGCCATCGGCTTTGGCGTGGCGGTCAGCGCAGCCGTACTGCGCTTCTATCAAAACTTTGATGGCACCACGCTCCAGCACTTTCACGCCACCTTCCTGACGATGGGGGGGATCACGGTACTTTCCGCGCTGGTATTCCTGCTGCTGAAACCGGGAGATGGCCGCAATCTGATCAGCGACCGGGAGAAGAAGAAGCGCGTCGACGGCGCGCCTTAAGCGTTTACGCTCCGCGCAGATCGCCGACTGAGGCGCGTTCCATCAGCTCCGGCGTCAGAATCAGTAGTTGGGGGCCGGCAGCCGGATCGGCCAGACGGTGCAACAACGCATCGATCGCCAGTTCGCCTAATTCATCTTTAGGCTGATGAACGGTGCTGAGGGGCGGTGTCATGTAGCGCGCCAGCTCGATATCATCGTATCCCACGACGGCGATATCCTGCGGAATAGTCATCCCGGCCTGATAGAGCGCGTGATAAACCCCGACGGCCATCGCATCATTACTGGTAAATACGGCCTGTGGCCGTGGGTTAAGCGCCAGCAGCATATTCATGGCGTTAAATCCGCCCTGAAACTCAAAGTCACTGCTGACAATATACTCTGCAGGAACCGTTAAACCGGCGCGAGCCATGGCCTGCTGATAGCCTTCAAGGCGCAGACGCGCGGGCGTTTTGTCCTGAGGGCCTGCAATACAGGCAATGCGTGTATAGCCACGAGCGATCAGATGCTGCGTGGCCATTTCGCCGCCCAGCAGGGAGTTATCCTGGATAATGTCGCTACTGCCTTCGAACGGTGCCCAGTCCATCATCACCGAGGGAATAGTCGGATAGCGGTGCAGCAACTCTGCGGAAGGAGGATGGCTTTCAGTACACATAATCAGCAGGCCATCGACGCGTTTTTGCAACAGTGTCTCCAGGCTGCGGTTCATCCGATCTTCATCACCCTCGGTATTACACAATACCAGGCTGTAGCCGCGTTCATAACAGCTACGCTCCACCCCCCTCACCACCTCAGAATAGAACGGGTTGCTGCTGGCGGTCAGTAGCATGCCGATGGTGTGAGTCTGATTAAGCTTAAGGCTACGCGCCAGTGCCGAAGGCGCATAGTTCAGCTGGCTCACCGCTGAGGTCACTTTTTCACGTACCGCTTCACTGACGAAGCGGTTGTTGTTTATGACGTGCGACACGGTGGAGGTTGAGACGCCCGCCAGGCGGGCGACATCTTTCATGGTTGCCACATCTACTCCTGCTGCTGCAAGAAGCGATCTATCTCTTCACGCCAGGGGACGGAAGGTTGTGCACCGTGACGCGTTACGGCAATCGCGGCCGCCGCATGGGCGAAACGTACCGCTTCCGCCATCGGGCGCTGTTCCAGTAGCGCGGTGATCAGCGCACCGTTGAAGGTATCGCCCGCCGCAATGGTATCCACCGCTTCCACACGGAAGCCGGGAATACGCTGACCTTTACCCTGCTCACTTAACCATACGCCCCGACTGCCGAGCGTGATCAGCACCGTACGGATACCTTTATCATGCAGCACCGCAGCGGCACGGGCCGCGTCTTCATCACTGTTGACCGCCACACCGGTAAGGATCTGCGCTTCCGTTTCATTCGGGGTGATAATATCCACCAGCGAGAGCAGTTCATCAGAGAGCGCTGTCGCCGGGGCGGGATTTAATATCACCTGGGTCTGATGCTGATGCGCAATACGCGCGGCTGACAGTACGCTTTCCAGCGGTGACTCCAGCTGCATCAGCAAGGCGGAAGCATCGGCAATCACCTGCTGATGCTGCTCAACGCGGACAGGCGTCAGGGCGGCATTGGCACCGGCGTGAATACCAATGGTATTTTCACCGTCTCCGTTGACGAAGATCAGCGCCACACCGGTTGATTCACCGGGTACCGCTTCGATCGGACTGATATCAATCCGGTCATTCATCAGCTGCTGGCGAATACGCTCGCCGGTATCGTCATCACCGACACAGGCAATAAAAGCAATGTCTGCACCACTGCGACCTGCGGCCACCGCCTGGTTAGCGCCTTTCCCACCAAATGCGACCTGATACTGCTTCCCGATCACCGTTTCACCCGGACGCGGAAAATGCGTCAGATTCAGAATGTGATCGGCATTAATGCTGCCGAGGACAGCCAGTTTGTCCGTTTTCATCATAAGGGGAGTGTCCAGATAAGTGCGCCACCCGAAGGTGGCGCGTGCCATGCTTTTCTTTGATTTATTGGGTGACCAGCTTCAGGTCAACCGGATTGATAGCTTTCACTTTCTCGCCTTTCAGCACTTTATCAGCCGTCTGAACGCCGATAACGCCAATCTGCTCCGGTAACTGAGCAACGGTCGCGGCCAGTTTTCCGCCTTCAACGGCTTTAATCCCGTCAGGAGTGCCGTCGAAGCCCACGACTACCACATCAGATTTACCTGCAGTTTGCAACGCACGCAGGGCACCCAGCGCCATTTCGTCATTCTGAGCAAATACCGCCTGCACGTCCGGGTGAGCCGTCAGCAGGTTCTGCATCACGTTCAGGCCCTTGGTACGGTCAAAGTCAGCCGGCTGGCTGGCAAGGATATTGAATTTGTGTGCATCAGCAGCCTGTTTGAAGCCTTCGCCACGTTCACGTGCAGCAGAGGTACCGGCAATACCCTGCAGTTCAATGATTTTGGCGTTATCGCCGACTTTCTTGGCGATGAAATTACCCGCCATTTTGCCGCCAAAGCGGTTATCAGAAGCGACGTGGCTCACCACGGTGCCCTGTGAAGCAACGCGGTCCAGGGTGATCACCGGGATGTTGGCCTGGTTTGCCATTTTCACGGCATTCCCTACCGCGTCAGAGTCGGTGGGGTTGATCAGCATCAGCTTAGTGCCGCGGACGGTGAGATCCTGCACGTTAGCCAGCTCTTTCGCCGGGTTGTTCTGAGAATCAAGCACGACCAGGTTGTAACCCAGTTTGTCGGCTTCCTTCTGCGCACCGTCTTTCAGCGAGACAAAGAACGGGTTATTCAGGGTCGATACCACCAGAGCAATCGTGTCCTTTGCCAGCGCGTTAGCACTCAGGGTGGCGCCTAACAGTACAGCCAGTGCAGTCAGTTTTTTCATGTTCATATCCTGTAAGGGTAAAGAGTTTTATTTACTGCTTTTGTTATCTACCAGCACCGCCAGCAAAATCACCACAGCTTTGACGATCATTTGGTAGTAAGAAGAAACACCGAGTAAATTCAGACCGTTGTTCAGGAAGCCTAAGATCAATGCACCTATCAGCGTGCCCATAATCCGGCCTTTACCGCCAGCGAGGCTGGTTCCCCCCAGCACCACAGCTGCAATGGCATCCAGCTCATACCCGGTCCCGGCGGTCGGCTGCGCCGAAGAAAGACGCGCGACTTCAATGGTGCCCGCCAGTGCCGCTAACATGCCAGACAGCGCATAAACGGTGATCTTGACGCGATTAACGCTGATACCGGACAGGCGAGTCGCTGCTTCGTTACCCCCCAGGGCATAAATATAACGACCAAGACGGGTGTGATGCAGCATGTACCAGGCCGCAAGGAACACCAGGCCCATTAACCACACTGGCGTCGGGATCCCTAACGGGCGACCTATACCAAACCAGCCAAACAGATCGGCGTTCTCACTGAAACCGGTATTCACCGGGCTGCCGTTGGTGTAGACCATCGTTACCCCACGCAGCAGTAACATCATCACCAGCGTGGCGATAAACGCCTGCACTTTGCCTTTCGCCACAATTGAACCGGTAATCGCGCCAATAAAGGCACCCAGCGCCAGCGAAGCAGCAACGGCAACCAGCGCATTCACTTCCAGCCCGACAATAGAAGCTGCAACCGCGCCAGTCAGCGCCAGCAGCGACCCGACAGAGAGGTCAATGCCGGAGGTGAGGATCACCAGCGTCATGCCCACAGCCATAATGGCGTTAACCGAGGTCTGTTGCAGAATATTGAACAGGTTCGCCACAGTGAAGAAATTCGGACTCATGCTGGAAACGATGGCAATCAGTACCACCAGCGCAATCAGCGATTTCTGCTCAAGCAACCATGCCTTACTGATCAGGCGGCGTGAAGGAATTGTTTGCGTACTCATAGTGTTGCCAGCTCCGCGCTGTAATGTTTACCCACTGCCGCCGCCATCAAAATTTCCTGCGAGGCTTGTTCAATCGGGAAGTCACCGCTCAGACGACCTTCGTGCATCACCAGCACGCGGTCACTCATGCCCAGCACTTCCGGCATTTCGGACGAGACGAGAATGATGCTCAGCCCTTCCTGTTTAAACTGGTTTATCAGCTGATAGATTTCTTTTTTCGCCCCCACGTCGACGCCGCGCGTCGGCTCATCAAGGATCAGCACCTTAGGACGCGTCATCAGGCCGCGGGCTATCGCGACTTTTTGCTGATTACCGCCGGAAAGCAGGCCAATGGGCTGGTTCATTGACGGGGTTTTAACGTTAAACAGCTTGATAAAGTCCCCGACCGCCAGCTGCTCTTCCGCATGTTTTAAACGGCCGCCGCCATGGCTGAAGTAGTTAAGCGCGGTCAACGACATGTTCTCTTTAACCGTCATCCCCAGTACCAGACCATCACGTTTACGATCTTCCGAGATATAGACGATGCCGTTAGCCAGCCCCTCTTCCGGAGAACGGGCCACCACATTTTTGCCGTCCAGCGTCACCGTACCGCTGCGACGGGATAATGCTCCGTAAAGCACTTTCATCAATTCGGTACGCCCCGCACCCATCAGCCCGGCCACGCCCAATATTTCACCTTTGCGCAGCGTAAAGCTGACGTCCTCCACGCCGGAACCACAGAGGTGTTCAACGTTAAGACGAACCTCGCCCGGTGCTTTATCCAGACGCGGATACTGCTCTTCCAGCTTGCGGCCGACCATCATTTCAATCAGCGACTCTTCAGTCAGGGTGGCCACTTCACGTTCCGCGATAAATTGTCCGTCGCGGAAAATAGTGACATCGTCGCAGACCTCAAAAATCTCTTTCATACGGTGGGAGATATAGACAATGCCGCAGCCCTGGGCTTTCAGTTCATTGATCACCCGGAACAGCGAGGCGGTTTCGGTATCAGTCAGCGCATCCGTCGGTTCGTCCATGACGATCACCTTCGACTCGAAGCTCAGTACCTTAGCGATCTCCACCATCTGCTGGTCACCAATCGACAGGTCACCCACCAGCTTATGACTGTTGAAGCGCAGATTAAGACGTTTCAACAGGGCGTCTGCTTCTGCATACATTTTCTTCCACTGAATGCCGCCAAAACGATTAACAAACTCGCGGCCAAGGAAAATATTTTCAGCAATACTCAGCTGCGGGATCAGGTTAAGTTCCTGATGGATAATGCCAATCCCGGCCGCCTGCGACGCTTTAGGCCCGTTAAAGGTGGTTTCCTTGCCCAGCCATACAAAAGTGCCTGCATCACGGGCATAGATCCCGGTCAGCACTTTCATCATGGTGGATTTTCCCGCGCCGTTCTCACCAACCAGCGCCATCACACGCCCCGGATAGACCGAGAGCGCCGCGCCCGACAGCGCTTTAACGCCCGGGAAGGATTTGTCGATACCTTTTAATTGCAGTAAAGGTTGCATAACCGCCTCAGAAGGTCACGCCAGCGATCAGGATGACATTCGCATACGGGGAACACTCCCCGCTGCGAATGACTGCCTGACTGCGCTGTGTTTGTTGTTTGAACTGTTCGTGACTGACATAACAGATACTGATGGTATTACCCTGGTGTTGTTGCAGTAAGTCGAGCAGGGCGATCAGCTCACTATGAAGCTGCGGATTGTGCTGCTTAATCTCTTCCGCAATGATGGCACTCTCAACCTGCATCTCATGGGTGACCGCATGGACGACCTGTAAAAACGTCGGTATACCCTGCATTACGGCCAGATCAATCCGCTGCGGACCTTGTGGGATCGGCAGACCGGCATCGCCAATCACGATACTGTCGGTATGACCAAGACGTGAAATCACGGACGAGATAGCAGAATTTAGTAAGGTGCCTTTTTTCATTATTCACTCCAGAGCGAAACGTTTCGCTGACAGGGAGTGTAAGAAATGCACAGGGGAAAACAATCATCGAATGTTGAAATTGTGATCGCCATCGAAACGTTTCGCTGACGCAGAGGAGGGATTTGTTTTAAGGCTGAAAATGGCCCTCTACTGTTACCGGTAAAGGGCCAAAACAGGACTAATTAAAGACCATGCCGCCATCAATAAGCAGTGACTGGCCGGTCATATAGTCCGAGTCCGGCCCGGCAAGGAAGGCCACACAGGCGGCAACATCTTCCGGTTCAGACAGACGGCCCAGCGTGATGTTTTTGGCAAACTCCGCCGTACCATAGCCGGCGGGTTTGCCTGCCGCTGCAGAGAACTGGCGGTCGATCTCGTCCCACATCGGGGTTTTTACTATGCCAGGGCAGTAGCCATTGACGGTTATCCCCAGCGATGCAAGATCCCGTGCCGCGGTTTGCGTCAGGCCGCGCACAGCGAATTTACTGGAGCTGTAGATCGCCAGCTCCGGGTTACCGACGTGGCCCGCCTGAGAGGAGGCATTGATGATTTTGCCGCCGTGACCTTCTGCTTTGAACGCATTCACTGCCGCCTGGATGCCCCAGATCACCCCTTTAACGTTCACGGCATAAACCTTATCGATCACCTCTTCCGTAATCTCTTCGATAAGCGTAGTAGGCGCCACGCCGGCATTGTTGACGATAACGTTAAAGCCTCCCAGGGTTTTACGTGCCTCCTCAACGGCGGCAAAGACCTCATCGCGCTTTGAAACATCCACGGCAACCGCCAGTGACTTACCGCCTGCGCTGGCAATCTCATCAGCCACCCGGCGTGCCGTGTCCGGGTTAAAATCGGCGACGGCAACGGCAAAACCCTCCTTTGCCAGACGCAGGGCAATTGCACGTCCTATCCCCTGACCCGCACCGGTCACCAGGGCTACGTTGTTTTTCATATGAACTCCTTCTCGTTTAGGATTAACACAATTTACAAAATCTGGCTGAGGTGCAGCTGTCCCATCAGCAGCGGGTTATCGGCATAATCCACCGGGATCGCTACCACCGCCGGGCCCTGCACATCCATGGCTTTCCGCAGCGTGGGCTCCAGCATTTCTGCACTTTCAACAGCGAATCCCGCCGCACCAAAGGACTCCGCATAGGCTTTAAAATCGATGGGCCCGAACTTCACCCCGGAAACGCGCTGGTATTTTTTCTCTTCCTGCATCGCCACCATGTTGTAGCACTCATCTACCCAGATGATATGCAGCAGGTTAGCGCCCAGCCGTACCGCCGTTTCCAGCTCCATGCTCGACTGCAGGAAACCGCCGTCACCGGAGACCGACACCACTTTGCGGGACGGGTCTACCAGCCAGGCACCGATTGCCCAGGGTAACGCCACCCCCATGGTTTGCTGACCGTTAGAGATCATGATCTGACGCGCACGAAAGCTGTAGAGATAACGTGCGATCCAGATATGGAAGCTGCCCATGTCAACCGTCAGCGTAACGTCACTGTTAATGATGTCCTGCATGGCACGGACGATACGTAACGGATGCAGGGCAAACTGATTAAGCTGATGGCCACGCAGCGCCAGCAGTTCGCGCTGCTGCTGACGATCCTGCAGGATGGCTGCCGCCTGTGGGCTGAGGGTTAAAGGTCCACCGATGCGTGCCGTCAGTTTGTCGAGCGTGGCAGCAATATCGCCGACCAGCTCGGCATCCGGCTGGTAGCAGTTGTCAGTATCCGCCGGCAGCACGTCGATATGAACCAGAGTAGCCTTGCCGCTGTTCCACATGGCAGGCTCATATTCCACCGGGCTGTAGCCAATGGTGATAATCAGGTCGGCCTCACGCAGCAGCCGGTCACCGGCCTGGTTATTAAACAATCCGACGCGTCCGGCGAAGCGGGAAAAGTGTTCCTGGCGCACCGCACCGGCAGCCTGGTAGGTACTGGTGACCGGAATATGGCTGCGCTCCAGCAGCCGGTGCAGCGCATCACTGTTAGCGGGCTGGCTGGCCATCAAACCCAGCAAGAGCACCGGATTTTTCGCCTGTGCGATTTGCTTTGCCACCGCTTCGATGGCCACATCAGGCGCCGCCCCCAGCAGCAGCTGGCCGTTGGCATTCAGCAGGTGACCCCGCGCGGGCTCATTGACAATATCCTGGGGCAGGCTGACAAAAGCCCCGCCGGGGCGTCCCTGTTCAGCGCTGCGGAACGCATTGGACAACACTTCGGCGATGGCATCGGACGATCCCACCTCAACGGCGTATTTGCTGACCGGACGGAACATCGCCACGGTGTCCATGCTCTGGTGAACCTGTTTCGCACTGTCGGCGCGTTTAACCGCCCCACCCAGTGCCACCAGCGGATCCCCCTCGGTGGTCGCGGTTGCCATCCCGGTGATCAGGTTGGAGCAGCCCGGCCCGGAAGTCACCAGCGCCACCCCGGCTTTGCCGGTGAGTCGACCGACTGCCGCCGCCATAAAGGCGGCATTGGCCTCGTGCCGCACCGGTATCGTCTGAATAGAGGTATCCAGCAGCGAATCAAACACCTTATCAATTTTGGCGCCGGGGATGCCAAAGACATGTTTTACCCCCTGAGCTTCTAATTGTGCCACCACCAGGTCGGCACCGTGTGCCCACTGCTGAACGTCGGTTACATTTTTCATCTGTCTGCTCTTCCTTATTTCAGCTTTCTACGGAACGAATGGCGGAATCCAGATTGTCCGGGCTGAGATCGGCCCGCAGGAAATCGCTGTCTTCGGGCAGGTCAATCACCAGCTTACTGATCTCACCAAAGGTGAGCGTGCCGTGATCGAGCTGATAATCCAGCAGATGCCCGCCCCCCTGGCGATCGTCAGTAATAAAGTGTTCGTGATAACCGGCCACATTGATGCCCTGCATGTACTGCGGGGTGCGAAAACCAATCAGCACGCCGTTGCGCTGCTCGAAGTGAAAGGTTGGTTGCTGGCCCAGGACTTCCGGCATCGATTTGTACGGGCGGTGCTGGCAGGGAACGGTACGGGTTTCCGCACGACTGAAGAGACCATCAATGCGCAGAGCACAGAACTGGTTGTCGGAACGCACCTGCTGGTCGATCACCCGATGCACCTCAGCCCGGTCGGCCGGACCGGTGAAATGGTGCCGGTACTGAGGATGAAAGAACGTCATTACCGCAAACGGCGATTTCTGATCGGGACTGGCCGCACGCGCGCTGCCATCCGAGCGCAGCTGGTACACTTCACGGTTAAAAGCGATCATCTCGCCGTCCAGTTGATTAAATGTTCCCAGGCCGAAATCGCCTTTCTTCAACAGGTCGGCCACGGTAGTGGTGCCGTCGTAAACACCGCTGAGTAACGCGCTCATTAAAGAGGTCTGATAGATTACGCTTTCTGGCCTTTCTCTCTGCATCTCTTTGACCGTACTGGTCAGCTGTTCCGTACATGAACAATCAGTTACAGAATGTGTCATTACCCTCTTCCCCGCTAAACTGTTAAGAAGTATTGAATCAATGTTGACTCGATTCAGTCCGGGATTCCAATATAGAACACCCCCCACTTTGAGACGTTTTCGATATGGAACTGCGGTATCTACGTTATTTCGTTGCGGTCGCTGAGACGAAGCACTTCACAAAGGCGGCGGAAAGACTCGGCATCTCACAGCCGCCGCTGAGTCAGCAAATTAAAAAACTGGAAGAGGAGATTGGTACGCCGTTGCTGAAAAGGCTGACGCGCGGGGTGGAGCTGACAGATGCGGGAGAGGCCTTTTATCAGGATGCGTGTCAGATACTGGCATTAACCGGCCATGCGCTTGAGAAAGCCAAAGGGATAGCGCGTGGTATCAGCGGACAGCTGTCGATTGGTTTCGCCAGTTCCAATGCTTTTCATCCGCAGATATTCCGGCTGCTGCGCCGTTTTCAGCATCGTTTTCCGGCCATCACTTTGTTGCCGCAGGAAGAGAGTATGGCAACGCTGATGCACAATCTGGAGGAGGGTTTACTGGATGCGGCCTTTGTCCGTCTGCCCTGTGAAAGCAGTAAGGCATTCAATCTGAAGGTGATAGCGACAGAGAAGATGGCGGTGGTGCTGCCAGCCGGGCATCCGCTGGGCACTATGCCCTGCCTGCCGCTGTCGCAGCTGCGGGAGGAACCGCTGATCCTCTTTCCGCGAGAGGTCGCCCCCAGCCTGTACGAAGTGATTATCAGCGCCTGCCTGCGCGCCGGGTTCCAGCCGGATGGCGTCCAGCAGTCTCCGCAGATTTCATCGGGCATCAGCATGGTCGCTGCCGGGTTTGGCATTACCATCGTGCCCGATTCCCTGCGCTGTATCAGCCTGCCCGGCGTCAGCTTTCATCAGATTGAAGATGCTGCGCTGGGCAGTGATATCGCCCTGGCCTGGCGGCGCTGGGATCGCTCCCCCGCCGTTCATCACCTGGTATCGATGCTGGCGGATGATTAACCGCCGATTTTACGCACCTGCTTAACGTCGAGTTCCAGCGAGTTGAAGTCTTTATCCAGCTTGCCCTGCAGCTCAACGTTATCTTTCGGTCCAATGCTCTGACCATCCCAGCGCTTATCGTCGATCTCAACGGTCATGGTGCCGGTCGCATCGCGGAACTGATAGTTTTCATCACCCACGCGTTTTTCAATGTGACCGCGCATTGTCACCCAGGCATCGTCACTCATATCCTGAGCCTGTTTTACCGTTGCTACCGTGCCGTTCGGGCCGCTGAAGCCACCTTTCTGTACCTGGGCTGTCGGCGCATTGGGGTCAACGAAACCGCCGGTCTGTGTGGCCAGTACGGGCATTGACATCAGGGCTGTAATCGCCAGTAACGCAGCTGTCTTCTTCATCATGTTCAATTTTCCTTATGGCAGTGGGCCGTTCGTTCTGCCCGTGAATGTCTGTCGGTAAGTATTACAGCAAAAGGTTCTTAACAGGATCTTAAGACTTCCGGCATCACCACTTTATTGTTTAAAACTGACGAAAAGTCAGGAATATCGCCGATCCTTTCTGTACAAGCCGCATCATGATTCCGTATAACTCGGTGAACTACGAGGGATAAGCCAATGCGAATTTTATTAATTGAAGATGACCGCCTGATTGGCGACGGTATTAAAGCCGGGTTAAGCAAACTGGGCTTTAGCATTGACTGGTTTACCCAGGGTAAAGAAGGGCTGCGGGCGCTGAGTGCCGCCCCCTACGATGCGGTGGTACTGGATCTCAGCCTGCCGGAGATCGACGGGCTGGATATTTTGCGGCAGTGGCGACAGCAGGGTCAGGATGAGCCGGTGCTGATCCTGACGGCGCGCGATGCCCTGGAACAACGTATTAACGGGTTACAGATGGGAGCGGATGACTACCTGTGCAAACCCTTTGCCCTCAGCGAAGTGGCCGCTCGCTTACAGGCGCTGATCCGCCGTCGTCACGGCCAGCTACAGCCGACGCTGAAACACGGGGGCGTGATCATGGAACCTGGCTCACATACCGTGACGCTGAACGGCGAACCGCTGGTATTGAAAGCGCGTGAAATCGCGCTACTGGAATTGTTTCTGCTGAATGCCGGGCGTGTCCTGACCCGCTCCCAGCTGGAAGAGAAACTCTATGGCTGGGATGATGAAGTGTCCAGTAATGCCGTAGAAGTTCACATTCATCACCTGCGTAAAAAACTGGGCAGCGAGTTTATCCGTACCATTCACGGCGTGGGATACACCCTGGGAGCAGCGCCATGATCCAGCGCAGCCTGCGTGTGCGCCTGATGCTGGGATTTTTACTGCTCAGTCTGCTGTGCTGGGGGGCGGCGGCCGTGGGTTCCTGGTGGCAGACGCGTAACAATATCAACGAACTGTTTGATACCCAGCAGATGCTGTTCGCGAAACGCCTTCTGCGCCTGACGCCTGAACAGTTCAGCCCGCAGCTGCCACTGCCCAAAAGCAAAAAAATGCTGCGTCACCACCACGGCGACCAGGATGATGATGTGCTGGCCTTTGCCGTCTTTACCCGCGAGGGAAAAATGGTGCTCAATGATGGCGATAAGGGTAAGGATTTTATCTTTAATTATCAGCGTGATGGATTCTCTGACGGGCGACTGAAAGATGACGATGACCGCTGGCGTATGGTCTGGTTACACACGCTGGATAACCGGTATGTGGTGGTGGTCGGCCAGGAGTGGGAGTATCGCGATGATATGACCCGCGACCTGGTCAAAACCAATCTGAGGCCGTGGCTGGCGGCTCTGCCCGTGATGCTGCTGCTGATGCTGTGGCTGGTCACGCACGAACTCTCCCCGCTGAAACACATTGCCTACCAGCTTCGGCAGCGCGCCCCGGATGATATCTCCCCCCTCACCGCCCGCCGCGTCCCTCAGGAAGTGCGTCCCCTGCTAACGGAGCTCAATCAACTGTTTGGCCGTATCGGCGATCTGCTGCTGCGCGAACGCCGCTTTACCTCGGATGCGGCCCATGAGCTGCGCAGCCCGCTGGCCGCGTTGAAAGTGCAGACTGAAGTCGCACAGCTAGCCCATGATGATGCGGTCGTGCGTCACCATGCCCTGTCCAGCCTCGATGCAGGGATCGACCGTGCCACCCGGCTGGTGGATCAGCTGCTGACACTGTCGCGCCTGGATGTCGGCGAGGATCTGGAAAAACAGAGCGTGCAGTGGCAGCAGATCGTCCGGCAGGCAGTGGTCGATCAGTATGCTGCCGCGCAGGCGGCTGGCGTGGAGCTGGCCCTGGATGCCCCCGATACGCCCATCGTTCAGCAGGGTAACCCGCTGCTACTGACGCTGCTGGTACGCAATCTGCTCGATAACGCCATTCGCTACAGCCCGCCGGGCAGTGAAGTCTGGCTGAAACTCGAACCGGGCCGTTTACAGGTGCTGGACAGCGGCCCCGGCGTGACGCCTGAAGCGCTGGCACGCATTGGCGAACGCTTTTACCGTCCTCCCGGTCAGCAGCAGTCTGGTAGTGGTTTAGGTCTGTCGATCGTTCATCATATTGCGCACCTGCACGGCATGAAGGTGACCATGAATAATCGGGCCGAAGGCGGGTTTGCGGTGACCGTCAAACTGTAGGGTCGGACCTTCTGTTTCGGTCCGGCTTTTTCAGCAGGATGCCGGGCGGCATCGTACGGAGATAACGTCCGCCGCGACAAACGAAGTGAATGTCGGGGGGCTGCCGCCCCCCGTTGCGGATTAAATCTCGACCTGGGTGCCCAGCTCAATGACGCGGTTAGGCGGGATTTTGAACTGGTCAGGTGCGCGCAGGGCGTTACGCTGCAGCGCAAGGAACAGCTTGCCGCGCAGGCGTAGATACCACGGACGTTTACCGATAATCAGTGATTCATGCGACATAAAGAACGAGGTTTCCATCATCCGGCAGCTTAAGCCTTCCAGCCCGCAGCGGTGGAATATCTCCTCGACGTTAGGCGTTTCACGCCAGCCATAGCTTGCCACCACGCGCCAGAAGGTCGGCGAAAGCTGCTCGATGGTCACGCGCTTCACATTGTGCACATAAGGCGCATCTTCAGTGCGCAGCGTCAGCAGCACCACCCGTTCATGCAGCACTTTGTTGTGCTTCAGATTATGCAGCATGGCAAACGGGATCACATTCAGCGCGCGGGACATGTACACGGCGGTACCCGGCACGCGCACCGGCGGGGATTTCTCCAGGGAAGCGATCATCGCCTCCAGGGAGTTACCGTGCTCATGCATCCGGCGCAGCAGACGGAAACGCTCGCTTTTCCAGGTGGTCATCACCACAAACATCACCAGCGCCAGCGACAGTGGCAGCCAGCCTCCGGCAAACACCTTCACCAGGTTGGCAGAGAACAGGGACACGTCGATACACAGCATGCCGATCAGCAGTGTGATGACCAGATAGCGATTCCAGTGCCAGTTTTTAATCGCCACCACGCTGCACAGGATCGCGGTCAGCACCATGGTTCCGGTCACGGCAATGCCGTAAGCGGCGGCCAGATTGCTGGAGTGTTCAAAGCCGACAATGACAATCACCACCGAGACAAACAGCAGCCAGTTAATTACCGGGATGTAGATCTGGCCTGACTCCTCTTCTGAGGTGTAAACAATACGCATGGGCGGCAGATAGCCCAGGCGCACGGCCTGACGTGTCAGGGAAAAGACGCCGGAAATGACCGCCTGAGACGCAATGACTGTCGCCAGCGTAGCCAGAATTAGCATCGGGATCAGCGCCCAGTCAGGTGCCAGCAGGAAGAAGGGGTTTTTTATGGCTTCAGGATTTTTCAGCAGCAGGGCACCCTGACCAAAATAGTTCAGCACCAGCGACGGCAGCACCACAATAAACCAGGCCAGGCGAATGGGGTATTTGCCAAAGTGCCCCATGTCCGCATACAGCGCCTCGACCCCGGTGATCGCCAGCACCACCGCGCCCAGCGCAAAGAAGGAAACCATTTTATATTCAATGAAGAAATGCACTGCCCAGTAAGGGTTCATCGCGTGCAGCACTTCAGGATTGCTGATGATGCCACGGGCACCCAGTACGGCCAGCACAATAAACCACAGCAGCATGACGGGCGCAAACAGCTTCCCCACCAGCCCTGTGCCGTGTTTCTGGATCACAAACAGCAGCGTCAGTACGCCAATCGCCAGCGGCACGATGAACCGATCGAGCGACGGCGCGGCAATCTCCAGACCTTCAATCGCCGACAGTACCGAAACCGCCGGGGTGATCACCACCTCACCGTAAAAGAAGCTGCCGCCAATCAGTCCCATAATCACCAGCACCGCCGTAGAACGCGCGCCGGTATGACGTCCCGCCAGCGACATCAGCGTCAGGATCCCGCCTTCCCCGGCATTGTCGGCGCGCATGACGTAACTGATATATTTCAGCGATACGGTAAGCAAAAGCAGCCAGAAAATTAGCGAGAGGAAGCCAAATACTGCATCACGCTCAACGCCAAAACCAAACTGCCCGGAAAGACACTCGCGCAGGGTATACAGCGGGCTGGTACCAATATCACCATACACGACACCAATGGCTGCCAGTGTAACGGCGCCCAGGGACTGCTTCTTTTCTGAACTCATAGACTTGTCTTTTGTTGCGGTAGACTGACGCGGGATTGCGCACGGCTCAATGGCCCGTCAAAACGCGCACAGTATGCATGATTAAGCATGAATGCCTATCCTTAATTGCCGGTTATATGACAACATCAATGGTCAGTGTCACCCTTTGATAATAAAAAAGCTGACTGCAATCAACTCTTTCAAGCATCATAGCCAGTAGTGTTTGCGCTCGCCAGACAGCAATCTGGCCTGACCGTAGAAAAAGGATGAATGTTTGATTATGGCCCACTCTCAATTACTGGCGGAACGCATCGCCCGCCTCAGCAATGCCTTAGAGAAAGGACTTTACGAACGCCATCATGCGATTCGCCTTTGCCTGCTCGCCGCGCTGTGCGGTGAAAGTGTCTTTTTACTCGGCCCACCGGGCATTGCTAAAAGCCTGATCGCCCGTCGACTCAAGTTTGCTTTCCAGCATTCACGCGCTTTTGAATACCTGATGACGCGCTTTTCCACCCCGGAAGAAGTGTTTGGCCCCCTCTCTATTCAGGCACTGAAAGACGAAGGCCGCTACCAGCGTCTGACGAAAGGTTATTTGCCGGATGCGGAGATCGTGTTTCTCGACGAAATCTGGAAAGCCGGCCCGGCCATCCTGAACACGCTGCTGACGGCGATTAACGAGCGCCGCTTCCGTAATGGTGACAGCGAAGAAAAAATCCCGATGCGTCTGCTGGTCACTGCCTCCAATGAGCTGCCGGAAGCCGACAGTGGGCTGGAAGCCCTGTATGACCGTATGCTGATCCGGCTGTGGCTGGACAATGTTCACGAGAAACAGAACTTCCGCAGCCTGCTGACCCACCAGCAGGACGAGAATCAAAATCCGGTCTCTGATTCACTCTGCATCAGCGATGAAGAGTATCTTGAATGGCAGCAGGGTATCAGCAAAGTCAGCCTGCCCGATGATGTTTTTGAGCTAATTTTTCAGCTGCGTCAGAGCCTGGAAAACCAGCCAGAAGCCCCCTATATCTCGGATCGCCGCTGGAAAAAAGCCATTCATCTGCTGCAGGCCAGCGCGTTCTACAGCGGCCGTAACGCCATCGCGCCCATCGACCTGATCCTGCTGAAAGACTGTCTGTGGCATGATGTCGGATCAATGAAACTGCTGGATCGTGAGCTGGATAATCTGATCACCCAACAGGCCTGGCAGCAACAGCCTATGCTGTTCAGACTCCAGCAAATTAATACCCGCCGTCTGGCCCTGCAGCAGCAAAAAAGCGTCGAGCAGGCGATCCGCCTGGAGAAACATGGCGGGATGTTCAGCCGCAAACCGCATTTTGACCTGCCCGCGACGCTGGCCGCCGATGCCTTAACGCTGATGCTGCAAAAACCGCTGACCCTGCACGAGATTCAGGTCACGCATATCACCCTCGCCCGTGAGGCGCTGCACCACTGGCTGCAGAAAGGGGGGGAAGTCCGCGGGAAACTTAACGGAATTGGCTTTGCCCAGACGCTGGATCTGCACGTCGATGGCCAGGACTGTCTGACGCTACGCGATGTCAGCCTGCAGGCCACCCGCCTGATGTTGCCGGGCAAACCTCAGCAGGGGCTGCCGGAAGAGATTGTGCTGGCACTCGATGAATTAGAAACCCAGCTTCGCGCCCAGCGTACGCTGTTCAGCCAGCATCACCGCTGCCTGTTTATCAGCGATGACTGGCTGGCACGCGTGGAAGAGAGCCTGCAACAGGTGGCAGAGCAGCTGAAGCAGGCGCGGCAGTGATCTCCCTTGATACGCTGAGTATGTTTCTGGCGGTCAGCGAAAATGAGCTGATCGAAGAACTGGTGATCGGGCTGCTGGCCTCCCCCCAGCTGGTAGCCTTTTTTGAAAAGTTCCCTAAACTCAAAAACGCGCTCACCCGCGACCTTCCCCACTGGAAAGCAGAAATCCTGCAACAGATAAAATCCACTGCGGTGCCAGAGAATTTAGCCGCTGAGTTCAGCCGCTTCCAGCAGTGTCAGACGCTGAGTCCGCCTGATTTCAGCGCGCAGATGCCCGCTCTTCTGGCCTGGCTCGAACAGCAGCGCTCGCCATTTGCCGAAAAGGCGCAAACCCTGATCGACAGTTATGAAGACCCGTCGCTCACCAGCGCCCGGCAGACACTGTTTTTACAGCGCTGGCGGCTGAGCCTGACGCTGCAAACGCTGACGCTTAACCAACAGTTACTCGATCGGGAACGCGACAGGCTGCTGGCTGAACTGCAACAGCGACTGGCGATGAGCGGCCAGCTTGCGCCGGTGCTGACCGGTGATGATGATGCCGCCGCAGGCCGGCTGTGGGATCTGACCCGCAGTTCGCTCCAGCGCAGTGACTATCAGTTGATCGTGCAGTATGGCGATTTTCTCGCCAGCCAGCCGGAGCTGCTTAAGCTGGCAGAACAGCTGGGTCGCAGCCGGGAAGCGAAGGCGGTGCGGTCAGAAGAAGCGCCGCCGGAGGTCTTCCACCAGCTGGTACGTGAACCGGAAAGCGTACCGGAAGAGGTCAACGGCCTGCATCAGAGTGACGATATTCTGCGCCTGCTGCCGCCGGAGCTGGCGACGCTCGGCATCAGCGAGCTGGAGATGGAATTTTACCGACGTCTGGTGGAAAAGCGCCTGCTGACCTACCGTCTGCAGGGCGAAAGCTGGCATGACAAAGTCACGCTGCGTCCGGTGACTCACCAGCATCACGATGAACAGCCGCGTGGTCCGTTTATTATCTGCGTTGATACCTCCGGCTCAATGGGCGGCTTTAACGAGCGCTGCGCCAAGGCGTTCTGCCTCGCGCTGCTGAAAGTTGCGCTGGCAGACAACCGACGCTGCTACATCATGCTGTTCGCTCACGAGGTCATTGGCTATGAGCTGACGGGAGAGGACGGTATCAGTCAGGCGATTCGTTTTCTCAGCCAGCGTTTTCGCGGCGGCACCGATCTGGCCGCCTGCCTCGATGCGGTACTGCAAAAACTTTCCGGCCCGCTGTGGCAGGATGCAGATGCGGTTATCCTCTCTGACTTTATCGCCCAGCGCCTGCCCGACACGCTGGTGAAACGCGTACGCGATCACCAGAGTCAGCAGCTTCAGCGCTTCCATGCCATTGCCATGTCCGATCATGGAAAACCCGGCATCATGCGTATCTTCGACCATATCTGGCGTTTCGATACCGGGCTGAAAAGCCGCCTGCTTCGCCGCTGGAAACGTTAACCCCGTCTTTCGCCTCGTCCCGTAAAGCTTCTTTGCTATAGTGATGTATACGCTTTAGCCAGATGGCAAGATGGGAGCACCACGTGACTTTGCAACAACACCAGACAGGATTACCAGCGCCAACCTGCACGCCGCTGTTAAGCGGCAACGATCCAGAACAAAAACGTCAGGAGCTGCTCAACTACTTCCACCAGACGTGGGAGCTCTATGAAAGCCTGTTCGACTGCCTGGCAGATGAACAGGCCTGGACGACCAAGGCGATATCGCTGCGCCACCCGTTGATCTTTTATTACGGTCATACCGCCACCTTCTATATCAATAAGCTGATGGCAGGCCGTCTTATTGACAGCCGTATCGACGACAGTATTGAAGCCATGATGGCGATTGGCGTTGACGAGATGAGCTGGGATGACCTTGATAACAGCCATTACGCCTGGCCATCAGTGGCTGAACTCCGCGACTACCGTGGCAAAGTGCGTACTCGCATTGAACAGTTTATTCGTGAAATGCCCCTGACGCTGCCCATTGGCTGGGACAGCCCGGCCTGGGTAGTGCTGATGGGGATTGAGCATGAGCGCATCCATCTGGAAACCTCCAGCGTACTGATCCGCCAGCTGCCGCTGGCATGGGTAAAATCTCAGCCTCACTGGCCGGTGTGCCCGGATGCCCGACGCGATCGTCAGACAGTGCCGCACAACAGCCTGATCCCGGTGGCTGGCGGACAGGTTGTCCTGGGTAAAACCGATGACACTTACGGCTGGGATAATGAGTATGGCAGCCGTATCAGTCATGTTAACGCCTTTGAGGCCAGCAAAATGCTGGTCAGCAATGCAGAGTACTATGCGTTTGTGGCGGCAGGAGGCTATCAGACGCCGCACTGGTGGGATGATGAAGGCTGGAACTGGCGTGAATTCGCTCAGGCCAGCCAGCCCACCTTCTGGGTCGGCAGTGCTGCACAGCCTGAGGCGCTTAAGTTAAGGCTGCTGGCTGAAGAAGTGCCAATGCCCTGGGACTGGCCTGCTGAAGTCAACCAGCTGGAAGCGGCCGCATTCTGCCGCTGGAAGGCAGAAGTCACCGGCCAGTCAGTCCAGCTGCCGGCAGAGAGCGAATGGATGCTGCTGCGGGAACAGGTGGACGGCGATCAGCCCGACTGGAAAGACGCGCCGGGCAATATCAACCTTTCCCGCTGGGCCTCCTCCTGCCCGGTTGATCGGTTTGCTCAGGGAGACTTTTACGATCTGATTGGCAACGTCTGGCAGTGGACCACCACACCGATTAACGGCTTTGAAGGCTTCCGCGTTCATCCCTTATACGACGACTTTTCGACGCCGACGTTCGACGGCAAACACGCGCAGATTAAAGGAGGAAGCTGGATTTCAACCGGCAACGAAGCCCTGAAATCAGCACGCTATGCGTTCCGCCGTCACTTTTTCCAGCATGCCGGTTTCCGCTACGTGGTATCAACCCATCAGGAAAGCATGGTCAGCAACCCGTACGAAACCGACAGTATGGTGTCGCAGTATCTCGACTTCCAGTACGGGCCGGAATACTTCGGCGTTGCCAACTATGCGAAGGCGCTGGTGGACATCGCCTGTGACGTCACCAGCCGTCGCGAGCGGGCGCTGGATATTGGCTGTGCCACCGGTCGGGCGAGTTTTGAACTGGCACGTCATTTCGACCAGGTGGTGGGCATGGACTACTCGGCACGCTTTATCGATGTGGCGCTACAGCTGACCAGTGGCGAAGACTTCCGCTATGTCACCCAGGAAGAGGGCGAGCTGGTGGAGTACCGCCAGGTACGGCTGAAAGATATTGGTCTTGGCACTGAACAGGCCAGCCGCATTCAGTTCCTGCAGGGTGATGCCTGTAACCTGAAACCCCAGGCGCAGCCTTACGACCTGGTGCTGGCTTCCAACCTGATTGACCGTCTGCGCCAGCCACAGCGTTTCCTGCAGGACATTACGCGGATGATCCGTACAGGCGGCGTGCTGGTCCTCTCCTCGCCGTATACCTGGCTGGAAGAGTTCACGCCGAAGGAGAACTGGCTGGGCGGTATTCGTGAAAATGGCGAGGCACTCTCGACATATCAGGCCCTGCAGCGACTGCTGGCCGCAGATTTCGAAGAGATCGCACCGGCGCAGGACGTGCCGTTTGTCATTCGTGAAACCGCGCGAAAATATCAGCATACCGTCGCTCAACTGACGCTGTGGCGTAAACGCTAACCCTGCCTCACAGCGGGCGCCATCCGGTGCCCGCTGTCATATTCTCACTCCGATTGCCATTACGTTCACGATCCCGCACATTATCATGCTGTTCATTGTGAAAATTTCATTTAGAGAGCCACCATGCCTGACAATATGCAGCCCGACAGTCTCGACCGGGGGATCCTGAACGCGCTGATGGAAAATGCCCGAACCGCCTATGCAGAGCTGGCCAAGCAGTTTAACGTTAGCCCGGGGACCATTCACGTCCGCGTCGAGAAGATGAAACAGGCAGGGATCATCAAAGGCACGCGCGTGGAGATCGACCCTAAACAGCTGGGCTATGATGTCTGCTGCTTTATCGGCATCATCCTGAAAAGCGCCAGAGACTACCCCGCTGCCGTAGCGAAGCTGGAGCAGCTGGAAGAAGTGGTGGAAGCCTGGTACACCACCGGTCACTACAGCATCTTTATTAAAGTGATGTGCCGTTCGATCGATGCCCTGCAGCTGGTGTTGATCAATAAGATCCAGACCATCGACGAAATCCAGTCAACCGAAACGCTTATCTCCCTGCAGAACCCGATTATGCGCACGATCAAACCGTGATCGGTGCATAAGGTTATCCACAGCAGAATGTGTTCTCTTTTTCCTCATGACGTATATCGCCGCAGTCAGTGTGGAGACGGCCAGCGCACAAGAATCTGAGCATACATGCGTACGTGAGGATTTTGAGCACTGCCCGGCTCGAAAATGGTCAGTCAGATCGCCCGCCATCATTCATCGTAAATCCCCTACTTTTCCACAGGTAGATCCCAGGCAGATCACAGAGTACAATGCTGCCCTTAATGACTCAGGGATCCCATCATGGCCGACATTACCTTAATCAGTGGCAGTACCTTAGGCAGCTCAGAATATGTAGCCGATCATCTGGCTGAGAAGCTGGAAGAGGCGGGGCATACCACGGAAACCCTGCACGGGCCTGAGCTGGAAGAACTGAAGACGGAAGGCATATGGATTGTGGTCTGTTCAACGCACGGTGCAGGTGAACTGCCGGACAACATTCAGCCGTTGTTTGATGCCATAAAGGAACAGCAGCCCGATCTGAGCCATCTTCGCTTTGGCGCGGTGGGTCTGGGTAACCGGGAATACGATTTATTCTGTGGTGCCATTGAACAGTTTGACCAGTTGCTGACCTCTCTGGGCGCACAGCGTATTGGTGATCGCCTGGATATTGATGTACTGCAACATGAGATTCCGGAAGATCCTGCAGGTGTGTGGGTAGAAAGCTGGGAAAAAAGGATCTAATCCCACCGGGGATCGGACAGCGATCGTCGGTACGATCAACAAAAAGAGGCTTTTCCGATCCTGAGTTTTGTAAATATTGCTCTTTTTTGCCTGGTTTTACCGCAGTCGACTGTGGATAACATGACTCAATACCCGGTAATAACCGGTGTTTATCCCAATAACAACTTTGCTTCTTGCCGGTACCTGTGGATAACATGCCATTTAGATCCCAGCTTATACGGCGCAGGATCACCGATCATTCACAGCTAATGATCCTCTCTAATCAGTTGATCCTTATCAGCAAAAAAGGCTTATCCACAGAGATCGTCGATCCTAATAGAAGATCTAATAAAGAGATCTCTAAATAAAAAAGATCTTCTTTTTAATACACGAAGATCCCGGCGCTTTCGCCATCGTCTAAAGTTGAGTAGAATCCACGCCCTCAGCAACACTCCCTTAATTCGCACAAACCGCGAGGTGCAGTACCATGTTTTATCCAGATCCTTTTGACGTCATCGTAATCGGTGGTGGTCATGCGGGAACGGAAGCCGCGATGGCCGCTGCCCGTATGGGTCAACAAACCCTGTTATTAACCCATAACATCGACACGCTGGGACAAATGTCCTGCAATCCGGCGATCGGCGGCATCGGGAAAGGACATCTGGTAAAAGAAGTGGATGCACTGGGTGGGCTGATGGCCCATGCCATTGACCAGGCCGGTATTCAGTTTAGGATACTAAACGCCAGCAAAGGACCTGCGGTACGGGCGACCCGAGCTCAGGCCGATCGCGTGTTGTACCGACAGGCTGTGCGTACCGCACTGGAGAATCAGCCTAACCTGATGATCTTCCAGCAGGCGGTCGAGGATCTTATTGTCGAAAACGATCGTGTCGTGGGTGCTGTTACCCAGATGGGTCTGAAGTTCCGTGCCAAAGCCGTCGTGCTGACGGTTGGTACCTTCCTCGATGGTAAAATCCATATCGGAATGGATAACTACAGTGGTGGCCGTGCGGGTGATCCGCCGTCGATCTCGTTATCACAGCGTCTGCGTGAGCTGCCTCTGCGTGTCGGACGTCTGAAGACCGGTACACCGCCACGCATTGATGCCCGTACCATTGATTTCAGCGTACTGGCTCCGCAGCATGGCGATACGCCAATGCCCGTATTCTCGTTTATGGGCAATGTCAGTCAGCACCCTCAGCAGGTGCCGTGCTACATCACCTACACCAACGAGAAAACCCATGATGTGATCCGCAATAACCTCGATCGCAGCCCGATGTATGCCGGTGTGATCGAAGGCATTGGCCCACGTTACTGCCCGTCGATCGAAGACAAAGTGATGCGCTTTGCCGATCGTAACGCGCATCAGATCTTCCTGGAGCCGGAAGGCCTGACCAGCAACGAAATCTATCCTAACGGCATTTCTACCAGCCTGCCGTTTGATGTTCAGATGCAGATCGTCCGCTCAATGCAGGGAATGGAAAACGCCA
This sequence comes from Erwinia persicina NBRC 102418, assembly GCF_001571305.1. Classification (GTDB taxonomy): domain Bacteria; phylum Pseudomonadota; class Gammaproteobacteria; order Enterobacterales; family Enterobacteriaceae; genus Erwinia; species Erwinia persicina. Next base: position 227,899 of record NZ_BCTN01000005.1, on the reverse strand, counting down.
AAATTGTGCGCCCGGGCTATGCCATTGAGTATGATTTCTTCGATCCCCGCGATCTGAAGCCCACACTGGAAAGCAAATTTATTGAGGGTCTGTTCTTTGCCGGACAGATCAACGGCACCACCGGCTACGAGGAAGCGGCTGCTCAGGGCCTGCTGGCGGGCCTGAACGCCGGTCGTCTGTCTGCAGACAAAGAAACCTGGGCACCGCGTCGTGACCAGGCCTATCTCGGCGTGCTGGTTGATGACCTCTGCACCCTTGGTACTAAAGAGCCCTACCGTATGTTCACCTCACGTGCTGAATATCGTCTGATGCTGCGTGAGGATAATGCCGATCTTCGTCTGACCGCGGCAGGCCGTGAGCTCGGTCTGGTGGACGATGCCCGCTGGGCACGCTTTAACGAGAAGCTGGAAAGCATTGAGCTGGAACGTCAGCGCCTGCGCGATATCTGGGTGCATCCAAAGTCAGAGTGTGTGGCAGAGGTCAATACGCTGCTGAGTGCGGGACTGACGAAAGAGGCCAGCGGTGAAGACCTGCTGCGCCGTCCGGAGATGACCTATCAGAACCTGATGACACTCAGCAGCTTTGGTCCGGCGCTGGCCGATCCGCAGGCCGCTGAGCAGGTTGAGATTCAGGTGAAATACGAAGGGTATATTGTCCGGCAGCAGGAAGAGATTGACCGCCAGCTGCGTAATGAAAATACCCTGCTGCCGGTGGATCTCGATTATCGTCAGGTGAGTGGCCTTTCTAACGAAGTGATCGCTAAACTTAACGATCATAAACCGGGATCGATTGGTCAGGCATCACGGATTTCCGGTATTACACCAGCCGCTATCTCGATTTTACTTATTTATCTAAAAAAACAGGGCCTGCTGCGCAAAAGCGCCTGACCTGAAATACGGGTCGGGCCTGCCCGACCCTACGGGACCTCTTTGTGATTAATAAACTCTCCGCCCTGCTGAAAAGCGCGCAAATATCGCTGTCCGATCAGCAGAAAGAACAGCTGGTCGGGTACGTTTCTATGCTGCATAAATGGAACAAAGCCTACAACCTGACATCAGTGCGTGACCCTGAGCAGATGCTTATTCGCCATATTCTTGACAGTATCGTGGTGGAACCTCATCTGTCAGGCGATCGGTTTATTGATGTCGGCACTGGGCCGGGTCTGCCCGGCATCCCGCTGGCCATTGTCCGCCCTCAGGCGCACTTTACGCTGCTGGACAGCCTGGGGAAGCGTGTCCGCTTCCTGAAGCAGGTACAGCATGAGTTGAAGCTGAGTAACATTGAGCCGGTACAGAGCCGGGTAGAGGACTTTCCCGCCGAGCCTCCCTTTGATGGTGTCATCAGTCGGGCTTTTGCCTCGCTGACGGATATGGTCAACTGGTGCCACCATTTACCGGGCAGTCAGGGCCGTTTTTATGCGTTAAAAGGGGTGATGCCAGCAGAGGAAATTGCCGCCTTACCTGACGGTTATCGGGTGGAAAATGTCACTCAGCTGCGCGTTCCACAGCTGGAAGGTGAGCGTCATCTGGTGGTCATTGCCCCTTCCCGTTGATTCAGGCTGGCAAAATAAAGGCCCGTCAGCGTGTTTTATCGTCGCTGGCGGTTTTTTTGCCGGAAAAGCCTCTTTTGCGCTGTCACTGCATCTGGATTAAGGAGGGTAGTTAACCTCTGAAACTATATGGTTTTCTGCGTTAAAGCCGCCTGATATCCATGCGAGTATTCTTAATGTGCGTGCCTGCCGATCTTTTTTGTGAAAATTTGCCTGGACGGAGCTGTTACCATCAGGTTAAATCATTCGTCAGTCATTATCTGACAATCTCTGTTACATTTAACGTTAATTTCACATTTGGTTATCACTTGAGTCATATTTTCTGCAATATTTTAGGGTGCAAATAGTCACACATGAAAATATCTCCTCCTAATAAATTGGCGCAAGTCATGGCCTTGTCGATGTTAAATATTTGCTACAGATGTCAATAATACCTTTTAATCATTAAAAGTGCCTTTTTCCACAAATTACGCGGCTATCTTGATGAATTTATGGAGTTTTTAAATCGGTTATTACTCAAATTCATCCAGATGTTTGTTTAATTGTTCTCCGTTACATTGCTAATTTGTGATCTTCCGCACGCTTTGCGAGCAAGGAATGTCGCGCATTGCCGTAAAAAGTCGATAAGCTTCCTTTGTCATTGGTTTTGGAAAATAGGTTTCCGGAAAGAAATTTAAATAATTGTTCACCTTTTCTCTACTTATCGATTGAAATCACAGGTGCGCACCGTATAATTTGCACGGTTTTTGCTGCTTGACTCAAAAGAGCAAAGGCAGTTTTATACGACACGCGACATACCCCTATCGGGGCAGGAGAGTTTCAGCGTCATGTCAGTGTCCCTTTACAGAGTGAAATTTGCCCGAACCATCCTGTTGTTACAGTTGGTGACCTTCGTCGTAATCGGTGCGCTGTTTGCCCTTAAAGATCTGACGTGGGGCGTGTCCGCCCTTGCGGGTGGACTGGCAGCCTGGCTGCCAAACGTGTTGTTTATGATTTTTGCCTGGCGTCACCAGGCGGGGCACGAAGTGACGGGGCGGCTTGCCTGGACTTTTGCGTTAGGTGAAGCGCTAAAAGTTCTCGTTACGATTCTCGTGATTATTGTGGCGCTGGGAGTGTTTAAGGCGGCGTTTACGCCGCTGGGACTGGCCTGGTTATCGGTGCTGATTGTGCAAATCGTCGCACCGGCTGTAATTAACAACAAAGGGTAAGAGGCATCATGGCTGCAGGAGAAATCTCTACGCCGCAAGAATACATAGGTCATCATCTGAAAAACCTTCAGCTTGACCTGCGTACCTTCGAGCTAGTGAATCCGCACGACGCTCCGTCGTTCTGGGTATTAAATATCGACTCCATGTTTTTCTCTGTGGTGCTGGGACTGGTGTTCCTGGTGCTGTTTCGCAAAGTGGCGAAATCAGCGACCAGTGGCGTACCAGGTAAATTACAGGCCGCTGTTGAGTTAGTTGTTGGTTTCGTTGACGACAACGTGCGCGACATGTACCACGGTAAAAGCAAACTTATCGCTCCGCTGGCCCTGACGATTTTTGTCTGGGTGTTCCTGATGAACTTCATGGACTTGCTGCCTATCGATTTGCTGCCGTATATCGGTGAGCATTATCTGGGTCTGCCAGCGTTGCGTGTGGTGCCTTCTGCTGACGTGAACGTCACGTTGTCGATGGCCCTTGGCGTATTTATTTTGATTCTGTTCTACAGCATCAAGATGAAAGGCATTGGCGGCTTTACGAAAGAGCTGACTTTGCAACCCTTCAACCACCCTGTGTTTATTCCGATCAACCTGATTCTGGAAGGTGTGAGCCTGCTGTCCAAACCGGTATCTCTGGGTCTGCGACTGTTCGGAAACATGTATGCGGGGGAATTGATTTTTATCCTGATTGCCGGTCTGTTGCCGTGGTGGTCACAGTGGATTCTGAATGTGCCTTGGGCCATTTTCCACATCCTGATCATTTCGCTGCAGGCTTTCATTTTCATGGTCTTAACGATTGTCTATCTGTCGATGGCATCTGAAGAACATTGATTTTTTCTCAACACTACTGCGTTTTAACTGAAACAAACTGGAGACTGTCATGGAAAACCTGAATATGGATCTGCTGTACATGGCTGCCGCTGTGATGATGGGCCTGGCGGCAATCGGTGCTGCGATCGGTATCGGCATCCTCGGAGGCAAATTCCTGGAAGGCGCCGCACGCCAACCGGATCTGATTCCTCTGCTGCGCACGCAGTTCTTTGTTGTAATGGGTCTGGTGGATGCAATCCCGATGATCGCTGTTGGTCTGGGTCTGTACGTGATGTTTGCTGTCGCGTAAAACCGTTTGTTCATCGCTGTGTGTAATGTACGGCGATGAACGGCTTCTGCCGCTGTTAATGACAGCGGCAGAAAACGTTAACTTAACAAGAGGCATTGTGCTGTGAACATTAACGCAACAATCCTCGGCCAGGCTATCGCGTTCATCCTGTTTGTAGCGTTCTGCATGAAGTACGTATGGCCGCCGCTTATGGCCGCTATCGAAAAGCGCCAGAAAGAAGTTGCCGAAGGCCTTGCTTCCGCTGAACGTGCCAAGAAAGATTTGGATCTCGCGCAGGCTAATGCGACCGATCAGCTGAAGAAAGCGAAAGAAGACGCTCAGGTCATCATCGAGCAGGCGAACAAACGCCGTGCGCAGATCCTGGACGAAGCGAAAGCTGAGGCTGAGCAGGAACGTAGCAAGATCGTCACTCAGGCGCAGGCAGAAATTGATGCCGAACGCAAACGTGCACGTGAAGAGCTGCGTAAGCAGGTCGCGATGCTGGCTGTTGCCGGCGCCGAGAAAATCATTGAACGTTCCGTGGATGAAGCTGCTAACAGCGACATCGTTGATAAACTGGTCGCTGAACTGTAAGGGAGGGGCTGATGTCTGAATTTACTACCGTAGCTCGCCCCTACGCTAAAGCCGCTTTTGACTTTGCGGTTGAACACCAAAGTATTGATCGCTGGCAGCAAATGCTGGCGTTTGCGGCCGAAGTGGCTGGCAATGAACAAGTATCCGAACTTCTTTCCGGCGCTCTGGCGCCGGAAGCGTTGTCTGGAGCGTTCATCGCAATCTGTGGTGACCAACTCGACGAAGCCGGTCAGAACCTGATCAAGGTGATGGCCGAAAACAAACGTTTGCCGGCGCTTGCCGATGTTTTGGAACAGTTCATCCATCTGCGTGCCGCACATGATGCGACCGCTGAGGTTGAAGTTATCTCTTCCGCAGCATTGAGTGACGAACAGCTGACCAAAATCAGCAGCGCGATGGAGAAACGTCTGTCACGCAAAGTTAAGCTGAATTGCAAAATTGATAAGTCTGTAATGGCGGGCGTAATCATCCGAGCGGGTGATATGGTCATTGACGGCAGCGTACGCGGTCGTCTTGAACGCCTCGCAGACGTCTTGCAGTCTTAAGGGGACTGGAGCATATGCAACTGAATTCCACCGAAATCAGCGAACTGATCAAGCAGCGCATTGCTCAGTTCAATGTAGTGAGCGAAGCTCACAACGAAGGTACTATCGTTTCTGTAAGTGACGGTATCATCCGCGTCAACGGCCTGGCCGATGTGATGCAGGGTGAGATGATTGCCCTGCCGGGCAGCCGTTACGCAATCGCACTGAACCTGGAGCGTGACTCTGTAGGTGCAGTGGTGATGGGCCCATACGCTGACCTCGCCGAAGGCATGAAGGTGAAGTGTACTGGCCGTATCCTGGAAGTACCGGTTGGCCGTGGCCTGTTAGGTCGCGTGGTGAACACCCTGGGTGCACCTATCGATGGTAAAGGCGCTATCGACAACGACGGTTTCTCACCGATCGAAGTGATTGCTCCTGGCGTTATCGATCGTCAGTCAGTAGACCAGCCTGTACAGACCGGCTACAAATCTGTCGATGCAATGATTCCTATCGGCCGTGGCCAGCGTGAGCTGATCATCGGTGACCGTCAGACCGGTAAAACCGCAATGGCGATCGATGCGATCATCAACCAGCGCGACTCAGGCATCAAATGTGTATACGTCGCTATCGGCCAGAAAGCCTCTACTATCGCTAACGTGGTACGTAAGCTGGAAGAACACAACGCGCTGGCTAACACCATCGTTGTGGTAGCGACCGCATCTGAGTCTGCTGCACTGCAATACCTGGCACCGTATGCCGGTTGCGCGATGGGCGAATATTTCCGTGACCGCGGTGAAGATGCACTGATCGTATACGATGACCTGTCTAAACAGGCTGTTGCTTACCGTCAGGTTTCTCTGCTGCTGCGCCGTCCACCAGGCCGTGAAGCCTTCCCTGGCGACGTGTTCTACCTCCACTCCCGTCTGCTGGAGCGTGCTTCTCGTGTGAGCGCCGACTATGTTGAGCGTTTCACTAACGGTGAAGTGAAAGGTAAAACCGGTTCACTGACTGCACTGCCTATCATTGAAACCCAGGCGGGTGACGTTTCTGCGTTCGTTCCAACCAACGTAATCTCGATTACTGATGGTCAGATCTTCCTGGAAACCAACTTGTTTAACTCCGGTATTCGTCCGGCGGTTAACCCGGGTATCTCGGTATCTCGTGTTGGTGGTGCTGCTCAGACCAAGATCATCAAGAAACTGTCCGGTGGTATTCGTACCGCGCTGGCACAGTATCGTGAACTGGCTGCGTTCTCTCAGTTCGCATCCGATCTGGATGAAGCCACCCGCAAACAGTTAAGCCATGGTCAGAAAGTGACCGAGTTGCTGAAACAGAAACAGTATGCGCCGATGTCTGTCGCACAGCAGGGTCTGGTACTGTTTGCTGCTGAACGCGGCTTCCTGAATGACGTCGAACTGGCGAAAATCGGTAGCTTCGAAGCGGCACTGCTGGCATTTGCGGATCGCGATCACGCAGAGCTGATGGCTGATATCAACCAGTCTGGTAACTATAACGGCGAAATCGAAGAGAAGCTGAAAGGCCTCCTCGAAACGTTTAAAGCAACCCAGTCCTGGTAATGTCTGGCGGCCTGTCCTTTCGGGGGCAGGCCGCAAGGCTTTGAGGAGAAGCTTATGGCCGGCGCAAAAGAGATACGTAGTAAGATCGGCAGCGTGCAAAACACGCAGAAGATCACCAAAGCGATGGAAATGGTCGCCGCCTCCAAAATGCGTAAATCGCAAGAACGCATGGCGGCCAGCCGTCCTTATGCAGAGACCATGCGCAAAGTGATTGGTCACATTGCGTTAGGTAATCTGGAATACAAGCACCCATACCTGGAAGAGCGTGACGTTAAACGCGTTGGCTATCTGGTCGTATCTACCGACCGCGGGCTGTGTGGTGGTTTGAACATTAACCTGTTCAAAAAAGTGCTGGCGGATATGAAAGCCTGGGCTGATAAAGGCGTCGAGAGCGATCTGGCGATTATTGGTTCTAAAGGTCTGTCATTCTTCAGTTCTGTCGGTGGCAACATTGTTGCTCAGGTAAACGGTATGGGCGATAAACCTGCCCTGTCTGACCTGATTGGTCCGGTCAAAGTGATGCTGCAAGCTTACGATGAAGGCCGTCTCGACAAGCTGTTCATTGTCAGCAACAAATTTATCAACACCATGTCTCAGTCTCCACAGATCGTACAGCTGCTGCCGTTACCGCCAGCAGATGATGCGGAAGGCGTTGTGAAGAAGAGTACCTGGGATTATCTGTATGAACCCGATCCGAAAGCGCTGCTGGACACATTACTGCGTCGCTACGTCGAGTCTCAGGTTTACCAGGGTGTTGTTGAAAACCTGGCCAGCGAGCAGGCCGCGCGAATGGTGGCGATGAAAGCCGCGACCGATAACGGCGGAAACCTGATCAAAGAGCTGCAGTTGGTATACAACAAGGCTCGTCAGGCCAGCATCACCCAGGAACTTACCGAGATTGTCGGTGGGGCCTCCGCGGTTTAACCAGGTATACCCTGCTGCGTTGCATGCGGGCGGGGTATAAACGAATTAGGTAGAGGATTCAAGATGGCTACTGGAAAGATTGTCCAGGTAATCGGCGCCGTAGTTGACGTCGAATTCCCTCAGGACGCAGTACCACAAGTGTACAGCGCCCTTGAGGTTAAAAATGGTGATGTTCGTCTGGTGCTGGAAGTTCAGCAGCAGCTGGGCGGCGGCGTGGTTCGTACCATCGCCATGGGTTCTTCCGATGGCCTGAAGCGTGGCCTGGAAACGGTTGACCTGAAGCACCCGATCGAAGTACCTGTTGGTGTGGCAACACTGGGCCGTATCATGAACGTGCTGGGTGAGCCAATCGATATGAAAGGCGACATCGGCGAAGAAGAGCGTTGGGCAATTCACCGCGCAGCACCTTCATACGAAGATCAGTCTAACTCGCAGGAACTGCTGGAAACCGGCATCAAGGTTATCGACCTGATGTGTCCGTTTGCCAAAGGCGGTAAAGTGGGACTGTTCGGTGGTGCGGGTGTGGGTAAAACCGTAAACATGATGGAGCTGATCCGTAACATTGCGGCAGAGCACTCAGGTTTCTCGGTATTTGCGGGCGTAGGTGAGCGTACTCGTGAGGGTAACGACTTCTACCACGAAATGACCGACTCCAACGTTATCGATAAAGTGTCCCTGGTCTATGGCCAGATGAACGAGCCACCAGGAAACCGTCTGCGCGTTGCGCTGACCGGCCTGACTATGGCTGAGAAGTTCCGTGACGAAGGTCGTGACGTGCTTCTGTTCATCGATAACATCTATCGTTACACCCTGGCCGGTACGGAAGTCTCCGCTCTGCTGGGTCGTATGCCTTCTGCGGTAGGTTATCAGCCAACGCTGGCGGAAGAGATGGGCGTTCTGCAGGAACGTATCACCTCAACCAAAACCGGTTCAATCACTTCTGTACAGGCCGTTTACGTCCCTGCGGATGACTTGACTGACCCGTCACCAGCCACCACCTTTGCGCACCTTGATGCAACCGTGGTACTGAGCCGTCAGATCGCTTCCCTGGGTATCTACCCGGCGGTTGACCCACTGGATTCTACCAGCCGTCAGCTGGATCCACTGGTTGTTGGTCAGGAACACTATGACACTGCACGTGGCGTTCAGTCACTGCTGCAGCGTTATCAGGAACTGAAAGACATCATTGCCATCCTGGGTATGGACGAACTGTCAGAAGAAGACAAACTGGTGGTAGCACGCTCTCGTAAGATGCAGCGCTTCCTGTCCCAGCCGTTCTTCGTGGCAGAAGTCTTCACCGGTTCACCGGGCAAATACGTGTCGCTGAAAGATACCATCCGTGGCTTTAAAGGCATCATGGAAGGTGAATTCGACCATATGCCAGAGCAGGCTTTCTACATGGTGGGTTCTATCGAAGAAGCCGTGGAAAAAGCGAAGAAACTGTAATTCTGGTTTCTCAGGAGGTTAACAATGGCTATGACTTTTCACCTGGACGTTGTCAGCGCAGAACTGCAAATGTTCACAGGCACTGTGCAGAGCATCCAGGTTTCAGGTAGCGAAGGTGAGTTGGGTATTCGTCCAAACCACGCCCCGCTTCTGACCGCCATTAAGCCTGGTATGATTCGCATCGTTAAGCAGCACGGCGACGAAGAGGTGATTTATCTCTCTGGCGGCGTACTGGAAGTGCAGCCTGGCGCGGTCACCGTGCTGGCTGACACAGCGATCCGCGGCAGCGATCTTGATGAAGCTCGCGCGCTGGAAGCGAAACGCAAAGCCGAAGAGCATATGAACAGCTCTCACGGTGACGTTGACTTCGCTATGGCGTCTGCGGAACTGGCTAAAGCGATCGCCAAACTGCGTGTGATCGAGTTAACCCGTAAAGCGATGTAATTCAGGTTTAAACAGTAAAATGCCAGTCAGGAAACTGACTGGCATTTTTTTATGCTTCACCTCAGCCATCCGTAGTCGTAAGTTTCCCTGCGATAGACTCGTCGGACATGTCACCATCGCCAGACCCCCTTACCTCCTGAACCGCATCAGACCATGAGGCTAGCCATGCAGGAATCGAAGCCTCCTTTTTTTACGCCGCGCCTGTTCGGTTTAGTACTGCAGAACCGGAGCGATGAATTTGAAAAGTCCCCTTTTATACGGCGAAAAAACTGCACTGAGAGCGGCGGTTAAAGATGTTTTTTGCCGAAAAATATGTAGTAATTACGCCCTTAAACCGCTTAACTTCGTTTAACTCAGAATTAGTCAGGATGTCTATGTCAAACCGCCCGATGAGCGTGGTGATCCTTGCCGCCGGTAAAGGAACCCGAATGTATTCCGAACTGCCAAAAGTGTTGCACGAGCTGGCAGGCAAACCGATGGTTCAGCACGTGATTGATGCGGCAAAAGCACTTCATGCGCAGCGCATCAATCTGGTTTATGGCCACGGGGGAGATCTTCTGAAAAGCACCCTCAATGATGATTCGCTTAACTGGGTGCTTCAGGCAGAGCAGTTGGGCACCGGCCATGCTATGCAGCAGGCTGCGCCCTGTTTTGCCGATGACGAAGACATCCTGATGCTGTATGGCGATGTACCGTTGATCTCTGTAGAGACGCTGAGTCGTTTACAGATGGCGAAGCCAGAGGGCGGCATTGGCCTGCTGACGGTGATCCTCGATAACCCAACCGGTTACGGGCGTATCATTCGTGAACAGGGTCAGGTCGTGGGCATCGTTGAACATAAGGATGCTACGCCAGACCAGATGCTCATCACTGAGATTAATTCCGGCATCCTGGTGGCCAATGGTGCCGATCTTAAACGCTGGCTCGGTAAGCTGAACAACAATAACGCCCAGGGTGAATATTATATCACCGATATTATTGCCCTTGCCCATCAGGAAGGCCGGCAGATTAATGCGGTGCATCCCTCACGCGCGACGGAAACTGACGGCGTGAACAACCGCTTACAGCTGGCGACGCTGGAGCGTGTTTACCAGGCCGCGCAGGCAGAGAAGTTGCTGCTGGCCGGTGTAATGCTGCGGGATCCGGCGCGCTTCGATCTGCGGGGTGAGCTGGTGCATGGGCGTGACGTCATTATCGACACCAATGTCATTATTGAAGGCAACGTGACGCTGGGCGATCGCGTCATTATCGGCAGCGGCTGCGTGATTAAAAACAGCGTGATTGCTGATGACAGCGTGATCAGCCCTTACAGCGTCATTGAAGATGCGCAGCTGGCTCCGTGCTGTACCGTCGGGCCATTTGCCCGCCTGCGTCCGGGCAGTGAGCTGGCCGAAGGGGCACACGTCGGTAATTTCGTTGAGATGAAAAAAGCCCGGTTGGGCAAAGGTTCGAAAGCGGGCCATCTGAGCTATCTTGGAGATGCTGAGATTGGGGCAAACGTCAATATCGGTGCCGGTACCATTACCTGCAATTACGACGGCGTGAATAAATCGAAAACGATTATCGGTGATGATGTGTTTGTCGGCTCGGATACCCAGCTGATTGCCCCGGTGACCGTGGCGGCGGGCGCCACCATTGCCGCCGGTACGACCATAATGAAAAATGTCCCGGCAGCAGGCCTGGTGTACAACCGTAAAGAGCAACAGCTGAATACCGGCTGGCAGCGCCCGGAAAAGAAAAAATAAGTTTTCATCAGGCTGAACACGATTTCAGCCGGTAAAAAGCAGTAAATATAAAAATAATCCCCACTCTACAAGGCTCGGGGAACCGGAATAACGCGTCATCCTTCAGGCCGCACAGGCGCTGACTGCGCCCGTTTTCTCAGGCACAGGATCTTCTGTGCTGCAGGGACGTCACGAACGTGCCGCCTGAATGAATGAGCGTATTACCGGAATATTCAGGTCAGAAGACAACGCTGATGCCGCTGAACGGCATCATGTCAGGAAATTAACTATGTGTGGAATTGTTGGTGCTGTAGCGCAGCGTGATATTGCGGAAATCCTGCTTGAAGGGTTGCGTCGTCTGGAGTATCGGGGCTATGACTCTGCGGGTCTGGCCGTGGTTGATCATCAAGGGCATGCCACCCGCCTTCGTCGTCTGGGTAAGGTTCAGAACCTTGCTGAAGCGGCAGAAACCACCGCGCTGGTGGGAGGCACGGGTATTGCGCATACCCGCTGGGCTACGCATGGAGAGCCATCGGAAGCGAATGCGCATCCGCATATCTCTGAGCAGATCATCGTTGTCCACAACGGGATTATTGAGAATCATGAACCGCTGCGCGAGCAGCTTATCGCCCGGGGTTATACCTTCGCTTCCGAAACTGACACCGAAGTGGTGGCACATCTGGTTCACTGGGAGCAGAAGCAGGGCGGCTCACTGCGTGAGGTTGTGCAGCGTGTGATCCCTGCACTGCGCGGCGCATACGGCATGGTTATTATGGACAGCCGCGATCCGTCGACGGTTGTGGCGGCCCGCTCCGGCAGCCCGCTGGTCATTGGCCGTGGCGTGGGTGAAAACTTTATTGCTTCTGACCAGCTGGCGTTACTGCCGGTTACCCGCCGCTTTGTCTACCTGGAAGAGGGCGACATTGCTGAAATTACCCGCCGTGATGTGACTATCTTCGACCGTAGCGGCACGCAGGTGAAACGCGCAGAGATCGAGTCTAACGCACAGTATGACGCCGGTGACAAAGGCGTTTACCGTCACTACATGCAGAAAGAAATCTACGAACAGCCGGTCGCCATTAAAAATACCCTGAGCGGTCGCTTCAGCCACGGCGAAGTTGACCTTTCCGAGCTGGGGCCGCAGGCGGATACCCTGCTGGCAAACGTTGAGCATATTCAGATCGTTGCCTGTGGCACTTCCTACAATTCCGGTATGGTTTCGCGTTACTGGTTTGAGTCACTGGCAAACGTACCCTGCGATGTCGAGATTGCTTCTGAATTCCGTTATCGCAAATCTGCGGTGCGTAAAAACAGTCTGCTGATCACCCTTTCTCAGTCGGGAGAAACGGCGGATACGCTGGCGGCACTGCGTCTGTCGAAAGAGCTGGGATACCTGGGCTCACTGGCCATCTGTAACGTGGCCGGCTCATCACTGGTGCGTGAGTCAGACCTGGCGCTGATGACTAAAGCGGGCACCGAAATTGGCGTCGCCTCCACCAAAGCGTTCACCACGCAACTGACCGTACTGCTGATGCTGGTGGCGAAAATCGGTCGTCTGAAAGGCGTTGACCCGCAGGTGGAACACGACATTGTCCACTCCCTGCAGGCCTTGCCAAGCCGCATCGAGCAGATGTTGTCGCAGGATGAGCTGATTGCTTCGCTGGCGGAAGATTTCTCTGACAAGCATCATGCGTTGTTCCTGGGCCGTGGCGATCAGTATCCAATCGCGATGGAAGGGGCGCTGAAGCTGAAGGAGATCTCCTATATTCATGCGGAAGCTTACGCAGCCGGTGAACTGAAGCACGGGCCGCTGGCACTGATCGATGCCGATATGCCGGTGATTGTGGTGGCACCGAACAATGAGCTGCTGGAAAAACTGAAATCAAATATCGAAGAGGTGCGTGCCCGTGGTGGCCTGCTTTATGTCTTCGCCGATATTGATGCCGGTTTTGCTAACAGCGAAGGGATGAGGATTATTCCGCTGCCGCATGTCGAAGAGGTTATCGCACCTATTTTTTATACCGTGCCGTTGCAGCTACTGTCCTATCACGTTGCCCTGATCAAAGGCACCGACGTCGATCAGCCGCGTAACCTGGCGAAATCCGTTACGGTAGAATAATCCGGCGTTCAGTACCGCTACCCCGCACAGCAGTCCGGCATTACTGTAACAAACAGTATGCCGGACTTTTTTTGTCCAAATATCCTTATTCGCTTTCTTTAAGATGAACGCTCACATCTGATGTTAAGGGAACAGGATGAAAAAGATGAAAACCGGATTATGTCTGATCACGCTCTGTCTGGTCGCTCAGGGGGTGGCGGGATCCACGTCTGCTGCCAGCTGCCCGGTGCCGCTGACCACCTGCCCAACGCCACTGGATAAAAACCTCCCCGACGTAAAAAACATGCTTACCTGGACGCCTGAGGAGCGTGTTATCGGTTTTCGTAACGACTATCGCTCCTATCCTGGCGATATTTTCAGAGCGGGTAAACCCGTCCCCCTTCCCGTCGTTCACCATGCTCTTTCACGCGTGGCCTATGAATATCAGGGGCACAAATACACGTTGTTAAACTACCTTCACCGTAACAACGTGACCGGCTTCATGGTCATTAAAAACGGTCACATCGTCTGGGACCATTACGACAAGGGCAATACAAAAACCACCCTCTGGACGTCACGCTCGGTCGGTAAATCGGTCGTATCGACGCTGGTGGGCATTGCCCTGAAGCGGGGACAAATAGCCTCACTGGATGATGAGGCCGGTAAATACAACCCTGCTGTGCGGGGGACGGCGTGGGAACATGTACCCTTGCGCAGCCTGTTGCAACATACCTCCGGTGTGACATGGAACGAAGATTATACCGACCCGACCTCTGATTTTGCCCGGCTGACGCAGTGTGAAGCAGGCAAGGATACCTATGCGTGCGTCAGTAAGCTGATACTGGATCCTCAGCGGAAGGCCTATGCCAGACCTGGCGTGATCTGGTCTTACTCGTCTGGCGGCGCCTGGGTATTAGGCGACACGCTGGAAAAAGCCACTGGTGAAACGCTGGCCCGCTATCTGCAGGATACTATCTGGCAGCCTTACGGCATGGTGAATGATGGCGTCTGGCACAGCTACCTGCCGGGTAAACATGACGTCGGCGCTCACGGGTTTAATGCCACTCTCGAAGACTGGGGCAAGTTTGGGCTGTTCGTGATGAACGATGGTGTTCTGCCTGATGGCACCAGGACCCTGCCCGATGGCTGGGTAAAAGAGGCTACTCGCTGGACCCGTGCGCAAAACTCAGTGACACCCGATTATCCTCACGGACAGTTCGGTTTCCAGTGGTGGAACAGCAGCGTACCGCTGGACACCAAAAAAGCGCGTCCTGTGGAGGGGTTAACCCGCGATAAGGCGCTGTCGGCTGAGGGGATTTATGGTCAGATGATCGCCATCGATCGGCAGCAGAAACTGGTGATTGTGCAGTGGTCGACCTGGCCTCAGGCCGAGCCTGCAGCAAATAAGCAGCCGCTCGAAGCCTCTTTGATGTTTAATGCGATTGCGAATGCGCTGGCAGAACATAATGTTAACTAGCCTGACGGGAAAAAGCGGTCAGGCATCGGTAATACGCGTCTTCGGGTGACGTGACCGGGCTTGAGTGCGGGATGGCAAGGCAGACGGATACGCTGCCTCTTTCGCTATCCTGTTTTTTTTACGCGTAATGACTTCGGATGCGTAAAGGCCTGGTAAGAATACTCCCCATGATAACAGCCCATCCCGGAGACACCCACGCCGCCAAAAGGCAGATAAGGCGAAGCCGCATGAAGCAGCAGCGCGTTGATCCCGGCATCTCCCGACGGGATGGTGTCAATGAGGGCACGGGCGCGGTCAGTGTCGCGGGAAAAAACATAGGCTGCCAGCGGCTGTGGATGATAAGTATTAATAAGTGTCGCAATCTCCTGCTCGCTGTCGAAAGTCAGTACGGGAAAGATCGGACCAAATAACTCCTGCTGCATGGTGCTGTCGTGAAAGCTGACATTGTCCACGATAGCGGCGCCAAAAAAGCGCTGTGCCTTATCCGATGCTCCGCGCCAGACAATCTTTCCGTCGCTGCTGGCGAGGATTTTTTCCAGGCGTGTGTAAGCCGCGTTGGAAACTATCCTGCCGTGGCTGCCAGCCACACCAAACCTGCTATTTAGCGCCGTGCACAGTTGACTGACGATTTGTGGTTTAATCCGCCTGTCGATATAAAGATAATCCGGGGCCACGCAGGTTTGACCACTGTTGATCATCTTACTGGCGACCAGCTCGGCCACCACTACTTCCGGGTCGGCATCCTCCAGCACAATCGCCGGACATTTACCGCCCATTTCCAGCAGTACCGGGGTGAGATGCTTCGCCGCGGCGGCCATCACGACTTTTCCCACCAGTGGGCTGCCGGTGAAGAAAATCAGGTTAAACGGCAGCGTAAGCAGAAACTCATTTTCTTCTTTTGCCCCCTGGCAGACGTGGATATAGTCTGGTTCAAAGGTTCTGTTGATGATTTTCTCAATCACCGCAGAGGCGGCGGGCGTGGCTTCAGAGGGCTTGATAATAGCGGTGTTGCCGCCGACAATAGCCCCAATCAGCGGACAAACGCTAAGGAACAGGGGGTAGTTAAACGGCCCGATGATATAGTTAACACCATACCCCTCCCGCGTAATATAGCTTTCACTGTTGCCCAGTGATGGTGGGGTCGGTACCTTTTTCTCGACGGACCACTCATCAAGATGGCTGATGGCGTAATTGATTTCATTCATCAGCGGGGCGATTTCAGCCTGTTCCACGCCCGCTTCGCTGCGGCCGAGATCGGCCCACATCGCCCGGTAAATCTCCTCTTTGTGGCCCAGTAGCGCGTTTTTTAATTTACCCAGCTGGTTTTTTTTAAACGTATTATCCCGGGTGATGCCGGATAAAAAGAGGGTTTTCTGCCGGTGAAAAATCTCGAGTAACGCTCCCTTCTCTTTCGACTCCATTGCGCCTGCTCCTTTATATCCGGTAGCTTTTATCGACGATCAGCACGGGCTTGATGGTGACGCCGCTGGCGGAGTCCGCTCTTGCCTGATTGATGTCTGCAAGGTCATAGAATTTCACTAACTTCTCAAACGGGAACTCCCCACGCTGATGCCACTCAATCAACTGCGGTACGGAAACCTGAGGAATGGCATTGCCCATGAGAATGCCGACGACACGTTTGCCGGAGGCGACCAGGCTGCGCATCGGATTAAAGGTTAAATCGTGGCGCGTGACGGCCAGCGGGGCCAGCGTACCGCCCGTCGCCAGCGCATCCAGCGCACTTTTCATCACCGCAGACAGGCCGGTGGTGTCGATGGCGTAATTGACACCCTTGTCCTGGGTGAGGCTGGCAATGGCGCTGACCACCTCGCTTTGGCTGCTGTTAATGGTATCGGTCGCACCCAGTTCGCGCGCCAGCGACAGGCGGGGATCATGGATATCAATCGCAATGATGTGCCGGCATCCGGCAATTTTTGCCGCCATGATCGCCGCCATACCGACAGCCCCGGTACCAAAGACAGCAATGTCAGAACCGGGCTGCGGTTTCAGTCCGTTGAATACCGTCGATGAACCCGTTAACAACCCACAACCCAGCGGTGCCATCAGACGCAGGTCTGCCGTTTTATCCACGACGATCAGGTTGTTGAGGCGGGTATGGCAATGGGTGGCAAAAGAGGACTGGGAGAACATCGTAGACACCTTCTCCCCATCGGGCTTCAGCAGCACGGCGCTGCCGTCATGGCGGAACCCTCCGGCGTTCATCATTCCCCAATCCTGGCAGCGAGAGGGTTGGCCCTGACGACACTGAGCGCAGCCACCGCAGTAAGCGTAAGACATAACGACGTGATCGCCCGCGTTAATCCCTTTCACCGATCGCCCCACCTCCTCAACGATCCCTGAACCTTCGTGGCCAAGTACGCCCGGAAAAAAATGTTCTTCATCACCCACGCGCAGCGCTTCGTCGGAATGACAGATCCCGGAGGCGACGACTTTTACCCGCACCTCATCGTCGCGTAAGGCCGTCAGCTCCAACGTCTCCAGCTGGTAGGGGGCATTGACGTGGTTGATGACCGCAGCCGTTATTTTCATGGTGGTTATCTCCTGTCCTGTGGAAGGGAAAAAGTAGCACCATGAAAAACCAGCGCAGCGGCAGGAAGTGTGATCGCATTAAAAGCCTGATGCGGGCGCGGGGAAGCCATCTTGTGATGAGGGAATACCGGTGGGGTGTGTCACAAAAGTGTCATATTTCGTACATTTTACTGTCACCAAACTGTCCTATTTTGCCTCCAGCAGCAATCATAATTATATCCTTCATACTTCAAGCTGCAGGTGCGTTGGCTACATTCGCTCACCCGAATCACTTACAACAGTAAGCTCATCGGGATTCGCTCATTTGTCGCCGGCCTGCAACCCGAATTATTTTGGCTATAGATAAACACGGCAACTGGCCTGACTTTTTAATCCCGTGGAGGGAACATGACACTGATGCACAAAACCCTGGCTCAATTCGTCGCAGTAACCCTGTCTCTCAGCGCCGTTTCTGCCATGGCCGCTACCAATCTCACTGGCGCAGGCGGGACATTCCCGGCACCGGTGTACAATAAGTGGGCAGCAGAGTACAACACCGCGACGGGTAGCCAGGTTAACTATCAGGGTATCGGTTCTTCCGGCGGCGTTAAGCAGATTATTGCTAAAACCGTAGATTTCGGTGCTTCAGATGCACCGATGAAAGACGAAGATTTAGAAAAAAATGGCCTGTTCCAGTTTCCGACAGTTATTGGCGGGGTGGTACTGGCGGTTAATATTCCTGGTATCAAATCTGGACAGCTGACCCTGGACGGCAAGACTGTGGGTGATATCTATCTGGGCACCATTAAAAAGTGGAATGACCCGGCGATCACCAAGCTGAACCCGGGTGTGAAACTGCCTGATTCCAACATCAACGTGGTACGCCGCGCTGACGGTTCCGGTACATCATTCGTGTTTACCAGCTACCTGTCTAAAGTGAACAGTGACTGGAGCAGCAAGGTCGGTAAAGGCAGCACCGTTAACTGGCCAACCGGTCTGGGCGGCAAGGGTAACGACGGCGTGGCCGCCTTCGTTCAGCGTCTACCGGGCTCCATCGGTTACGTAGAGTACGCTTACGCTAAACAAAACAGCCTGGCGTACACCAAGCTGGTGGATGCGGATGGCAAAGCCATTGAGCCAGGTGAGAAGAGCTTTAGCGACGCAGCGAAAGGGGCTGACTGGAGCAAGTCATTTGCTCAGGACCTGACCTTCCAGAAAGGCGACAATGCGTGGCCGATCACCTCCACGACCTTTATCCTGGTGCACAAAGAGCAGGCTAACGCTGAGAAAGGCGCTGCCGTACTGAAGTTCTTTGACTGGGCTTATAAAAACGGCGGCAAAACCACCGCGAGCCTGGACTATGCTTCCCTGCCTGATTCAGTGGTAGAGCAGATCCGTAGCGCCTGGAAAAAAGAAGTGAAAGACAGCTCTGGCAAAGCTCTGTACTAAGCCACGGCAGTAACGCACCACCGCAGGTGGTGCGTATGACCCCCATGGGCAGGTTAGCCTTGCCCGATACGTATCTGCAGTAACAGACTCGAGAATTCTATGGCTGAAACCAAGCCGGCATTCAAGGCCCCCGGAAAACAGGGTGACATCATCTTCGGCGCACTGGTCAAACTGGCTGCGCTGATCGTGCTGTTGCTGCTCGGCGGCATCATTGTCTCCCTGATCATCTCCTCGTGGCCGAGCATCCAGAAATTTGGCTTCTCGTTCCTGTGGAACAAAGAGTGGGATGCCCCTAACGAACAGTTTGGTGCGCTGGTGCCGATTTACGGCACCGTCGTGACCTCCATTATTGCCCTGCTTATCGCTGTCCCGGTGAGCTTCGGCATCGCCCTGTTCCTGACGGAACTTGCACCCAACTGGCTGCGTCGCCCGCTGGGCGTGGCGATTGAACTGCTGGCGGCGATCCCCAGTATTGTTTACGGCATGTGGGGCCTGTTTATCTTTGCTCCGCTGTTTGCCACCTACTTCCAGCAGCCGGTCGGTGACGTACTGGCTAACGTACCGATTGTTGGCACCCTGTTCTCCGGCCCGGCTTTTGGTATCGGGATTCTGGCCGCCGGGATTATCCTCGCGATTATGATTATCCCTTACATCGCCTCAGTGATGCGTGACGTATTCGAGCAGACGCCGGTCATGATGAAGGAGTCCGCTTACGGTATCGGCTGTACCACCTGGGAAGTGATGTGGCGTGTGGTACTGCCATTCACCAAAAATGGGGTGATTGGCGGCGTGATGCTGGGTCTGGGGCGTGCGCTGGGCGAAACGATGGCGGTGACCTTTATTATCGGTAACACCTACCAGCTCGACAGCGCATCGCTGTTTATGCCGGGCAACAGTATTACCTCTGCGCTGGCCAACGAATTTGCTGAAGCCGAGTCGGGTGTGCATACCGCTGCGCTGATGGAGCTGGGGCTGATCCTGTTTGTGATTACCTTTATCGTGCTGGCCTGTTCGAAACTGATGATCCTGCGCCTGGCGAAAAGTGAAGGAGCACGTTCATGACCACGATGGAATTACAGTCGCGTGACGAACTGTTAGCCTCACGCCGCAAAATGCAGGCGTGGCGCCGGATGAAAAACCGGATTGCCCTGACCCTGTCGTTACTGACCATGGCATTTGGTTTGTTCTGGCTGGTATGGATCCTGTTTTCAACCGTCACACGCGGTATTGATGGCATGACGATGTCGCTGTTCACCGAAAATACCCCGCCACCGAATACGGCAGGCGGTGGTCTGGCGAATGCCCTGGCGGGCAGCGGGCTGCTGATCTTCTGGTCAACGGCCGTCGGTACGCCACTGGGCATTATGGCGGGCATCTATCTGGCCGAATATGGCCGTAAATCCTGGCTGGCCGAAGTCACCCGCTTTATTAACGACATCCTGCTGTCTGCGCCGTCGATTGTGGTGGGGTTGTTTGTTTACACCATCGTGGTGGCACAGATGAAGCACTTCTCTGGCTGGGCCGGCGTGGTCGCTCTGGCACTGTTGCAGATCCCGATAGTTATCCGTACCACAGAAAACATGCTGAGACTGGTACCGGACAGCCTGCGTGAAGCAGCCTATGCACTGGGAACGCCGAAGTGGAAGATGATTTCAGCGATCACCCTGAAGGCGTCCGTGTCGGGCATCCTGACCGGTGTGCTGCTGGCGATTGCCCGCATTGCCGGGGAGACAGCGCCCCTGCTGTTTACCTCGCTGTCGAATCAGTTCTGGAGCACCGATATGATGCAGCCGCTGGCAAACCTGCCGGTGACCATCTTTAAATTCGCCATGAGCCCGTTTGCCGAATGGCAGAGTCTGGCCTGGGCGGGTGTGCTGATTATTACGCTGTGCGTACTGTTACTGAACATCCTGGCACGCGTGATCTTCGCCAAGAGCAAACATTAATTGAGCAGCGCGGCGGTAGCGGCGCGGACTGAGTGAGATAAAAATGATTAATACTTCCGCTAAGATGATTCAGGTTCGTGATTTGAACTTCTATTACGGAAAATTCCATGCGCTGAAAAACATCAATCTGGATATTGCGAAAAACCAGGTGACGGCGTTTATCGGCCCATCAGGCTGCGGTAAATCCACCCTGCTGCGCACCTTTAACAAGATGTTTTCACTTTATCCTGAGCAGCGTGCTGAAGGTGAGATCCTGCTGGATGGTGAAAATATTCTGACCGCCAGCCAGGACATTGCCCTGCTGCGTGCCCGCGTCGGGATGGTATTCCAGAAGCCGACACCGTTCCCGATGTCGATTTATGACAATATTGCCTTCGGCGTGCGTCTGTTTGAAAAGCTGTCCCGTGCCGACATGGACGAACGCGTGCAGTGGGCGCTGACCAAAGCCGCGCTGTGGACCGAAACCAAAGACAAGCTGCATCAGAGCGGCTACAGTCTTTCCGGTGGACAGCAGCAGCGTTTGTGCATTGCCCGTGGTATTGCCATTCGCCCCGAGGTTTTATTGCTGGACGAACCCTGCTCTGCGCTGGATCCGATTTCAACCGGGCGAATTGAAGAGCTGATTACAGAGCTGAAACAGGATTACACCGTGGTGATCGTGACGCACAATATGCAGCAGGCCGCGCGCTGCTCTGATCACACCGCGTTTATGTACCTCGGCGAACTGATTGAATTTAGCGATACCGACACGCTGTTCACCAAGCCGCATCAGAAGCAAACTGAAGATTACATCACCGGCCGCTACGGTTGAGTTGACTGGAGAATACAATGGATAGCTTGAATCTGAACAAACACATCTCCGGCCAGTTTAACGCCGAGTTGGAGCACATCCGCACCCAGGTGATGACCATGGGCGGCATGGTTGAGCAGCAGCTGACGGATGCCATCACTGCGATGCACAACCAGGATGGCGAGCTGGCGAATAAAGTGATTGAAGGCGATCACAAGGTCAACATGATGGAAGTGGAGATTGATGAAGCCTGCGTGCGCATCATCGCCAAACGTCAGCCGACCGCCAGCGATTTACGTCTGGTGATGGCAATCATCAAAACTATCTCCGAGCTGGAACGTATCGGTGATGTGGCCGAGAAGATTTGTCGTACCGCGTTGGAGAAGTTCACGCAGCAGCACCAGCCGCTGCTGGTGAGCCTGGAGTCGATGGGCCATCACACGATCCAGATGCTGCACGACGTACTGGACGCCTTCGCGCGTATGGATCTCAATGCGGCGGTAGAAATCTATCGTGAAGATAAGAAAGTTGACCAGGAGTATGAGGGCATCGTCCGTCAGCTGATGACCTATATGATGGAAGACCCGCGCACCATCCCCAGCGTGCTGACGGCGCTGTTCTGCGCCCGTGCTATCGAGCGCATCGGTGACCGCTGCCAGAACATTTGTGAAATTATCTTCTACTTCGTGAAAGGCCAGGATTTCCGTCACGTCGGTGGTGACCAGCTGGATAAACTGCTGACCGGTGACGACAGCGGCGAAAATAATCCCGGTTAAGATCTGCTGAGGCGTGCCCGGATTGCGGCACGCCTTACCTCCCCCCTGCATTCACCTCATTACTTTTTCGTCTGGATACCGCGCACCGTCCTACTTATACTTGCGGCAAAATTCTTATGAAAAGGTCAGTAAAGCATGTCAGTTTCCTCCCCGGATAAACGCAGCGTTACGCCAGGAAAGGCGATGGTTGCTGCGGTCAGCGGCTATGCAATGGACGGTTTTGATCTGCTGATCCTCGGCTTTATGCTGCCTGCGATCAGCCTGTCTCTGGCGTTAAACCCTTCACAGGCCGGTTCGCTGGTGACCTGGACCCTAATCGGTGCAGTGCTGGGGGGCATTATTTTTGGCCATATCAGCGATCGGTTTGGCCGTATCCGCGTCCTGACGTTCACTATTTTGATGTTTTCTGTCTTTACCGGGCTGTGCGCGGTGGCGCAGGGATACTGGGATCTGCTGGCTTACCGTACCCTGGCCGGAATGGGGCTGGGCGGTGAGTTCGGCATCGGCATGGCACTGATTGCCGAGGTCTGGCCTGCTAATAAGCGCAACCGTGCCTCGGCGTGGGTCGGCATGGGCTGGCAGCTGGGCGTACTGATGGCGGCATTTATCACCCCGCTTCTGCTGGATATTATCGGCTGGCGCGGTATGTTTCTGGTCGGGCTCCTGCCTGCGCTGGCATCGTTTGTTATTCGCCGCGGTATGGGGGAGCCGGATGCCTTCACCGAACATGTGGACGTCAATCAGGGGCTGTCATTCTCTGCCCGTATTAAGCTGCTGTTTGCCGATGTGGCGACCACAAAAGCCAGCATCGGCATTTTCATCCTCTGTTCAGTACAAAACTTTGGTTACTATGGCCTGATGATCTGGATGCCAAGCTACCTCTCCACGACGTTTGGCTTTTCCCTGACCAAATCCGGGCTGTGGACGGCGGTAACGGTAGTCGGTATGACCTTCGGTATCTGGCTGTTTGGCCTGCTGGCCGATCGCTTTGCGCGCTGGAAAATTTTCCTGATCTATCAGGTCGGTGCCGTGGTGATGGTGGTGGTGTATGCCCAGTTGCAAGACCCAGCGGTAATGCTCTTTACCGGCGCACTGATGGGGATGTTTGTTAACGGGATGATAGGTGGCTATGGTGCGCTCATCTCGGATACCTATCCGGTAAAAGTCCGCGCCACGGCGCAGAACGTTCTGTTTAATCTGGGGCGGGGCGTGGGGGGCTTTGGTCCGCTGGTGATTGGCCTGCTGGTGAGCCAGTGGTCGTTTGCTGCTGCGATTACGCTGCTGGCCCTGATCTACGTGCTGGATATCGTTGCCACGCTGTTCCTGCTGCCGAAAAAGCAGAGCAATGACGATGTTCTGGGGGCGATAGGCTGACCGACCGTCGTCCTGTGCGGGAGTCACCGCGCAGGACGACAAAGACAATACGCCCGCGTCATCCTTTTCTCTGCGATCGTATTATTGAGTACACCGACCTGATCTGACCCGTTCTTCTCCTCCTTCTGTGTAATGTTTACAAATAAAAACATTACAACAAACATGGCGCATAATTAATTTTTGCGATTTATTATTTTTTATATAACTGGCCATATGGGTGATCAGGTCGCTTTTATCAGTGTTATGCATATAAAATATCGATAAATTATTCCCATTAACGCTTTTTGAACATTTATTGTTGTTTACAGCCTAAAAGAAACTGGTTAACGTTACCCCCCGCAAGGTGGCAGACTGTTTTCAGCGAAGGGGCGATCTCTGCCCGCATCCTCCTGAGATATAGCCGTTATTCACCATCACTATTAAAAATATTTTTGTACTCTGTCTTGCCATGATAATGGTCAGGTTTTGGCGGAGCCTGCCTGCTGATATTGCTGGGGCAGGATAATGAAGGAACAGGCTGCATGACAGTAAGTGGTTGGTATTTAATTTTTTGTAAGTATGGACGCATGGAACAGGCTGAGGAGTCGCTGGAAAAAATAGGAGCTACCACCTTTTGTCCGATGATGACGCGCAAAAAAAATGGCGCAGGTTCTCAACACATCAGGGCCAGCGTTGAGCCGATGTTTCCTCCTTATCTGTTCGTTAACATTGACGCTGACCTCATCAATACCGCCAGGATAAATGCCTTGCCAGGGGTCAGTTATATAGTCAAGTTTGGCCGTGAACCCCGGCCCTTACCGCAAAGCCTGATTGAAGCATTGATGAGAAGAGCCTTTAACAATAATAGCTTGCCTGTCAGTCAGATTAAAAAAGACCATAATCTGATGAAAATGGAAGAAAGACTGCAAAAAATAAAAGATGGCAACAGTTATGGGTTACTCTCTTTTTTGCATGAAATGATTATGTCAGAAATAAGGCTGAACCGTGTCGAATAATTAAAATAATATTCATATTATATCGGTGTGTTAATACTGTTGATTGTTTTTTTTATTCATTTCGTGATGCTTTTTAGACGCCAGGTAAAAGGAGGATCTGATAGATATGAGAATAAAAAAAACACCGGTAGCGCAAAAAAAATGTCAAATGCTACATCAGTTATCGTTAATTTGTAGCGAGATTGACGCCAGACGGGGAGAGGGAGGGGCCTTACAGCAGCCGGAGGTTTGGCCTAAAACCCGGGATTTAGCGGACAGCTGCGGTGAGAGCATTTATATTACCCGCACTCTGCTTCTCCAACTGGTAGCCGAGGGAAAAGTGATTAAACACTCTTCCCTGCTGTTGAAGTCACTGCGTTGGTATATCAACAAAAATAACAGCGCTTAGTTTTTTACCCCTGATGAGCATCACCTGAACAACGGGTGGAACAGTCTGCCAGGGCTAACACTCCGGAGTAGTAACGCGGGCCAGGCTGATGGTGTTCGGCCGCGTGACGATGAAAAATACAGGAGTGTCCGATCATTCGCGTGACTGTACTCAGCGGGTCAGTTGCCAGCCGCGCGCCTGCCACAGCCCGGGTAGCTGTGCCATATCGTTAAATACCGTTACTAGCGGATGATCGAGGGGCGGGTTATGGGCATCGACGCAGTAATAGAATACCGGGATCCCGGCCGCAATGCCGGCCTTTGCCCCGGCTTCAGAGTCATCCACCAGGATGCAGTGCTCAATCGCGACCCCCATCTCCCGGGCTGCATGGAACATCAGCGCCGGTTCTGGCTTCCAGTGTCCGATATCGTAACCACTGTACAGGCGATCGCCGAAGAAGGTGCGCATCCCGGTCAGACCAAGCGAATGTTCCATTTTGGGAACCGTACCGTTGGAGACAACACACATCGGCACGCTCACTTTTTCCAGTAAGGCTTTAGCTCCCGCAATCGGTTTCAGTTCACGTTCAAACAGACGGGCCACTTCCCGGCGATAGGCGGGTTCAAGTACCTCCACAGAGGCCGTGAGCTGATGCTGCTGGCAGACGTCGGCGATGATGTCATACAGCTTCACGCCTTTGTATTTCTCGAACATCTCCTGCAACGACAGCGTGACACCAAACTCCGCGAAGGTGTTGACGTATGCCTGAGTACAGAGCATTTCACTGTCGACCAGCGTACCGTCACAATCAAAAAAAATGCATTCCACTGACATCCTGCTTCCTTATAAGTTCTGATGGGCTGATAACGGATAGTAACGTGAAGGCGGGGGACATTTCGATTATTGATCGTACCTCTCCTGTTTTTCACGGTCAGCAGCGTCAATTCCGGTTAACGGTAGTGATCAGACGATAAAAACAGCGCAATCGGTTGCGAAAAAACCGCGTGATCAATATCCCAACGTCTGAATTTTGGGGTAGGATATCGGCCGACAACTTTTCTCCGTTCTGGAAACACATAATGACGAATCCCGGTCTGTTACAACGGATTTTTAAATTGCAGGAGCATGGCACCACCGTACGTACTGAGGTGATTGCTGGTTTCACTACGTTCCTGACGATGGTCTACATCGTTTTTGTTAACCCCCAGATTCTGGGCGTGGCAGGCATGGATACTCAGGCCGTCTTTGTGACGACCTGTCTGATTGCCGCCTTTGGCAGTATTTTGATGGGCCTGGTGGCGAATCTGCCGGTTGCACTGGCTCCGGCAATGGGTCTGAACGCCTTCTTTGCCTTTGTGGTGGTTGGTGCGATGGGTATTTCATGGCAGATCGGTATGGGGGCGATTTTCTGGGGCGCTGTTGGCCTGCTGCTGCTGACGATTTTCCGTGTGCGCTACTGGATGATCGCCAATATCCCGTTGAGCCTGCGAGTGGGGATCACCGCCGGTATTGGCCTGTTTATCGCCATGATGGGGCTGAAAAATGCAGGCATCATTGTGGCCAATGAAGCGACGCTGGTGTCGGTGGGCAACCTCACCTCTCACAGCGTGCTGCTGGGTGCGCTGGGCTTCTTTATTATCGCTATTCTCGCCTCACGCAATATCCATGCTGCGGTGCTGGTGTCGATCGTGGTGACTACTGGTATTGGCCTGGCCATCGGTGACGTGAAGTACACGGGGATCTTTTCTGCGCCACCGGCGGTGACCTCGGTGCTGGGGCAGGTCAACCTGAAGGATTCGCTTAACATCGGTATGGCAGGGATTATCTTCTCCTTTATGCTGGTAAACCTGTTTGACTCCTCCGGGACGCTGATTGGCGTAACTGATAAAGCAGGCCTGACTGATGAGAACGGTAAGTTTCCCCGTATGAAACAGGCGCTGTACGTCGACAGCATCAGTTCCGTCGCCGGTTCCTTTATCGGCACCTCTTCCGTCACCGCCTATATCGAAAGCTCATCCGGTGTTTCTGTCGGCGGCCGCACGGGATTAATGGCGGTAGTGACCGGTGTCCTGTTCCTGCTGGTGATGTTCCTGTCACCGCTGGCAGGCATGGTGCCTGCTTACGCGGCAGCGGGTGCGCTGATTTATGTGGGGGTTCTGATGACCTCCAGTCTGTCGCGCGTAAAATGGGATGATCTGACCGAAGCGGTACCGGCATTTGTTACTGCGGCAATGATGCCGTTCAGTTTCTCAATTACGGAAGGGATTGCTCTGGGCTTTATCTCTTACTGCGTGATGAAGCTGGGAACCGGTCGCTGGCGTGAAATCAGCCCGTGCGTGGTGGTGGTGGCACTACTGTTTGTCCTGAAAATTGCCTTCGTCGACGCACATTAATCTGGCTGACGGGGAGCGGAAACGCGACCCGTCATCTCTGTCAGGAGTAGTTGAGCTGTTTTTCTGTCGGTATGCTCGTCAGACGTAACGTACGTGGCCCCAGATTCTGAGCACTGATGTTCAAATCGCGTAACGATTCCCACCCTTCATTCTCGTTATATTCCCACAGGCGCAATCTGTCTGTCCCTGGCGATAATGCACAGGACCAGACCAGTAACGGCTCAACATCACACAAGGCGTGAATATCAGGCCAGGTCACCGAGCGCATTCGTCCGGAGGCCGGGTGTAAACGCAGAGAACTGCTCCCATCTTGCCCTTCACCTTCACCGGTGAGCTTAAGGATGCTCTGGCGCAGCGTCCAGAGTTGCGTTGAAGCTTCAATAGCATCGTTTTGGGCGTTAATCCACGCCTTCTCACCGGAGGAGAGGCACTTGAAATGGTACTCCATCGTCTGGCGACTGTGCGCACGAACAATTTCCATATCCAGCCCGGCCCGTCCGCCTTCTTCCGCCAGCACCACGCCAACCATACTGCCGGCATAGGCAAAGCTGAAATCCGGCAGGTCTGGGTCGGCAAAACAGGGGCGTCCGTTGGCCGTGGTGATCAACTCCGGAAGCGTGGGCATCCCATATACGCGTTGCATTAGCTCTGCCAGCAAGGTACGGGCAGCCAGATAACGAGCGCGCCGTTTCTCAGAGAATCGGTTAGCGTGCTCTACTATTTGCAGTGGGAGTCGGTGTACCCGGGTTCGTGTGTGGGCGAGAGCCCAACGTGCAAAATGACTTGCCATCTGTCGCTCCGTGAAAATGGTCGGATAATCATCGCTGTTATTGTAAGAATATTCTTATCAAATTACACCTGAGAATCCATTCTCAGGGTCTTTTTAGGACTATTGTCACTCTTTATGGACAGATTGCTGGTGCAATAGAGCGATTTTGCAGATGCGTTACTTCCCGATACAGAAACTTGAGAAAATACGCCCCAGCAGATCATCGGAGCTGAACTCTCCCGTGATCTCACTCAGCGACTGCTGCGCCAGCCGCAGCTCTTCTGCCAGTAATTCACCCGCCCATGCACCTAGTAGCTGGTCTTTGCCCTGCTGTAAGTGAGTGGCTGCTAACTCAAGTGCCTGCAGATGGCGACGACGGGCCAGAAAGCCGCCTTCCATATTGCCTGAGAAACCCATGCTCTGTTTCAGGTGGTCACGCAGTACGTCTATGCCATCACCGGTCCGGGCAGAAAGGCGAATAAGTGAGTGACCATTTACTTCCTCAATCCCCAGCACCTCGCCGGTCATGTCCGCTTTATTACGTACAACCGTAATCGGTAACGCTGGCGGTAAACGGGCGATAAAGTCTGGCCAGATAGCGGCGGGCTCTGTTTCGCCGGTGGTAGTGCCATCGACCATAAACAGCACCCGGTCGGCCTGTTCAATCTCATTCCAGGCTCGTTCGATGCCGATGCGCTCAACTTCGTCACCGGCTTCGCGCAGTCCTGCGGTATCAATAATATGCAGCGGCATGCCGTCTATATGAATATGCTCACGCAGCACATCGCGGGTTGTCCCGGCAATATCGGTGACGATCGCCGCTTCGCGTCCGGCCAGTGCGTTCAGCAGGCTGGATTTACCGGCATTAGGGCGGCCGGCAATCACCACTTTCATCCCTTCGCGCAGCAGGCTGCCCTGACGGGCTTCAGCGCGCACACTCTCCAGGTCGGCGATCACCTGATGCAGCTGTGCCTCGATTTTGCCGTCAGAAAGGAAGTCGATCTCCTCGTCCGGAAAGTCGATGGCAGCCTCGACATAGATCCGCAGGTGAGTGAGTGCTTCCACCAGATGATTGACGCGCGCGGAGAAAACGCCCTGCAGCGAGTTGACCGCAGAACGTGCGGCCTGCTCTGAACTGGCATCAATCAGGTCGGCAATCGCCTCTGCCTGGGCCAGGTCCAGCTTGTCATTGAGGAAGGCACGCTCGGAAAACTCCCCCGGGTTAGCGATACGCAGCCCGGGCAGTGTGACAATACGCTTCAGCAGCAGATCGAGGATCACCGGGCCACCGTGGCCCTGCAATTCCAGCACGTCTTCACCGGTAAATGAGTTCGGGCCTGGGAACCACAGTGCGATCCCCTGGTCCAGCGTGCTGCCGTCAGCATCGCGGAAAGGCAGGTAGTCGGCGTAGCGTGGCTTTGGCACTTTGCCCAGTAGCAGCTGCGCGACGTCGGCAGCTTTGCTACCGGAAACACGCAGAATACCGACTCCCCCACGGCCCGGAGGCGTCGCCTGTGCGACGATAGTATCGCTATGGCTCATATTGGATTCTCTTTTTGGAAAAAAAAAGGCGGTCATGATGACCGCCTTAGTGTAAGCATTGTACGTACCGTTAGCACGGGGCTGACCCTCTGTTTCGGTCAGCCCGTAACATCAAACGCGTTACGCTTTTTTCTTGTCGCGGCTGTGCAGACCACGCTTTTCCAGGCCGCGATAAATCAGCTGCTGCTGGAGAATGGTCACCAGGTTACTGACGATGTAGTACAGCACCAGACCTGAAGGGAACCACAGGAAGAACACGGTGAAGATGACCGGCATAAAGGTCATGATCTTCTGCTGCATCGGGTCGGTCACTGTGGTTGGCGACATCTTCTGAATGAAGAACATCGTGATACCCATCAGGATCGGCAGGATGTAGTACGGGTCCTGTGCGGCCAGGTCATGGATCCACAGTGCGAACGGTGCATGACGCAGTTCGACTGAGCCCATCAGCATGTAGTACAGGGCCAGGAAGATTGGCATCTGGATAACCAGCGGCAGACAGCCACCCAGCGGATTCACTTTCTCCGCCTTATACAGCGCCATCATCTCCTGACTCATCTTCTGCTTATCGTCGCCTAAACGCTCACGCATTGCCTGGATCTTTGGCTGCAGCATACGCATTTTCGCCATGGAGGTGTACTGCGCCTTGGTCAGCGGGTACATGATGCCACGAACGATAAAGGTGATAACGATAATCGAGAAGCCCCAGTTACCAATAAAGGTATGCAGGAATTTCAGCAGCTTAAACAGCGGTTGGGAGATAAACCACAGCCAGCCGTAATCCACGGTCAGATCCAGGTGGGGAGCCACGGCCGCCATCTTGTCCTGAATTTCCGGGCCAACCCACAGGGTGGCAGCCAGCTGCTGCTGGGAACCCGGCGCGATGCTCACCGGCGCAGACTTATAGCCAATGGCGGCAATACCGTTACCCAGATTGCTGGTGTACAGCGTGTTGATGCCTGCTGTCTGTGGTACCCATGCGGTCGCGAAATACTGCTGCAGCATCGCCACCCAACCGTTGTTGGTGGTGGTGCTCAGGTTTTCGTTGTCGCTGATTTTGTCGAATTTGTACTTCTCGTAGTTGGTCTCACTGCTGGAGTAAGCCGCACCACGGAACGTGTGCAGAGCAAAGTTGCTGCTGCCGGTATCGCGATGCTTCGGCAGGTCAATAGACTGCTTCAGCTGACCAAACATCGCCACTTCCAGCGGTTGCTGAGAGGCGTTGTTGATCTGATAGTCGACATTAATGGCGTATTCACCGCGCTTCAGTACGAAGGTTTTGGTGTAAGTTGCGCCGTTTTCAGCAGTAAAGGTCAGCGGGATACGCAGTTCACTCTGGCCATCAGCCAGTTCGAAGTGATCCTGAGCTGCGGTATACAGCGGACGTGCGCCGTTCGCCGGGTTATCCGGGCCATTACGACCGGTCAGGCCGCTCTGTGCCTGATACAGGAAGCCTGGCGTGGTTTCCAACAGCTGGAAAGGCTTGTCAGAACCCAGTGAGTCCGGGTATGTCAGCAATAACGCCTGGTCAATATCGCCACCGCGAGTATTGATGTTCAAAGACAGGACATCAGTCTTAACGGTGATCGTTTTGCCCTGTCCGCTGGCAGGGACACCCTGATTGGCGGCGTCACCGGCTGCGCTGTTCGTGTTCTGTGTGGTCTGGGTTTGCAATGGCTGCGGAGCGTGGTCCGTCTGCCAGGCTTGCCAGATCATAAAGGACACGAACAGAAAAGCGATGAGGAAAAGATTGCGTTGCGAATCCATCGTTAATGTTCTCTGGGATCAATGGTTATGTGGCGGCACCGGATCGTCGCCACCCGGGTTTAAGGGGTGGCATTTTAATATGCGTTTCATCGTCAACCAACTCCCTTTTACCATCCCAAACCTGCGCAATGCCTCAATACCGTATTGCGAGCAGGTGGGATGGAAACGGCAGTGGGGTCCTAACAGTGGGCTGATTACGCGTTGATAGACGCGTATCAGCCCGATCAGGACCCGCGAGCCAGGCGACAATGGCGACGCCATAATTTCTCCAACGCTTCCGTCAGTGCCTTATTATCCAGATCGGCAACACCCTTTTTCGCTACGATCACAAAGTCCATCGCGGGCAGTTCATGCTGACGCAGACGAAAGCTTTCGCGGGTCAATCGCTTGATCCGGTTACGTTCGTGGGCACGTTTAACATGTTTTTTTGCGACGGTAAGACCGATGCGGGGATGCCCCAGCGCGTTCAGGCGGCCGAGAATAGTAATTTGCGGCGTGCCAGCCCGTTGTGGCTGCTGGAAGACGAAAGTGAAATGAGTGGGAGTTAACAAACGTAACTCCCTGGGAAATGCGAGCTTAACCACTCAGCGGTTAGCTTTTATTACTTAGAAACGGTCAGACGAGAACGGCCTTTAGCACGACGACGTGCCAGAACCTGACGACCATTTTTATTTGCCATACGAGCACGGAAACCGTGTGAACGGTTGCGCTTCAGTACGGACGGTTGAAAAGTGCGTTTCATGGCGATTTCTACCTAAACTTGGAAAATTTCACTTGGTGACGCGTTATCTGGCCCGAAAAAACGACCGACGCCTCAGTGTGTCTTTAATAAAGAGGCGGGATTGTAATAATTGTACAGTCCAGAGTCAATTTACTTCGCGTGAAAAGCGCGCCTTGATTGCCCGTAGTGACTCACTGTTTCAGCCAAAAGGGCTATGGCGCCACACGCCGGGGCAAGAATTATACGGTGTCGGCTAAAAATCGCAAGGATCGAGCAGGATCTTCTTGCGATCCCGTTACATCAGAGTTGCGGCGATAACGTGACGGCACCATTAAATTTCAACGAATGCAGACGATCCTGAATGCCTTTTGCTCAGGGTGGCGTAAACTTATCCACGCCGTCAGTGCCTGTGGATAAATTGGATCAAAACTGTGTAGAAAGTGAAGATCTCTGCTGCGCTTTACGCTATGATCCGCCCTTCCGCTGACGATCCTCCGGGTCGGATCCTTCCCTGAAAGCATGAAAAATGTCGGGGGACGGGCGGAGTAACCGCGGATAGCGGTTCGCATGTGTCTCATCGGCATGCGTCAACAATGATGAAATTATCGCTTCAGCGCCTTTTATATCTTATCGAATTTTTTCGAGTGGAGTCCGCCGTGTCACTTACGCTTTGGCAACAGTGTCTTGCCCGCCTGCAGGATGAGCTACCTGCCACAGAATTCAGCATGTGGATACGCCCGTTACAGGCCGAACTGAATGACAATACGCTGGCCTTGTATGCACCAAACCGTTTTGTACTCGATTGGGTTCGGGATAAATACCTGAATAATATCAACGCCTTGCTTAATGATTTTTGCGGGGTAAATGTACCGTTGCTGCGGTTTGAGGTGGGCAGTAAGCCCGTCGCGCAGACCATCAGCCAGCCGGTAATGGCCAGTGCTCATGCCAGCACACCGGGTATCATCAGCCGTCCTGCGCCTATGCGTCCCAGTTGGGACAATATGCCGGCACCGGCAGAGCTGTCTTATCGCTCGAATGTGAACACCAAGCATAATTTTGACAACTTCGTTGAGGGTAAATCGAATCAGCTGGCACGTGCGGCGGCACGTCAGGTCGCAGATAACCCCGGCGGAGCCTATAACCCCTTGTTCCTGTATGGCGGTACAGGCCTGGGTAAAACGCACCTGCTGCATGCGGTGGGTAACGGCATTATGGCGCGCAAGCCAAACGCGAAAGTGGTGTATATGCACTCTGAGCGTTTTGTGCAGGATATGGTAAAGGCGTTGCAGAACAACGCCATCGAAGAGTTTAAGCGTTACTATCGTTCGGTCGATGCGCTGCTGATCGAT
The DNA here is from genome assembly GCF_001571305.1 of Erwinia persicina NBRC 102418. Taxonomy (GTDB): domain Bacteria; phylum Pseudomonadota; class Gammaproteobacteria; order Enterobacterales; family Enterobacteriaceae; genus Erwinia; species Erwinia persicina. Next base: position 194,475 of record NZ_BCTN01000005.1, on the reverse strand, counting down.
GATATTCAGTTCTTTGCCAATAAAGAGCGTTCGCAGGAAGAGTTTTTCCACACCTTTAATGCGCTGCTGGAAGGTAACCAGCAGATCATTTTGACCTCGGATCGCTATCCTAAAGAGATCAACGGGGTGGAGGATCGTCTGAAATCACGCTTCGGCTGGGGCCTGACGGTGGCGATCGAGCCGCCAGAGCTGGAAACCCGCGTGGCGATCCTGATGAAGAAAGCCGATGAAAATGACATTCGCCTGCCTGGCGAGGTCGCGTTCTTTATTGCCAAACGACTGCGTTCAAACGTACGTGAACTGGAAGGCGCGCTGAACCGCGTGATCGCCAACGCCAACTTTACCGGTCGTGCCATCACCATTGATTTTGTACGTGAAGCGCTACGCGATCTGCTGGCATTGCAGGAGAAGCTGGTCACTATTGATAATATTCAGAAGACGGTCGCTGAATATTATAAAATCAAAGTGGCCGATCTGCTGTCGAAGCGGCGTTCCCGCTCCGTCGCCCGTCCGCGCCAGATGGCGATGGCGATGGCCAAGGAACTGACCAACCACAGCCTGCCGGAAATCGGTGATGCTTTCGGGGGTCGTGACCACACCACGGTGCTACATGCCTGCCGTAAAATCGAGCAGCTGCGTGAAGAAAGTCACGACATTAAAGAAGATTTCTCTAATCTAATCAGAACATTATCTTCCTGACTATGAAATTTATTGTAGAACGTGAGCATTTACTCAAACCCTTACAGCAAGTGAGTAGCCCGTTAGGCGGGCGTCCGACGTTGCCCATTCTCGGTAACCTGCTGCTGCAGGTGACGGAGGGCACGCTGCTGCTGACCGGTACCGATTTAGAAATGGAAATGGTCGCCCGTGTTGCGCTGACGCAGGATCATGAACCGGGTGCCACCACCGTTCCCGCGCGTAAATTCTTTGATATCTGTCGTGGTCTGCCGGAAGGCGCAGAGATCACGGTGATCCTGGACGGTGAGAGAATGCTGGTGCGCTCCGGCCGCAGCCGCTTCTCGCTCTCCACGCTGCCCGCCAGCGACTTCCCGAACCTGGACGACTGGCAGAGCGAGGTGGAATTCACGTTGCCGCAGGCCACGATGAAGCGCCTGATCGAAGCGACACAGTTTTCCATGGCCCATCAGGATGTGCGGTACTACCTGAACGGCATGCTGTTTGAAACCGAAGGCGAAGAGCTGCGCACCGTGGCCACCGACGGTCACCGTCTGGCGGTATGTTCCATGCCGGTCGGACAATCGCTGCCCAGTCATTCGGTGATCGTGCCGCGTAAAGGGGTCATTGAACTGGTACGTCTGCTGGACGGCGGCGATACCCCGTTACAGGTGCAGATTGGCAGTAATAACATCCGGGCTCACGTGGGCGATTTTATCTTCACGTCCAAGCTCGTAGATGGCCGTTTCCCTGATTATCGCCGCGTGTTGCCGAAAAATCCCGATAAAACCCTCGATGCAGGCTGCGATCTGCTGAAACAGGCCTTTGCCCGTGCGGCGATCCTCTCAAATGAGAAGTTCCGCGGCGTTCGCCTCTATATCAGCGAAAATCAGCTGAAAATCACGGCGAATAACCCGGAGCAGGAAGAGGCTGAAGAAATTCTGGATGTCACCTACGGCGGCACCGACCTCGAAATCGGCTTTAACGTCAGCTACGTGCTGGATGTACTGAATGCACTGAAGTGCGAGAATGTGCGTCTGCTGCTGACGGACTCGGTGTCCAGCGTGCAGATCGAAGATGCGGCCAGCCAGTCAGCGGCCTACGTCGTCATGCCGATGAGATTGTAATTTATCGGGCTAACGTGCTTGCCATTCTGGGATGGGGCAGTGCTCAAAATCCTCACGTACTTTGTGTACGCTCCGGTTTTTGCGCGCTGGCCGCACCCAAACTGTCTGCGCCGTTGACGCCCTGTTTTATCGTCAAGAAAAGACATGGCGTGGTTATATCCTCGCCTGTTTTGGGATTTCGTCTGCTATGGCTTTAACCCGCCTGCTTATCAAAGACTTCCGTAATATTGAAAACGCGGACCTGACGCTGGCCCCCGGGTTTAACTTTCTGGTGGGGCCCAATGGCAGCGGTAAAACCAGCGTGCTGGAAGCCATTTATACCCTTGGTCACGGTCGGGCCTTCCGCAGCCTGCAGGCGGGCAGGGTGATCCGTCATGAGCAGGACGCTTTTGTGCTTCACGGGCGCATCGCCGGGAGTGAGCGCGAAGTATCAGTCGGCCTGACCAAAAACCGTGCCGGTGACAGCCGCGTGCGGGTGGACGGCAGCGACGGGCATAAGGTGGCCGAGCTGGCACAGATGCTGCCGATGCAGCTGATTACGCCAGAAGGGTTTACCCTGCTCAACGGTGGACCAAAATACCGTCGGGCCTATATCGACTGGGGGTGTTTTCATAACGAGCCCGGTTTTTTCAGTGCCTGGAGCAACCTTAAGCGGCTGCTCAAGCAGCGTAACGCGGCGCTGCGCCAGGTTTCACGCTATCAGCAAATCCGGGCGTGGGATCAGGAACTGGCTCCGCTGGCCGAGCAGATAAGCCGCTGGCGGGCGGACTATAGCGCAGCGATTGCGGCCGACATTAATGCCACTTGTGCGCAGTTTCTGCCCGAGTTTCAACTCAGCTTCTCTTTCCAGCGTGGCTGGGATAAAGAGAGCGACTATGCCGAGCTGCTCGAACGTAACTTTGAGCGCGATCGTGCACTGACTTACACCGCCAGCGGCCCTCATAAAGCCGATTTCCGCATTCGTGCGGAGGGGACGCCGGTAGAAGATTTGCTGTCACGCGGCCAGTTAAAGCTGCTGATGTGCGCCCTGAGGCTGGCGCAGGGTGAGTTTCTCACCCGACAGAACGGGCGACGTTGCCTGTATCTGATAGATGATTTTGCCTCTGAGCTGGATGAAACGCGCCGCCACCTGCTGGCAGCGCGCTTAAAAGCCACTCAGGCCCAGGTTTTTGTCAGTGCCATTGCACCGGAGCATGTCTTCGATATGACTGACGAAAAGGGCAAGATGTTCAACGTAGAACAAGGTAAAATAGCGGTTCAACCTGAAGATTAAACGAGCGAGAAAAGTTGATGTCGAATTCTTATGACTCCTCCAGTATCAAAGTTCTGAAAGGGCTCGATGCTGTACGCAAACGCCCGGGTATGTATATCGGCGATACGGATGACGGTACCGGTCTGCATCACATGGTATTTGAGGTCGTGGATAACGCCATTGACGAAGCGCTCGCCGGTCACTGTTCCGATATTCTTGTCACTATTCATGCCGATAACTCTGTTTCCGTTGTGGATGATGGCCGTGGTATTCCGACCGGTATTCACGAAGAAGAAGGCATCTCAGCCGCTGAAGTGATCATGACCGTGCTGCACGCCGGCGGTAAGTTCGACGATAACTCTTATAAAGTCTCCGGCGGCCTGCACGGCGTGGGCGTGTCAGTGGTGAACGCCCTGTCGGAAAAACTGGAGCTGACCATTCGTCGCGAAGGGAAAGTTCACCAGCAGACTTACGTCCACGGCGTGCCACAGGCCCCGTTGAGTGTGAGCGGTGAAACTGACCTGACGGGAACGCGCGTGCGTTTCTGGCCCAGCCATCAGACGTTCACTAACGTCGTGGAGTTCGAGTACGAAATTTTGGCAAAGCGCCTGCGTGAGCTGTCGTTCCTGAACTCCGGTGTATCAATCAAGCTGGAAGATAAGCGCGACGGTAAAAGCGACCATTACCACTATGAAGGTGGTATCAAGGCGTTTGTTGAGTACCTCAACAAGAACAAAACCCCGATCCACCCGAATGTGTTCTATTTCTCAACCGAGAAAGACGGCATTGGTGTGGAAGTGGCGCTGCAGTGGAACGATGGTTTCCAGGAAAATATCTACTGCTTTACCAACAACATCCCACAGCGGGATGGGGGCACGCACCTCGTTGGTTTCCGTACCGCGATGACCCGTACCCTGAATGCCTACATGGATAAAGAAGGCTACAGCAAGAAAGCCAAAGTCAGCGCCACCGGTGACGACGCGCGTGAAGGCCTGATTGCTGTGGTGTCGGTGAAAGTGCCGGATCCGAAATTCTCTTCACAGACCAAAGATAAACTGGTCTCTTCTGAAGTGAAAACCGCCGTTGAGCAGCAGATGAACGAGCTGCTGGCAGAATACCTGCTGGAAAACCCGACCGATGCCAAAATCGTCGTCGGTAAAATCATTGATGCGGCCCGCGCCCGTGAAGCGGCCCGTCGTGCACGTGAAATGACCCGCCGTAAAGGCGCGCTGGATCTGGCAGGCCTGCCGGGCAAACTGGCGGACTGCCAGGAGCGTGATCCGGCTCTGTCCGAAATTTACCTGGTGGAAGGGGACTCTGCGGGCGGCTCTGCCAAGCAGGGGCGTAACCGTAAAAACCAGGCCATCCTGCCGCTGAAGGGTAAAATCCTCAACGTCGAGAAGGCGCGCTTTGACAAGATGCTCGCGTCGCAGGAAGTCGCTACGCTGATCACCGCGCTGGGCTGTGGTATCGGTCGTGATGAGTACAACCCCGACAAACTGCGCTATCACAGCATCATTATCATGACCGATGCCGACGTGGATGGCTCGCATATCCGTACCCTGCTGCTGACCTTCTTCTACCGTCAGATGCCAGAAATCATTGAGCGTGGTCATGTCTATATTGCCCAGCCACCGCTGTACAAGGTGAAAAAAGGCAAGCAGGAGCAGTATATTAAAGACGACGATGCGATGGATCAGTACCAGATCGCCATCGCGCTGGACGGTGCCACGCTGCATGCGAACGCCAGCGCCCCGGCCCTTGGCGGTAAGCCACTGGAAGATCTGGTGTCTGAGTTCAACAGCACGCGCAAGATGATCAAGCGCATGGAGCGCCGTTACCCGGTGGCCTTGCTGAATGCGCTGGTCTACAACCCGACCCTGAGCGATTTGACCGCCGAAGCGCCGGTACAGAGCTGGATGGATGTGCTGGTGAAGTATCTGAACGACAACGACCAGCACGGCAGCACCTACAGCGGTCTGGTACGCGAAAATCTGGAGCTGCATATCTTTGAGCCAGTACTGCGTATCAAAACCCACGGCGTGGATACCGATTATCCGCTCGACAGCGAGTTTATGCTCGGCGGCGAATACCGTAAGCTCTGCGCGCTGGGTGAGAAGCTGCGTGGCCTGATCGAAGAAGACGCGTTCATCGAACGTGGCGAGCGTCGTCAGCCGATTGCCAGCTTTGAGCAGGCGATGGAGTGGCTGGTTAAAGAGTCACGCCGTGGCCTGACGGTTCAGCGTTATAAAGGTCTGGGCGAGATGAACCCGGATCAGCTGTGGGAAACCACCATGGATCCGGACAGCCGCCGTATGCTGCGCGTGACCATCAAAGATGCCGTGGCCGCCGACCAGCTGTTCACCACCCTGATGGGGGATGCGGTAGAGCCCCGTCGTGCCTTTATTGAAGAGAACGCCCTGCGCGCGGCAAACATCGATATCTGATGCCAGGCGTGACCGCTTAACGGTCGTTCCACTGTAAATAGCAGACCTCCGGGTCTGCTTTTTTTTTGCTTTTTGGTTTCCCTTCCGTTTGCTTCCGTTTTTCCCCGCGTGCTATGACCGCTATCACTTTTAAACCTTTCATGCTCACTTAGTCTCTTAAACAGTAAGAGGTGACTATGTATCTGGAACAACGGCGTAACCACATCCTCGACTATCTCGACCAGTATGAAACCCTGAGTGTGGCCTGGCTGGCGGGGACGTTTTCCGTATCGAAAGAAACTATCCGTAGTGACCTGGCCGCGCTGGCTGTGCAGGGATTGATCCAACGCTGCCACGGCGGTGCGATGGTGATACGTCGCAATTTGCAGGCAAAACTGATTACGGAAACGGGCGGTAATTTTCAAGTGTTATTACAGCGCCTGGAGGAGCAGCGCTCAGCGCCACGTCACCCCCGAAGGACGCAGGGGCGAGTGTGTATTCTCGGTTCATTTAACGTTGATATTGTGGCCAAAGTGGCGCGTTTTCCCAAAGGCGGTGAGTCGCTGCTGGCGCTGGGCAGTACGCTAGGGCCGGGAGGCAAAGGAGCAAACCAGGCGATGGCCGCCAGCCGGGCTGGTGCCAGAGTGCACTTTGTCTCCAAGGTTGGCACGGGCCAGTTCAGCCAGTTTGCTTTCGATCACCTGTCGGCATCGGATATTCATTCTTTCAGGTTGTACCAGAGTGATGTGGAGCCAACGGGTAACGCGATCATCTACGTCTCTCAGCAGGATGGTGAAAACATGATTGCCATCTATTCCGGTGCCAATAAGACCCTGACGGACGGGGAAGTGGCAGAGATGACCCATGAACTGGCAGGTTCTGACGTACTACTGGTGCAGTTAGAAAACAACTTTTCCGCGACGCTGAATGCGATGAAGCTGGCGAACACGCTGGGCGTGCGGGTGATTATGAATCCGGCGCCGTTCTCTGAAGATGCACTGGCCTGCCTGCAGTATGTGGACGTGTTGACCCCAAATGAAACTGAAGCCTCGTTGCTTTCAGGGGTGGAAGTCAGCGATCTCGACAGCGCCAAAGAAGCCGCGCAGGCGATTGTCCGGCAGGGGGCAAAGCGGGTAATTATCACCCTGAGTTCACGCGGGGCGCTGATCCTCGATAACGGTCAGTTTCAGCATATTGCTGCTTTTCCGGCACTCAGCGTGGATACCACCGGGGCTGGAGATGCCTTTAACGGGGCCTTCGCTGCGGCCGTGGCGAACGGGCAAACCATTGCGCAGGCGGCCACCTATGCCGCCGCGTTTGCTTCACTGGCGGTAGAGCGCGAAGGGGCATGCAATATGCCCGATCACCCACAAGTGGTCGCGCGTCTGGCGCAACGCTAAATACAACTGACTTTCATGCAGCCTTGCTGCCTCAGGAGAACCAAATGAAGAAGATAGAAGGCATTGTTCCGGTTATGTTGACGCCGTTTACCGATGACAACCAAATCGACTATCCCGGCCTGGAACGGCTGATTAACTGGTATCTGGCACAGGGTGTGGATGCGCTATTTGCCGTCTGCCAGTCCAGCGAGATGCAGTTCCTGACACTGAAAGAGCGCGTGGATTTGGCGAAGTTTGTCGTGGAGAACGTGCAGGGGCGCGTACCGGTTATTGCTTCCGGCCATATCAGTGATGCGCTGGATGCACAGATTGAAGAACTGAGCGCGATGGCGGATACCGGCATTGATGCTCTGGTGCTGGTGACTAACCACCTGGATCCGAAAAATGAAGGGAGCGACAGATTTTTCTCCACGCTGAACGCTCTGCTGGAAGTTCTGCCGGCCAGTATGCCGCTGGGGCTCTACGAGTGCCCGGCACCTTATCGCCGCCTGCTGACCGATGAAGAGTTCAGCTTCTGTGCCAACAGCGGACGTTTTGTGGTACTGAAAGATGTCAGCTGTGATTTGCCTACCGTACAGCGCCGCGTGAAGCTTGCAGAAGGCACCCCGTTCAACATTATCAATGCCAATGCCGCCATTGCCTGGCCTGCCATCCAGTCCGGTTCAAAGGGCTTCAGCGGTGTATTCACCAACTTTCATCCTGAGCTGTACCACTGGCTTTACCATCATGGTGCTGCGCAACCGGAAAAAGCGCAGGAGCTGTCGTTATTCCTGTCACTCTCTGCGGTAACCGAAACCCTCGGCTACCCGAAAAACGCCAAAATTTATCACCAGCAGCTCGGCACGTTCGACAGTGAATTCTGCCGGGTGAATAAAGATAACGTGCTGGAAAAATTCTGGGGCCTCGGCGTATTGCTGGATCAAATCCAGCAAGGCACTGCGCTGTGGCAAAAGAAAATCGCGGGCTAACCTTCGCGCCGGGCGGCCCTGTCAGGGGCTGCCCGCTGTACCCCACAACCCGCTAAACAAATAACAAAAACTCGTTCGATGCGAGTGAAAACGGGACGACAACCATGATTTTTTGCGATCGCAACGACTGGGCGAGGGAACGTCATACCCTGCATCCGGTCATTAACCAGGCTCTGGAATGGATTGCAGCAACGGATTTTTCCGCGCTGGAACCCGGTAAGTTCGACATCCTTCCTGAGAACAAAATGTTTTGTCTGTACCAGACGATGGACACCGTCCCGGCCAGCGAGATGCGTGCCGAGTCGCATTTTCAGTACGTCGACATTCAGTATCTGCTCTCCGGTGAAGAGACGATCGGTGTGGCGCGTGCCCACCCGAGCCACAGGGTGGTAGAAGACCGTGCCGAACAACACGATATTGTGTTTTATCACCAGACCCATAATGAATCGATGATTGCGCTGGAAGCCGACACCTTTGTGGTGCTGTTTCCTCATGATGTTCATCGCCCCTGTTGCCAGACCCATGGCGTTTCCCACCTGCGAAAAGCGGTGATCAAAATCCACCTGAGTCTGTTTACTGACGAGAAAACATCATGAAAGACACCTCTGTAACTGCCTCTGGCGCGCAGCCACTCACCGCCAACCCGCCGCAGATCTCCCGTCTGCGCTGGGGCATTATTCTGATCCTGCTGCTGGCTGCGGTGGTGAATTACCTTGACCGTGCCAACCTCAGTATCGCCAATACCACTATTGCTGCCGAATTTGGCTTCTCGCAAACCGAGATGGGATTGCTGCTTTCCGCATTCCTCTGGCCTTATGCGCTGGCAAATCTCCCCGCTGGCTGGCTGGTGGATAAATTTGGCCCGAAACGCATGTTCTCCTGGGCGCTGGGGCTCTGGTCGGGCTTTACCTTCCTCGCTGCCTTTGTGAACAGCTATTCGGTGTTTTATGGCCTGCGTATGTTGCTGGGGATTTCAGAATCGCCGTTCTTCACCTCCGGCATCAAAATCACCCATCGCTGGTTTGGTGATAAAGAACGTGGCCTGCCCACCTCAATCATTAATACCGGCTCGCAGATTGCCAACGCCATTGCACCGCCCATCCTTACCGTGCTGCTGTTAAGCTTCGGCTGGCGCGGTATGTTTATGGCGATTGGGCTAATGGGCATTCCCCTGATGCTGGCCTGGTGGAAATTCTACCGTGACCCGGACGCACGAGAAGATGCGCTGATCCATGCTGGTCACCGTAGCGTCACGGCCGCGGGCGACGCTGCGGTGAAAACCAGCTGGGGGGCGTTGTTCAGGCACCGTACTACCTGGTTTATGGTGATCGGTAACTTTTCAATTATGTTCACTATCTGGGTTTATCTCACCTGGCTGCCAAGCTATCTGGAGAAATCACTCGGTTTCAGCCTGAAGCAGACTGGCTGGATCGCGTCGATTCCCTTTTTTGCGGGTATTCTCGGCGTGCTGGTGGGCGGAATGTTATCCGACAGGCTGGTGCGCCGCGGGATGAAAGCGATCCATGCGCGTAAAATCCCGATTGTGGCAGGTGCTGCGCTGGCGGCCTGCTTTGTGGCCCCCATCCCCTTTGTGGACAGCACGCCGCTGGCGATTATGCTGCTGTCGCTGGGGTATTTCTGCTCGCAGATGCCGCAGGGGGCTATCTGGACGCTGGCCACCGATATTGCCCCGAAAGATCAGGTGGCATCGCTGGGGGCGATCCAGAACTTCGGCGGTTTCCTTGGGGCTGCGATGGCACCGATTGTCACCGGGGTGATCCTGGATATGACCGGTAAGTTTACCAACGTTTTCCTTCTCGGGGCCGGGTTGCTGATGCTGGGCGCGATCAGCTACGGCTTCTTTGTTAACAAACCGCTGGCGACACAACGCTGACCGGGGCGTGCCGCCGTTGATACCGTCATCAGACTGGTCATCGTTAGCTGAATCGCGCTAGCATGGGGACAAATGGTTAGCTAACGAGGATGGTATGGCGATTAAACTGATTGCGATTGATATGGACGGCACGTTGCTTAATCCGCAGCACGAAATTTCTCCGCGCGTGAAGCAGGCGATCCAGGCCGCACGTGATAACGGTGTCGCGGTGGTACTGGCGACGGGACGTCCGTTTATCGGTATCCAGCGCTACCTGGCGGAGCTGGGCTTACAGCAGGAAGGTCAGTACTGCATCAGCAATAATGGCGCGCTGGTACAAAAGGCCGACACCGGTGAATGTGTAGCAGAAGTGGCGGTCAGCTTTGACGACTATCTTTACTATGAGCAGATGGCGCGCGATCTCGGCGTGCATTTCCAGGCGCTGACACAGACCCATCTGTACACGGCGAATAAAGATATCAGCCGTTATACCATTCATGAAGCCAGTCTGACGGGGATTCCCTTGCGCTACCGCCCGGTAGAGGAGATGGACGCCGCCATGACCTTCCCGAAAATCATGATGATTGATGAGCCGGAGCTGCTGGATGCCGCCATCGCGCGCATTCCGGCGGAAGCCCGTGCGCGTAATACCCTGCTGAAAAGCTCGCCTTACTTCCTGGAAATTCTTAACAAAGAGGTCAACAAAGGCGCGGGCGTGAAAGCCCTGGCTGACCGTCTTGGGCTGCAGCGTGAGGAGGTGATGGCGCTGGGCGACCAGGAAAACGATCTGGCGATGCTGGAATTTGCCGGAACAGGGGTGGCGATGGGCAACGGCATTGACGCGGTTAAAGCCATCGCGCAGTTTGTGACCGCGTCTAACGCTGAAGATGGTGTGGCCGTGGCTATCGAGAAGTACGTTCTGTAATTTTTGCCCTGCCTCTCAGACGGCGGATACCCTTCGTCCGCCGAATGCATTACCCTTAACAAAACCGTGCTAAGGGTTCTCACGATGAAAGAAAAACAGCTCACTTTCGCTCCGCGCCATCACCAGTTGACCAATATTAACGTCTGGACCGCCGACAGCCAGTGGCTGGCCTATGATGTTCGTCCCAGCGGGGCGTCCTTTACGGGATTGACGGTTGAGCGGGTTAATGCGCACAGCGGCGTGACGGAAGTGCTGTATCAGGCACGTGACGGTGCCCATGTCGGTGTCGTGACCGTCAGCCCGGATCTGCCTGCCCGTTACGTCTGCATTCACGGACCGGAACACCCCGACAGCCAGTGGAAGTATGATTTCCACCATCGCCGCGGCGTGATCGTTCAGTACGGCGTCGCGGAGAACCTGGATGCCTGCGATATCACGCCCCCTTATACCCCCGGTGCGCTGCGTGGAGGATCTCATGTACACGTTTTCAGCCCGGACGGTTCACGCCTGAGCTTTACCTATAACGATCATGTCATGCATGAGTGGGATGTGAGACAGGATTTGCGCAATGTGGGGGTGGCCGTGCCGCTGCACGCGGTGTGTCCACCCAGGCACCATCCCCGCGAATATGATGGCAGCCACTACTGTGTGCTGGTCAGCCGAACCACGGCCAGCCCACGGCCGGGCAGCGATGAGATTAACCGGGCCTACGAAGAGGGTTGGGTGGGTCAGCAGGGTTACCGGCGTGCCGACGGCAGCCAGCAGCGCTGGGCGCTGGCCTTTATGGGCGACACGCTGTCGGCTGGCGGGGAAAAAGTCACCGAGGTGTTTATCGTTGACCTGCCGGAAAGCAATGCGGCGTTTGCTATTGCAGGTGATGCGCCGCTGGAAGGCAGTGAAACCCGACTGCCGGCTCCGCCCCGGGGGGTGCAGCAGCGGCGTCTGACCTTTACCACCGATCGCCGTTTCCCAGGTCTGGCCGCCGCACCACGCCACTGGCTGCGGAGTTCACCGGATGGCAGTGTCATTGCCTTTCTGATGAAAGATGATGCCGGCGTGGTGCAGTTGTGGACAATCTCCCCTCTGGGCGGTGAACCGCGGCAGGTGACACGGGGCGACAGCGATATTCAGTCCGCCTTTAGCTGGCATCCTGACGGGCACCAGCTGGCGTTTGTGATGGACAATAGCATCACCCTCTGTGATGCCAGAAGTGGCGCGTTGCGACGCATCACCGCGCGCAGCGCTGTCGCTCCGGTGGCCGATGCAGTGGTGTTTTCTCCTGATGGCCGCTCGGTAGCGTATCTGCGTGACTGTGGCGAATTCCGACAGATATTTACGGCGCAGGCGAATTAGCCACGTCCGGAGCGATGGTCTGCCGCATAATCTCGTTGGTGTGATTCTTCTGCTCGCTGCGGCGCACGCGATCGCGCGGTGAGTCAGTATCCCCGGCGCGGTAATAGTCTACCGGCAGCAGTAACGTATCCAGTACGGCAGAAAAAGGCAGGTCGATCAGGGCCAGTGGCTTTATTACCCAACTACTTTCTTTGTTCGTCAGGACGCTGGCGCTGGCGCGCGTACCGGAGTAATAGCCTTCACTGGGGCCGCTGTGCGTCATCACGCTTGAGCAACCGCTGGCGCTGGCGAGGGAAACACAGGCAACCAACCCGGCAATATGGCACTTCTTCAAAGCTTTCATCTCGATAATCCCTTCAGTCATGGCAAGCCTGGCTGAGACTCATTGCCGGCGTGCAGGTCACTCTGTGGTGACTGACACGATGGCCCGGCGAACTCATCCCTGAGTGTATGTCATTACGTGCTTTCAGGTAGAAAAATCGTCATATACCCCTTGAAAGCATGGTGTTCATCACCATTTTATTTCTACGGTCAGTGAAACCTGTGCCGACAGGGCAGTCTTTTCTGATCCGGCGACCCGTCCATGATGGAGGGCCGTTAACATTGACTTATAACTCGCTGACAATCAGGAGCTTAACATGCGTAATTTCGACCTTGCCCCACTTTACCGTTCATCCATTGGTTTTGACCGCCTGATCAACCTGCTGGAATCCAGTCAGAGCCAGAGCAACAACAACGGCGGCTATCCTCCGTATAATGTTGAGCTGGTGGGTGAAAATAACTACCGCATTACGATTGCTGTTGCCGGTTTTGCTGAAAATGAGTTGGAGATCACCTCCCACGATAATCTTCTCAGCGTGCGTGGATCGCACCCGGACGAACAGCAGGAGCGCACCTATCTCTATCAGGGGATCGCGGAGCGTAACTTCGAACGTAAATTCCAGTTAGCCGAACACGTTCATGTTCGTGATGCAAAACTGGAAAACGGTTTACTTTACATCGATCTTGAGCGCGTCGTTCCTGAAGCGAATAAACCGCGTCGTATCGAAATTATCAAGTAAGACTGCGTGTTAGTCGGGCCGCCAGCAGACGCTGGCGGCCTTAAAATGACTCACGGTGTGCCCGCTCAACTTCTTCTGCCAGAATGCTAATCCCCTGCTCAATCTTATCGCTGTCCGGCACGTAGTTCATTCGCATACACTGATGCGTGTGTGGCCACGCCTGTTCCAGCCCCGGGAAAAAGAAATGCCCCGGCACCATCAGCACCCCCCGTTTTTTCAGCCGCTGATACAGCACTTCAGTGGTGATCGGCAGATCTTTAAACCAGAGCCAGAGGAAAATTGCCCCTTCAGGCTTATGGATCAGACAGCGGTCGGGGGATAAATAGCGGCGGATCACGGCAATGGTCTGCGTCACGCGCTGCTGATAAAACGGCTTAATCACGTCTTCCGACAGTCGCAACAGGTCGCCGCGCTGGATCATCTCATTGGCGATGGCGGGCCCAACGCTACCGGGTGCCAGACTGATAATGCCGTTCATATTACTGACAGCGGAAATCACCTTCTCATCAGCAATAATGATGCCGCAGCGCGCACCCGGCAGGCCAAGCTTCGACAGGCTCATGCACAGAATAATATTTGGATTCCACAGCGGACGTGCTTCGCTGAAGATAATTCCCGGGAAGGGGACGCCGTAGGCGTTGTCGATCAGCAGCGGGATATCATGCTGCTGTGCCAGCGCATCCAGCTTGAGCAATTCGTCATCGGTGATCACATTCCCGGTCGGATTGGTCGGCCGCGACACGCAGATCAGACCGGTGTCTTCACCGATATGCAGATGTTCAAAGTCCACATGATATTTGAACTGGCCTTCCGGCAGCATTTCAATATTGGGTCGCGTCGAGACAAACAGGTCTTCATCCAGACCGGCATCGGCGTAACCCAGGTATTCAGGAGCCAGCGGGAACAGGACGCGCTTTTTGCTGCCGTCAGCGCGGTAGCCGGCATACAGGTTGAACAGGTAGAAGAAGGCGCTCTGGCTGCCGTTGGTCAGGGCAATATTTTCCGGGGCGATGTCCCAGCCAAGCTGGTCGCGCAGCAGGGCCGACAGGGAGTCCAGCAGTGTCGTTTTACCCCGTGGACCGTCATAGTTGCACAACGCTTCTGCCAGCTTGCCTTCATCATGCATCTGCTGAAGCAACTGCTGAAAATAGTCGTTCATAGCCGGGATCTGCGCGGGATTGCCACCGCCCAGCATCACGGTGCCCGGCGTACGTAAACCCTGCCCCATATCTTCCATCAGGCGTGAAATGCCTGTATGGCGCGTAAATTTGTCACCAAATGCCGAAAAGCTCATACCCTGTTAATCACTTGTTATTTACAACGGGTGTCCACCTTAACGCCAGCACTTGTACGATGCAATCTTCAGGGGAGCGCGATAGCATTTGTTCATGGCGGCGAGGTTGGCGGATATCTGCCGACCGGGTCGCGTGTCAGAAGCTGAATCGTTTAAAGGTAATAGCCCTGCCTCGTGCCTGGCATCACATCCGTTAATGTATCCACCGTGATTAAGGGCAAAATTTAGTGATTTACTGCACGTTTAATGGAGTAAAAAACGCCAATAGGCCAGTCGGTGATGGCTATCACGTTTTTATCCTGCGCTGGTTTGTAGTCTGTTCCTCGATCAAGCTTAATCAATTCAGCTAAAGGATAAGAACCATGAAAAAAACGCTTCTGGCAGGGGTAGTAATGGCGGTGATTAGCGGTCAGGCAGCAGCACAAAGCTGGTTGCTGACAGATGCTGAAACCAGTACGGAAAAGGGAAACTGGCAGGTAAGCAGCCAGCAGCTGAAGCTGGGAGGGGAAAGCTTCAGCATCGAGCAGAAAGTGCTGCACGGCGGCAAGCAGGAAGGGTCAAAAGTGCTGACCATTACCAGTAAAAATGGCCTGACTATCAGCCTGAGCCCAACGCGCGGCATGGATCTGCTTAAAGTCACCGGACATGGCGTTCGTCTGGGCTGGGATTCACCGGTGAAGGAAGTGGTCAATCCGGCGAATATCAATCTGGAAAGCCGTAACGGCCTGGGCTGGCTGGAAGGGTTCAATGAGATGATGGTGCGCTGCGGCTTCGAGTGGACCGGCCACCCGGTGACTAAAGACGGCATGATCTACACGCTGCACGGGAAAGCGGGCAACACCCCGGCGTCGAAAGTGGAAGTGATTGTCGATGACAAAGCCCCGCATGAAATCCGCATTCGCGGCCTGCTGAAAGAGACCACCTTTAAAAAAGCGAACCTCGAAACCTGGACCGAGCTGCGCTATGTCCCGGGCTCCGATGCCTTTACCGTTCATGATGTGCTGACCAACCAGGCCGATTATCCTCACGACTATCAGATTATCTATCACAGCAATTTCGGTACGCCGATCCTGGAAAAAGATGCCCGCTTTATTGCCCCGCTGAAATCCGTTTCACCGTTTAATGACTACGCCAAAAAAGGGCTGGATGGCTGGAATGTTTACGGCGCACCAACCAAAGACTTCGATGAGATGGTATTTAACCTGACGCCGAAAGCCGACAGCAATGGCAAAACCGTGGCCGCGGTGATCAACAGCAAAGGGGATAAAGGCGCATCGATTGAGTTTGACACCCACCAGCTTCCGCTGCTGACCATGTGGAAAAATACCGACACCCTGAAACAGGGCTATGTAACGGGGATTGAGCCCGGTACAAACTATGCCTATCCGGTCACTATCGAGAAAGAACAGGGGCGCGTGAAACAGTTGCAGGCAGGACAGAGTACTGAATTTACGCTGACCTATACGCTGCTGAAAGATGCCAGCGCGGTACAGAAGGTCGAACAGCGTGTGAAACAGATCCAGGGGGATGACACCGTCGCCATCGACGAAACGCCTATCGCCAAAGAATAATCGTCGCCGCCAGGCAGGGGTTGACCGCATTTCCGGTCAACCCGCAACCGGGCAGGGCCGATCGTCAATACGACCGGCCCTGCAGAACGACAGCTGTGGTTAACGCGGATTAACGCAGTTCTTTTCTACCCTGTCGTTTAGCGCGGCAATCAGGTTATCAACGGCATCTTTCGCCATCCCGTAGCGCGTTTCATGGGTCGCGGAGCCAATATGCGGCAGCGCCACCACGTTACGCAGCTGCAGCAGTTCAGAGTTCACCGGCAGGGGTTCCTGCTCAAACACATCCAGCCCGGCGGCGTGGATCGTCCCGTCTTTCAGCGCGGCAATCAGCGCCTGCTCGTCCACCACCGGACCGCGTCCGGCGTTAATCAGCACCGCACTTTTCTTCATTTTCGCCAGCTGATCACCACCGATCAGGTGGTGCGTCTGTTCGGTCAGTGGCAGGCTGATACAGAGAAAGTCGGACTCGGCCAGTAGCTGATCGAGGTCACAGTACTGCGCATCAAAGCGCTGCTCGGCTTCCGTATGATGTTTACGGGCGTTGTAGAGGATGGGCATGCCAAAGCCAAGATGTGCGCGTTGTGCCAGCGCCAGGCCGATGCGGCCCATGCCGAGGATCCCCAGCTTCTTATGGTGGACATCAATGCCGTACCAGTCAGGAGCAATACTTTTTTGCCACTCTCCCGCTTTAACGCGTTCCGCCATCTCGACCACGCGGCGGGCAGAACTCAGCACCAGTGCCATCATGGTATCCGCCACAGTTTCGGTCAGCACCGTCGGGGTATGCATCAACAGGACACCACGCTCGTTGAGCGCCGCCACGTCGAAATTGTCGTAGCCGACGGAAACGGTTGAGGCAACGCGCAACTCAGGCATATGCTGCAAAAACGCAGCATCCACTTTACCACCGGAGCCCAGAATACCTTTGGCCTGACGAAACGTGTCGGCATGAGCCGCGAGGGTTTCCGGGCTTAAATCTTTCACCTCGGTCACGCTGAAATGCTCATCCAGACGTGCGCGCAAATCGTCAGGTAACGATTTATACAGCACTACAGAAGGTTTCATATGCTCTTCCTATTTCCTTTATTTCATTAACAGAGTGGCACGTCTCCCCAACGAAAACCGCCTCTGTTTCAGAGGCGGAAGCCGCTATTTTGAGGAGAGAGCGCCATCAGGCAGCGGCGACTGCTTATTCTGCGCGGGCTTTACGATAAGCGTCAGCCAGACGGAGACCAGTAAGGCGCTGCCCATAAAAATATACGACGCGGACGGGCTGCCGGTGGCACCGTTCAGGTAACCCACCACCCAGGAACCGAGGAAGGAGCCCAGCGCCCCCATGGCATTAATCAGCGCCATGGCGCCGCCGGCAACGTTACGCGGCAGCATTTCCGGGATAATGGCAAAGAACGGGCCATAAGGGGCATACATCGCCGCCCCGGCGATCACCAGCAACGCATAGGACAGCCAGAAATTACCCGGCCCCACCAAATATGAGCCTAAAAAGGCCATGGCACCAATCAGCAGTAACGGCCAGACAAACAATTTACGGTTTTGTAACTTATCCGAAGCCCAGGAGACAACAATCATCGCTATCGTGGCGGCCAGATAAGGTACGGCCGACAGCCAGCCCGCTTCCACCATACCCATCTGTGTGCCGTTACGCAGAATGGAGGGCAGCCACAGCACAAAGCCGTATACGCCGATGCTCCAGGTAAAATACTGGGCGCACAGGATAATGACGTTTCGTGACTTAAAGGCTTCGGCATAGTTACGAACGGCTTTCAGGTTCTCCTGCTCTTTCTGTAACTGCGCCTGCAGGGCGGCTTTTTCGGCATCGCTCAGCCATTTGGCCTGCGCCGGTTTATCCTGCACCAGGAACCACCACGCTACCGCCCAGATCACCGCCGGGAAGCCTTCAATAATAAACATTTCACGCCAGCCAAAGGCGTTGATCAGATAACCGGACACCACTGACATCCACAGGACGGTCACCGGGTTACCGAGGATCAGGAAGGTGTTGGCGCGCGAACGTTCCGATTTGGTAAACCAGTTGCTGATGTAGATCAGCATCGCCGGCATCACCGCGGCTTCCACCACGCCGAGCGTAAAGCGGATGGCGGCCAGCATCGGAATATTACTGACCATCCCGGTCAGCGTGGCGCAGATACCCCATAAAATCAGGCACCAGAACACCAGCTTTTTAACGCTGCGGCGCTCGGCGTAGATTGCCCCCGGGATCTGGAAGAAGAAGTAGCCGAGAAAGAACAGGGCGCCCAGTAACGAAGAGACACCTTTGGTGATGCCAAGGTCTTCGTTGATCCCGGCGGCAGAGGCAAAGCTGAAGTTGGCACGGTCAAGGTACGCCAGGCTGTAAGTGATAAACACGATGGGCATGATGTACCACCAGCGTTTAGGCGCGATTGTCTGATTTTTCATAAGTCTGATCCTCGGTGGCCGCATTCTTTAGTAGGGGTCGATGCGGTTTGTTTTTTTCCGGGTCGTGACGGCGTCAGAAGTCACCCAGCGCAGCGCGCGTCGGTAATCCTTCGCTGTCACCGATCGCCTGAATGGCCAGTGAACCAATTTTGTTACCGCGCAGTATCGCTGCCGGTAGCGTTTTGCCTTCCAGTAAGGCGCTGATGACGCCGACGGCAAAGCCGTCACCGGCACCGACGGTGTCCACGACATTATCCGTTCTGATCGCCGCCACCTGGCCGCTGTCGCCGTCAGCCGTTTTGTACCAGGCGCCGTCACTGCCGGTCTTGATCACCACCGCTTTCACGCCCATCGCCAGGTAAAAATCGGCAATGGCTTCCGGCTGCGAATAACCGGTCAGGATCTGGCCCTCTTTGATGCCCGGCAGCACCCAGTCGGCATACTGCGCCAGACCGTTCAACTGCCTGACCATCTCCGCTTCGCTGGACCACAGTACCGGACGCAGATTCGGGTCGAAGGAGAGGGTTTTTCCCGCCTTTTTCATCGCCTGCGCGGCCTGCTGTAACAGTGCAAGCGACGTGTCGGAGAGCGCCGCCGCTACGCCGCTCAGGTGCAGGTGACGTGCCGAAGCGAAATATTCCGGATTAAAATCCTCGCCGGAAAGGTGGCTGGCGGCTGAGCCCTTACGGAAATACTCCACCTGCGGATCGGAGCCATCGTCGACTTTCGATTTCAGCTGAAAGCCGGTCGGGTAACGGGCATCAACTGTCACCTGACGGCGATCCACGCCCTCCAGATCCAGCTGCTGGCAGGTAAATCGTCCGAAGGAGTCATCGCCGATGCGGCTGACCCAGCCAACATTCAGGCCCAGGCGGGCCAGGCCAATGGCGACATTCAGCTCAGCCCCGGCGATGCGCTTGCTGAACCGGCCGGCACTGGCGAGATCGCCGCACTCTGCGGCCACGAACATCGCCATCGCTTCGCCGATGGTGACCACATCCAGGGGGCGGGTAGTTGCAGTACTCATGATCTACTCCTCACGCAGCAGGTCGACATAGTGGCGGGTCACCGCCACCAGATCCGGGCCTTCCAGCGGAAATTCAATAGCACGCGGAACGTCAGCGGGCAGCAGGGCCAGCGTGTCACGCCACAGATTATCAGCCTCATCCAGCGCCACGGCGCGCCAGCCTTCATCCTGCCGCACGGCGGCCTTCACATGGATATAGCTGACATAACGATTCAGGCGCGCGGCGGCCTCCAGTGGTTTATCGCCCACCCACAGCCAGTTGCCCATATCAAAGGTCATACCGTTGCAGGTGCGGCTTTCTCCACAGGCGTGGAAAAAGCGATCGAGCGCGGCCAGTTTCCCGCAATCGGTCTGATCGTTTTCCACCACCAGATGCACTTTTTTCCCGGCGAGCTTACTGCGCAACGCCTGGCAGGGAAAACGCGGGTCATAATGTCCCAGCGCATATTTTATTAACTGGGCATTAAGCTGTTCCGCTTCGGCAAAGTGCTGGTCGAGACGGGGATTAAGCGAACCATCTGCCATAAACAACGCTTCCGGTACGGAATAGAACGCCACCAGCCCGACGTGACGGATAGCCTCCGCCATCACGGGCAGCGAGGCGAGTTCATGCTCTGTCATCAGCTCGCGGCGGATTTCCACGCCGTCCGCCCCTGCAGCGGCAATAACCGGCAGCAGCGCCTGCTGGCCACCCATGGCTTTAACCTGCTGTTGCCCGTAGGCAGCGGTGACGACGATGATTTCTCTTTTCATACATCCTTCCTGCATCACTGTTCTGTTAAAAACGTTAGATGGAACCGGTTCCAAAAGATAGCAACAGAAGTGGAATTTATGATCGCGCTCACGATGTGCACAATTAGTGGCAGGGAAAGGTCTTAAAAAGAGAGGGAATGAAGGGTTGTCACCAACGGAGTAAGAAAAGCCTGCCGGCGTATAGGGCAGGCCTGAAAAATATTACGGTACGAGTTTTTGCGTTGATCCGCGCACGATCAGTTCACCGCTGAAAACCTGTTCATGCCGGGGCTGGTCATCGCCTGCAATACGTTTCAGAACCTGCTCCAGGGCGGCATAACCTATCTGCCACGTAGGCTGCTTCAGCGTGGTGATCCCGACGCCGGCCAGCTCCGCCCACTCCAGTTCGTCAAAGCCCAGCAGCCCAATCTGCTCACCCCAGTTCAGATTCAGGCGGCGCAGCGCGCGGGCAACCTGTAACGTCAGCGCCCCGTTCACCACCATCACGGCGCAGGGGATGCCGCGATGACGCTGGTAAAAGTCGCTCAGTACTGCATCCAGACGCGTGGGGTCGCTGAGGGAAATCTCGGCCTGTTCCGCCACCAGCTCAGGCTGCTGTGCCATACGCTGGCGAAAGCTGTGTACGCGCTCCAGCCGGGTGTTGACCAGTCCCAGCGGCTCGCTGATAAACAACAGCGCCCGGTAACCCTGTTCAAGCAGGTGCTCTGTGGACAGCACGGCGGCAGCATGGTTATCCAGCCCTACTACATCACATTCAAACTCGGGAATTTTACGGTCAATCAGCGTCATTGGCAGCAGTGACTGCTGAAGCTGGTTCAGTGCCTCCTCACGCATGCCGACTGCATTCACCACAATGCCTTCCACCTGATAGCTGTTGAGCAGATTGAGATAGTGTTTTTCAAGGTCAACTTCGTTATTGGTATTACACATCAGCAGGGTAAAGCCGTGGGCGCGGCAGGCGGCTTCAATGCCGCTTAACACATTAACGGAATAGGGGTTGGTAATGTCGGCAATGATCAGGCCAATCAGCCTGGTGCGTCCGCGTTTCAGGCCGCGTGCCATCTGGCTGGGACGATAGTTCAGCGCGGCGATCGCCTGCTCAATACGCGTTTTCAGGTCGGCGGAAAGCGCGTTCAGTTCGCCGTTCAGGTAGCGTGAAACGCTGGTTTTTCCGGTGCTTGCGGCTTTCGCAACATCGCTGATAGTGGCTTTGACGGCCTTACGGTTCATGGTGTTCCCAGATGGTGAAGATGGCGCGAGACTATCACAACTTATCCGCGACGGCAGCATCAGGGCAGTTTTAGCTCCGGCTGCCACAGCACCTGCAGCGTGGCGACATCGTGGCCCTCAATCAGCTTCTGAGCCATAGCAGCCACCTGCTGACCGACGTCGGGACGCGTTGCCTGAACAATACTGGCGACCGGATCGGAGACCACCGAATCGGCGGGCAGGCCATCGTAAACCACCAGCACAATTTGTTGCGGACCCGTGAGCCGGCCTGCTTCCCGTAGCGCAATTGCGGCACCATCGCCGAGCATATTACAGTCGGTGACGATGACCTGAGGTTGCGGATGCTGTGCCAGCATCTGTCGGGTCAGACGGTAGCCTTCCCGACGGGTAGGTTCCACCTGCCAGCATGCGTTATTGACCAGACCGCGTTGTGCCAGTGCATCAAGAAACCCCTGTCGCCGCTGATCAACGAAAGTCTGATCGTGATGACTGCCCAGCCAGGCAAAACGCTGTAAACCGCAACCGGCATAATGGTTGACCGCCAGCGCCGGGCCGGCATGGTTATCAAAATCGAACCAGGCGTAAGGCTGATCCAGATCGCTGCGCCCCAGTGCCAGGAACGGGAAGCCCAGCCGCTGTAGCGTGATCAGGCGGCTGTCCTGCCGTGCGGTATGGGCGACGATCAGGGCATCCACACAGTGGGTGCGCAGCATTCGCTGCATGCCGCGATGATCATCGTGGGTTTCATCGGCGATGATGAGCAGGTCAATATCAAACCGCGCAAGCGATTGCGCGGTGGCCCCCATCATTTCGACGAAGCTGATATCGTTAAAGGGTAACGGTGTGACAGGAAACAGCAGACCCACGGCATTGGTCCGCCCGGTTTTCAGGCGACGCGCGACCGCGTTAGGCCGATATCCGATACGTCGGGCTTCCTGTTCAATACGCAGGCGGGTTTCCTGTGCCACATCATCATAGCCATTAAGGGCACGACTGATGGTGGTAACAGAGAGCCCAAGAGTGCTGGCAATAGCTTTAAGTGACATATTTACAGAGGGTGATCAATTTGTGCGCAGGTTAGCACAGATCCTACATGCTCACTATGATGCGGCGAAATTATTCGGAAAAACAGGAATAATCGCCCCGGCACAGACAGGCCGGGGCGGGTGTATTACAGCGGGCTGAGGGTGATCTCAACGCGACGGTTTTGCGCTTTGCCTTCCGCAGTGCTGTTGGAGGCGATAGGGTTATCCGGACCCATGCCGCTGGTACGAACGCGGCTGGCGGCGACGCCCTGGGTAATCAGCGCGCTACCCACGCCGTCCGCACGCTGCTGTGAAAGGGTCATATTCAGCTGACGGCTGCCGCTGCTGTCGGTGTAACCGACAACGTTCAC
Organism: Erwinia persicina NBRC 102418; assembly: GCF_001571305.1. Classification (GTDB taxonomy): domain Bacteria; phylum Pseudomonadota; class Gammaproteobacteria; order Enterobacterales; family Enterobacteriaceae; genus Erwinia; species Erwinia persicina. The sequence goes on along the minus strand of NZ_BCTN01000005.1, from coordinate 171,708 downwards.
TGCCGTTTTTGGATACTCTTTCAATACCATCGCCACGCCGGTGAGGGTGTTGGCACCCGCCGGTTTCAGCGTGCTGCTGCTGCTGTCAAAGGTGACATTGTTCGGCATGTTCAGCACGATATTATCGCCATTACGCGTTACGCTCACGCCCGTGCCTTTCATTTTGTCACGCAGCTTCGCTTCCTGTACATCCATGTAATACCCGGCTCCACCGCCCAGTGCAGCCCCGGCAGCCGCACCAATCAGTGCACCTTTACCCCGGTCTTTCTTGGAAGAGGAGAGCATCCCTACCCCTGCACCCAGCGCCGCGCCAATACCCGCGCCAATGCCGGATTTACCTGCTTCGCGCTCTCCGGTGTAAGGGTTGGTGGTACAACCTGCCACGCTCAGGGTGCCGCACAGCACCAGAGCCAGTGTGATGACGCGTTTTTTCATTGGGGGTTCCTTCTCATTGCAGCATCTGGACAACGTTGCCCATAAATGCGGCCATTATGCCGCTGAAATATGGAGGAAATACCCAGGCTTATTCTCAATTTTGTAAGCGAAAGCTACTTGTTGTTATCAGGATGACAAAAGCACGCCGTGGTATGCTCGCTGATCAGCCCACAGGCCTGCATAAACGAGTAGCAGGTTGTGGAGCCGACAAATTTGAATCCGCGCTTTTTAAGGGCTTTAGACAGGGCATCTGAGGTCGCGCTGGTGGTCGGGGCCGCCCGATAGTCCTCGAAACGGCTGATCTGTGTCTGATGCTCAACGAAGCTCCAGATAAAGGTGTTAAACGGTTCACCTGCGGCTTCCATCGCCAGCAGGGCATGTGCATTGGCCATAATGGCGGCGATTTTTCCCCGGTGACGGATGATCCCGCTGTCCTGCATCAGACGTTCGATATCCTCTTCATCCATGGCGGCAACGGCCCGGACATCAAAATGATGAAAAAGGCGGCGATAGTTTTCGCGTTTTTTTAATACCGTTAACCACGACAGTCCGGCAACCTGGCCTTCCAGGCAGAGCATTTCAAACAGCGACCGGCTGTCTGTCAGTGGAACGCCCCACTCTTCATCGTGGTAGGCAATATAGAGAGGATCCTGTGAAACCCAGCCGCAGCGTTGCATCGTCAATGTTCCTTATCCGAAGGGGATGCCATGGTAGCGTTAAACTCCGCCTCTGCGCCAGAGGCCCTTTCGGCGCTAGCGGAACATATCTTCATCGCGCAGCAGATGTTCATTACCGCGACGGCGGGTGAAGCCGCAGCGATCAAAATACTCCAGGATCTGCACCGCCAGCTTGCGCCCGATCCCGAGCTGGTCACGAAAATCGCCGGCGCTGGTACTCTGCTGCTGTACTGCCCGCTGGCGGATGATGTCAGCAAAACGCATAAGGCAGCCATGACTGTAATAACGGTCTTTTACGATGGCAGTGATCTCGCCGCTCTGCGCCGCCTTGCGTAACAGCTGCCGCATCTGCTCTTCGTCACAGTCATGTTTTAAGGCCATGTCGCGCACCCACCATGCGCCGGTGGTAAACAGTGGTTGGATCTGTAACCAGATCGCTTTCTCCCGGTCATCAAAACGGATAGAGAAATCGGGCAGATGCAGCCAGCCACGGTTATTCATCAGTTTGTTACTGCTCATTAACCCGTCGATTAAGCTAAAGACCAGTGATTCAGGCAGCGTCGGTAACGCCATACGGCGGAGGCGGTCACGGCCAATACCTGGCCGATCGTTATGATTGTTGTGGTAGTTTCCCAGCGCGACCAGCAGGTCGTTCTGCCACTCTCTGGCCTTTACCTGAGGGCACAGATACCCGCCTTCAACAGCAGGCATTACCGCCGTCAGCACATCAGACAGGGCCTGGTCCGTCATTTGCAGCAGCCACCCCAACGCCTGAGGGGTGAAGGGGTGCTGTTGCAGTAGCAGTCGCACTTTTTCTGCCGCATCCCGTGCGTGTTCCCGCTGCTGCAGCCAGGCAATAAATTCCGGCTGACGCCTTCCGCGCTTCGGTGGCGTCAGCAGCAGCACCCTTGCTGCGCCCAGTGTCTCCCGCGCGCTGATGTCGCGCAGGATCAGCCGGTCTTCATCGGTCAGCCACAGCGGTTTATCGAGGTGTAATTCGGCCAGGTTATCCTGCAGTAATGCGATGCGGCCGGTAACATGGCTGGCCGCGTGATGCAGATGCAGCGTCTGCCCCTGGCGTAGCGGCTGGCGCAGCGTCAGGGCGACTATGGCCCGATCGCACGGCTGCACGGGGGGGGCGGTCAGCAGCCAGTCGCCCCGGCCAATCTCATCCTTTTCCACGCCGCCGGTGAGGTTCAGCGCAATGCGCTGGCCGGAATGGGCGTGCTCCGTAGGCTGGTTTTGCGCGTGCAGGTTGCGCACCCGCACCCGCTTGTTCATTCCCGTCAGCCAGAGCGAATCGCCGGTGTGTACATCCCCGGACAGCGCGGTGCCGGTGACCACTACTCCAGCCCCTTTAACGTTGAAGACACGATCGATAGCCAGGCGGAAAGTACGGCCGGTTTTCGCCCGTGGGGCAGGAAGATGGCGCAGATGGTCGCTCAGTTCGGCAATACCGGCACCGCTCTGCGTGCTGGTGGTGAACAGGGTGAGGTTTTCCCAACCCGACTGGCGCACCAGCTCGCGGATCTGCTGCGCAACGGTGTCACACTGCGCAGGGTCTACGTTGTCACATTTGGTCACCGCGACGGTCAGTGAAGGTTGTCCGCTGAGTTGCAGGATCGCCAGGTGCTCGCGGGTCTGCGGCATAATGCCATCATCGGCAGCGACGACCAGCAGGGCATGATCGATACCGCCGATGCCACTCACCATATTATTGAGAAACTTCTCGTGGCCGGGGACGTCAATGAAGCCGATGACCTCTCCGTCGGATCGTGGCAGCCAGGCATAGCCAAGATCAATGCTCATTCCCCGGGCTTTTTCTTCCGGTAAACGGTCAGTGTTAGCGCCAGTAATGGCCTGAAGCAGAGAGGTTTTTCCGTGGTCAACATGGCCCGCCGTGGCAATAATCATGTCGTCATCATCCTGATAAAGAGAGTGTCATCTTCCAGTGTCCGCAGGTCAAACCACAGACTGCCATTAAAAATACGGCCGATCACCGGCACCTCACCGGCACGCAGCCTGGCGGCCAGCGCCATCAGCGTCCCACCGCTGTCGTCCAGCGGGGTAAGGGTGAGGGCGACGGAAGGGAGTCGTTCAACCGGCAGAGAGCCACTGCCAATTTGAGACAGGCATTCCGCGGTACTGACCCTGAACGAACCCGCCAGCGCTGCCGCCAGCGGCGGTAACAGGCGCTGGGCCTGAAGGGCGATGTCGGACTGTGGGCGGGTCAGTAGCCTCAGTGTGGGAAGCCGGTTCGCTAACTGTTCCGGGTGAAGATAGAGCTGTAACGTTGCTTCCAGCGCGGCCAGCGTCATCTTATCCACCCGCAGCGCCCGTTTCAGCGGGTGCTGCTGCAGCCGGTCAATCAGCGCTTTTTTGCCCACAATGATGCCCGCCTGTGGCCCGCCGAGCAGTTTATCTCCGGAGAAGCTGACCAGGCTGACGCCAGCGGCAATCAGCTCCCGGGGCATCGGCTCCTTCGGCAGGCCGTAGTGGCTGAGGTCAATGAGCGAACCGCTGCCCAGATCGCTGATGACCGGCAGGTTAAGCTCGTCGCCCAGCGCCACCAGTTCGGCCTCGCTCACCGCTTTGGTAAAACCCTGTACCTGATAATTGCTGGTGTGTACCTTCATCAGCAGCGCGGTCTGTTCCGTCACGGCGGCGCGGTAGTCCTTCAGATGGGTACGATTTGTGGTGCCGACTTCGCGCAGCCTGCAGCCTGCCTGTGTCATCACATCGGGGATACGAAATGAGCCGCCGATCTCCACCAGTTCGCCACGTGATACCACCGCTTCTTTTCCCGGGGCCAGCGCAGCCAGCATCAGCAGGACCGCCGCCGCATTGTTATTAACGATACAGGCATCTTCCGCACCGGTCAGCTGACAGAGCAGGTCGGCCAGCGCCCGATCGCGGTGCCCGCGACCGGCTTCATCCAGAGCATACTCCAGGGTCACCGGCTGGCGCATCACCCGGGTGACGGCGGCGACAGCGGACTCCGCCAGCACGGCCCGGCCAAGGTTAGTATGCAGCAGGGTGCCGCTCAGGTTCAGCACCGGCAACAGGCCGCTACGCCCGACTTTTTCAAGATGCTGGTGGGTATGGTGGGCCCAGTCCGAGCACCAGTCGGGGAGATGCTGATGCTGACGGATATGCTCTCTCGCCTGTTTTTGTAACTGACGGAGCAGTGTCACCACCTGCTCATGGCCCCAGCGTTCACTCAGGGCCTGAAATTCTGCCTGGCGCAGCAGGCGATCAATGGAGGGAAGTTGGCTGAACAGTGTCTTCATTAAGGGGCTCAGTTAGCGGGCGGTTCCGTACGGGCAAAGCTGTCACGCTGGAACAGGGTGGTAGCCAGTGCCACCAGCGTGGGCCGGTTCACATTCCAGGCGGGTGCTACGCGGCGATAATTGAGGTAACCCAGCGTGCAGGCGGTGGCGATATCGGCCAGGGTGATCTGCGGGCTGTTCAGCCATTTTCCCTGCGCAGCCGCCGCTTCGAGTGCATCCAGCCCACGCTGGATTTTATCGCGCTGACGCAGCATTTCACTGGCAGACTGCTGGTCCGGCGCTTTCTGCTGTTCGCGAACGATCAGCAGTGCGGCATCGCAGACGCCATCCGCCAGCGCCTCCAGCTGGCGAACTTCAAGCTGGGCGCGCGGGTCAACGGGCAGAAAGGCAGGGTCGATATGTTGGAGCTCAAGCCAGGCGGCGATAATCGACGAGTTATACCAGACCTCTCCGTCATCACTGACCAGCGCAGGAACCTTGCCCAGCGGAGTATAGTCCTTCACATGGCTGCCTTCATGCCACGGGGATTCGTTGATGAACTCGAAAGTCATGCCTTTTTCCAGCAGCATCACCGAAATTTTACGCACATACGGACTGGTGTAATTACCGATAAGCTTCATCGTCTAGTCTCCCGGGAATAAAAATGGATTCAGACTGCTGCGGGCGAAGCCTTCCTGCTCCATGCGCGCATCAAGAATTAATGAGGCGAGGTCGTCAGCCACCGGTTCGACCGCCGGGTCCTTTTCCTGATAGAGCATCTTCAGGTAGGTGCCGCAGTCACCGCAGCTTTCTGCCTTGATGGCTGCCGTTTCATTATCCAGTGACCAGTAGTGCAAGTCCTGGGTCTGTTCGCAGTTACTGCATTTGGCGCGAACCACATGCCATTCGCTTTCACACAGGTTGCAGTGCAGATAACGCAGCCCGTCTTTGTGGTTGCCCATATGGATCACGCTGGACACCGGCACACTGGCACAGACCGGGCAGAACTGACGTTGTTCACCGGCTTCCGCCCGGGCTTTGCCGGGGATCAGCGCGGCCATCTGCGCCCAGTACAGGGATAATGCCGCCCAGATAAACGGGGATTTATCGCTGCTGACCTGGGCAAACTCACTGGCAAACAGCGCGCTGGCCATGGCTTCCAGCTCGGCGGAGGAGGCTTTTTCCAGATTTTCCAGCACTGCCAGCGCCTGACCGGTCATTTCAGGTTTAAGTTCAGCGATCAGGGAATGCAGCAGGCGCTGCCAGTGGTTGTCGCGCGGCAGGGTATTGATATCCAGCGGAGGTTTGCCGAGACGGGCGCTTTCCTCCAGCCGGGCGTACAGATCCTTTTCTAACGGATGGTCGTAGAGCACGATCTCCTGAGCGGTCGCAATGACTGCCGCAAAGCGCAGATAGTCACCCAGGGGGTTCTTTTCTGCCAGCTGCCGTAAACGGGCGGCGCGGCGGCTGTAAAGCTGCTTCAGCCTGGGGAAAAGTAACGGCGGAATACTCGCCGCCGTTGTCGGGTCGCTTTTCTCCAGCCTGTCCTGCGGGATAATGCGAATAGTCATCAGGGACCTTTTTCCTGTTGTTTTTGCTGGTTTTGCTGCTCTCGCACGCTACGATACCAGCGCGGGTGATGCTTTTTAGCCCAGGTTGCGGTGACCCAGCCTTCGACCATCGCCGTTATCGTGCCTTTGATCCAGAGCGCGGCGTAGACGTGTACCATAATCACCACGATCAGAACCACCGCCGCCACCGAATGCACCACCAGCGCTCCCCGTATCAGGGGAATGCTGAAGAGGGGGGCAAAGTAAGGACGCCAGATCACCACGCCGCTGGCCAGCAGCAGAATTAAGCTGATGATAGCTGCCCAGAATACGCACTTCTGACCGAAATTATAGCGCCCGGTGTCGCCGGCCTCCTCGTTTTGAACAATTTTATGAATATTTTTTGCCCACACTACGTCCTGCCTGTCGAAAAGATTGTGTCGCCAGTAGCGGAAAAACATCAACAGAAAGGCAGCGAACATCACTACACCGACAAAAGGATGCAGGATGCGCGCCAGTTGCGGCGTACCGAGGATGTGCATCAGCCAGTTAAACGAGGGGAAGAAAAACCCCAGTCCGCTGACGGCCGCCAGGATAAAACAGAGCACTACCAGCCAGTGATTAAGACGTTCAGGCGCGCTGTAGCGCTGAATACGCTGATGGGGTTTCATCGATCATCCTCCTGATGTTCATCCTCTTCGGCCCGGTTCGGGCCGACCCCGACATAGTGGAATACCGAGGCGGCAAAGGTAGCGGCAAAGCCAAACGCAGCCAGTGGTTTCCAGATACCTTTCCAGAAGGTGACGGCCGGACTGATGGCCGGATCCTGCGGCAATCCGTGATACAACGTGGGCCGGTCAGCATGATGCAGCACATACATGACGTGTGTGCCGCCCACGCCTTGCGGATCGTACAGGCCGGCATGGTCATAGCCGCGTCCTTTCAGTTCCCCGACGCGCTCTGCCGCCACCTGCTTCATCGCCTCTTTACTGCCAAAGTGAATCGCACCGGTGGGACAGGTTTTCACGCAGGCCGGTTCCTGGCCAACGTTTACCCGGTCGACGCACAGGGTACATTTGTACACCCGGTTATCCTGCGGGTTAAGACGCGGCACATTGAACGGGCAGCCGGCAATGCAGTACCCGCAGCCGATACACTGTTCAGACTGGAAGTCGACGATACCGTTGGCATACTGAATGATCGCGCCCTCTGACGGGCAGGCTTTCAGACAGCCTGGGTCAGCACAGTGCATACAGCCATCTTTGCGGATCAGCCACGCCAGCCGGCCGTTTTCCTCCACTTCAGAAAAGCGCATCACGGTCCAGGATTTGGCGGTCAGATCGGCGGGGTTGTCGTATACCCCGACGTTAGTCCCGATTTCATCGCGGATGTCGTTCCATTCGGAGCAGGCCACCTGGCAGGCTTTACAGCCGATGCAGGTGGTCACGTCGATCAGTTTGGCCACCTCCTGCTGGTGGTCGCGGGCCTGCGGGGGAGGGGTCAGGTCATTGGTTGCCGAACGGCGAATGATGTCCTGTGATTGATAAGCCATCGTTTACACCTTCTCCACGTTAACCAGGAACGCCTTGAACTCTGGCGTCTGCGTATTGGCATCACCGACGAAAGGCGTCAGCGTATTGGCGAGGAAGCCTTTCTTCGCCGCGCCGAGGAAGCCCCAGTGGATCGGAATTCCAATGGTATCGACCGGTTTACCATTCACGGTCAGCGTCTGCAGGCGTTTGGTCACCACTGCTTTCGCTTTGATGTAGCCGCGATTCGAACTGACCTTCACCGTATCGCCGTGCCCGATGCCCAGCCTGTCCGCCAGCGCTTCTCCGATTTCAATAAACTGTTCCGGCTGGGCGATGGCGTTCAGCCGCGCGTGCTTGGTCCAGTAATGGAAATGTTCGGTAAGCCGGTAAGTGGTGCCGACATACGGGAACTGCGGTGCCTGTCCCATGTTATTCAGATCGTCGGTGAACACCCGTGCTGCCGGATTGGAGATCACCGACGGATGCAGCGGGTTAGTGCCAATCGGCGTTTCAAACGGCTCGTAATGCTCCGGGAACGGCCCTTCCGCCATTTTATCCAGCGCAAACAGTCGCCCCATGCCTTCAGGCTGCATGATGAACGGTCCGGCATCGCTGCCCGGTGGTGCATTACCATAGTCGGGAATGTCCTGACCGGCCCATTTGGCACCGTCCCAGTGCAGTAGCTGGCGTTTCGGATCCCAGGGGTGACCCTGCGGATCGGCAGAGGCGCGATTGTAGAGAATGCGGCGGTTCAGCGGCCACGCCCAGCTCCAGGCTGGGGTATTTCCCAGCCCGGAAGGATCGCTGTTATCGCGTCGGGCCATCTGATTGCCTTCCGGAGTCCAGCTTCCGGCGAAGATCCAGCAGCCGCTGGCGGTGCTGCCGTCGCTGCGCAGCTGGGCAAAGCTGCTCAACTGCTGGCCTTTTTTCACCAGGATTTCGCCCTGATCGTCCCGCAGGTCATGCAGCGCCCGGCCGTTACTTTCCCTCGCGACTTCCTCCGACGCCGGTGCATCAGGTGTCTGATAATCCCAGCTCATGTTCAGCACCGCCTCCGGCAGCGCACCGCCCTCCCGGGCATACAGCTCGCGCAGGCGGAGGTAGATCCCGGCCAGGATCTCGCCGTCATTCCGCGCTTCACCCGGTCCGTCAGCTCCTTTCCAGTGCCACTGCAGCCAGCGCGCCGAGTTGACAATGGAGCCGTTCTCTTCCGCAAAGCAGGTGGACGGAAGACGGAAGACTTCCGTGCCGATTTGTGACGGATCGGCGCGGTTGAACTCGCCGTGGTTTTCCCAGAAACTCGCCGTTTCGGTGGTGAGCGGATCGATAGTGACGAGGAATTTTAGCTTCGCCAGCGACTCCGCTACCTTTTGCTTGTGCGGGAATGACGCCAGCGGGTTAAAGCCCTGGCAGAGGTAGCCGTTGACCTCGCCCCGGTGCATCATGTCGAAATACTGCAGCACGTCGTAGCCTTTATCCCACTTCGGTAACCAGTCAAACCCCCAGCTGTTTTCCGGCCGGGCGTGGTCGCCATAGAACGCCTTCATCATGCTGATAAAGAACTTCGGATAGTTGCTCCAGTAGTTGACCTGGCCGGGCAGCAGCGCTTTTGGCGTGTTGGCGGCAAGGTAGTGCTCGAGATCGGCCTGTTTTTCGGAGGGTAGCGTCATATAGCCCGGCAGGCTCTGTGACAGCAGGCCAAGATCGGTCAGCCCCTGGATATTGGAGTGGCCGCGCAGGGCGTTAATGCCGCCGCCCGCCATGCCCATATTGCCCAGCAGCAGTTGGATCATCGCCATGGTGCGGATGTTCTGCGCCCCCACGGAGTGCTGCGTCCAGCCCAGTGCGTAGAGGAACGAGGCGGTCCGGTCCGGTGCGCTGGTCTCGGCCAGCAGTTCGCAGACGTGCAGGAAGTCTTTTTGCGGGGTACCGCAGATATTTTCCACCACTTCTGCGGTGTAGCGGCTGACGTGGTGTGACAGCAGGTTATAAACACAGCGTGGGTGGGCGAGCGTGGGATCGCGTCGGGCAAAGCCCTGCTCATCCAGCTCATAGTGCCAGCTGGTTTTATCGTAGCTGCGCGTTTCAGGGTCATAGCCACTGAACAGGCCATCATCGAAGCTGAAATCTTCCCGCACGATCAGGCTGGCGTTGGTGTAAGCCGAGACGTACTGATGCTGAATTTTGCCTTTTTCGAGCAGATAGCGCAGCACGCCCGACAGGAAGGTAATGTCGGTGCCGGAACGAATGGGCGTGTAAAAATCCGCCACCGATGCCGTACGCGTAAAGCGCGGATCGATAACGATCAGTTTTGCGTTGTTATGGATTTTGGCTTCCATCGCCCAGCGGAATCCTACCGGATGCGCTTCAGCGGCGTTGCCACCCATCACGACGACCAGATTCGCATTGCGGATGTCGACCCAGTGATTGGTCATCGCACCGCGACCGAACGTTGGAGCAAGACTTGCTACCGTAGGTCCGTGTCAGACGCGCGCCTGGTTGTCGACGGCAAGCATACCGAGCGACCGGGTCATTTTCTGCGTTAAGTAGCCGGTTTCATTGCTGGAAGCCGAGGCGCAGAGCATTCCGGTCGTAAGCCAGCGATTGACGGTCACGCCCTCTTTATTCTGTGCTACGAAGTGCGCATCGCGGTCATCTTTCATCAGCCTGGCGATGCGGTTAAAGGCATCATCCCAGCTGATACGCTGCCATTTATCGCTACCGGCCGCGCGATATTCCGGGTACTGCAGGCGGCTTTCGCTGTGAATAAAGTCGAGCAGCCCGGCCCCTTTCGGGCACAGTGCACCGCGACTTACCGGATGGTCGGGATCGCCTTCAATATGGAAAATGCGTTCTTTCACATTCTTTGCCCCATCACCCATGCTGTACATCAGCAGGCCGCAGCCTACCGAGCAATAGGTACAGGTATTCCGGGTTTCACGGGCACGTAACAGCTTGTACTGACGGCTTTCCGCCAGCGCTACGCCGGGCGTAAAACCGAGAGCGGCGGCGGTGGTGCCTGCCATTCCTCCCGCACAAATTTTAAAGAATCGTCTTCTGCTGACTTTCATCACGTCATTCCTGGTTCGACATTGGTCATTTATTTTGCCCCGCTCAACTGAGAGGTTCACAATAAGCGCAGGTACTTTTTAGCGTTTACGATGTGAAATAATACCACAAGATTAATGTGGTTGATGAGGCGAGTGGGATTCATTGAGCGACGAACAGCACAAAACAGAAGACAGCCTGCCGCCGGTCGCCGGCTTACGTCAGATTGCGGTCTGGCAGCGCGATGCACTGGATGACCCCCGGGCAGACTGGCTGGCTGAAGAAGTGCCGGTGGCGCTGGTGTACAACGGTATCTCACATGTTGTGATGATGGCGACGCCGAAAGACCTGGAGGCCTTTGCCACAGGCTTCTCCCTGTCGGAAGGTATTATTGCCTCACCTGCGGATATCTTCGGTATTGATGTGGTGCCGGGGTGTCAGGGAATTGAGGTGCAGGTTGAACTGTCCAGCCGCCGCTTTATGGCTTTAAAAGAGCAACGCCGGGCGATGGCCGGACGAACTGGCTGCGGCGTTTGCGGCGTGGAGCAACTGGCTGAGATCGGTAAACCGGTTCAGCCGCTGCCGTTTACGCAGCGCTTCGATCTCCGCCAGCTCGACAGCGCGCTGCGCCAGCTTAAGGATTTTCAGCCGGTAGGCCAGCTGACCGGCTGTACTCATGCTGCCGCCTGGGTCACGCCAGCGGGAGGACTGAGTCTGGGCTGTGAAGATGTGGGCCGCCATGTGGCGCTGGATAAACTACTGGGGCTGCGTAGTCAGGCACCGAAAGCGCCAGGCGCGGTGCTGGTCTCCAGCCGGGCCAGCTATGAGATGGTGCAGAAGTCCGCGATGTGCGGCGTGGAGATCCTGTTTGCCGTGTCTGCCGCTACGCAGCTGGCGGTGGAGGTGGCCGAACGCTGCAACCTGACGCTGGTGGGCTTCAGCAAACCGGGGCGCGCCACGATCTATACGCACCCGCAGCGGCTGGTGTAATATTAAGCAACGTGACACAGTGAGGATGTGACTTATGCGACAGCCCTATCGCCTGAAGAGCATAACGCTCAGGGATATTGGTGTTTTTGAACATACGCATTTTGATTTTCCGCCGATCGAAAGTGTAGAAAAGGATGCTGCAAAAGCGGAGATTCATATTTTTACCGGGCCGAATGGCTGCGGGAAAAGCACTATTTTGTATGCAATGGCGGCGATATTTGAGGTGGCTGAGGATAAGTCGCTAATCTTTAAACGTTTTCGCAATAATAAAAGTACCGTTGATTTCAGTTTTCTGCATGAGCACGGGCGTTATAGTGTCGAAAGTTCATCACCTCTTGATCGAACAAGTGACGGGTTGAACCCCCTTAAGTTTTTGGGAGAAAGTTCATTTTGGAGCAGCGATTCTGACAGCGTTTTTAAAACTTATTATGGGCGCTTTGATAAAAATAATCGTCTGAAAGAGTCTGTGTTTCCCTTTGCTGCTTTTGCCTATGCGGGCAATCGCTCTCCGCAGGGTGAATTCAATGTCAAGGCCATACAAAATATCACCGACTCACCGTTTGAAGACGCGCTCTCCTTTGATAAAACGGTGCGTCCAGACATTCTGGCGCAGTGGATTGCTAATAATCGTACCAAAGCGGCACTGGCGCAGGCAGATAACGATAGTGAGGACGTTAAACGTTATAATGCGGCATTGCTGGCAATCAGTGATTTTATCCAGGATGTGTGCCAACTCAATGTCAACTTCCGTCTGAAGCGGACGCCGCTTGAAGTGATTGTGGATGTAAATGATATTGCGGTGTCATTCGATGTCCTGCCCGAAGGCCTGAAGTCCATTATCTCCTGGGTAGCTGACCTGGCGCTGCGGCTGGAAGATATTCCCTTCGTTGAGCAGCGCGATATTTTCTCTCAGCCCATTATTTTGTTCCTGGACGAAGTCGATATCCATCTTCATCCTAAATGGCAGCGCCGTATCCTGCCTGCTGTCCAGAAACTGCTGCCTAATGCTCAGGTCTTTGTCTCCACGCATTCGCCGTTTGTCGTCGGTTCCGTTGAGGATGCCTGGGTCTATCGTCTGCCTGACCCACAACGCACCGTGTGTCTTGACCCGTCGATGCCTGAAACTATTATCCCGGAGGCCTCTGCAGCGGGGAAAAGCGTTCAGCTTATTCTTGAGGAAGTCTTCGATGTCAGCGAGCAGTTTGATGTGGAAACCGAAGGAATGCTGAACGACTTTTACCATGTCCGTGACGCGTATCTTAAGCACCCTGTTGACGATAGCGCACTGATGACTCTTGCCGATAACATTCGTCAGCGTGGGGAAGAGCTGGAACTGATTATCGAAATGGAACTGCGCCAGATCGCACGCCGCATTAAAGGATAGGGATCATCAGGGATGAGAAAACTGATACGTATTGCGCAGCCACCTTGTCTGGCTGCCAGATTTATGGAATGGACCGATCGCTATATGACCGCTCGTGAAGTGAATGCGGCGGCGGCTTTTAGCTGGTATTCCAGGGCCTGTTATCAGGATGTGCGAACGGCATTGCTCGCCATGACGCAGCATCATTGTGCGTTCTGCGACGGATTCGTCGGGACAGAAGGGCGCGAAACGGTAGAACATTTTCGCCCGAAGAGCACTTACCCGCAAGAGGCTTTCCTGTGGCGTAATTTATTCCCCTGTTGCGACGTATGCCAGAGTGCCAAGCGGGAACGTTATGATGATCTGCTGCTTAAGCCTGATGAAGAAAACTATCAGTTTGAACATTTTTTTATTTGTAATTATGGCACCGGAGAATTACAGCCTGCGCCGGAAATCAGCGCTGCGGATCAGGGGCGGGCAGAAAAAACCATTGAGTTTTATGGACTGAATCTACCATTAAGGAAACAGGCCAGAATCAGGGAACTCAAAAAATTTCTTGCCGTGGGCAATGATATACATATTGATGAATTCCCTTACCGCTATTTCCTTGCTATCTAAGCCAGCACCACCTGCGGCAACACTGCTTTCAGCGCAGCAAATGCTGCAAGGCTTTCCGCGCCGCTGTCGGTCACCAGCGTGCTGATCTGTTGCAGGCTGGCATAGCTGATGCGGCTGGTGTGGCCGAGCTTGGTGTGGTCGGCCAGTACGATCAGCCGTCCGGCCTGCTCGCGCATCGCGCGGGCGATCGCCGCCTCATGCGGCTGAAAACTGCTGGCACCCTGCCTGGCGTCCAGCGCCACCGGGGACAACAGCGCCACATCGGCACGATAGCGGTAGATCTCACCCACTGTCAGCTCGCCACGCGTCTCCTTTGCCCCGGCCAGCATGTTGCCGCCCAGCAGGATCACCTGATTGTTCAGTGATTCGTGTTCTTCCGCTGCGCACAGCATTAATGCAGCGTTGAGGCTGTTGGTGATAATCGTCAGGCCGGACATGGAGCGTAACTCTTCCGCCAGCATGGTGGTGGTGCTGCCCGCATCAAGAAACACTGTCTGACCGGACTGCAGCAGCTGCGCCGCCACGCGGGCGATGGCGCGTTTCTCTTTTGCCATCACGGCGCTGCGCACGGTCAGCGGCGGTTCCGGTGTGGCACCCGGCGCCATCAGGCCACCGTGTACACGGCGTGCCAGGCCCTGGGCTTCCAACTCAATAATGTCGCGGCGCGCGGTCTCCCGTGAGATCCCCAGTTCTTTTATGATCCGTTCGGTACTGACCTGGCCGAGCGTGCTGAGCAGCGCACGAATGCGGTGTAAGCGTGTTTCCTGCAACATGATTCCGATCCCCTGGCTCTCTCTGGGGCATAGCCTAACCGACAATGCGCCACTCTGCATGTGTATTTTATTGTGTTTGTGTATTTTGTTGCATTTGGTGAAAAAGTTGCCATGATAAGTAGCAGAAACCCCTGACTGCCTGCCACCGGGCAACCTTCAATTTTGCAACGGGAGTGATCATGGCTACACGTTCAACCATCATGGATACCAACAGTTTCCGCGCCGAACATGCCGACGGCCTGAGCGCTGACGTACGCAAGCTGACCGACAAGCGTAGCAGGGTGCTGGGTGAGTCATATCGTCTTTTCTACCGCAAGCCGGTGCATCTGGTGCGTGGTCAGGGCCAGTATCTGTGGGATGCCGCCGGTGATAAATACCTTGATGTGTATAATAACGTTGCCAGTATTGGCCACTGCCATCCGGCAGTGACGGATGCGGTGTACCGGCAGATGCAGCAGCTGAACACCCACACCCGCTACCTGCATGAAGCGATTCTTGACTACTCGGAACAGCTGTTAGCCACCGCTCCGGCAGAGATCGACCGTGCTATGTATATGTGCACCGGTTCAGAGGCCAATGACCTGGCGATCCGCGTGGCGCGTGCTTTCAGCGGCGGTAGCGGAATTATCGTCACCCAGGAGTCCTATCACGGCACCAGCGATCTGACCTCGGGCGTGTCTCCGGCGCTGGGCAGTGGACAGCCGCTGGCTGCGACCACCCGTCTGGTGCTGCCACCAGATCGTTACCGCGTTGATGCTCCCGATCTCGGTGCCTGGTTTGCCGCTGAAATTCAGAAGCAGATCGATGATATGGCCGCACATGGCATCAAATTTGCCGGTTTCCTTGCGGATTCCATCTTCTCCTCCGACGGTGTACTGCCCGGGCCAAAAGGTTTCCTTCGTCAGGCGATTGACGTGGTGCATAAGAATGGCGGCATCTTTATTGCCGATGAAGTGCAGCCGGGCTTTGCCCGGACGGGGGAGGCGTTCTGGGGCTTTGCCCGCCATGGCGTGGTACCGGATGTGATCACCACCGGCAAGCCAATGGGCAACGGCATCCCGGTTTCCGGCCTGCTGGCAAAAAGCGATGTGCTGGCGGCCTTCAGCGATGATATCCCTTACTTCAATACCTTTGGTGGTAATCCGGTGGCCATGGCCGCCGCGCAGGCGGTACTGAACGTGATTAAAACTGAGGGGCTACAGGAACACAGCCGCGTGGTGGGAGCGAAACTGCTGGCGGAACTGTCGACGCTGAAAGAGAAATATGCGTGCGTGGGCGATGTGCGTGGGGCCGGTCTGTTTATCGGGTTCGAACTGGTGAAAGATAAATCCAGTAAAACCCCGGATAAGCAGCTGGCGCTGGATGTCACCGAGATGCTGCGTGAAAACCACGTACTGACCTCTGTGGCAGGTCCGTATGGCAACGTGCTGAAACTGCGCCCGCCGCTGGCATTTCAGGCGAGCGATATCGACTGGCTGGTGGGGGCACTGGACAAATCACTGGCGGCGCTGGGGCGTTAACATGCCGGGCCGGTCGGAAAAAAGGAGGTCCCTGCTGGTCGTTTCATTCCGCGATAACGGGAATAATCCCTTAGATCATTTCGTTGTAACCTGAGGGGGATTGGATATAACCACCCGTTCCCGCCGGGCTTGCTGTATAACCTTATCAACGTCGGGGCATTGATAACCCTTTTCCCGATCATTTATTTAACTATAATGATCCGACTGCTTACGCGGTGCTGAACAGCGAGCGCCGCCCATAATCTGAATGGAGACGATGAACATGAGTTATTCACTGCCATCCCTGCCTTATGCGTATGACGCACTGGAACCGCATTTTGACAAGCAGACCATGGAAATTCACCACACTAAGCACCATCAGGCTTATGTGAACAACGCCAACGCTGCGCTGGAAGGCACCGAGTTTGCCAACCTGCCGGTGGAAGAACTGATCGCGAAACTGGATCAGCTGCCTGCGGACAAAAAAGGCCCACTGCGTAACAACGCGGGCGGTCATGCTAACCACAGCTTCTTCTGGAAAGGCCTGAAAACCGGCACCTCTCTGGGCGGCGACCTGAAAGCAGCCATCGAGAAAGATTTCGGCAGCGTTGATGCGTTCAAAGCAGAATTTGAAAAAGCGGCCACCACCCGTTTCGGTTCTGGCTGGGCGTGGCTGGTTAAAAAAGGCGACAAGCTGGCGGTTGTCTCAACGGCAAACCAGGACAGCCCGCTGATGGGCGAAGCGATTTCTGGCGCATCCGGAACCCCGATCATCGGCCTGGATGTGTGGGAACACGCCTACTACCTGAAATACCAGAACAAACGCCCTGACTACATCAAGGCGTTCTGGGACGTGGTTAACTGGGATGTGGCTGCCGAGAACTTTAAAGCAGCGAAGTAATCCTGAGCGCGCGGGCAAACCTTAAAAGAGGTCTGCCCCGGAAAACCGCCCCTGTTCTGATAAACCGGCGACCTGTTCGCCGGTTTTTTTATGCCCGTGCGGCAGCAGACCTTTCTGACAGGCAGCATAACTGTCTTATATCTGGCCAGAACTCCTCTCTTTTCCACTGGTTATCTTCCTGTGACCAGCGCTTCCCCCTGTAGTGTATGGACATCTGGATGGCTAATATTATTATGTGTTAGCTTATACCCTTTCGGTCGTTGCCTGCCGTGACAATCCATTAAAAAATGCAGCGCACCCCTTTATTTATTGAGCCTGAGAAAACACGCCCATGACCGCGATAAATCGCCTTGAAATGCGCCAGATCTCCATCGCTTTTGGCGGTTTTGCGGCGCTTAAGTCCGTCGATCTGACGCTGGACGGGCATTCCATTCATGCCCTGACTGGTGCTAACGGTGCCGGAAAATCCACGCTGATGGCGGTACTGTCGGGCGCTTACGATCATTACAGCGGCGAGATCCTGCTGGACGGTCAGCCAGTGAGTATCCGTTCCCCGCGCGATGCTAAACAGCTGGGTATTCACCTGGTACAACAGGAAGTCGATGTGGCGCTGGTCGCCGGCCTGACGGTGGCAGAAAACATCATGCTGGATCGGCTGGCGGAAGGGGGGCAGCTCTATCGCTGGGGCGAAATGCGCCGCCAGGCGCGTGCACTGCTGGCGCAGCTGGATGTGCAGATAGACGTCAGACGCAAGGTGGAGCAATGCACGCTGGCGGAAAAACAGCAGATTTTGCTGGCCCGTGCTCTGTCACATCACTGTCGTTTTCTGATCCTTGATGAGCCCACTGCGCCCCTGGATCAGCATGAAAGTGAAAAGCTGTTTGCCGTGGTTCGTCAGCTGCAGGATCAGGGTATTGGCGTGGTGTTTATCTCACATCGCATTAATGAGCTGAGCGCAATTTGCGACCGGCTGACCGTCCTGCGCGACGGCGCACTGATTGAAAGCGGCCCGATGCAGGGACTGAGCGGCGAACAGATCGTCGAGAAGATGCTCGGGCACCAGCTTGATGATATCTATCCCCCGCCGCGTCCACCGTTCAGTGAGGAGACGCTGCTGCATATTGCCGGGCTGCATGATGAACATTTGCTGAAAGATATCACCCTGACGCTGCGTAAGGGGGAGATCCTCGGGATTGCCGGACTGGCCGGTGCGGGAAAAACCGAACTGTGCAAAGCGCTGTTCGGTGCCAGTAAAAGCCGGGTTCAACAGGGCGAACTGCACGGTAAACCGTGGAAGCCGTCATCGCCTCATGCGGCAGTCGACAACCGTATGGCGCTGATCCCGGAGGAGCGCCGCAAAGAAGGCATCTTTATTGACGAGTCCGTGGTGATGAATCTCAGCGTGACGGCCGATAACAGCTTTTCGCGCTGGAGCCTGTTTGGTCATCGTCAGGCATGGCGCTGGGCAGAAGAGGTCATCGGCAGGCTAGGGATCCGCACCACCGGCCCCCGGCAGATGCTGCGCCGCCTGTCGGGAGGGAATCAGCAAAAGGTGGCGATTGGTAAATGGCTGCGTAATAACGCCGACGTACTGATTTTTGATGAGCCGACCAAAGGCGTGGATATCAAGGCCAAAACTGACCTGTTCGATCTGATCGACGGGCTGGCCCGCCAGGGAAAAGGGGTGATTTATGCCTCCGGCGAATTTTCTGAACTGGTTGGCCTGTGTGACCGTATCTGCGTGCTGTGGGACGGACGCATTGTGGCGGAAATGGCGGCCAGTGATGTTGATGAAGAGACACTTTTATTATATTCCACCGGAGGAACGCCTGCGTGAGCAGCAAAGAAATTTCCCAGAAGGCGGCACCGACCGCCAGAAACCAGCTGTTCGATTTTCTCTATAAATGGGGAATGTTGCTGACGGTCGTCGCGCTGATCGCCGGCTTTGGCCTGGCCTCGGACAGCTTCCTTGAGCCGACCAATATCATCAATATCTTACGCTCAATTGCCATTGTTACCGTTATCGCCATTGGCGTGTCGATCTCGCTGACGATCGGTGGTTTTGACCTGTCAGTAGGCTCTACGGCATCGCTGGCGAACTCGCTGGTGATCTCGCTGTTCGTCTGGTACGGCTTCGGTCCGACCCAGGCTATTGCCCTGACGCTGTTGCTCTGCACCCTGGTCGGGCTGTTTAACGCCTTTATGATCGTCGTCCTGAAAATCCCTGACATGCTGGCGACCCTTGCCAGCCTGTTTGTGGTGCAGGGCGTGGCGATGACCTACAGCTTTGGCGGCTCAATTACCGAAAATATGGTTCTGCCGAGCGGAGATATGGCGGAAGGCACGATCCCCGCAGTGTTCTCACTGCTCGGCCAGGTGCCCATTATTGTCATCGTGATGCTCGCGGTGACGGTGGTGGCACAGCTGCTGCTGTCGCTGACCAAGCATGGCCGCCGGATGTATGCCATTGGTGGTAACCCGGAAGCCGCGAGGCTGTCGGGCATCCGCACCACGCGCTATCGGGTGCTGGCTTACGTGATCTCTGCGCTGCTGGCAGGGCTGGGCGGTATTCTGCTGGCGTCGCGTATTGGTTCTTCACAGGTGAACGCCGGTGGCGGGTATCTGATGGATGCGGTGGCAGCGGCCTGGATTGGCCTGTCGCTGGCGGGAGCGGGAAAACCCAACGCGCTGGGCACACTGCTGGGTGCCGTGATCCTGGGGGTATTACAAAATGGCCTGGTGATGCTGTCCGTACCGTATTACGCGATGGACATTATTAAAGGCCTGGTGCTGGCGGTGGCGCTGGCAATTACTTACGTTCAGCGCCGCGAGGCGTAACTTTTCAGACAGGGTAATTATAATGAAAAAAATCACCACATCGCTGCTGGCTCTGAGCCTGCTGACGACAGTACCTGCTTTTGCTGCGGACACAGACGTACCGGCGGCTATTGCCAACCATGAAGGCCCGGTACGCATTGCGGTGATCCGCAATCTCGGGTCTGACGATAACACCACACAGTTTGTGGCCGGTGCCATTCAGGAAGGACGCAAACTGGGCTTTAAAGTCAGTACTTTCCTCAGCAACGGTGACGATGCGCGTTTCCAGGATTTTGTTAATCAGGCCATCAGCCAGAAATATGACGGCATCATCCTGTCACACGGCAAAGATCCCTACGCTACCGATCTGGTGAAACGTATTACTGACGCCGGTATTAAAGTCTCGGTGTTCGATACGCCGGTGAATAAACCGATTGAGGGGGTGACCGTGACCGCGCAGGACGATGCGTCGCTGGCGCAGCTCTCGCTCGACCAACTGGTGAAAGATACCCACGGTAAAGCGAATATCGTCAAGCTCTGGGTAGCGGGCTTCCCGGCCATGGAACGCCGCCAGGTGGTGTACGAGAAAGTCCTGAAAGCCAATCCGGGCATCCATCAGCTGGAATCCATCGGTGCAGTTTCCTCTGACGTGCAGGGTGACACGGCGAATAAGATCGGCGCTATTCTGGCAAAATACCCAAAAGGGAAGATTGATGCCATCTGGGGTTCATGGGATGCCTTTGCTCAGGGCGCGTATAAAGCCCTGCAGGAAAATGGCCGTACCGAGATTAAGCTGTACAGCATCGACGTGTCCAACCAGGATCTGCAGCTGATGCATGAGAAGAACAGCCCGTGGAAGCAGACTGTGGCTGTCGACAGCAAGCTGATTGGGGCAACCAATATGCGCCTGGTGGCAAACAAGATTGGGGGTGAAAGTACCCCGGCAACCTATCAGTTTACCGCCTCTGCTATTTCGCAGGAGCAGCTGGCCACCCAGAGTGGGGCCGTTAACGTGGCGAATCTGAATAAAATCATTCCGGGCTGGGGCACATCCAGTGACTTCGTGGCGCCGTGGTTTGCCACTCTGGAAGCCAAATACGCGAAAAAGTAATGATCGCCGCACCAGTCTGAAGTGAACGGCCTGTCCGCATAAGCGACCAGGCCGTTTGTTTTTGGCTCATTGTGCAATACAGACATACAGCGGTGATGTGTTATCAGAAATCAGCAGCGCATTGTTGCTGAACCGGGAAATTTTGAGTATTAAAGCGTTACTCCTTATGAAGGCATCATAGAAAATATCGTCAGGGGCCGTATCGATACCCCTGGCAATGTTGTTTACGTACTCTAACTCCAGAACATGATTTTCCGGATGATAGCGTGTGTTCATCATCAGTGTTCTGTCTAATATGAAGCGTCCCTTATCTGTTGATAACTGTCCGGAGAAGCCGATGGCAAGCCGCTGACTGCCAAGCGTCGTCAGACTCACGCTTCCCTCCATTGTCACTCTGGAATCGGGTATTTGAAGATCGAAATGCACGTTTCCTTTACAGAACAGGGTCAGCTGATTTTTATCTAAAGAGGTTTCACTCCCAAATATATTGGTAAAGTAAATGAATATAAAAAGAAGTATTGCCCCGCAGGTTAACATTATTTTTTTCATGGTTTTTTTAGCGTAGCTGAAAGATAATTTTCACAGTTTTCTATCTTATTGTCAGTGCGTGGGTAACACTGAGAGATAAAAGCGACTTTTTGTTCGTAATCCTTTTCGGGAAAAAAGTTGGTGAATCGAAAGTTAATAGTGCTTTTTTTATTCAGACAGTTTATTCCCTGCTCTTTAATGAGCCTTTTTAATGTTTTTAATTTTTCATCTGTAAAGTTGCGTGGGTTTTGAGATAAATCGACTAGCTGGCACAAATTGATAAAGTGACCAGGTTTTATTTTTGTGTTAAATAAGTAAGTGACTACCATCACGGAAGCTAAAATAAAAGCAATGCTCAACAATGCAGGCAGTAATATTTTTTTAATGTACGGGGCTATGGCATTTTTGAGGGGGGTGAATGCGAAATTCATGCCCTTTTTTTTATTGATGCCAGTAATAGTACTCTTGTCTTCTGAGGGTGTTGCTCGGGCCAGCGTGATGTCAGCTTCCAGTCTGAATCCTTTTTTAGGGACAGTATAAATAATATTTTCATTAAGGCCAAGCTGAGAAAAGGTTTTTCTCAGAAAACTAATATGGTTACTTAAATTACTTCCTGATGGCCGAAGGCCATGTGCTTCCCACACGCTTTTAAGTAATTCTTCGCGTGAGAGCGTTTTACCACAATGAGTAATCAACTCAGACAAAAGTCTTGAGCTTGGCCTGGACAGTTGCACAATAGAATTATGATTATCAATAAGGTTCAGTGATCCATTCAGC
Source organism: Erwinia persicina NBRC 102418 (assembly GCF_001571305.1). Classification (GTDB taxonomy): domain Bacteria; phylum Pseudomonadota; class Gammaproteobacteria; order Enterobacterales; family Enterobacteriaceae; genus Erwinia; species Erwinia persicina. Next base: position 149,820 of record NZ_BCTN01000005.1, on the reverse strand, counting down.
GCATCGAAATGAATGATCTGATTAATGAAATAGTCCATTTTTATTTTTCAGTAAGAATCCATTATCTATTATGTAAGTATCTTAATCGACAGCGGCTACGTCAACGTTTACACGATGAGCTTAAACTGCGAAGGTCATGGGATGAATATTTTTATTTTTTATTATTAATTTCAAGATAAGATTAATTGTTGCAGAAAAAACGCTTAATACTGGCACGAAGCCTCCCCTAGTTTAGATTTATATTCTTTGATTTTATTAATTCATAGCATTTAGTTTTGCAATTATTTAATAATTGATATTAAGTTTTGTTTTGAAATTCTCCGTACTATCATGTCGTCACTGTGATTTTGCAGCACTTATTTTTTTAGATATTTTATACGGCAGGAGCCGGTCATACCCTAAGGAGAAAAATATGAGTGGATCCACGAAGATGAGCATTCAACGCAGAGCCGTTGTAGAGAAAGTAATCACAGCATTGAATGACTTTTTTGAAGAAAATAATGCGAAAAACGCTTCTTCATCAGTACTTGCCAGTACCAGAGATGTTGCTAACCGTTCAGAGTTAAGCATTTATAATGCCCGGCATATTTTAATAAGGCTTGAGAAGGAGGGGGTGATCACCTCGATCAAAAAAGAAAAGAGTAAAAGCCTATTCTGGAATAAAACAGATAACTTCAAGCTGTAATGGTATTTTGTATGGTTTATCGTTTATCCACCGAACGGTGGATAAACCATTGTTGTTATTGTCATCAAAATGGATATGAGGAATACTTACTTTCATCATACTATCGTTAATGCGGATTAACCGTATCTTTATCAGAATAGGATTCTGAAATTCTTAGGGTGTACACCATGGTGGCATTCGGCGGTATTTTTGGCGGCATACCTTTATCCTTATAGGCCAGTTCAGGCGGTACCACAATGGTGATGGAACCGTGATTTCTTAGCTTGCTTAATGCTTCTTTAAAGACAGGAGGATAGTCGGCTAAAGGCTGAGTCAGCACCGTTCCTTTAGCATCCATATCGGTGATCACATCGCCATTCGTCAGGCTCTCTTTTACAACCACGTCCAGTGTGCCATTTTTGGGTAATGGCGAATCACCAATATAATCAATATGGTACCAGAATCCGGTAGGTGACTTCTGTGTGCCTTTCATCTTTGTAAAACGCTGCAAATACTCTTTCGTTGTTTTATCCAGGCGAGTAGTCCTTTTTTCATGATCTTTTTCAACACGCTGGCTGACTTCTTTTAACGTCTTCCGTAATATATCGGTTGACAGCTTCGCCTGGCCCTGGAAAGCATCGACTATTCCTGCAAGGACGATAGTCTGATCGTTCGACGTGCCCCAGTTCAGATTTTCTGCCTGCATCTGCAAAATTTCATCCCCGAGCGACATACCGATAGCATAAGCCTCGCGGGACTCTTTTTTATTCAGTTTTTCCGGGGTGAGGGCGGGCAGCGAATTTCCGGGTTTCACCTCTTTCTGTTGTTTTTCGCTCGCGGCGAGTTTCGCTAATGCATCGTCAAGTTTCGCCTGTAGCGCAGCGAGTTTTTCATCATTGATACGGCGGGTGTCGACTTGTTGATTATTGTCGTTAGCAGCCGGTGTATCAGGTTTTGAGGCACCATAGAGTTGAGTCTGGTCCAGCTTCGACTGAAGTGATTTCACCATAAGCTGGCTTTCAGCTAATTGTTCAGGTGTTGGTCGGGCGTTAAGTTGCGATTCAAGTTTCGCCTTATCGGTTTCAAGTCTCGATTTTGACTGCTGCGCTTCCAGTAACTTTGCTTTTAGCTCCTGAATCTGCGGCGTTTCTTCAGCTAACACCTGCTGTGAACGGCTCTGTTTTTCCGTCATCGCCTGCAGTTCGGTCTTAATATTATTCCTTTCAGTGGTAAGGTTTTCGAAATCCTTCCCTTGGGCAGAAAGATGATCTTCCAGCTTCGTAATCTGTTGCTGATATTGGGTAACCTGCTGTTGAAGTTCAGCTTCACGTCTACCGGCATCATTTTCTTTACTCTTGCTGGCAGTTTTAAGCTGCTCACGCAGTGACGTTACTTCAAGCTGTGCATTATTCAGTTTTTCATTGAGCGCCTGAAGCTGCGTTTTACCCTCGGCAAAGGTTTGCTGCTCACGGGCATTTTTCTCGGTCAGCGTCTGCAGTTCGGTCTGAATAGCGGTTTTTTCCGCCGTAATTGTATCGACATCTTTGCTTCTGGCAGAGAGACGCCCTTCTAACTCCTCGGCTTTGCGGCGATAATCCTCAACCTGCTGCTGAAGTGCGGCCTCATTAACGCTGGCGTCGCTATGCTTATCATCGCCGGCTTTGCTGAGCTGGTTATGTAGCGCCGTTATCTGGCCCTGAGCGTCGTTCAGTTTCTGATTCAATGCTTCCAGGGCTTTTTTATCGTCAGCAAATTTCTGCTGCTCGCGGGTATTTTTCTCAGTCAGCCTTTGTACCTCTGCCTGAATAGTCTCCTTTTCGGCGGTGACTTTTGCGACATCCTGGCCTCGTGCAGAGAGGTCATCCTTTAACGTCGCAATCTGTTGCTGGTATTGCTCAATCTGCTGTTGGAGTTCGGCTTCACGAGCTCCTGCATCATTATCCTTGCTCACGCTGACGGTCTTGAGTTGGTTACGCAGCGCCGTTATCTCGAGCTGTGCGTCACTCTGCTGTTTTTTAAGCTGAGTTAATTTCTCCACCAGGGCTTTATCCCCAGGTGTCAGGCTGAAGAGTTTGCGTAAATCGCCCACCATATCCAGCATCGCCTGCTTATCCGCCGGATTGAAATGCGGAGCATCGTCAGCCTCGACTGGCTGCTTTAAGGTGGTCACCGACTGTTGTAAGGCCGCAATTTGCTTCTCGAGCTGGCTGATATCTTTATTTTTTTCGGCGATTTTCAGTTCTTGCCCGGCAATAATATTCTGCAATGTCGTCAGTCGGTTACGATCGGCGTAGGCGACCGGCGGATTAACCACGGGCGGGCGGCTGGGTTTAACCGACCCCTCCTGCCTGGCAGGGTGAGGAGAAGAATGTTTTGAGGAAGTCGCAGGTTTAATGTGCTCCGCATAAGTTGTAGCAAACTGCAGAACGGCGGGTTCTTCCGCCTCTGCGGCACAGGCGCGATTATTCGTTGCGATGAGACAAGCCACCAATAAGGTGGCGGCTGACAAAGCAAAGGGCAGAGGGTTTTTTTCCATCATTAACGTGCTTCACCTTTACTGACCAGGCTATCCATCAAGGTTTGTGCAATGCGTGAACAGAGTTGATTCGCTCGATAGTGATAGAGCGAATCAACCGTGTCCTGAGTATTCGGATCGATATTTTTACGCAGGCCGTTGTACTGCGCTGCACTTTTCATCAGGTAATCAAATGTGCCATGAAATTTTTTATATTCAGGCTGGCTTACGGACTGTAGTGCTTCAAGCTGTGCCTGACATATTTTCAGCTTTTCACTTTCTTCAATGTATTTAACACTGTGTGTATTGGCATTGGCATTGGCATTGGCATTGGCATTGGCAATTTCACTGGTATTTGCACTTTCACTTGTACTGAGATCTTGCGGCTGAGGTGTGACGCGAACAGAATGCGGTGTTTGCTGACAGCCACAAACGAGAAAAATTAAGGGCAAGGTTATCCCATTGATTAGTCGTCTTAATGAAGCTTTGGAGATTGTTATCATAGGTAACTCTAAAATAGGTATTTTATAAGTGATCATTTACATGAGCTGATGAAATCATGTAGATATCGTATGACAGAACACAATCATGTCTTTCCAACATTAATGGAGCGGTTCGACTTTCCGTAGAGACTCACACCAACCTTCCTGAATCAGCCAGTAATTCAGTTCCGCAGGGCGAACCATATTGAGCTTCGTCATAATGTTTCGCTTATGTGCGCTAACCGTTTTTTCACTAATATTAAGGAAACGTGCCACGCCACCATTGCTGATACCACGGGCCAGATAACGAAGGATCTCGGTTTCCCGCCTTGTCAGGTTATGGTGAAAGCGGTTCGAGCAGGGTTGAACAAGAATGTTCCGTAAGTTTTGCAGCTGTTCCATCTGACTGGTGATGAGGGATAACGTGCTCTCAACAGGCTGATCGCGGTAGATAGTGGCATAATGATTAATGTCTGACGTTTTCGTCTTGATATGGCTGTCAACATCTTCACGATCTTTGATGACAAAGATGCAAATGGGGCGCATTGACATACGGCGATTCAGATAATGAATATTGGCAACCGACAGAGATTCCTCTGCCAGGAAAATCATTTTTGACCGACCGTTAAAGATACAATCTGTAAATTCGGTATGGATACCGCGGCCGGAAAAATCTTCAGAAATACACTTCGCTAACCCGTCAACATAAAAACGATTAGCGTCATTAATGACGATAGTGATGTTATTCTTTCTCATAATTCATTACCTGAAGTTATCCTTAACCAGGGCGCCATTATCGCGTCCTTTGGGCCTGTCTCCGTACTTCTGAACAGCGTGTCTATGATACATTATATTGAAAAAGTAACATTAACGGTATCTATGTTCTAGTGATTATCTTATTGCGATATTTATATCTGTTTTTTATCATTATCGCGAGTTGATAAATCGCAATTGAGAATTAACGTCTTTTTTTCGATACTTAATATCGGTTTAATTTATCTGGCGATAATAATATTTGAAAGTGTCAGCTGGTGTAATTTTTTTTAACCGGATTAATTTTCTGGAAGAGGTGTGAAAAGTGAGGGTAGGGGTAATTTGTTGTTTTTGCAGAGTAAGGAAGAGTCTAAGAAAAAGTTATAAATTGCTTTTCTTTTTGCACACAAACAGGGGAAGGGAATTCAGGATAAGATGATTTTGTAATAAAAAACAGGATGCTTGCATCCTGTTTTTTATCGAAAAATCTGCGTTTAGAACGCTGTTTTAGCGAAGCCGGTCATCTCTTTCAGGCCCATCTCACGGCCCAGAGCCGTCGTTGGATGCACCACCACAATACCGCGCACGCTTTTTTTCAGTGCTCCCATGTTCGCCTGCTCTTTCTTGGTGATCGGGCGACTGAAAGGCAGTTTCTGCAGTGCCTGTGCTTCTTTACTCAGTTTCTCGGCACGCACGCCACGCAGACGTTCGATTTCTGCTTCTAACTTGTCTTTTTCTTTCAGCAGTTCACCCAGCTTTTCACTTTCACCGGATGCCAGCAACACCGGCTCTTTGTGATTAAGGGCATCCAGCTTGTCACTAAGATCTTTGATTTCTGACTGTACTTGTTCTTTCATCACGATTGACCATTAAATTGATTCATTACTGCAAAGGATACACGAAAGCGAAGCAAAGAGGGAAAAGGGCAGGTTACTTTTTGAAAGCCTGCTTCAGACTGATACGTGAGATCAGCGCGGTCAGCGACAGCACCATTGTGGAACGCACCACCTGTTGATAACGCTGCTGCTGCATGGCGCGCAGCTCTGCATCCTCACTGGCGAGATCAGGACGCGGGGGCAGGCCACTGACGCAGTGCAATTCATCAAAGGGGCCGAGAATTTCGTCATCAGTAAACCGATACTCGTTGCCGTCATGGTTCAGCTCTTCCCGCAGGGCCATCAGCAGTTCGCAGTCTTCATATTCACTGCGGTTTATCATTCCTAAACCGTAAATAAGCTTTAGCCGCACTGACAGCTCGCCCAGAGGACCATCGCCAAGCAAGAGCGGCTCCACGGCGTATTTAACAGCGTAATCATCCTTACGAAACACCTGCACCACCAGTATATTGACTGCCTCTGCCAGCAGTTCAACGGCAGCGATAAGAAAGCTTCTTACCGATCGTCCGGCATTCAGGCGTTCGAGCACCCGATTTTCAAAAGCCTGTGGTTGTTCCATGAGTGCCTGCATATCATTCATATGGCGTAAAAACGCCTGCGCGGGCACAGCGGCGATGCTGTGCCCTGGTTGTTCGTCCCTGAGGAGCGCTTGCGCCGACATTATGCCATAGCGTTCCAGGCCTTCACTACTGCCTTAACCACATCGCTGTCGCTATCCAGGCCGGAGATCTGTGCGAGGGTTGTCGCCACATCCTGTTTTTCCAGCAGAGCAGTCAGTTCCTGCGCCTGCGGATCCTGATCGCTGCGGTAGTGCAACGCGGCGGCAATCCCGGTGACCAGGTGGTTGTGTGGCAGTTGGTATTCCAGCGTACCCAGAAGAGGCTTGATCAGACGATCGCCCGCACTGAGTTTACGCAAGGGCTGACGACCCACTCGTTCAACGTCATCCTTCAGATAAGGATTTTCAAAGCGGCCCAGGATTTTCTGGATGTAGCTGGCATGTTTCACCGCATCAAAATCATATCGTTTGATCAGTACCGCTCCGCTCTCTTCCATCGCCCCCTGCACGATGGTGCGGATTTTCTCATCCAGAATGGCATCGCGTATGGTCTGGTGCCCCGCCAGCTGGCCGAGGTAAGCGGTAATGGCATGGCCGGTATTCAGGGTAAAGAGTTTGCGCTCAACGAAAGCCATCAGGTTGTCCGTCAGTTCCATTCCTGGAATGGAAGGCAGGTCGCCTTTGAACTGCGTTTTGTCGACAATCCATTCGCTGAAGGTTTCCACCGTCACCGCCAGTGGATCGCTGTTGCCCGCTGCAGAGGGAGGCACGATGCGATCCACGGCGGAATCAACGAAGCCAACATGTTCTTCCACCCAGGCATGATACTGCTCTGGTAGTGCTTTCAGCACGTGCCCTTTTAGCTGCGTTGTACCGCGTACCATATTCTCGCAGGCAATAATATTCAGCGGGCGGGGGTTCGCGCTATCACAGCGTTTGGTCAGCCCGCTGGCAATGCTGGTAGCAATCCGCTCCAGGATCTGTGGGCCAACCGCCGTGGTTACAATATCCACCTCTGCGACCAGAGTCATGATCTCATCACTGGTGCTGTTCACGGCATTGACGCCTTTGACGATCTCGACCTTTTCCTGCTCACCGACGACCTGCACCGGATACTCCCCCCGGGCATTGAGTGCATCCAGTACCCCCTGGTTGACGTCAGCAAACGTCAGCTGAATACCGGCATCAGCCAGCAGTTTGCCGATAAAGCCACGGCCGATATTACCGGCGCCAAAATGTAATGCTTTCATAATTATTCCCGTATCAATGAGGTCAGGGTCAGACATGTCCCGACCAAAAAAAGGCCGGGCATGCCCAGCCCTTCACAGAGGTGCGTTCGTTAAACCGGCTTACGTGCGGGGTTTACCAGACAGAAGCTCAAGGACTTCCTGCACATCGGTGGTGGTCGCCAGACGGGCGATCACGCTGTCATCGTCCAGTGCATTCGTCAGGCTGGTAATCACCTGAATATGCTCGTTGTTACGTGCAGCAATACCAATCACCAGGCGAGCGATGTCGTCCGGCTCTTCGCCGAAGTGTACGCCGGCCGGATACTGACAGAACACCACACCGGTTTTCAGCACGCGGTCTTTCGCTTCCACCGTGCCGTGGGGAACGGCAATGGATTCTCCAAGGTACGTCGGCGTCAGCTTTTCACGTTCCAGCATGGCTTCAATGTATTCCGGCTCCACGTAGCCCCCTTTCACCAGTTGCTCACCGGCAAAACGGATAGCCTGTTCTTTACTGTCAGCATGATTGCCAAGGAAAATATTGGCGGCACTCAGTTTGAACAGATGATCCTGACCGTCATCAAAGCTGTCACTCAGCGCGCTGCTGACTTTTTCCCGGTGACCGGCGCTGCGTCCGGCTTCCACCAGGCGAGCCGTCAGATCGTTATACAGTCCGCTGTCGAGGAAGTTGGTCAGTGAGATGTGCTGGGCATGAGGCGCCTGGCGCATCGCACGTTCAGTCAGGTCACGGTGGGTAATGACCAGGTCAACGTCGCCTGGCAGACTGTTAATGGCCGTATTCGTCACGGAAATCAGCGTCAGACCGGCATCGTTAACTTTTTTACGCAGTACGCCGGCACCCATGGCACTGGAACCCATTCCGGCATCGCAGGCGACGATAATTTTGCGCACGTGGCTCAGGTCGCCGTGCAGGCCATCAGCCGCAGGCGTCCCAGACTGACCTTTAGACTGTGCTTTCATTTCCTGCACACGGCGGGAAGCGGCTTCGATATCGTCATCTTCTTTCACTTTGCTGGTTTTCAGCAGAATGGCAGAAACGACGAAGGAGACGGCAAAGGCAGCAAAGATGGCGGCGATGTTCGCGAAGTAAGCGCCTTTTGGCGTCATGGCCAGTACCGCAAGAATAGAACCTGGAGAGGCCGGAGACACCAGGCCACCGTTCAGCAGCGTCAGGGTAAAGACACCGGTCATCCCACCGAGGATCACCGCCAGAATCAGGCGCGGGTTCATCAGTACGTACGGGAAGTAGATTTCGTGGATACCGCCGAGGAAATGGATAATCGCAGCGCCACCGGCAGACTGCTTCGCATTACCACGTCCGAAGAACATATAGGCCATCAGCACGCCCATACCCGGACCCGGGTTCGCTTCGATCAGGAAGAAGATGGATTTACCGGCTTCACTGGCCTGCTGGATACCCAGCGGTGAGAAAATACCGTGGTTAATGGCATTATTGAGGAACAGGATTTTCGCCGGTTCAACGAAGATAGAGGTCAGTGGTAGCAGATTGTTCTGCACCATCAGGTTCACACCCGCCGCAAGAATATGGGACAGGCCTTCAACCAGGGGACCAATCGCAAGGAAGGCGAGGATAGCCAACAACATGCCGATGATACCGGCAGAGAAGTTGTTCACCAGCATTTCAAAGCCGCTTTTGATTTTACCCTCTACCATGCGGTCGAAGGTTTTAATCGCCCAGCCGCCCAGCGGGCCCGCAATCATTGAGCCGAGGAACATTGGCATATCAGCACCAACAATCACGCCCATGGTGGTGATGGCTCCCACCACGCCGCCGCGATCGCCGCCGACCAGACGGCCACCGGTATAACCGATCAGTAACGGCAGCAGGTAAGTGATCATTGGGCCAACCAGCTTCGCCATCGTTTCGTTTGGCAGCCATCCGGTTGGAATAAACAGCGCGGTGATAATACCCCAGGCGATAAACGCGCCAATGTTTGGCATTACCATATTACTCAGAAAACGACCAAAGTTTTGAACTTTGATCTTGATATCTGATGAGGACATATAAAACACCCCTTATGAGTACGCGCCGACAAATAAGAGAGCGCGTTGATTTTTGTTTTAGACCTGACTGTGTGAAGCCACCCGTATCACTGTATGCAGGCGGACTCTATCACGCGAATTTGACGCTGCGTAGGTGTCGGAATATGTGTGATCAATATCACGTTTTGTGGGCGATTAAAGGGGGGTAATGAGTGATGTAGATCACAAATATGCAGGCATCATCAAAATAACGCTGAAAAAATAGCCGGATAAGCTCATGTTTTGTGATTGAAATCACCTTTTCATTTTGTTGATTTGTTCTGTTTTTGTGATGTAAATCACAAGTTATTTTCAGCATAAAAACGTCAGATCACACTTTCCTCAATGGTCTTTCACTTTCCTTATCCTGCAACTCACTCAACGTCGGTAGCGAAGGGAAACACTGTAAAGCGAACGAATAAGCATTTGCCTTAAGTTATGGCTTTAATACGATTATATTAACAGCAGCATTCTATTAGTCTTAGCTCGCCGATAATATCGATCGGTAACGGATTTCATTTTAAATACAAGGGAGAATCATGACTATTCGTGAACTGAATATGGAAGAAGTGACATCTGTCAGCGGTGCAAATTTAAACCGTGTTGATTTTATTCAATATATGAAAGGTGTTGAGCAAATGGCCAATCTGTATGCTGCCGTGAACCCGGCATATGCAGGTAAAGACTGGCATTATATTGCTGCCGTTGAGCCTGGCCTGATGGGGGGCACGAGCCAGCTGATTGATATGTTTGGCTACGCTGGCAAAGAAAGCCTGGCTAACTGGGCACGTGATTACGCCTGAGTTAAGATTGTGCAAGAAGGGCCACGTTGTGGCCCTTTTTTAATTCTGTCCGGTCTTAGCGACTGGCATTTAGCACGCTTTGCGCCTGGGTCAGTGCCCTGGCATTAGCGCTGAGATTACTCATCAGTGCGTTATATTGCGTGGCTTGCGCCTGGTTCGGGAACTGGATCGCCGAGCCGCTAAAGCTCACGTTCGCCCCCTGCTGCTGCAGGAAGTCGCCGGTCTGAACGGCATCCTGGCTCAGCGCCTGGAGCGCAGGAAGAAGAGGGGCCAGCGTTGTGGCTGGCTGAGTGACAACCGTGGTGTAGACGTTGTCATAGACCGTTTTCAAATCAGACGGCTGCTTCAGTGCGGCCTTGCTGCTGTCGGCCTGCGTTTTTGCTGCCTGTATTTGCTGAGTCAGCACGCCCAGCGAGCCACTTGCCTGGCGCAGTGCATCACGGCGCGTCAGATAATCCTGTGGCGTGCGGATGGCGGACAGTTCTTCCACGACGGGCTTCAGCCCGGAATCCACGGCGCGGTTTACCTGCTGTGAAAAACCAAAAAGAATGGCGTAGTCGCTAACGTAGGGGCCGAATTTCTGCTTCTGGTCTTCACTCAGGCTTGGCAGATGTTCACCGCTACGCATGACGGTGTTTTGCAGAAAATCGATAAACGCTTTGCGCTGATCGGCTTCATTATCGCCACAGCCGGTAAGCTGTAACACCATGAACAGCGCCATAAAAGGCACCAGCAAACGGGTCCAGATGCGTGATGATCCTGTCATCATAAGAAATTAACTCCTGTTAACAAAGACTTATTGGTTTTATTCAAACAACAAATGTTGCGTAAAGAATAGTCGAAATCAGTTTTGATGGATAGCGATGTCTGTGTAACTTATTTTTTCGTTGTATTTAACCGGCCAGGTTTTCCGCAAGTTGAAAAAATAAACAAAAAATATGATCCAGATCTCTCAAAATGATCTAATACTTATGATCCTGGCTTTCCCCTGTGCTGCCCCAAAAAGCGTCCCAGTGGCTGTTGTATGCCAGCATTGAGAATCTGGGTATAAGGTTCTTTCCCTCTGGTTGTTCACGTTTAGTGAGTTTTTGAGGAGTGCTTATGGAGACTAAAGATCCGATGTCTGAACTGCTTTCCAGTCTGGAGCAGATTGTTCTGACCCGTAATGTTATGCATACCCTGCCAGCCATGAAAAGTGAAGTGGCACCGCCTGAGCCAAAAAGAGTTCGGGAAATTACCGGTATGCAGATTGCTGAGTTTGCCCAGGCACTGGGTGTCAGTGTTTCTTCGGTGAAAAGCTGGGAAGCGAAACGCACCAAGCCGTCTGGTAGCGCGCAGAAGTTAATGCAGTTGATTCACTCGAATCCGTGCCTCAGCAGACAGCTGCTGGGATGACAGAAAAAACCCGCCAACGGCGGGTTTTGTATTTTCGGGGAGCGGTGAATCATTTCCCGGCTTTCCTGCCAGTGGCAAAGCTTCAGCCTGCGTTCTTCCCGCAAACGATCGTAATGTGAATGACGGACGCCGGTGTTGCAGTGCGCCCGTCACGACATCACCTCACTGCAGCAGAGAGATATCCGCCACCTGCAGGAACAGCTCGCGCAGTTTCGCCAGCAGAGTCAGGCGGTTAATACGGATTTCTTTCTCTTCGGCATTGACCATCACATGCTCGAAGAAGTTATCCACCGCTTCACGCAGCTGTGCCAGCTCAATCAGCGCATCCTGGTAACGGCCTTCCGCGAAGAACGGCTGCAGTTTGCTGCTCAGTGCTGACACATAGGTCGCCAGCTTGATCTCTTCATTCTCTTTCAGCAGGGACGCCTGCACGCTGTCGTTCAGCGGCTCGGTGGCTTTAGCGAGAATATTAGAGACACGCTTGTTAGCGGCCGCCAGGCTGGCTGCCTGCTCCAGCGTACGGAAGTGCGATACTGCCTTCATCCGCGCATCGAAGTCTGCCGGGCGCGTTGGGCGGCGGGCCAGCACGGCCTGAATGGTGTCGACGCTGTGGCCCTCTTCCTGGTACCAGGTGCGGAAACGGCCGAGCATAAAGTCGATCACTTCATCCACTGCTTTGGCGTTAGACAGCTTGCTGCCATACAGGCGCACGGCTTCTTCCGTCAGGGTTTGCAGATCCAGCGACAGGTTTTTCTCAACGATGATGCGCAGCACGCCCAGTGCAGCACGGCGCAGAGCAAACGGGTCTTTATCGCCTTTCGGATGCTGACCAATACCGAAGATCCCTGCCAGGGTATCCATCTTGTCAGCAATCGCCAGCGCGCAGGCCACCGGGTTGGACGGCAGCTGATCGCCGGCAAAGCGCGGCTGATACTGCTCGTTCAGCGCCACGGCCACGTCTTCCGCTTCGCCGTCGTGACGCGCATAGTGCATGCCCATCACGCCCTGGGTGTCGGTGAACTCAAACACCATGTTGGTCATCAGGTCGCATTTGGACAGCAGGCCCGCACGGGTAGCGTGATTCACATCGGCCCCAATCTGCGCGGCAATCCAGCCAGCCAGCGCCTGAATACGGTCGGTCTTGTCACGCAGGGTGCCCAGTTCTTTCTGGAACAGCACGGTTTCCAGACGCGGCAGGTTATCTTCCAGACGGCGCTTACGGTCACTGTTGAAGAAGAACTCGGCGTCGGCGAGGCGTGGGCGGACCACTTTCTCGTTGCCGGAGATAATCTGCTGCGGATCTTTTGACTCGATATTGGTGACGAAGATAAAGTTCGGCAGCAGGTTGCCTGCTTTGTCGTACACCGGGAAGTATTTCTGGTCGCCCTTCATGGTGTACACCAGCGCTTCGGCCGGCACCGCGAGGAACTTCTCTTCAAACTTCGCCGTCAGCACCACCGGCCACTCCACCAGGGAGGTCACTTCTTCCAGCAGGCTCTCGCTCAGGTCAGCCATGCCGCCAATCTTCGCGGCAGCTTCTTCGGCACCCGCTTTGATCAGCGCTTTACGCACTTCGAAGTCCGGCTGGACTTTGCCGCGCTCAACCATAATCTGCGGATACTGGTCGGCGCTGTCGATAGTGAACTCAGGTTCACCCATAAAGCGGTGGCCGCGGAGGGTACGCGCTGAATCAATACCGAGGATTTTCGCCGGGATCAGCTCATCACCCAGCAGCAGTGTCACGGTGTGAACCGGACGCACGAACTGCACGTCGGACGCGCCCCAGCGCATCAGTTTCGGGATCGGCAGCTTCGCCAGCGAAGTGGCAATCATCGCCGGCAGCAGGGCCTGGGCGCTTTCGCCGGTCACCTGAGCGCGATACAGCAACCACTCGCCTTTGTCGGTGCTCAGGCGCTCGGCCTGGTCCACGGTGATACCACAGCCGCGGGCCCAGCCTTCAGCGGCTTTGCTCGGCACGCCATTGGCATCAAACGCGGCCTGGATTGCCGGGCCACGTTTTTCCACTTCGCGATCGGGCTGCGCTGCGGCCAGGTTCGCCACTTTCAGCGCCAGACGGCGCGGGGCCGCAAACCAGCTCACTTCGCCGTGGGCCAGGCCTGCAGCATCCAGTTCAGCGGTAAAATTGGCCGCAAAGGATTCCGCCAGGTTACGCAGGGCTTTTGGTGGCAGCTCTTCGGTGCCGATCTCCACCAGGAAGGTTTTTTCAGTCATGGCTGCCTCTTATTTCTTGTTATTGCACATCGGGAAGCCCAGTGCCTCGCGGGAGGCATAGTAGGCTTCAGCCACGGCTTTCGTCAGGGTGCGGATGCGCAGAATATAGCGCTGGCGCTCGGTGACGGAGATCGCTTTACGCGCATCCAGCAGGTTAAAGCTGTGTGCGGCCTTCAGAATACGTTCATAGGCAGGCAGCGGCAGCGGTTTTTCCAGCGCCAGCAGGCTCTGCGCTTCTTTCTCGTACTGCTCGAAGCAGGTAAACAGGAAGTCGACGTCAGCGTATTCGAAGTTATAGGTAGACTGCTCCACTTCGTTCTGGTGGAACACGTCGCTGTAGGTAGTTTTACCCAGCGGGCCGTCGCTCCAGACCAGATCGTAGACGCTGTCCACGCCCTGAATGTACATCGCCAGGCGCTCGAGACCGTAGGTGATCTCGCCGGTGACTGGCTTACACTCCAGGCCGCCAACCTGCTGGAAGTAGGTGAACTGCGTCACTTCCATGCCGTTCAGCCACACTTCCCAGCCCAGACCCCAGGCACCCAGCGTTGGGTTTTCCCAGTTATCTTCCACAAAGCGGATATCGTGGATGGTCGGATCCATGCCCAGCTCTTTCAGGGAACCGAGGTACAGTTCCTGAATATTGTCCGGGGACGGCTTGATGATCACCTGGAACTGGTAGTAGTGCTGCAGGCGGTTCGGGTTTTCACCGTAACGGCCATCGGTCGGGCGACGTGAAGGCTGCACATAGGCAACGGCTGTCGGCTCCGGACCCAGCGCACGCAGGCAGGTCATGGGGTGAGAAGTACCAGCGCCGACTTCCATATCCAGAGGTTGGATGATGGTGCAGCCCTGGCGAGCCCAGTAATCCTGTAAGGTCAGGATCAGCCCCTGAAAGGTCTTGGTATCAAACTTTTGCATTTGGATTCGCACGCGATACGAGTGGTGATAAAAAGTGGGAGTCAGTATACCCTTTGACCGGGGCTATTACCAAAATGCCGTGATCATTGATTGGGGAATTTTTTGTCGCCCCCGCCACATAATCCCTTCATCCTGGTCCTATTTTTCCCGTCTCTGGTTGTTGAAGCGTGGCCGCCTGGCTACCCTCAATCTCGCATAAGTGCAGATGTTCCCGTGAAATGAGGATGAAATGTCGCAAAAGATTGGATGGATAGAGAATTTACGCGCAGTGGCCTGCCTGATGGTGATTATGATCCACACCACCACCTGGTATGTCACCACCGGACTGTCGGTGGGGGAGCACAGCTGGGATCTCTCCAACCTGTTGAACTCAGCCTCGCGGGTCTGTGTGCCGATCTTCTTTATGATTTCCGGTTACTTATTCTTTGGCGAGCGCAGCGCCCGGGGGCGACATTTTCTGCGCATTGTGCTGTGCCTGCTGTTCTACAGCACGGTGGCACTGCTCTACATCACCCTGCTGACGCCGATTAATGAAGCCCTGTCGGTGAAGCACCTGCTGCAAAAACCGGTGTTCTACCACCTGTGGTTCTTCTTTGCGATCATCGTCATCTATATGCTGTCACCGCTGATTCAGGTGAAGCCGGTGCGGGCGCGCTACCTGGCGGTGGTGACGCTGGTGCTGGCGCTGCTGGCCAACCCCAATACCATCGACAGCTCGGTGGCCCGTTTCCACTGGCTGCCGATCAACCTGTATATCAACGGGGACACCATCTACTACCTGCTGTACGCGCTGTTTGGCCGGGCGATTGGCATGATGGAGACGCAGAAGCGCGGCGTGTCCTGGCTGGCCGGGGGCGTGTTTGCTGCCTGCGTGCTGATGATCGCCTTTGGCACTAAGCGGCAGTTCGCCATCAATGGGGCGTTTGCCGATACCTGGTATCTGTACTGCGGCCCGGCGGTATTTTTCGCCGCCGTCAGCCTGCTGGTCCTGTTTAAGAACGCCATGAACGACCGCGTGAATCCGTTTTTTGCCCTGATTTCCCGCTGCTCCCTGCCGATCTACGGCTTTCACGCGCTGTTTATCCACTATATGCGCACCCATGACCTGGACAACACTGACCATCCGCTGATCGACATCCCGCTGATTTTCGGCATTACCCTGGGCGGCAGCCTGCTGCTGGCGCTGGGCCTGCAGACGCTGGATAAGCGCCGCCTGGTCAGCTGACCTTTTCCTGCGCGTCTTTCGCCACCTTCAGCGGGCGCAGCCGACGGATGCGCGGGTTAAGGATCACCTTCGGCATGCGCACCAGCCTGCGGCGGTTCGGGTTACGCACCGGGCGCTCGTGCCACAGCTTGAGCATAATCACCGTTAGCGCCAGCAGCGCGGTAATGCCGTTGGCCGCCATCACCGGCACGTCGTGCATACGGTGGCCATACCACGTCCAGCAGGCAACCCCGAAGAACAGCGCCGCCCACATTCCCAGCGACAGGCCGCTGGTGTCTTTATTCTTCACGATATGCAGCACCTGCAGGCAGAACGAGCCGGTGGTCACCCAGGCCGCCAGCGTGCCCAGCCAGACCGGCCACGGTGACAGAAAAATAATCGACAACAGGGCCAGCGCGACGGTGGCGGCCACAATGAGCAGGTTATTCATAACGTTTGTGCCTCGTGTCAGTAAGCAGTGGGTTAGTGCTTTTTTTATAGCTAAATCGGTTTAGCTTTTGATGTAAAAAAAAGCGCAATGTTACGTGTAACACTAGCACAGGCGTTGAGCGAATTAAAATCGGGCAGGGTGCTCCCTGGTGAAAGTGAGCAGCACGGCCTTTTTCTGACGACGATTATTTCAGGGTGTTATCCCCCTCCTTTTTTTACGTCTCCCAGCGCTGCAATGCCCGACGCAGCTGGCGCGAGGAGGAGAACCCGGCCGACAGCGCGGCGCGCTCGTTGCCTTCGCCCTGCTGCAGGCGCTGCTGGGCAATCGTCAGCCGCAGCTGTTCATGATAGTCACGCACGCTGATGCCGAGATGCTGACGGAACAGCCGCGTCAGATGGCGCGCGCTGACGTGAACTCTGGCGGCAATCTCCTCCAGCGGCCACTCCTGCTCCGGCTGCAGGGTCAGCAGATCCTGGGCGCGGTGAATGGCGGGGTGAATGTGGTTGCGATAGCGCAGCCAGGGGGACAGCTGCGGATCTTCCCCCGAACGACGAAAATAGACCACCATTTCCCGGGCCACATCCATCGCCGTCTGCGCGCCGCACAGGCGGTTAATCAGATGCAGCGACAGGTCGATACCGGCGGTAATGCCCGCGCTGGTCCAGATGCCGCGATCTTCAACGAAGATGCGGTTTTCTTTCACAATCGCCCCCGGTTCCGCTTTTTTAAGCCGATCTATTACCTCATGGTGCGTGGTGCACTGTACGCCGTTCATCAGCCCGGCTTTCGCCGCCAGCAGGGAGCCAGAGCAGATGCACACCAGCGACACGTCACCGGCATGAATGGCGGGCTGAATGCGCATCAGCCAGTGACGCGCGGCCACCGCCTGCGGCGTGTCGAACCACACTTTAGAGTCGCTGACGCCCGGGAGCACCAGCAGGCTCCCGGCTGGCAGGGATTCCGGCAGTGGCTCAATGCGGCTGATGTACATCTCGGTGGAGGTGAGCACGGATTCATCCGGGCCGATATAGCGCAGCGAAAACGCCCCTGCTGCCAGCTTCAGCGTTTCCGCCGGACCAGTGAGATCCAGCGTCATCACACCGGGCAGGGTTACAAACCACACCGGGATCGTCATATTATGCAAGCTCCTGCAGGCAGCCCTCAGCGGTGCGGATATCGGCAAAACGATGGATCAGCACGCTTTCGGTACGGTGGCGTAAGTCGGCAATGCTCAGGGTAATCCCATCATGGGTGATTGGGAAGGTCAGCGTTGCCTCGGTGACATAGGTCACGCGGTAGCCGAAGTCCGACGCCACGCGGGCGGTGGTTTCACAGCACTGCTCAGTGCGCAGGCCGCTGATAATCACATGCTTTACGTCGTTCTGTTCCAGCCACTGCTGCAGACCCGATTCGGTCAGGGCGTTATGCACTTTTTTGCGGAAGCTGGCGACCGGCTCATGGGTCAGAAACGGCAGACGCACCACCAGACCGGATTCCGGCGCAAAGGCTCCTTCGCTTTCGACATGGAACACATCCACCACCGGGATCCCCTTCGCCTGACAGCCTGCCACCAGGGTGCTTAATGCTTTTTCGAATGCCGGGGTTTCTGGCGTTTCCCTGTAGCCACGCTCATAGAAGGATTGCTGGGCATCAATCACTAACAGTACGGTATCGGTCATTTCTGGACTCCTGCTGGATGGGGTTAACGCTATGATGGACGGGATAAGGCAGGGAAAGAAGACCAAAAACGGACAGCTTGCTGCCGGTGGGGGACATCACTGAAATGAGGCACAAACCCGGAGTTTATTTGTGGTCATTGGCGATGGTATACTCAGCCCCTCTTCAAAAGGGAAGATCGTCGTCTCCGGTGAGGCGGCTGGACTTCAAATCCAGTTGGGACCGCCAGCGGTCCCGGGCAGGTTCGACTCCTGTGATCTTCCGCCAAAGCGTATCTGTATTTACCATATTGATCGTTATACTGCCTGACATCGATTCATCACAGGCACATCCCATCTGCTTTATCGCCGCTTCCCGTTCCGTCAGTGTGTGATCCAAACCCGGTAAGCACTGAGCAAGGCGACATTGCACATGAGGATACCCGTCACTCTTCCTGGCAGGTTCAACAGAAACGAACCTGTAAGGCTAATCTTTAATGTCTATGCATGCATTGTTTTAATAAATTTCGTTTTTTATTTATTCAGGGTGTTAAGGAATAAGCTGATCTTTTATATTTATTTTATTAATTAATTTCTATTTTTTATTCCACTAATTTACGCCAGCGTGAAGGCTCCCCGTTATTTCCCCATTCTGGAATTCTCCTCGCATTTTATTTTCTCTGTTACAGCGATTTATCATTCTTTTTTCGCTATTTTAGGGTGAGTCATCAGTGTGTTTTTATACAGGAAGGTTTTTATGAATCGCGGTGCTAACGGGCGGCAACCCGTTAACACCGCTGACCACAACAACTAACAGGACTAGTTATCATGGCTAAATACGATTGTAAGTCAGAACCCGTTATTTCCAAAATCCAGCGAAAGTTGAAAGTGGGCTATATCAGCATTCGACATGAGGATGCCAAAACCGGGTTAACGCATCATTATTCGCGCAGCCCGTCGCTGAATCTCAAGGGGCTGTGGCTGGAGGCGTGTGGTTTTGCCACCGATACGCCCGTCACGGTGCGGGTGATGCCGGGCTGTCTGGTGATCACCGCACAGCCCGCCCCGCCGCCCGTTACGCCTGCGCGTGAGCTGCTGGCCCGCAGCGAAGCGCTGCCGGAAGCGGCACTGAAGGAGCTGCGCACGGTGATGGAAGCGCTGCTAATTCGCGAAGGACTGGGCAAGGTGACGGTTTAAAAACCAAAGTGGCTTCGGTATTAAGGGGAGGGGGATAGTGAGGTCAGCGGACCCCATCTCCTCAACCATTCTTGCCCGCTGTGGGTCTGGAAACAGCCACACCGGGGGTAGCGGGTGAAAGAGGAAGGGCTGATTGCAGCAGGCTGCCGGCCAGGGAAGGCCGGCCGCCAGGCCACAGGGACGTGTTTATGCCGTTGCAGCAAGCAGCCCTTCCTCCGGAAACCGGGTATCGTGCCTCCCGCGATAGCGCCCTGGTGATTTTCTGGGGACACCTCAGGGGCCGACCCGACGATACCCGTTCCGGTAAAACGGCGTATCGGTCACCCCTTGCATCTTCCCGGCACTGGCCTAAAATTTCCCTCTCTTTAGCGCAAGGAACATCGGATGTCACAGTACTGGTGGAAGGATCTGCACGACCGCAATCAGGCCTGGCTGGGGCTGGCATTACACAGCCAGAGGCCGCTGACGTCGCCCATTCTGGAAATGCACAGCGGGCATCATGGCCGCATGGCGCTGTCGCTGCGCGGTGTGCCGCTGTTCTGGGCCTCAATGCTGAAGGATCACTCCGGCCTGTGGCTGGTGTTCAACACTGAACATCCCGAGCCGCAGGCCGTCTTCCCTCCCATTACCTCACCGGCGCTGGAGTCCATTCTTCGTACCGGGCCGGAGGCGTGGATCGGTGAATGGTGCCGTTACTTTGCCCGCTATCTGCTGACGGCGGATGTTCCGCTGCTGCCGGCGGGCCGCTGGCTGCTGCGCCCGATGCTGCCCGCTGTTCCCACTGCACCTTACGCGCTGCAGCGACAGCCCGCGCTGAAGGACTGGCGTTTTCACGCGCCCGCGCAGAGCGGCAATATCGGGTTTAGCTGGTCACTGTTCGCGGAGGATATCCCGGATCTGACGGCCCCGGTGCGCGTCGTGCAGGTGGACTGGTGGTGGAACGGCACGCCGCTGCTGGCGCGCTATGCTATTCAGCCCGACGCCGGGCGCCTGAAGTGGTGGCGCAAAAAGAGCCGGGAAGGGACGCTGCCGCCGGTGCTGGTACGCTTTTTTGCCGGGCTGGGTTCGTTCGTGATTCTGGACGGGCATTACCGCTTACAGGCCGCTATCGAAGAGGGCATTCCGCCATCGTTCCTGGTGCTCAGTGAACTGGGGGAAAGGACCTTTCCGTCCAATCCGGAACATCAGGCGAAGATCGTGGCTGCGCTGGCAGCACAGCAGCAAAAGAACCCCGTCAGCAGTATCGACGGCATGAATCAGACGCTGATCAACCTGTATGACAATGCGGAGATTTACGCTCCGGGCCAGAGCCGGGCCGTGCTGGGTGAGGGGGAGCGCTGGGCGCGGGAGGTGACGGCATATCTGCGCAGGTACGGAGAAGACGCGGTGCTGGAGAAAATAAAGCGCCGTAGCGCATAACGTTCCGGCATCTTGTACGGCACCGCGGAAATAAGGCGGGCAGGGCTGCCCGCCTGTTCTTTAATCAAATACCCCGTTAATCACCGCCGTCACTAAGGCGGTACTCAGCGCAATCAGCACCAGATTGTCACCGACAATCTTCCACTCATAGCCCGGATAATAGGGCAACTGGTCGAGCATTGAGGCGGGAACGGCTTTTTTCGCAATGCCCGGCGGCAGCGGCTTGCCGCGCGCCAGGTTTTTCGCAATGCCGGGGGGCAGGGAGCGATAGCCGGTCAGGCCATAGTTCAGCGCCAGGTGGCGCGCGGCATCAAAGCTGATATCGTCACTGACCCGATCCGGCTTACCGTGATTTTTACGGTTTGAGGGGCCGCCCTCATTTTTGCCCGGCTTGTCTTTCTGGCTGTGGCCGTGCTTGCCATTGCCGTTACCCTTTCCATTCCCGTTACCCGGATCCGCCAGCGCCGGTGTGGCAAGCAGTGAACAGGAAATAATAGCGGCTAAAACAGCCGTTAAACTGCGGCGTCTGAACATGATCGTTTCCCCAGTGGTTTTATCTTAATAATATTAGGACAGGCGCGCGTAAATCACCCTATCCTGTCGTCTGATTTTACCGGGCAGCGATGTCTTTCTTATCCCCTCTCCTCAGACTTTGATCATGTTGACCAGCATGGCCACCCACAGCAGAAAGCCTGACAGGAAGTAGCCATAGAGAAACTTATTGCCCGCCGGGAACTGATAAGGCCCCTCAATGCCCGCCTTTCTTGCTTTTAACAGCAGCAGAGGAGGAAGAAGCACACTCCAGATCACCAGCGCAATCCCGGCATAGGCCAGCGCCGGGATAAAGCCGTCAGGGGTGATGATGCACAACAGTGCAGGGGGCAGATAGGTCATCGCTGCGGCAGGGAAGGACGATGTTATCCCTAAAAAGGAGCTCAACAGGTCATGAAGATAGTCAAAAAGACCGAGGGAGGCGGACAGTAAAGACGAGGTCACGGCAAAAAAGGCAAAGAACAGTAACAGCCCGTTGATGTAGTGGCTCAGTTCATTTTGGCTCAGGGCGGTCATAAAGACATTAATATTGCCTCCCTGGTCTTTGATGGCGGCAAATGCCCCGCGATCGAGGATGCCCATCGTCATGCCCAGCCAGTAGATATAAATGAGTGCGGAAATCCCCACGCCGAAGCACAGGGACTTAACCACTAATTTGTGTTCCTTCCCGCCATACATTTTGATTAATGAGGGGATGCTGCCATGAAATCCGAATGAAATGATACAGACAGGGAGCGTTAATAATATTGCGGAAAAGCTGCCGAACGCCGGGCTGGTGAATACCAGTTCCGGGGAGATGCGATGCAAATGTCCTGCCGTTGCCATAAAAAAGGCGGTGAATTTAGCGGCAATAAAAAAGGAGATGATGTGGGCAGAGAACCGCCCGCCCTTGCAAACCACGGCGGAGACAAACAGGGTGATCAGCATGACGGAAAGCACCGGATAGCGTTTCCCCGTCAGGTCAGATTGCAGGGTGGAAAAGACCGCAGAGGCCCCGGAAAGATACGCATAGGTCACCAGGTAGAGCACAAACACCAGGCTCAGTCCAACGATGAAATTGACCTTTCTGCCGAGCAGTTTTTTTGTAAACGTATGGAAGCTCGAACCCTGCGGAAATCTCATGTTCACATCGACCAGCATCAGACCCGACGCGAGCATAAATAATGCGGAGAGCAGGAGAAAAAGAACGCCTTTGGTAAACCACAGTGCTTCTAACGCGATCGGCAGCGCAAACATTCCGCCGCCGACGATGGTTGCAACGACCAGGACGGTGCCGTGAAACGCGCTGTTACTGTACTTCTGCATCGCTATACACCATAAAAAATCCCGGCAGGCCCGGGTTAACATTGCCTCTCAGCATCAGGCTTTGGAGGAACCGTAAAACCTGTCACGCCCCTCCTGTACGGATGGGGCCGACAGGGCACGCCGTAGGATAGCATGGCCTTCTCACATAATTGAAAGGCAGCCAGTGGGGATAATGAGAAGCCCGGCATCACAGCAGGGTGCTCAACTCATCCCGCAGATCGCCCTGGCGGAGCCAGTTCAGCAGTTCTGTGTTGCGTTTAAACCCTAATTTTTTCATGGCTGACCATTTGTGGGCGCTGATGGTTTTGACACTCAACTTGAGCTCGGTGGCAATCTGGCCAGGAGACTGGGCCCGACGTATCGCCAGCAGAACTTGCTTTTCCCGTAGCGTCAGCGTCAGTGCACAGCGCGGACACGCCCAGGGCTGGGCAGCAGGCGTGTCATGCTTCATGATACGTTCAACCTCGTTTAACAGCGCCCCGGTGCTTATCAGGCGATTAATCACACTTTTTTCGCTCAGGCAGGGGACAAGCCGCTGGCGGTAGCCCGGCGGAACGGGCTCCTGGATGGTGATCAGTGACTGGTAGTGAGCGGGTTGTCTGTGGCAGTACTGCGCAGTCTGGTTCAGATTTTGTTGCTGGAACACGAGGTCGGCTTTCCAGTAATGCTGGGCGGGTAAAAACGCCGTCGTACAGCCCACTCTGATGAAGTAGGATGCCAGAAGGGCTTCCAGCCCCTGGGAAAAATACTGGTCGTTATCCAGAATGACGATATCGATATGTGATTTCATAGCGTGACCTGCCCATCACTGCTGGCGGGGGAAAACCGTGCGTCGCGTGGGAACAGGCGTTCTGCCTCCTGACGATAGCGCTCCGCCAGCGCAGGTTTTTCTTCGTGGCGAAAAATGAGCAGCAGGTTGGCATAGACATTTTTATCAATGCGATGGCTCAGATAGCCCTGAGCCCAGTCGGCGTACTGATGCAGTTGCTGTTCATCGCGAGTGTGATTAAACGCCAGCAGCCCGGCCAGCTGGCGATCAAAACTCAGACGGTCGCGATGTATCCAGCTTGTCCAGGCGGGCAGCGCCTCAACCGGTTGCATATCCTGCAGGTCGCTGCGCTCCGCCTGGGTCAATACCCGCCCGCTGTATCCCCCCCCGATCACCATCGCCAGCGCTGACAGAGACAGCGCCAGCATCGGATATTTCCAGCATTGCAGTCTGTTCTCTTGCCACAGACGCGGGCTGACCAGCCGGTCCAGCATCGCCAGTAACAGTAAGAACACCAGCCAGTGCAGTGTGGAGAGATAAAACGGGTATTCAGTCTGCGTGTGCAGCGTCACAGGCAGCAGCGCCAGGCAGAGCGCTATTGCTTCGCCGGCCGTCGACTTACGACAGGCAAAGGCCCGCCGGTCACGCTGGCGCGCGCGCGCGATCAGCTTTATACCGCTCCAAAGCAGTAGCAGGATGCCCAGAAGGGCAATAACCCCTCCCTCCACCCACCATAGCAGCAGCTCATTATGGGGATGACGGGCGATCTCTGTCACGACGATGGGGGGATCCTGATCAATGCGAAAATGCTGAAAGCTGTATTCAAAGCCACCGTAGCCCCAGCCTGTCAGCGGTTTATCGGCAATCATCGTCAGCGTGTCGCGCAGCATGGTATACCGCGCGTGGTTAGAATGGGCGTGGCTGGTATACGCCAGCGCATCGCTTAGCCCGCTGCCCAATTTCATCACGACGGCCCCGACAGCAACGCCAGACAATGCTAACAACGCCGCCACCACTATTCGCTGCGGAAAACGGCGGCCAAAAAAGAGGACAAACAGCCCCAGTACCAGGAGTGCGGCAAGCCAGCCCGTCCGCGACTGTAACCAGGTCAGCACCATGGGCATGACCAGCAGCGCCAGTGCGATGGCCCGAAGTCGCCAGCTCTCCATGCGCGCAGAAGCAAGGCAGAATCCCGGCAGCAGAAAGGTCGCCAACGCTAACGCCAGGCCGGTAGCGATAAAGCTGGCCACGACATTAGGCTGTTGAAAAATGCCCAGCGCGCGATGCTCACTGACCGGCACCCAGCTTTGGGCGACAGAGGGCGCAAAGAGCTGCAGCATGACAATCAGCGCCTGACCGGCGGCGGCCAGCAGGATGAGGTAGAGCACCCCATGGCGCTGGCGTGCCGTCAGGTGCATCTGCAGCCAGGTAAAATAGAAGCCTGCCCCGGCGAATAATCCTGCCAACCGCCACAGGGCGGTACTCTGCCACTCTGCCCGGGTAAAGAGAGCCGGAAGCGCCATGAGCAGGCAGGCCGCCAGAATCAGGCGACAGGTCGGCGTGATCGTTATGCGGCGCGGCGGTGCGTGATACCAGCAGACGGCGATCAGCAGTGCTGCCGCCCCGCTGAACAGCAGGTTAAACGGCAGTGCCAGTCCCACCCCTCCGGGGTTGGGAAGATAAATAATGCTGGGGATAAACAGCAGACTCAGGCAGAAAAAAACAACGCGATTGGCTATCACGATAATGACCATTAATAAATAAAAGGTTAATGAAGCATGGCGTTATGACTAACGTCATCGTTTACGATAAATACTGCACCGCTGATGTCAGGCATTAATGGTAATTAATATTCAGAACAAGACTTTTACTGGCGACGCCCGGCACGGAAAATATCAAGGTCACGCCCGGTTGATCTCCTGCGCCGCATGGCTGGCTTTTCGTTCTGTTTATCGGGAGCTTATTCATTAACTGAATAAACACGCCATACCGTAAAGCGCCTCAGCGTATTTATCCGCTGCCAGGGTTTTTCAAAAAATGATAAAAGTGCGTTATTTTCAGGCGCTCACCATTTACGCTTAATCTCAACAGGCACGCGCAATCAGTCATGAGTTCGGGTTACCCGGACAGTGATGATGGCGATCGGCAACTTAAGAAAATTCTAACCGCATACCCATTAAAAAACGATATAAGCTGTATAATTGTAAAAAATTAGGATAAAACTCCAGGTAGGGGCATATAAACCTTAATTAAAAGATAGTTAAACCAATTCGTAAAAGGTTAAAAGCCATTCCGCCTTTGTAATTTTAATAAAACGCCGGCCCGTCGCGTAAAAAGACCTGCTGACGGCGACGGGCCTGATGCCCGGCAAAATCCAGCCACATGTTAACCAGGCAGTTGAGCTCACAGGCTTCATCGTAACGCCAGCCACAGGCCCTTAATATTCAGCAACGGGCTGCGGGAAAAATGGATCCCACATCAGCAAAATAAGCCACGCGATCCTCATTGAGGATCCACCACAATGATCGCATTACCCTCGTACTGCCCGGGCATTGCACCGTACGTCGTCATCTCTGACGACACCACGATTTCTTTCTCTGTTACAGCGGCGGCATCCAGGTGCGTTTTAATCCCCGGAGCAAGTTCTAAATCGCCCCCTCCGACGATCGTCACCTTAGGGGTGCTCCCGCAATCGATCGTCCCACGGATAGTGACCGAACTGGTGCTGTTCGGCAGCACGTTGCCATGACTCAGCGTTGGGCTAAGGTTCACTTCGCAGTGGACTGTGGGCGGGAGGGGTTTGATACAGAATGAGGAACCGGCATTGGCGGCGGTTATCGCATTTATTATCCCAAAGGGCGTTAAGGCATTACCGCGGTCGATCTGTTGGCCGAAGACGACGCATTCACCTCCGGGCCCTGCCCCCTGATGGACACCCCACGATGACAAAAACGTACAGCTTGCCGGGTTTTTAAGCGTCCAGTCGTCCCCCGCTGTGGATCGTAGCTCACATTTAGACATATGGGGAGAGTGTCCACTGGTTTCCCATGAGCAATCCCTGAACGGGCCAAGAGACCCGCCAGCCGGCCCCGCACAATGGATCCCGAGAGACTTAAATTTAACATCCGGTAGAGGCTTCGTTGTAGGTACCCCAATTTCCAGCATTGACACTTTGCCAGCATAAAAGACCTGATCACTACATGGCCCGTTTACCGGAGAGGGTTTACAAGTCGTTATACGGGCCTCAGTCAGAACAGGAAACATAATTGCACGAGCCGGATGATAAGATACCGAAGCGACTAAAAGCACAATCGCCAGGGCCATGGACTGACTGAGGGAGAGGGTTTTATTTTTCATGATTTATTGGTTCAGCTTTGTAGGTATTAAATCCTCCGTGAGGAGGGCATATATGATGAAGTGAAAAGCATTAAGCTAATCGCCAAACGGCTGCACTGTGCCATTCGGGTCGGGAAAAATTACTGGCAGCATCAATGTGAAGCAGACTGCCAAAGATATCACTGAAGGTTGGTGTAATGGTCGCCCGGAACATCGGTACGACACGCCAGCAGACAATAACCAACAGAGCAGTTCCGCTATATAACTACAAATTAGGGAATTATTTCTTCATGGCATACTCAGCCTTGTAGGACTGCAGCCTGGCGGCAGCCCTACATTACCGAGAGTTATGTCGGGGAGGACGTTTTTAGTTCTTTATATCAGACCAGTCATTAACGTGCTGCCCCGCTCAAAGGTAAAATACTCGAGTCATCGATCATTGGGGTGAAACAACGATAATTACATTCGAAGAGTACGCTCCCGGCTCTGCGCCAAGAATCGTCAAGTTCGACGTGACCACAAGTTGTCCCGTTTGCGTAATGGCCGCCTGCACCTGCGTTGATACCCCCTTCGCCAGGTTCAAGTTGCCTCCCCCGACGATAGTCGCTACCGGCGATCCACCGCAATTTACGGACCCTGTAATCGTGACAACGTCCTGGCCGTTTATCGGCATTTCGCCGTGGTCTATTTCCGGGGGTATGGACATTTCACATACCAACTCTGGGGGTTGAGCTTTTATACAAAAACGGTTTCCGGCATTCGCTGCTACAGTCGCATCGTAGACACCGGTTGGCGTTGTTATGGTCGGTGTACCGGCCGAAGACATATTGCCTTGCCCGAACATAACGCATTCTCCGCCAGGCTGGGCCCCAGTGTGTTTACCCCATGTTGACCCGAAACTACACCTCTCAGGGTTGGCAATGGTCCAATCCCCTGTATTGGGATGGGCCAGATTACAATTGCTCATGCTGGGACTATGATCCCGCGTGGGAGCCCATATGCAACCTATGAAGTTTCCCGGAGGAAATCCGTCGTCACAATGAATCCCAAACGGTGCTAAAGGTAGTCCCTCGACTGCCTTAGTCTGGGGGATCCCAATCTCGATCATGGCGACAGTCCCGCTGTATTCAACATACTGAGAACAAGGGCCTTTGGAACCGTCTTCACACGAGGTAATTTGGGCGCTAATCAGTGTAGGAAAAACGATGGCCCTGCACGCCTCGGAGTAGCCAAGTCCCATAAAAGTAATGGCAGCAACCCAGGCAGCCAGTGTGTATTTCTTCACGTTTGTGTGCATTCATACTGTCCGGTTTAGTTGAGATGAGTGTCGATAACCGCCTGTTGGCGGGTCTGCTCGTAAAGCCGCGCGCGTTGCGCACGATGGTTTTCCCACGATCTGGGCGCTATGGTGGTTCCCGGGGGGGGAAGCCATTTACCAGCCAGTCAAACCCCTGTGCAATCCTGTCCAGTTACGTCTTTTGCTAGTGGGTTTCAAAACCGCTCCGCTCAAAAAATTCATGCCGCCGCGCGGCTTATTCATATTCCAGGCTAAAGGTTGCCACCGCGCTGAACGGCCCGCGTTCGATGGTTTTATGCTTCAGCGCCTCCGGTTCACCCTGCACATAGGCGCGCGCCGTCAGAATGTTGGTCCCGCTGACCAGTGCCTGCGCCTTGCCCGGCTGGTTAACTGGCAGCGGCTCGCCCTGCGGGGTTTCCATACCGATGGCGATGCCGCTGGCCTGGCTGGCGCCGTTCAACGCCAGCAGCCCCGGCATTGCCGCGCTTTCATTGCCGCTGAACGTCACCCTGACCGTTTTGCCCAGGCTGAGATCGCACTGCGCCAGATGCAGCCTGAATGTCTGACCCCGGGTGCGGGTATTTATATACAGGTACTTGTCGAGTACCGTGTCAAAATCCAGCACCACCGTTTCATCGCCCGGCGGGATCACGCAGGGTTCGGCGACCAGCGCGCCGTGCAGGCGCATATTCTCCGCCGCCAGGCTCAGATGGCTGCACAGCAGCAGTACCGTCGCCGCCCCCCAGGCCCCCTTGTTAAGCATGGTTTTTCTCCGGTTCATTGGTACACCGCCAGCAGGGTGGCCGTGGCTTCAAACGCGCCTTCCTTCAGCACGGTGCCCGGCCGTTTCACCGGAACGGCTTCCAGCATGGGCAGTGCATTGAGCGTGACAGGGATCGGCTTATTAAGAACAAATTTCCTGCTGTTGATCAGCAGACGGACGGCCAGATTGTCCACGTTGCTTGCAATTGCCGCCTCGTCGTAATCCGCCGGCGTGCCGGCCACTTCCAGCGTCATGCTCCATTTCCCGGCACTGGGGCTGCAGGTGATGCGGTAGTTCACCTGCTGCAGGTAGTTAACGCCGTCTAGCTTGGTGACCCCGACTTTGTCGCCGAAATCAACCTCCACCTCGTCGCCGTCGTTGATGGTGCACGGCGGCGGTTCGATCAGCGTGCCGGAAAAACGCATGTTGTCCGCCGCCGCTGCCGGGCCGCCGAGGGCCATTAACAGAATAATGCTGCCGTATCGCGCCATTGCCTCAGCCCCTTTCACTGGTATTCCACCTTCATGGTTGCCCCGGCGGAGAAGGCCCCGCCGCTCAGCGTGGCCCCGGCCTGTTTGACCGGCACCACCTCAAACGTCGGCATATTGGGGTAGGTAAACTTCACCCAGCTGTTGATTGGCTGCCGGTTGCCGTTGTACAGCAGCGCCACCCCCAGATCGTCCATATTGGTTTTCAGCACCTTGCTGTCAAACCCCGCGCCGGTCCCCTGAATCTGCATTTTCATCGCATTGTCCGGCGCGTTTTTGCACTCCACCGAGTACACCACCGACTGTTTCCTGTAGCTGCCATCGATGCGGTTGGTCATCACGTCATTGCCGAAATTCACTTCGATCAGGTTATTGTTATTAATCACGCACGCCGGCGGTGCCACGATGGTCACCGACACCTTGATGGTGGAGCTGGCCGCCTGCGCCAGTGGGCCGTAAAACAATACCAGTGCCGCCAGTACGCAGCCGGATAAACACTGTCTGTACGTTGCCTTCATGCCCCTTCCTCTAGTCATAGCTGAGCTGGAAATCTGCCACCGCCGCATAGGCGCCGGGCAGCAACGGCGCGCGGGTGCGTTCCGGCGTAATGCGGTAGTTCAGCGCATTTTGCCCCACCGCCAGCGCCAGCGGTGCGCCGCGGCTGCCGGGGCGGATATCCCTGCCGTGCTCGTCGGTGATGCGCAACGCCAGCCCGGAGGCACCCTGCACCTTTAACAGTTCAGGGTTATCGGCATCCACCGGGGCGATAAAGCGGACCGACACCGCCGGCTGATGGGCGTTCCACAGCAGGTTGCCCGTCTGTTGATCCCGGTTGGCTGCGGGGCTGCGCAGGCAGTCGCGCAGCTGCAGCTGCACATTTACCGGCTCGCCACGATCCCCGGCCTTTGCCAGCTGTGCCGTAGAGGTACTGCCCAGCCACACCGACTGGTACGCGCTTGTCATCTCCAGCCGGCAGACGCTTTCGGTCAGTTCGCCGCGTACCTGCAGCACGCCGTGGGCACCGTCCACCTGCCAGTTATCCGCTGCCGAGGCGGCAGGAAGCAGCCACAACAGTACCCAAAGGCACAGCGGCAGCATGATCAGAGCTATCAGCATCACCAGAATTTTCATTGCGGTATAGAGGGTGCAGCCCTCGATGACAAACCACGGAGAATGTTTATGTATCATTGTGTTCCGCCTGTTGTGTGCGTGAGCTGTTATTTACGGCCCGCAGCGACCTGGCAGCTTGCGCCGTGGCAGCTGAAAGTCAGCTGCGGCCGGCCGCCGTAGTCGTTGACGTAGGTCAGGACTGGTGTGTTGCCCAGCGCCGGGGCGGCCACCTTAAGGGGGGCGCTGCTTTTCGGCGCAACCATCAGCGGTTCAAAGCCCGGCGCGCTGGCACCGCCTTTTTTGCTGCTGGCATCGACCAGCGTGACGTAATAGGGCGTCGGGTTATTCACCTGGTAGCTGTCGCCCTGTTTGGTCAGGGTCAGTTTTTCCTGCCAGGGTGCACTGGACTGCGGGTTGGTGACGGCAATCGCGTCTGGCCGGTAGAACAGCTTGATACGGGTTTGCAGCGCCAGCTGCAGCGTATTCGGCTTAGTGCTCTTCGGCGGGATTTCACGCAGGTTAAAGTAGAACAGCGTTTCGCGATCCTGCGGCAGCGTGCCGACGGCCGGCAGCCCCTGTACTTTTATCTGGCTTTTGGCACCCGGCTCCAGGCGCTGTACAGGAGGCAATACGGTTAACGGGTTGCTGATTTTTTTGCCGCTGGCGTCTTCAATCCAGCCCTGCGCCAGGTAAGGTAACTGCTTGTTCTCATTGCTGATGCTCATGCTGGTGGACTTGTCATTGCCATTAAAAATAATGCGGGTACGATCCAGCGAAATAGCGGCTGTTGCCTGCTGGGCGCACAGCAGGCCCGTCAGGCCGCCGGCAATTAATGTCACTACAGGGTTAGTTTTCATTGCTCTCTACTCTTCAAAAGTGGGTTTAGCCTTGCCGTGTGATAACGGACGGCAAGGCAGTAACAGATTGCTCAATTGGTCCGGTGACAGCGTCTGCGGCAGGGTAAACCCGCACTGCTCCGCGCCGCCCCAGCTCAGGCTCATCGCTTCCCCGGCGTTGATGCCGCTCAGGTACACTTCGCCGTTGTCGCTGATAATGCCCACCTCCTGCTGCTTAAGGTTGCGCACCGTGGCGCCAAACGGGGGGGCAGAGCCGTCGGCCAGCCGCACCACCGCCATTGCCTTCTCGCCGGCAATGACATCGAAGTGCCGGTAGCCAATGGCACCTTCGGTCAGGGTGGCCTGCGCCACGCTCTGGCTGACGTCGGCGTTTTCCGGCAGCGTGTTCAGATCGATGCTGTACTGGTTGCGGTAGTAGCTGCCGACATCCACCACCACCGCCTTGCCGAACGCATTGGTCCGGGTCGGTGAGCTGTAACCGCGGATCGGGATCCCCGGTACACCGTCGGTATCCAGCAGCATGCGGGTACCGCCGCTGACGCTGTTGCGGTGTAAAGCCGCCCCTTTCAGGGTGGCGGTCGCGCCGCCCTGCAGCGACAGCCCCAGCGAGCTGTACTGCCCGGCCTGATAGCTGCCACTGGCGTTTACCTGGCTGAGATCGCCGCTGTGGCTGTAGTAGCCGCTGGCGGTCGAGCCGCTGCGCGCAGTACCGACGTTCACCTGATAGGTGTCGCGCTCATTGAGCCGGTCGTAATAGCCGACCTGATGAGTGTTATCCGTGCGGTTGTAGCTGCCGCTGTAGCTCAGTGAGCCATTGTTGCCCCACGGCAGCGACAGCGACAGGTACATGCCGTCGTCGCTGGCGCCGTTATATTTGTTGCGATAGCCAGTCAGCGACAGGCTGATATTGCGAAAATGCCCCAGATCGAAATAGCGCGACAGCGTCAGGTTGTAACGATCGTTCGCCGGCCGGTCCCAGTAGGTCTGGTGGTTGTAGTTGAGATAAGCACTCAACCCCAGATCACGGAACTGCTGGTTAAAGGTGATGGTGTACATCTCTTTGCTGCTGTTGATCCGCGTACCGTCGCGGCGTGCATCCAGGTATTCGCCCATCGACATATAGTTGCGCTCCGAGAAGCGGTAGCCGGCAAACGTCACCTGGCTGTCATAGTCGTCAAAGCGCTTGGAATAGCTCAGGCGGTACGAGCCGCCGCTCAGGGTGCCCTGCTGAGGCAGGCTGGCACGTGACTGAGTGACGTCGAAAGACAGGGCGCCAAACATCATCAGGTCGCGGCCCATACCCAGCGCCAGCGCGTTGTAATCACCGCCGGCCACGCTGCCGCCGTACAGCGACCAGCCGTTGCTTACGCCCCAGGAAAACTCGCCGGTGGCGAACAGCGGTCCGTTACTGTGGTGCTCCCAGTCCGCCGGCCGGCCGGCCGCTACCTTGTAACGCACGGAGCCGGGCCGGGTCAGATATGGAATGCTGGCGGTGTCCATCTTGAATTCCTGCACGCTGCCGTCCTGCTCTTCCACCCGCACGTCCAACTGACCGCTGACCGCATCGTTAATGTCCTGAATGCGGAACGGCCCCGTTGCCACCTGAGTTTCATACAGCACGCGGCCCTGCTGGCGAATAATCACCCTGGCGTTGCTGCGCGCGATCCCCGTCACCTCCGGCGCATAGCCGCGCAGATTGGGCGGCAGCATGTTGTCGTCGGTCACCAGGCTGGCACCGGCAAAACGTACGCTGTCAAAGATGTCGGAGTTTAAATAGTCCTCGCCCATCGTCAGCCTGGCACCCAGCTTCGGCAATGCACGGTAGGCGTAATAGCGACTCCAGTCCCAGCTGGTGCGGGTCGGTTCGCCGGAGCCGCCCTGGTGATCCAGCCGCGACTGCCAATCTGCCCGCAGCCGCCAGGCCCCCAGGTTGCCGCCCAGCGTGCCGTTACCGCTGAGGTTATAGTTCTGCGTGCCCTGCCTTTGCTGACGCTGGCTTTGCGCATTCAGGTTGTAATCAAACAGCAGCCCCGGGATCCCCTCGTCCCAGCGCGAGGGCGGATCCCAGTTTTCTGCGGTGTATTCCAGATATGCCTGCGGAATATTCAGGTACAGGGCTGCTGCGCCTAAATCGGCACGCACTTGCATCCCCTCCAGGCTGCGGGGGTTCAGACACTGGTTTTGGTGCCACCAGGTCAGTTTCAGTAATGCCGCCTCTTTAAACCCCAGTTGTTCAGCCAGCTGCGGCGTAATACAGGCTTCACTGCCTTTGGCATCGTCATCCGGCGGGTAAAACGCCACCGACTGTTCCGGTAAAGTCTGTTTATTAATATGGATGGTGAAAAGATAATCACCGGGCATAATAAAGTTGCCGCGGGAAAACTGTTCGAGGTCAATGTTGGCCCGGTCCGTCACATCCAGTACGTCGGTATTGAATTCAATATCCTCGGCCACGGAATACGTGCTGTTACTCGTAAGTATGGAGGTGATTAACAAAACCAGAATGCGAGGTTTCATTTTTCCCTTACAGCCGTATGACGGAATAGTCGACATCCAATGACCCTTATCAATAGTTATTTAAATTTTTTCTTCTGTTCAGAGAAGGTTAGTAATAATCCATCTTGAAACGCACGGTGGAGGAATAGCTTCCCGCTTCGAGTATCTGATGGTTTCCAATCAAACGAAGCCCGTAATGAAATTCCATGTTGCCTGGCTGAATGTCATTCTTATCCATGGGGATACCCGGGATGGCAATATTTCCTTTTCCATCTGAAATTTGAAGGCCAATGCCTTTCGCATTACCATTAATAGCAAAAAGACCGGCATCACTCCTGCCGTCAAACGTCACTTTAAAATATTGCCAGTCATCAAGTGTCGGATTGAGTTTTTCCAGAATACAATTCACAAGCTTAATGCTGAAGGGATTAACATCCCCTTGCCCATCGCGGATAATCTGACTGACAGGAAGCGTCGTCATAATAATCGTCTGATCTACACTTTTTGTATCAATGGCACAGGCTGAAGCGATAATTTGGCCATTGACGGTCACCTCACCGCGTCCCTGATTAGCGGACATAGCCAGATGAGAACACAGTAAAAGTTGGATGAAGACTGAATGCTGTAAAATTCGTTTTCCCCGCTGTGAAACCATATGTTATCCCCGGGTCACATTAGGTGGACCTGTTAATAAGCAGCATGCGGGTTATCCCGCATGCAATTAACTGTGCTAGAGGTTCACACGGTCTTACTGGTAAGACAGGGTAAAGTCGGCAACAGAAGTGAATCCACCCGGGGTGATGGCCGCTGAAGCACCGTCACCCTGCAGGTGAGCACTGAAGCGCAGAATCGTATCGCCATCTTCGATTTTCTGCGTTTTACTGGCTTTGTTCAGTGGCAGCAGTGAGCCGTCAATATCATTGATCGCGATGCTGGCACCACGCGCGGTACCTCTCATCGCCAGCAGGCCTGGTGCAGATTCAGATTCAGCACCTGTAAAGGTGGTGGTCACGTTTTTCGCTGTCTGTACATCACAGCCAACCAGGCTGATCAGGATATCCTGCGGCGTAGATTTCCCGCCGTTTTTCAACTGAGCTGAAGCGACGTCACCCAGCTTAACAGTCTGATCATCTGTGCCTGGATCAATAGAGCAGGGTGCGTCAACGATTGAACCTTTAAAATTCACAGTACCAGAACCCTGGTTAGCCGCGTGAGCCATTGAGACAGTCGCCAGAGTCATTGCTGCAGCCAGCATGATTTTATTCATTTTCATCAAGTTAATTCCTTATAGACAATAAATTAAAGAAATTCCTCGCATACATGACAGAGAACTTTCTTACTATCTTTCGTATGCAATAGGGAGATTTTTCCTACGCTAGTATTCGCCTAAACAAAGTATTGAACGCATTTGGCGAGGTGGAAATGATAGGGCTATCGAGAGCAAATCAGCAATATAAACTATATAATTCCTAATCTACGATATTAAACACCAATTATTACGGCATTGTTATTTGTATGTTCTGTTTTTTTTGTTCGTTTTATATATTAGATGGGTGTAAGCCATCTGGATAAAAATCAATAAATCATCTTTCATGGGGGTTTATTTTACATCAGCCTATATTTTTCTTGAAAAGGGGAATTTTTAACATAGGATAATGCCTCCTTGATTTCTTTGATTTATAAAAACAGAAAAGAAGATAAAAATGAAATATATCATAAATGATAAGTTTATATTTAATCCGAATGATCTTGTTTTATTTGACAGCAAGCATCCTGAGATAGTAACAAAGATAAAAAAACCAGTTGGTCGCTTATTGTTGGAGCTATTGCACAATAATAAAATCAACGTATCCAGAGATTATTTACTGGAGAAAGTCTGGTCCACTAACATGTTTACCGCGTCTAATGCGGGGCTCAATAACTACATCAGTGAGCTTCGTAAGGCATTTAGTTTGGTTGGGTGTGAGGATGATATTATTATCACGCTGCCGAAATTCGGGTTTAGGTTTGAGGCGGATGTGGCTTCGTACAGTTTATCAGAAGATCATTCAGATGATATTAACCTGAGTAACGATGCTGAACCTTCGGAACCTGATGAACAAATTCAGCCTAAAAAATCATTTCCTCCTAAGGCAATTAAATTTCTTCTCATTGCTTCAGGCATAATGGTTATCATTATTTTCTTATGGATGGTATTAAAAAAGGATGAGGTTCATCGTCTCGAGAAGATTGCCAAGGTAGGCCAGTGTGATATTTATTCGATGAGTAAGGTCTATTTTAAAGATGAGACAATATCGTACATCAAAAAAACGCTCGATCAAGAGGGTTTTGACTGTACCAACCGTCAGCTCGACGTTTTTTACATAGAAGACAGGATTAACAGAAAAAGGGTGCGTGCGGATCTGGTCTCGGTGTGTGCCAGAAATCCTGACCAGAATTATAATTTTTGTTTTAATGTGAAAAATCAAAGGAATAATGCAAAATGATTAAAAACATAATTAACACTTTCTTTATTTTATTTATCTCTTTCGGCGCGAGTGCAGATGAGTCGTTCAAGTGCATATCTCAGTATAAAACTCATGTAGAGGACGACACTGAGTCGGTCAATTTTGAAGGAAGAATTACCGTGTTTCTTCAAAATGATAATAACGGGTTTTTTAGCCTGGCAGGACACGTCAGTACTAAAGATAACCACTATCTTTTGTCCCGGACTGCCAACTTCACACTGGCTTCGCAAGAGGTCAATCAGGTGAAAAAAGTAAATATTATCAAGGTTATAAAACATCCTACTGATACGACTCCTGAGGACATCTGGATGGATTATATTTTGCCAGAATTACCCGGCATCGACTTTCATATAGAGATATGGTCCCTCAAGGATAATCTGATACTGATCAAATCGATCAATACTGGCTATCTTGTCTGCGCCAAGACATGATCCTTAAGATTTCTCTCTGATTGTTCTTACCTGACCCCTCACGGCTTAACTTTACGTGACGTTTCGATCGCTGAGGGGTCCCATGACTTTAACGATATCGATCTCTGCCCTGATAACACAGGTATGCTGATTTTCATCCGGTTATCGCTGCCGTATAACATCCCTCACCCATGCTGCACTACTCTGCAATACATGACCTGGCTGTCCAGGCATACGATGATGTGATCCCCACGACAAAATTCAATCCTCAGGTTCATATAAAATGAAATGCTGTTTCATTTTGTTGAGTTTCTGCCATTTTGCCGTTAAGCTGTTTTTATCAGTTTTGGCATCGGGCACGCTCCGCCACCTGTCAGGGTCACGGAAAGCGCCTGAATATGTGGGTTAACTCAAGGAAACACCATGATTCTGGATAATTTCTCCCTGGCGGGAAAAGTGGCGGTGGTGACCGGGTGTGATACCGGTCTGGGGCAGGGGATGGCGCTGGGTCTGGCGGAAGCGGGCTGCGATATTGTCGGCATTAATATTGTTGAGCCGGTGGAAACCATTGAGCGCATCGCGGCCACCGGGCGTCGTTTTCTCAGCCTCACCGCTGACCTTAGCGATACCCAGGTCATTCCGGGTCTGCTGGAGCGTGCGGTCGCCGAGATGGGCCACCTGGATATTCTGGTGAATAACGCCGGGATCATCCGCCGTGAAGACGCTATCGATTTCAGTGAAAAGAACTGGGACGATGTGATGAATCTGAACATCAAGTCGGTGTTCTTTATGTCGCAGGCGGTGGCGAAGCAGTTTATCGCCCAGGGAACGGGCGGGAAAATCATTAATATCGCGTCGATGCTCTCTTATCAGGGCGGCATCCGCGTGCCCTCGTATACCGCATCGAAAAGTGCCGTGATGGGCGTCACCCGTCTGCTGGCGAACGAATGGGCGCAGCACAAGATCAACGTTAACGCGATAGCGCCCGGTTATATGGCCACCAACAACACGCAGCAGCTGCGGGCGGATGAAGCGCGCAGCGAAGAGATCCTCGGCCGTATTCCGGCCGGGCGCTGGGGCCTGCCGGCCGACCTGATGGGGCCGGTGGTGTTCCTCTCTTCCCCGGCATCAGACTATGTTAATGGCTACACCCTCGCCGTCGATGGCGGCTGGCTGGCCCGTTAATTTCCCTGTTTACTGACCTGCGGCAGCCAGGCCTGCCGCACACAAGAGGACGACGAATATGAAAATTGCACTGATGATGGAAAACAGCCAGGCGGCAAAAAACGCGATTATCCTGAAAGAACTGAACGCGGTTGCCGGGGAGAAAGAGTATCCGGTGTATAACGTCGGCATGTCTGACGAGCAGGATCACCACCTGACCTATATTCATCTGGGGATCATGGCCAGCATTCTGCTGAACTCGAAAGCGGTGGATTTTGTGGTGGCGGGCTGTGGCACCGGTCAGGGGGCGCTGATGTCGCTCAACCTGCATCCGGGCGTGATCTGCGGTTACTGCATTGATCCGGCAGATGCGTTCCTGTTTGCGCAAATCAACAACGGCAATGCGCTGTCGCTGCCGTTCGCCAAAGGCTTTGGCTGGGGTGCCGAGCTGAACGTGCGCTTTATCTTCGAAAAAGCCTTTGCAGGTGAGAAAGGTCAGGGTTACCCGGCCGAGCGTAAAGAGCCGCAGGTACGCAATGCGGGCATTCTCAATCAGGTAAAGGCAGCGATCGTCAAAGAAAACTACCTGGATACGCTGCGCGCCATCGACAAAGAGCTGGTGAAAACCGCCGTTTCGGGGGAACGCTTCCAGAAATGCTTCTTCGAAAACAGTCAGAACAAAGAGATCGAAAACTTTGTGCGTGAAATCCTCGCGTAAAATTTTTCCTTTTTTACGCGGATAAAAAAACCGGTGCTCTGTGAGCACCGGTTTTTTTTATGCCGGATAAATTACAAAAAATCCTGGCGCTGCGGGGTGAACGTATCCAGCAGCACCCCTTTCTCCAGGCAGACGCAGCCGTGAACGATGTCCGGCTTTTTATACAGCGTGTCGCCGGCGGTCACCTCGTGGGTTTCGTCACCGATGGTAAAGCGAAAGCGGCCGGACAGTACATAGGTCAGCTGTTCGTGGACGTGATGGTGCAGCGGGCCGACGGCTCCGGTCTCAAAGCTGACCTCTACCGCCATCATGCTGCCGCCGTGTGCCAGTACGCGACGGCTGACGCCGTCGCCTAAATCCTGCAGGGGTCTGTCCTGTCTGTAAATAAACACGGGTTAATCCTTCTGTAATGAGTGGCGAAGCGCGTCCGGGATCTCAGCAAGATAGAGCGCGGGCTGCCCTTCGTAATCGGTGGTGAACAACACGTGACGATCGTCTGGCGAGAAAGAGGGGTGCGGATGAGTCACCTGCCGGTCACCGTCCAGCACCTGCCAGGAGCTGTTATGTGCTGCCAGCGGCGCGTATTTCCTCGTGCGCGCGTCGAACAGGTACAGCCACGGGTCATTCTCAATGGTGTGGCTGGCGGTGTCCTTCACGTCCACCGGCGTTCCGGAGCCGTCACCGACCAGCAGCGTGCCGTTATCATTGCTCATCAGATGTGAGCAGGCAGGCATGGTCATCAGGCTGACGTCTTCACCTGTCTGTGGGTCAAAGCGGCGGATATGGCGGTCGTGCTGGCCTTTCAGGTAGGAAACATACATGAGCGCAGAGCCGTCCGGCACCCAGAACTCATGAGTGCAACTTTCTCCCGGAGCATGTTCCTTCACTTTCCGCACATTGCTGCCGTCTTCATTGACCAGCCACATCCTGGCGTCTACCAGGTCGTGCGGGCCTTCGTGGCAGAACGCCACGGTACTGTCGTCAAACGGCCGGTAGATCGGGTGGCCCAGCCATTCGTTTTTCTCGTGGATAACGTGTGACTGGCCGCTGTGCAGGTCAATGCGCAGCAGACGGCAGTGCGGGTTACTGTGGTAGAACGTCTGGAAAATTTTCCAGTCAGAGAGCGGCGTCCAGTCCCGGCGGTCGATCTCAATCCCTACCAGGCTGGTGCATTCGCTGTTGGCGACCCAGGTACCGTAGCCGACCCAGGCTTCCGGCACCTGATATACCGTTGTTTCGCTGTAGTCCGCCAGCGTGACGCGCTGCAGCAGGCTTTCATTTTTCACGTAATAAAGGTACTGGTCATCCGGGGAGAGGAAACCGCCAAAAGTATTATCTCCCGGGCCTTCGGTAAGCTGGACGGCCTGCTGTGTGCCCAGGTCGAGCAGATAATAGTTGCGGTGACCGTCAAACTCCCCGGCAAACAGCAGCTGGCTGCCGTCGCGGGTAAAGCATTTCTGGTAGAAGTAGTTGCGGTGGCACAGCACGTCAGGCGGCGTTAAACGCGTAACCCGTGCGCCGGTCTGCGCATCCTGAACGGTGTGGAAGTCGAATGAGATCTGAGAGCCTTTAGCCATGATTCACTCCATCGGTGGCAAGGGGTATCACCCGTGAGGGGGATAATCTTATTAAAATGAAATGGTGTTTCATAAATATGAAAACAGATTACCACTGTGACGAATGAAACAGCGGGAGTGGCTGACAGAAATGCTATGCGGATCACAAAAGTGCGGCATATTCTGCAGAAATGCAGGATGATCCCCCCGTCATGGGCGGTAAGACGTCGGCTTTGCAGCTTATGCCCGGTGATCCACTTCTTGTGCACTGTTGAATTTAAGTGACTGTATTGTAGTAAAAAATAACAGGCTTTTTACCGTGTAAAGCGTATAGAAACACGTGCGGAGAGAGGCAAATTGGATGTTTTACTATTAAGAATGCTACACGTATCGCAAATCTGTCTGAGAAATCACCGGCCGCTGTTTTAACTGTGAGTTAATTCACATCTATTCCGTCTGGAGATCTATATAAAACACCGTATCTATAAAAATAAAACAACGGTTCATTTTTATAAAATCTCTCTGGGCGGGGCTCACATGAACGCAGAAAAACCAATTCTCTTCAGACATCAGCTGGCATACGGCGGTGGTAATTTACTCGGTAGCGGGGCGCTGGCC
The DNA here is from genome assembly GCF_001571305.1 of Erwinia persicina NBRC 102418. Lineage (GTDB taxonomy): Bacteria > Pseudomonadota > Gammaproteobacteria > Enterobacterales > Enterobacteriaceae > Erwinia > Erwinia persicina. The sequence continues at coordinate 109,435 of NZ_BCTN01000005.1, read as the reverse complement.
ATTGCCGGTATCTGGCTGCTTTACTTCTATACCACCTTTTGCGGGCTGACGCTGTTGCAGGCTTCAGCCATCTTCTCTGTTGCCAGCATCATTGATGCCATCAGCAATCCGCTGATGGGCTATCTCTCGGATAACTTTGGCAAAACGCGGCTGGGCAAACGCTTTGGGCGTCGCCGGTTCTTTATCCTGCTCGGTATCCCGCTGATGATGGTCTACCCGCTGCTGTGGGTGGAGGGCTTCGGTTTCTGGTACTACCTCTCTACCTACGTGCTGTTCGAGCTGATCTATACCTCGGTGATGGTGCCGTACGAAACCCTCGCCACCGAAATGACCACCGACTTCTCGGCGCGCTCTAAGCTGACCGGTTACAAGGCGATTTTCGGTAAAGTGGCCAACTTCCTCGCGGCATTTATCCCCGGCCAGTTCATCCTGATCTACGGCAAAGAGTCGGCAGAGCCGTTCTTCTTTACCGCGCTAACTTACGGAGTGATTTTATGCGTTGCAATGATCATGCTGTATATCTCCTCCTGGGAACGCCCGGTGGAAGAGACCACGCCGGTTGATGAGAAGAAAATGACGCTGGCGAAAACCATGGTGACGCTGGTGCGCGATATGAAGTCGACCTTCCATCTGCGCGTCTTCCGCAAGCATCTGGGCATGTACCTGTGCGGGTTTGGCGCGGAGTGGCTGTTTGCTTCGGTCTTCACCTACTTCATTATCTTTGTGCTGCAGTACGATCCGGCCATGGTGGCGGGATTAAGCAGTCTTAACTCCCTGTTACAGCTCTTCTCCACTGCCATCTTTATCGGTATCTGCGTGAAGCACGGCTTCAGCAAGCCGTACATTCTGGCACTGAGTATCGTGGTGTTCTCCGTGGTGTGTTACAGCCTGCTGCACTTCCTGCATCTGCCGCAGCAGTACGCGACGGCGGCGATGCTGGCCATCACCGTGGTGTTCGGCATCGGTACGGGTGGCGTGTACTACATCCCGTGGACGGTCTACACCTTCCTTGCGGATATCGATGAAGCCTTTACCGGCCGTCGTCGTGAAGGCATCTACGCCGGGGCGATGACCTTCTCCGGCAAGCTGATGCGCTCGGTGATTGTTTTCGCGATGGGCGCCATCCTCAGCTTCTATGGCTTCCAGTCTAAATCGCAGACGCAGCCGGAAAGTGCCGTTACGGCGATCGCGCTGGTGTTCTGCGTGGGGGTGATTGCACTGGCGCTGATGGCCATGGTCTTCAGCCATCAGATGAAGCTGAACCGCAAAACGCACCTGGTCGTGCTGGGTGAAGTCGCCAGGATCAAGGCCGGTGGCCTGATTGGCCACGTGCAGCCTGAGGTGCGTGCGGTGATGGAAGAGCTGATCGGCTACCCGTATGAAGAGTGCTGGGGCAACAGTAAAGTGTGCCGCAAAATCTTTGATACGCCCGCCGTTGAGGTGCTCCCCGTGGCAAAACCTGAATCGCTGGTGAGCCGCACGCAGCACCCGTAATCCTTCGTTTTTACCAACCCTTTACTGACTCTCCGACTGGCCGGGAAACCGGCCAGCGGCCCCCTGCGCATTGAGGATGGGAACCATGAACTGGGAACGTCAACTGTGTATCGTCACGTTGTCCCTCGGGCTGAGTACGCCCGCCGTCGCCGCCCTGCCGGACAGCAGCCGGCTGGTCTGGCACAGCATCACCTTCGGTCAGTCGACCGACGTTAATTTCGCCACCAACGTGCTGGCGGAAAAAATTGGCCGCAATGAAACCCGTCTGGCTGGCGGCGATCCCGTCCCGCCGGCAGGCAGTGCGCTGAGTGTCCCCTTTACGCTGGAAAGCCGGGGCGGCAAGGTCGGCAACAGCCACGACGGGCTGACGTATTACTACACGCGCCTGCCGGCGGATGCCAACTTCCAGCTGGACGCGGAGGTGACGCTTAACCAGTTTGGCCCGGAAAACGGTGCCAGACCGGCCGGACAGGAGGGCGCGGGCCTGCTGGTACGCGATATCCTCGGGCCGGCACGCTCCCCGGAGGTCATTCCTGGTAATGAAGAGCTCCCGGCCGCGTCGAATATGGTGATGAACACGGTGATGGCCGTCGGTGATAAGCCGCCAGTGGTGGCGCTGGTGGCCCGGCAGGGCGTGCAGCAGCCCTGGGGCAATACCGGCATTGGCATCGTGCGTGAGCCGTATCAGCCGCTGGCCAGCCCGCAACATTTTTCACTGCGCCTGAGCCGCACGGATGCCGGCTTTGAGGTGGCGTATGCCCCGCAGGGCAGCAGCGCGTGGATCAGTAAAACGGTGGCAGGTGCAGATCGCATCACGCAGCTGGATAAAGCGGGTTATTACGTCGGTTTTTTTGCCGCGCGCAATGCCCGTCTTACGGTTAATCAGGCCACGCTGACGCTCAGTGAGGCACATCCGCAGCCCGGCATCCCCTATGTGGCACCGCCGCTGAAGCCGCGCATCGAAGTGATGTCATCACCGGTGCTCACCCGTTCTGCCAGCCTTTTCCAGCTGCGTACTAACGGTAACGGCCAGATTGCGGTTGCACAGGGCAGTAACACGCTGCTCAGCCAGACGGTACACGGCGGGCAGGTGGTGACGGTGCCGGTACAGGCTACGGCGGGCGGTAGCGAGCTGACGGTGACGTTCACACCGGACAGCGGCCCGGCCCTGACGCAGATCCTGCCGGTTCGCCTGGCGAAGGTGAGCAATCCGCTGGTGCTGTACGCCTCAGTGCAGGGCGTGGCCGGCAATGACGGCTCGCCGCAGCATCCGCTGGACGTTGCCAGTGCGGTGAATCTGTTAGCCCCGGGAGGCACCCTGTGGCTGGCGGACGGTGACTACCCGGCCAGCGTGATACCGGCCACCGCCAGCGGCACAGAAAAACAGCCGAAAACCCTGCGTCCTCAGGGCCGCAGTGTGGTGTTTCACGGGCTGAAGCTTGACGGAAGCTACTGGCAGGTACAGGACATCACCGTGACGGAGAAAAGTTTTCATATTGCCGGCAGTTATAACCATATCGATCGCGTTCGCGCCCATCACGCCGACGATACCGGCATCTGGGTCGCCTCGCCGGAGGGGATTGGCCGTGCCCTGTGGGCCAGCCATAACCTGATCAGCAACTCGGAATCCTGGGGCAATCAGGATCCGGGGCGGAAAAATGCCGACGGCTTTGCGGTGAAAATGCGCGTGGGCGAGGGCAACCGGCTGGTGAACTGTTACGCGCACGACAACATCGACGACGGTTTCGACCTGTTCAATAAGATTGAAGACGGCGCGAACGGTCGCGTCACCATCGAAAACAGCCGCTCCGCGCATAACGGCAGCAACGGCTTCAAGCTGGGGGGCGAAGGCCTGCCGGTGGCGCATACGGTTCGCAACAGCCTGGCGGAGGAAAACGGCATGGACGGCTTCAGCGATAACTTTAATCCCGGCGCGCTGATAGTTGAGGGGAACCGCGCGCGGGATAACCGGCGCTTTAACTTCCTGTTCCGCCCGTCACCTTATGTCACGCCGGATCAGCAGGGGCACTTTCGCGGCAATATCTCGCAGCGGACGACACCGGGAAAATATCCTGATGTGGTCAGCGGCAATATCGCTGCCGGCAATGATTTTTATATGAGTAATTAACACGAAGTTCTAAAAAAAACATCAATATCTCTGGGATAACATAATGAAAAATAACAGACTGCTGCTCTGCGGTCTGCTGCTGGCCAGCGCCGGCAGTCAGGCTGTGACAATCGATCTTCGCCACGAGTGGCTGGATGACAGTAAACAACATAAAGACCGCGCCATGGTGTCGCACCGTTTTGCTAACGGCCTGGGTTTCTCGCTGGAGGCAAAGTGGAAATCAGGCGGAGATAATTCGAATAAAGCTTTTAATAATCTGGTGGATAACGGCACGGAAAGTACCGTCAGCTATCAGTACAAAGTGACGCCCGCCTGGTTTTTACAGCCGGGGTTTACGCTGGAATCCAGCTCTGACAGCAGCATCTATAAGCCGTTTTTAACCACCGGCTACCAGTTTGATAGCGGTATTTATTTTAACGTGCGCTATCGCTATGAATATACGCGCTATACCAAAGAAAATACCGACGATAAGAAAACTAACCGGGGTGAGTTCTGGCTGGGCTATCGTCTGGCCGACTGGCGCTTTGAATATAACTATATTTATAAGCACAGCGATCAGGTGTTGTATGACAACGATAAATGGGATTACGAGCAGGATCTGAAAGTGGCCTATAACATTAATAAGCAGTGGACGCCGTATGTGCAGGTGGGTGATGTCTCCGTCAGGAAAACGGCGGATGACCGGCAGACGCGGCTGCGCGTCGGCATTCAGTATAACTTTTAAGGCGGCTTAACCTGCGCCATAAACCGCCCGCCGGACGATCCTGCGGGCGGTTTTGTCATGTGCCGATCAGCGCCCGGCGCGGCAGACTGATGGGATAAGACCGGTTAGTCCGCCGGACTTGATGAGAAAGCGTCAGATTCGTGGATGTCTGCAGTCAGTATCCGGCTGATTTCGCTGCCATATCCCCGCACCGTCAGCACCCCATCCAGCAGCTCCACCACCGCAAACGGCACGTCTTCCGCGCCGTCGAGCATTCCTTTCATGATGATAAAGTCGGTATTCTCACGCCGCACGTAGCCGCCACGATGGTCGTGCCCGGTAAAGCAGGCGCGTACCTGATAGCGGCACAGCAGATCGGCCAGCTCGCCGCCGTTCCACAGAATATGCCCGGTATGCGGGGCCAGCGGATAGTGGCCGAACACCACCACCGTTTCTCCCAGCAGCCGGGCCTGTTTCAGTTGCTCCTCAATCCAGGCGAACTGGGCGCCGCCTACGGCACCGTTCCACAGCTGGCCCTGCGGCTGCTGACGAGCGATCAGATCGGCCAGCATGGCCTTCGCCTGCTGGCGGTCGTCGCCGTTACCCTGATTGCAGTACAGGCTGATGTCGTTACCGTCGAAAATAATAAAGCGGTAGCCCGCGAGGCGAAACTGATAATAGCTTTTTGGTAAACCGGCGGGGGGCGTGTGTGCCGACGTCAGGCGGTCGGAAATGACCTGTGCGTCATGGTTGCCGATGACCATCGCATGGGGGTGATGCAGCGTTTCATACAGCGGCAGCAGCGCCTGATAGCTCGGCCAGTGGCGATCCACCATGTCACCCAGGGTGACGACAAAATCGAGTGGCTGTCGGTTAAGGGCGGCGATCGCCTTCGGCAGCTTGTGCAGGGCGTGACGGTAGTAAAGATTTTTCGGCACGTCGGCATCAACGTCGGCGTACTGCGGGTCGGCCATCAGCCCAAAGCGCAGCGTGCGATCGGCCGGATGCGTGGCGCGCATCCGGGGTGGCTGGTACATCACGGCGGCAGCGCCCAGTGCCTGGCGTTGCAGGTCAGAAAGGGGGTGAGGCAGGGTGTCAATGGACATGATGAAACTCCGTTAGCGGATACCGGCACGCATAAAAGACTGAACAAACTGACGCTGGAAGACCAGAAACAGCACCAGCAGCGGTAACGAGGTCATCAGCGTTGCGGCGCCCACCAGCGCCCACTGCACGCCCTGCTCCGGCGCAGAGAAAAGCTGAAGCCCGACGGTAATCGGCCGCACGCTGACCGAGTCGGTGATCACCAGCGGCCAGAGGAAATCATTCCAGTGGAAGCTGATCGACACCAGGGCAAAGGCGATGTACACCGGCTTTGCCAGCGGCACATAAATACGACGCAAGATAGTCCAGCGGCTGGCACCTTCAACAATGGCCGCCTCTTCCAGCACCAGCGGGATGCTTTTAAAGGTCTGGCGCAGCAGAAAGATGGCAAATGCCGAGGCAAGGTAAGGCAGCGCAATACCCCACAGGCTGTCGCGCAGGCCCAGGGCGCCGACGGTTTTGTAGTTACTGAGGATCAGCACATCGGGGCTGATCATCAGCTGCAACAGGATCAGCGCAAACAGCAGGCCAGAAAATTTCAGCCTGAACCTGACCAGCGCATAGGCCGCCATGGTGGCCAGCACCAGTTGACAGATAACAATCATCAGCACCAGCAGCGTGGTGTTGAGAAAGTAACGGGCAAACGGGGCGGCATCCCAGGCGTCAATAAAGTTCTGCGCCGTCAGCGGTGAAAACAGGATAAAGGTGCCCTGATCGGACGCCGGGTGAACCGCCACCCAGATGGCCACCAGAATGGGTAAAAACCACAGCAGCGCCGCCAGCCAGATCGCCAGGTTCAGGCTCAGGCGGCCCACGGAAAACGGGCGTGCAGGACGTATCATCGTCAGGCTCATTGGTAGTGGGCTCGCTTATCCAGCAGGTGGAATTTGATGAGAGCCACCGCGCCGAGGATAACCAGCAATACCACGGTCATCGCGGAGGCGGCCGGTAAATCCCAGAAGCTGAAGGCGGTGCGGTAGATATAAAACAACAGCAGGCTGCTGCTGTTATTAGGCCCGCCGTTGGTCATGGCGATCACCTGATCGACGATGCGGAAGGCGTTCATCGAGGCATTGATCAGAATAAACAGCGTGGTCGGCATCAGCAGTGGCCACTGCACGCGGCGGAAGAAGTAGCGGCGGGATGCCCCCTCAATCTCTGCCGCCTCGCTCAGACGCGGGTCAATCTGCTGCAGCGCCGCCAGGTAGAAGATCATAAAGAATCCGGCCTCACGCCAGACGGACACCGCCATCAGGCTCCAGAGCGCGCTGTCAGGATCGCCCAGCCAGTTGACGGGCGGCAGCGAAAACAGCGCCAGCAGCTGATTCAGCAGCCCGAGCTGCGGCGTGTAAAAAAACAGCCATAAATTGGCGATGGCAATCATTGGCAGCAGCGACGGAATGAAAAAGGCGGCGCGGGTCAGCGCACTGCCGCGCAGGCGGCGATTAACCGCCAGCGCCATCAGCAGCGCCAGCCCCACCGCCAGCGGAATGGTGATCGCCGCGTACAGCAGGTTATTGCGCAGTGACAGCATAAAGATGTCGTCATCCAGCAGCGCGGCATAGTTATCCAGCCCGACAAAATGGGCCGGATGACCGTTGCGTGCGGCAGAAAACAGGCTCTCCCACATCGTCGCCACGGCCGGGTAATGGGTAAACGTCAGGAGAAAACCCAGCGCCGGGAGCAGCAGCAGATAACCGTAAATCTGCAGCGACAGGCCGCGCTGACGCGCGGCAGGGGCAGAGATATGAAACGTGCTCATCTTGTGCCCGTTACTGGTAAGGTTTCAGCAGGCGGTCGGCCTGCTTCTGCGCCGATTTCAGCGCCTGCTCAGGGGTTTTCTCCTGAGTGACGGCCGCTTCGATCGCATGGTTCAGGGCTTCCTGAATCTGTACGCTGTTATAGGTCGACAGCTCGGGCTGGGAGTATTTGAGCTGCTCACGTGCCACCAGAGCCTGCGGTACCTGCTTCACGTAATCCTGCATCACGGCGGTATCCCATGCTGCCGGGGAGGTGGCTACGTAACCCGTAGCGATACTCCAGCGTGCCGCCTGTTCCGGTGCGGACACCCAGCGGATAAAGGCCATGGCGGCTTTCTGCTGTTCCGGGCTGGCGTTTTTAAACACGTAAAGGTTGCCGCCGCCGGTCGGGCTGCCGCGCTGCGTTTTCTCTGGCAGCATGGCGACGCCAAACGGGAACTTTGCATTTTCACGTACCGTGGTCAGATTACCGGTGGTGGTAACCATCATGGCCGTTTTGCCGCTGATAAAGTCCTGTGGGGTGGTGCTCCAGGCGATAGCACCTTTAGGGGATACGCCCTCTTTCTGCCCAAGGTCGGTCAGCCACTGCAGGGTTTCAATATTAGCCGGCGTGTCGAAGGTCACGGCGGTGCCTTTGCCATTATCCAGACGGCCACCGTTGGTGGCAGCCAGCCCCTGGAAGTTCCAGTAGCCGTTCGGCGTGGACGGGATCTCAATACCCCACTGGCTCACGCCTTTATCGTCTTTCACCACCAGTTTTTTCCCGAAGTCGACCACCTGCTGCCAGCTGGCAGGCGGCGTATTGCCGTCGAGGCCCGCTTTTTCAAATGCCTGTTTGTTCCAGTACATCACCACGGTGGAACGCTGAAAAGGAATGCCCCAGACCTTGCCATCGATATGACGCAGGAAGGCCGGATAAAAACTGTCGATCCACTTTTTCCCTTCATCATTATTTGCCAGGTCGCTGGCAGCGCTGATGGCACCGGCGTCAATCAGCGAATAGGCCTCAATGTCACCAATTACTGCCATCTGCGGGGCGTTGCCGCCGCGAAATGCGGTCAGAGCCTTGGTTACCGTGGTGGCGTAATCACCGGTATAGACCGGCTGAATGCTGATGTCCGGATGCAGTTTTTCAAAGTCCGCGACCAGCGTATCGACGGTGTGGCTGACCTTGCCGCCCACCGCTATTGGGTAGTACATCTGTAGTTTCACCGGATCGGCGGCGAAGGCCGACGATGCCGCACAGAGCAGCAGGGCAGAGGTCAGACGTGAAAAATGGCGAACTGGAGACATGGTTTTCCCTTAGGCGATAAAATGATGATTAAACAGCATATTTTTGTTCTGACGGTAAAGCGGTCTGTTCCGCACCGTAGCAGCGTTTGCCGCTGGCGGTGACGAAGAAATAGTGCCGGGAGGCTGACCACTGCAGCCCGACCAGGCTGTGTTCACTGAAACGCCTCATGCCGGCGACCTTGACGGTGATCGGCTCCCGGCAGGCGGCGATCTGACAAACCAGCAGGGTGTCGGCTCCCATATATTCGTAGCTGATGACCCGGGCGGTGAGCGCCGCCCGGTCGGCAGCGGTCAGCTGAATATCTTCCGCGCGCAGCCCCAGGCTCAGGGCCTCTTCATGGCGGTGCTCCACCACCGGGATCGGCATTTCTCCAAGGTAATGGTGCTGGCCCTCGCGCCGGAGCGGAATGATATTCATCGGAGGCGCGCCAATGAACTGTGCGGCAAAAATGCTGGCGGGGTTGTTGTAAAGATTATCCGGGGTGTCGTGCTGTTCGATAGCGCCGTCGTTCAGCAAAATAATCTTATCGGCCATGCTCATGGCTTCAGTTTGATCGTGAGTGACGTACAGCATCGTCAGGCCGAGCTTCTTCTGTAGGGCGCGAATTTCGCGGCGCATGCTCTGGCGTAGCTTGGCGTCCAGGTTAGAGAGCGGCTCATCCATCAGACACAGTTTATTGTTGGCGATCACCGCACGGCCCAGCGCCACGCGCTGCTGCTGCCCGCCTGACAGCTGGGACGGCAGCCGGTCAAGCAGCGGTGCCAGCTCCATCAGGCGGCTGACTTCCTCCAGACGCGCGGGGAAATGACGCTTGTCTTCGCCACGGGCGCGCAGGCCAAACAGCAGATTTTCCCGCACGTTAAGGTGGGGGAAGAGCGCATAAGACTGGAACACCATCGACAGCTTACGCTGCGATGGCGGCAGGGTGGTGACATCGGTCTGCTGAAAGCAGATAGCGCCACTGTCGGCAGACTCCAGTCCGGCGATGGTACGCAACAGGGTCGACTTGCCGCAGCCGGAAGGCCCGAGGAGCGCGATAAAATCGCCTTCTGCCACCCCGAAGCTGATGTCGTTGAGCGCGGTTTTGCTGCCCCAGGCTTTGTGAATATGGTGAAGAGAGAGATAGCTCATACCCGCTGTGCATCTTTGCAATAATAAGTGGGCTTACGCTAGCGGGGCGGAATGACGTTTTTATTAACGGTGGATGACGCTTGTAAGACAGGAAGCATCAGGCCTGGCCGGATGAGGGGGCAGACGGCCTGAAACGGCCAAATTTTCTATTTTTTATTATTGGTATGAATAAAAGTAAATCCTTTTCCCTGTGCTGGAATATTATAATTTCTGTCTCTTTTTTTAGTGCGCAAAATAGCACGCGAACGTTAAGAGTGCATGGTGTGGGATTCTGGCCCGAAGGTTTTTTTGCGGGAAATAGCTTTTTTTATGATTTGTTCTGATGATAAAGGTGGCTGTTGTGCCTATTTATGTTCTTTTGCCGTTAGTGCTTAATATGCCGGAAAGGTCAGTTTATCCTGATATTGAAATGAGTAGGGATAACCAGGAGAGTCTGTTTTTTTTGCGATTATTTTATCATGTTATTTTTTTACGATACGTTCACCTGCCCTTTTTTAAGCGTATATTCTTTTTTAATGCATTTTAATAAACTATTTATTTTTATTTTATGCTGTTGAGTGGCCTGTTAGTTGATTGCCTTATCGATTAATAAAATTTATCGAAATGATCATTTATTGTCACTTTACATTAATTACCTGCAGTCCACAGACTTCTTCATACTCTATCTTATTTAAAGAGGCCATTAAGACTCAGTATAACGATTCCCGTAAATTATATTGCGTCATTACCTGTCACTGAAATAGCGATTATTTCTGGTGTGGAAGACTTTGCTTTAAATAAATGGATGAGCAAAAGCAGCTGCCAGTGAGGCGACTGTTTAATTGTTTTTTATAAAAAGGAATTGCAGTGATGAAAAAAAACAGTTTCAGGCTGAGTGCACTGACGGTCTCCGTTATCGTTGGTATGAGTAGTGCTGCTTTCGCCGCCGGCGTAACGCCCGCCGTAAAAGATATCACCGCACTAAGCCATAACGGCCAGGGTCAGTACACCGGCGGGGGCTCAGTCTTTATTGGTGGCGATAACCTGACCGTGGTTAACAACACGCTGACCGGTTCCCGCTGGGTGAATATCAACCCGCACACGCCGGGATTTGAAGCCCTGCTGAACAGCAGCGGTTATAAAGGTTACATGGATGCCAGTGCAGCCAGCCTGCAGGGCGACGTAAATTATCTGATCAATGAAGACGATCAACGTGCACTGCACGGTGAACGTCAGGCCCATGCCGTCAGCCAGAACGGCTATTCGGTGCCGGTTGGCGTTGTTAACGGTCTGAAAATGGGCACGGCCGATCAGCGATATCAGAAAACGCAGTCCGTTACGCTTTACCAGCGTGATGCGGCGGGGGTTATCCAGTATAAGAAAAATGCAGATGACACCTTCGTGCTGGATCCGAGTGGCAATAAAATCCCTCTAACCGTGACCTCCTCCCTGGTACTTGATCGCAATTCGGATGTTTACCTCAAGCCGGTGACCAGCGTGGGCGGCGATTTTGGCCTGCTGAATGCGGCGATCTATTCTAAAGTGGTTAGCCTGCAGAATGATGTTACTGCGGCGGTTGCCGTTAACGGTGATCTGCAGGAGAACACCGGCAATCAGCGCGCCCGCGATGTGCTGGTAATGAAAAATACCACCATCGACAACACCCTGGATAAAGATGCCGTGCCCGTGGGCGCTTCCGGAATCAATGGTGACCAGCACGGTGATGAGCACACATATAGTGAGCGTCCGTTTGCCACCGGCCTGAGCATCAACAGCAGCAGCGTCAACCATCAGTTTGATAAAGACGGACAGGTCGTCTCGTCCGGCGTGTTGACTCATCAGGTCGCCAGTTCGGCCAACGTGGTGCTGGATAATGCCCAGATTACGGCAAAAAACATCGCCGCCGTACGCTCTGATGACAACAATAACGGCAGTCATCGTGGTGACGCCTACGACCGTTATGCTGATAAGCGTTCCACGGCAGTGGCGATTACCGGTTCTGGACTGTTTGTCTCTATCGCCAACCAGTCTACCCTCTCCGGTGGGGTAAACCATGCCGGTAATGCCCTGAGCCTGTCCGGCCATGCCAACCGTGTTGATGTGAATCATTCAACGCTCAATGGTAACGTCCAGTTGGATCATGACGGCTATCGCCCGACCATCACCGTGACGGTGGTGCGGGACAGCAAGACCGGCCATTACATCGCCAGTGGTGCGGCCGTGGCTAACAACAGCCTGCTTAACCGTGAGCATAACGGCACCACCCTGAACATCGCCAATAACAGCGTGGTTAATGGCGATATTACGGCTTCTGGCCAGACGGGGTACTTCGTACAACTGGTTGACGTGACGGCGTCGGATGCGCCGGTGACGCTGACCGGGGACGTGATCACCGGTTCCAGCTCGGCGACGGCGATTTACAAAAATGCTGTCAGCAGCGCTAATCAGACGCTGCTGGCCAACGCCGGTGCCGCCTGGACGCCAGCGACCGTTAACCTCAACCACAGTACCCTGAATGGCCGCGTGGCGGGTATTACCTCTGTCGCGCAGCCTGATTTCATTGTGGGGGGCACCGATGTGTTGTCCCGCCATCCGGATTTGAACGTCACTAACGGTTCCGTATGGAATGCAGCAGCAACGGCAGAGGGTGGCCTGGCAATCAGCGACGTGCACGATCTGAATCTCTCCGCTTCCACGCTGAACATGATCAACATGGAAACTGACAATGCGACACTGGGTGACCGTGGCCGCTATGAAGATGTCGGCGCAGCGCGCGTTGTGGTGCACGGTAACCTGATGCAGGGTAAAGACAGCCAGGGCAACAATCTGACATCACTGATTAATATCGGTAAGGCGGTGGCCGATCCGCTGCTGAACCTGGGCGGTGAGTACACCTATGGTTCGATGCAGGTGAAAGGATCTGCGCAGGGCTCCTACAAGCTGGCTATCGCTAACTCGGGCGTGGAACCCTACGTGAAACAGGGATATATCGCCGATCGCGGTGACAAAAATGCGGCCAGCAAGTACAACCCGCACAGTTTTGTTAACTATCAGGCCAGCGGTAGCAATGCCCACTTCTACGGACGCACCGAAATGGGTGTCTGGCAGTATGATGCGGTCGATCAGTTAAATGACAGCGTGCACAACGAACATAATGTGTACTTCAAAAATAATGGTCACCTGTCGAACAGCGCTGCTACGGCGTTAAGTATGGCGGCATCTCAGGTAAATGTGGCCAGCCTGGAAAATGAAGCGTTATCCCAGCATATGAAAGCCTCACGTCACGCGATGGACGATGGGGGTGTCTGGGTTTCTTACTTTGGCGGTAAGAGCAAAAATACCACCAGCGCAGGGGCAGACTACTCTCTGGATACCAACGGCGTCATGTTGGGTGTGGATAACCTCTTTGATGCCAAAAATGGCGGCAGCTGGTTAGCAGGCCTGGCGTTCTCTTCTGCACGTTCAGATATGAGCGTAATGAACAGCAGCGGCGACCTGGACAGCTACGGTGCGCAGTTCTATCTGTCCCGTCACTTTGACAATGGTCTCTTTGTCGATACCACCGCGCAGTTTGACCACTTCAGTAACAGCGGTGACGCCCGCACGCTGGATGGTCAGCGTTCACGTTCTGATTTCTCGGGCAACGGCTACGGTCTGGGTATGGCCGTGGGTTACACCTGGGCTGATAACGGTTACTTCGCAGAACCCTATATCAAAGCCACCGGCCGGACGATTGATGGTGCCCACTACACCATGAACAACGGGATGGTGGTTAACAGTGATGACTACAAATCGCTGCAGGGTGAGATTGGTGCTGACGTGGGGTACACCTTTGATATTAATCAGGGTTACATCAAACCTTATTTCCACCTGGCGGGTCTGAACGAATTTGCTGACAGCAATGAAGTGAAGCTGAATAACGTCACCATGAACAACAGCATTGATGGTGCGGCGGTTCAGGTGGGGGCAGGTGCCGAGGTGAAACTGATGAAGGATGTCGGTGGTTTCGCCAGCTTCAACTATACCAAAGGCGATGACATTGAGCGTCCGTGGCAGGCAAACGTAGGGATCAGTTACTCCTGGTGATTGCCTGTTAATTTTCCCCGCCTTGGGTCTGAGGCGGGGACTTTCCGGCTATGGATGGCAACTATATGATGAAAAAGGTCGTAGCGTCGGCGCATAAGCAGCAAGAGAAAGTCGTCAAAACTGTCTCACAAAGTAACCATGATGGCGGGCTCATTCCTGAAGAGCTGAGTGAATATGCTGACAGGCCGCTTTATATCCTGATCGCGCTGTGGTGCCGCCATCAGCATAAATGGATAGACCGCAAACAAATCTCCACCGCGTTTGCGATCACCGAACGCCGTGCTTCCTTCCTGATGTCTTACATTATCCGTAAAAATGAGATTATTCATTGCCAGACGCGTAAAACTAAAGCGAAGGGCTCACGCCATCTGTGTCATGAGATCCTCATTGAAAAGGTCTTTTTAGCGCCTGAAAACGGAAAAAAGACCCCTGAAAATCAAGCCAGTTCTAAGCGCCGTCCGCGTGAAAATACCTGTCGTCACGAAATGCGCTGGCTACTCAGCCGCGTAATATCCGGTAAATCATAACGTGGTGTCAGGTGCGGTCCGTGAGTGCCTGACGTTGTGCTTTCCCTGCCACAGGTAACTGAGCGTGGCAAACAGGCACAGGGAATACCCCAGCAGCTCACTCCCTTCTTCCGCCATGTTTTTAACCGTACGGTTATAGCCTTCCAGCATCAGGTGTTCCCACAGTTGATGCATACCAAACAGACGGGAGAACACCAGGATGGTTAGCATGCCGGCGGCCATTACGCCCCATGCCGGGTGTGACATAAAGGCTGCCAGGCCAGCGACGATGCCGCGCGGTTGTCGCAATGCCTGAGCAAGGCAGGCCAGCGCCAGTGCCAGTGCAAACCAGAACCAGCTGCCGTGCGTAATCTTATCAAACAAAAAATCCAGCTCGCGGATCAACATGCAACTGAAGAAACCGCCTACCAGCACCATCACCGGGCGCTGTACCGGGGAACGCCAGGCACGGTGAAAGAACATCAGCGCGATCGCCGCCAGCATTGTTTCCTGAGCGATTTCCGTGAATGAGGTTTCATGGAGGGCATTGTTCATCCAGACAATATCAATAAATACCAGCCCCATCATGATACTGAGGAACAGGGCGGCCCCTAAGAATGCGAGTGTTTTATTTTTTATTATTGTTAAGTCAGTAGACATGTTGCCTCCCAGTGATTAATTGGGGGGCAATGATAGGGATGTTATCTGGCAGAACTAGCCATTTTATGCGGTTGTTGTTACTACCGCACATAATGTCACGCATTGCATGACTTTTAATATTAACCGGTTGTTATATATTGTATTTTTTTTCCTGTTTTTCAAACCACTCGCCAGCGACATGCCAGGGCGCATGCTGCAGCTGCGCGATCCCCTGTTCGATGACCTGGTCTGCCATCTGGTGCAGGGTGGCATTGCCGTCGGTTAACAGGCGAATTTGTACTCGTTTTTCAATCAGATAGACGCGCGCAAAATGCGGGTCGAAGTGAACAATGGAGCGCGTATTGTCGATAATATCAGCCAGCTTAATGGTCTGCGCATCGGCAGAGGCCTGCTGGGTATGGCGAAAATGAGCCACTTTGCGTGCCGTGCGGTTCTGCCCGGTGGTGGCACCTTTGTTGGTCAGCATCCCGACCAGCGATGCCACCCTTTCACCGAAGTGGGTGCGGATATCCTCCAGCGTACTGGGGGTATCCTCAACGGTATCGTGCAGCCATGCGGCGGCCAGCATCTCTTCATCGTCACTGACGCTGCGCACCAGTTCAACTACGGCGGCCGGATGCACTATATAGGGTTCATCGGTATACTTTCGTCGCTGCCCGGCTTCGGCATGGGCTTTACTGGCATAGCGCTGTGCCTGTTCTTCCAGTGTCTGCATATTACACTCCCTGATAATAAAGTTGCTTGCAAATATATAGCGCACTATTTATATTATGGCGATGACTACAGATAAAGATGACAAAAAAGCGGCGGATGCGCCACTGTTGCTCGATCAGCAGATGTGCTTCGCCCTTTACTCCGCTAACCTGGCGCTGCATAAGCTCTACCGTCAGCTGCTGGCTCCGCTGGAGATCACCTATCCTCAGTACCTGGTGATGATGGTGCTGTGGGAGCGTGATGACGTGACGGTATCGGAAATCGGAGAGCGGCTGTTTCTTGACTCCGCGACCCTGACCCCGCTGCTGAAGCGTCTGGAGACGGCGGGCCTGTTACATCGCCTCCGCTCCCGTAAAGATGAACGGCAGGTGGTGGTCACTCTGACCGACGCCGGGCGTGAACTGCGCATGAAAGCGCTGGATATTCCCGAGTCAGTCCGCTGTGCTTCGGCCTGTGAGCTGGAGACACTTCAGTCCCTGAAGGGCGAACTGGAAATACTCCGCGACAACCTTAACCGCTGACGGCGGTGAAGGTTGCGCATGATGCTATGCTTGAATCATATATATAGTACGCGATTTAATAGCTCGTTAAATAAACTAACAGGAAGCTCACCATGTCTTTAGAAAAAGTTGTATACCGTGCAAAAGCAAAAGCCACCGGTGGCCGTGAAGGCCGTGCGACCTCCTCCGACGGCGTGCTGGATCTCCAGCTTGGCCTGCCAAAAGAGATGGGCGGGGCAGGCGGTAACGTCACTAACCCGGAACAGCTGTTCGCTGCCGGCTACTCGGCCTGTTTCCTCGGGGCGATGAAGTTTGTTGCCGGGCGTGACAAACTGGCCATGCCAAAAGACGCGTTCGTAGAAGGCGAAGTGGGTATCGGCCCGTTGCCAACCGGTTTTGGCATTGAAGCCACGCTGAACATCCACCTGCCGGGCATGGACAGCGCCGACGCCCAGAAACTGGTTGATGCGGCTCATATCGTTTGCCCTTACTCTAATGCCACCCAGGGCAATATCGACGTGACGTTAACGATTATCAACTAACGCCCCTGACCGGGGTTACGGCCCCGGTTACTTTCCCTTCCCGGATCTTCCCTGTTCAGCCCCCCCTCTGGGCTTAACCGTAAAATGCCTAAATTTTCGTTGTTCACAGACTAACGTCCCTGAGTATGGTTAACTATGCCCCCAACTTTTCTTATCAGATTCCTCTGGTTATGAGCGGCCTTAAGGTTTATCGGCGTTATTACCGAACTCTGAGGCGGTGCCAGGGTCTGATTAGCGTTCAGATCGTGTTAGCACTCGTTTAGGTTACGCCAGGATTAAAGGTCGAATGAATTCTATTAAAATGTATTCCCAGCAAAAGTTGTCGCTGTTGCTGGCTTTCTACGTCGGACTGTTTTTGAATCTTCCGGTGTTTTATCGTCGATTTAGTCCCTTTTTCGATAAATTTCACATCATGCAGTGGCTGTCTGCGCTGGCAGAAGGGATGGCGGCCGTACTGCTGACGTTCTTCCTGTTTCGCCTGCTGTCGCTGGGTGGAAAATGGTTCTGGCGGATAACCGCCACGCTGCTGGTAGTGGTTTCCGTTTCTGCCAGTTACTACATGGCCTTCTTTAATGTGGTGATTGGCTATGGCATTGTCGCCTCGGTGATGACCACGGACACCGATCTGTCGAAAGAGGTGGTGGGTTACCACTTTATTCTCTGGATGGTGCTGGTCAGTCTGCCGCCGCTGGTGCTGATCTGGTGGAGCAGCCTGCGCATGACGCTGCTGGAACAGCTTAAAACGCCGGGCCAGCGCATAAAGCCGTTGCTGACGTTGCTGCTGGCCCTGCTACTGACCTGGGGGCCTATCCGCTATTTCGATAAAATCCAGAGCGCCAATGAGAAGATCACCAACGTTGATCTGCCGAGCTATGGCGGCGTGGTGGCACACTCCTATCTGCCGTCTAACTGGCTGAGTGCGGTAGGGCTGTTTGCCTACACCACCTATGATGAGCGGATGGACAGCGGAAACCTGCTCGATCCGGCGAAAAAATTCACCTATAACGCACCAGAAGGGCTGGATGACACCTACGTGGTGTTTGTTATTGGTGAAACCACGCGCTGGGATCATATGGGCCTGCTGGGCTACGAGCGTGATAACACGCCGAAGCTGTCGAAGGAGAAAAACCTGGTGGCGTTCCGTGGGGAGTCCTGCGATACCTCGACCAAGCTCTCCCTGCGCTGCATGTTCGTGCGCGAAGGCGGTACCATGGATAACCCTGGCCGCACGCTGAAGGAGCAGAATGTCTTTGCGGTGCTGAAGGAGCTGGGCTTTAGCTCCGATCTCTTCGCCATGCAGAGTGAGGTGTGGTTCTATAACAACACCGACGCTGACAGCTACGCCTTCCGCGAGCAGATTGGTTCAGAGAAGCGCAACCAGGGGAAATCAGTGGATGACATGCTGCTGATCCCGGAGCTGAAGGCCTCTATTGACGATCACCCTAAGGGTAAACACCTGGTGATCCTGCATACCAAAGGCTCACATTACTTATACTCTCAGCGTTATCCGCGCGAGTTCGCCCGTTACCAGCCGGAGTGCCTGGGCGTGGACGATACCTGCAGTAAAGAGATGCTGATCAACGCGTATGACAACTCGATTCTGTATGTCGATACGATGCTGGACAGCGTCTATGACCAGCTGCGCGATAAGAAAGCGATCGTGTTCTATGCTGCCGACCACGGCGAGTCCATCAGCGAAAACATGCACCTGCACGGAACGCCACGCAATATGGCGCCGCCAGAGCAGTTCCGCGTGCCGATGATTGTCTGGGCTTCAGATAAGTACCTGGCTGATCCGACGAACAAACGCGCCTTCGAACAGCTACAGGCAGAACAGAAGGCGGGCAAAACGCATCGTCATGTTGAGCTGTTTGACACCATCATGGGATGCCTGGGCTATACGTCACCGGACGGTGGGATTAAGCAGGCGAACAACTGGTGTGCGGACCCGAAAAAACCGTAACCGTTACAGGGGACGACCGGCAAAAGGTCGTCCCCTGAGCTCCCCCCTTCTTTATTCCCTCCCTGATGCCCGAGCGGCAAAAGACGCCTCCCTGCGTGCCCAGCCCCCTCAAACATGCTTACCCGCAGTGGTGGTTTACATCGCCAGGGTATGACGTTCTTACCGGCCCCTGCCGAATAATCTGCTGCCGCTCAGCCCTGGGGAACGGGGATTTATCGAGAAATCTCTCCTGTAAAACGGCATAAAAGCCTTATCCCACCTGCGATAAATCACTTAATTCGCGTCGCGTTTTTCTTATGACCGATTGTGGCTTGTTGCTCATTACTTATCTCTACGTTGCAGCATTTTTATCTATAAGTTAGCCATATAGCCCACTTTATCGGGTAATAATCGACTTTTTGTGGATTATTTTTTGGGTTTTTTCCCGACGCGATGTGCTGCTCTGGCGACAGTAAGCCAGGGTTTAATGTGGTTAAGATCACATTTAATAACGTTTAACACTGGAAATGTTATTGAATTGTTTTTTTTATATTTGCTTGCTGTTTCTCACAGAAAGAGTAAATACCCGACACTTGTATTGACGTTCCCTGAAACTATTGACAAATTGAACCCTCAGTACAAAAGGTAAGGGGATTTGTCTGATAGTTTCATTTCGTCAGCATCTCTCTGATCCTGTCCTTTTGACTGATGCCGCAAGGCGCCACGCACAGACCACCTAAAAAAATTATCGGTCGGCGTGAATACCCGGCAACACATTGCCGGGTAACGCACACAACATCACATCACTACTGGAGCATAAGCATGAGTATTTCCCTGGCTAAATCCGGGATGCTGAAGGTCGGTCTCAGCGCCATCGCGCTGTTAATGGCTACAGGTGTTCAGGCGAAGACCCTGGTTTACTGTTCTGAAGGTTCGCCTGAAGGTTTTAACCCACAGTTATTTACCTCTGGCACCACTTATGACGCTAGCTCGCGTCAGATCTATAACCGTCTGGTGGAATTCACCATCGGAACCACGGAATTACACCCCGGGCTGGCGGAAAAATGGGATGTGAGTGCAGACGGGAAAACCTATACCTTCCACCTGCGCAAAGGCGTGAAGTGGCAGACCACCAAAGACTTTAAACCGACGCGCGATTTCAACGCTGACGATGTGGTGTTTACCTTCGAACGCCAGCTGGATAAAAACAACAAATATCACGGCGTTTCCGGCGGCAGCTACGAGTATTTCGAAGGCATGGACATGCCTGCGCTTATCAGCAAAATTGTTAAGGTTGATGACAATACGGTGCGTTTCGAACTTACCCGCCCTGAGTCACCGTTCCTCGCTGACCTGGGGATGGACTTTGCGTCGATCCTGTCAGCAGAATACGCCGACAATATGCTGAAAGCGGGTACCCCGGAAAAAGTGGATCTGAACCCGGTGGGAACCGGCCCGTTCCAGCTGCTGCAGTACCAGAAAGATTCCCGCATTCTGTATAAAGCGAACGCAGAATACTGGGGCACCAAGCCGAAGATTGACCGTCTGGTGTTCTCTATCACCCCGGATGCTTCCGTGCGCTACGCCAAAATGCAAAAAGGCGAATGTCAGGTGATGCCGTACCCGAACCCGGCTGAT
Organism: Erwinia persicina NBRC 102418; assembly: GCF_001571305.1. Classification (GTDB taxonomy): domain Bacteria; phylum Pseudomonadota; class Gammaproteobacteria; order Enterobacterales; family Enterobacteriaceae; genus Erwinia; species Erwinia persicina. Next base: position 89,254 of record NZ_BCTN01000005.1, on the reverse strand, counting down.
ATCGCACGTATGAAGCAGGACAAAAATATTAACCTGCTGGAGCAGCCTGGCCTGAACGTCGGCTATCTGTCGTTTAACGTTGAGAAAAAACCGCTGGATAACCTGAAAGTCCGTCAGGCGCTGACCATGTCAGTAAACAAGAAAGCGATTATCGAAGCGGTCTACCAGGGCGCAGGGCAGGAAGCGAAAAACCTGATCCCACCGACCATGTGGGGCTATAACGACGCCGTTCAGGACTACCCGTACGATCCGGTCAAAGCGAAAGCGCTGCTGAAAGAAGCCGGTATGGCTGACGGGTTCACTATTGACCTGTGGGCGATGCCGGTACAGCGTCCTTACAACCCGAATGCGCGCCGCATGGCAGAGATGATCCAGAGCGACTGGGCGAAGATTGGCGTAAAAGCCAAAATCGTCACCTACGAGTGGGGCGAGTACCTGAAGCGTGCTAAAGCCGGTGAACACCAGACCGTAATGATGGGCTGGACCGGTGACAACGGGGACCCGGATAACTTCTTCGCCACCCTGTTCAGCTGCGCTGCGGCGAAAGACGGTTCGAACTATTCGCGCTGGTGTGACAAGTCGTTTGAAGATCTGATCCAGCCTGCACGTGCGACCGACGATCACAACAAGCGTATCGAACTGTACAAGCAGGCTCAGGTGGTCATGCACGATCAGGCCCCTGCACTGATTGTTGCCCACTCCACGGTGTATGAGCCGGTGAGCAAAAAAGTCTCCGGCTATGTTGTCGATCCGCTGGGTGGTCACTACTTCGCTCAGGTCGATATCAAGGAATAATGTTACGGGCCGGGCTGTCCGGCTCTGATAACTTTCCCCAGGGCCGGGTCTTCCCCGGCCCTTTTGCCAGGATGCAAACAGGTCGTCAAGGCGCAGTTCGCTGCGTCGCGGGTGGATGTCCCCTGCGGATATTCGCGCGCAAGATGTGAGCAATAATAATCCTGTCGGTTACGGCTGGCAGGAACTAAAAGAGAATACGGAATATGTTGCAGTTCATACTCCGACGCTTGGGTCTTGTTATCCCAACGTTTATCGGTATCACCCTGTTAACCTTTGCGTTTGTTCATATGATCCCCGGCGATCCGGTGATGATTATGGTGGGCGAGCGCGGTATTTCCCCGGAACGTCACGCCCAGTTAATGGCCCAGCTCGGTCTGGATCAGCCTCTCTGGCAGCAGTACCTCACTTATATCAAAGGCGTTCTGCACGGCGACCTCGGTATGTCACTGAAAAGTCGCGTACCGGTGTGGGACGAATTTGTCCCGCGCTTTAAGGCCACGCTTGAGCTGGGCATCTGCGCCATGCTGTTCGCCGTTGCCGTCGGTATCCCGGTCGGCGTGCTGGCAGCCGTTAAACGCGGTTCCATCTTTGACCATACGGCCGTGGGGATCTCCCTGACCGGTTACTCGATGCCGATTTTCTGGTGGGGCATGATGCTGATCATGCTGGTTTCGGTGCAGCTTAATCTGACCCCGGTTTCCGGGCGCATCGGGGACACGGTGTTCCTTGATGACACCATGCCACTGACCGGCTTTATGCTGATCGACACCCTGTTCTGGGGCGAACCCGGCGATTTCAACGATGCCGTGATGCATATGATCCTGCCGGCCATCGTGCTGGGCACTATCCCGCTGGCGGTGATTGTGCGTATGACGCGCTCGGCGATGCTGGAAGTCTTGGGCGAGGACTATATCCGTACCGCACGCGCTAAGGGACTGACCCCGATGCGGGTCATTGTGGTCCACGCGCTGCGCAATGCCATGCTGCCGGTCGTCACGGTGATTGGTCTTCAGGTCGGTACGCTGCTGGCAGGTGCCATCCTGACGGAAACCATCTTCTCCTGGCCAGGCCTGGGGCGCTGGTTAATCGACGCACTGCAGCGCCGCGACTACCCGGTTGTGCAGGGTGGGGTACTGATGGTGGCCACGTTGATTATCGTCGTCAACCTGCTGGTCGACGTGCTTTACGGCGTGGTTAATCCACGCATTCGTCATAAGAAATAAGGGGCCAACATGTCTGTTGTGGATCCAGGTAGCGTTAACGCTGCACCCAAGCCGATGACCCCGTTACAGGAATTCTGGCACTACTTTAAGCGTAACAAAGGCGCGGTAATCGGCCTGGTGTACGTGGTTGTGATGATTTTCATCGCGGTCTTTGCCAGCGTGCTGGCACCTCATGCCCCGGCGGAGCAGTTCCGTGATGCGTTGCTGAAGCCTCCGGCCTGGCAGGAAGGCGGTAGCTGGCAGTATGTATTCGGCACGGATGACGTCGGCCGTGATGTGCTGTCGCGGCTGATGTACGGTGCCCGCCTGTCGCTGCTGGTCGGCTGTCTGGTGGTAGTGCTGTCACTGATCTTTGGCGTGATTTTTGGTCTGATTGCCGGCTATGTGGGCGGCGCGGTAGACGCAGCGATTATGCGTCTGGTCGATATTATGCTGGCGCTGCCAAGCCTGCTGCTGGCGCTGGTGCTGGTGGCTATCTTCGGCCCGTCGATTGTTAACGCCTCGATAGCGCTGACCTTTGTCGCCCTGCCGCACTATATTCGACTGACCCGTGCGGCGGTGCTGGTAGAAGTCACCCGCGACTACGTCACGGCTTCCCGCGTGGCCGGAGCGGGTGCCGTGCGTCAGATGTTCATTAATATCTTACCAAACTGCCTGGCACCGCTGATCGTGCAGGCGTCTCTCGGTTTTTCCAACGCGATCCTCGATATGGCCGCGCTGGGTTTCCTGGGTATGGGGGCACAACCGCCCACGCCGGAGTGGGCACCATGCTCTCCGACGTGTTGCAGTTTGCGCAGAGTGCCTGGTGGGTGGTCACCTTCCCGGGTGTTGCCATTCTGCTGACGGTACTGGCATTTAACCTGATGGGCGACGGTTTACGCGACGCTCTCGACCCGAAACTCAAACAGTAGGCGACGAGATGGCACTATTAACGGTAGATAAACTCTCGGTGCATTTCGGCGACGAAAAAGCACCGTTCCGCGCCGTCGACCGCATCAGCTATCAGGTTGAGCAGGGTCAGGTGGTGGGTATTGTCGGCGAGTCCGGCTCCGGTAAATCGGTCAGCTCGCTGGCGATTATGGGGCTGATTGATTACCCCGGCAAGGTGATGGCGGATAACCTGGTATTTAACCAGCGTGACCTGAAACGCATTTCGGAAAAAGAGCGCCGCCAGCTGGTGGGATCGGATGTGGCGATGATTTTCCAGGATCCGATGACCAGCCTTAACCCCTGCTACACGGTGGGCTTCCAGATCATGGAAGCCATCAAGGTGCATCAGGGCGGGAATAAGCGTACCCGCCGTCAGCGCGCCATTGACCTGCTGAACCAGGTGGGGATTCCCGATCCAGCGTCCCGTCTGGATGTCTATCCGCATCAGCTGTCCGGCGGCATGAGCCAGCGCGTGATGATCGCCATGGCGATTGCCTGCCGTCCCAAGCTGCTGATCGCTGACGAGCCCACTACGGCGCTCGACGTGACGATCCAGGCGCAGATCATTGAACTGCTGCTCGATCTGCAACGTCAGGAAAATATGGCGCTGATCCTGATCACCCACGATCTGGCGCTGGTGGCCGAAGCCGCACAGCACATTATCGTGATGTACGCCGGTCAGGTGGTAGAAACGGGTAAAGCGGTGGATATCTTTAAGGCCCCGCGCCATCCGTATACTCAGGCGCTGCTGCGTGCGCTGCCGGAGTTCGCGGTGGATAAAGCCCGGCTGGCGTCACTGCCGGGTGTCGTCCCCGGCAAGTACGACCGCCCGAACGGCTGTCTGCTCAACCCGCGCTGCCCGTATGCGCAGGATCGCTGTCGCAGCGAGGAACCGCCTTTACGTGATATTGCCGGGCGTCAGTCCAAATGTCATTTCCCACTGGATGATGCCGGGAGACCTGCTTATGAAGCCTGAACACGATAAACCGACCCTGCTGATGCAGGCCATCGATCTGAAGAAGCACTACCCGGTTAAAAAAGGCCTGTTCGGCCAGGAGCGGCTGGTCAAAGCGCTGGATGGTGTGTCATTTGACCTGGAACGCGGTAAAACACTGGCCGTGGTGGGCGAGTCCGGCTGCGGTAAGTCGACCCTGGGCCGCCTGCTGACGATGATCGAAACGCCAACCGAAGGGCAGCTGTTCTACCAGGGACAGGATCTGCTGAAGCACGATCCGGAAGCGGAGAAGCTGCGCCGTCAGAAAATCCAGATCGTTTTCCAGAACCCGTACGGTTCCCTGAATCCGCGTAAAAAGGTCAGCCAGATCCTGGAAGAGCCGTTGCTGATTAATACCCAACTGAGCAAAGCCGAGCGCCGGGAAAAAACGCTGGAGATGATGGCGAAGGTTGGTCTGAAGACCGAGCACTACGACCGCTACCCGCATATGTTCTCCGGCGGCCAGCGTCAGCGTATTGCCATTGCTCGCGGGCTGATGCTGGATCCGGACGTGCTGATCGCCGATGAGCCGGTTTCCGCGCTCGACGTCTCGGTGCGGGCGCAGGTGCTGAACCTGATGATGGATTTGCAGCAGGACCTCGGCCTCTCCTACGTGTTTATTTCTCATGACCTGTCGGTGGTCGAACATATTGCGGATGAAGTGATGGTGATGTACCTGGGCCGCTGCGTGGAGAAGGGAAGTAAGGAGCAGATCTTCTCAAACCCGCTGCACCCCTATACTCAGGCACTGCTGTCGGCCACGCCACGCCTTAACCCGGATGAGCGCCGCGAGCGCATCAAGCTGACCGGCGAGCTGCCCAGCCCGCTGAATCCGCCGCCGGGCTGTGCCTTTAACGCGCGCTGCCGCCGCCAGTTCGGCACCTGCGTGCAGCTCCAGCCGCAGCTGAAGACCTGGGGCGGACAGCAGGTCGCCTGCTTCGCCGTGGATCAGGATGAAAATCCCGGCGCTTAACCCCTGTGGGCAGGCCGGAAGAAAGGGTCGACCCCGACGGCTTAACCTATGACCCTGGCCCGCCCCCTGCCGTTCACCGTATCGCGCAGGGGCCGGGCTGCTTTTCCGGCCCGCCCGCTGTTACACATCGCATAAAATCCTTAAGCAAAATGCATCATTCCCTAACCACTGCTATGCTGTATAAAAAGTCTCCTTATCTGTCGTACTTAAGCCGAATCTGCAGGCGTCGAAGATTCGGTCTGTCACAGGGGCTTTTGCAAGAGACTTGTGTCAGCTTTTCTTCATCCGGGAGAGGATTATGGGATAGTCTTGCCAGAAAAAAGGGGACGTTGTATTAAGCAGGGGTAAGCAGCAGAAAGATATTTCAGTGACAGGAAATAGCTTTTAATTAGCCTGTGCAAAATAATTAACTAAACCAAATAATCACTGTGTTGATATATAACTGTCGCAATGAATAATTGAAATCTATTGACGTGAATTAATCGTTCAACGCCTTTTATCTGGGGTATGAGATTAGTCTGAGTAATTCAAAATTTATATGTTATATTGCCGCGAAATCCTCCACCTTGCGCGATCATACTCATGAAAAGCTATGATGACCTGCAGCGTTTTAAAGAAAAAACGCAAACAAACCACATTGAATTCAAAGACATGTCTGAGCAGGTGCTGAACGCTGATACCACCAACTGGAGCGTGATCCGACAGTTGCTGAAAGAGGGCGCAGGGTCGGTTTTGGATAACAGTCAGCGTATTGACAGAGCAGCGCCTCAGCCCGCCGATCCGGCCGCCTTTACGCCGCCTCTGGCCGCGTCTGAGCCGGCCACGTCGCATCTGCCTGTTCAGTCTTTTAAGGCGGTCGCACCCGCGTCTTCGGGGCGGGTGGGGGCTTCACTGCTGGACAGTATCTCTGCTTCATTGCCGCCTGCTGCCACGTCTCCTGCCGTGCCTGTCCCGGTGGCAGCCCCGGCTGACGGGGGCGATACCGCTCCCCTGCAAGCCATGCCGATCGCACAGCAAACGGCGGTATCCGGCAGTTCACTGTTAGCGCAGCTGGCCGCCCGTTCAGCCCCTGCGGCACAGCCCGTGGCCGACATTGCATCGGCACCCTCAGCCGTTCCGACACCCCTGCATATTGCGCCAGCGGCCACACCGGCCATCGCGCCGCGCTCATCAGCGTCAGAGGCTACCGCTAATGTCAGTTTTAAGCGGCTGTTCAGCCCTGCTGCCACCCCGTCTTCCGCGTCGCTTCCGAAAGATATATTGCTACATCCCCTGCTGGAGAAAATCGCCTCATGCCGTTAGTTTGTGTCTGCTCACCGAAAGGCGGCGTGGGGAAAACCACCATGGCAGCCAATCTTGCTCATGCCCTCGCCCGTGGCGGCAGCAAGGTGCTGGCGATCGATTTTGACGTGCAAAATGCCCTGCGCCTGCACTTTGGTGTTCCACTGGCGGACAGCCGGGGTTTTGTCGCAAAATCTGCCGAATCCTCTGACTGGAGTCAGTCCATTCTCACCACCGGGGGCAATATTTTTGTCCTGCCTTACGGTGACGTGACGGAAGATCAGCGTCTCGGGTTTGAAGACAACCTGACCCGGGATCCTAACTTCCTGTCCCGTGGCCTGCACACGGTGCTGAACTACCCCGGGCTGGTGATTATCGCTGATTTCCCTCCCGGCCCCGGGCCGGCGCTTAAAGCCATGACGGCGCTGGCCGATATGCATTTAGTGGTGATGCTGGCAGACACAGCATCCTTGTCGCTGCTCCCGCAGATTGAAAAAGAAAAAATGATTGGTGGGGCGCTGAATCACCGGGGAGGTCATTATTTCGTCCTGAATCAGAGCGATAGCCGCAGAAATATCAGCCGCGATGTGACCGCATTTATGCAGCAGCGCCTTGGCGACAGGCTGATGGGCGTCGTGAATCGTGATGAAAGCGTGGCAGAAGCCAATGCGTCCCAACAGTCGATTTTTGATTTTAGCCCTGTCTCCGCCGCGGCGTTTGATATTGAGTTGATCGCTAAGCGCCTTGCTGCGCTGCTTGATATTAAAGTCGGTGACGGAGAACTGCATGCTCCGCTAAAGCCCCGTTAACGGCCGGATTATGACCAGGCAGGGAGGCCTGAATACGCGTAATCCGATTATGTTGGGATTGCCACGAATTATAACAATACATATTCAGGATGACTTATGAATAAAGTCCTCTTTTATCTCCTGCTGCTGGTATTATTCCCCGTCGCAGCCGTCATCGTGACGACACCGATGGATAGCGCTAAGCAATATATTTTTGGCTTAATCTCGATTGCTATTCTGTTTTTATTAGGTATTAGCAAAAGCAAAAAAATCACCATCGTGATGGTGATCCTCTCAGCGATGATGTCCACACGCTATATTTACTGGCGGGCGACGGAAACACTGCATTTTAATTCTGAGGTCGAAGCCATTCTTGGCATCGGGCTATTTATGGCCGAGCTTTATGTCTGGCTGATATTAATCCTCGGTTATCTGCAAACCTCATGGCCGCTGAAGCGCACCATTGAGCCGTTGCCCGACGATATCAGCCTGTGGCCTACCGTTGATGTCTACGTCCCCAGCTATAACGAAAGCCTGGACGTGGTACGTGATACGGTGCTGGCGGCACAGTGCATCGACTATCCGCGCGATAAGATCAAAATCTATCTGCTGGATGACGGTAAGCGCAGCGAGTTTGCCCGCTTTGCCGCCGATGTTGGCGTGGGTTACATCACGCGTGATGACAATCGCCACGCCAAGGCCGGTAACCTTAACCATGCAATGAAAATCACCAAAGGTGAGCTGATTTGCATTTTTGACTGCGACCATGTGGCAACACGCACCTTCCTGCAGGCCACCGTCGGTGCTTTCCTGAAAGATGAAAAGCTGGCCCTGCTCCAGACGCCGCACTACTTCTATTCACCGGATCCGTTTGAGCGCAACCTGAAAGCCGCCCGCGACATTCCGAACGAAGGGGCCCTGTTCTACGGCCCGGTTCAGCAGGGTAATGATAACTGGAATGCGACCTTTTTCTGTGGCTCCTGCGCGGTCATTCGTCGTTCAGCGCTGGAAGAGATTGGCGGGTTCGCGGTGGAAACCGTGACAGAAGATGCCCACACCGCGCTGAAAATGCAGCGTCTTGGCTGGGGCTCTGCCTTCCTCGCTATCCCGCTGGCCGCCGGTCTGGCGACCGAGCGTCTGGGTCTGCATATTGTCCAACGTACGCGCTGGGCGCGAGGCATGACGCAGATTTTCCGCGTCGATAACCCGCTGTTGGGTCGCGGGCTGAAATGGCAGCAGCGGCTCTGCTATCTCAACGCCATGCTGCATTTCCAGTTTGGCCTGCCGCGTGTTGTCTTCCTGACGGCGCCGCTGGCGTACCTGCTGTTCAATCTGAATATCATCCACTCGTCGGCAGGCCTGATCTTTGCCTACGTTCTGCCGCACCTGGTAATGTCGCTTTACGTTAACTCTCGTATGAACGGTCGCTTCCGCGCCACCTTCTGGGGAGAGATTTACGAAACCGTGATGGCTTTCCATCTGGTGATCCCGACCCTGTTAACGATGATTTCACCGAAGCACGGTAAATTTAACGTGACGGATAAAGGTGGCCTGTTGGACGTCGGTTTCTTTGACTTCAATATCGTGCGCCCGCACGTGATCTGCGCTCTGCTGTTACTGGTGGGCGTAGTGAGTGGCATTGTCCGGGCGACAGCGCATGACTACTTTGGCGTGGATCCCTACGTTATTGCGCTGAACGTCGGCTGGGCGACCTTCAGCCTGATTATTCTGATGGCAGCCATTGCCGTGGCGCGTGAAACCAAACAGGTGCGTAAAACCATCCGTGTTGATGTCAATCTTCCCGTGGTGGTGCACTACGCCAGTGGCATCTCATCGCGTTCAAATACCGTTAACCTGTCGATGGGCGGTGCGCAGATCGATGCGCCAGACTCGCGTCATGAGAAGGACGAGATTGAAGCCATTGACCTCATCCTGCAGTCCGGGGTGATCTCCATTCCGGTTCAGGTGATTGGTGCGGAGGATGGCGTTATCCGACTGCAGTTTGATGAGATGCCGCTGCCACGCCGTCGTGAGCTGGTTCGGGTGGTGTTGTCGCGCGCCGACGCCTGGATCCAGCCTGTGGGGCCTAAAGATAAACCGTTGCGTTCGTTACTGAACATTATTCGTACCGTGTTTGAGCTGTTCTGGCTGACATTCCAGGATCGGCGGGCAAGAAAAAAACGTCGGGCACAAGTGGAAGAGGATAGCGCGGTATGAAGCCACTCCTCCTCCGGGCATTGTGCCTGAGTACCCTGCTCACGCTGGGCAGCGCGCAGGCCGATCCGGGCAGCGTCACCCGCGACAGCAGCGCATTATCGGATATTCCGCCGCCGGCAGATGTGGGGGCTGAAGTCACGCCGCCAGCGGCAGACGCCGCTCCCCCGGCGCAGACCGACACCCCGGCCACGGCGACGGAAACCCCGGCCATGCCGGCACAGGCGCCTGCTGGCTCCCTGCCTGCGGAGACGTCTCCGCCGGCGGAGGGCCAGGCCGTAGCAACGGATCTGCCTGCCGGATCGGCGGAAAGCAGCCTGCCAGCGGGTGATGAAGCCGCGCTACCACCGGGCACCAACGAAGGCCTGCCTGCGGGCCTGCCGCCGCTGCCGGCCCCGGTCATGGACGAGGCTGAGACGCAGCCTGCCGTATCGCTCAATCAACCGCTTTCCAGCACGGTCAGCGTGGCGCAGATGGGCCAGAAGCAGGGGATCACGCTGACCGGGGGGCAGCTGCAATCCGGGATTGTTTTCACCCTGCCGACCGATGAAGTGGTCACCAATGCGCGCCTGAACCTGTCGCTGAAAGTGTCCCAGGCGCTGGCGGCGCGGAATACGTCGCTGCAGCTGATGCTGAACGGCCAGCCGCTGGGGACCCTGCCGCTGAGTGCCTCCGATCGTGCCAGCGAGGATTATCAGCTGGATATTCCGGCGGCGATGGTGGTGTCCAGCAATAACCTGAGCTTTAAAATTAACGATGCTGACCAGCTGCTGTGTGAGCGCGACAGCGCCCGGCAGTATCAGGTGACTATTCTGCCGAATACCACGCTGGCACTGGAAGGCCAGCAGCTGAATATCGGAACCAACCTGCGCAATTTCCCGCGTCCGTTTATTGACCCGCTGCGCATGAGCCCGGCCAGCGTAGCCATTATCTTTGGCAATGACATCACGCCGGGTGAAGTCAGCGCGGCGGCGATCCTCTCATCCTGGATGGGAATTCAGGCAGACTATCGCGGCATCAGCTTTCCGGTATTACGTGGCGCGCTGCCGGAGAAAAACGGCGTGGTGTTTGGTCACCCCGGTGAAAAAATCGGTAGCCTGACCTTACCGGAAAGTGACGGTCCCTCCCTGCATATGGTGAGTAACCCGGATAACCCGGTGTACAAATTGCTGCTGGTGACTGGCAAAACCGACGATCAGCTGCGTCAGGCTGCGTGGCGTCTTCTGCAGCCGATGACGGCAGATGAACCGTCGCTGGCCGTCACGCCGCAGAGTATGCCGCTGCGCAAGCCGTACGATGCGCCGCGCTGGATCAATACCGAACGTCCGGTACGTCTCAGCGAACTCCTGCGTAAGGATCAGAATCTGACCACCACAGGCATCTGGCATGATGCGCTGCGCGTTAACTTCCGTGCGGCACCCGATCTGTTTCTGTGGGACGGTGACAGCATTCCTGTCCAGCTGAACTATCGCTTCCCGTCAGAAAGCTGGATTGATGAAGATAACTCTCTGCTCAACGTCACGCTGAACGGAACCTTCCTGCGTAACCTGACAGTCAATAAGGTCGGCCTGCTGGAAAATATCTGGCACCGCCTGGGTGGGGATGCGCGCCAGGAGAAATATACCCTGAAACTGGATCCGTACCTGATTTACGGTGACAACCAGATGCAGCTCTATTTCAATATCAAACCTAAGGCCACGGCACCGTGCAGCGTGCTGACCAATAACAATATCAAGAGCCGGATTGAAGATGATTCGTTTATCGATCTGAGTCATACCCGTCACTTTACGTTACTGCCGAACCTCTCTTACTTTGTCGGAGCCTCGTTCCCTTTCTCGCGTCTGGCTGATTATTCTCAGACGGTACTGATGCTTCCTTCAAACCCGAGTAACGCCGAGATCAGCACGCTGCTGGATATGGCAGGCCGTTCGGGCAATGCAACCGGCGCCGCGCTGAGTCAGAACAGCGTCATGTTTGGTATTCCGGCTGCCGGTACGCTGCGTGGCCGCCTGGAAAACAGCGATATTCTCTCGGTTTCCACCCTGGCACAGACCAGTTTTAACCGCGAGTTGCTGGCAGGCTCACCGTACGAACTGAATAATCATACCCTTGGCGTTAAAGTGCCGAATATGCTGGATAACCTGCGTAGCTGGCTGACCGGTAACTGGTATCGTCAGACGCTGGACGCTGACCGTTACTTCTCGTCGAACGAAGACTGGCGCGGTTTTATCAGCTACCGCTCACCGTGGAACAGCAGTCGTCTGGTGGTGATGACAGTCGCGACCGATGATAACCAGCTGGCGCGACTGCATAACGACATGACCTCATCACGGATTAACGCGGGTATCCGGGGGGATACGGCGATCATTACCGATGAGAATGGTATCCGCAGCTTTAGCGTGGGCGCTCAGTTCCCGAGCGGGCAAATGCCCTGGTACATGATGGTTGTATGGTATGCCAACCAGCATGCCGTACTGCTGGCGTTACTGGCGCTGTTCTGTGCCACCCTGGTGGGACTCAGCGCCTGTGTTCTGCTGAAGCGCCATGCATGGCGTCGTCTGCACCCGCAGGATCATTCCCGTACCTCTGGCGAGAAGAAAGAATAATGAAAACAACACTCACCCCCTTAACCGCCAGAATTCGCCAACGCTGGATGTTTGGCAGCGGCCTTGTGCTGTCGGTGATGACGTTCCCGCTGCTGGCCGCAGAGAACAATCCCGCCGTTAAGGCGCTGTTTGACCAGGCAAATTACTGGCATCAGAAAGCGCATGATGAGCTGGCCCGTGATGCGCTGAATAAAGTGCTGATGGTGGATGGGAACAACGCCCAGGCATTGTTCCTGATGGCGCTGTGGTCTCAGCAGGGCGGGGATGGTGCGGCCGCGGCCAAATGGCGCGCGCGGCTTAGTCAGGTTTCGCCACAGGATCCGCGACTGTCAGAACTGGACGCAGCCCGTCAGATGCAGACTATCCCGGCGGCGCAGCTGTCTCTGGCCCGACAACAGGCGCGCAGCGGCAATACCGCGGCGGCCCTGCAGACCTGGCGCAACACCTTCAGCGGGAATACGCCACCGGCCAGCGTGGCGGCGGAGTATTACCTGACCATGGCCGGTGACCGCACCCTGCTGCCGCAGGCGGTGGACAACCTGCGGCAGTTCGTGGCGCAGCACCCGCAGGATACCGGCGCGAAGCTGGCGCTGGGCAAGGCCCTGACCTGGCAGGAATCAACCCGCCGTGAGGGGCTGCAAATGCTGGAAGGACTGGCGGGCGGCAATGCCGACGCCGATCGTTCCCTGCGTCAGGCGCTGCTGTGGCTGGGACCGCAGTCGGGCGATGCGCCGCTGTATCAGCACTACCAGCAGCGCCATCCGCAGGATACGGCGGTGATGGATCACTTCCGGAAAAACGTCGGCGGCGCGGCCAAAGGTGAGGGCTTTAACGCCCTGAACAGCGGCGACGTCAGCGGCGCACAGACCGCTTTCGATCGGGTGCTGCAAACCAACCCGGAGGATGCCGACGCGCTGGCGGGACTGGGCTATGTGGCGCAGCGCAGCGGCGACTATGCCAGAGCGGCAGACTATCTGGAGCGTGCAGCGAAGCTCGGCGGCAGCAACAGCGAACAGCGCCAGCAGCAGGCAACCGATGCCCGCTTCTACGGTCAGTTAGCCGCCGCCCAGCAGGCGATGAAAGCCGGGGACAGCGCGCAGGCTTTAAGCCTCAGCGCGCCGTTAACCCAGGCAGCGGGCGAGAAGGGCGTGGCAGCGAAGCTGTTCCGTGCTGACGTGCTGCGCCGTAATAATCAGCTGGATCAGGCCGCGCAGACCTACCGTGACGTGCTGTCCGGCGATGCCGCTAACCGTCCGGCGAAAGAGGGGCTGTTCTACGTGCTGCGGCAGCAGGGTAACACCGCCGAAGCTAACACACTGCTGGCCTCTCTCCCGTCCAGCGTACGCGAGGCAGTGACGCCGCGCCCGGTGGCCACCAGTGAACCGGTGCGCCGTGACGCGAAGCAGGCGCTGGCGGCCGGCAACCCGCAGCGGGCCATTACGATCCTGCAGCAGGGCATGCAGCGTTTCCCGGCCGACGGCTGGCTGCGCCTCGACCTTGCGCGTATTTATCAGCAACAGGGCAATACCGCTGCGGCGGCAGGCGTGATGCAGCCTGCTTTCCGCAACGGTGCCAGCAGCAATGAAGTGTATGCGGCCGCGCTGTTTGCCAGCGAAAGCGGGGCCTGGGGGCAGGCGCAGAGCCTGCTGTCACGCATTCCGGCCCGCAGTCAAAACGCAGAGATGCGCGCGCTGACCCAGCGTGTGAACTTCAACCAGCAGATGTCCGTGGCGCAGCAGTATCTGGCCCAGGGCGCCAGTGCGGCGGCGGCCAACACGCTGAAAGCGCTGGCGGCGAACCCGCCGCAAAATCCGGCGGATGCGGGTAACCTGGCGAAAGGCCTGGCACAGGCGGGTGATATGACCACGGCGGTCTCCGTTGTGCGCGCCAGTATGCAGCGCGGTGTGCAGGGTAACGCCGGTGACTATGCGGCCCAGGTGGCGGTACTGAATCAGGCGGGACTGGGCGGTGAAGCGCAGGCCTTCCTCAGTAACCCGGAACTGCAGTCACGCAGCACCAGCGCCCAGCTGGCGGGGATCCGTAACGGCGGGCTAATTAATGAAGTGGATGAACTGCGTGAACGCAAACAGTATGCGGCGGCCTACGATAAGCTGATCGGCGCCCTGCAGAAAGATCCGCAGAATTCCGACCTGATGTTTGCCATGGCGCGCCTGTACCAGTCCGGCAAGATGAACAAAGAAGCCGCAGTGGTGTACGACTACCTGATGACGCGCGACACCGACACTCAGGATGCGCGCGAAGGGGCGATTAACACCGCGCTGGCGCTGAATGATGTGCCCAAAGCTCGCGCTCTGGCCAGCGGCCTGCGCGGCGAGCCGTCGCCGGAACGCCTGCTGTTGCTGGCGCGGGTTTCCGAAGCGGAGGGCGATCATCATCAGGCCCTGAGCTATCTGCGCACCGCCAAAGGTAAGATGATCGGGCTGGACGGCAGCCGTGTCGGCAGTACCGCCGGCATTGGCGGCCTGACGCTGTCCGATAACCCCTTTATCAACCGCACGACGATGTCGGTACGCAAATCACCGTCGGTGTACGGCAATACCATGCCCTGGCAGCAGGCGCCGGATGCGCGAGACTATCGTGATATTGACGGGGCTGAAGGCGGGCTGACCCTCGTCGGCGGCGGTACTGAAGCCGCGACCCGACAGAATCAGACGCTGCATCAGATTGACACCATGATGGATGAGCTGGAGAAAGATACCGGCACCTGGATGCAGGGCGGCATTCAGATCCGCGGTCGCGACGGCGAGAACGGCCTGAGCAAGCTGACCGAGGCGAAAGCGCCGCTGGTGTGGTCCAGCTCCCCGCTGGGTGACGCCCGCTTTGACTTTACCGTGACACCGATGACCCTGAGCGCCGGCAGCGCCAGCGGTGATGCTTATCGCCGTCTTGGCACCGGGGCGGCCGGAGTCGCGGTCGCTAACCTGATTCAGAACATTAAAAATGAACAGACCAGTTACAGCGGGCTGACCGCGGCGGAGAAAGCGACGTTTGATGCGGCTAATCCGGGCGTGGGCGCGGCGCTGACGAATCTTACCGGTATCGATAGCGCGGACTACAATCCGTTCACCAACAGCGGCGTCAGCAACTTACAGAGCCTGAATAACAACGCCACGCTGGCGAAATACCTTGCGGCTTCTTCGCGTAAGGTCAATGTTGATACGGCATCGTCATCGTCGACCGACTCGCAGACGGCCTCCGGCGTGGAGCTGAACCTGGCGTTAAGCGGTGACAGCTACAGGATTGACCTCGGCAGTACGCCGCTGGGTCAGGATCTCAGCACGATGGTCGGCGGTGTGAAGTGGGCACCGAAGCTGACGGACTATCTGACCCTGATCCTCACCGGCGAACGCCGTGCGGTCACCGACAGTCTGCTCTCATACGTTGGGGTGAAAGATAAGTTTTCCGGCAAGAGCTGGGGTCGCGTGACCAAAAACGGCGGTAACGCCATGCTGAGTTACGACGATGGCGATGCCGGATTCTATGTCGGTGCCGGGGGGTACAGCTATGTCGGGGAAAACGTGGCCAGTAATACCTCGTTAATGGGTAACGCCGGCGCCTATGTGCGTCCGTTTCACTTTAACGATCGCGAACTGAAAACCGGCATCAACATCAGCTGGATGGACTTCTCGAAGAACCTCAGTAACTTCAGCTACGGTCAGGGGGGCTACTTCAGCCCGCAGAACTATATCAGCGTATCGTTCCCGGTAGACTTCACCCAGACCTATGACGATCTGAGCGTAAAAGTGGGCGGTTCGGCGGGTTATCAGTCCTATACCCAGGATCGCAGCGCGTACTTCCCGAACAACAGCGATTACCAGTCACTGCTGGAAGATGCTGTGACGGCAGGTTATGCCAAAGAGGCGTACTTCAGCGGCGGCAGCAAGAGCGGTATCGGCTATAACCTGCACGCGGGTGCGGATTATAAGATCAACAAAGACGTCACCATCGGCGGTCAGTTGGGCTATGACACCTTCGGCGACTATAACGAAAGTACAGCGCAGCTCTACTTCCGCTACATGCTGGGAGGCAAATAAGCATGAGTCAGTTACAGGAACGCACCCTGCAGTATTACCGTCAGCAGCAGTACCAGCCCGGCTGGTTTGATCTGCTGAGCGTGATGATCAACGGGATGCTGAATAACGCCGGCGAGCAGGAAAGCCAGGCGTTTTTACGCCAGATGGGCGATAACCTCGCCAGCCGTTATCCGCTGGCTACCATCGCGACCGTGGCGGATCTGGAAGCACAGATCAATCTGGTACTGGGGCAGTTTAACTGGGGGTTTGTGGATCTGCAGCCTTCAGATACCGCGATCGTGATCGATCATCTGGCGTTACCACCGGGTGATGGCATTATGCCGGATCGCCAGTGGCGGCTGGCGCTCGGTGCGGTTTTACTGGGCCTGTATGCCCGTTGGCTACGTGTTCAGGGAGGCGG
Source organism: Erwinia persicina NBRC 102418 (assembly GCF_001571305.1). Lineage (GTDB taxonomy): Bacteria > Pseudomonadota > Gammaproteobacteria > Enterobacterales > Enterobacteriaceae > Erwinia > Erwinia persicina. The sequence goes on along the minus strand of NZ_BCTN01000005.1, from coordinate 72,995 downwards.
TGAGAACGTCGCCCTGACCTGTGAAGAAACCGGTGAAAGTTCACTGCGTTTTCACTACCAGAGGTGAGAAATACCATGATGGCAATGTTCAGGGCAGGCATCATCCTGCTTGCGCTGGTGCTGGGCCTGTCTCAGGCCAGCGCCGCAGAGGGCTGGGGTACGTTTAAAACACGTTTTCTGACTTCTGAAGGCCGTATTCAGGATACGGGCAACAACAATGTCAGCCATACGGAGGGGCAGGGTTATGCCATGCTGATGGCGGTGTATTACAACGACCACACCACCTTTGACCGCCTGTGGCGCTGGACGCAAACCCATCTCAGTAACCCGAAAAATGACCTGTTTTACTGGAAATATATTCCGGGGAACGCCGATCCGGTCAGCGATAAAAACAACGCCTCTGACGGCGATGTGCTGATCGCCTGGGCGCTGCAGAAGGCCGGGGAGAAATGGCAGGATCAGTCCTATTTACAGCATTCAGATCGCATTCAGCGGGCGATTATCGCCCATAACGTGATCACCTTTGCGGGCCGCACAATCATGCTGCCCGGCGCGCAGGGCTTTAACAAGACCAGCTATGTGGTACTGAACCCGTCCTATTTTATCTTCCCGGCGTGGCGTGATTTTGCCCGGCGCAGCCATCTGAAAGTGTGGAATACGCTGATCGACGACGGGGTCGCCCTGCTGTCTGAGATGCGCTTCGGGGACAGCGCGCTGCCGCTGGACTGGGTGGCGATGAACGCCGACGGGTCACTGGCTCCGGCCACGGCCTGGCCACCGCGCTTCAGCTACGATGCAATCCGTATTCCGCTTTATCTGTACTGGTATGATCCCGCGTCGTTACAGCTTGTGCCGTTCCAGCGTTTCTGGATGAACTTCCAGCGCCTGCAAACGCCCGCCTGGATTGATGTCATGAGTAACGATAAAGCCCCTTACGCTATGGCGGGGGGACTGCTCGCCGTGCGCGATCTGACGCTCGGGGAAACGGGTTATCTGAATGATTCGCTGAACAGCGACGAGGACTATTTTTCAGCGAGTCTGCGGCTGCTGACATGGCTGGCGTTTAAAGACCACTAAAGAGCGGGAAAACCGTCACAGGGGCCGGCCAGAAAAGAAGGCCGGCCCCTGTGACGGGTCAGAAAGTCTAACGCCCCTGACCTGGCTGTCCGGGGCCGGCCTCTTGCGCTGCACAGGGCAAACGTCCCTAAAGCGGATAGGCCACCCAGTCTCCACCATTCAACCTGATCCAGGGTTTGCCCTGATACATCATCACCACCGCATTATCATTTTCGGAAATCACCGGCGTCTGCGGCAGGTCGGCAGTCAGCGTAGCCATGTTCACGTTAGCCGCATTAAATACCTGCCCATCCACCACGCGGGAAATCAGCTCAGAGACCGCCAGCAGGCTGGTCGGCGTACTGACATCAAGCGGCTTACCGGCGTGAGGGGCCTTCATACCGACAAACTTGATACCCACCGGAACATGGGTAATCGACGGGCTGGGGATATCTCGCAGGCCGGACATCTGCATCCGGTCGCCTTCCAGCGCGGCACCGTGCTCCGGCACCACCAGCACCATTACCCGGCGGCCAGATTTTTCCAGGTTGGTCAGGAATTCATCCAACTGGTCGAAGAGCAGTTTTGCGCGCGGCTGCCAGGCGGCGGTTTTACTGCTGCCCAGGTCGCGCGTACCGTCGTGCAGCGGGATCAGGTTATAGAAGGTCGCGCTACGGGTATCGCTGCTTTTTTGCCGATCGTCCAGCCAGCGCTGCATCAGCTGCGCGTCGTTAAACACCGGTTCGCCGTCGAAAGAGGTCAGCTCGGGCTTAATGCCGGCTTGTGACATCAGCGGTGCCTGCAAATTACCGTCCTCACGCAGCTCCTGCAGATAGCCGCCAAACACGCCGGGATGGTCGAGCATCAACTGCTGCTTAAAGCCCAGTTTCGCCAGGTTATCGAACAGATAGCAGCGCTCATCGGCGGGCTTGTACAGGTCGCTGTGCGAACTCTGGCCGCAGCTGGCGCGCAGCAGGCGGATCCCCGCCGGGCCGCTGTAGCCGGTGGCGGAATTATAGTTATTCAGCACCACGTCGAAGTGCTGCCACAGCGGATGCTCGCGCAGTCGGGCAAACTCAATATCAGACCATGCCAGCGAGCAGATATTGATCACCAGAATATCAAATGGCGCAGCGTCGGCAGGCAGCGCGTCCGGGAACGGCGTGATACGCTGTTTTTCGCTGTTATAAAAGGCGTTGAGATGAGCCGTCAGATTCGCGCTGGTCGGTGGCAGCGTCTCTTCCATGCCGCTCACCGTCTCCTTCTTCGCTGCCGGCGTAACATTCGCCGCCGCCGGCGGTGCGGTTTCCCGGGTCGGCAGCAGGCTAAAGGCCGGGCCGGCAAGGTTTACCACGTTGACCCAGAGTAAAAACAGAGACACCACCACCGTCACCCTGATCCACTGGGCAATAAAGAGATACAGCACCAGCAGCACGAAGGCACCGCCCACCATCTGCCAGTTAATAAAACGGGTGGTTAAATCCAGCAGGTAGTCGGCAGAGAAGCCTGCCAGCTGGCCGCCCTGACTGAGCAGCGTCTGCAGGCCCGGTAACCAGGTATCATGCCAGAACAGCGCGATGCCGATTGGAATGGAGAGCCCGTGGCGCAGGCGATGCAGCCTGAGTGACGGCATCGGCATCAGTAGCCAGGCGAGAAAAACCAGATTCGTCAGCGCATGAAAATTCAGATAGCCGAACCACAGCAGCGCAAACTTAAGCAGAAAATAAAAGTTCCAGCCACCCAGCCCGCGCCAGTTGCGCCATGCAGACGGCGTTGCCGGAATTTGAGAGTCACGATCGGTCATCACTTTTTGGTATCCGAACCAGAGGATTTACGCCGCCACGTCCCTTCATATTTAAGAGAGCGGGGAGGAAGAACGCGGTGTAACACACCGTGCCATTGCCTGGGCAGCCAGCGGGTGTAAAGCGGTTTTAACAGTAATAAAACCAGTAGCAGCAGAATGGTGATCTGCACGCCATCCATTAACGTCATGGTTGATCCTTTCTGTCTGCAGGGGTCGTCAGCGTAATTTCCTGCGGCATCAGGCGAATGTCTGGCGAAGCCGGGGCGGCCGGAGGGGCATCAGGGAGATCACTCCCGGTCGCAGGCGCATCACGCCAGGCGCTGGGCACCATGCCATTGATTTGCCGGATTTCAGAGAGGATTTGTAGATCCTCGAACCACACCATACGGTTGGTAAAAATCTCGTCATGCGGCAGATGAAAAATATAGTGCAGCGCGGTATCCAGATCGTTGTAACGACAGGAGGAGAGGAAAAGATAGAGCCGGTCTTCAATGCGGGTGATCAGGTCACCGTAGCGCCGGGGCTTACACAGCGTTAGCGCCTGTTCCGGGCTGAGTTCCGGCACCGGGCGTAGCGCAATGAGCAGACCTTTTCCGTTTTCCGGCAGCATAGTGTTGTCGATTAATCTCTTCACCGAACGGCAGAAATGCTCCAGTGGAAGATAGCCTTTTTCCTGCAAGGGTTGCATGGATTTCAGGAGAATACTGAGGTCCGCAGGCACATGACGATTATAGTGCTGCCCCTGTAAACCTTCGATGGCGGTCAGAAAGCGCGACAGGGTGGCATTAAAGGGGACGATGGCGTTGACGCCGCACGCCAGCAGCAGGCGTTCATCGCTGTAGCGCAGGGCCGTCTGCATTTCGCGCACCACAATCTTCAGGGCGCTGCCGCGCGTGCGGCGCAGTCCGTGAATATCGCCTGCCAGCGTCGCCACCTGGTCGTTATGACTCAGCGTAAAGATGATGGTGGCGGCACTGGCCTGCTGCGCCCGGCTTGCCAGCTGGCTGTTATCTTCAAACAGCGTCCATGCACTGGAGAGGGGGGGCGCACCTTCAAGGGCACTTTTTTCAGCCAGATACTCGTTTTCATCATTCAGTGTTAAGGGCGTATTGTGATCGGTTTCATTAATCTGAATGAACGCCTCGTCATGTAAAGTGAGACGCAGCGCACGATCGGCCAGCATCCCACTTTTATTACACCACCAGTTAATTCGGTAATTCCAGCTGTCCTGTTGCCATTCAAGATGTGATAATCCTTCTAAATGACGATAACGCGTTTGTAAATCACTGCGCAGGGCATTTAGGCCAGCCCCGGATGTGATAATCAACAGCGTTGACTTTCGCACGGTTAACCATTTTTGCATTTCCCTCAGCCAGCGATTTAATTCTGCTGAAGATAACTTTTCCCATGTACTGAATGCTGTGTAAAATATCAGTAAGCGGGGTTTGTTGACCAGGGTTCGGGACAGATCTTCCATTAAGTCCATTAGCGCTTCCGCCGTTTCAGGCAGAGAGAATAACGGGATCTTGTTGGGGCCGCCCTGGGGTGCAGGCGAGAGCAGACTTTGTGGTTTATCCGCGCTACTGATCAGGGTCAATGCACGTTGCGAGGCGATTGTCTGGCGCACCAGCCGTCGTGCATCTTCCTGACGGTTAACCGTTATCCAGTAACAGCCGGGCGGTTGCATCAGCGCTAATTCGTGTTGAACCTGTCCCAGCCCTAAGGTATATGAAATCGTCATAAGATACTGTGCACCAGGGATAATCCAGCGGGGTGATAGCCTGGAAAAAAAAGCGTACCAATTGTTATGCTGTAAATATACATTACTACTTAACACGTTTCAGTGAATCATTTATATCGTGCTCATCTTTTATGCGCTAAGTATCCCAGGATAAGTCTCGTGCCTTACTTTTTCAGCCAGTAATGCTTTTTCCGCTACGGTTCCCCGGTGCGTGGCACATTTTTAAATCTTTAACCGGATAACTTCATATTAACAAACCGGCAGTACTCTGCATAATGACTGGAAAAGATGAATAAAAATCAGCGTCCTGCTTTATCCCATGAGCGCGAACAACCCGACGATATCAGCGCGTTGAGTGAGGCATTTTCACTCGGGGCATTCCGTTATATCGATATTGCCCGTCATGAACGACTGGCCGAAATTTATATCCGTTGGCCGTTACTGAGCGAATTGGGTTCACCGCAAAAAAAGGAGGGATAATGCCGATCGTTGCCTTGTCGGGACTTCGCGGGGGCGTGGGAACCACCTCTGTTACGGCTGCGCTGGCCTGGGCGCTCAATCGTCTGGGGGAAAGGACGATGGTCATCGACTTTTCGCCCCATAACCAGCTGCGGGCTCACTTTAATATGCCGGTAACGCACTCCCGAGGCTGGGCATACAGCGATCGTCAACAGCAGCCCTGGCAGCAGAGTGCAATGCGCTATACCGAACAGCTCGACTTCATTCCATTCGGTGACCTCCCGGCTGATGAAAAACAGAATGTTATGCATCAGCCCGAAGCGTTACTGACGCCGTGGGCTGCGCGTCTGGCTTCCCTGCGCAAAACGTATCGCTGGATACTGCTGGATATGCCGGCAGAGCTGCCCCGGCTCAGCGACACGCTGCTCGCTCAGGCCGACCACAGCCTGGTGGTGCTGAATGCTGATGGCAACGCTCATCTTCGCCTGCATCAAACCATTTTCCCGCCAAATACCCTGTTTCTGCTTAACCAGTTTAGTTCCCTTAGCAAGGCGCAGCAGGACTTGCATCAGCTGTGGTTGAGTTCACTGAAAGGAATGGTGCCATTATTGATCCACCGTGATGAAGCCCTGGCCGAAGCGCTGCTGTGCAAACAGCCGGTGGGGGAATATCGTCCCCTCAGCCTCGGGGCGGAGGAGATCGCGACGCTGGCAACCTGGTGTCTGATCAATCTCACAGGTAAAGCGGCATGAGCCCACTTCGCTGGCTTCTGATCCCTCCGGTGTGGCAGGCATTACACCAGCGATATGGTCAATACCGCCACCATCGTACGCCGGTGCTGACGGCCTCGCTCCAGTGTCTGCTGGTGATGCTGGGCTGGGCATTACTGCGTTTTGAATCCCCTGAATGGCAGTCTGTCCGTGCCCGTCGCCGTGACCTCTACCCGCAGGTTTCGCCAGAACGCCCCCGTCCGGCTGATCTGCTGCGTTACCTGGTGCAAAGCCTGTGGTTGTTGCTGTTTATTCCGCTGGACGCCTCGCGGCGCAGCGAGCGCCAGCGATTGAATGCCTTTCGCCCGCTGGCCCGCTGGCGTAAACGATTTTACCGCTGGCTTGAGCGTTTACCGCAGCGGGCGCAGCGCAACAGGCTGGAAAGTCGCAGTGAGCGCTGGTTAAGCCAGCTGCACCCGCTGCTGCGTAAGGGGTTGTTTAGTGTGGCGGTGCTGGTGGCAACCGCGCTGGCTCTGCTCTGTATCTCCCAGCCTTTCGACATCTGGACGCAGTTTATTTTTGTGCTGGTGCTCTGGAGTGTGGCGATGGTGGTTCGTCGTATTCCTGGCAGACTGCCCACCATGATGATGATTGTTCTGTCGCTGACCATCTCCTGTCGTTATCTGTGGTGGCGCTATAACGCTACCCTGAACTGGGATGATCCCCTCAGTCTGACCTTCGGTCTGCTGCTGGTCGCGGCTGAGACCTACGCCTGGGTGGTGTTGCTGCTGGGGTATTTTCAGAGTCTCTGGCCGCTGAACCGTCAGCCGGTGTCGATGCCGGAGGATATCAGCAGCTGGCCGACCGTTGACCTGCTGGTGCCCACCTATAACGAGCCGTTAAGCGTGGTAAAACCGTCCATTTATGCGGCGCTGGGTATCGACTGGCCCCGGGATAAGCTGACCATTTATCTGCTGGACGATGGCCAGCGCCCGGAATTTCGAGAATTTGCTGAAAGCGTGGGGATTCAGTACGTCGCCCGTGACGTCCGCGATCATGCCAAAGCGGGTAATATTAACCATGCCCTGCGTACCGTCTGCCGCAGTGAGTATGTGGCGATTTTTGACTGCGACCACGTGCCGACGCGCTCATTCCTGCAGATGACCCTCGGCTGGTTTATTAAAGATCCCAGACTGGCCATGTTGCAGACCCCGCATCATTTCTTTTCGCCGGATCCCTTCGAGCGCAATCTTGGCCGCTTTCGCCGTACCCCTAACGAAGGCACCCTGTTCTACGGCCTGGTTCAGGACGGGAACGATGTCTGGGATGCCACCTTCTTCTGCGGCTCCTGTGCGGTATTACGCCGGACGGCTCTGGATGAAATTGGCGGCATCGCGGTGGAGACGGTCACGGAAGATGCTCACACCTCCCTGCGCCTGCATCGAAAAGGCTACACCTCGGCCTATATTCGTATTCCGCAGGCCGCCGGACTGGCGACGGAGAGCCTGTCGGCGCATATCGGCCAGCGCATCCGCTGGGCGCGCGGCATGGTGCAGATTTTTCGCCTCGACAACCCGCTGTTTGGCAAAGGCCTGAAGCTGGTGCAGCGTCTGTGCTACGCCAACGCGATGCTGCATTTCCTGGCGGGGATCCCCCGGCTGATTTTCCTGCTGGCACCGCTGGCCTTCCTGCTGTTCCACTCGTTTATCATTTACGCCCCGGCGCTGGCCATCGCCATCTATGTGCTGCCGCATATGCTGCACACCAGCCTGACCAACTCGCGTATTCAGGGGCGCTGGCGTCACTCGTTCTGGAGTGAAGTCTATGAAACCGTACTGGCCTGGTATATTGCCCGACCGACCACTGTGGCGTTGCTCAATCCGCATAAAGGGAAATTTAACGTGACCGCTAAAGGGGGGCTGGTCGAGGAGCAGCACCTGGACTGGGTGATCACCCGGCCGTATATGTGCCTGGTATTGATTAACGTTGTCGGGGCGATGGTAGGTGTCTGGCGTATCGCCTGTGGGCCGACCAGCGAGGTGCTGACGGTACTGGTCAGCCTGGTATGGGTGTTTTATAACCTGATTATTCTGGGGGGCGCGGTGGCGGTGTCTGTTGAAGCCCGACAAATCCGCGAAGCCCACCGCGTGGAGATGGCGATGCCTGCCGCAATTGCCCGTGCAGACGGGCATCTGCTGCCCTGCACCCTGCGCGACTACTCCGACGGTGGCGTGGGCGTTGAGCTGCGTGAGCCTGATGCCCTGAACAGCGATGAAACCGTCTTTTTACTGCTCAAACGCGGCCAGCAGGAGTTCAGTTTCCCCTGTGTGGTGCAGCGAACCTTTGGCCGCCGGGCGGGGATCCGCCTGGATAACCTCACCACTCAGCAGCACGTTGAATTTATTCAGTGTACCTTTGCCCGTGCCGATACCTGGGCGCTGTGGCAGGACAGCTTCCCGGAAGATAAACCGGTACAGAGCCTGGCTGATATCGTGGTGCTGGGCTTTAAAGGCTATCTGCGTCTGGCGGAGTACGGGCCGCCGCGCCTGCGCCAGCTGTTTATTGCTTTAACCACGCTGGCGGCGTGGGTAACTTCCTTCCTCCCTCATAGTGTGGGGCGCGCGCGCCGCCCCGTGACGCAACCGTGAAGACAAGATGATGATGATAAAAAAAAGCTGGTTTACCGCGCTGTTGATCGGTGTGATGCCTCTGGGGCAGGCGGAAGAAGCCCCGGTGCCTCCGGTCTCAGAGCCTGCACCACAGCGGCCTGCTGCCCCGGTACGCGAGTCGGTGCTGAATTTTGAGAAGATTGCCCCGCCGCCCGGAGCACTTGCCCTGCGCGGTACCCGGCCTGACGGGCAGATCGAATTCGGCGTACGCAGTGATGAGGTCGCCACAAAGGCGTTGCTGACACTGAACTTCCGACCGTCGCCGGCACTGCTTCCCACCCTGTCACATCTGAAAATCTACCTGAATGATGAGATGGTCGGGCTGGTTACGCTGACGGCAGAGCAACTGGGTAAAGAAAATCAGGTACAGGTGCCTGTTGACCCGCGCTTTATCTCCGACTTTAACCGCATTCGCTTCGAGCTGGTGGGCCATTACACCAACGTTTGTGAAAACCCGGCCTTCAGTTCGATCTGGCTGGATATTGGTAAAGAGAGCCGCCTGGATCTGACGCTACAAAAGCTGCCTCTGACTGACGATCTGTCGCACTTCCCGGAACCGTTCTTTGACCGTCGCGATAACCGACCCATGTCACTGCCGGTGGTGTTTGCCGCCACACCGGATGTGACGGAGCAGCGTGCTGCGGGGATCCTGGCCTCCTGGTTTGGCACGAAAGCGCAGTGGCGGGGGCAGCACTTCCCGGTGCTGTACAATCAGCTGCCGCAGGATCAGCATGCGGTGGTGTTTGCCACGAACGATAAGCGACCGGATTTCCTGAAAACCTGGCCTGCGGTGAACAAGCCGACGGTGACGATTGTCAGTCAGCCTGATAACCCTTATCAGAAGATGCTGCTGGTGATGGGGCGTGATGATAACGACCTGATCATGGCGGCACAGGGTATCGCCCAGGGAGAGCTACTGTTGCGCGGTCAGTCCTCTATTATTGAGGCGCTGAAACCGCTGGCCGACCGCCAGCCGTACGATGCGCCAAACTGGGTGCGTACCGACCGCGTCACCACTTTCGCCGAGCTGCAGCAGTACCAGGGCCAGTTGCAGTCTGACGGGATGCAGCCGTCACCGATCAGTCTCACGCTTAATCTGCCGCCAGATTTGTTCCTGATCCGCGCGCGCGGCATCGATATGAACCTGCAGTATCGCTACACCTCACCGATCCTGAATGACAGTTCGCGGCTGGCCGTTCACCTGAATAATCAGTTCGTGCAGGACTATCCGCTGGTGGTGAAAAAAGATCACAGTAAACAGCTGCTACGTATTCCGCTGATCCAGGGACTGCAGGATGACTCGACCAGCCTGACCATTCCGGCCCTGCGGCTGGACGTGGTGAATCAGCTGCGCTTTAGCTTTGACTATGGACTGACATTTATTGGGGGAACCGCTGACGGTCGCTGTGAAACGGTGGTGCCGGTGAATAATCATGTGACGATCGATGGCAGCTCTACCGTTGATTTCTCCGGCTATCGTCACTTTATTGAGATGCCATCATTACGTGCCTTTGCTTCCGCCGGTTTCCCGTTCAGCCGTCAGGCCGATCTGGCCAGCACACTGGTGCTGGTGAACGCCAGGCCACAGCCTGAGCAGGTATCCGCGCTGCTGGATGCGCTGGCAACCATCGGTGCGCAAAGTGGTTACCCGGCGCTGAAGGTGCGCCTCACCGATGACTGGGCACAGGCAAAAAACCAGGATGCCGATCTGCTGATGATCGGCACCCTGCCGGCTGACTTAAAGGATGACAGCAGTATTAACGTGCTGGTGGAGGCCGCAAAAAGCTGGATTAACAAACCAGTGCGTCAGCCTGCGCTGGACACGGTTGACGGCCCGGCTGCCGATCGCCAGCCGGAAAGCCAGACCACCATCGTTTCTGCAGGGCCAATGGCGGCAGTGGTCGGCTTCCAGTCACCGTTCTTTGAACAGCGTAGCGTGGTCGCCCTGCTGGCTGACAGCCCGCGTGCATGGCAGTTGCTGGCTGACGCAATGAACGACAGCGGTAAGCGGGCGGCAATGTCTGGCTCGGTATCGGTGATCCGTGAGTCCGGTGTTAACAGCCTGCGGGTCGGGGAGACTTACTACGTGGGCCATCTGCCGTGGTGGGAACGCCTGTGGAATGCCCTGGCCACTCATCCGCTCTGGCTGGCGGCGCTGGCCGGCGTGGTCGTCATCCTGTTTGCGGTACTGGTCTGGCGGGTGATGCGCGCCGTCAGTCGTCGTCGCCTGTACGATGAGGATGATGAAGAGTGATGCGTCGACTGCCCGGGCTGCTGCTGCCTGTAATGCTGTTGCCGTTCAGTCCCGGCAGCCTGGCAGAGGATGTCGCGCCCGTGGCGTGGCTGCTGCAGCAGGTACGCACCGGCGAGGCGACTAACAAGTACGATCTGGTCACCCAGTCGCTCTACCGGCTGGATAAGATCGCCCCGGAAAACCCGGACGTGCTGGCGGCAAAGCTGCGGCTGGCGCTGCATCAGGGCGACCAGGCACAGGCCGCGCAGCTGATGGCCCGTTTGCAACAGAACGCTCCCGACGCGCCGGCGACGCGCCAGGCAGCGGCCAGTATGCTGCTGATCACCCCGGAGGGGCGGCAACAGCTGCAGCAGGCACGGCTGCTTACCGCGTCAGGGCGGCTGGAGGAGGCGCTGCACGCCTGGGATCGGTTGTTCAACGGCGTATTTCCGTCAAATGATATCGCGCTGGAGTACTGGCGCCTGGTGGCCAGACTCCCCGGGCAGCAGGCGCATGCCCTGGCGCAGATGCAGGCCCTGGATCGCCAGGCGCTGGGCAATGTCAGCCTGCGCATGGCGATTGCCCAGATGCAGTTGAGTAACGATAACGTGCCGGCCGCCGTTAAGCAGCTGCAGTCCGTCGCGGAGAATCCGGCGGGCCGGACGCAGGCGGCAGAGCTGTGGCTGAGTCATATTCAGTCCCGCCCGGTCAGCGAGCAGAGCGTGGCGGAGTTAAAAAACTACCTGAAGACATTTACCCGCGATAAGCCGCATGAGGACGGCCAGGCCGAGCTGGCAAGGCAGGAGAAGAGGATGGCCGACCCGGCATACCGGCAGCGGCTGCGCGGGCTGGCCCTGATCGACAGCGGGGCCGGCGCCACGGCGATCCCCGCCCTGACGGCCGCCCTGCGCGGCGCGCCTGACGATCCGGCACTGATGGGGGCGCTGGGTCAGGCCTACTCGCGGGCCGGCAACCGTGCCTCCGCCGATCTCTGGTTACGCCGGGCGGTGCAGGCGGATGCCGGGGGAGCCGATATCGATAAGTGGCGGAGTCTGCTGCGCTCCAATCAGTACTGGCTGATGATTGCGCAGGGCGATAAAGCGCTGGAGACGGGGGATATCGCCACGGCGGAGCGCCTGTATCAGCGTGCCCGTCCCCTCGATCCGGCAGACGGCTACGCCCGTATCGGCCTGGGCGACGTGGCGCTGGCGCGGAAAGATAACGGCCAGGCAGAACAGCACTTCCGCGACGCCCTGCGCGTTGACCCCGGCAATACCACGGCAGTGCGTCGTCTGGCGGGGGCCTATCAACAGCAGTCCCCGCAGCGGGCACTGGACTTTCTGAATACGCTGCCCGCCGCACAACAACGGGCGCTGGGCGAAACCCTCAGCCGCCTGCGCAGCAATGCCCTGAGTGATGAGGGCGACAGGCTGGGGCAGCAGGGCAAATGGACGCAGGCGGTGGAGAAATACCGTCAGGCGCAGCCGGGCGCCGTGGATGATGTCTGGCTTAACTATCGCTACGCCGGGGCGCTGCGTGAAAGCGGGCAGCCCGGTGCAGCAGAGGCGCTGATGGTGGCCATGGCCCGACGCCAGCCGCAGGATCCGGCGCAGGTCTATGCTTACGGGCTGTGGCTGTCCGGCAGCGGCCGGGATGACGAGGCACTGAAGCAGTTGAACACATTGCCGCAGGCGCAGTGGACGCCGAATATTCAGGCCCTGTCGGACCGTCTGCAAAGCCAGCGTCTGCTTGATAACATCGATACCCGGATGGCTCAGCATCAGCCTGCTGCCGCCCGTCGCCTGTTGCAGGCGCTGCCGCCTGCAGTGATCGCGTCCAGCGTCAGTAACGGACGACGGGTGGCGAATGCCTGGCTCAGTGTGGGGGAAACCGGCCGCGCGGCGGCGCTTTACGCCGGATTAAAACCGCAGGCCGAAAAAGCGATGCCGTCGGAGCTGAGCGCGCTGGTGTTCCGTGACGCGGCGAGGCTGGAAACCCGGCAGGGCCAACCCGATACGGCGCTGGCTGATTACCGACAGGCGATGGTTGCCAGTGGGATTGCCGCGCAGCGGCCTGACGGAAATGATGCGTTTACCCGCCTGACGCGCACTGATGTACGCGATGACTGGCTCAGGCGCAGCATCCGCAGCGACAGCGCAGACCTCTATCGCCAGCAGGACACGGTGTTCACACTGGAGGAGGACTATTCGCGGAATAAGGGCACCGGCGGGATTTCTGATTTCACGGCGCATACCACCATGCTGCAGGCGGAAACACCGTGGAAGGACGGCCGCAGCTGGCTGCGGCTGGACAATGTCGACGTCTCGGCGGGCACGTTTTCCCGCAGCAGCAGCGGCAATATTACGGAGAATTTCGGCACCTGTGGCAATGATGACGCCCGGTGTGACCGGGATTTCAGGCAGCATCAGAATGGCACCAGTATTGGCGCAGGCTGGCGCAGCGACCGCTGGTCGGCCGATATCGGCACCACGCCTCTTGGTTTCGAGGTGACCAACTGGGTGGGCGGATTGACCTGGAACACTGACGCAGGCGATGTCGGCGTGTCGCTGACGGCTTCGCGGCGGCCCATTTCCAGTTCGCTGCTGGCTTTTGCCGGCGCGCGCGATCCCAACCCGGCCAGCGGTAAAACCTGGGGCGGAGTGGTCGCCACCGGCGGGGCGATCGGCCTGAGTTACGACCGGGGGGAGGCACACGGGATCTGGGCCGATATCAGCGCCCACCAAATCAGCGGAACCCACGTGGCGGATAACTCACGTGAGCGGCTGATGAGTGGTTACTACTATAAGCTAATCAACGAAAATAACCGGCGTGCGACCATTGGCCTGAATGGGATGCTGTGGCACTACGCGAAAGATCTCAGCGATTACTCCCTTGGCCAGGGCGGTTACTACAGTCCGCAGAGCTATGCCTCACTGTCGGTGCCGGTCACCTGGCGTCAGCGTTCTGAAAACTGGTCCTATGAACTGGGGGGATCCGTGTCCCTTTCCCATTCGAAAACCGACGCGCAGTCGCGTTATCCGTTGAGCTTCGGCGCACTGACCCGTGATAATCCGCCGGGCAGCAATGGCGGCGGCAGTGGCGTGGGCTACACGCTGCAGGCGCGGGTGGAGCGGCGGTTATCCTCACACTGGACGCTCGGGCTGGGTGTCGATATACAGCAGGCGAAGGATTACACCCCAAGCCACGGGCTGATGTACCTGCGTTATTCTATGGCAGGCTGGCAGGGCAATCTCGATATGCCACCGCAGCCGCTGACACCGTATGCGGACTATAAATAGGCACGATCCGGGTATAAATACCAGGAAAACGCCTAAACGAACGATTGCGGTGCGTGATAGCTTAAAAAGCGGAGCCCATAGGATATACTCAGGGCTGTTTTTTTTGCCCTATATGCGTTGAACAGTAAATTCTGCGCTTCGGAGAGCAGGCTTGCGCGTCAGTCGTTCGTTAACGATTAAGCAGATGGCGACGATTTCCAGCGTCGCGGTCGTCACCATTTGCATTTTTATCGTCATACAGCTTTTTCATTTTGTGCAACAGCGCAGGATTGACTACGCCCAGCAGATGGAGAATGTGGCGCATACCGTGCGTCAGCCGCTTTCCCAGGCCGTCCTGAAAGCGGATATTCCTCAGGCTGAATTTATACTGAATTCGCTGCGTCCGGCAGGGATTCTTGCCCGCGCCGAAGTGGTGCTTCCTAACGGCTTACAGGCGCTGCATACGGATTTTGAACCTGAGAAACCCATACCGCGTTTTATCATGGATCTGTTTGAGCTGCCGGTGCAGATCACCGTTCCGCTCTATTCGGTGCAGCCGGCCAACCCTAAGCCGCTGGCTTTTCTGGTATTGCAGGCTGACTCCTGGCGCGTCTATCAGTTTATCCTCAGCGCGGTCTCAACCATGGTTACCGCCTACCTGCTGCTGGCACTGATCCTGTCGGTCTCTATCAGCTGGTGTATTAACCGGCTGATGGTGCGCCCGCTGCGAAACATTGCCCGTGAACTGCAGGATCTCACGCCACAGCAGGCGCTGACTCATCAACTGACGCTGCCACGCTATCACCGCAATGATGAAATTGGCTTGCTGATCCGTAACTACAACCGCAATCAGCAGATGCTGGCCTCGGCACACGATGAGATGAGCCACCTGAGCACCCGCTTCCAGGTCACCGATCTGCCGAATAAGACCCTGTTTCTGGCGCTGCTTGAGCAGCATCTGCTGGCGGTGAATACCGTCGGCGCGTTCACCGTGATGGTGGTGCGCATTGAAACGTTACAGGACACCAATGGCCTGGTGACTGACGACCAGCGTGATGCGCTGCTGCTCACGCTGGTGGACAAAATGCGTGACTGCATTGATGAACGCACGGTGCTGGCGCAGCTGTCGATCAGCGACTTCGCCCTGCTGGTGAAACGCGCGAATAACCCGTTTCGCGGGCTGCGGCTGGCGCGAAACCTGATGCTGCGTCTGAACCAGCCGGTGACGTTACAGCATATGCAACTGCGGCCCAACGTCAGCATTGGCATGGTGCAGCATGAAGGCGGTAACCTGAACGCAGCCGAACTGCTGGGGCGGGCGACATCAGCGATGATGTCAGCCCGCCATGAAGGTAAAAACCAGGTTCGCTTCTTCGATCCGGCGCTGACCGAACGGGCGCAGAAACGGCTCACGCAGGAGCATGATATTTTACAGGGCCTCATCGATCAGCAGTTTGCCCTGTGGCTGCAGCCGCAGATCGATATGAACACCGGCGCGCTGGTGGGAGCCGAAGCACTGCTGCGTCAGCGTCAGCCGGATGGCAGCTGGAGCCTGCCGGAAGACCTGATTGCCAGCGCGGAAGAGATTGGCGTGATCACCGCCCTCGGGCGCTGGGTGTTTGAAGAGTCCTGTCGCATTCTGGCGGCCTGGCAGCAGCAGGGCATTATGCTGACGCTGAGTGTCAACCTGTCGGCCATTCAGCTGCGCGAACCTTCCATGGTCACGCACCTGCAGGAGCTGATTGAACGTCACCGCATCTGTCCCGGCAGCCTGATGCTGGAGATCACTGAAACCGCCGAGGTGGGTAAACCTGAGCAGGCACTGCAGTTGTTGCAGGCCCTGCAAAAAACCGGGGTTGCCGTGGCGCTGGATGACTTCGGTATGGGGTATGCCAATCTGAACTGGCTGAATCAGTTTAAATCCCTGCCTGTTGCCAAGCTGAAGATGGATCGCAGCTTTGTTGCGGTACTGCCGCAGGATGACACCATGGTGCGGATTGTCTCCTCGATTGCCGAGATTATGCAGCTGGACGTGATTGCCGAAGGGGTGGAAACCGACGAGCAGCGTGACTGGCTGCTGGCGCGTGGCATCCATATTGGTCAGGGATACCTTTACTCTGAAGCGCTGCCGCTGCCGGAGTTTGCGCGTCAATATCTCTCTCATCCCTGAATAGCAGACCCGTCTCTCTGGTTTTTTTAGTTATACAAGTTTCGGCTGACGTGATTCAGCTCTTAAAAATGGCGCTATGGGGCTCCAGGGCCCGGTCAGTCGATACCAATCCTGTTAACCGGATGTTACTTTCGCGCTGTCGTTTGATGATAACAACAGCAATTAACGCGGTTAACGGATACCTTCTTTATGAAAACTTCTCTGTTCAAAAGTCTTTATTTCCAGGTACTGACAGCCATCGCCGTCGGTGTGTTGCTGGGCCATTTCTACCCTGAACTGGGTGCCCAGATGAAGCCGCTGGGCGACGGGTTCGTCAAGCTGATCAAGATGATTATTGCCCCGGTGATCTTCTGCACCGTGGTGACCGGTATCGCCGGTATGGAAAGTATGAAAGCGGTAGGGCGCACCGGTGCGGTGGCGCTGCTCTATTTTGAAATCGTCAGTACTATTGCTCTGATTATCGGTCTGGTGGTGGTGAACGTGTTGCAGCCCGGCGCCGGAATGAACGTTGACCCGGCGACGCTGGATGCCAAAGCGGTGGCGATGTATGCCCAGCAGGCGGAACAGCAGGGCATTGTGGCCTTCCTGCTGGATGTGATCCCGGGCAGTGTGGTCGGTGCCTTTGCCAGCGGTAATATTCTCCAGGTTCTGCTGTTTGCCATTCTGTTCGGGTTTGCCCTGCACCGCATGGGCGATAAAGGCACCCTGGTGTTCAACTTTATCGACAGCTTCTCTAAGGTGATTTTCGGCATCATCAACATGATCATGCGCCTGGCACCGATTGGGGCGTTTGGGGCCATGGCCTTCACCATCGGTAAATATGGCGTCGGTTCACTGGTGCAGCTCGGCCAGCTGATTATCTGTTTCTATATTACCTGCGTGCTGTTTGTGGTGCTCGTGCTGGGGCTGATTGCCCGGGTGGTCGGCTTTAATATTTTCAAATTTATCGCTTATATCAAAGAAGAGCTGCTGATCGTGCTTGGGACCTCCTCCTCTGAATCTGCCCTGCCGCGTATGCTCGACAAAATGGAGAAGCTGGGCTGTAAAAAGTCGGTGGTGGGGCTGGTGATCCCAACCGGTTACTCCTTCAACCTTGATGGCACTTCCATTTACCTGACCATGGCGGCGGTATTTATCGCTCAGGCGACCAACAGCCATATGGATATCTGGCATCAGATCACCCTGCTGGTGGTGCTGCTGCTCTCTTCCAAAGGGGCTGCGGGGGTGACCGGCAGCGGATTTATTGTGCTGGCCGCAACGCTGTCCGCCGTCGGGCATCTGCCGGTTGCCGGTCTGGCGCTGATCCTCGGGATTGACCGCTTTATGTCCGAGGCCCGCGCCCTGACCAACCTGATTGGTAATGGCGTCGCCACCGTGGTGGTGGCGAAATGGGTGGGGCAGCTGGATGAGACACAGTTAAAAGAGACGCTGGAAGCGGGTAAAAAACGTCAAAAAACTGCCTGAAACGTCGTCTTAAGTACTTAATTCACAAAAAATCACTGCAAATGCCCGTCGTGACTTGCCCCTCACGACGGGCATTTGCATAATAACCCTCATCTATCCGTCATACTTCAGGGTTTTTGCGTTGGCGTCTTTCAGTCATCCGACGCACTGACCAGAGAACGTTCACCCTGCGGCCAGCGCGTGTCGCTTTGAGGCCGCCTGAACGAATGACGGCATACATTTTTATTTTTCATTCCGCTGTGTGACATCCTCACCGATGTGTGGTCTAAGAAGCTGTTCCTTTAAAAAACAGCGGCTTTCCGGAGTTATCTGTCAACCAGACAGAAGCTGGCCGTAGACCGCCAGTGAAAAATTTTTGGTTTGTGATTGAGTAGGGGTTCACATGCAGGGCACCAGAATTCGTCTATTAATTGGTGGCATATTACTGGCCGCGGCCAGTAGCACTGTACAGGCTGAAACACTCCAACCCGATCCTGCCTGGCAGCAGGGAAAACTGGAGAATGGTTTTAGCTGGCAGTTGCTCACCACCCCCCAGCGGCCAAGCGACCGCGTTGAGATCCGCCTGATGGTTAACACCGGTGCGCTGGTGGAAAGCGCCCAGCAGGAAGGGTATAGCCACCTGATACCTCGTCTGGCGCTGGTTCATAATGCCACGCTGGACCCGGCACAGCAGCGTTCGCTGTGGCAACAAAGTATTGACCCGCAGCATCCGCAGCCGCCCGCTATCACCTCATATGATTACACCCTGTACAACCTGAGCCTGCCGAACAATCGCCCGGAGCTGCTGAAAGAAGCGCTGAACTGGCTGGCGGCTACCGCAGGAAAAATGACCATTAATGAGCAGGTCATCAACACCGCCATCAACGCCGACGATCCGATTGCCACCTGGCCGGGCAACCCTCAGGATGTGTGGTGGCGTTATCGCCTGAAAGGTTCCGCGATGCTGGCGCACGACCCGGGAGCCCCGGTCAAAGTGCCGGTGGATCTGGCCCAGCTCAATGCGTTCTATAAACAGTGGTATACCCCTGATGCGATGACGCTGTTTGTGGTCGGCAACGTGGACACCCGCAGCCTGTCTGAGCAGATCAACAAGATTTTCTCTCCGCTGGAGGGCAAGCGGGACCAGCCTTCTGCACTGCCCACGCTTTCGCCGCTGCCACAGCAGCCGGTGAATCTGGTGAATAATGCGATCAGTCAGGATCGCCTGGCCCTGGTGTGGGATACACCGTGGCAGCCCATCCGCGAATCACAGCACCTGCTGCGTTACTGGCAGAGCGATCTGGCGCGTGAAGCCCTGTTCTGGCACGTGCAAAAAGTGCTGAGCGATAAAAAAACCCAGGGCATGCAGGTCGGCTTCGACTGCCGCGTGCTGTATCAGCGTGCCCAGTGCGCGATCAATATGGATGCCGACAACGCAGCGCTGAACAACAATCTGGAAATGATCGCCAGAGAGATGGTCAACGTGCGGGATAAAGGGCTGTCGCAGCAGGAGTTTGATGCGCTGATGGCGCAGAAAACCAGCGAGCTGAACAAGCTGTTTGCCACCTATGCGCGAACCGATACTGACGTGCTGATGAGCCAGCGTTTGCGTTCGCAGCAGAATGCGGTGGTGGACATTGCGCCGGAACAGTATCAGAAGCTGCGGCAGGCATTTTTATCCGGGCTGACGCTGGATATGCTTAATCAGGAGCTGCACCAGCAGTTAACGCAGGATATGACCATGGTGCTGATGCAGCCACAGGGGGAACCGGAAACGAAAGTGAAGATGCTGCTGGAGAACTGGCAGAAAATCATGACGCCGGTAGCCCCTGCAACCGCGCCTGCTGATGCTGCACCCACCGACGGCAGCACATCAGCACAGTAGCGGCGGCTTTACCGGTCGGGCGGCCCCGCTTTTGCGGTCCGCCCGCCGTTAATGCGTATTTACCACTGGCGCGCGCGCAGCCATTCATTGACCAGCATCGGCCAGCTGGCTAAAGGCAGATCGGCGACGTTACGGATGCCGAAGCCGTGGCCGCCTTTCTCGTAGAAATGCAGCTCACAGGGCACCTCGTTTTCCCGCAGGGCGCTGAACATCACCATGCTGTTGTTCACCGGAACGGATGCATCATCCACCGCGTGGATCAGCAGCGTTTGCGGTGTTTTCCCGTTGACGCGGGTCTCCATTGACCAGGCATCAATCTCCTTCTGATCCGGATGCTCACCCAGCAGTTGCAAACGCGACCCGGCATGAGCCAGTCCGTCGCGCATGCTGATCACCGGGTAGATCAGCACCTGGGCATCAGGACGCGGAGAGAGGGCATCGGCCGCATCCTGTACCGGATAGAGCTTGTCACCGAAGCGATTGCCCAGGCTGGCGGCCACATGTCCCCCGGCAGAGAAGCCCATCATCACGATACGTTCACCGTTACGGCCCCGCTGGGCGCGTTCCCGCAGCACCCTCACGGCACGCTGCGCATCGGCCAGCGGCGCATCAGCCCCTTCATGATGGCCGTCTGCAGGCAGGCGATAGGTCATCACCGCCAGCGTATAGCCCATTGAGGTAAAGAACATCGCCAGCGCGCTGCCCTCTTTATCGATCATGATGCGCTGGTAACCGCCGCCGGGCGCGACCAGCAGTGTTATCCCGTTAGAGTGTTCCGGGTGCCAGACCGCCAGTTCCGGGCAGCGTACGCCGCTGGCGGCACGGTCAAAGGGCTCGAACGGTTTGGCCAAATCAATAATCTGCGGCTGCGCCCGCGAGTCGCTGGCCCCCGGCGCATCGCCGTGAGGCCAGAGGTTGAATATTTCAGCGTTCATGGGCGCTCCTGATTATTGTTATGGTGTTAAATAAAATTATAGAAGCCGCAGAAAAAATGAAGAGGGTTATTTGTCACGGCACATTGCAGAGAAACAGTGCCGTTTTCCGCTTCCGGCGTCTACTATTTCACACCGCTGGCAGGCAGTTTCGGAATATACTCAAATTTGCACCTTAACCTGCGGTAAACCGCGCCTTGACTGCCTTTCATCACCATTACATTAGAAATTTTAAAACACTTTCCTAAACGCAAACGAATGACTCGCTGGCTGTTTTTATTCAGAAATAATCAATTTATTGAAAGAGAAACCGGCTGGTAATAATTTGATGCAAGATTTTTGATTAATCCTTTCGGCGTATTATTGCGCCCGGGCTATGCTGTCCGATAATTATTGAAACGGGGAGCCGCGATGAAATTGAATTTACGCCCTGTCATCGTCTTATTGCTGGGAGCCGCATTCTGCCTGCCGGTGTCGGCACAGCAATATGCCTTTCTGAACGAGGATGCGCTGGCATTGAATAAAACCCGCCTGCAGCAGCATCAGGCCCCGGCGCTGACACAGCAGGCATGGCAGGCACTGCAGCGCGAGGCTGACCAGGCAATGAAGGCCCCGCTCATGAGTGTGACCGATAAAGGGCTCGTGCCACCCGGCGGCTCAAAGCATGATTATCTCAGCCTGAGCGCTTACTGGTGGCCGGACGCCGGTGCACCGGGCGGCCTGCCGTGGGTGCGGCGGGACGGTCAGATCAATCCGGCCAGCAAAAACAATGACAGCGACGGCGTGCGGCTGGCAGCCTTTACCGCCCGGGTGCAGGTGCTGACGCTGGCGTGGTATTTTTCCGGCGACGACCGTTACGCCAGCCGGGCGATAGCGCTGATCCGCCACTGGTTTATTGACCCCGCCACCCGCATGAATCCCAACCTGAACTATGCCCAGGGCGTGCCGGGCAGGGCGGACGGCCGGCGCTCCGGCGTGCTCGATGGACGCTATCTGGCGACACGCGTCGTCGATTCCCTGCTGATCCTGCGCAATGCACCGGGCTGGCGACAGGAGGATGAGCGGCAGATGCAGCGGTGGATGAGTGATTATCTGCACTGGCTGCAGACCAGCAGGCTGGGGAAAAGTGAAGCACGGGCGGAGAACAATCACGGCAGCTGGTACAACGTGCAGGTGGCGGGCATCGCGTGGTATCTGGGGCGTCCGGGGGTCATCAGTGACATGCTTCAGCAGGCCAGGAACCGCATGAACGACCAGTTTGCCGCCGACGGCAGCCAGCCGAAAGAACTGGCGCGCACCCGATCCTTCCACTACAGCTGGTTTAATTTGCAGGCACTGACGGCGCTGGCGACCGTCGCCCGACACAGCGGTGCCGGCGATTTATGGGCTTATCGCACGCCGCAGCAGGCCAGCCTGCTCAGGGCGCTGGATTTTATGGCCCCGTACAGCGACAGCGGGAAAACCTGGCCCTATCCCAGCCTCGATCACCTCGGCGTGAGGCTGATCCCGCTGCTCTCGCAGGCCGATAACCAGCGCAATAGCGATCGCTATCAGACGACGATCCGTAAGATCAGCTGGGACCGGCCTGTCGGTGCAAAAGCCCGTGGGGCGACGGCCGACGCACTCCGTGACACCTGGCTGCTCGCCGTGCCGCGCTTCAACGTCAGTCCGGCATCGCCGCCAGAGGAATAATCGCACCGCGATGCTGGATCACCGTACTGGCCGTCAGGTGCCCGCGTCGCGCGGCATCTGCTGGACTGCCGCCGGTGAGACGCACAGCCAGATAGCCCGCACTGAAGGAGTCCCCGGCAGCGGTGGTATCCACCACGGCTGACGGCGGCAGACGAACGGCCGGGATCTCCAGCAGCGGGGCTTTGCCGCTGGCCACCAGGCAGGCGTCGGCCCCGCGTTTGATCACAATTTCACTGACACCCGCCTGCTGTGTGCGGGCGATCACCTCTGCCACTGGCGCGTCCCCCCACAGCAGGGTTTCATCATCCAGCGTCAGGAAGGCGATATCGGTGCAGGAGAGCATTGCCTGGTAGGCCGTCCGGGCTTCGTCATGACTCTGCCACAGGCGCGGACGATAATTATTATCGAAGATGACTTTCCCGCCGTTAGCACGACAGGCGGCGAGCAGCGCATACAATTTTTCCCGCGCCGGGACAGTGAGAATCGCCAGGCTGATGCCGCTCAGGTAGAGATAATCGTAGTGGGCCAGCTGACGGCAGATTGCTTCCGCGCGTTCCCCCTCCAGCCAGTAACGTGCGGCGGCGTCGTTGCGCCAGTAGTAAAAGGTACGTTCCCCCTGCGGATCGGTTTCGATCACATACAGTCCGGGCAGTTTATCCTCCCTTTGTTGGATCAGGTCGGTGTGCAGTCCTTCGCTCTGCCAGGCGGCCATCATCTCGCGGCTGAAGCTGTCAACGCCCAGCGCGGTGACATAATCAACGCGCAGTGCCTGCTGCGGGACCTGGCGCGCGACATACACGGCCGTGTTCAGGGTGTCCCCGCCAAACCCCCGGCTCATGTCGCGGCCCTGCTGGGAGAGTTCAATCATACATTCGCCGATCACGGCCAGTTTCTGTTGCGTCATGGTCATTCGCTCAATAAGAAATCTGTCCTTAGTCTCGCCCTGCAGAAGAAAACAGTCAACGATTTAAAACGACGTTTTAAATTTATTGTGATGTCAGTTTATTCCCCGCCAACTGCTGATAAAACGCCCTAAGTTATGCCTGTTTTAGCGATTGAAATACCACACGTTTGTTACCATGGGTGACATTTTCGTGGCTGCGGGATGGGTAAAGTTCTCAGGGACGCTGTCGATACTTGCAACACGGGATGCCATATGTAGGCGGTCTCACATAAAAAGGGTCACAATAATGGTGCTGAATAGCCTCAGTCACCGGTTACCGAACGCCATTGTCGAACAAGAGCAGCTTAAAGAACCTGCCTGGTGGCAGCAGTGCCAGCGTTCCTATAACTTCCAGCCCATTTACCGGGTTAACGGTAGCCTGATGGCAATTGAGTTGCTCACGGCGGTGTTCCACCCGGCCGCCCCGAGTCAGAGAGTATCGCCGGAGCTATATTTTGCGACGCTTGAGATCCCTCAACGTCTGCATATTGTGGCCGAGCAGCTAACGCTGCTGGCCAGATGGGAAAGAAAATTTGTCAGCACGAATATGGTGGCTTCGGTCAATATCGACGGGCCAACGCTGCTGGCTATCCAGCACGACAGTACCGTTCGTCAGCTGATTGCGCGCTGCCCCTGGGTGCGTTTTGAGCTGGTTGAGCACCATGTCTTACCGCAGGAAGTGATCATCGCCCAGATGCCTGAACTGGGCCCCCTGTGGCTGGACGATTTTGGCTCCGGTATGGCGAACTTTTCCGCGCTGACCGAACTGAAATATGACTATATCAAACTCGCTCGTGAGCTGTTTATCCTGCTGCGTGAAAGTGAAGAAGGTCGCAACCTGTTTGGTATGTTACTGGCGCTGATCAATCGCTACTGCAAAGGTGTGATTGTTGAAGGGGTGGAAACCGAAGAGGAGTGGGAGCAGGTTCGTAACTCCCCGGCCTGTGCCGCTCAGGGCTACTTCTTTGCCCGACCCATGCCGTTTGATCAGCTGGAGACCCTGCCGTTGACCCTCGTCTGATGCCATGTGCTGTCGTCTCGACTATCTTTAGCAGAGACGGATAGCTATCAAGGAGACGACGAATGTCGCGTACGGGGAAAATCATAAGCTGGATTGTGGGGATAATGGTGGTGCTGGTGGTGGGGGTGATCCTGGTCATTGCCACCTTTGACTGGAATCGTCTGAAGCCCACCATTAATCAGAAAGTCTCCACTGAAATTAATCGCCCCTTTGCCATTCGTGGCGATCTGGGCGTGTCCTGGGAACGTCACCGTGACGAGCCTGGCTGGCGCAGTTGGGTGCCCTGGCCGCATGTTCATGCCCAGGATATTATGCTGGGCAACCCCCCTGAAATCCCCGATGTCACGATGCTGCATCTGGCGCGTATCGACGCCACGCTCTCACCGCTGGCCCTGCTGGGTAAGCAGGTTTACCTGCCGTGGATTAAATTGCAACAGCCGGTAGCGAAGCTGGTACAGACCGCTGACCACAAGAATAACTGGACATTTACCCTCGCTGACAGCGGGAACCCGGGGGAGGATAAGCCATCCGCCTGGTCTTTCCGCCTGGATAACGTTGTTTTTGACCAGGGGCACATCAGCTACCGCGATGCAGTGAATAAGGCCGATATACAGGTGGCCGTTGATCCGCTGGGGAAACCGGTGCCCTATGACCAGCTGGCCGGGGGGGAGGACGGGCAAAAAGGAGCGTCTGACTTTGTCTTCGGCTGGCGCGCCAGCGGCACCTATAACAACGAAAAGCTCAGCGGAGAGGGCAAAACGGGCGGCATGTTGTCGCTGCGCAGTGAGAACACCCCCTTCCCCGTGCAGGCCGATGTGCGTAACGGCACGACCCGTGTACGGTTAGCGGGCACAGTGCAGGATCCGATGAATCTCGGCGGAGTGGATATCCGCCTGCGTTTCGCCGGGGATACGCTGGCCAATCTGTATGGCCTGACCGGCGTCCTGCTGCCGGACACCCCCCCTTATGAAACCGACGGCCATCTGACCGCGCACTTCCGGCAGAAGGGCGGAGCGGTATTCCGCTATAAAAACTTTAATGGGCATATCGGCGACAGTGATATCCACGGCACCCTGACCTACAGCCAGGGCAAACCCCGGCCAACGCTGGAAGGAGCGCTGGAGTCCCGCCAGCTGCGTATGGCCGATCTCGGGCCGCTGATCGGTGTTGATTCAGGCAAAGGCAGTGAAAAGACCGCAAAAGCGAAGACCGGACGCGGTGAGTCGTCCTCCCAGCCTGCTGACCGTGTGCTTCCGCATGACACCTTTGACACGAAAAGTTGGGATGTGATGGACGCGGATGTCACCTTTAAAGGCCGCCGCATTGAACACAGCAGTTCCCTGCCGATCAGCGATCTCTCCACCCATCTGATACTGAAAAACGGTACGCTGCGTCTGGATCCGCTGAGCTTTGGCATGGCCGGAGGCAGCCTGAATGCCAGTGTTCGTCTTGAGGGCAAAAAAGCGCCCATGCAGGGACGTATTGACCTTCATGCCCGTAAGCTCAAGCTGCGCCAGCTGTTCCCGGGCGTTGAGGCGATGCAGAGCGCGCTGGGCCAGCTGAACGGTGATGCCACCCTGAGCGGGCGCGGGAATTCGGTGGCTGACCTGCTGGCGACCAGCAATGGCGATCTGAAACTGCTGATGAATAATGGCCTGATCAGCCGCAGCCTGA
This sequence comes from Erwinia persicina NBRC 102418, assembly GCF_001571305.1. Lineage (GTDB taxonomy): Bacteria > Pseudomonadota > Gammaproteobacteria > Enterobacterales > Enterobacteriaceae > Erwinia > Erwinia persicina. Next base: position 47,285 of record NZ_BCTN01000005.1, on the reverse strand, counting down.
TGGAAATCGTTGGCCTGAACGTGGGCAATTATGTGGTGGGTAAACTGTTTGGTGATGATGAGGTGAGAATAAACTGCGCGGCGGCGAACCTGGACGTGAAAAACGGTCTGGCCACGTCGCGGTTGTTTGTGTTTGACACGGAAAACGCGATTATCAACATCACCGGCACGGCCAATTTTGCTAACGAGCGTCTGGATCTGTCGATTAACCCTGACAGTAAGGGCATCAGGATTGTCACCCTGCGTTCACCGTTGTACGTGCGCGGCACCTTTAAAAATCCGGATGCCGGCGTGAAACCGGGTCCGCTGATCGCACGCGGTGCGGCAGCGGTCGCGCTGGGTGCGGTCGTCGGGCCTGCTGCGGCGCTGCTGGCATTGGTCTCGCCGAGTGATAACGACGATAATCAGTGCACGCGCGTGTTGCAGCAGATGAAAAACGGGAAATAGTGCGCGGGACGGTCCGTTACGCCTGCAGGGCCGACCTTCTTTTGGGTCGGCCCGCAGTGGCTCAGTTAAACAGCGATTCGTCGCGTGTCTCTTTGCAGAGGATCAGCGCAATCAGCGTCAGACAGGCCATCGAAGCCAGATAAACGCCTACGTAGAACAGGCCGTAGTTATGGGCCAGCCAGGTAGCGATGTAGGGCGCAACGGAGGCCCCCAGAATCGACGACAGATTGTAGGAGAACGACGCGCCGGTATAACGGACTTCGGTCGGGAACAGCTCTGGCAGTAACGCACCCATCGGGCCGAACGTCAGGCCCATCACGCTCAGGCCGCAAATCAGGAAAGCCATGATCAGCACCGGATCGCCGGACCCCAGCATCGACGGGAACACCATCGAAAAACCGATAATCAGCAGGGTGATGACGATCATTGTCTTACGACGACCAAAACGGTCTGCCAGCAGCCCGGCAATCGGTACCATGATCCCAAACCCAATCACCGCCACCATCAGCATCCACAGGAACGTATTGCGGGGAATGCCCAGCCCATTTGGGGCCGCCGTGGTGCCGTAGGTCATGGAATAGACGGTCATTATGTAGAACAGCGTATAGGTCGCCAGCATAATGAACGTACCGATAATGGTGGTACCCAGATGCTTCGTCAGCAGGGTGCCAATCGGCACTTTGACCTGTTTTTTCTCTTTCTGTACCTTAGCGAATACCGGCGACTCGTGCAGGGATACGCGGACATACAGCCCGATCAGTACCAGCACGGCAGACAGGATAAAGGGAACGCGCCAGCCCCAGCTCATAAACTGCTCGTCGGTCAGCAGCCAGGAGAGCAGCAGGAAGGTACCGTTGGCAAAGAAGAAGCCGATAGGCGCGCCCAGCTGCGGGAACGAACCGTACAGCGCCCGCTTTTTCGCCGGGGCGTTTTCCGTTGCCAGCAGGGCTGCACCGCCCCATTCGCCGCCGAGGCCCAGACCCTGGCCAAAGCGCGCCAGCGCCAGCAGCAGCGGCGCAAAGACGCCAATGGTGTCGTAGCCCGGCAGCAGACCGATAGCCACGGTCGAAATCCCCATGGTCAGCAGAGAAGCCACCAGCGTCACTTTACGCCCGGCGCGGTCACCAAAGTGGCCAAAGAGGGCCGAGCCAATCGGGCGCGCAATAAAGGCGATAGCGAAGGTGGCCAGTGACTGCAGGGTGGCGACCGTCGGATCGCCCTGCGGGAAGAAGATATGCGGAAAGACGATCACAGCTGCCGTCGCATAAATATAAAAATCGAAAAATTCGATAGCGGTTCCGACCAGCGAGGCGATCACCACTTTGCCGCGTGAGTTTACGGGCGTGGCGTCCGGATCGGTGTCGGTGGATGGCGCGATGGAAGCTTGCATAAATGTTTCTTATTTCTTATGTGATTGTAAACGGTGTAACAAGAATCTTACGCACAGCCAAAGCCGCATTCAATGGTGAAAAAGCGCCGGGGAGGGGCATTCAGCGACCGAAAAGAGGATAATTTTCGATACGCGATATTTGCGGGCAGATGGCAGGGTGAAATCGACGAACGGTGGCGTGAATCACTACAAAACCGCATAATTACAGTGTTCTGTCAGCGATAAATACTGTTTGTTGGCTAAATAATCGCCAGTATTCGCGATTTTCAACTGCTTCTGGCTTATTTATGACAACTTATGCTTAAAAAGTATCGCCAGGTTGTTGATAAAAGGTTTAGGAAGGAAACTATCAGCGTGGTTTACAACGATTCCCTCCCGGCATAAAATTCCCGCACTTTCACTTCAGGAGCACACAATTGGACAGTCACCCTGTAACTCACACGTTATAAAGGCAGACCCACTCCGTTGTGAGCCTGCCGAAAACCGGCGGGCTATGTTTCACCTCCTTAATCCGAGCTGTTTCATCCCCCCTTTGTTTGCACTCTTCCTGCGCCGCTTGTCTCTGCGCCTGGCTGCCCGTGCATAAAATATTTTTGCCATAAGGAACACCCGATGAAAGAACCTCCGTCCCGAGAGAGGCTGCGGTGTGACCACAGGGGGATAAACCTGAACTGATCCCTGCCTGCTGTCGTCCTGTCCGCCTGCCTCCCACTGAATAACCGAAAAATATCCTCGTCTGCAGGCGTGCTGTGCCTGCGCGTAAAACACCTTTATTCAAGGAGCTGGCATGATGAAAATGCACCAGACCCACCTGAAAATGGCCCGTGAGCTGGCTATCGCCAGCGCGGCCACCCAGAGCCAGGATCACACCCTCGCTCATCTGAATACTCAACGTCAGGGACTGACCCGTGAAGAAGCGGCCGCACGCTTAGCGCAATACGGCCCGAATCAGGTCGCCAGTGATCGTGCGCCGGCCGCATTAATCCAGCTGTTCCAGGCTTTCAATAACCCGTTTATCTGGATCCTGATGGTGCTGGCCGTCATCAGCGTGTTTACCGACTATGTCATGCCGCTGCGGCGCGGTGAAGAGACCGACCTGACCGGGGCTACCATTATGCTGGTGATGATTAGCCTCAGCGGTCTGCTGCGTTTCTGGCAGGAGTACCGCACCAATAAGGCGACGGAAGCGCTGAAGTCGCTGGTCAGCACCACGGCAACGGTCCTGCGCCGCAGTCATACGGACAGTGAGGCGGTCAGCAGGGAGGTACCGCTGCAGGAGGTCGTGCCGGGGGATATCGTGCAGCTGTCGGCGGGGGATATGATCCCCGCCGATGTGCGGCTGCTCTCCTCACGCGATCTGTTCGTCAGCCAGGCTGCGCTGAGTGGAGAAGCCCTGCCCGTGGAGAAATATGACAGCCACAGCCCGCTGCATCGCAACCCTGCTGCCGTTGATGATCAGGACCTGCTAAGTCAGCCGGGTATCTGCCTGATGGGCACCAGCGTGGCCAGCGGCAGCGCCACGGCCGTGGTGGTCGCCACCGGCGGCCAGACCTGCTTCGGGTCACTGGCAAAATCATTAGTCGGTGAGCGCCCACAAACCTCCTTTGACCGTGGCGTCAACAGTGTCAGCTGGCTGCTCATCCGTTTTATGCTGGTGATGGTACCGGTAGTACTGCTGATTAATGGCTACACCAAAGGCGACTGGAGCGATGCACTGCTGTTTGCGCTGGCGGTAGCCGTCGGCCTGACGCCAGAAATGCTGCCAATGATTGTCAGTTCCAACCTGGCGAAAGGGGCGATTGCCCTGTCGAAACGCAAAGTGGTGGTTAAACGCCTGAATGCTATCCAGAATCTGGGTGCAATGGATGTCCTGTGCAGCGATAAAACCGGCACGTTAACGCAGGACAAAATCCTGCTTGCCGGGCACCTCAACCTGCAGGGCCACAGTGATGACCGCGTTCTGCAGCTTGCCTGGCTGAACAGCCGCCATCAGACCGGGGTCAGAAACCTGATGGATCGCGCCGTTTTAGGTTACTGCCAGGGGAATGCGGCGGTCAGCGGACTGTGGCGCTACCGCAAGCTTGATGAACTGCCCTTTGATTTTGAGCGCCGTCGCCTGTCAGTGCTGGTGGCCGATGAAGGCCAGCAAACCCTGATCTGTAAAGGGGCGGTCGAGGAGATGCTGGCGGTTTCTGCTTACCGGATGGAGGCGGGAGAAGTCCGTCCGCTGGATGAGGCGGGTCGCGCGGAATTACGCCAGCTGGCCGGGCGCTATAACCAGCAGGGCTTCCGCGTACTGATGGTGGCAACGCGCCAGGTGAGTGAGCACACGCTTACTTCTAAGATCAGTGCAGCCGACGAACGTGAACTGGTCATTACTGGCCTGCTGACGTTCCTCGACCCACCGAAAGAGAGTGCGGCTGCGGCCATTGCCGCGCTGCATGAACAGGGCGTGACGGTGAAGATCCTGACCGGCGATAACGCCATTGTCACCGCTAAGATTTGTCGTGACGTGGGGCTGGAGGCCGGCGAGCCGCTGTGTGGCAGTGAGATCGCGCGTATGGACGACGCTGAACTGGCACGGAGGGTGGAAGAGAGAACGCTGTTCTGTCGCCTCAGCCCGCAGCAGAAAACCCGCGTGCTGCAGATGCTGCAACACAATGGCCACACCGTCGGTTTCCTTGGCGATGGCATCAATGATGCGCCAGCGCTGCGTGCGGCGGATGTCGGTATTTCCGTCGACAGCGCGACCGACATCGCCAAAGAGTCAGCGGATATCATTCTGCTGGAAAAAAGCCTGCTGGTGCTGGAACAGGGCGTGATCAAAGGGCGCGAGACGTTTGGCAACATCATCAAGTACCTGAACATGACTGCCAGCTCCAACTTTGGCAACGTCTTTTCCGTACTGGTGGCCAGCGCCTTCATTCCGTTTCTGCCGATGATGGCGATCCATCTGCTGTTGCAGAACCTGATGTACGACCTGTCCCAGCTGGCGCTGCCGTGGGATAAAATGGACAAAGAATTTCTGCGCAAGCCGCGCAAGTGGGACGCCAAAAATATTGGCCGCTTTATGCTGTGGATGGGGCCGACCTCGTCGATTTTTGATATCACCACCTTCTGGCTGATGTGGCATGTCTTTGCGGCGAACAGCGTAGAAACGCAGGCGCTGTTCCAGTCTGGCTGGTTTGTTGAAGGGCTGCTGTCACAGACGCTGGTGGTGCACATGCTGCGCACGCAGAAAATTCCATTTATTCAGAGCCGCGCCGCCCTGCCGGTGATGCTGATGACCGGGCTGGTGATGGCGCTGGGGATCCTGATCCCGTTTTCACCGCTGGGCCATGCCGTCGGGCTGGTGCCGCTACCGTGGAACTACTTCCCGTGGCTGCTGGCGACGCTGCTGGGCTACTGCCTGGTGACTCAGGGCATGAAACGCCTTTATATGCGCCGTTTTGGCCAGTGGTTCTGAGGGGAGCGTAACGATGAAAAATAATAATGCCGTGACCGCTATTATCCTGTTCTTTATTGGATTGCTGATTTTTTCCAGCAGCATTGCGATGATATTTAGCGGGTAACCTGGTGGGCTGACCGAAAAAAGGTCAGCCTGTGGGCACTGTTCCGTCTGGGACGGCCTTTTATCGGGCCGGCCCTTCCGGCCGTGACTATGGCCGGATAAACCGCACATAGATAAAACGAATGACATAGAACTCAATCACCCCCAGCAGTAAAAACCACAGGCAGAACACCAGCGTATAGAGCTGGCTGATATCATCAAGGTGAAACATCTCTACCAGCCTGCGCGCCAGCGTCAGGCCGAACGAGGGGGCTGGCAGCAGCAGCGCGGAAAGAAAGCCGAGCAACAGCGTGCTCATCGGCATCAGGAAAGTTTCAAAAGGGTTTTTCATCACGATTCCGTGTTAGTCAGTTGCCATTATTTTCAGTGAATCTCCGCGCATCTTCAATCATTAAACCACCAGTGCGGGAGGAACCTGCTCACGCATCCAGCGAACGAAGCTGCTGCGTTTTTCCGACGGGCTGAGATCCTGACGCCACAGCAGATGAATCGGGCGGCTCTCCGGCTGCCATGGCTGCAGCAGCGGCACCAGGCGACCTGCGGCGATATCCTGCGCCAGCAGAATACGCGGCTGCAGTATCAACCCGGCCCCGGCCAGCGCCGCCTGGCGCAGAGCCTGACCATCATTACAGGTAAAACTGTTGTCAAACGGCCAGGTGACGTTGCCCCACTGCCAGGCATTATTTTTGTTCCACGCCCGGTTGGCCAGACAACGGTGCTGTTGCAGATCCTCCGGTGTTTGCGGTGAACCGAACTGCGCCAGATAGTCCGGTGCGGCACACACCACCATCTGATACTCCCCAAGAAACTGGGCGACCAGCGGTTCACTGTGCTTCAGCCCGCCAATGCGGATAGCAAAATCAAACCCTTCCGCAATCAGATCCACAAAGTTGTCGTTCAGATCCAGCTCGATTTTCACCTGCGGATAGCGCAGCTGATAGCGTGTCACCACCGCAGCAATGGCGCTGGCGCCGAGATTCAGCGGAGCGCTGATGCGCAGCAGACCCGACGGGGTCCGTTTCATATTTTCTACGCTTTCATCCGCTTCACGCAGCTGGGCCAGCGCCAGCTTGCACTGGCGATAGTAACTTTCTCCGGCCTCCGTCAGGTGCTGGCGGCGGGTGTTGCGCTGCAACAGACGGGTATTCAGCACCGTTTCCAGCTGGCGGACATGTTTGCCGACCATCACCGCGGTGATGTCCAGCCGCCGCGCGGCTTCGCTAAAGTTGCCGCTCTCCACGGCGCAGATAAAGGCTTCGATGCTGCGTAATTTATCCATGATTACAAACCCTGGGTTCGGAGTTCCCGAAAGTATCGCGCATTTATTCGTCCACCGCACTGCGTCACACTCATCGGACTGAATAACCGACAGGAGAGAACAGATGAAAATTTTAGTGATTGGCGCCACGGGCACCGTGGGTCAGGGCATCGTGCAGGAGCTGGCACAGGATCACCAGGTGATCCGCGTCGGAAAAAACCACGGTGATTATCAGGTCGATCTGAGCCGTGAGGAGAGTGTCAAAGCGTTGTTTGCTCAGACAGGAAAGGTCGATGCGGTAATTGCGGCCACCGGCGGCGTACACTTTGGCCCGCTGGCAGAGATGACCAGCGAGCAGTTCAACCACGGCCTGCAGGATAAGCTGATGGGGCAGGTGCGGTTAGTGCTGATGGGTAAAGCCTTCGTCAATCCGGGCGGCTCATTTACTCTGACCAGCGGTATTCTTGCCCAACAGCCGATCCGTACCGGGGTCAACGCCACGGCGGTGAACGCAGCGCTGGAGGGTTTTGTGCTGGCCGCCGCCGCCGAGCTGAGCGGGTTGCGCATCAACGCCGTCAGCCCGACGGTATTAACTGAATCGCTGGAGAGCTACGGCCCGTTCTTCCCGGGCTTTGAAAGTGCTCCGGCAGGCCGCGTGGCGCTGGCTTATCGCCGCAGCGTTGAGGGGATTGATACGGGAAAAGTCTACAGGGTGTGGTAATTGCCGTCTGGAACAAAAGGGGCGATATTTTGCCGGAAGCCGGTGAAATATCCCCCCACCCTCGCCAGGGATGTATATCCCTACTCTTTTTGTAAGACGGTAATTCTTTTAGAGTTTCCGCTCTGAATTTGACCTCTAAATTAGCCACTGTTAAAAAGTATAGCCGAGGCTATACTCAAATCCCTGATTTTACTGTCTTTTTTTCTGGCGATTAGCATGCTAGGATGCGTCTCACTTGAACAGGCTTATGATTATTTTTACAACATAAGCTGATGTTTTAACGACCTGAAGCGCCACTGTGCCTTCAGCCCGGATAAATACAATGAACCTATACGCAACCCTGATTCTGGCTTTTGGTATGTCGATGGACGCCTTTGCGGCGGCAATCGGCAAAGGGGCCAGCCTGCATCGCCCCAGCCTGAAAGAAGCGCTGCGTACCGGCCTGATCTTTGGCGCGATAGAAGCCCTCACCCCGCTGATCGGCTGGGCGATTGGTCTGGCCGCCAGCCAGTATATTATGGCGTGGGATCACTGGGTGGCGTTTGGCCTGCTGTTTATTTTAGGCAGCCGCATGATCATCGAAGGGCTGCGTAAGAAAGAGTGCAAGCCGGAAGAAGCGCCTGCGAGCCACGGTTTCTGGCTGCTGGCCTGTACGGCGGTGGCGACCAGCCTGGATGCGCTGGCCGTAGGCGTGGGCCTGGCGTTCCTGCAGGTGAACATCGTCACCACTGCACTGGCCATTGGTGCGTCCACCATGATAATGGCCTCGGCCGGTATCCTGCTGGGCCGTTTCCTGGGCCCGGTGATGGGAAAATGGGCAGAAATTTTCGGCGGTGTAGTGCTCATTGGTATTGGCTGTAGTATTTTAGTGGAACATCTGGGCCGGTGAATGCACTCTCCGGCCTGTCAGGGGCGGGGTGGATATGCCGTTATCGATAGTCGACTGGAACAGCCACAATCAGATTGAATGTTCGCACCTCACTGCCAGCCATGCGGCGTTCCCGCTGCACACCCACGAAGAATATGTCATCAGTGCCAACCTCAGCGGCATTGAAACCCTCAGCCTGCACCGGCAAACTCTGTTTGTTCACGCAGGCGATATCACTATTTACAATCCTGAAACGCTGCAGTCTTCGCAGTTTGGTGCCGATCCGGTGGAGTTTTACAGCATTCATCTGCCGCGTCAGGTGTTTGCCGATCCTGACGATCGATCTCCGCCGATCCTGTATGAAGGGGTACTGCGCGATCCCACGCTGTTTGCCGCCATCTGCGGCTACGTGCAGTCAGGCGATGAAGAACAGGAGCAAAGCCTGCTGTGGCTGACCAGCCAGTTATTGCAACACCGTCGCGGCAGAAAGCAAGAACCTGCCCCCCTTCCCGTGGGACGGGCGCTGGAGTGCATGCGCGACAATCTGACGGTAAAGCTGACGCTGGACGAACTGTCTGCCGCTGCCGGACTGAGCAAATATCATTTCGTGCGGCAGTTTCGTCAGCAGACGGGCATTGCCCCGCTGCAATATCATATGCAGCTGCGCCTGCTGGCGGCGCGTAATCTGCTGCGTGACCACCACAGCGCCCTGGATGTGGCGCACCGGTTGGGCTTTTACGACCAGAGCCACTTTATTAACAGCTTTCGCAAAATGATGGGGATCACCCCCCATCACTATCTGCGCAGGCTCAGCCGATAAATTCACGGTAGCCGGAGAGGATGACGTAACCGGCGAAATAGCAGAAAATCACCGCCGACGCGATATACGACCAGCGCAGCATCTTCGCCCCGAGCATGCGTCCGCCAACACTCCCCATCGCACACAGCACCGCCGTCCAGGTCACGCCCGCCAGGAAAAATCCGCTGAGGAACCATCCTGACGCCGCTGTGCCGCTGCTGCTCATCCGCGAAATCAGAGCACCACCGACCGCGGCAAACCACAGGATCGCCGTGGGCGATGACATGGCGAGGAAAATACCCCGGAAGAAATTCTGACGAATACTGAGTGCCTGGCCGATGTCTCCGGCACTGAGATCTGCCGTCGGGCGCAGGGCGTTCTGCACCATTTTCCATGCAAACCACAGCAGGATGAGCGATCCCCCGATCCACAGCACCCAGCGCACCGCAGTGAACTGCAACAGCACCGCCATGCCTGCCATCGCGAGGATCGCATAGATCAGATCGCCCACGCAGGTGCCGATCCCCAGCCAGAAGCCGTGAAAGTAACCGCGCTGCATGGCCAGGGTGATCATCGCAATATTGGCGATGCCGATATCCAGACACAGGGAAAGACTGAGAAGAAAACCATTTGAAAAGGGCATTAGCGTCCGACTGATGAGGGAAGAGAGGCCCATTATGTTCAGGCTTTTCCCTGAAATATTGGAAAAAATTGCGCCTCCGGCAGAGGGGAGATGCCTGCCGGGCGGCGGGGCCGTTTAGCTCTGGTTTATCTTTTTATCGGCATACTGAGGGCGATTATGTGATCTGGCTCATAAAATATTGCCTGAAAAATGGGCTGCATGTATAATTTTCTAGCAATATTCAATAAAGCGGCATACAGGCCATCATGAAAAAATTCTTCAAATACGTGTTCCGGGTTTATGTCGACACCTTTAAACACGTACCGCCCGGGGCTGTTCTTTAAGCCTGGCTGCACCGAAAACCCTCGATAATGCGTCGGTCAGGGATTGACCGATGGTTATCACCCGTTTCGATTTTCCCATGAGAAAGCTATTGCATAACCGTCGCGTCTGCGCGAATCTGTCCTCTATGCAACCGACTCAGCTGTGCCTTACCACCCCAACCACCACCACCGCTTATGGCGGCGTGTGGCGAGTTTGCGTGTCTGAGTAGTTAGCACACCTTCCCCCACCCGCCGGTTTCCGACGGGGTCGCTTATTTCTCCGTCGTCACTGGTGTTAATCAGGATTGTTAAAGGAGAAATAACATGTCTGACGCCTCCGCGTTATTAGTGATTGATATGCAGGCAGGCTTACTGCACGGCCCGCAGGAGCCTCACGATAAAGCCGGTTTACTGGCGAACGTTTCCCATCTGATCGTCGCGGCCCGTTCGCAGCAGGTGCCGGTCTTTTTTGCCCAACACACCGGTCCGGCGGGATCGCCGATCGCCGCTGACAGCATGGCGTGGCAGCTGGCTGCGGAACTGCCGCGTGCGCAGACGGACCGCTGTTTTAACAAAGCGCGGCCCAGCTGTTTTGCCGGCACGCCGCTGCTGGCATGGCTGCAGGCGTCTGACGTGAAGCGGCTGGTGATCGCCGGAATGAAAACAGAATACTGCGTTGACACCACCTGTCGGGCGGCGGCAGATCTGGGGTTTGACGTGGTGCTGGTGAGCGATGCCCACAGCACCCCGGACAGTGGCGTGCTCACCGCCGCGCAGATAATTGCCCATCATAATGCAACGCTGGCGGGGCCGTTTGTCCGTCTGGTCAACACGGCGGATGTACGCTTTGTGTAACGGAGCCGGACAGCCTTCAGCAGGATAAACGGAATAAGGCCGGTAAGGCCTTATTCCGCCTGAGGGAGGATCAGAGGGTTGGCCCGGCCTGAGCGATACGCGCGCCGTCTTCTGTGCGGGTGTACTGGGCAAAGTTGTCGATAAATAAGCGGGCTAATTTTTCGGCCGCCTGCTGCCACTGTTCTGCGCTTTCCCAGCCATTGCGCGGGTCAAGCAGGGCATCCGCCACCCCCGGAACCTGAGCCGGGATCATCAGCTCAAAGATCGGTAGCCGGGTATCATTCTGCGCAATCGTCCCGTTAAGGATAGCGTTGATAATATTGCGGGTATCCTTCAGCGACAGGCGCTCCCCTTTACCATTCCATCCGGTGTTGACCAGCCAGGCTTCTGCCTGTGTTTCCGCCATTTTTTCTGCCAGTACGCTGGCATAACGGGTCGGTGGCAGCATTAAAAAGGCGGCCCCGTAGCAGGCAGAAAAGGTCGGTGTCGGCTGGGTGATGCCGCGCTCGGTGCCGGCGAGTTTAGAGGTAAATCCGGACAGGAAGTGGTACTGCATCTGTTCACGGGTCAGGCGCGAAACCGGCGGCAGCACGCCAAAGCCATCGGCCGCGAGGAAAATCACTTTCGACGGATGGCCTGCAGCGGACACCGGGCGGACGATATTCTCAATATGATCCAGCGGGTAAGAGACCCGGGTGTTTTCCGTTTTGCTGCCATCAGCGAAGTCGATGCTGCCATCGGCCTTCACCACCACGTTTTCCAGCAGCGCGTTGCGGCGGATGGCGCGGTAAATTTCCGGCTCTGCGGCTTCACTCAGATTGATGGTTTTGGCATAGCAACCGCCTTCAAAGTTGAAGACGCCCTCCGCGTCCCAGCCGTGTTCGTCATCACCGATCAGCTCGCGCAGCGGGTCCGTGGACAGCGTGGTTTTACCGGTGCCGGACAGGCCGAAGAACAGCGCAACATCCCCCGCAGCGCCCCGGTTGGCGGAGCAGTGCATTGAGGCAATTCCCCGCTGGGGCAGCAGGTAGTTCATCACCGAGAACAGCCCTTTTTTCATTTCGCCGCCGTACCAGGTTCCGCCGATCAGCTGAATTTTCTCGGTCAGATTGAAGGCCACAAAGTTTTCAGAGTTCAGCCCCTGTGACTGCCACTGGCTGTTGGTGCACTTTGCGCCGTTCATTACGATGAAATCAGGGGTAAAGTTTGCCAGCTCTTCTGCGGAAGGGGCGATAAACATGTTTTTCACAAAGTGCGCCTGCCAGGCGACTTCTGTCACCACCCTGACCGCCAGCCGCGAGTCGGCATTGGCACCACACCAGGCGTCGACCACGTAGAGTTTTTTCCCTGACAGCTGCTGGCAGACCAGCGCGCGCAGTTCTGCCCAGACGGCTGGCGACAGCGGTTTATTATCATTACGGCCATTGCCGGCGTCAGACCACCAGACGGTATCTTCGGTCAGAGCATCCCTGACGATATATTTGTCGCGCGGGGAACGCCCGGTAAACTCGCCGGTATCCACCGCAGCCGCACCGGAGGCGGTCAGGGTGGCGCGTTCCCAGCCGGTAAGCCCGGGCGCGGTTTCATGCTCCATCAGCAGTTCATAGCTGGGGTTGTAAATCACGTCATGAAGGTCGGTAATACCAAGGTCTGACAAAGCGGCTTTTAGAGAGACAGTGCTGGACATGAGATACCTGACTAGTAATGGTCTGAGGATGGGTTAACGGTTTGTTGCGAACTCGTGCAGGAATACTAGCACTGGATAATGGATGCTCTAATTGCATAATTTCTATGCTGCATGCTAAATTTGCATAGCGCTTTTGCGACAGGGGAAACAGACATCGATGATCGGTAATCTCGAAGTAAAATGGTTTTATGATGTGATTGCCCTGGAGGAGAGCCGGAGTTTTACCCAGGCCGCAGAGAAGCGAAATATTTCGCAGTCCTCCTTCAGCCGCCGTATTCAGTCCCTTGAGTCTGCGCTGGGTTTTATGATTTTTGACCGCAGCAAAAATCCGTTACAGCTGACACAGCAGGGTAAAAACTTTATCGGTTATGCCCGCAATATGCTTGATGATATGGATTTCCAGCTCAACCGAATCAAGGGGTTAGACAACCTCAGGCAGAGCATTAAAATCGATGCGGCCCCGTCGTTATCTGTGCTGCTGCTGCCCGAAATGATTGCCGGATATAACGACAGCCTGGAGCGCATTCATTATGTTGAATCGATTAACGTGGATGAGGCGGTTTATAACCTGAAAGAAGGGAAGTGTGATTTTATTCTGAGTTTTTATAACGAAGAATTGATGAACTTTCCCTTTGTCCATCATAAGATTTTCGACTCCCACCTCCACCTGGTCACGCCCTGTGACGAGCACGGTCAGCCACTGTATTCCCTGAGTAACGATATTCTGCCCCTGATGAAATATGCCAACGACAGCTATATGGGACGACAGGTGAATCAGGTGATCGATACGCTGTCTGACGACACCTTTTCACTGCGGTTTGTCTCGTCGATGAGCGAACTGCTGAAGCGCATGATCGTTAACGGCCAGGGGGTGGGCTGGCTGCCGCAGTATTCGATCAAAGATGAACTGCGTGAGGGCAGGCTGGCCATTCTGGATCCTGCGGTGTCGCTGGAAATTAAAGCCTATGTCTACCGCTCCGGCTCCAGACTGAATCTGTCTGCGGAGCGATTCTGGCAGTATATTCGCTCCCAGCCGACACGGCGGGAGTAACGCCCCGGGGCGAGGCGGGGCCGATCGGCTTTTTCGCCCCGCCCGGCACAGCGCCTGTTACGCGAAATCGACCCAGGTCGCGCCCGCATCGGCTGACGCAACGCAGCGCTCCACCCACTGCACGCCGGCCACCCCGGCATGGACATCCGGATACCAGAAATCTGCCAGCAGCGCATTATCACCCCGGTCGGTCGCATCCATGGCAATCGCAAAACGGCGGTACAGATTCGACCAGGCTTCGAACAGCCCTTCCGGATGGCCGCCGCCAATACGGTCTTCTTCCCGCGCACGCGAGGCCAGGTAGCCCATTCCCCGCTCCAGAATACGCACCGGCTCACCCTGAATTTCATACCGCAGCTGGTTTGGCTGTTCGTCCCACCACTCCAGGCTGGCTTTCGATCCGATCACGCGGATCTTCTGGCCGTGCATCGATCCGCAGTTCACGGCTGAACACCACAGCGATGCCACCGCCCCGTTATCGTACTCCATCAGGACAAAGGCGTTATCCTCCAGCGGCGCACGGGTTTTAACAAAGCTCTGGCGTGAACACATCAGGCGTTTGATTTTCAGATCGGGCAGCATGGTTTCTGCCAGGAACAGCGGGTGGGTCGCCAGGTCGCCCAGCACGTAGCTTGGCCCGACGAAGGCCGGATCGACGCGCCAGCGGGTGCTCGGGTTATCCAGCTCGACCGCTTCATTATGGAAGCCGTGCGAGAACGACATATTCACAATGCGAATATCGCCCAGCAGACCTTCCGCAATCATACTGCGCGCCTGCTGGATCAGCTGATGCCCGGCGTAACCGTAGGTGACGCCGATAATTTTATGCTGCCTGTGGCTCAGGGCGGCCAGCTCTTTCGCTTCTGCAGTGGTAAAGCACAGCGGCTTTTCACACACCACGTGCAGGCCAGATTCCAGCGCGGCTTTACAGATGGCGAAATGCGTATTATTGGGCGTGGCGATCGATACCGCTTCAATACCGTCAGCGCGCGCGGCTTCTTCAGCAAACAGCGTCTGATAGTCCGGGTAGCAGCGATGGCCATCCACGCCCAGACTCTCGCCAAAGGCGCGGCCACGTGCCGCATCAATATCGAACGCGCCCGCGACCAGGGTAAAGGTGCTGTCGCGCAGCGCAGCCGAACGATGGATATAGCCAATCTGGCTGGTTCCGCCGCCGCCTACCATGCCCCAGCGCAGGGAACGATCGAGAGGTTTAATGCCGTTAATCATCTGATATTCCTTAATTAAAATCCGACAGCGGTGAGATAACGCAGGCTTTCGGTCACGTCGTGCAGACTGCCGTCGGCCTGGCGCGGGTCGCGTTCCTGTTCGATGGTGATCCAGCCCTGGTAATGGCGCTCCGCGAGGAAGGCACGCACGGCCGGATAATCAATCGCCCCCTGGCCAATCGGGCACATTACCCCTTCGGCACAGGCGGTAAAGAAGTCGAGTTCACGGGCGAGGACATCGCGGAATACCGCGTCGTTCACGTCTTTGAAATGCAGATAATCAATGCGCTCAAAATAGTGTGCCAGCGCCGGGATCGGATCCATGCCGGCGTAATAAAGGTGGCCGGTATCCAGGCACAGGCCCGCCACGCTGTGCGGGATGGCCTGCACCAGCTTTTCCAGTTCATCGGCAAATTCAATGTTGCCGCCCGCGTGCGGGTGGATCACCGGGCGTACGCCGTAGGTATGGGCAATACGGCTTATCTCGCTGATGTGATCGATCATGCGCTGCCAGTCACTGTCGGACAGGCGGGCGGCTTTGTCGTACTGACCGGCGAAGCGCGCACGGTCGGCATTACCGAAGTCGATAATCACCAGATAGGGGGCCGGCAGGTTATCGCCGTGAACGGGTGCGGCCGTGGGAACGGCCGACAGATGGCGGCACAGGTGATGAGTCAGTGCAATCATCGCAGGGAAGTTCGCTTCGCTGACCAGGTCGTCAAAGATCGTTCCCGCGACTATCGTCAGGCCATACTGCTGCAGTTTTTCGCTTAGCAGTGCCGGGTCAGTGGGCAGGTAGCCCCAGGGTCCCAGCTCAATACTGGAATAACCGGCCTGCGACGCCTCTTTCAGCACCTTCTCGTACGGGGGCAGGTAGGGGTTTTTCGGGTCATCCACCCCCCAGCTGCAGGGGGCATTAGCAATATGAATCGTCATTTCGCTGTCCTTTCTTGATCAATGAGCAGGGCACCTGGTGGTGCTGGAGATGACCGACGAATCATAGCCAAACAGCAGGCCACCCAGCGCGGCGACAGCGCAGATCGCCATCACATACGCCATGTTGTGTTTTGGTGTTGTCCGGGACACAAGATAATCCTTCCGTTGTTATTTGAAGGAAGTATCAAACAAACGTTCCATTGATCACAATGATGGAATATTTGTTTTTTGATGGTGATCTCACTAAATTTGATAGTTTCACATGATAAAATTCTATCATTTCAGTGAATTCAGCGGGTTATTCGACAGGGGTAACCAGCGGGTCGGTGGGGGCCGACCCGGCGAGGGGCTCAGTAGTTCTCTTTCGTGATCAGTTCAAAACCACTGGTAAGGGCAATAAAGCCGCCATGCTCATCGCGGCTGGCCTGCTGCATCGCCTCGACAACGCGGGCAGCCAGCTCATCCAGCCGGTGAGCGATCATGATGTCCAGCGTGCCGTCGATCAGGGCCAGCTGCGCATCCTGCAGTGGCCCGTGGCAGATCAGGGTGATCTCGTGCCGTCTGTCGCTGTCGCGCAGCGCATTGACCACCCCTTCGACCCCGCCACACGGGGCATAGATCACCGACAGCTCCGGGTGACGCCGGATCAGATCAGCGGTCACCTGATAGCCCTGCGCCACGTTTTCAAAACTCTTTACCGGTTCCAGCACCGTATGACCCGTGGCGTACTCCCGCAGGTAGGAGCGGAAGCTGATCTCACAGGTTTCCTGACATAAAAAACGATTATCACCGACGATAACCCCCACTTTACCGGGCGGGCCGCTCAGACGTTGCACGGCCCAGGCGGCGGTTCTGCCCGCTTTGCGGTTATCGAGACCGATATAGCCGGAGTGACCGCAGGGCGACAGGTCGGAGAGAATAGTAAAGACGTTAACACCCTTCCGGCTGGCTTTCTCAACCGCCCGGCGGATCAGCGCATTGTCGAGGGCAATCAGTGCCAGAACGTTAACGTGATCGCTCAGGCTGTCGATAGCGGCCGCCGTTTCTTCAATCGCGTGGATATCGTGAAACGCGAATTCAACGGCTGTCCCTGCCTGTAAAAACGGGGCGGCATGCTGTTCCAGCGCCCGGGCAAAGGTATCGTAAAACGAATAGTCACGTGACAGCAGGATCACCCCAATACGCAGTGTGCCTGCGCTCTGGCGTGGCACCGTGGCCGTGAGAAAATCAGGGTCGAAACGGTAGCCAAGCCGCGAGGCGGCCTGAATCACGCGGCTTTCCGTATCCGGACGTACCGGTGCCCGACGGTTCAACACGCGGTCAACGGTGGCAACGCCCACGCCCGCTTCGCGGGCAATGTCCGTCAGTGTGGTTTTTTTCATCAGAGAGCCCTTGATAAGCGTTATGACAAAAAACTATCACGTCTGCTGACGGCGCAACAGCACAGGCGCGGAGGTAAATACTCAGGACATGAAGCATGTCAGATTATTTTTTTTGTTTTAGATGAAATAAGATTCAAAAATTTCATTTCAGGACGTGCCGAAAGGAGCTTAAAAAAAACTGAAAATGGACAGATTTATGCTATCGTGCTGCAAACATACCGTGTGGTATCTTTGAAATGAAAACGTCATGAACAATCACTCTCTCTCCGCCCTTTCTCTGCGGGCAGCACTCTGCTGTGAGCGAGGCTATAAACGTAAAAAACAGCCCGAGCAGGTGCGGGCGGCGCTGATCCACAGTGCCGCTGAACTGGCTGCGATGCAGGGGCTGGCAGGTGTGACCGTGCAGGCGGTGGCGGCGGCCGCAGGTGTGACAAAAGGGGGATTCTTTCATCACTTCCCCCATAAGCAGGCGCTGCTGGATGCAGTATTTGATCACTTTATGGCAGAGAACGAGCAGGCGATTGACCGCATGATGGCGGCCGACGACCTGGCGTCAGGCTGCTTCACGCGCGCTTATATCAGCGTTGCGTTCGACGATATTTTACAGGCAGAGAAAAGCCTGAGCATGCCGCTGTCGCGGTCAATGATGGGCTCGCCCGAACTGTGCGAACGCTGGGCGGCGTGGCTGGCCGGGCGGCTGAAACGCCACCATGACACCGACAGCGAGCCACAGCATGAAGTGGCGCGGCTGGCCGCTGACGGCGCCTGGCTGGCCTGTTCCCTGGGAAATTCCCGGGGCATTCGTGACCCGTTAACGCTGAAAAACTATTTGCTGACACTCACCAGAGAGCATCATTCACCGTGAAAACGACCTTCAAACAGGAAGTGGTTTACCAGCTTCTGCACTGGCTGGAAGGGAATATCCATACGCCACTCTCCATCAATGATTTCGTTGAGAAATCGGGCTATTCCAAATGGCACCTGCAACGTATTTTCAAAGAGGTGACCGGGCAAAAGCTGGCGTCGTACTGTCGGCAGCGACGGCTGACCTCCAGTGCGTTTATGCTGCGCCTGTTTGATAAGCAGATTGACTCCGTGGGCAGCGAACACGGTTTCTCCAGCCATAACGTCTATCACAAAACCTTTAAGCGGCATTTTAACGTCACGCCGGCGCAGTACCGGGATGCGTTGCACTGGTCCTGCAAGGGATTATGCCCGCCGATCAATCTCACGACCCAGCCCGTGCCGGAGGGCCGTCTGGTCGAACTGGATGCGATGACCTTACGGGGACGGGTGACGGATTATGCGTTCACGCAGGACACGATCTGTCACTTTTGCTGGGATAAGCGTGAAGCGCTCTGGCGGCAGCGGCTGGCAGAGGCGGCGGCTCATCCCGGTGCGCTGTACGGTTTATCGAACGTGATTAAAGGGGGGCCGCGTGCGGATGACTGCGCCACCCTGCAGTATCTCGCCTGCTTTCATCCTGACGCCGGGGGAACAGAAACCCCGCTGGTTGAGATTGCGGTCGAAAAACAGACCTATCTGCACTTCAGTTTTAATGGTGAAGCGCAGCAGTTCGCTGACTTTATTAAGCTGATTTATGAACACGCGTTGCCGACCGCAGGCGCTGTGCGTCGCGATGGCTATGATATTGAACGTATTGATCCGCAGCGTTTCAGCGCGTCACGAAGTGGTCGCATCGATTATTACGTGCCGGTGCTGGTCTGACGCCAGGCTGGACGTGGCGAAGGCGGTGGGGTTCGGACTGGCGGCGGCAGGATCGGGTATGCCCGTTCCCTGGATCACAGGGACCGGGCATATAACCTTAAGTCAGGTGACTGGCAGTCAGGCAGAACTTATTTCAGCAACTTGGCCGTCATATGAACGCCGTTGTTGGTGTTGGCTTCGATAATTTTGTAAGACGATGCACCGGCCTGCTGTGCCTGAGCGGCGATTTTCGCTTCAGCGCTGTCCAGGGTGCTGCCGGTTGCGGTGACGCTCTGCGCAAAGCTGGCGAAAGAAACCGTAGAGAGCATGATAACAGCAGCAAAAGTTTTGATAGATTTCATGGGGTCATTCCTTCATTAGATTTGTTTGGGTAAGGCGTTTTGCCTCGTTGGAAACAATAGTACGCCTGCTAATGAAGTTGTGATAGCGGAGTGATTTGCTGTTGTTTATCAAAAAAATTGATTGATAATTGACCGCGTTTTACATAACTTGCAGAGCACTGACTTTTGCTGCGCTTTCACCCCCTGTCTTGACCCCAGTTGACACAAAACCGCCCGCCGTGAGGGAAATCACCCCGGCGGGCGGTTTTGTGTCAGTCAGCCGCCGTCAGTTCAGTTCTGCAGCGTAGCAAGGAAATGCGCTTTGACTTTCTCAGCCTCGACGGTCAGGCACAGTTTCTGCACGCAGCTGCCGGCAAACGGATCGTCGTAGGAGGCGGCGCTGTGCAGCTGACGCAGCGTCTGGCCACGGCTAATCCCCTCAGTGACCACCCGCACCGGCGACGCCGTCACGCCAAACCATTCCGGGTGGCAGAGGTAAGCAATGGTCAGGGTATCGTGCAGCGGCATGCCTTCCGTTCCCTCTTTTTCGCGGCTGTATTGCAGATAGCGGCGGGAGATGGCTTCCAGCACCGGGTGTTTCAGGGCGCGTATCTCATCGCCGCTGACCAGCACCTGATGGGTGACATCCAGCGGCAGCAGCACGACAGGCAGCCCGGCGTTCAGCACCTGATCTGCGGCGTGCGGATCTTTCCAGATATTAAACTCAGCAAACGGGGTGACGTTACCGCTGTGACCCTGAGTCCCAAAGGCACCGCCCATGATCACCAGCTGTTTGATCTGCGGCACGATATCGGGCGCCTGGTTGATGGCCATGGCAATATTGGTCAGCGGGCCGATAGCCACGAGGGTAAGGGCATCGGGGTGGGCGCGTACGCTGCGGATAATAAATTCAATGGCGTTATCCGCGGCCCCGTTCCACGGATTGTCAAATACACCACCCAGTCCGTCCTCGCCATGTACCGCCCAGGCGGGCGTCGACGGGGCGTGGGCCAGCGGCCGGGAACTGCCGCGATAGATCGGCACATTCAGGCCAATCTTCTGGCTGAACAGCCGGGCATTACTGACCGCCTGGCTGACCGGCACATTGCCAAAAACCGTGGTGATGCCAAGAATATCGAGGCTTTTTGCGGCAAAGGCGAGGGCGAACGCGTCATCGACGCCAATATCGGTATCAAAAATTATCTTCTGCATCAGATTTTCCTTTCCGTTGGGCTGCGCGCCCCAGCCTCCCTGGCTGCGTTGTCAGGTGGTCAGCAACGTATGCAGCGCCTGTAAATCACGTTTAACACACTCCAGCTCCTGGGCAAATTTTTCATCCGACACCAGCGGCTGTCGAAAGACGGTGATCAGCACCTGCGATCCCTCTTCATTCGCCACGATACGCATTGGAACAAAGATCTCTTTGCTGTAACCGCCGTCGATGTAGTGGTCCATGATGCAAAAAGGGTTATGCGCCGTAAAGCGGACTTTCACCGGGCCGTGCGGCCCGCGCCCTTTCCAGCCGCTCCCTTCCGGCTCCAGCGGCCCCTGGCTCAAACCCGAGGCCCACTTGGGGAAAAACTCCGGCTTCCAGATCGTTTCATACAGGTCTACCCAGTTACGGTGGATAGCCAGGCTAAGGGTGTGTGAGGACAGCATAAAACCTCCGGTCAGTGTTCAGTAGCGAATTTAAGCACCCCCGCCGACAGATGAGAAGCCCCGGAGGGCCTGTTATGTCTATACCACGACACAGCTCGCAAATTCATGTCAGCGATCTCAATGGCCGTTAACGGCTTGTTTTGCCAGCCTGCCCGGCCTATAAATACGGCTCAACGAAGGACGGGGAGAAAGGGTATGAAGCAAGGGGATATCGGGCGCTTAGTTCTGCTGGCCGCCATCTGGGGGGCCAGCTTTATGTTTATGCGCGTGGCCACACCGTATTTCGGTTCACTGAATACCGCCTTTTTGCGCGTGCTGTTTGGTTGCCTTGGCCTGCTGACGCTACTGCGGGTACTGCGGGTCAGGATCCGCTTTAGCGGCAAGGCGCTGCCGGCCGTGTCGTTAGGTGTGATCAATTCAGCCGTTCCGTTTGCGATGTACTGTCTGGCGGCAAAGTGGCTACCGGCGGGTTACTCCGCCATTCTTAACGCGACCACTCCGCTGATGGGCGTGCTGATTGGGGGGCTGTTTTTCAGCGAAAAATTTACCCTGAGAAACATCGCCGGGGTGCTGCTGGGTCTGCTCGGTATCGTGCTGCTGACCACCACCGGCAGCCTGGCCTTGTCACAGGAGGTACTGCTGGGTATTGCGGCCTGTCTGGTGGCGACGGCCTGCTATGCCAGCGCAGGCTTTCTGACGAAAAAGTGGATTGGCGATCGCGGCGGCATGGATGCACGACTGGTGGCGCTGGGCAGTCAGATCGGGGCCAGCGTTTTCCTGCTGCCGTTCTTCATCGGGTCGCTCCTCACCCAGCCTGCGGTATCGTGGTCTCATCCCGGCGTCTGGCTGTGCGTGCTGGCGCTCGGCCTGGTGTGTACCGCCTGGGCTTATATTCTTTTCTTCCGTCTGATTGCCGATATCGGCCCGCTGAAAACGCTGACCGTTACCTTCCTGATCCCCCCGTTTGGCGTGCTGTGGGGCTATCTGTTCCTCGGGGAGACGCTGTCGCAGGGATTTATCGCCGGGGGGCTGGTGATCATCGTGGCGGTATGGCTGGTGGCCGGGGGCGTGAAAGCAAAACCGCACATCGAAGAGGTCTCCCTCAAATCCTGATGCCCCTCTGAAGACGGAGGGGGGATGCGCTGCCCGCAGAGCATGAGCAAAAGGGTATAGCGGGTAACTTTTTCAGTGATATCCGGTGCGGTGGCTGGCCTGCATACTGATGCCATCACCACCATACGGAGACGACGATGACACCTGCTGTTCACGATCTGCGCTCTGCGCTGGCCCTGCTGGCCGACCTCCCGGGCGAACGGGTGGATACCGATACTGAAGTGGATGCGCATGCGGAACTGTCCGCCGTATACCGCTACGTGGGCGCGGGCGGGACGACCCGGCGGCCGACGCGCGAAGGGCCGGCAATGTTATTCAACCGGGTGAAAGGCTTTCCTGATTTCCGCGTCGTGACCGGCATACTGGCCTCACGGCGTCGCGTGGGTCATCTGCTGGGCTGCGATCCGGCACGCCTTGGCCATTTGCTGATGGACTCGGTGAGTCACCCCATTCCACCAGTGCTGACGCAACAGGCCGACATCCCCTGTCAGGAGGTGGTGCACCTCGCCAGCCATCCGGATTTTGACCTGCGCACGCTGCTGCCCGCCCCGACCAACACTGAAGAGGATGCCGGTCCCTATTTCACCATGGGGCTGTGCTATGCCAGCGACCCGGAAACTGGCCAGTCCGATGTGACCATTCACCGGTTGTGTATTCAGGGGCGCGATGCGCTGTCGATGTACTTCGCCCCCGGCCGCCATCTGGATGTGTTTCGTCAGAAGGCGGAAGCCGCCGGGCAGGCGCTGCCGCTGACCATCAGCATCGGTGTTGATCCGGCCATTTACATCGGTGCCTGCTTCGAGCCACCCACCACGCCGCTGGGATTTGATGAACTCAGCGTTGCCGGGGCATTAAGAGGGCGTGCGGTGGTATTAGCGCAGGCGCGCACGGTGGATGCGCGAGCCATTGCTCATGCGGAAGTGGTGATTGAAGGGGAACTGGTGCCGGATGTGCGGGTACGTGAAGACCAGAACACCCATACCGGCAAGGCAATGCCCGAATTTCCCGGCTACACCGGGGCGGCGAATCCCGCACTGCCGCTGATCAAAGTAAAAGCGGTCACTCATCGCCAGCAGCCCATCCTGCAGCACACCATTGGCTGCAGTGAAGAGCATGTGAATATGGCCGGTATTCCGACCGAAGCCAGCATTCTTGGCATGGTTGAACGCGCGATGCCGGGACGTCTGCTGAATGTCTATGCCCATCCGGCGGGGGGCGGGAAGTTTCTCGCCGTTATGCAGTTTAAGAAAAGCGGGCCGATGGACGAGGGGCGGCAGCGTCAGGCGGCGCTGCTGGCCTTTTCCGCCTTCCCCGAACTTAAACACGTCATGCTGGTTGATGAAGACGTGGATATTTTTGACAGTAACGACGTGCTGTGGGCGATGCAGACGCGCTATCAGGGGGATGTGGATACGCTGTTTATCCCCGGCGTCCGCTGTCATCCGCTCGATCCGTCGCAGATACCGGCCTTCAGCCCCACCATCAGCGATAAGGGGATCGCCTGCAAAACCATTTTTGACTGTACGGTGCCCTACGCGTTGAAAAGCCAGTTCCAGCGCTGCCAGTTCAAAGAGGTGGACGTAAAACGCTTCCTGCCGGATTTCACCTGAGCAGCAGTCTGGCCGCAGGGGCGCGCTGTCTGCCGATCGCCCCGAAAAGCATCACCGGTTTCGTCGCACTGACTGCATTGCGGTAAAAAGGCGTTTTCTCCTGCCACCGGATCCCGCCATGCTGAAACTCAAACCGCTGTACTATTTCAAAACCGTGGTCGAAAAAGGCTCTATTTCGGCTGCGTCACAGGTGCTCTACACCGCACAGCCGCCGATCAGCAAGGCA
Organism: Erwinia persicina NBRC 102418; assembly: GCF_001571305.1. Classification (GTDB taxonomy): domain Bacteria; phylum Pseudomonadota; class Gammaproteobacteria; order Enterobacterales; family Enterobacteriaceae; genus Erwinia; species Erwinia persicina. The sequence continues at coordinate 23,491 of NZ_BCTN01000005.1, read as the reverse complement.
CTGTTACAGCTGGAGTCCCACTGGGAACTGCGGCTGTTTGAACGTACCCCGCGCGGCATGATCCCCACCGATGCCGGGCGTTATCTTTACCAGCGCGCCAGCGATCTGTTACAGCTGGCAGAGAGCATTGAGGGAGAGATGCACGCCTTCCGCGAAGGGCAGTGCGGCGTGCTGCGTATTGGTTGTGTCGATATGGCGACGGGCCTGCTGGCCGGGGCCATTGCCGCACTGCGTGCAGACTACCCGGAGCGTCAGTTTTCGCTGCATCAGGGCGATCCACTCTTTCTGGAAGAGCTGCTGGAGCGCCGCCAGATTGACGCCGCGCTGGTGCATCTGCCGCTGACCCTGACGGCCAGTGATGTTGACAGCATGGCACTGCAACAGCTTTGCGTGCGGGCGCTGTGCCTGGCTGATGACCCGCTGGCGGAGGCGTCATCGCTATCGCTGGCGGCGCTGGCGACGCATCCACTGGTGCTGCTGCGCCGCCAGCGTGGATTCGGCATGTACGAACGGGTGCTGGCCTGTTTTCATGATGCGGGCCTGACGCCTGATGTGGTGGCCCAGGCCAGCGATCTGCCGGTGATGAAACAGCTGGCCCGTCAGGGCGTGGCGATCGCCCTGGTGCCGTCGCTGGGCGACAGTCCGCCGGACACCGGGCTGGTGGCGCTGGCGGTGCCTGAACTGGATGGTGCCGCCGACAGGCTGGCACTGATTTATCATCATTCGCACGCCGGGAGCGCGGCACTCAGGCCACTGTTGAGCTATTTTATGGCCGTCGCCGCGCCCGGCGGGCGTCCCGGTGAAAAAGCAGAGCAACCTCTATTGTAAGGGCAGCATGCCTTCACCCCCCCGTGTCAGCAGAAGAAATCTTCGCCACAGGTGGCCCATTTTTATACTTTTTTTACACCCCAGCCCCGCATTTTTACATCAACTTTGCACGCCACTCGCAACAATAGCTGAACTGAATAACGCCTCTGGAGGTGTGTTGTGAGCGTCGCTGTGATTACCGGCATTGTGCTGGTCTGTTTGCTGCTGGGCTACCTGGTGTACGCCCTGATCCGTGCGGAGGAGTTCTGATGGCCGCTCCCGCATTTTTACTGATTGCCACCTACCTGGTGCTGCTGATGCTGCTGGCCCGCCCGCTGGGTAAAGGGCTGGCGCGGCTGGTGGATGACCGGCCACTGCCCGGCATGGCCGGGGTGGAGCGCGTATTGTGGCGTGTGAGCGGCGTGGCCCCGGAAGGCATGAGCTGGCAGCGTTATCTGTGGGCGATCCTGCTGTTTAACGCCTGCGGCCTGCTGCTGCTGTTGGTGATACTGATGAGCCAGGGCAGCCTGCCGCTGAACCCGCAGCACCTGCCGGGACTGAGCTGGGATCTGGCGCTGAACACCGCCGTCAGCTTTGTGACCAATACCAACTGGCAGGCGTACGCCGGGGAAAGCACCCTGAGCTATTTCAGCCAGATGGTCGGCCTGACGGTACAGAACTTCCTGTCGGCAGCTACTGGGATGGCCGTGGCCTTTGCCCTGATGCGCGGCTTTGCCCGCCGGGCGCTGGGAGAGCTGGGTAACGCCTGGCGGGATATCACCCGCATCACTCTCTGTGTGCTGCTGCCGCTGTCGCTGCTGATGGCGCTGTTCCTTGTCAGCCAGGGCGTGCTGCAGAACACCGACGGCTACCTCAGCCTGACGACGCTGGAAGGGGTGAAACAGACGCTGCCAATGGGGCCGGTGGCCTCGCAGGAAGCGATTAAAATGCTCGGCACCAACGGTGGCGGCTTCTTTAACGCGAACTCCGCGCATCCGTTTGAAAACCCGACCGCCTACAGCAATTTTGTACAGATGCTGGCGATCTTCCTCATCCCGGCCGCGCTCTGTTTTGCCTTTGGCGATGTGGTGCGTGACCGCCGTCAGGGCCATGTGCTGCTGTGGGCGATGTCGCTGATGTTTATCGGCGCGGTGGCGGTAGTGATGTGGGCTGAACTGAACGGTAACCCGCACTTCCTGACGCTCGGCGCAGACAGCGCCATCAATATGGAAGGCAAGGAGACGCGCTTCGGCATCCTGAACTCCAGCCTGTTTGCGGTGATCACCACGGCGGCCTCCTGCGGTGCCGTCAATGCGATGCATGACTCCTTTACCGCACTGGGCGGTATGGTGCCGATGTGGCTGATGCAGATCGGAGAGGTGGTGTTTGGCGGCGTCGGGGCCGGGCTGTACGGCATGCTGCTGTTCGTGCTGCTGGCGGTGTTTATCGCCGGGCTGATGATCGGTCGCTCGCCGGAGTATCTCGGCAAAAAAATCGACGTCTGGGAAATGAAAATGACCGCGCTGGCAATCCTGGTCACGCCCTGCCTGGTGCTGCTGGGGACCGCGCTGGCGATGATGACCGACGCCGGACGCAGCGCGATGCTGAACCCGGGCACGCACGGCTTCTCGGAGGTGCTGTATGCGGTGTCATCGGCGGCCAACAACAACGGCAGTGCCTTTGGTGGCCTGAGTGCCAATACCCCGTTCTGGAACCTGCTGCTGGCGTTCTGCATGCTGGCGGGCCGCTTCGGCATCATTATTCCGGTGCTGGCGATTGCCGGTTCCCTGGCGCTGAAAAAGGTACAGCCCGCAGGCCAGGGCACGCTGCCCACCCACGGGGCGCTGTTTATCGCCCTGCTGATTGGCACGGTGCTGCTGGTTGGTGCGCTGACCTTTATCCCGGCGCTGGCCTTAGGGCCGGTGGCGGAACATCTGCAAACGATCGGACGTTAACGGGCGGAGAAGAGAGATGAGTCGTAATCAACAGGCGCTATTTGATGGAGCGCTGATGCGTACCGCGCTGCTCGATGCGTTTAAAAAACTGGATCCGCGTACCCAGGTACGCAACCCGGTGATGTTTGTGGTGTGGCTGGGCAGTATGCTGACCACGCTGCTGGCCATCGGTATGGCCAGCGGAAACATGTCCGGAGACACCGGTTTTACGTCGTCCATTGCCGTCTGGCTGTGGTTTACCGTGCTGTTTGCCAATATGGCCGAAGCCCTGGCGGAAGGGCGCAGTAAGGCGCAGGCCAACAGCCTGAAAGGCATTACCAAAACCAGCTTTGCCAAAAAACTCGGGGAACCGAAATACGGTGCCAGCCATCAGTCGGTGGCCGCCGAATCGTTGCGCAAAGGCGACTGGGTGCTGGTGGAAGCCGGCGATATGATCCCCTGCGATGGCGAGGTGGTGGAGGGGGGCGCATCGGTGGATGAAAGCGCCATTACCGGTGAGTCAGCGCCGGTGATCCGCGAATCCGGCGGTGACTTCTCCTCGGTGACCGGCGGTACGCGCATTCTCTCCGACTGGCTGGTGGTGCAGTGCAGCGTCAACCCGGGGGAAACCTTCCTGGATCGCATGATCGCCATGGTGGAAGGGGCCAAACGGCGTAAAACGCCAAACGAGATTGCGCTGACCATTCTGCTGGTAGCGCTGACCATCGTCTTTCTGCTGGCCACCGCGACGCTGTATCCGTTTACCGCCTGGGCGGGAGAGCCGGTCAGTCTGACCGTGCTGGTGGCGCTGCTGGTGTGCCTGATCCCCACCACCATTGGCGGCCTGCTGTCGGCCATTGGCGTGGCCGGCATGAGCCGCATGCTGGGGGCCAATGTCATCGCCACCAGCGGGCGTGCGGTGGAAGCCGCCGGTGATGTGGACGTCCTGCTGCTGGATAAAACCGGCACCATCACCCTCGGTAACCGTCAGGCAACACAGTTCCTGCCGGCCGCCGGTATCAGTGAACAGCAGCTGGCCGATGCCGCGCAGCTGGCCTCACTGGCTGACGAAACCCCGGAAGGGCGCAGTATTGTGGTGCTGGCCAAGCAGAAATTTAACCTGCGTGAACGTGACCTGAAAAGCCTGGATGCCACCTTTATCCCGTTCTCGGCGCAGACGCGTATGAGCGGAGTGAACGTGCAGGACCGGACGGTGCGTAAAGGGGCAGTGGATGCGGTACGCCGCCATATCGACAGCAACGGCGGCCAGTTTCCCCTTGAAGTCAACGGGCTGGTGGAGCAGGTGGCGCGCGCCGGCGGTACGCCGCTGGTGGTGTGCGACGGTGCCACCGTGCTGGGCGTGGTCGAACTGAAAGATATCGTTAAAGGCGGCATCAAAGAGCGCTTTGCCGAACTGCGCAAAATGGGCATCAAAACCGTGATGATCACCGGGGATAACCCGCTGACAGCGGCGGCTATTGCCGCCGAAGCCGGGGTGGATGACTTCCTGTCGGAGGCGACGCCGGAAGCCAAACTGGCGCTGATCCGCCAGTATCAGGCAGAAGGGCGGCTGGTCGCCATGACCGGGGATGGCACCAACGACGCGCCGGCGCTGGCCCAGGCCGACGTGGCGGTGGCGATGAACTCAGGGACGCAGGCGGCGAAAGAAGCGGGCAACATGGTCGATCTGGACTCTAACCCGACCAAGCTGCTGGAGGTCGTGCATATCGGCAAGCAGATGCTGATGACACGCGGGTCGCTGACCACCTTCAGCATCGCCAACGACGTGGCGAAGTACTTTGCCATTATCCCGGCCGCCTTTGCTGCCACGCTACCGCAGCTCAACCGGCTGAACGTGATGCACCTGCATTCGCCTAACTCCGCCATCCTGTCGGCGGTGATTTTTAACGCGCTGGTGATTGTGTTCCTGATCCCGCTGGCGCTGAAAGGCGTGAGCTACCGTCCACTGAGTGCCGCCGCGCTGCTGCGTCGTAACCTGTGGCTGTACGGTGTGGGCGGTCTGCTGGTGCCGTTCGCCGGTATTAAACTGATTGATATGCTGCTGACCCTGCTGGGTCTGGTATAAGGAAAATAATAATGAGCCAATTACGTCCTGCCCTGTTTTTACTGATCGTACTGACGCTGGTGACCGGGCTGCTCTATCCTCTGTTAACCACCGGACTGGCACAGTGGTGGTTCCCACAGCAGGCGGCCGGCTCGCTGCTGCGGGTGGAGGGCACCGTGCGCGGGTCGGCCCTGATCGGCCAGAGCTTTACCCGGGCGGATTATTTCCAGGGACGGCCCTCCGCGACGGGCGATGCGGCGTATAATCCGCTGGCCTCCTCCGGCAGTAACCTGGCGGGCAGCAATCCGGCGCTGGATCAGGCGGTAGCCGGACGCGTGGCGGCGCTGCGCGCCGCCAACCCACAGGCCAGTGCGCAGGTGCCGGTGGATCTGGTTACCGCCAGCGCCAGCGGCCTGGATCCGCAGATTTCACCGGCCGCCGCCCGCTGGCAGGCCCCGCGCGTGGCGGAGGCGCGGCATTTACCGCTGGAAACCGTGGAGCGGCTGATTGCCGACCACACCGGGACGCCCCGCCCGGCATTTATTGGTGAACCGGGTGTTAATGTGCTGGCGCTGAATCTGGCGCTGGATGCGTTGCAGCGTTGAACCACACGCAGGCGTCGGGCATCCCCCGACGCCTGCGGTTTCTGGCTAATAAAGGAATCTGATGAACGACGAACTCCAGCGCCCGGACCCGGATGCCTTGCTGCGTCTGGCGGCGGAAAGCCGGCGCGGTAAGCTGAAAATTTACTTTGGTGCCTGCGCGGGCGTCGGCAAAACCTGGGCGATGCTGCAGGAGGCCCGCCGTCTGCGTGCGCAGGGGCTGGAGGTGCTGGTGGGCGTGGTGGAAACGCACGAGCGCCCGGAAACGGCGGCGCTGCTGGCCGGGCTGACGATACTGCCCCGCCGTGCCACCGGGCAGCATCGTCACCCCGAGTTCGACCTGGACGCGGCGCTGGCCTGCCACCCGGCGGTGATCCTGATGGATGAGCTGGCGCACAGCAACGCGCGCGGCTCGCGCCATCCGAAGCGCTGGCAGGATATTGAAGAGCTGCTGGATGCGGGCATTGATGTGATGACCACCGTTAATGTGCAGCATCTGGAGAGCCTGAATGATGTGGTGGGCGGCGTCACCGGTATCCGCGTACGGGAAACCGTACCCGATCCCTTTTTCGATGCCGCCGACGAGGTGGTGCTGGTGGATCTGCCGCCGGACGACCTGCGCCAGCGGCTGAAAGAGGGTAAGGTCTATATCGGGGAGGGGGCCGAGCGTGCCATTGAAAACTTCTTCCGCAAAGGCAACCTGATTGCCCTGCGCGAGCTGGCGCTGCGGCGCACCGCCGACCGCGTGGACGACCAGATGCGCGCCTGGCGCGACACCCAGGGGCGCGAGAAAGTCTGGCACACCCGCGATGCGATTTTGCTGTGCATCGGGGACAACAGCGGCAGCGAAAAGCTGGTACGCAGCGCCGCCCGCCTTGCCGCCCGGCTCGACAGCGTGTGGCACGCGGTCTATGTCGAAACCCCCCGGCTCTATCGCCTGTCTGAAGCGCGGCGGCGCGGTATTCTGCGCACGCTGCAGCTGGCGCAGGATCTCGGGGCGGAAACCGCGACCCTCTCCGATCCCAGCGAAGCCAACGCCGTGCTGCGCTATGCCCGTGAACATAACCTCGGCAAAATTATTATCGGCCGCCGGCCTGCCCGGCGCGCGTGGCGTGAGCGTTTTGCTGACCGTCTGGGGGAGCTGGGGCCGGATCTCGATATTCTCATTGTCGCGCTGGACGACCCGCCGCCGGATGCCGTCAGCCCGCTGGCGCCGCGTGCCGGGGGGAGCGAAGGTAAATGGCGTGCTCAGATGAAGGGCTGTGCCGCCGCGCTGCTGCTGTGCGCGCTGGTCACCGTCGCCGGACGCTGGCTGCTGCCCGCCGTCGACTCCGTCAACCTGGTGATGGTCTATCTGCTGTCGGTGGTCATCGTCGCCCTGCGCTATGGCCGCTGGCCGTCGGTGGCGGCAACGGTGATGAACATCGTCGCGTTCGATCTGGTGTTTGTGGCCCCCACCGGCACCATGGCGGTATCGGACGTGCAGTATCTGGTGACCTTCGGCGTGATGCTGGCGGTTGGGGTCATCGTCGGCAATCTGACGGCCGGGGTGCGCTATCAGGCGCGGGTGGCGCGCTACCGTGAGCAGCGCGCGCACCATCTGTATGAGATGGCGAAGGCCCTCAGCCGCGCCCTCAGCCAGCGTGATATTGCCACCACGCTCCAGCGCAGCGTGGAGAGCACGCTGCAGGCCCGCAGCGAACTCTATTTACCCGATGAGCAGGGTGAGCTGGTGTCGGTGGGCGATACGCACCTCAGTGCGGTACCGGACCGCGCCATTGCGCGCTGGAGTTTTGATAAAGGCCAGCCCGCCGGGGCGGGAACCGATACGTTGCCCGGCGTCCCCTGGCAGATGCTGCCGCTGAAAAGCGGCAGGGAAACGCTGGGCCTGCTGATCCTTGAACCGCTGAATCTGCGCCAGCTGATGATCCCGGAGCAGCAGCGGCTGGTGGAAACCTTCACCGTGCTGATCGCCAACGCGCTGGAGCGGATGAACCTCAGCCAGCGCGAAGCGGTCTCCCGCCTGGCCGCCGAGCGTGAACAGCTGCGTAATGCGCTGCTGTCGGCGCTGTCCCACGACCTGCGTACGCCGCTGACGGTGCTGTTTGGTCAGGCGGAAATTCTTACACTGGATCTGGCGTCTGAAAACTCACCCTATGCGCCCCAGGCCAGCGCGATGCGTGAGCAGACGCTGAATACCATTCGTCTGGTGAACAACCTGCTGGATATGGCGCGTCTGCAGTCCGGCGGTTTCCTGTTACGTCGCGAGTGGATGGCGCTGGATGAACTGGTCGGCAGCACGCTGCGTCAGCTGGCACCGCTGCTGGCCGGGCGCAACGTCACGCTGAACCTGCCGCCGATGCTGCTGATCGACGTCGATGGTCCGCTGATGGAGCGGGTATTAAGTAATCTGCTGGAAAACGCGCTGAAGTACGGGGGAGCGGGGGCAGATATCGGTATCAGCGCCACGCAGCCGTCGGCGCAGCAGCTCCAGCTTGAGGTCTGGGACAGCGGCCCGGGGATTATTTCCGGGCAGGAAAAGCTGATTTTCGAGAAGTTTTCACGTGGCGACAAGGAATCGGCGGTGCCGGGGGTCGGACTGGGACTGGCAATCTGTCAGGCGATTGTCAACCTGCATGAAGGGACCATCCGGGTGGAGAACCGGCCGCAGGGCGGGGCACGCTTTATCATCACGCTGCCGCTCACCCCACCGCCGGAGCTTGAGGACTATATTACGCCAGACACGACGCAATAAAGGCAGCAGCACGCGCGGCACCCTGTGCCGAAATGGCGTGGCCCACGCCCGGTTCATACTGGCTGCTGACCTGCACGCCCAGTGTGCGCAGACGCTGCTCCGCGGATTCACTCTCCTGCACCGGGATCACCTCATCGGCCATGCCGTGCACCAGCAGTACCGGGGTATTCAGCGCCGGGGTGAGCGGTAGAGGGGACGACAGGCGGCCGGAGAATGCCACAATGCCGGCCAGCGGCCAGCGGCCGGATACCAGCGCATCCAGCGCCATGATCGACCCCTGCGAGAAACCGGCCAGCACCACCTGGTCGGGACGGTCACTCATCTGATGCTGGTCAAGGATTGCCTGAAGCGTCTGGTCAAACGCCGCCCGCGCTTGCGCCACGCGGGCAGGGCGGTTTTCCGGGGTGACGCCCGTCAGGCTGAACCACTGCCAGCCTGCGCCGTGTTCAAAATGTACAGGGGCATTGGGGCTGGCAAAGCGCACGCCCGGCAGGGTGGATGCCCAGTGATCGCCCAGGCCCGCCAGGTCATCGCCGCTGCTGCCGACGCCATGCAGTAAAATGACAAGTCCCTGCTTCATGGTTGTCTCCTGAAATCAGTTCAACACCGCTGTTCCCGGGGAGGAACGCCTTATCTGCCTGCCATCAGCAGAGGCGGGCTTACAGCTTATCCTTGCGCGACATACTGTCCAGATAGCCCATCACAAAGGCTGACAGCACAAACGTCAGGTGGATAATCACGTACCACATCAGTTTATTATCCGGGATATTCTTCGCATCCATAAACACCCGCAGCAGGTGAATAGAGGAGATCGCCACGATGGAAGCGGCCACCTTATTCTTCAGCGAGCCGGAGTCCATCTTACCCAGCCAGTTGAGCTTCTCTTTATGCTCACCGATATCCAGCTTGGAAACAAAGTTTTCGTACCCGGACAGCATCACCATTACCAGCAGCCCGCCCACCAGTGTCATGTCGATCATCGACAGCAGCACCAGCACCATGTCATTTTCTGTTATCTCAAGCACGTGCGGCAGCAGATGGATCAGCTCCTGGAAAAATTTAATGGCCAGCGCCACTAATCCCAGCGACAGCCCGAGGTAAATCGGGGCCAGCAGCCAGCGTGCAGAATAAATCAGGTTTTCGACAAAACGTTCCATAGCATCCAGTTCACCATTCAACAGGGCGGACAGTATACCTGATGGCTGAAGCATTTCTTCAAGAGGCGGGCGGTTAAAATCGCGGAATTTAAACGACTTTACGTTATGCGCCGGCAGAACAGGCGACGTTTTGCGGTGGCTGCAGTGACGATGCGTTCCTGCCCGTCCGCCTGTCCGGCGTGGCAACCGCCCGCGCTGCGTCGGTCAGTTGCCCGGCTAGAGGTGATTTTCCCCGGAGGACAGGTCATCCTGGCTGCCCTGCGGCAGCAGGTCGTTAACCGGGCGCATCACCTTTTTCAACTGGCGCTCGTAGCCGAACGGGCTGCCCTGATCGCGATCGCTTTGCGGGCTGGCCGCGGCCTGGCTTATGCAGGGGAGGAACATCACCGCCAGCAGGGCGGTCATTCTGGCAAACTGTGACACGTGGGCTCCGGGCTTAGTGATACTGGCGATACTGGATACGGTAATCACGCGGGGTGACGTTAAAGTGTTTTTTAAACACCCGCTGGAAGCACTGCTGGGAAGAGAAACCCAGATCCGTTGAAATGGCCATAATGGTTTTCGTGGAGCTCACCAGGCACTGTGCGGCCTGATCGAGGCGACGGCTGCGAATAAATGTCGCCAGCGTGATGCCTTTCTGCTGTTTAAACGCGCGCTGTAAGTGCCACTTTGAGTAGCCCGATTTTGCCGCAACCGTTTCGATATTCAGCCCTTCTTCAAGGTGATCGTCGATCCAGTCGACGATAACGTCGACGATTTCATTTTTCATGTTGAGCTCCGCGATGACGGGCTTGCGCCCACTCCTGCCTTAAAAGAACAAGGAAGTTAGTTATTGTTTTGATTTTATTGAAATAATGGCGATATGAAAAAAAACGAAGAACATATCAAAAAAACGTGGAAGCGATGGTATTAGAGCGCTTAAAATAGTTCAAATAGATAATTTTAATCTTAGATAATAGATACTACCTATATGCCATCGAATATGGACCTGAACCTGGTCCGGGTGTTTATCGCGATTTATGAAACGCAGAGCGTCAGCGGCGCTGCCGCACGTCTGTATATCACCCAGCCTTCCGCCAGCTACGCCTTAGCCCGGCTGCGGGATACCACCGGAAATGAGCTGTTTAAGCGCAGTCGTAAAGGCATGTTGCCGACGCCCACCGCCACGCAGCTTTATACCGTATTTAAAAAATCTCTCAGCGGTATTGAGAAGGCGGTGGCGGACACCCGCAGCTTCTCGCCGGACACATCCTTTCACAAATTTCGTCTCGCCCTCTCTGACCTCGGGGAGCTGCTGCTGCTGCCCGGGCTGGTGAGGCACCTGCGCACGGTGGCTCCTAACGTTCAGCTGGAGGTGATCCCCGTAGAGATGCGTAAGCTGGATGAGTGGTTGCTGACGGGGAAAGTCGATGCCGCTCTGTGCAGCCGCAACGAGAGCATCTCGCTGGCCCAGCGTGACCGGATTATGGATGAGCGCTATGTTTGTCTGTTACACCGTGAACACCCGCGCATCGGCGAGACGCTGACGCAGCAAGCGTACCTGGAAGAGCAGCATATTATCGTGTCGACCATCAGCGGCCATTATCTGGTCGAGGAGCGGATCAAAGAGTATGGCTTTGAGCGGCGGGTGGCGCTGGAGGTGCCGCACTTTGCTGCGCTGGGGGAGCTGATTGCTTCCAGCGAGCTGCTGGTAACCTTGCCGTCCAGCGCGGCAAAAATCTACGTTGCGCGCGGCAACGGCAGGATTATCGAACTGCCGTTTACCTTACCGAACCTTGAGGTGTATCTCTATGCACACACGGAAATCGGCGATATCACGGCCAAAACCTGGTTTTATAACACGCTGAAAGAGACCAGCCAGCGGCTGATGACGCGATGATCACCCCTCACGGCGTGGGCCGCGACTCCAGTACGCCATAAAGCTGATGCATTCCGGCGACAGACCGCGCTCGCCAATCAGGTAGCGGCGTAGCTGCTTGACGGCGCTGGACTCGGCGGCCACCCAGCCGTGGAAGCGCTTATCGCCGCTGTCGGCGCGATCCCAGAGAATATCGCCTTCGCTTTCTTCATGCAGCTCGCCCCGCACCAGCGCGCTGGCAGGCAGGATCACCTGCTGCTGTACCGCGCTCAGTAACGCTTCGCCATGGGATGCCCCGATCACTTCGCGCGGCAGCCAGTGAATATCGGCAAACCGGTAGTGGCTGAGGTCAACACAGTCGCCACGCTTCGGCACTTCGAGGAACACCTGCAGCTGCGGTGGGTTATCCCAGCCGGCCAGCTGCTCCAGGATTGCCTTTGCTGCCGGCAGCGCCGTTTCGTCCGCCACCACCAGCGCCCGTTCAACGTCCGGGTGCGGGGCCCACTCGTAGCCGCCGCTGCTGGTCGGACAGGCAAGGTTGGGGGCCACCATTTGCAGCGCCGCACCCGGCTCCGCCGACAGCGCCCACGCCGATGCCGGGCCTTCGGTGCCGTGCATGACAAATTCCACTTCCACCTCAGCGGCTTCTGCATTGACATGACGGAGGGTATAGGTGCGCGCAATCGGACGGCTTTCCTGCGGCATGGCCCGCGCTTTCTCCCACCAGGTTTTATCCCCGTCGTCGGTCAGCGATGACGGCGTGCCGTTAAGCGACGGAAAAAGCAGCTTAATGCGCTGATCCGGCGCATCCATCTTCATCTGACGGATATCCTGGCCGCTGAAAACGCAGCGCAGCATCGAAGGTGAAAGTACCTGCTTACGCGCCAGCACCACATTAAATAAGCGATAACCCTGAACACCCGCCATAAATCCGCCTCGTAAAGCTGAAAGCCGCGCACGTATGACAACGTGCATAAGGTCGGCAAGAATAGCAAAGCTAAATGATAATGAGAATGAGTATGAGCCTTCTTTACATGAAGGCCGCCGTAATAACGGATTGATCCCGGCACGAAAAGCGGTCAACGTAAGCCTTTCCCTGTGGTAACTGCGGAGCACGCCGATGTCCCTGATGGTCCTGACACAGCTGACCGATATTCCCGCCAGTCAGTGGGATGCCCTGACCCCCAACGATCAGCCTTTTTTACGTCATGCGTTTCTTTCGGCACTGGAGGAGAGCGGCGCGGTCAGCCGCGCCAGTGGCTGGCAGCCGCAGCATCTGCTGTGGCTGGAGAACGGGACGCCACGGGCCGCGATGCCGGGCTATGCCAAACATCACTCGATGGGTGAATACGTCTTCGATCATGCCTGGGCCGAAGCCAGCGAACGGGCAGGCATTCCTTACTATCCTAAATGGCTGTCGGCCGTGCCGTTCAGCCCGGTCAGCGGCGCGCGGCTGCTGGGCGAGGCAGGCGCGGGGGCACAGCTGCTGCAGGCGCTGCCGGGCTTCCTTGAAAGTCAGTCGCTGTTCAGCGCCCATATCAATTTCAGCGATGAGCGGGTTCAGCACGGCCTGGCGGACGATCCCCGCTGGCTGCCGCGCCTGGGCTGCCAGTATCACTGGCACAACCGGGGGTTTCGTGACTTTCAGGATTTTCTCGATCTCCTGACCTCACGCAAACGCAAACAGCTGCGCAAAGAGCGCCAGCTGGTGGCTAGCCAGGGGGTGGAGTTTGTCTGGTATGCGGGGGGCGACGTGCAGGAAGCGCAGTGGGATTTTATCTATGCCTGTTATGCGAACACCTACCGGATACGCGGCCGTCAGCCTTATCTGGCGCGTGATTTTTTCAGCCTGCTGGCCGAACGCATGCCGGAAGCCATCCGCGTGGTGATCGCCAGCCAGCACGGCGTACCGGTGGCAATGGCCTTCAGCCTGGTGGACGGCGACACCTTCTACGGCCGCTACTGGGGCTGCCTGGAGGAGTTCGACCGCCTGCATTTTGAAACCTGCTTCTGGCAGGGAATGGAGTATGCCATTGCCCACGGCCTGCGGCGTTTTGATGCCGGGGCGCAGGGCGAGCATAAGCTGATCCGCGGGTTTGAGCCGGTGCTGACCGAGTCCTGGCACCTGCTGCGTCATCCCGGATTACAGGATGCCGTTGCCGGTTTCCTTGATCAGGAGCGGGACGGCGTTCGCGCCTGGGCGGAGGAGGCCCGGTCGGCGCTGCCGTGGCGTCAGGGAGACGGGCAGTGATGCCCGCCGCCCCGGGCGACAATCAGGCGTCGCCGACAAAACCGCCGGTCTGGTGCTGCCACAGGCGCGCATACAGGCCGCCTTTTGCCAGCAGTTCGCTGTGGCTGCCGATCTCGACGATACGCCCCTGTTCGAGCACCACCAGCCGATCCATGCGGGCAATGGTGGACAGGCGGTGGGCGATGGCAATCACCGTCTTGCCGCCCATCAGCGTTTCCAGGCTCTCCTGAATGGCGGCTTCCACTTCGGAGTCCAGCGCCGAGGTCGCCTCATCCATAATCAGGATTGGCGCATCCTTCAGCAGCACGCGGGCGATGGCAATACGCTGACGCTGGCCACCGGAGAGCTTCACGCCGCGTTCGCCCACGTGGGCATCCAGCCCGGTGCGTCCCAGCGAGTCAGACAGCTGCGGGATAAACTCGTCGGCCTTCGCCTGATGCACGGCCTGCATCAGTTCGTCCTCCGTGGCATCAGGGCGGCCATACAGCAGGTTGTCACGAATCGACCGGTGCAGCAGTGACGTATCCTGAGTGATCATGCCAATCTGCGCCCGCAGGCTCTCCTGGCTGACCTCCGCAATGTTCTGGCCGTCAATCACAATGCGCCCGCCGTTCAGGTCGTACAGCCGCAGCAGCAGATTGACCAGCGTCGACTTCCCGGCCCCGGACGGGCCGATCAGACCAATTTTTTCACCGGGACGGATCGTCAGCTGTAAATCGTCGATCACCTGGCGTTCGCCGCCGTAGTTAAAGCGGATGGCGTCAAAGTGGATTTCACCCTGCTTAACCTGCAGCGCGGGGGCGTGGGGTTTATCGCTGACCTTCACCGGCTGGGCGATAGTTTGCAGGCCGTCCTGCACCATGCCGATATTTTCGAAGATGCCGTTTACCACCCACATAATCCAGCCCGACATATTGACGATGCGGATCACCAGGCCGGTAGCGAGGGCAATGGCCCCGACGCTGATCAGCGACTGCGTCCACAGCCACAGGGCCAGACCGGTGGTGCTGATAATCAGCAGGCCGTTCAGCGTGGTGACCACCACGTCCATGCTGGTCACCATCCGCCCCTGACGGCGGGTTTTCACCGTCTGGTCGCTGATTGCTTCGCGCGCGTACTGCTGCTCCAGGTCACTGTGAGCGAACAGTTTTAGCGTGGTAATATTGGTGTAACCGTCGACAATGCAGCCCATCAGGCGCGAGCGCGAATCGCTGGAGGCGACCGAACGGGCCTTCACGCGCGGCACAAAGTAGCGCATGCACAACACGTAGCCGACTATCCAGATCAGCAGCGGAACGGTCAGCCGCCAGTCGGCTTCGGCAAACAGCACCAGCGTGGTGATGGCATAAATCAGCACGTGCCACAGGGCATCCACCGCCTGCACCGCCGAGTCGCGCAGGGCGCTACCGGTCTGCATAATGCGCTGGGCGATACGTCCGGCGAAATCATTCTGAAAGAAGTTCAGGCTCTGGCGCAGCACGTAGTTATGATGCTGCCAGCGGATCATACTGGTCATTCCGGGGTTGATGGTCTGGTGCACCAGCAGGTCATGCAGGCCAATAAACAGGGGCCTGAAGAGCAGCGCGACGGCGACCATCCACAGCAGTTCTCCGCCGTGGTCACTGAAAAAGGTGGCGGCGGGGCTGGTATTGACCAGATCGATTATCCGGCTGAGGTAGCGAAACAGCGCCACTTCGATCAGTGAGGCGACCAGGCCGATAATCAGGAGCAGCGCGAAGCAGGGCCATACCTGACGCAGATAAAACAGATAGAATGCCCAGACGTTAGCGGGCGGCGTGTCGGCCGGGGCATCCCTGAAGATATTGATCATCCTTTCAAAACGGCGATACAGCATAACGCAGGCTCACTTTTACGGCAGGGAACCTGGAGTTTAGTGCATCAGGGCTTCGCCAGTACACTTCTCCCTACGCCATACCCCATCACCAGCAGCGCGCCGACCGTGCCGGCAATCCAGTGCAGTGATGCCAGATGGCCGGTAAAACGCAGCAGCGCCGGGTCTGTCACCAGCATACTGCCCGCAATCCAGCCAATCAGCGCCCCGCCCAGCGTGACGATAAACGGAAAGCGCGACAGCACTTTCAGCACCAGTTGGCTGCCCATCACAATCACCGGAATGCTGATCAGCACGCCCAGGGACACCAGCCAGACGTTACCTTTCCCGGCGGCCGCCACGGCCAGCACGTTATCAAGCGACATCACCACGTCGGCCAGGGTGATCGTCAGGACCGTTTTCCACAGGCGGCTATCGCTGCTGACGCTGGCCTCTTCCTCATCATTGCTGACCAGCTTAAAACCAATCCACAGCAGCAGCAGGCCACCGGCCACCTTCAGCCACGGTAGCGCCAGCAGCTGCACGGCGATGATCAGCAGCACCACCCGGGCGACAATGGCCCCGATCGTGCCGAGAATAATGGCTTTTTTCTGCCTCTGCGGCGGAAGTTTGCGGCAGGCGAGGGCGATCACCACGGCATTGTCGCCCCCCAGTAGCAGGTCAATCGCCACGATTTGCAGCAGGATAAGGGCGAAATCAAGATGTTCGAACCACATAAGCACTCAGTTAACGCAGAGGAGAAGGGTCACCGGATGACCCGCTGGCATCAGCGCCGGAAGTCGTTGGCGCTGATCTGATATTTCTTCAGTTTATTATACAACCCGGCGCGAGACAGCCCCATGACCTGAGCGGCCTGACGAAGGTTGCCGTTAAGCGCGTCGAGCGTGGTAATGATATGCGCGCGCTCCTGGCTGTCAAGGCGTGCTGCCTGCCGTGGCGCAGCGCGGGGGACCGCAGGGGCGAACTGGCTGCCCTGCAACACCTCATCCGGCAGATCCTGTACATCGATAAACAGGCCGGTGGTCATGTTGATCGTCCGTTCGACGATGTTTTCCAGTTCGCGGACGTTGCCCGGCCACGGATACTGGCTCAGGGCGTCCAGGGCGCGGGGGGTGAACTGCACGTTGATCTTTTTCAACTGGGTACAGACTTTCTCGCGGAACCACTCGGTCAGCGCCGGAATATCGCTGCTGCGCTCGCGCAGGGCCGGGATCGGAATGGAAATGACGTTAAGACGGTAGTAGAGATCGCGACGGAAAGCGCCGGTCTCCACTGCCCGAATCAGGTTGCAGTTGGTGGCGGCAATGATGCGCACATTGACCTTGACCGGCTGTGAGGCGCCGATGCGTACCACCTCACTCTCCTGCAGGACGCGCAGCAGGCTGGTCTGTGCCTCCAGCGGCATATCACCGATCTCATCCAGAAACAGCGTCCCGCCTTCGGCCAGTTCAAATTTTCCTGCCGCGCCACCCCGGCGGGATCCGGTAAACGCACCGTCCACGTAGCCAAACAGTTCGCTCTGCACCAGATCACGCGGCAGCGCGCCGCAGTTGACGGCAATAAAGGGTTCGCTGCTGCGCAGGCTGCCATTATGGATCGCCTGGGCAAACAGTTCCTTGCCGGTGCCGCTCTCGCCGGTCAGCAACACCGTGCTGTCGCTGCGGCTGCTACTGCGGGCTTTGTCTATCGCCACCTGTAGCGCGGGCGCGCTGCCGCGCAGCATATCAAAGGTATAACTGGCGCTGGCCCCCATCACCCGGCGGGTGATGGCGCGGATGCGCTGGTTTTCACGCAGCGTGATCACTCTGCCGCCATCCGTGGCGGGCATCACCGACACCAGACAGGGGATGGGCGGGCCACCCTCGGGCGTAAAAATGATTTCACGATCATTGCAGAACCCCGTGGTGGTCAGGCGAATATTTTCAGGATTAAGCCGGTCGTCCACCTGCTGGCCAGCCCGCACTTCGATCTGGAAGATCTGCCGGGCATAGCGGTTGATGGTTTTGATCGTCCCTGCGCGATCGAGCACGATCACCCCCTCATTCAGCGTTTCCAGGATCGAGGTCTGTTCGGCCAGCAGGGCCTGCAGGATCAGCTGCTGGCGAATCGCTTCGGCGGCGGCCTGTACCGTACCCAGCGTGTGATAGTGGAAATTATCCTGGCTGGCGGTAAGCGTCAGCACGCCGATCATCTGTCCCCCGGCATCGCGGATCGGTGCCGCCGCACACTGCAGGTGGCGCTGGCGCAGGGCAAGCTTCCAGTTTTCCCCGTTAAGGATATAGACCAGCCGCTGCTGCTTCAGGCAGCAGGCTGTGCAGTTGGTGCCCATTTCAGATTCGGTGAGCAGACTGCCGACGGGCGTAAGGTCGCGCCCGCAGCAGGAAAGGGTGATGCCCTGCGCGCTGGTCAGATTGATATGCCCGTCCGGATTGTAGGCCAGCAGGTTTTCCATAATGGTACCTGCCACTTCAATCAGCCCGGCGTTATCGGCCAGAATCTGCCTGACCTCCTCCTCCGGCGGGGAAGTATAGGCAAAGTGCGACGGATCAATGCCGGCGTCGCGGCTGCGCTGCCACGAACTGAGCACCTCCGGGCGCACAAACGCGGGCTCCCGCCCGGCATCGAAGTCATGTCTTGCCTGCTCCAGCAGAGTGTCCCAGTGGCTGGCTTCGCGCCCCGCAGGCAGGTGCGGCTGCCCGTCACGCTCTGTGTGGATGGCTGCGGATAGATGTGGCTGGTTCATCGCTACTCCCTCTCATGGAATGTCCATTTTATCGACATGTTAAGTAGACATGTTTTATTTGTGTCCATTTTGTGATCGCCACGAGCAGCGCGCGACGCGCCAGACGGGCTTATGCACTCTGGCATAGGGTTTGCTTATGTCTGTTTAACCAGGAAACCGTCAGCCAGCCACCTTAAGGGGAACACAATGTCAGTCACTAACAAACACGTCCGTGTGGGATTAATCGGCGCAGGGCGCATGGGGAGCTTCCATGCCACGTCGCTGGCGCAAAAAGTGCCGGGTGCGGTGCTGGCCGCCGTTGCTGACCCGGTGCCGGGGGCGGCACAGCGCCTGGCAGAGCAGCTCGGCGCAGGGAAGTTTTACAGTGTACCGCAGGCGATGCTGGACGATCCGGAGATTGATGCGGTACTGATCGCCACCCCGGCACGTACCCACGCAGAACTGGTGGCCGCTGCTGCCCGCGCCGGCAAGCACGTGTTCTGTGAGAAGCCGATGGCGATCACGCTGGAAGAGGCCGACCACGCCATTGCCGCCGCCCGCAGCGCGGGGGTGGTGTTACAGGTGGGCTTTAACCGTCGCTTTGCCCGTGGCTTTGCCGCCGCGCTGGCCGCCATCGCGGCGGGGGAGATCGGCACCCCGCAGCTGATCCGCTCCCTGACCCGCGACCCGTCACCGCTACGCGATCCGAGCGGTATCCCGCCCTGGACCATTTATCTGGAAACGCTGATCCACGACTTTGACACGCTGCTGCACTGCAATCCCGGCGCGAAACCGGTGGAGGTGTATGCCATTGCGGATGCGCTGGTGCGCCCGGACTTTAAAGACAAGGGGCTGCTGGATACCTCGGTGGTGACGATTCGTTTTGATAACGGGGCGATAGCGGTGGCCGATGCCAGCTTTGAAGCTGTGTACGGCTACGACGTGCGGGCAGAGGTGTTCGGCAGTAACGGCATGTTCCAGATGGGCAATATCAACGTCAATAACTGCGTGCGCTACGGCGCGGGTGGGATCGCCATTGAAACCTCCCGCCAGGATACAGACCTGCTGGCAGAAGCCTATGTGGCCGAACTGAGTGAGTTTGTGCGCTGTGCGGCCAGCGGGGAAACCCCACGCGCCACCGGTGAAGATGCGCGTAACGCGCTGGAAATCGCCCTGGCCTGTATCGCATCTGTCCGCCAGGGCAAACCGATTCAACTACGAGGATAACAGCGATGTCGGACTATCGTCTTTCGGTGTCAGCCGAAATGGTTTTTCTGGATTTACCCTTAATTGAACGGGTGAAGCGTATTCATCAGCTGGGTTTCGGCGTGGAGATCTGGCACTGGAACAATAAAGACATCGATGCGCTGGCGGCGACCGGGGCCCGCTTTACCTCAATGACCGGCTATCTGACGGGCAACCTGACGGACGATGACGAGACAGAGAATCTGTTGAGCAGCGCCGCAGAATCGCTGGCGGTGGCGGAACGGCTCAACTGTCCGTGTCTGAACCTGCACGGCACCGGGCTGGATAACCAGGGTCTGCCGGTGAAACCGGTGGCGATCGTCACCGGCGAGATGTGGGTGAAAGCCGTGCGCACGCTGGAAAAAGTGGCCGCGCTGGGGGAGAAAGCAGGGCGGGTGTTTACCCTCGAAAACCTCAACCTGGCCGTTGACCATCCCGGTACGCCGTTTGCCCGGGCGGCGGATACGCTGGCGCTGGTGGAGGCGGTGAACAGCCCGTATCTGAAGATGAACCTCGACCTGTATCACGCGCAGATCGGGGAGGGCAACCTGATTGAACTGGTCAGGCGCTGCGGTCACGCCATTGGCGAGATCCAGGTGGCTGACGTGCCGGGGCGCTGTGAACCGGGCACCGGCGAGATTAACTACCGGGCGGTGGCCAGTGCGCTGCGCGCCATGAACTACCGCGGGGTCATTGCGCTGGAAGGCTGGGCGTCAGGAGACAGTGAAGCGGCCCTTGCCAGTTTTAAAGCGCATTTTGAATAATGTCAGGCCGTTGTGCGGCCAGCCCTGGCCGCTGTTTGTATCAGGATCGGCATCGTTCGCTGTGCTGACTCTGCAAAAATAATAACTTACCGACACCTACAGGAATCTCTTTATGAAAATGAATAACATTGCACTGTTGATCGGGGCGCTGGCACTCGCGCCCGCTTCCCAGGCAAAAGATCTGCGTATTGGCGTTGCTCTGGCGAATTTCGACCTGAATTTCGTCTCTATTCTGCGAACGCAGATGGCGAAGGAGATGGAAAAAGAGCAGATCCAGGGGCAGTTCGAAGATGCCAAAGGCGATATCGCGGTACAGGTACAGCAGGTGGAGAACTTTATTAACCAGGGCGTGGACGCCATCATCCTCAACCCGGTGGATACCCAGGGGGTGAAGCCGATGATGGAAGCGGCGAAGCGCGCCAACATTCCGCTGATTTTCGTTAACCGTAAACCGGAAATCGAACTGAGCGGGAAGATGGCGTATGTCGGTTCCGACTCGCTGCTGGGCGGGCGGATGGAGATGGAAGCCCTGGCGAAGAAAATGAATTACAAAGGTAACGTGGCCATTCTGATGGGTGCCCTGTCAGCGGAAGAAGCCCGCCAGCGAACCAAAGCCACCGAAGACGTCATTGCCAAATATAAAGAGATGAAGGTGGTCGAAAAGCAGTCTGCGCAGTGGATGCGTAACGAAGCCGTCGATGTGACCTCCGGCTGGCTGTTGTCCGGCGATAAGATCGATGCGATTGCCGCTAATAATGATGAGATGGCGATTGGGGCGATCATGGCGCTGAACCAGAGCGGCAGAAAAGATATTCTGGTGGCGGGCATTGACGGCACGCCGGATGCGCTGCAGTTCATCAAAAACGGCAAACTGGCCTTAACGGTGTTCCAGGATGCTGCCGGCCAGGGGAAAGGCGCGGTCACGATGGCAAAACAGGTCATCGATGGTAAAGCGGGCGACAAATTTATGTGGATACCCTACCAGGTGATCACCAAAGAGAACTACGCGGCGTTTGCCAGTAAAAACCTGAAGTAATCCCCGCCGGGCCCTGGCCGCAGGGCCCGGCAGCGACCTCCGCGACTATTTTTCCTTTTCCGCCGAAAAAAGTGTGATCTCAGTGGCATTTTATGCGTGATATGCATACTATTTCGCCGCTGAGCCAGCCCCGGCTGTTGCTCAATACGCCTCCCCCTGTTTTTTGCTGAGAACGCTGGACATGCATCTTGATTAGTCGCCGCCGGTTCATCATGGGTACCGGTGCGTTTATGCTTGCCATGAGCACCGATAAGTTGTTTGCCCGTCAGGATTTTTTCCCGCTCTGGCCTGATGAGCCCCCCGGTGGCGGCGGGCCGAGCGGGGCGTTACGCATTTCGGCCAACGGATCATGGTCCAACATTGTCAGCCCCGGCATTCAGCGCTTTGTGCCTGAAAAACCTAACGGCCGCGCGGTGCTGATCGCTGCGGGAGGCGGCTATCGCTGGATTGGGATGGGGCGCGAAGGCTGGCCGGTGGCGCGCTGGCTTAACAGCAAGGGCTACACCGCCTATGTGCTGAGTTATCGGCTGCCCGGTGAACACTGGCAGGATGGGAATCGCGTGGCGTTTCAGGATGCCCAGCGTGCCATACGGCTGGTGAGGTCAATGGAAAATAACGTGCACCTGCTCGGCTTTTCCGCCGGCGGGCATATGTTCGGTCTTGCGGCGGCGCGCCCGGATTATGCCTCCTATGCCCCGCAGGATACGATCGACCAGATCGTGCCAAAAGCGGACAGCGTCGGTCTGATCTATCCGGTGATCACCCTCGAACCGCCGTATACCCACACCAATACGCACCTGTCGCTGGTGGGCAATCACCCTTCCCCGGCGGAGGAGGCAAACTGGTCGGTGCAGAACTATGTGACCCGCGCCTATCCCCCGCTGTTTCTGGCGCAGGCAGAAGATGACCACACCTCTGATCCGGAAAACAGCGTGATCATGCACGATACCTGCCGCAAGGCCGGGGTGTCAGTACAGATGATCCGTATTTCGCAGGGGGGGCACGGTTTTGGCCTCGGCAAGGCCGGTACGCCAGCCGCCATCTGGGATGAGGCCTATGCGGTGTGGCTGGCAGCCAGGACGTAGTGGCCGACCTTCTGTTTCGGTCGGCCCGGGAGACTTAATGCTGTTGCAGGAACGCCAGCAGATCCTGATTTAACTGCTCCTGATGGGTCACGGCAAAACCGTGAGGCGCGTTGTCGTATACTTTCAGCTCTGCGCCCGGGATCATCGCGGCGGCCAGCTTGCCGGTGGCTTCAAACGGCACAATCTGGTCGTTGCTGCCGTGGATCACCAGTGTGGGCAGCGTCACTTTGGCGATATCTTCACGGAAATCCGTGGTTTCAAACGCAGTCACACAGTCAATGGTGCCCTTCAGTGAGGCCAGCAGCGCAATGTTCTGCGTCTGGATCAGGACGCCGTCTGAAAGCGTTTGTCCGGCATTTATTCCGTAGAACGGTGTGGCGAAGTCTTTCAGAAACTGCGCGCGATCTTTGCGTAATCCGTCGCGAATGCCGTCAAATACCGCTTTTTCCACCCCTTCAGGATGGTCATCTGTCTTGCCGAAAATCGGCGTTACCGCCCCCAGCAGCACCAGCGCACTGACGCGGTCGCTGCCGTAGCGGCCGATATAGCGCGTCACGTCCCCGCCGCCCATTGAAAAGCCCACCAGGGTGATCTCTTTCAGGTCAAGATGCTCAATCAGGTCGTTGATGTCGGAGGCAAAGGTATCGTAGTTGTAGCCGTCCCACGGCTGGTCAGAACGGCCAAAGCCACGGCGGTCAAAGGCGATAGCCCGATAGCCACGTTCGGCAAGGAAATTCATCTGGCTGTCCCACATATCGGCATCCAGCGGCCAGCCGTGGCTGAACAGAACCGGTTTGCCGGTACCCCAGTCTTTGAAATAAAGTTGCGTGCCGTCAGTGGTGGTGAATGTGCTCATATCTGTTACCTCTAAGGTGGATGACGTGATGTTGTGGCTTACGTTAACTCCCCGGATAAAAGAAAGATAAGGCATTAATTTTGACAACTCGTCCGAAAATCCTTATCAACATATCTGTATGATTTAGTTATTCATTCCCTTCTATTTACTGGCCAACCGTCTGTCAAAAAAATCTGAACGAGTTGCCAAATTCTTTCCGCTATCCGCCTTGCCCCGCCGGACGTAATCTTGTTTCCAGCAGCACAACACTCACTCACACCATCGCTAACGGATAACGAAGAGGAATAAAAAAATGTCTAAATTCGACCTGCTGGACCCACAGAACTCCACCCTGATTTTTATCGACCATCAGCCGCAGATGTCGTTCGGTGTGGCCAACATCGATCGTCAGCAACTTAAAAATAATACGGTAGCCCTGGCGAAAGCGGGCAAAATTTTTAACGTGCCGACGATTTACACCTCGGTGGAAACGGAAAGCTTCAGCGGCTACATCTGGCCGGAA
>NZ_BCTN01000004.1 GCF_001571305.1 Erwinia persicina NBRC 102418 | reverse complement strand
AGGCGGTGTGACCGGAGGCGTCACGGGCGGTGTGACCGGAGGTGTTACGGGCGGAGTGACCGGAGGCGTTACGGGCGAAGTGACGGGTGGCGCATCCGCATCATCAAGATAGAGCGCCAGATCGTTGCCGTTACCGTTGTCGATCACTCTGGCAGAAACCTTACCGTTAAAGTTTTCCGCAAGATAAGTCAGGCTGTTTTCGTTATACGTTGCAGTGCCCGCACTGATCACCAGATAGCGCTGGCCACTGGCAAATCCATAGCTGCTGCCCGTGTTGCTTAAACGCACTGTCGACCCGGCATCAATCAGCGCATTGCCGCTAACGCTCAGACGGCCGTATTGGGTATCAAGCTGGGTGCCCGTCGTCGCGGTAGCATCCGTTACGCCGATATTAAGGATCGCCTTTTCGGTCTGATGGTAGTTACCATTAATGGTCAGGGGTTGAGTAATTAATACATCGGCATTATTGCTCAGTGTATGGTTGCCCCCCAATTCGACGTTGTCATTCAGGTGCAGCATCCCCTGCTGTAAACGCACGTCGGCAGCATTACTCAGGATGGTACCTACAGGGGAAGCAAACGGTGAGCCAAATGACATCCCCATCAAATTTTGGCTACCGGTCAGGATACCCCGCTGGAAGCTGCCACCCGAAATCGACAGGACATTAATCGTGTTATTCCTGATATTACCCGCAATCGTCCCACTGTTAATAATGCTGCCAATGATGCGATTGTTGATAATGGCATCAGTGGCCTTGTTCATAAAGCCGTTATTTGTGGTGGTAATAGTACCCGCATTGTTCAGCTCTGTGATGAGACCGCTGTTCAAAATGCCAGCACGGCTGCCTGAAATATAACCTCTTTCATCATTGATCAACTTACCGAGGGTGCCGGCATTGCTGATACCCGACAGCGTCTGCGACATCATGGGGTCATTACTGAAGCCAGTCGAGATAACGCCACTATTGAGCAGGGTACCTATAGTGGCCCCGTTTCTGTTGATAATGGCGCTTTTTCCCACTCCCGCGTTGCCACTCTCTCCCATCCTGATGGTGCCAGAATTGCGCAGAGTATCGATCGTCGACTGGTTGTTCAGTGCATAGGAATCTTGCGAGACGATCGTACCCATGTTATCGACCAGCAGGGTATTCTGCGTGTTAGTCACCGCATCCGAGGCGGTATAAATGCTGCCATCATTATTGATGAACAACGTCTCGGTGGTAATGTTTAAGGGGATATTGCTGGCATAAGTGGCATCAATTGTTTGAGACATTTGTTGCGGTGTTGCATTTGCCAGAGAGAGAAAACCTTGAGCAGCAGCCAGCGCGATAACCAGCGGCTTTAACGGGAAAGAGTACAACGCTTTGTTCATTGATTTGCCACCATCAGAGTGAGTCAGACTGATTTAATCGGTCTTTTTTTTAGGATTAATCTGATTTATCGGCAGGCGGTAAGGGCACTTTAGTGGGGAAAAAAAATATGCTGTGCATAAAAAAACCGGACTGAGTAAGTCCGGTTTGGATTATCGGTGCTGCGGGCGTGAAGGACGCGGCAGCACTGCAGAATGCGTTACTTAGCGACTACGGAAGACAATGCGGCCTTTGCTCAGGTCGTACGGGGTCAGCTCTACAGTGACTTTGTCGCCCGTCAGGATGCGGATATAGTTTTTACGCATTTTACCGGAGATATGAGCGGTAACCACGTGACCGTTTTCCAATTCAACGCGGAACATGGTGTTAGGTAACGTATCAAGTACGGTACCCTGCATTTCAATATTGTCTTCTTTGGCCATCGAATCCTCTAGGTGGACTACCTTAGTTTTGAACCGGCAAGATAATGCCGAATTTCACGTATTAAGTAAAGAATTGCGGATGAATTCATCCACATCAATCCCTCTCACGCGCACCTTGCGCAGACGGATTACGAATAAATCTGGAGTCAAAGACGTCAGCGTGGGGGAACAGCGGGCTAAGAATCTGTTTAAATATGCTTTTTTCGCACGATTGAAACAGTTCTGAAAAGGTGCGTTGAGATTCCCAGCCTGGTATTCCGCATCACCATCTTGTACCGGTGAAAGGCGGACGACATACCAAACGCGCATATTATATCACTGTTCTCGCAGTGTTGCGTGGAAAACATCGAAGGAATCCATTAAAAAAGCCGGCGCGGCAGCCAGCAATCTGCCGAAAGTGGCAGGTGCGCCAGTGAGTCGACAGCGTGCAGATAGTCCGCCCGGGGGATCTCCTCTGCTCCCAGGGAAAGCGTATGCGGATTAAGAACCTGACAGTCAATCAACCGCCCACCCCGCTGCCGGAAGTAGTCGCTGAAGACCAGCAGTGCGGTTTTTGACGCATTTTCACTGCGGCTGAACATCGATTCACCGCAAAAAATTTGCCCCAGAGCAAGCCCGTACATCCCTCCCACCAGCGCTCCCTCACGCCATACTTCAACTGACTGAGCGTGGCCCAGTTCATGCAGTTTTTGCCAGGCACGTTTCACTTCATGAGTAATCCATGTGCCTTCCTCACGATCGCAGGCACAACCTTCGATCACCTGCTGAAATCCCTGGTTAAGGGTGACCTGGTAGGGTGATTTTTGATGGAAGCGTTTCATACTGCGGCTAAGATGGAAACGTTCCGGCAGCAGTACGGCTCGGGGATCGGGTGACCACCAGAGGATCGGATCACCGGGGGAGAACCAGGGGAAAATACCGCGATGATAGGCATTAAGCAGGCGCTGCGGGCTGAGATCTCCCCCCATGGCCAGCAGGCCGTTAGGTTCCCGCAGCGCCATTTCTGGCGGCGGGAAATTCAGCGATTCACGGGAAAGTTGGATCAGGCGCATAGGGTGTTCTCAGCAGAACGAGAGCTAATCACTATAGCGCAAAGCGCTGCAGAAATGTCCAGTAGCGCCCCTGTTTTGAGACTAATTCCTGATGATTTCCCTGTTCAATGATTTGTCCCCTGTCCATAACACAAATACGGTCAAAGTGTGCCAGCCCGCGCAGTCTGTGGGTCACCATAATCAGCGTTTTTCCCCGGGCAACATCCCGCAGCAGGGCCAGAATCTGCTGCTCGGTTTCTGCATCCAGACCTTCCGTCGGCTCATCCAGCAGCATCAAATCTCCGCCATGCAGCAATGCACGGGCCAGCCCCAGCCGACGCAGTTCACCGCCGGAAAGCTGTCGGCCGCCTTCGCCGAGCCAGGCATTGAGGCCCTGATCGTTATCCAGCAGTTTTTCCAGACCCACCTGCAGCAACGCGTTACACAGTGTCTCATCGCTGCTGCCGGGTGCTGCAAGGATCAGGTTGTCCCGCAGGCTGGCGCTGAACAGATGGACACGCTGAGTGACCACGCTGGTGCGGGCGCGCAGATCGGCTTCACGCCAGTCAGCCAGCGGCTGGTCATTAAGCAAAATGGCCCCCTGCTGCGGGTCCCAGGCTCGGGTGAGCAGCTGCAACAACGTTGACTTACCACAACCAGTGCGGCCGAGCAGGGCGATGTGTTCGCCAGCGCGAATATCCAGTGTCAGTCCCTGGATAGCAAACGCACCTTCACCATCGTAACGGAAGCTGACCTCCTTCAGGCTTAGCGCGGCACCGGCACGCGATGGCATCTCGCCGTGACGGGAGAAGGTGACGGCGGGACGTTGTTCGATAATTTGTGAAACGCGCTGTGCTGACGCAATCACATGACCCAGATGCTGGAAGGCGGTGCCGACCGGCCCCAGCGCCTCAAAGGCCGCAAGTGCACAGAATACGAACAGCGCAATATACGCCCCGGGATACGGGTCGCCGCCAATACCGGAGGCGCTTAACCACAGCAACAGCGTTACGGCAATCCCTCCCATCAGCATGACCAGCCCCTGAGAAAGACCGGTCAGGCTGGCCTGACGCTGCTGCGCGGCCAGCCATGCCTGTTCAGTTTTGTCCATCGCACTGCGGAACGTATGCGCGGCACCGTACAGGCTTAACTCTGCCTGGCCCTGTAACCAGCGGGTCAGGCCACTACGGTATTCCCCGCGCAGTCGGGTTAAATCAGCCCCTACCGGCAGCCCGGCACGGTAAAACACCGGTGGGATCACGATAAGCGTCAGCAGCATCAGTGCGCCAAGCGTCAGCGCCAGTCCGCCGTCCAGCCAGCTCAGGCCAGTGGTTACCACCACGATCACCGCCAGCGCGCCAGCCAGCGGTGAAATCACCCGCAGATAGAGGTGATCCAGCGTATCGACATCGGCTACCAGACGGTTGAGCAACTCTCCTTCGCGAAAGCGCGCAATGCCGGCTGGAGAGAGAGGCAGGAGTTTACTGAAGGTAAAGACACGCAAATGCTGAAGCACGCGGAAGGTGGTGTCATGGCTGACCAGTCGCTCTAAATAGCGTGCTACCGTGCGGCTGATAGCCGCGCCGCGCACGCCTGCGGCAGGGAGCATGTAATTGAAACTGTAGATGCCCGCCACGCCGGCAAGGGAGGTGGCGGCAAGGAACCAGCCGGAGAGCGTCAGCAGGCCGATGCTGGCCAGCAGTGTGAGCACGGCCAGCACGATACCGGCCAGCAGCCGGATAATATGGCGGCGGTAAAGTTTCAAAAACGGCAGCAGGGTTTTCATTCGAGCGATCCTCCGCGCTGGGCCATCAGATCGGCAAAGGGGCCCGGCTGATCAGCCAGGATCTCGTGACTTCCGGTCTGTACAATTTCACCGTCACGCATCAGCCAGATTTCATCCCACTGATCCAGACGGTCTAACTGGTGGGTAATCAGCAGCGTGCTCTGGCTGTGCGAGGCCTGAAGCAGCGCGTGATTCACATGCTGTTCACTTTGCGCATCGAGGCTGGCATCCGGTTCATCGAGCAGCAGCAACTGGCAGGGTTTCATCAGGGCGCGTGCCACGGCCACACGCTGCGCCTGACCGACTGAAAGACGTGCGGATCGGTCGCCGGTTTCATGATCCAGGCCTGCGGGCAGGCCGGGCAGGAATTCACTGACCCCGGCCAGGGTAAGTACCTCTTGCAGACGGGCATCATCGCGGTTGCCACTCAGCAGAATATTTTGCCGCAAGGTGTTGGCTGGAAGGTGGGGGTTTTGCCCGACCCAGGCAAGCTGTTGCTGCCAGTGCGGCAGATCAATATCACGCAGCTCAACCTCATTCACTCGCAGGGAGCCACGATAGGGCAGGTAACCCAGTAAGACATTCATCAGCGAGGTTTTACCTGCCCCGCTTTGCCCAACCAGCGCAACACGTTGTCCTGGACGCAGTGTGAAATTCAGCGGCCCCGCCAGTGGGGTACCGTCGGCAGTGATAATCACCAAATCCTGTGCGACCAGATGGAAGCCGCGACTCAGGTCTGGGCTTAGTGTCCCTCGTGCTACAGAGGCCGCTTCGCTCTCCTCAAGGAACGTTTGCAAAGCGTCTGCGGCACCAATGGCCTGGGCTTTGGCATGATAGTAAGTCCCGAGGTCGCGCAGCGGCTGATAGAATTCAGGGGCAAGGATGAGCACCAGGAAGCCGGCAAATAGCGTGACCGGACCGTTGTAATGGCCAAAGTCAAAGACACCGAGGTAAGAGAAACCAAAGTAGACCGCGATCAGAGCAATAGAGATCGAGGCGAAGAATTCCAGCACGGCGGAGGAGAGAAACGCCATGCGCAGCACTTCCATCGTACGCTGACGAAACTGGTCGGAGGCTTCTGCAATGGTTTCTGTTTCAGCATGAGCACGGTGGAACAGACGCAATGTCTCCAGCCCGCGCAGACGGTCAAGAAACTGGCCACTGAGACGTGCCAGCGCCTGGAAGTTACGGCGGTTTGCATCCGCTGCCCCCATGCCAACCATCGCCATAAACAGGGGAATAAGAGGCGCGGTAGCCAGCAGGATCAGCGAGGCTGCCCAGTTAACCGGGAACAGCAGAATCAGTACCAGCAGCGGGATCACTCCGGCCAGCATCATCTGTGGCAGGTAGCGGGCGTAGTAATCCTGCATCTCTTCAATCTGCTCCAGCAGCAGCGTGGCCCAGCTTCCTGCAGGTTTACCCTGAATCCATGCCGGCCCCAGATCAGATAAGCGATCCAGTACCTGGCTCCGTAGGGTCTGGCGAATCGCCTGACCCGTTTTAAAACCCACTTTTTCGCGTAACCATGCCAGCAGGGCACGGCCGGCAAAACAGGCCAGCAACAGGGCGAAAGAGGTCAGCAGCGTTTCCCGGGGTTGATGCTCCACCAGTAATGCCTGCAGCAGCGAGGCAAGAAACCAGGCCTGGGCCAGGATGAGCAGGGCGCTTAATGTACCCAGCATGAAGGAGAGGCGCAGCCAGCGATGGCCATGCACACTCTGACTTTTCAGCCAGCGGGTGAGATGTTGTTGTCGTGTTTTATTCATCTGTTGCCGTATTGCCCTGACGTAAACAGTAGTGAGGCAAAGCCCTCGGGAAGATAGGTGTTAAGCGTGGCAATGGTACAATGAGAAGGGTAAAAAGGCGACAATTGCTCGTCGCCTGAGGCAAGATTAGTTCAGAATTTTAACAACTTACTGATTATTTTTAACTAAACCATCCAAATAACGTTCAGCGTCCAACGCGGCCATACAGCCCGTACCCGCAGAGGTAATCGCCTGGCGGTAAATGTGATCCATAACGTCACCGGCGGCGAACACGCCAGGGATGCTGGTCTGCGTCGCGTTGCCCTGTATGCCGGACTGGACTTTGATGTAACCATTTTCCAGCGCCAGTTGACCGTTAAAGATAGCGGTATTAGGACTGTGGCCAATGGCGACAAACAGACCCGCCACTTCCAGTGTTTTGCTCGTATCGTCTTTTGTTGAGCGTAAACGCAGTGAACTGACGCCCATTTGATCGCCCAACACTTCATCCAGCGTATGGTCAGTATGCAGAACAATATTACCGTTTCTGACTTTTTCGTTCAGGCGGTCAATGAGGATTTTTTCCGCACGGAAGCTGTCACGGCGGTGAATAAGATGGACTTCAGCGGCGATATTTGCCAGATAAAGCGCTTCTTCCACCGCAGTATTACCGCCGCCAATGACCGCGACTTTCTGATTGCGATAGAAGAAACCATCACAGGTTGCGCAGGCTGACACGCCGCGACCTTTAAATGCCTCTTCAGAAGGCAGACCCAGATAGCGTGCCGATGCTCCGGTCGCAATAATCAACGCATCCGCGGTGTATTCACCTTCGTCGCCTGTCAGACGGAATGGACGATTCTGTAAATCAACGCTGTGGATGTGATCGAAGATGATCTCTGTATTGAATTTCACCGCATGTTCATGCATGCGCTCCATCAGCAGCGGCCCGGTCAGCTCATTGGCATCGCCTGGCCAGTTTTCGACGTCGGTGGTGGTGGTCAGCTGACCCCCTTTTTCCAGGCCGGTGATCAACACCGGGTTCAGGTTAGCGCGGGCTGCGTAGACGGCAGCGGTATAGCCTGCCGGGCCCGAGCCCAGAATCAGTAATTTACTGTGTTTAGCCGTACCCATGAAACCCTCATTAATTAACTGGCAAACCTATACCCGGATTGTAGGGAATTTGGCGTGGCAAAAAAAGTATTCTGCGATTTTGTTAACAATTAATGAAAAAGGTTTTTCCAATCGTCTGAAGGAGAAGAGGGTGTGGCGGACAAAAAAAGCACATCTTGCCAGGTGTCGCCCTTGTAGGGCGTAAATTTGTCATTGAAAAACAGAGAGACAGACGCTGGTTTGGCATGTTGTACTGATTTTGTTTGTTTTGCTTTGACAATCGGCTACGCATTTGCGAAAACATTATAAGAAGCAGAGTCTATCAGGCTGCGAAAGGCAGGAGTTCATCCCGCGTTTTGCGCTTATGGCCGGATAGATTCAGCCTGTTATCTGTAATGACGCATGGTGTGGACAGACAACATGCGTCATGCAGATAGGGCGGTGTAAACTGCCACAGGCTCTATGTCTTCGCTGAGATCAACCCTGTTACATTGATGTCGTTCAGGGTATGGCAGGTAGAGGGAAGGATTTTTAGAGAGACAATAATAATGGTAGACAATAAAAAACGACCGGGTAAAGATCTCGACAGAATTGACCGTAATATCCTGAATGAACTGCAAAAGGATGGCCGTATTTCGAACGTCGAACTCTCGAAGCGCGTCGGATTATCACCGACACCGTGTCTTGAGCGTGTTCGCCGTCTGGAGCGACAGGGCTTTATTCTGGGTTACACTGCGCAGCTGAATCCTCACTACCTGGATGCATCGTTACTGGTATTCGTTGAGATTACTCTGAATCGTGGTGCGCCGGATGTGTTTGAGCAATTTAACGCCGCTGTGCAAAAACTTGAGGAAACTCAAGAGTGTCATCTTGTTTCCGGTGATTTCGACTATCTGTTGAAAACCCGCGTACCTGATATGTCCGCTTACCGTAAATTGCTGGGTGAAACCTTGCTGCGCCTGCCGGGCGTGAACGATACCCGTACCTATGTGGTTATGGAAGAAGTGAAACAAAGTAACCGGTTAGTGATTAAAACCCGGTAACACAGGACAGGTGCAAAACCTGTTGGGTTTCGGTACACTCCTGTGAATTCATACAGGTTCAGCGCCGGGGGTACCCGGCGCAATTACCTTCATAGTTTACAGGCACCTGGAGAGTACTCTTGAGCCAGGAATATACAGAAGATAAAGACGTTTCGTTACAACCGTTGAGCAGCGGGCGTCGTCTGCTTGAAGCATTACTTATTGTTGTTGCTCTTTTCGCCATTTATTTAATGGTCGCATTAGTCAGCTTCAATCCTTCCGACCCCAGTTGGTCACAAACTGCCTGGCATGAGCCCATCCACAATTTAGGGGGAGGGGTAGGGGCCTGGCTTGCTGATACGCTATTCTTCATCTTTGGCGTGATGGCTTACGCCCTTCCGCCGGTAATTTTGGGCCTGTGCTGGATCACCTTCAGCCAGCGTCACGTTCAGGATTACATTGACTATTTTGCCGTCGCACTGCGCATGATTGGTGTGCTGGCGCTGGTTGTCACCTCTTGTGGCCTGGCCGCAATCAATGCTGATGATATCTGGTATTTTGCTTCCGGCGGTGTGATCGGCAGCCTGTTAAGCAACGCCATGGCACCTTATTTTAGTGGGCCGGGTGGCACGCTGACATTGCTGTGTATCTGGGCTGCTGGCCTGACGCTTTATACGGGCTGGTCATGGCTGACGATTGCTGAAAAAATTGGTGGCGTGGTCATGGGTGTTCTCACCTTCGCCAGTAATCGTTCGCGTGCTGAGGAAGAGTGGCATGACGAGGAAGACGAGGAACAAGAACGCGATGCCCCAGTCGTCAGACGAAGTGCGACGCAGGAAACGGACGATCGCGATGATATTCTGCTGAAAAAAGCGCAGCCCCTCTATGCGGATGAGGACGATGAGCAGGACGACCCCCTGCTGGCCTCGCCTGCGGTTCGCGCCGCAGTGGCTGAACCGGCAGCAGCAGTCACCGTTACGGTGCCACCTGTTCAGGTTCAGTCTGCCCATGAAGCTGCCCCTGCGCCTGTCTCTTCAGCAGCAGAAACTCAGGCCGCTGCACCGCAGCCGTCGCTGTATCGTTTTGAAATGCCAACAGATGTTCACACCCCGGCACCTTCTGTGCCGGTCGAGGACGATGACGGCCCGAAAATGGGCAACTGGCAGGATACTTCCACGGCATCACCGTTTGATTTCTCTACGCCGCATGCGTCTCACCCTGCCAGCGTCGCTGCCGCCGCTACCGGTGCAGCCATTGGTGCCGTGGCTCAGTCTGCCACCAGCAACACGCCATTTATGCCGGGCTTTACTGCTACCAGCGGAGAGGATCTTAACCCGCAGGTTAAGCAGGGTATAGGCCCCGAACTGCCACGTCCGAATCCGGTGAAATTACCGACTCGCCGTGAGCTGGCTTCTTATGGAATTAAATTACCTTCTCAGCGTATGGCAGAGGAAAAAGCTAAAGAGCAGGAGC
The DNA here is from genome assembly GCF_001571305.1 of Erwinia persicina NBRC 102418. GTDB lineage: Bacteria > Pseudomonadota > Gammaproteobacteria > Enterobacterales > Enterobacteriaceae > Erwinia > Erwinia persicina. The sequence goes on along the minus strand of NZ_BCTN01000004.1, from coordinate 243,206 downwards.
AGCGTCAGCCTGAAATGACCGCTTCTGACATGGCGAGCGGGCAAACAGTGACACCTGAAGAACAGGATGACGCAGAGCAGAATCAACTGCGGGAAGCCTTCCTGGCGCGCGAACAGCAGCGCTACGGTGAGGAGTTTGCTGCTGAAGACGAAGAAGCACTGCAGCAGGCTGCGCTGGCACGGCAGTTTGCTGAACAGCAGCAGCAGCGCTATACGGCTGAAGAGCCAACCAGCCGTCCAGCCTTTACTCTCGATACGGCAGGTGCTTTTGACTTCTCCCCCATGGACGACCTGGTGGATGATGGTCCGGTTGAGCCGCTGTTTACCCTGCCGCCTGCGGCTGAAGTTGAACCGGAGGTGCCTGCAACGCCTTCATGGCAGCAGCCTGCAGCCGTGCAACAACCTGCTGCCGTACAACAATCGCCACAGCCTTCAGCCCCCGCAGCGCCTGCCTGGCAGCCCGCTACGGCGCCTGCCGTACAGCCAGTGAAACCGCAGGAACCGGATATGGAAAGCCTTATCCATCCGTTCCTGATGCGCCACGAGCAGCCAACGCACAAACCGACGACGCCATTGCCCACGCTCGATCTGCTTTCATCGCCACCGGCAGAAACAGAGCCGGTTGATCAGTTTGCGCTGGAACAGACTGCCCGCCTGATTGAGGCGCGTCTTGCGGATTATCGCGTGAAAGCGGATGTCGTGGGTTACTCGCCTGGACCGGTGATCACGCGGTTCGAACTGGATCTGGCTCCGGGCGTGAAAGCAGCGCGCATTTCTAACCTCTCACGCGATCTGGCGCGTTCACTGTCTGCCGTTGCTGTGCGCGTGGTGGAAGTCATTCCGGGGCGTCCGTATGTGGGGCTGGAATTACCTAATCTGAAGCGTCAGACGGTATACCTGCGTGAAGTGCTGGATTGTCCTGCCTTCCGTGATAACCCCTCGCCGCTCTCTATTGTGCTCGGTAAAGATATTTCGGGCGATCCGGTGGTTGCCGATCTGGGCAAAATGCCTCACCTGCTGGTTGCTGGTACGACCGGTTCCGGTAAGTCGGTGGGTGTCAATGCCATGATCCTCAGCATTCTTTATAAAGCCACGCCGAAAGAAGTGCGCTTTATCATGATCGACCCGAAAATGCTTGAGCTTTCCGTCTATGAAGGCATTCCACATCTCTTGACCGATGTGGTCACCGATATGAAAGATGCGGCAAACGCCCTGCGCTGGTGTGTCGTCGAGATGGAGCGTCGGTATAAACTGATGTCAGCTCTGGGTGTACGTAATATCGCCGGTTATAACGAGAAAGTGGATATGGCTGAAGCGATGGGCAGGCCAATCCCCGATCCGTTCTGGAAGCCAACGGACAGCATGGATATGACGCCGCCGGTTCTGGAAAAAGAGCCTTACATCGTCGTGATGGTCGATGAGTTTGCCGACCTTATCATGACCGTCGGTAAAAAGGTGGAAGAGCTGATCGCGCGTCTGGCGCAGAAAGCGCGTGCGGCGGGTATCCACCTGGTGCTGGCGACACAGCGTCCATCAGTTGATGTCATCACTGGCTTGATCAAGGCCAATATTCCGACACGTATTGCTTTTACCGTCTCCAGTAAAATTGATTCACGTACTATTCTCGATCAGTCCGGTGCTGAGTCGCTGCTGGGGATGGGGGATATGCTGTATCTGGCCCCAAACTCGTCGATTCCGGTTCGTGTTCACGGTGCTTTTGTCCGTGACCAGGAAGTCCATGCCGTTGTCAAAGACTGGAAAGCCCGTGAACGTCCTCAGTATAAAGAGGGCATTCTCAGTGGCGGTGACGACGCAGAGTCGGGTTCCGGCGGCGTGGAGGGTGATGAAGAGCTTGATCAGCTTTTCGATCAGGCCGTGGAGTTTGTGGTCGATAAGCGTCGCGCCTCTATCTCAGGCGTACAGCGACAGTTCCGCATCGGTTATAACCGCGCTGCGCGCATCATTGAACAGATGGAAGCGCAGGGGATCGTCTCGTCACCGGGGCATAACGGTAACCGCGAGGTGCTGGCACCCCCACCGCATGAACGATAATCACCCTGTTTTAATGCCCCTCAACAGGCCAGGCTCTGCCTGGCCTGTTGAATTTAAGAGGGTTGCCCCCATATTTGCTTGATATGGCCGGGAGAATTCAGTTTTTTCTCCTGTCGCTGTTTTCAGCGCCGGGCTAAAGTTATTCCTGTCACGCTCAACCCGGACCGGGATAAGAGAGTTTTAATAAGGATGCCGTAATGAAAAAATTAATGATCTCCTGCTGTCTGCTGGCCGCGTTTTCTTCTTCTGCTGTGTGGGCTGATGCCTCCAGCGATCTGCAACAGCGCCTGGATAAGGTGAAAAGCTTCCATGCCACCTTTAATCAGAAAGTTACTGACGGCAGTGGGGCTTCAGTGCAGGACGGTGAAGGTGAGATGTGGGTTGAGCGTCCCAACCTGTTTAACTGGCATATGACTGCGCCGGACGAAAGCACGCTGATTTCTGATGGTAAAACGCTGTGGTTCTATAACCCGTTTGTCGAACAGGTCAGCGCAAGCTGGCTGAAGGACGCAACCAGTAATACGCCGTTTATGCTGATTGCGCGTAACCAGTCTGGCGACTGGAAACAGTATAATGTCGCGCAGAAAGGGGATGATTTCTCTCTGACGCCGAAAAGTGCCGATGGAAATCTGAAGCAATTTACGATCAATGTCTCGACTAACGGGACCATTAACCAGTTCAGTGCGATTGAACAGGACGGCCAGCGCAGTAGCTATACGCTTAAGAGCCAGCAGAACGGCAGTATCAGCGCCGATAAGTTCAAGTTCACACCGCCAAAGGGCGTCACCGTGGACGACCAGCGTCAGTGAGGTTTGCGTGAGTAACCTGTCCCTCGATTTTTCCCGTAATGAATTTCAGCCTCTGGCCGCGCGTATGCGGCCACGTACGCTGGCTGAGTATATCGGTCAGCAACATTTACTCGCAGCCGGTAAACCCCTGCCGAGAGCGATAGAGGCCGGTCATCTGCATTCGATGATTTTATGGGGACCACCCGGGACGGGAAAAACCACGCTGGCCGAGATTATTGGTCACTATGGCCAGGCCGACGTCGAACGTATTTCCGCCGTTACCTCCGGCGTAAAAGAGATCCGTGAAGCCATTGAGCGTGCAAGACAAAATCGTAATGCCGGTCGTCGCACGATTTTGTTCGTGGATGAAGTTCACCGCTTTAATAAAAGCCAGCAGGACGCTTTTCTGCCGCATATCGAAGATGGCACCATCACATTTATCGGTGCTACAACCGAAAATCCCTCTTTTGAGCTTAACTCCGCACTGTTATCACGTGCGCGCGTTTATCTGCTGAAGTCACTGACCAGTGAAGATATTGCGACCGTTCTCGATCAGGCGATGAAAGACAGCGAGCGGGGATATGGTAATGACAATATTGTTTTACCTGATAATACCCGCAATATGATCGCAGAATTGGTCAACGGTGATGCACGCCGTGCGCTGAATACGCTGGAAATGATGGCGGACATGGCCGAGGTGAACAGCAAGGCTAAACGCGAGCTCACGCCTCAGTTGCTGAACGAAGTCTCGGGCGAGCGAAGCGCGCGCTTCGATAATAAGGGCGATCGTTTCTATGATCTGATCTCCGCGCTGCATAAATCGGTGCGCGGCTCCTCGCCGGATGCCGCACTCTACTGGTATGCGCGCATCATAACTGCTGGTGGCGATCCGCTCTATGTGGCGAGGCGCCTGCTGGCGATTGCCTCAGAAGATGTTGGAAATGCCGATCCCCGGGGAATGCAGGTGGCGATCGCGGCCTGGGACTGTTTCACTCGCGTCGGGCCGGCAGAAGGCGAACGCGCCATCGCTCAGGCGATCGTGTATCTTGCCTGTGCACCGAAAAGTAACGCGGTTTATACAGCGTTCAAAGCGGCCATGCGTGATGCCCGTGACAGTCCAGACTATGATGTCCCTGAACATCTGCGCAATGCGCCCACTAAACTGATGAAAGAGATGGGACTGGGCGCTGAATATCGCTATGCCCATGACGAGCCCAATGCGTATGCTGCAGGAGAAGACTATTTTCCTCCACAAATGGCGCAAACGCGATATTACCAGCCGACCTCGCGCGGACTGGAGGGCAAGATTGGCGAAAAGCTGTCCTGGTTGCATGAACAGGATCAAAATAGCCCGACAAAACGCTACCGCTGACACGGACGTTGCGGTAAGGTTAGCAATGAATTCAACGCACTCGAATACGGGGGCGTCCCTTCTTTTTACACTCAATCAATCATCACAGGACAAGCATGCTCGATCCCAATCTACTGCGTACTGAGCCAGACGCAGTCGCTGAAAAACTGGCACGCCGTGGCTATAAGCTGGACGTTGATACGCTGCGCGCACACGAAGAGCGTCGTAAAGTATTGCAGGTAGAAACTGAAAACCTGCAGGCAGAGCGTAACTCTCGATCCAAATCCATCGGGCAGGCCAAAGCACGTGGGGAAGATATCGAGCCATTGCGTCAGGAAGTGAATGTGCTGGGCGAACGCCTGGACGCTGCAAAGGCAGAGCTGGATGCACTGCTGACCAGCATCAATGACTTTTCAATGGCTATCCCTAACATCCCTGCAGATGGGGTTCCGCTGGGCAAAGATGACAGTGAAAACCAGGAAATCAGCCGCTGGGGTGAACCGCGCCAATTTGATTTTGCCGTGCGTGACCACGTTGAGCTTGGCGAAATGGCTGCCGGACTGGATTTTGCTGCTGCGGTCAAGCTGACCGGTTCCCGCTTTATCGTCATGCGTGGCCAGATTGCGTTGATGCATCGCGCACTGAGCCAGTTCATGCTCGATCTGCATACCGAACAGCATGGCTATCAGGAAACCTACGTGCCTTACCTGGTGAACCATGCCAGCCTGTACGGTACCGGCCAGCTGCCGAAGTTTGGCGAAGATCTGTTCCATACGCGTCCGCTGGAAGAAGAAGCTTCCAGTAGCAACTATGCGCTGATCCCGACGTCAGAAGTTCCGCTGACCAACCTGGTGCGCGACGAGATTCTGGAAGAAGAGTCTCTGCCAATCAAAATGACCGCCCATACTCCCTGCTTCCGTTCAGAAGCGGGGGCCTATGGACGTGATACGCGTGGCCTGATCCGCATGCACCAGTTCGACAAAGTTGAAATGGTGCACATTACGCGTCCGGAAGATTCAATGGATGCGCTTGAAGAGCTGGTAGGTCATGCCGAAAAAGTGCTGCAATTGCTGAACCTGCCTTATCGTAAGGTGCTGCTGTGTACCGGAGACATGGGCTTTGGTTCGCACAAAACCTACGATCTGGAAGTATGGCTGCCGGCCCAGGATACTTACCGTGAGATCTCGTCCTGTTCAAATATGGGCGATTTCCAGGCGCGTCGCATGAAAGCCCGCTGTCGTCCTCGCGGTGAAAAGGCAACGCGTCTGGTTCACACGCTGAATGGCTCCGGTCTGGCGGTTGGCCGTACCCTCGTTGCGGTGCTGGAAAACTACCAGCAGGCAGACGGGCGCATTGAAGTGCCAGAAGTACTGCGTCCGTATATGAAAGGCTTAACCTCTATTGGTTAAGTCCAACGTGCCGTACTAAGAACCCGCCGCCGGCGGGTTTTTTTATGTTAACGTTCGAACAAAAAATATGATGGATATTGTGAGCACCCGCTTATCAGTGTTGAATAAATTCAACGAGATAATATCCACATGATGCCTGCAGCTGGAAGCGTTAAGCTCCTGTAGATAAAAATATTAAATCGCTGCTCTACAAATCGTGCGCATGCAGATTTATTGTGCTTTTCCAAACGCTTGCGCAGTGGCATGATGCGCGCAAAATCTTCCTCGTTTCGGTTCTCCAATACTATGTCCACCTGGTCACGTCCCGTTCTGGTGCTGCTGTGCGGCTTACTGCTGCTCACGGTTTCTATTGCCGTGTTGAATACACTGGTGCCGCTCTGGCTGACGCATGATGCGCTGCCGACCTGGCAGGTAGGTATGGTCAGCTCCTCGTACTATTGTGGCAATCTGCTGGGAACGTTACTGGCTGGATGGGTCATCAAGCGCTACGGGTTTAATCGCAGCTATTACCTGGCCTCGCTGGTGTTTGCCCTGGCGACGGTAGCCCTCGCGCTGGGGACGGGGTTCTGGTCATGGACGCTCTGGCGTTTTGTAGCGGGTATTGGCTGTGCTCTGATCTGGGTCGTCGTGGAAAGTGCGTTGCTGTGCAACGGCACTCTGCGCAACCGTGGGCGGCTGCTGGCGGCTTATATGATCGTCTATTACATCGGCACGGTCATTGGCCAGTTGCTGGTGAGTAAAGTCTCTACCGAGCTGATGCATGTCCTGCCGTGGGTCAGCAGCGTAATTCTGGCGGCAGTCCTGCCGCTGGTGTTCTGCCGCGTCACGGCAAGTCAGCAAGACGAAGAGACCCCGCCCGGGCGGATGTGGCCGATGCTGCGCCGTCGTAATGCTCGCCTGGGGATCAACGGCTGTATCATATCCGGGATCGTGCTGGGTTCATTGTATGGCCTGATGCCACTGTATCTCTCCCATCAGGGGATGAGTGACTCCACGGTTGGCTACTGGATGGCGCTGCTGGTCAGCGCGGGCATTATCGGTCAGTGGCCGATAGGGCGACTTGCGGATCGTTATGGCCGGCTGCTGGTTCTGCGTGTTCAGGTGTTTGTGGTGATCCTCGGTGCGCTGGCAATGCTGAGTAATGCTGCTATGGCTCCGGCGCTGTTCATCCTCGGCTGTGCCGGTTTCACCCTTTACCCGGTAGCTATGTCCTGGGCCTGTGAAACAGTGGCTCATCACGAACTGGTGGCAATGAACCAGGCCCTGTTACTGAGTTATACCGTTGGCAGCCTGGTTGGCCCGACCATGACCTCGATGCTGATGCAGAACTATTCTGACCGGTTGTTGTTCGTAATGATTGCCGGAGTGGCTCTGGTCTATCTGGTGATGTTACTGCGTAAAGCCGATCATCACGCAACACCAGTGGCGCACGCATAAATGAAAAAAAGCTGACCGAAAAAGAAGGTCAGCCTCTGCGGTGCAGAAAAGAACGGTATCTGTGGGTAAAGGAGGGCTGACCTTTAGTACATCACATGATGGCCGTAACCTTCCAGAATATGTTTTACCCGCTCCATCGTTTCTGCTTTTGGTGGATGAACGCCGTCCAGCTTGTACTCCTCGCCCATCGCGATCCATTTATGCTTGCCCAGCTCATGATAGGGCAGCAGCTCAATCTTCTCCACATTACCCATATCGCGAGTGAACTCACCCAGGCGGTGTGCGGATTCATCATCATCAGAATAGCCGGGCACCACCACGTAGCGGATCCAGGTGCGGATCCCGCGTTTGGCAAGATAGCGGGCAAAATCGAGGGTTCGGTGATTAGAGACACCGACCAGAATCTGGTGGACGTCATCATTAATCTGTTTCAGATCGAGCATCACCAGGTCAGTGACGTCCAGTAGCTCATCGATAACCGGATCGTAGCGGCGCACAAAGCCATTGGTGTCAAGACAGGTATTAATTCCTTCTGCCTGACAGGCGCGGAACCAGTCACGGACGAATTCAGCCTGAAGGATAGCCTCGCCGCCGGAAGCCGTTACGCCGCCTCCCGATGCATTCATAAAATGACGATAGGAGACAACGTCCTTCATTAATTCTTCAACGGTGATTTCTTTGCCGCCGTGAGTATCCCAGGTATCACGGTTATGGCAATACAGGCAGCGCATCAGGCAGCCCTGGAAGAAGGTGATAAAACGGATGCCGGGACCGTCAACGGTCCCGCAGGATTCAAAAGAGTGGATGCGACCGGTTACTGACATTGCGATGAGTTCTCCACGGTGACACAGTCTTTAGCTGTGTTAAGTCTGTTTTGGCAGTGATCCTAAGCAGACAACTGACAAAACCGGCTGGTGGCAGGCAGGCCCCCCGGAGAGGGCCTGCACAACGCTTACATGCTTTGTGTAAAGGTACGCGTAATCACGTCCTGTTGCTGCTCTTTCGTCAGCGAGTTAAAGCGAACGGCGTAGCCAGAGACGCGAATGGTCAGTTGCGGATATTTTTCCGGATCTTCCATCGCTTCCAGCAGCATTTCGCGGTTCATCACGTTGACGTTCAGGTGCTGGCCGCCTTCGATGCTGGCCTCATGATGGAAGTAACCATCCATCAGACCGGCAAGGTTGGTTTTACGCACATCATCGTTTTTACCCAGCGCGTTTGGCACGATAGAGAAGGTGTACGAGATACCATCTTTCGCGTAAGCAAACGGCAGTTTAGCCACGGAGGTCAGTGAGGCAACGGCACCTTTCTGGTCACGACCGTGCATAGGGTTAGCACCAGGTCCAAATGGTGCACCAGCACGACGGCCATCCGGGGTGTTACCCGTTTTCTTGCCATACACCACGTTAGAGGTAATGGTCAGAACAGACTGAGTTGGAACCGCGTTACGGTAGGTTTGCAGCTTCTGAATTTTCTTCATGAAACGCTCAACCAGGTCGCAGGCAATGTCATCAACGCGTGAATCGTTATTACCAAACTGCGGGTATTCACCTTCGATTTTAAAGTCAACGGCCAGGCCATCTTCATCACGAATAGTCGATACTTTTGCATATTTGATTGCAGACAGTGAGTCAGCCGCCACGGACAGGCCAGCGATACCACAGGCCATTGTGCGGTAAACGTCACGGTCATGCAGTGCCATCAACGAGGCTTCATAGCTGTATTTGTCATGCATGTAGTGGATTACGTTCAGCGCGGTCACATACTGTTTGGCCAGCCAGTCCATAAAGTGATCCATGCGATCCATCACTTTATCGTAGTCCAGCACTTCATCCATCATTGGCGCTTCTTTCGGGCCAACCTGCATTTTCATTTTTTCATCCACGCCGCCATTGATGGCATACAGCATGGTTTTTGCCAGGTTAGCGCGGGCACCGAAGAACTGCATCTGTTTGCCGACGATCATCGGGCTAACACAACAGGCGATGGCATAGTCATCATTATTGAAGTCAGGACGCATCAGATCATCATTTTCATACTGCAGAGATGAGGTGTCGATAGACACTTTGGCCGCGTATTTTTTGAAGTTCAGTGGCAGTTTTTCTGACCACAGGATAGTCATGTTAGGTTCTGGTGAAGGCCCCATGGTGTAGAGCGTGTTCAGGAAGCGGAAGGTGTTTTTCGTCACCATGGTCCGGCCATCAACGCCCATACCGGCAAGGGATTCGGTTGCCCAGATTGGGTCACCAGAGAACAGCTCATCATATTCTGGTGTACGCAGGAAGCGCACCATGCGCAGTTTCATCACCAGGTGGTCGATCAGTTCCTGTGCTTCCAGTTCGGTGATTTTACCCGCCTTCAGGTCGCGTTCAAAATAGATATCCAGGAAGGTCGACACGCGTCCAAAGGACATCGCTGCGCCGTTCTGTGATTTCACCGCAGCCAGGTAACCGAAGTAGGTCCACTGTACAGCTTCTTTAGCACTGGTTGCCGGGCCAGAGATATCACAGCCATATTTTGCAGCCATATCTTTAATCTGCTGCAGAGCGTGATGCTGATCGGCAATCTCTTCACGCAGACGGATAGTGGCTTCGAGGTTCACGCCATTTTCCATGTCGTTCTGCAGGGAGGTGAACTGAGCGAATTTATCTTTCATCAGCGCATCGATACCGTACAGCGCGACGCGACGATAGTCACCAATAATACGACCACGGCCATATGCATCTGGCAGACCGGTCAGCACGCCTGACTTACGGCAGCGCAGAATATCGGGGGTATAAACATCGAATACACCCTGATTATGGGTTTTACGGTATTCGGTGAAGATTTTTTTCACTGTCGGGTCGAGTTCACGACCATAGACTTTGCACGAACCTTCGACCATTTTGATGCCACCGAACGGGATCAGGGCACGTTTTAAGGGGGCTTCGGTTTGCAGGCCGACAATTTTTTCCAGGCTTTTATTAATATAGCCTGCGTCATGAGAGGTGATGGTTGATGGCAGGTCGGTATCAAAATCTACAGGCGCATGGGTGCGGTTTTCCTGTTTGATGCCTTCCATGACGGTATCCCACAGAGCAGTCGTTGCCTCGGTAGCACCGGCCAGGAACGCTTCGTCGCCTTCATAGGGTGTGTAGTTTTTCTGGATGAAGTCACGGACGTTGATGCTGGTCTGCCATTCACCCTGTGCAAAGCTTTCCCAGGCTGTCGCCATTTTTTGATTAAGCTCGGTCATTTGATACCTACCTTATAACGTGAAGTTCGTTGTACGTTCCCGCCGGGTGACATCACACCGACAGTTGCAAAAATCTGTTCATGGGGCTGTCAGTGATGGTCGCCATCACGCAGATAAATCACCCAATAGGTTAAGCCCACCAGTAACCCGCCACCGATGATATTGCCCAGCGTCACGGGAATAAGATTATCGGTAATAAAGTGGCTCACGGTCAGATGTGTAAACTGGTCCGCACTCGCTCCGGTTGCCTGCCAGAATTCCGGCGTGGCGAAATCTTTGATGATGATGGCCATGGGTACCAGAAACATGTTGGCGATGCTGTGCTCAAAACCGCTGGCCACAAACATGGCGACAGGCAGTACCATGGCAAACATTTTGTCCAGCAGGCTGCGGCCGGAGTAACTCATCCACACGGCCATGCACACCATCAGGTTTGCCAGGATGCCAAGGCAGACAGCTTCAATAAAAGTATGGTGCATCTTATGGTCAGCGGTTTGCAGGACATTCAGCCCCCAGGCTCCGTTGGCCACCATGTATTGTCCGGCAAACCAGATCAGCACGACAAAGAAGATAGCGCCGATAAAATTCCCGATATAAACGATGATCCAGTTGCGGGCGAGCTGTAACCAACTGATGCGCCCACTGGCTTTAGCCACGACAGTGAGAACGGTAGAGGTGAAAAGATCCGCACCACACACGACCACGAGCATCAGGCCCAGTGAAAAACAGATGCCACCTACCAGTTTGGCCAGTCCCCAGGGTACGGTTGCGGTGCCGGTGGTTGCTGTAATATAAAAAGCAAAAGCGATGGAGATAAATACTCCAGCGGTTATCGCCAGAAAGAAGGTGGTGAAGGGATGTTTTGTCGCTTTATAAACGCCAGCGTCTTCGGCAACTTTTGCCATTTCGGATGGTAATAACAGATCAAAGGGGTTGCCAGCTTTCACACTAACGTCCTCTCAAAAGTAGTCGGCAAAGAAAGTCTAGCAAACGAGTATAGGAGAGAAATTGACGTGGATCATACAGGCCCGGCAAAGTAGCCGTCAAAGACTTGTTTTTAGTAAGGTTAATCTATTTAACACCTTGTTTTTTAAGGTGTAAAACTTTTTTAATAATTAAAAAAATATTTGAGTCTCATGCAGGGGAAATAAAAAAAAGCGTGAAAATATCACAGCAAATATAGCGCAATTGTGACAATAAAAAAGGTAACAACCTAAGCTGTTACCTTTTTTTAACCTACTGCCCATGTCATGGCAGAAATAAATAAAAAGTCGTCTTAAATGATGCAGCGATATTGTGTCATTTTTCTCGCAGCGTTATTTCCAGTACAGACGTTTAGCCTTCTGCAGTTTTTCATAGGCTGCCAGCAGAGACTGATGCGCAGGAAACGCGTTCAGATCGCTGTCTACGCTTTGTAAACCATAGAAAGGTGCTTCACCGCTGATCGCCGCAGAAGCATTGTCTACGGCGTCCTGACCATACATTCGTACAAATGCCGTATGATACTGAAGGGGATCGCGGCTTTCTTCCTGGCTCAGTAACAGTAGCGTTTGCAGGCAGCGATAATAGTTGGCACGTTCTGCACTAAAGATCGACTGGTTAAATTCCATTGTCCATTCCGTCCAGATCAATGCCTGCTCCAGATCGCCTGCAGCCAGTGCCAGCATCGCTTTCAGCTCACCAATACGCAGTGTGTACCAGCCGTTATCTTTACCGGTCGCCAGACCCAGAAGTTCACGTACGCGTGTGAAGTCGTCATGGCCATCTTCATCTAACTGTTCAAGCAGAGAAAGATAGTCTGCTTTTTCCCAACGACTTTCTGGCAGACTGAGCAGCGTATCACGCAGATAGGCACCCATGCTGTTGTTGGCCAGCAGTAAATCTTCGGCCGGATAGATATCTGACATGCCGGGAACGATAATGCGGCACGCGTAAACGTCCAGGTGTTCGTAGTCGGCGATATAAACTTCCTGGTCTTCGGCGTTGAAGATAGCCATCAGGGTGGCGAACTCTTCTTCCGTACTGCCTTTGAAGCTCCAGTCCGCAAAGGGATAATCTGCATCATCTTTAAACATATCCCACGAGATCAGGCCGCTGGAATCGATAAAGTGTGTTTCCAGGTTGGCATGTTCTGCGACTTCTTCATCATCGAAGGTCGGGGGGGTGAAGACATCGAGATCTTTCAGGCCACGGCCCTGCAGAAGTTCTGTGACGGTACGCTCCAGGGCAACGCCAAAATCAGGGTGCGCACCGAATGAAGCAAAACAGGTTCCATTGGCAGGGTTAAACAGCACCACGCAGATGACCGGGTATTTACCGCCCAGGGAAGCATCATAGGAGAAGATAGGGAACCCTTCTGCTTCCAGCGAAGCGATAGCCTCGACAACGCCCGGATAACGGTTTAACACATCCTGCGGGATCAGCGGCAGGCTGATGGATTCCGCGATAATGCGGTTTTTAATGTAACGTTCAAATACCTCAGACAGCCCCTGAACGCGCGCTTCGTTAGCGGTGTTACCAGCAGACATCCCGTTCGACACGTACAGGTTACCGATAATATTCATCGGGATATAAACGGTTTGCTGATCTGACTGACGGGTAAACGGCAGGCCACAAATGCCGCGTGCGGCGTTGCCTGACTGAAGATCAATCAGATCGCTGGCGCTGACCTCATTTTCCGGGTCGTAAAACTCACGCAGGCGGGCATCAAGAATTCCCTCCGGTAGCTGATCGTCTTCCGGCAGCGGGAACCACTTCTCGTTAGGGTAATGGACAAAATCACCCTTGGCGATCTTCTCACCCAGCCAGAAGTCGGCAAAGAAATAGTTAGTAGACAGGCGTTCAAAGTACTCGCCCAGCGCAGAGGCCAGAGCGGCTTTTTTACTGGCGCCTTTACCGTTGGTAAAACAGAGCGGGCAGTCACGGTCGCGAATATGGACTGACCAGACATTTGGCACCGGGTTCAGCCAGGAGGCCTCTTCAATATTGAAGCCGAGATCCTGCAGTTTTTGCTGAAAGCGTGCGATGGAAACTTCCAGCGCGGCGTCTTTGCCTGGTATATAAGTTTGAGTCATTTTGTCCACTCGTGATTGATTGTGCGGAAAGCGCGCAATGATACGGGGTTTCTGCCGGAATCGCTATCCGGCACGGGTAATTTCATCATGGCAAGAATGCCATTTTTCAGCGAAAAGAGAACCGGTCTGTTTTTCTAACGGGAAAACGCCTCACAAAATATCGTCTGCTTTTGCATTTGCCCTACAAGCTGTTGCGACACGTCGCAGCAAACTGGCCTGCCGTCCGGATAAATCATTGCAGCATGAGGGTGGCAGTGATAAAACCGATAGAGGAATCAAAACCGATTGATCTGAAAGTGGTGAGGGGAAATGAGTCAGGTTTTCAATTTTAGCTCAGGCCCGGCTATGTTGCCGGTAGAAGTGCTTCGTCGCGCTGAACAGGAACTCTGCAACTGGCAGGGACTGGGAACCTCCGTCATGGAGATCAGCCACCGTAGTAAGGAGTTTATTCAGGTTGCAGAAGAGGCTGAAAAAGATTTTCGCGATCTGCTGAAAATTCCCTCTAACTATAAAGTTTTATTCTGTCACGGTGGCGCGCGGGCGCAGTTTGCGGCTATCCCAATGAATCTGCTGGGACAGCATACGACAGCAGATTATATAGATGGCGGCTACTGGGCGGCCAGCGCCGTGAAAGAGGCGCAGAAATACTGCACGCCAAATGTCATTGATGCGAAAACGACCATTGATGGTTTGCGTGGCATTACCCCAATGAGCCAGTGGGCCCTGTCTGACGACGCGGCTTACGTTCACTACTGCCCGAATGAGACCATAGACGGTATCGCTATTCCGGAAACGCCTGACTTTGGCGACAAAGTAGTGGTTGCGGATCTCTCTTCTGCTATTTTGTCCTCTCCCATTGATGTTAATCGTTTCGGCGTGCTGTATGCCGGTGCGCAGAAAAATATCGGACCAGCAGGGCTTACGCTGGTCGTGGTGCGCGAAGACCTGCTGGGGCAGGCGCGTAAAGAACTGCCTTCCATTCTTGATTACAAGGTGCTGGCTGAAAACGAATCCATGTTTAATACGCCTCCGACATTTGCCTGGTATCTCTCCGGGCTGGTCTTCAAGTGGCTGAAAGAGCAGGGCGGTGTTGCCGAGCTGGATAAACGTAATCAGGCTAAAGCAGACCTGCTGTATGGCACCATTGATAGCAGCAGCTTCTACCGTAATGATGTGACCGCTGCTAACCGCTCGCGTATGAATGTGCCTTTCCAGTTAGCGGATTCCTCACTGGATCAGCTGTTCCTGGAAGAGTCTTTTGCGGCGGGCTTACATGCATTAAAAGGTCATCGTGTCGTCGGTGGCATGCGTGCCTCGATTTACAATGCCATGCCGCTGCAGGGTGTGAAGACGTTAACCGACTTTATGGTCGACTTCGAACGTCGTCACGGCTAAGGTAACTTTGCAATAAGCTTTGAATCTGAAACCCCGCGCCCAGCGGGGTTTCATCGTAATTATTTTGGAGAATACGTTTCACATGCAGGATTCCCTGACGTTACAACCTATTGCCCTGGTCGACGGTACTGTTAACCTTCCCGGTTCCAAGAGCGTGTCTAATCGCGCACTGTTGCTGGCAGCGCTGGCAAAAGGCACGACTCGCCTGACCAATCTGCTCGACAGCGATGATGTTCGCCACATGCTGAATGCTCTGCAGGCGCTGGGCGTACACTTTATGCTGTCTGATGATCGCACGGTGTGTGAAGTCGTCGGTCAGGGGGGAGCGCTTAAGGCTGAAGGTCCGCTAGAACTGTTTCTGGGTAATGCCGGCACGGCCATGCGTCCACTGGCGGCGGCGCTGTGTCTCGGCGCAAACAATATTGTGCTGACAGGTGAACCTCGCATGAAAGAGCGGCCGATCGGGCACCTTGTGGATGCTTTACGTCAGGGAGGCGCTGAAGTTGATTACCTTGAGCAGCCAGACTATCCGCCGCTGCGCCTGAAAGGGGGATTCAGGGGGGGCGAAGTAGCCGTGGACGGCAGCGTTTCCAGCCAGTTTCTGACGGCACTGCTGATGACCGCGCCTTTAGCTGAAAGTGATACCCGTATTGTGATCAAAGGGGATCTGGTTTCAAAACCCTACATCGATATCACGCTTAACCTGATGGCAACCTTTGGCGTTCAGGTAGAAAATGAAGAGTATCGCGCCTTCCACATCCGCGGCCAGCAGCAGTACCAGGCTCCGGGTGAATATCTGGTTGAAGGCGATGCATCGTCTGCCTCTTATTTCCTCGCCGCTGCCGCGATTAAAGGCGGTACGGTCAAAGTGACCGGAATCGGCCGCAACAGCATGCAGGGAGATATTCGTTTTGCTGATGTGCTGGAAAAAATGGGGGCCAGCGTGGAGTGGGGCGATGATTTTATTGCCTGTACGCGTGGCACGCTTAACGCAATCGACCTGGATATGAACCATATCCCGGATGCGGCGATGACCATTGCAACGGCTGCCTTGTTTGCGAAAGGCACAACGGTAATGCGCAATATCTATAACTGGCGGGTGAAAGAGACGGATCGTCTTGCGGCAATGGCCACTGAGCTTCGCAAAGTGGGCGCGGAAGTTGAAGAAGGGCATGACTTCATTCGTATTACACCGCCAGCGCAGATCCAGTTTGCTGAAATCGGTACCTACAATGATCACCGTATGGCGATGTGTTTCTCACTTGTCGCACTTTCCTCCACACCAGTGACTATTCTTGATCCTAAATGCACGGCCAAAACGTTCCCTGACTATTTTGAGCAACTGGGCCGTATCAGCCAGCCGGCGTAGCGGCCACTCTTTGAGGATGTGTACCGTTAATCAGCCACAAAGGTACACCGACCAACGCAGTTGCAGCTTCATGCATGAAGGGTATAATGCGCGTCGATATTTGCCCGGGCACGGGTTGCCCCGGCATTCCACCGACAGGAGAACGACATGACGGCAACAGCCCCAGTGATCACCATTGATGGCCCAAGTGGTGCAGGGAAAGGCACTTTGTGCAAAGCGATGGCCGAGTCGTTGCAGTGGCACCTGTTGGATTCCGGCGCAATTTATCGCGTTCTGGCGCTGGCTGCGCTGCATCATCAGGTGGATATCACCTCAGAAGAAGCTCTGGTGCCGATCGCTGCCCATCTTGATGTTCGTTTTGTATCCAGTAACGGCGAGATGGAAGTGATCCTTGAGGGAGAAGATGTCTCCAGTGAAATCCGCACTCAGGATGTCAGTAATACAGCGTCGAAAGTGGCAGCCTTCCCCCGTGTGCGTGAAGCCTTATTGCGCCGTCAGCGCGCTTTCCGTGATTTCCCGGGTTTGATTGCCGATGGCCGCGATATGGGAACGGTTGTTTTCCCCGATGCACCGGTGAAAATTTTCCTCGATGCGAGTTCTGAAGAGCGTGCCCACCGCCGCATGCTACAGTTGCAGGAAAAGGGCTTTAGTGTTAACTTTGAGCGCCTTTTATCTGAGATAAAAGAGCGTGATGAGCGTGATCGCAATCGTGCCATCGCACCTCTGGTGCCGGCAGATGATGCTTTAGTCCTTGATTCAACGACGATGTCGATTGAAGAGGTGATTGAAGTTGCGTTAAATTATGCGCGGGAAAAACTCACGCTGGCTTAAAAATAAGCTACGCTTAATGACCTCTGTATGAGCCCTTGCTCACAGAACGATTTATCTAACCCTGTGACATGGATGTCATGGGGCATGTGAAACAACCCCACCCGTCAGGATGTCAGGTGGACGTTAAATTGAAGAATCCTGAAGATTATCAATATGACTGAATCTTTTGCTGAACTATTTGAAGAATCCTTAAAAACAATCGAAACCCGTCCGGGTTCCATCGTTCGTGGCGTTGTTGTCTCTATTGACAAAGACGTCGTTCTGGTTGATGCGGGTCTGAAATCTGAGTCTGCAATTCCTGCAGAGCAGTTCAAGAACGCAGCCGGCGAACTGGAAATTCAGGTTGGCGACGAAGTAGACGTTGCTCTGGATGCAGTAGAAGACGGCTTCGGTGAAACCCTGCTGTCTCGTGAAAAAGCTAAACGTCACGAAGCATGGATCACGCTGGAGAAAGCCTACGAAGAAGCTGAAACTGTTACCGGTGTTATCAACGGTAAAGTGAAAGGCGGCTTCACCGTAGAGCTGAACGGAATTCGTGCATTCCTGCCAGGTTCTCTGGTAGATGTACGTCCAGTGCGCGATACGCTGCACCTGGAAGGTAAAGAGCTTGAGTTCAAAGTCATCAAGCTGGATCAGAAACGTAACAACGTGGTGGTTTCACGTCGTGCGGTAATCGAATCCGAAAACAGCGCAGAGCGCGATCAGCTGCTGGAAAACCTGCAGGAAGGCATGGAAGTTAAAGGTATCGTTAAGAACCTTACTGACTACGGTGCATTCGTTGATCTGGGCGGCGTTGACGGCCTGCTGCACATCACAGATATGGCATGGAAGCGCGTTAAGCATCCAAGCGAAATCGTGAATGTTGGCGATGAAATCACTGTTAAAGTGCTGAAATTCGACCGCGAGCGTACCCGTGTTTCTCTGGGTCTGAAGCAGCTGGGCGAAGATCCATGGGTTGCTATCGCGAAACGTTACCCAGAAGGCACCAAGCTGACTGGTCGTGTAACCAACCTGACCGACTACGGCTGCTTCGTTGAAATCGAAGAAGGCGTTGAAGGCCTGGTACACGTTTCTGAAATGGACTGGACCAACAAAAACATTCACCCATCTAAAGTTGTTAACGTGGGTGATGTTGTTGAAGTTATGGTTCTGGACATCGACGAAGAACGTCGTCGTATCTCCCTGGGTCTGAAGCAGTGCAAAAACAACCCATGGCAGCAGTTCGCAGAAACCCACAACAAGGGCGACCGTGTTGAAGGTAAAATCAAGTCTATCACTGACTTCGGTATCTTCATCGGCCTGGACGGCGGCATCGACGGCCTGGTTCACCTGTCTGACATCTCCTGGAACGCGACCGGAGAAGAAGCAGTTCGTGAATACAAGAAAGGCGACGAAATCGCTGCTGTGGTTCTGCAGGTTGACGCAGAGCGCGAGCGCATCTCCCTGGGCGTTAAGCAGCTGGCAGAAGATCCGTTCAACAACTACATCTCTCTGAACAAGAAAGGTGCCATTGTTAACGGTAAAGTGACTGCAGTTGACGCTAAAGGTGCTACAGTTGAATTGGCAGACGGCGTTGAAGGCTACCTGCGTGCTTCTGAAGCATCGCTGGACCGCGTAGAAGACGCTACTCTGGTTCTGAACGTTGGCGACGATGTTGAAGCTAAGTTCACCGGTGTAGACCGTAAAAACCGCGTTGTGAGCCTGTCTGTTCGTGCGAAAGACCAGGCTGACGAGAAAGAAGCTATCAACACGGTTAATACGACTAAACCGGAAGAAGGCAACTTCTCTAGCGCAATGGCTGAAGCTTTCAAAGCAGCTAAAGGCGAGTAATCGCTCTCAGGGCAGCGTAAGCTGCCCTGTACCGTCGTTACTGTCAGAACTTTTCCTAACAGGGATAAACCGGAGGTTACATGACCAAGTCAGAACTGATTGAAAGACTTGCCGGCCAGCACTCTCATATTCCGGCGAAAGTCGTTGAGGATGCGGTAAAAGAGATGCTCGAACATATGGCAACGACGTTGTCAGACGGCGAGCGTATCGAAATCCGGGGATTTGGCAGCTTCTCTTTGCATTATCGTGCACCTCGTACCGGGCGTAACCCGAAAACGGGCGACAAGGTTGAGTTGGAAGGTAAATACGTTCCACACTTCAAGCCAGGTAAAGAACTGCGCGATCGCGCCAATATTTACGGCGGTTAATACCTCAGGGTATGGCGATGAATCGATAAAGCGACACTCCGGTGTCGTTTTTTTTTGTCTGAAAAAAGTCGTCCTGATGGGGGATGTCACGCAAAATAATGCTGGCAGGTTGCAACGCCAGCAATAGTTTGTGTGGCATTATCCCAATCCTTTCCGCGCCACCTGAACCCTGATCCTGATTGCTGCACACTGGCGGTATCAGAACAGGGAGGTGCGATGTTTTTGACGGTCAACAGGCTGGCATGGAGTGTAATAGCGGCAACGCTGCCGCTCAGCTTTTTGCCCCGGCTGCCAGGCGCTGTATGCAGCGTTCTTGTGCTGTGCTTCGCTCTGTTACTGGCTCTGTCGGGCCGGCGTGTTGCCAGGCATATCGCGCTGATTTTGGTGTTTTTTATCGCCGCCGCCAGCGCCGGGCGTACTATGCTGACGCAGACTGAACAGCTTACACAGGCGAGGGTTAAGACAGATATAAGAGTGGAGGCCGTCCAACCTGACGGCAAAACAATCAGAGCACGCCTGCTGCGTTTTCAGGGCCGGATCCTGTTTCCACCTCTCTACGCCAGTTTAAGGGTTCAGCCGCAGGCGACCGCTTTTTGTGCCGGACAACGCTGGCAGATGCAACTAGCGCTGCGTCCGGTTCACGCGCAACTTAATGAAGGGGGATTTGATCGTCAGCGTTATGCCCTGGCGAACCATACCCCTCTGACCGGAAGGGTGGTGTCAGCCGTGGTCACGGATGCCACCTGTAGCCTGCGTGACAAAGTAACGGGGGCCATGAAAAAAAACACGGCGAATTTAAGCCGGCAGGCGTTAATTTCTGCGCTGGCTTTCGGCGACAGATCGCAGGTCGATCGCGAAACAAATCAGCTGCTGCGCGAAACTGGTACAGCGCACCTGGTGGCAATCTCCGGCATGCATATCGCTCTCGCTGCCAGTTTCGGCTGGCTGCTGGCACGCATGATACAGTTTACTTTCCCGGCCTGGTGTATTGGCTATCGTCTGCCAATGTACAGCGGATTGCTGGTAGCGCTGTTGTATTGCTGGCTTTCTGGAGGAAACCCGCCTGCGCTTCGGGCTATTTTAGCCTTACTGGTCTGGAGCGTGCTTCGCCTGCGTGGAATGAACTGTCAGGGGGGGCAGGTATGGGCGGTGTGTATCGGTATCATTCTCTTTTTTGATCCACTGAGCGTGCTCTCCGACAGTCTGTGGCTTTCAGCACTGGCAGTGGCTGGCCTGTTGCTCTGGTATCATTTTTTTCCTCTTCCTTCCCGTTTTTCGCGGCGTAAACGCTGGCTGCTGCTGCGGCTGTTGCATCTTCAGGCAGGGATGTTGTTACTGCTGATGCCGCTTCAGACGGTGCTGTTTCATGGTATCAGCGTAAGTGCTCTGGTGGCTAACCTGTGGGCTGTACCGCTGATTTCCTGCATTACTGTTCCTCTGATCCTGGTGGCAACGTTAGTGAATCCAGTGCCTGTGATTAACCTGGTATTGTGGGAGTGGGTGGACCGTTCCCTCGCGCTGGTGTTTATCCCTCTCCAGCATCTCCCGCGTGGCTGGTTCCCACTTGACCGGACGATGGCTGCAGTCAGCCTGTTATGCTGGCTGGTGCTGTTAACCCTCCGTTTCGGCTGGTGGCGAACTTCGCCCGTCACTCTGTTGAGCGCTGTTCTGGTGCTGTGCAGCTGGCGCGATGTGGCCTCTCTGCCGCGCTGGCGTGTTGACATGCTGGACGTCGGACACGGGCTGGCCGTCGTGATCTCCCGCCACGGTGAAGCCATGCTGTACGACACCGGAAATCGCTGGCCTGGAGGCGATTTTGCCCGCAGTCAGATCCTGCCCTGGCTTGCCTGGCAGGGGTTAAACGTAACCGGTATTATTCTCAGCCACGGTCATCTTGACCATATCGGCGGTCTTCAAAGTGTACAGGCAGCGTTTCCCGCAGCCACAGTGAGAAGCGCTCTTGCACGTTCCGGCCACTTACCCTGCCGTAAAGGCGTGAACTGGCGCTGGCAGGACCTCCAGTTTCAGGTGCTCTGGCCACCACAGGGAGAAGTGCGGGAAGGAAATAATCAGTCCTGTGTGGTAGCCGTTACCGATGGAAAATGGCGTGTGCTGCTTACCGGTGATATTGAGGCACCGGCAGAGTTAAGGCTGGTCGCTGAACAACGTGCCACCCTGCGGGCTGATTTACTCCAGGTGCCGCATCACGGAAGCAGAACCTCCTCATCACCGCCCTTCCTGCGTGCCGTTTCTGCATCAGCAGCAATCGCCTCTGCAGCGCGTTACAGTGCCTGGCGTTTGCCCGCCAGGCAAATTATTCAACGCTATGCTGAATATAATGTGGAATGGCGTGATACAGCGCTTTCCGGCCAGTTGAGTGCTCATTTTTTTCGTGATAACTGGCAATTAAAAGGGTTAAGAGAACAAATAATGAACCGTTGGTATCATCAGTGGTTTGGCGTAGTCAGGTATTCCAGGTAGAATAAGCGGCTATTTCATTCAACGCTGGTTAAATAATGCATCTGGATAAAGATCTCTCCACCTGGCAGACATTCCGTCGACTCTGGCCCATGATTGTGCCATACAAGGCGGGATTGATTGTGGCAGCCATCGCATTGGTTCTGAATGCGGCAGGCGATACACTCATGCTGTCACTGCTGAAGCCTTTACTCGATGATGGTTTTGGCAAAGCGAATAATGCAGTTCTCCTGTGGATGCCACTGGCGGTTATGGGGCTGATGCTGGTTCGCGGCGTGACCAGCTATGTGTCCAGTTACTGTATCTCATGGGTGTCTGGTAATGTGGTGATGGGTATGCGCCGTCGCCTGTTCAGCCACATGATGGGCATGCCGGTCGCCTTTTTTGACCAGCAATCGACCGGTACGCTGCTGTCGCGCATTACTTATGATTCTGAGCAGGTGGCCTCCTCTTCCTCCGGTGCGCTGGTGACCGTAGTGCGTGAAGGTGCCTCTATTATTGGCCTGTTCATCCTGATGTTTTACTACAGCTGGCAGCTGTCGCTTATCCTGATTGTCCTGGCACCCGTTGTGTCATTCGCCATTCGTACTGTTTCTAAGCGCTTTCGTAATATCAGCAAAAATATGCAGAACACGATGGGGCAGGTGACAACCAGCGCCGAACAGATGCTGAAAGGGCATAAAGAAGTGTTGATCTTTGGTGGGCAGGAGATCGAGAGCAAACGCTTTAACGTGGTCAGTAATCGCATGCGCCAGCAGGGCATGAAACTGGTTTCAGCGTCATCCATCTCCGATCCGATTATTCAGCTCATCGCCTCACTGGCGCTGGCTTTTGTTCTGTACGCCGCCAGCTTCCCTAGCGTGATGGAAACCCTGACCGCAGGGACCATCACCGTGGTCTTCTCCTCGATGATTGCCCTGATGCGTCCGCTGAAGTCACTCACCAATGTCAATGCTCAGTTCCAGCGTGGCATGGCGGCCTGTCAGACGCTGTTCTCCATCCTCGACAGTGAGCAGGAAGAGGATACCGGTAAGCGCACGGTCGAGCGTGCCAAAGGTGATATCGAATTCCGTAACGTGACTTTCACTTACCCTGGACGCGAAATCCCTGCACTGAAGAACATTAATCTGGCCATTCCTGCGGGTAAAACTGTGGCGCTGGTTGGGCGATCGGGGTCGGGTAAATCAACCCTGGCGAGTTTACTGACGCGTTTTTACGACATTCAGCAGGGAAACATCCTGATGGATGGTCACGACCTGCGCGAATATACGCTGGCGTCTCTGCGTAGTCAGGTGGCGCTGGTATCGCAGAATGTGCACCTGTTTAACGATACTATCGCCAACAACATTGCTTATGCCCGCCATGAACAATACAGCCGGGAAGAAGTGGAAAAAGCCGCAACAATGGCTCATGCCATGGACTTTATTAATAAGATGGAAAATGGCCTGGATACCATGATCGGTGAAAATGGTGTGCTGCTCTCTGGGGGGCAGCGTCAGCGTATCGCTATCGCCCGCGCCCTGCTACGTGACAGCCCCATTCTGATCCTGGATGAAGCGACTTCCGCACTGGATACCGAATCTGAGCGTGCCATTCAGTCTGCGCTGGATGAGCTGCAAAAGAACCGCACCTCCCTGGTGATCGCGCACCGTCTTTCCACCATTGAAAAGGCTGATGAGATTGTGGTGGTTGAAGATGGCCAGATCGTTGAGCGCGGCAGTCATGAAATGCTACTGGCCGAGCGTGGCGTCTATGCGCAACTGCATAAGATGCAATTTGGCCAATGATTGAACGCATCTGGAGCGGTCGCTCGGCGCTGTATCTCCTGTTACTGCCTTTCAGTCTGCTCTATGGGCTGGTCAGTAACCTGCTGCGTCTGAGCTACCGTTGCGGCTGGCGCAAGGTGTGGCGTGCACCGGTTCCTGTGGTGATTGTGGGTAATCTCACCGCCGGAGGGAATGGTAAAACACCGGTGGTAATCTGGCTGGTGCAGGCACTGCAGCAGCGTGGATTTCGCGTGGGTGTGGTGTCGCGGGGCTACGGGGGTAAAGCCGAACGCTATCCGCTGGTGCTGGGCCCAGACGTTACCACCCGCGAAGCGGGTGACGAGCCGGTACTGATTTATCAGCGCACCGGCGCGGCAGTCGCCGTGGCGCCGCAACGACGCCAGGCTGTTGAAGCGCTGGTTAACAGCGAAGATATTGATGTCATCATTACTGATGATGGTCTGCAGCATTATGCACTGGATCGTGATATTGAAATTGTCGTCGTGGACGGTGAACGACGTTTTGGCAATGGCTGGTGGCTGCCTGCGGGCCCGATGCGGGAGCGTGCTACCCGTCTGAAAAATGTCAGCGCCGTGATCGCTAATGGTGGCACGGCGCAGCAGGGAGAGCTGGCGATGCGTCTGGCGCCGGGTCTGGCAGTGAACCTGCTTTCCGGTGAGCGACGTGAAGTGGGTGAGCTGAACAATGTTGTTGCCATGGCGGGCATCGGTCATCCGCCGCGGTTTTTCAATACGCTGCGTCAGCAGGGTGTGAGAATCGAGAAAGAGGTGGTTTTTGCTGACCATCAGAATTACACCGCGGACACGCTGAATGCCCTGATATTGCCGGGTCAGACCCTGGTGATGACCGAAAAAGATGCGGTAAAAGTCAGGGCATTTGCCTGTGCTGACTGGTGGTATTTACCGGTTGATGCGGTGCTTCCCTCTGAACAGTCCAGCGTGTTGCTTAACAAAATCAGTGCATTAATTCCCCGATAATTTCTGCCTGCCTGTCTGACAGACGCTACACTTGAGCCATCTGATTTTTAGGGATGGCCATATGACGGCGGAAAAACTTTCTCTTGTTCAGGCCCGTCAGCTACAGCTGGCGGCGCAGGGACTGCTGCGCCCACCTAAACGTAAAGCCTGCTTTGACGACCTGCTGGCTGCCGTGCGACGAATGGCGTTGTTGCAGATCGATACCATCCACGTAGTGGCACGCAGCCCTTACCTGGTGCTGTTCAGCCGGCTGGGTGAGTACCCCCCGATCTGGCTTGATCAGGCCCTGGCGGAAAAAAAACTGTTTGAGTACTGGGCGCACGAAGCCTGCTTTATTCCGGTTGCCGATTACGGGTTGCTGCGTCATCGCATGCTTAACCCGTCTGCGCTGGGCTGGAAGTTCAGTCAGGCATGGCGGGATCAGCATCAGCAGGAGATCGGCGATTTGCTGGCCCATATCAGCGAAAACGGCCCTGTCCGTTCTGCTGACTTTACCGCCCCCCCAGGCCAGAAGCCCGGCTGGTGGGCATGGAAGCCGCATAAGCGGCACCTGGAAAATTTATTTACGGCCGGTGAACTGATGATCAGTGAACGGCGCAATTTCCAGCGCGTTTACGACCTGCGCGAGCGGATATTGCCCGACTGGGATGATCAACAACATGCTCTGAAGGAAGAGGACGCCGTCCAGCGTATGTTGGACAATAGTGCGGCCAGCCTGGGCATTTTCCGCCTCTCCTGGCTGGCAGATTATTACCGTCTGAAACGCGCGCCCGTGGCGGTTGCTCTTGCACGCTGGCGCGAAGAGGGCACGGTCCGTGAAGTGCAGGTCGAAAGCCTGGGCACGCTGTATCTCCATCACTCCCTGTTCGGGCAACTTGCCAGGCCGCAGGCCGCCACGCATACGGCGATCCTGTCGCCCTTTGATCCACTGGTCTGGGATCGCAAGCGCGCACGGGAGCTGTTTGGTTTTGACTATCGCCTGGAGTGTTATACGCCAGAGGCAAAGCGGCAGTACGGCTATTTTGTCCTGCCCCTTTTGCATCGCGGTGCGCTGAAAGGCCGGCTGGATGCGCGCATGTTGCGTAAAGAGAAAACCTTACAGGTCAATGCGATCTGGCTGGAGGCGAACACGCGCGTCAGCCAGCAGATGGTCGGCGACATTAAGCTGGCTCTGACACGTTTTGCCCGCTGGCAGGGCGCAGAAATGATCGAGGTCAATAAACTCCCCGCCGCCATGGCGGCCTGCTGGCCAGCGCGTTGGGAAATATAGCCGCCAGGGCATTTTTTCGCGGTGTGCAGGTAACCGCGCCCGTACAGCTATGATATTCTTAACCCATTGCAAAACTGGGTTCATCGCGGAGGAACCATGGATCATCGTTTACTTGAAATCGTTGCCTGCCCGGTATGTCACGGCAAACTGTATTACAACAAAGATCAGCAGGAGTTAATCTGCAAACCGGATGGGCTGGCTTACCCGGTTCGTGACGGCATTCCCGTCCTGCTGGAGGTGGAAGCCCGTGCCTTAACCCTCGAAGAGAGCCATCCATGAGTTTTGTCGCCATCATTCCGGCGCGTTTTGCTTCTACCCGTTTGCCGGGTAAGCCGCTGGTCGACATTCACGGCAAGCCCATGGTGGTCCATGTCATGGAGCGGGCGCTGGAGTCAGGTGCCGATCGCGTGATTGTGGCGACTGACCATCCTGACGTAGCGCGCGCCGTTGAAGCGGCCGGTGGCGAAGTCTGTATGACTCGTCCTGACCATCAGTCTGGCACCGAGCGTCTGGCGGAGGTGATTGATCATTATCAGTTCCCTGATGACACCGTAATTGTGAATGTCCAGGGCGATGAGCCGATGATCCCCCCGGTGATTATTCGCCAGGTGGCAGATAATCTGGCCCAAAGCAGCGCCGGTATGGCAACGCTGGCCGTGCCGGTGGATTCAGCGGAAGAGGCGTTTAATCCGAATGCTGTGAAGGTGGTGCGCGATGCTAATGGCTATGCACTCTACTTCTCGCGCGCGACCATCCCCTGGGATCGTGAGCGGTTTGCGGCTTCCCGCGACACCATCGGGGACCATTTCCTGCGTCATATTGGTATTTACGGCTATCGTGCCGGATTTATTCGCCGCTATGTTGGCTGGGAAGCCAGCCCGCTGGAACAGATCGAGCTGCTTGAGCAACTACGCGTGCTGTGGTACGGCGAAAAAATCCACGTCGATGTGGCAAAGGCTATTCCCAGCGTAGGTGTTGATACGCCAGAAGACTTACTGCGCGTACGCGAAGCCATGCAGTAACCCACGATGGGGTGCTTTCCTCCGACCCCGTCATTTCTGCTGCAGCCGTGTCCGGCACGAAGCAAAAAATTTCCGCGTTCAGCGCCCTTATAAGACCTTTTGCCTGAAAGGAGGGCAGATGGAACACCTGCGATCTGAACTGGCACTGGTTCTTGGCGAACCGGTCAGTCGGGTGGAATGTATCAGTCAGCAGCCTTTCGCCAGTCTCTATACCCTGTACGATGACCAGGGCTATTCTCTGCCGCTGGTCGCGAAATACTTCAGTATGAAGGGCATTGCTGCTCAGGAAGCGCACAAGCTGTCGATGCTGATGCGTGAAGGCAAAGTGCGTGTTCCTGCCGTGTATGGTCTGGTTATCAGCCAGCAACCTCCGCTGCATGAGGTCTTACTGATTGAACGTACGGGCGGGGTATCCATCGAAGCGCCCACGCGCACGCCTGAGCGCTGGCAACAGCTTCAGGAGCAGATTGTCGAGGGAATGCTTGGCTGGCACCGGATTGACAGCCATGGGCTGGTAGGCACGGTTGACAGCACGCAACAGAATCACTGGCCGGCCTGGTACGCCCAGCGGGTCGAGGTCCTCTGGGCCACGCTCGGCTACCTGCGCCCGGCACAGTTGAGCATGGATGCCCGGCAGCTGCTTTTTCGCAGCCGTCAAAGCCTGTCCAGGCTGTTCAACGGGTTTGACGATCCCTGTGTTTTAGTCCACGGAAACATGGCACCCACCAGCATCATGAAAGAGGCCTGGGCAGATCAACTGCTGGCGGTGATCAATCCCGGCACCGTACTCTGGGCACCGCGTGAATTCGATCTCTATCCCCTTTGCGCAACTGGCGTCGGTGATGACATCCTCAGTTGCTACCTGCAGCGCGCACCCGTCGCAGAGGGGTTTGTCGCACGCCGCTGGCTGTATATTGTCTGGGAAGAGATTGCCAGACTGATCCACACCGCACAGTTTGATGCTCAGCGGTTCAGTCTGGCCAGTCGATCACTGCTGCCCTGGCTCGACTGACTCCTTCGCTGCCGGATGCAGCCACTGCCAGACAAGGCCCAGGCTCTCGTAAACAGCACGTTCGCTATGCCCCAGCCAGAAGGATGACGGCAGGGCCCGCTCCCAGAAATTCAGAGGAGAAGCGATCGCCAGCTGATTGGCCGGAGCAGGCCAGGGGTTAAGCCCCTGACGCTGGAAGAAAACCATGGCGCGTGGCAAATGGTTGGCTGAGGTGACCAGTGCCAGCGGCCGCTGGCCCACTATTTTTGCTACTTCTTCTGCTTCCTGGCCTGTATCCCGGGGTTGATCCAGAGTGATAATATCCTCTGGCGGCACACCGAGAGACTGGGCCACGCGTGATGCCACACTGGCTGAACTCACCGGATTCCCCTGAGCATGGCCACCCGTCACAATCAGTTTCGACCCCGGGTTAGCCCGCCAGATGCGGATACCCTCAGCCAGACGGGGCAGGCTGTTATTAAGCAGGTTAGAACTGGGCGCCCACTGTGGGTTCCAGGTGTAGCCACCGCCGAGAACCACGATATACTCTACCGGGTGCTGATTCTGCCAGGTCGGGTAGCGATTTTCCAGCGGTGCCAGCAGACGGTCGGCGACAGGCTGCAGGCTGATGAGAAGGAGCAGAGCCCAGGCAAGGGAAACCAGGGTTTTGCCACTTTTCTGCCATCGGCTAAACCAGAGCAGCATAATGCCAACTGCCATGATCAGCAGCAGCATCGGCAGCGGTAGCAGCAGGCCACCAACGACTTTTTTTAGGGCGAAAAACATGAAAACAGGTTCCTTTTGTCCGAAAAAACATCACCCAAGCACTAAGCGGTGACCGAAAGCTTCATTATTTGCCAGTGTATGCCAAAATACCCCGCCACTTTCAAGCCGCAGCCGTTGCAGCTCATTTACTACGTCCGCTGGCGGGGAATAATAGGGATCTACCTGTCCGTTTTAGTCCGGCGCGGAATAACCGGGTGACTCCCGTACCATCACGCCCTTAACCCGGAGCCGCTGTATGCAGGATCGCAACTTTGATGATATCGCAGAAAAATTTTCGCAGAACATTTACGGTACCACTAAAGGGCGTATTCGTCAGGCGATCCTCTGGCAGGATCTTGACGCGCTGTTAGCCTCGTTTCCCGAGGGCGCGCTGTCGGTACTGGATGCGGGCGGAGGAGAAGGTCAGACCGGCTGCGGGGTCGCCGCGCGGGGCCATCAGGTTCTGCTTTGTGATGTTTCACAAGAGATGTTATCGCGCGCTCGCCGCCTGGCCGATGAAAAAGGTGTGAGCGGTAACATGCAATTCGCACAATTTAGCGCCCAGCAGGTCGGTCAACATTTAGATAAACCGGTTGATCTGGTATTGTTTCACGCTGTGCTGGAGTGGGTGGCAGAACCGCAGGAAGTGCTGGCCGCGCTGTATGATGCGCTTAAGCCAGGCGGGGTGCTGTCGCTGATGTTTTACAATCTGAATGGCCTGCTGATGCAGACGATGGTGCTGGGTAATTTTGGTTACCTGCAGTCGGGTTTGGCCAAGCGTAAAAAGAAGACGCTGTCTCCCGACTATCCCCGTGACCCCCAGCAGGTCTACGGCTGGCTTCAGGATTGTGGTTTTACTATTGAGAGCAAAACCGGTATTCGGGTTTTTCATGATTATCTGCGCGATAAAACCAGGCAGATTGAACGGTTTGATGAGGTTCTGGCCCTGGAAAAGCAATACTGCCGCCAGGAGCCTTTTTTAAGTTTAGGGCGTTATATCCACGTTACAGCGCGGAAACCCATAAGGCAGAAGAACTATGAGTGAATTTTCCCAGACTGTACCGGAACTGGTGGCCTGGGCGCGAAAAAATGATTTTTCCGTCTCGTTGCCAACCGAACGTCTGGCTTTTTTGCTGGCAATTGCCACCCTCAACGGGGAGCGCATGGATGGCGAAATGAGTGAAGGCGAACTGATTGATGCCTTCCGCCATGTCAGCGAAGGCTTTGAGCAGACCAGTGAAACGGTAGTTGTACGTGCCAATAATGCCATCAATGATATGGTGCGTCAGCGTTTGCTTAATCGCTTTACCAGCGAACACGCCGAAGGCAATGCCATCTACCGCCTCACCCCGCTGGGTATCGGCATCACAGACTACTACATTCGTCAGCGTGAATTTTCCACGCTGCGCCTTTCGCTGCAGCTGTCGATCGTGGCCGGTGAGTTGAAGCGGGCGGCAGATGCCGCCGATGAAAATGGCGATGAATATCACTGGCACCGCAACGTGTTTGCGCCGCTGAAATACTCCGTCGCGGAAATTTTCGACAGTATTGATATCACTCAGCGCATCATGGATGAGCAGCAGCAGGCGGTAAAAGACGATATTGCCCAGTTGCTCAACAAAGACTGGCGGGCGGCTATCTCCAGCTGTGAACTGCTGTTAAATGAAACGTCCGGCACGCTGCGCGAGCTACAGGACACCCTGGAAGCCGCGGGCGATAAGCTGCAGGCCAACCTGTTGCGCATTCAGGATGCGACGATGAACAGCCCCGATTTGGGCTTTGTCGACAAACTGGTGTTTGACCTGCAGAACAAGCTGGATCGCATTATCAGTTGGGGCCAGCAGGCGATTGACCTGTGGATTGGTTACGACCGCCATGTGCATAAATTTATCCGTACGGCGATAGATATGGATAAAAACCGTGTCTTCGCCCAGCGGTTGCGGCAGTCGGTACAGAATTACTTCGATCAGCCCTGGGCCCTCACCTATGCCAATGCTGACCGTTTGTACGACATGCGTGATGAAGAACTGACCCTGCGCAGCGAAGAGGTGACGGGTGAACTGCCTTCAGAACTGGAATACGAAGAGTTTAACGCGATTCGTGAACAGCTGGCGGCGATGATTGAAGAGGCGCTGGCCAGCTACAAGACCCAGCAGAAACCGCTGGATCTGGGCGAAGTCATACGCGATTACCTGACACAATACCCGCGAGTTCGTCACTTTGACGTGGCGCGTATTGTCGTCGATCAGGCTGTACGCTTAGGCGTGGCCGAAGCAGACTTCTCTGGCCTGGCTGCAAAATGGCAGGCTATTAATGATTACGGAGCCAAGGTGCAGGCACATGTCATCGACAAATATTGAACAAGTGATGCCGGTTAAGCTGGCGATGGCTCTGGCAAATCCGATCTTTCCGGCGCTGGACAGCCAGTTACGCGCAGGGCGGCATATTGGTATCGACGAGCTAGATCAGCACGCCTTTCTGATGGATTATCAGGAATTTCTCGAAGAATTTTACACCCGTTATAACGTTGAACTGATCCGTGCGCCAGAAGGCTTCTTTTATCTGCGGCCACGCTCCACCACGCTGATCCCGCGCTCGGTGCTGTCTGAACTGGATATGATGGTCGGTAAGATACTGTGTTACCTCTATCTCAGTCCGGAGCGTCTGGCCAATGAGGGGATTTTCACCCAGCAGGAACTGCACGATGAACTGATGTCGCTGGCTGATGAAAGTAAGCTGCTGAAGCTGGTCAACCAGCGTTCGACCGGTTCTGACCTGGATCGCCAGAAACTCCAGGAGAAGATGCGCGCGTCGTTAAATCGCCTGCGCCGGCTGGGGATGGTTTGGTTTATGGGCAATGACAGCAGCAAATTCCGCATTACCGAATCGGTCTTCCGCTTTGGTGCCGATGTGCGCAGCGGTGACGATCCGCGCGATGCGCAGCTGCGCATGATCCGGGATGGCGAAGCGATGCAGCTTGACGGTGGGCTGGCCCTGAATGATGAAAGCGATGAGAGTGACGCGGACAACAATGCGCCGGACCGTGCGGAGGAAGAATAAATGATTGAACGTGGGAAGTTTCGCTCGCTGACGCTGATTAACTGGAATGGCTTCTTTGCCCGCACCTTTGACCTTGATGAGCTGGTGACTACGCTGTCAGGCGGTAACGGTGCCGGTAAATCCACCACCATGGCGGCTTTTGTTACTGCGTTGATCCCCGATCTGACGCTGCTGCATTTCCGTAATACCACCGAGGCCGGGGCCACCTCCGGTTCGCGGGATAAAGGTCTGCACGGTAAACTGCGGCCGGGCGTCTGCTACGCGGTGCTTGATGTGGTTAACTCACTGCACCAGCGCGTGCTGGTCGGGGTACGTTTGCAGCAGGTTGCCGGTCGCGACCGTAAAGTGGATATCAAACCGTTCAGTATCCACGGCCTGCCAACGTCGATTAACCCTACCGAAATTCTCACGGAGACGGTCAACGCGCGTCAGGCGCGCGTGGTGCCCATCAGTGAGCTGAAAGACCGCTTTGAAGCGATGGAAAGCGTACAGTTCAAACAGTACAACTCCATTACGGACTACCATTCGGTGATGTTCGACCTCGGTATCGTGGCGCGTCGTCTGCGTTCCGCGGCTGACCGTAGTAAATATTACCGTCTGATTGAGGCCTCGCTGTATGGCGGGATCTCCAGCGCCATTACACGCTCCCTGCGCGACTACCTGCTGCCGGAAAACAGCGGCGTGCGGAAGGCGTTTCAGGATATGGAAGCCGCCCTGCGTGAAAACCGCATGACGCTGGAAGCGATACGGGTGACGCAGTCCGATCGCGACCTGTTTAAACACCTGATTTCTGAAGCCACCAGCTACGTGGCGGCAGACTACATGCGTCACGCTAACGAGCGACGCATTCATCTTGATGCGGCCATGCAGGTGCGTAACGATCTGTTTACCAGCCGGAAGCAGCTTGCTGCCGAGCAGTATCGACATATCGAGATGGCGCGTGAGCTGGGTGAACATAACGCCGCTGAGAGCGATCTGGAAACAGATTATCAGGGGGCCAGCGACCATCTGAATCTGGTACAGACGGCTCTGCGTCAGCAGGAAAAAATTGATCGCTACGACGCCGACCTGGAAGAACTGACCTTCCGCCTGGAAGAGCAGAATGAAGTGGTCGCCGAAGCGCGTGAGGTGCATGAGGAAAACGAAGCGCGCAGCGAAAATGCTGAACTGGAAGTGGATGAGCTGAAAAATCAGCTGGCCGACTACCAGCAGGCGCTGGATGTCCAGCAGACGCGGGCGATTCAGTATCAACAGGCGTTGACCGCTTTGCAGCGTGCTCAGGAAATCTGTCAGCTGCGCGACCTCACTATTGAAAACGCCGACGAGTGGCAGGAAACGTTCCAGGCTAAAGAGCAGGAAGCCACCGACAGGTTGCTGATGCTGGAGCAAAAAATGAGCGTGGCGCAGGCCGCGCACAGCCAGTTCGAACAGGCGTTTGAACTGGTCAATAAAATCGCCGGTCCGGTCAGTCGCAGCGAAGCCTGGCAGGTGGGCCGCGATTTGTTACGTGACGCCAGCAATCAGCGTTACCACGCTGAACAGCTCCAGCCGTTGCGTAGCCGCCTGAATGAACTGACGCAACGCCTGCGTGAACAACAGGATGCTGAGCGACTGCTCAATGACTTCTGCAAGCGACACGGCCAGCAGGTCGATGCCGGTGAGCTGGAGTCCCTGCAGGCGGAGCTGGAAGCCCAGATTGAATTGCTGAACGAAAGCGTGGCCGATGCCGGTGAGCGCCGTATGGCCCTGCGCCAGGAGCTGGAGCAGCTGCGTGAACGCATCGCGCGGCTCACCAAACAGGCACCGCAGTGGCTTGCCGCGCAGGAGATCCTGTCGCAGCTGAGCGAACAGACCGGACAGTCGCTGGAAAACAGCCAGCAGGTCACCGAGTTTATGCAGCAGCTGCTGGAGCGCGAGCGTGAAACCACCGTTGAACGTGATGAAGTTTCCGCGCGTAAGCGGGAGATTGAAAAACAGATCGAACGTCTCAGCCAGCCGGGCGGTGCCGAAGATGCACGACTGAACACGCTGGCCGAACGTTTTGGCGGCGTACTGCTGTCCGAAATCTATGACGATGTCACCATCGACGATGCCCCTTACTTCTCAGCGCTCTATGGCCCCGCCCGCCACGCGATTGTGGTGCCGGACCTGTCGCTGATCCGCGAACAGCTCGACGGGCTCGATGACTGCCCGGAAGATCTCTATCTGATTGAAGGGGACCCGCAGTCATTTGATGACAGCGTGTTTAACGTGGAGGAGCTGGAAAAAGCGGTGGTAGTGAAAGCCGGGGACCGCCAGTGGCGCTATTCCCGTTTCCCTAAAGTACCGCTGTTTGGCCGTGCAGCCCGTGAGAACCAGCTTGACCTCCTGCACGCTGAACGTGAAGCCCTGGCCGAACGTTACGCCACGCTGTCCTTTGACGTTCAGAAAACCCAGC
The DNA here is from genome assembly GCF_001571305.1 of Erwinia persicina NBRC 102418. GTDB lineage: Bacteria > Pseudomonadota > Gammaproteobacteria > Enterobacterales > Enterobacteriaceae > Erwinia > Erwinia persicina. The sequence goes on along the minus strand of NZ_BCTN01000004.1, from coordinate 209,281 downwards.
GTCTGCATCAGTCCTTCAGCCGCTTTATTGGCAGCCATCTGGGCGTAGCGTTTGAGTCGGATCCGGAAGCGGAAATGCGTCTGCTCAATACCCGGCGTAATGAGGTTGAGCGTGCGCTGACGAACCACGAAAGCGAAAACCAGCAGCAGCGTCAGCAGTTTGAACAGGCGAAAGAGGGCGTTGCCCAGCTTAACCGCCTGTTACCGCGCGTCAGCCTGTTACTGGATGATACGTTACAGGATCGCCACGAAGAAATTCAGGAAAAGCTGGATGAAGCGCAGGAAGCCGCGCGCTTTGTGCAGCAGCACGGCGCACACCTGACCCGACTGGAGCCGATCCTTTCTGTGCTGCAGAGTGACCCGGAACAGCACGACCAGTTGAAGCTGGATTACCAGCAGGCGCAGCAGCAGCAGCGCGATGCCCGTCAGCAGGCCTTTGCCCTGACCGAGGTCGTGCAGCGTCGTGCGCACTTTGGCTATGTCGATTCAGCCGGGATGCTGAACGGCACCAGCGACCTCAATGAAAAATTGCGCCAGCGTCTGGAGCAGGCGGAAGGCGAACGTACCCGTGCAAGGGAAAAATTACGTCAGCATCAGGCTCAGTTAACCCAGTACTCACAGGTGCTGGCCTCGCTGAAAAGCGCCTACGATGCCAAACGCGATATGCTGAAAGAGTTGCAGCAGGAGATGCTGGATATCGGTGTGCAGGCGGATGCTTCTGCCGAAGAGCGGGCAAAGCAACGCCGTGATGAACTCTACAGCGCGCTGAGCAATAACCGTATGCGTCGCAATCAGCTGGAAAAACAGCTGACCTTCTGTGAAGCTGAGATGGATGCGCTGCAGAAAAAACTGCGCCGTCTGGAACGGGAGTATCAGGCTGGTCGCGAACAGGTGGTCAGTGCCAAAGCCGGCTGGGTGGCCGTCCTGCGGCTGGTGAAAGATAACGGCGTTGAGCGCCGTCTGCACCGCCGCGAACTGGCCTATCTGGGGGGCGATGAGCTGCGTTCCATGTCGGATAAGGCGCTGGGAGCACTGCGTCTGGCCGTGGCGGATAACGAACACTTGCGCGATGTGCTGCGCCTGTCTGAAGATCCGAAACGCCCTGAGCGCAAAATCCAGTTCTTTATTGCGGTCTATCAGCACCTGCGCGAGCGTATTCGCCAGGATATCATTCGCACTGACGATCCGGTTGAAGCCATCGAACAGATGGAAATTGAACTGAACCGTCTGACCGAAGAGCTGACGGCTCGTGAGCAGATGCTGGCCATCAGTTCACGCAGCGTATCGAACATTATTCGCAAAACTATTCAGCGTGAGCAGAACCGTATTCGTCAGTTGAACCAGGGATTACAGGCGGTCAGCTTCGGGCAGGTGAAGAGCGTCCGGCTCAACGTCAACGTGCGTGAAGCGCACTCCACGCTGCTGGACGTACTTTCCGAGCAGCATGAGCAGCATCAGGATCTGTTCAAGAGCAACCGTCTGACCTTCTCTGAAGCGCTGGCGAAGCTCTATCAGCGCCTGAATCCGCAGATCGATATGGGACAGCGCACGCCACAGACTATCGGGGAAGAGCTGCTCGACTACCGCAACTATCTTGAGATGGAAGTGGAAGTGAACCGCGGATCGGACGGCTGGCTTCGTGCAGAAAGCGGCGCGCTGTCGACGGGAGAGGCCATCGGTACCGGCATGTCAATTCTGGTGATGGTGGTGCAGAGCTGGGAAGAGGAATCACGGCGCCTGCGCGGTAAGGATATCTCTCCGTGCCGCCTGTTGTTCCTTGATGAGGCTGCTCGTCTGGATGCGAAATCCATTGCTACCCTGTTTGAACTGTGCGATCGCCTTGAGATGCAGCTGATTATCGCCGCACCTGAGAACATCAGCCCGGAGAAAGGCACTACTTATAAACTGGTCCGTAAAGTGTTCAATAATACCGAGCATGTTCACGTGGTCGGCCTCCGCGGCTTCACGGCGGAACCGACACTGACCGCTAAAGATGCAGAGGCTGAGGCATAGCACGCCTCATACTGTAAAAAATAATGTGACGCAGTGGTAATATTTCTGCGTCCAGATTACTCTGGATAACGGCATTTGCACGTATGAGGCAAATGCCGTTTTCTGTTTCTATACTTATAACAATGACTAATTACTGCTGGCTTCCCGTTCAGCAGACTAACAGGGAGCAAGGATGTTGCTGCAGAAATCGTTTTCCACCCGGGCTGTTGCGCTGGGTTGTACTCTGTTTTGCTGGATGGTCAGCATGTCGCCATCGCTTGCGGGGATACCGCCGGTCTCTGCGCCGGTGAGTCATCACGTTAGCGTGGTGCAAAGTGCATCGCAGATTGCCGCGCTCTATCCGCACGGAAACGCGCCGTTCTATTTGAAAAGTCTTGCTCCTCTGTATGCCAGCCGGAGTATGCAGCCGATGTGGCAGGATGGTCAGGCCGTACAGCAGTTTCAGCAGCAGTTAGCCGAAGTCGCTATCTCCGGCGTTCAGCCACAATTTATTCAGTGGGTCAAACAGCTGACCGACCCCGCTATCACCGGACTGGCTCGTGACGTGGTGTTGTCTGACGCCATGCTGGGCTATCTGCAATTTACTTCCAGTGTTCCCAGCAAAGGGGAAACCTGGCTCTACAGCAATGTGCCTTATAAAATGGAAACACCGTCAGTGGCGGTGATCAACCAGTGGCAAAATGCGCTGGCGCAGGGGAATCTGAATGGATTTGTTCTGTCGCTGGCACCTCAGCATCCACAGTATGCGCGCATGCATCAGGCCCTGAAAACCCTGCTGGCCGAAAACCGGCCGTGGCCGCAGTTGACCGATAAACAAACCCTGCGTCCCGGCCAGGTCAGCAACGATGTGCCCGCGCTGCGTGACATCCTGCAGCGTACCGGGATGATGTCCCCGGCCAGCGAGCCATCGACACCGGCGGAAGAAGTGGTGGGGCCGGTTGACGCCCCGCTGGTGCATGATGATGACAATGCCCAGCCTGATGCGACAGCGCGCCCCACAACGGACAGCAGCGTTGTGGTCAGTCCGTCGGCCGTACCGACTGATAACCTGCCACCGGCTACCCCGCAAAACGTGGGTAACGTTGATGGTGTCGTGATACCGGTGAACAGCGATAATATTTATACCCCGGACCTGGTCGAAGCCCTTAAACGTTTTCAGACCTGGCAGGGGCTGGAAGCAGACGGCGCCATTGGTACGCGTACGCGTGAATGGCTTAACGTCTCGCCCCAGCGCCGGGCTTCATTACTGGCGCTGAACATACAGCGGTTACGTCTGCTGCCGGATGATATGCATAACGGTATTATGGTCAATATTCCTAATTACTCTCTGGCCTACTACGTTAACGGCAATGAGATCCTTTCTTCACGGGTGATTGTTGGCCGTCCTGACCGTAAAACGCCTCTGATGCGCAGCGCCCTGAATAACGTGGTGCTTAACCCACCGTGGAATGTGCCGACAACGCTGGTGCGCAAGGACATTGTGCCAAAAGTGAAACAGGACCCGATGTACCTGTATAAACACGGTTATACGCTGCTTTCCGGCTGGACGAACGATGCGGAGGTTATTGACCCGTCAATGATCGACTGGAGCATGGTATCTGCTGCCTCGTTCCCTTATCGCATTCGTCAGGCTCCGGGGCCGACTAATTCACTTGGCCGCTACAAATTCAATATGCCAAGTTCGGATGCGATTTATCTGCACGACACGCCAAATCACGGCCTGTTCCAGAAAGATATTCGCGCATTGAGTTCAGGCTGCGTCCGGGTCAACCGCGCTTCAGATCTGGCCAGCCTGCTGTTACAGAACGTTGGCTGGGATAATTCGCGTATTTCCAGCACGCTGAAAGAGGGGGATACCCGCTTTGTCTCCATCCGCCAGCGCGTTCCGGTGAACCTCTATTATCTGACGGCCTGGGTCGCCGATGATGGCTTGCCGCAATTTCGTACAGATATTTACAATTATGACAATACCGCCCGATCCGGTGCGCCGGCGCTGTTGTCAGCTGGTCAGTTATTGCTCTAATGATTGATTAATCAGATATTCCCGCCAGGGTTGCTGGTGGGGCATAAAACCGGTGCAGAGGCGATAACATCACACTCTGCGCCGGTTTTTCTTTTCGCAGGTTGACGTAGGTTTTTTCGCCCGGTAAGGTTCCGAACGGTGCACATATTTGCACTGCTCCGAATCATTAAGCCAGGTAATACTGATCCATGCATAAAATTGACTCTCATCGCCGTAAGTGGCTGACGTTAGGTGGCGCCGCACTCGGTGTAGCACTCCTCCCGGGGCAGGCTTTCGCCTCGCTATCGACGTCCCGGCCGCGTGTATTGACGCTCAACAACCTCAATACCGGTGAAAACCTTAAAACGGAATTTTTTAACGGTAAAAGCTATGACAAGGATGAATTAGCCAGACTGAATCATTTTTTCCGTGATTACCGCGCGAATAAAAGTAAAAGTATTGATCCCCATCTCTTCGACCAGCTGTTCCGCCTGCAAACGCTGCTGGACAGTCGTAAACCAGTACAGCTTATCTCAGGCTACCGCTCCCTCGGCACCAACAATTCCCTGCGCTCTCATACCCGGGGGGTCGCCAAGCACAGCTACCACACGCTGGGCCAGGCGATGGATTTCCATATTGAAGGGATCTCGTTAAGCAATGTTCGCAAAGCCGCACTTTCGCTGCGGGCGGGTGGTGTAGGATACTATCCGAGTAGTAACTTTGTGCATATTGATACCGGGCCAGTCCGGCACTGGTAAACGACATCCCGGCACCCTGTGGTGGCCGGTAACGGAGTATCATGGATTATCATATTATCCCGGTCACCGCGTTCGCACAGAACTGCTCGGTGATCTGGTGTACGCAAACGCGTGAGGCCGCGCTGGTGGATCCCGGCGGCGATCCTGAAAATATTAAGCAGCAGGTTGCAGCGCTGGATGTGACGTTGACCCGCATCCTGCTGACGCACGGGCACCTCGATCACGTCGGGGCTGCCGCTGAACTGGCCGCACATTATGCTGTTCCGGTGATCGGGCCTCATAAGGCTGATAAATTCTGGCTGGACGGATTGCCGATGCAAAGTCAGATGTTTGGTTTTGCCGAATGTCCGCCGCTGGAACCAGACCGCTGGCTTGAGGAAGGCGAAACTGTCCGGGTAGGAGAGACGGAACTGGAGGTTCTGCTGTGTCCCGGGCATACGCCGGGACATATCGTTTTCTTTGACCGTACCGGCCGCCTGCTGGTCTCGGGTGACGTGATCTTCAGCGGCGGTGTTGGTCGTTCTGACTTCCCGCAGGGCAGTCACAGTGACCTGATCGCCTCTATTAAGACTAAGCTGCTGCCCCTGGGCGATGACGTGACCTTTATTCCGGGGCACGGTCCGAAGTCCACGCTGGGACGTGAGCGCATCAGCAATCCCTTCCTGCAATAGCGAATAAAAAAGGGTGACCACCCACCGGGTGGTCACCCTCAGCTCACCGAATCACAGTACCGCGACAATCGCCTCGCACAGCTGAGACATATTATCCGGCGTCATGCCTGCCACGTTGACACGTCCGGAATTCACCGCGTACACGCCAAATTCCTCACGCAGACGCACAACCTGATCTTTCGTCAGGCCGCTGAAGGAAAACATCCCGTTCTGATTAATGATAAAGCTGAAGTCGCCTTTTGCGCCTTTTTCCTGCAGGGTATTAACAAACAGCTGACGCATACGCTGAATGCGTTCACGCATGCTGGTCAGCTCCTGTTCCCACAGGGCACGCAGGGCGCTGTTGTCAAGGATCGTGGCCACGACGGCAGCACCGTGTGCAGGTGGGTTGGAATAGTTAGCACGGATGGTGGCCTTGACCTGGCTGAACGCCGTGTCGACCACGGTGGCATCAGCGGCAACGAGGGTAAAGGCACCGACGCGCTCGTTATACAGACCGAAGTTTTTCGAGTAAGAGCTGCAAACGATCAGTTCCTGATGGCTGGCGGCGAATGCGCGCAGGCCTTCAGCGTCTTCTTCCAGACCACGAGCGAAGCCCTGATAGGCAAAGTCAAACAGCGGCAGCCAGCCTTTAGTCAGCGACAGCTCAGCCAGCTGGGCCCACTGGGCCGCCGTTGGGTCGATGCCGGTCGGGTTGTGGCAGCAGCCGTGGAACAGCACGATATCTCCAGCCTGCGCTGCGCTCAGGCTGTTTACCAGCCCGTTAAAGTCCAGTGTGTGCTGGGCAGCATCATAGTAATCATATTCACACACTTCCAGACCGGCAGCGGCAAATACGTTTTTATGGTTTGGCCAGCTCGGATTGCTCACCCAGATACGTTTTGCGCTGGTCTGGGTGGCAATAAAGTCGGCGGCAATGCGCAGTGCACCAGTACCGCCAGGGGTTTGGGCGGTGCGCGCACGATGACCGGAAATCAGTGCGCTATCGGCACCGAACAGCAGTTCCTGGGTGCAGCGACCAAAGTCAGCAATACCATCAATGCTCAGATAGTTTTTAGTGGTTTCGTTTTCCAGCAGATACTGTTCAGCTTTTTTAACGCTGGTCAGTACCGGCGTTTTGCCGGTTTCATCTTTATACACGCCAATGCCGAGGTTGATCTTATTTGGGCGGTCATCAGCGCGGAACAGATCGGCTAAACCAAGAATAGGGTCGGCGGGTGCAGCTGCAATACGTTCAAACATAGTCGAAGTCCGTTAGCTTAAATTAAAGCGAAGTGAGGACTCAGGTTAACGCCAGTAAGGGTAAATTACCAACCGTTTGCGTCAAAAAAACAGCAGAAAGGGGGAAGGGAGGAGAGAAAAACAAAAACGGAGCCGAAGCTCCGTTGAGTGCACGGTTAATCGCGACCTGAGCCGCGATTAAAGGGCAATTAGAATTGGTACTGCAGGCCAACACCAACAACGTCGTCGGTGTTAATAGCACCAGCGCGGGTGTAGTCTGTGTCATCCAGCAGGTTGATTTTGTAGTCAACGTAGGTAGACATGTTTTTGTTGAAGTAGTAGTAAGTACCAACTTCAATGTATTTAACCAGGTCAGCGTCACCGCCAGCAAAGGTAGAACCGTTACCGGTCACACCGTTCAGGTCCTTACCTTTAGACTGCAGGTAAGCGATGGATGGACGCAGACCGAAGTCGAACTGGTACTGAGCAACAACTTCAAAGTTCTGAGTTTTGTTGGCAGTCTGATTGTTACCATAGCTGCTGGTGTTACGTGCTTCACCGTAGAACGCCGCCAGGTAAACGTTGTTTGCGTCATATTTCAGACCCAATGCGTACTGGTCAGCTTTATCGCCGTTGCCGTCAGCAACCTGGCGGTTAGTACGGTCTGAAGACGCGTAAGCACCTACAGCACTGATACCCATGCCGGTGTTATAAGCTACAGAACTGCCCCAGCCGTCGCCATTCTCGTCAATAATACGACGGTCATTGCTTTCGTTTTTGCCCTGGTACTGTACAGCGAAGCTCAGGCCATCAACCAGACCGAAGAAGTTGCTGTTACGGTAAGTAGCAACACCATTTGCACGACCAACCATGAAGTTGTCGTTGTTGGTGTACATGGTGTCATCACCGAAGATTGGCAGCTGGTCGGTGTAAGACATTGCGTCATAGATCACGCCGTAGTTACGACCGTAGTCGAATGAACCCGCGTCCCCGAATTTCAGACCAGCAAAGCCCAGACGGGTTTTAGAACCGTCGGTACCCTGAGATTCTGCAGTGTTAGCCTGTACGTTATATTCCCACTGGCCGTAACCGGTCAGCTGATCGTTGATCTGGGTTTCACCTTTGAAACCAAAACGAACATAAGTCTGGTCACCGTCTTCGTTGCTATTGTCAGAGAAGTTGTGACGCGCATCAACTTTACCGTACAGGTCCAGTTTGTTGCCATCTTTGTTATAGATTTCTGCTGCGTTAGCGGCACCAGCAGCCAACAGTGCTGGGATCACTACTGCAAGAATGTTGCGCTTCATCATTTTGTTATTACCCTCATTGGAGTTATTTGGACACCTGCCACTGCCGTCAACAATTCTTTACAGAACTCTGATGAGAGTTTGGTGTCTTCCTGTGTCTGCACGCATCTTTCCATTCGTAGCCTGGTTAATCTAGCCCGAAAATGCTACTAATCTCTTATTCTAGTAACAAGAGGAAAATATGTATTACAAAATGTAAAAATCACGGAACTTTGTGAGTCATCTCTAAATTTACAAAAATAAAAAAAGGCCAGCGAGGCTGACCTTAGTATATATATGAATTTCTTATATTTAATGCAGAAATCAGAACGTCGCGTTGCGTGGAGTGCGTGGGAAGGCGATAACATCCCTTACATTCTGTACGCCAGTGACATAGGCGATTAATCGTTCGAAACCTAAACCGAAACCTGAATGAGGCACGGTGCCGTAACGACGCAGATCGCGATACCACCAGTAATCTTCTTTATTCAGACCCATTTCGGCCAGGCGGGCATCGAGCACATCCAGACGTTCTTCACGCTGAGAACCCCCGATGATTTCACCAATGCCCGGGGCCAGCACGTCCATGGCGGCCACAGTTTTGCCATCGTCGTTCAGGCGCATGTAGAAAGCTTTAATCTCTTTCGGATAGTTTTTCACCACCACTGGCGCTTTAAAGTGTTTCTCTGCCAGGTAACGCTCGTGTTCAGAAGAGAGGTCGATGCCCCATGACACGGCGTTTTCAAAGGTCTGTCCCGAGGCCAGCAGGATCTCAACGGCTTCGGTGTAGTCCACCTGGGCAAAGTCGGTAGTGACAAAACGCTCCAGGCGTGAAATTGCGTCTTTGTCAACACGCTCGGCAAAGAAAGCCATGTCATCAGCGCGCTCTTCCAGCACAGCTTTGAAAACATATTTCAGCATGGCTTCGGCCAGCGCGGCATTGTCTTCCAGATCGGCAAAGGCAATCTCAGGCTCCAGCATCCAGAACTCTGCCAGATGGCGGCTGGTGTGGGAGTTTTCCGCACGGAAGGTCGGGCCAAACGTGTAGATCTTGGAAATGGCGCTGGCGTAGGTTTCACCGTTTAACTGGCCGGATACGGTCAGGAACGCTTCTTTACCGAAGAAGTCTTCATCATAATTGACTTTGCCTTCCGGCGTGCGCGGCAGGTTTTCTAAATCCAGCGTCGAAACGCGGAACATTTCACCGGCACCCTCCGTATCGGATGCAGTGATCAGCGGAGTGGAAACCCAGAAGAAACCCTGCTCATCAAAGAAACGGTGCAGAGCCTGCGCCAGGGTGTGACGCACACGGGCGACGGCACCAATCAGGTTAGTACGTGGGCGCAGGTGAGCGACCTCACGCAGGTATTCAATGCTGTGGCGTTTAGCCGCCATCGGATAGGTATCGGGATCGTCCACCCAGCCCACCACGTCCACGTGGGTAGCCTGAATTTCAAAGCTCTGACCTTCGCCCGGAGATTCAACGACTTTACCGGTGATGGCGACGGAACAGCCGGTGGTCAGACGTAAAACTTCATCCTGATAATTATTCAGAGAATTATTCACGACAGCCTGAACGGGATTAAAGCAGGAGCCGTCATAAACGGCGATAAAGGAAATACCGGCTTTTGAATCTCTTCGTGTACGCACCCAACCACGTACGGTGACTTCACTGTCAACCGCGACCCGGCCGTGCAGTACATCCGCTACTGGCACAACGCTCATAATAATTCTCTCGCTATTAATTAATCTGAATTGAATACCCCAAATTTAGGGTCTTGCTATGTTACTTGCCAGGCGATGATAAACAAGCGAATTCCGGCAGCAGAAGCAGATTTCTTTAGGGGGGAGGGGATCGGGGGGCCGGTATGGGAGGGCCCCCGTAACAGGACTAGCTGGCTTTCTTCACCAGCGGCAGGTCAAACGCTTTACGCAGGGCACGCACAAAGGCTTTATCCTGGCAGATAGTTTTTCCCGGGCTGTCGGACAGTTTAGCAACGGGCTTGCCGTTGCACTCCACCAGCTTAATGACAATATTAAGCGGCTTAACCTGAGGGATATCACAGGTCAGGCGTGTACCAATGCCGAAAATAACATTAATCCGCTGACCGAAGTGGCGATAAAGTCCCACCGCCTTTTCCAGATCAAGATTATCAGAAAAGACCAGCGTTTTCGTCAACGGGTCGATGCCCAGCTGATGATAATGGGCAATCGCTTTCTCACCCCACTCCAGCGGGTCGCCAGAATCATGGCGCAATCCCTGGTAGGCGCTGGCAAATTCCAGACCGAAATCACGCAGGAAGGCATCCATAGTGATGCAGTCTGTCAGGGCAATACCTAACTGATCGGGATACTCCTCCAGCCAGGATTGCAGCGCAGCACGCTGACTGTTGGCCAGCACCGGACTGATTTGCTGGTGCGCCTGGAACCATTCATGCGCCTGGGTACCCACTGGCATAATCTGCTGCTGGCGCGCCATTTCATAGTTACTGGACCCAACCAGCCAGGGAAATTCCTGCTTCAGCGTACTGACTATCGCCAGGTGAACATCATGCGAGAAGCGGCGACGGGTGCCGAAATCCATCAGGCGAAAGCGCGACATATCCAGATCGGCGGTGAGCTCGTTAAACTGCGCCAGCTTGAGTTTCAGCTGACTGACCGCCATCTCTGGCGTGACCTGCGGTGAACGATGGCGGTGAACCACCTCACTGATCAACGCCAGGAGCGGCACTTCCCACATGATCACTTCACGCCACGGTCCGCTGATGCGGATATCCAGTTTTCCCTGGTGATTGCGCACGCGAACCTGCGCGGGATCGTATCGGAAGGTCCGCAGCCAGTTGAGATAATCCGGGGTGAAAAACGGCAGCCCGGCAAGATAGGTGAACTCATCTTCCGTTAGCACCAGCGCGGCCATCATATCGATTTGCTGTTGAATTTCATCGACATAAATACCCAGCATGTCATCACCCCGGCAGCGAAACTCGGCGGCCACAGTGACATCGTAATAACGATGGAACACCGCCTGCTGCATATGAAGCTTATAGGCATCGGTATCGAGAAGCGTAGTCAAAATCGGGGAAGCGTGTCGTGTCATGGTGCGTTTCAGCATCCTCTGGCGAAGAGCGTTATCCCTGGTTCAAATGAAGAAAAAGTCGCAGGAGTATAACCCGAATACGTATTTATTGAACCCGATCACAGCACAATTCGGTCGGCGTGGTCGAGGGCAATCTGTGCGTTTGTTAATGAAATGTACCAATTCCCCGCAAAGGTACGGTTAAAGGGTGATTCCACGTGGCAACCTGGTGATAACAGGAATAGACTTGAAAAGGTTAACTAATTATCGACGTGAGAAAGACTTATGACGCAACTGCCACAAGCCAAGAATCGCCATGACTATCGTGCGCCAGATTACACCATTACCGATATCGACCTGACGTTTAATCTTGATGCCAGTACCACCCAGGTGACCGCCATCAGCCAGATTAAACGTCTGGGGGACCGTGATGCCGAACTGCGCCTGGACGGAGAAGACCTGACGCTGATCTCGCTGCACGTTAACGACCAGCCGTGGCAGCATTACCGGCAGGAAGAGGGCGCGCTGATACTTCAGCAGTTGCCAGAGGTCTTCACATTAAAAATCGTCAATGATATCCATCCGGATAAAAACACTGCGCTGGAAGGGTTGTACAAATCCGGTGAAGCACTCTGTACCCAGTGTGAAGCTGAAGGTTTCCGCCATATTACCTGGTACCTTGATCGCCCTGACGTGCTGGCACGTTTTACCACAACGATTATTGCTGAACAGGCACTCTATCCGTACCTGCTCTCTAACGGTAACCGCGTGGATGGCGGGCAGATGGAAGATGGCCGTCACTGGATGAAGTGGCACGATCCCTTCCCAAAACCCTGCTATCTGTTTGCCGTTGTCGCCGGCGATTTCGATGTGCTGCGCGACAGCTTCAAAACCCGTTCGGGTCGTGACGTTGCCCTGGAAATCTTTGTCGATCGTGGCAACCTTGATCGTGCTGACTGGGCGATGACCTCGCTGAAAAACAGCATGAAATGGGATGAGGAGCGTTTTGGCCTGGAGTATGACCTCGACATCTTTATGATCGTCGCCGTCGACTTCTTCAATATGGGCGCAATGGAAAATAAAGGGCTGAACGTCTTTAACTCCAAATATGTGCTGGCCAAAGCGGAAACGGCCACGGATAAAGACTACCTCGGCATCGAGGCGGTCATTGGTCACGAATACTTCCATAACTGGACCGGTAACCGTGTCACCTGTCGCGACTGGTTCCAGCTCAGCCTGAAAGAGGGGCTGACGGTCTTCCGCGATCAGGAGTTCAGCTCTGACCTGGGCTCGCGCGCGGTTAACCGCATCGATAACGTGCGTGTCATGCGCGGCTCCCAGTTTGCTGAAGATGCCAGCCCAATGGCGCATCCGATCCGTCCTGAGCAGGTGATCGAGATGAACAATTTCTACACCCTGACGGTGTACGAAAAGGGTTCAGAAGTGATCCGCATGTTGCATACCCTGCTGGGCGAAGCGAACTTCCAGAAAGGGATGCAGCTCTATTTCGAGCGTCACGACGGTAGCGCCGCGACCTGTGATGATTTTGTCCAGGCGATGGAAGATGCCTCAAACGTTGACCTGTCACAGTTCCGTCGCTGGTACAGCCAGTCGGGTACGCCCGTGCTGTCAGTCCGTGACGACTACAACCCGGAGCTGGAGCAGTACACGCTGCACGTCACACAGTTGACTCCGCCGACGGCCGACCAGAAAGAGAAGCTGCCGCTGCATATTCCGCTGGATATCGAGCTGTATGACGGTGAAGGCAAGGTTATTCCACTACAGCATAACGGCCACCCGGTCCATCACGTGCTGAACGTGACCGAATCATTCCAGACATTTGTCTTTGATAAGGTGTATTTCCAGCCAGTACCTTCTCTGCTGCGCGAGTTTTCTGCGCCAGTGAAGCTGGACTACAACTGGAGTGATGCCCAGTTAACCTTCCTGATGCGCCACGCACGTAATGATTTTTCGCGCTGGGATGCAGCGCAGAGTCTGATGGCGAACCACATCAAGATTAACGTTGCCCGCCAGCAGCAGGGGCAACCGCTATCCCTGCCGTTGCACGTTGCAGATGCGTTCCGTGCGGTGCTTTTATCCGAGTCCACCGATCCCGCACTGATGGCCTTGATCCTGTCACTGCCCGGTGAGAATGAGATTGCTGAGCTGTTTGACATCATCGACCCACAGGCCAATGCGGTGGTGCGTGAAGCACTGGTCCGTACGCTGGCGACCGAGCTGGAAGATGAGCTGCTGGCGGTGTATTACGCCAGTCAGACGCCGGAATATCGCATTGAACACGCGGATATCGGTAAACGCTCGCTGAAAAACGTCTGCCTGAGCTACCTGGCCTTTGCCGACGCGGCTCAGGCCGACAGGCTGGTCAGCGCACAGTATCACCACGCCAATAATATGACGGACACCGTGGCGGCGCTGTCGGCTGCCATCGCGGCACAGCTGCCGTGCCGTGCCGCGCTGTTAGCCGATTTTGATGAGCGCTGGCATCAGGATGGCCTGGTGATGGACAAGTGGTTTGCTCTGCAGGCGACCAGTCCGGCGGCCGATGTACTGTCCCAGGTACGCGCCTTGCTTAACCATCGCTCCTTTACCCTGAGCAATCCGAACCGTATTCGCTCACTGGTCGGGGCATTTGCTTCAGCTAACCCGGCGGCTTTCCATGCGGCGGACGGCAGTGGCTATCAGTTCCTGGTGGAGATCCTCAGCGATCTCAACACCCGCAACCCACAGGTAGCGGCGCGCATGATCGAGCCATTAATTCGCCTCAAACGCTATGATGCAGGACGTCAGGCGCTGATGCGTAACGCGCTGGAACAGCTGCAGGCGCTGGATAAACTGTCTGGCGATCTGTTTGAAAAAATTAGCAAGGCACTGAATGCCTGACCCTGACGGGCGGACAATAAGATAAAAAAATGGGCGATAATCTCGCCCATTTTTCTTGATGTCGGTCCCCGTCAGCCATGCGCATACTGTCGTTCTTTTTGCACCGGCAGGCGTTTCATCACGCGATCCAGCACTTCCGCTTCCAGTTCAGCCAGCCTGACCGATCCTTTACGCCGTGGTCGTGGCAGATCAACGCAGAGATCCAGGCCGATATTCCCTTCCTCAATCAACAGTACCCGATCGGCCATCGCCACTGCTTCACTGACATCATGCGTCACCAGCAGTACGGTAAAATGATGCGCCTGCCAGAGGGATTCAATCAGATCCTGCATTTCGATGCGGGTTAAGGCATCCAGTGCGCCAAGCGGCTCATCCAGCAGCAGCAGGCCAGGACGGTGGATCAGTGCACGAGCCAGCGCCACCCGCTGTTTCTGGCCGCCTGACAGCGCAGCGGGCCACTCCCCGGCGCGGTCGGCCAGGCCAACGGCCTTCAGCGCGTCCAGCGCCCGATCTTTCCATGCTTTGCCTTTCAGGCCCAGCCCGACGTTATCGATGACGCTTTTCCACGGCAGCAGGCGATCGTCCTGGAACATCAGCCGGATATCCTCCCGCGCCTCGCTCAGGGGGGCACTACCGGCCCGAAGCTCGCCGCTGCTGGCTTTCTCCAGTCCGGCCAGCAGGCGCAGCAGGGTGCTTTTGCCACAGCCGCTGCGCCCGACCACGGCGACAAACTGTCCGGAGGGAATATGCAGGTCAATATTATTCAGCACCGTGCGCTGGTTATACTGTTTGCTGACGCCGCTGATCGCCAGCGGCGTACCGGCATTAAGACGCGCCGGAGACGGGGTGAACTCGCTCATGCGTTTTCCTCTTTTAATTGATACGCCGGATGCCAGCGCAGCCACACGCGTTCCAGCAGCAGTGCGCTGACGTCAGCCAGTTTGCCCAGCAGGGCATAGAGAATAATCGCCACCACCACCACATCCGTTTGCAGAAACTCACGGGCATTCATCGCCAGGTAACCAATGCCGGAGTTGGCCGAAATGGTTTCAGCAACGATCAGCGTCAGCCACATCAGACCGAGCGCAAAGCGCACGCCGACCATAATGGAGGGCAGGGCACCGGGCAGCACCACCTGAATAAACAGGCTCCAGCCTGACAGGCCATAGCTGCGCGCCATTTCCACCAGCCCGCGATCGATATTACGGATACCGTGATAGGTATTGAGATAGATCGGAAACAGTGTCCCCAGCGCCACCAGGAAGATCTTGGCCGACTCGTCAATGCCAAACCACAGGATCACCAGCGGGATCAGGGCCAGATGGGGCACGTTACGGAGCATCTGTACCGAGGTATCCAGCAGGCGTTCGCCCAGCGTTGACATTCCGGTAATTAACCCGAGTAACAGGCCAATTGAACCGCCTATGCTGAACCCCACTGCCGCGCGCCAACTGCTGATGGCGAGGTGTTGCCACAGTTCACCGCTGGCCGACAGCCTCCAGAAGGTGATAATAACGGATTCCGGCGACGGCAGGATCCGGGTGGAAAGCCAGCCCAGCTGTGAGGCTAACTGCCAGACGACCACCAGCAGAACGGGTAACGCCCACGGCAGCAGGCCATTACCGATACGATTCAGGCTTTTACTCATGGCTCACCTCTAACTCTGCGAAACTTTTTGGGGGGCAAAATCGTGGGCGACCTGTTCACCGTGGGCCTGAACGGCCTGGGGCTGTGGTATCTCGGGGATAGCCAGATCCAGGTGCGGGAAGAGTAATTCGCCCACGCGCCAGGCTTCTTCCAGATGCGGATAGCCGGACAGAATAAAAGTCTCGATCCCCAGATCGGCATACTCCTGCATTCGCGCAGCCACCGTAGGGCCATCACCCACCAGTGCCGTACCAGCCCCCCCACGCACCAGACCGACGCCGGCCCAAAGATTCGGGCTGATCTCCAGCTGGTCGCGTTTACCGCCGTGCAGCGCGGCCATGCGCTGCTGACCCACAGAGTCTGTTTTCGCCAGCGCAGCCTGTGCTTTCGCGATGGTGGCATCGTCCAGGTGGGAAATCAGACGGTCGGCGGCCTGCCAGGCTTCTTCATTGGTTTCGCGCACGATCACATGCAGGCGAATACCAAAGCGGACTTTACGTCCCTGTGCGGCCGCTTTAGCCTGCACCTGCGCAATCTTTTCTTTCACCTGCGCTGGTGGTTCCCCCCAGGTCAGATAGACATCCACCTGCTCGGCGGCCAGGTCCTGCGCCACTTCAGACGAGCCGCCAAACCACAGCGGCGGGCGTGGCTGCTGAACGGGTTTAAACATCAGGCGTGCGCCGCGGACGTGGATGTGTTTACCTTCATAGTCCACCGTTTCGCCTTCCAGCACGCGTCGCCAGACGCGGGTAAACTCGGCAGACTCGGCGTAACGCTCGCGGTGATCCAGAAACACGCCATCCCCGGCCAGCTCTTCCGCATCGCCCCCGGTGACCAGGTTAAACAGGGCACGACCGTTAGACAGGCGGTCAAGCGTTGCCGCCTGGCGGGCGGCCTGAGTCGGTGAGATGACGCCGGGACGCAGCGCCACCAGGAAGCGCAGACGCCGGGTCACCGGGATTAACGATGCAGCCACCAGCCAGGCATCTTCACAGGAGCGACCTGTCGGGATCAGTACCCCGCCAAACCCCAGATGGTCGGCGGCCTGGGCGATTTGTTGCAGATAGGCATAATCGACCGGGCGTGCACCTTCATTAGTCCCTAAATATTTCCCATCACCGTGAGTGGGAAGAAACCAGAAAACGGAAAGACTCATTGTGTTACTCCTCATTCATTGGGGGGAGGGGCCATGCCAGATGCGGCTGGAGACATCGACTTTCACCGGCATCAGGTGGTTGCTGTAAAACAGATCGGCGGTCTGCTGCTGTGCCTGTGCTGTCTTATTGCTCACCAGGGTGATAGCGGTCGGCGGGCGATGGTCGAAATAGGTTGAGATGACCGCTTTTGGCAGCCCCATCGCCTGCGCCAGCAGGTCGACGCTCTGCTCACGCTGGCTGCGGGTCAGGGCATCGGCCTGGCTGAAGGTATCCAGCACCTGCTGCAGGAACGCGCCGTTTTTCTCGGTGAAGGGCCGGGTTGCCAGATAGAAGGAACCGGTCAGGTTGAGCGTGTCGCCATTCTTCAGCACACGAACGCCGCCCTGCTGAAGGGCCGCAGAGTAATACGGGTCCCAGATTGCCCAGGCATCAACATCGCCCTGCTGGAAGGCAGCACGGGCATCCGCTGGCGTCAGAAATGCAGGCTGAATATCGTTGAAGCTCAGACCCGCTTCTTTCAGCGCGCGTAACAGCAGGTTGTGGGAGCTGGACCCCTTCTGAAAGGCCACCTTATGACCTTTGAGATCGGCCACCGTTTTCAGCGGACTCTCTTCGCGTACCAGAATCACCTCCGCTTTTGGCTTGGGGGGTTCCGAACCGACATACAGCAGGTCAGCGCCGGCGGCCTGGGCGAAAATCGGTGGAATATCGCCGGTGCTGCCTAAATCAATACTGTTGACGTTCAACGCCTCCAGCATCTGGGGCCCGGCGGGGAACTCCACCCATTTAATCGTGGTGTGAGGAAAGCGCTTCTCCAGTAGCTGATGTGATTTGGCCAGCACCATACTGACGGAGCCTTTCTGATAGCCAATCCGTATCTGTGCGGGGGCATCAGGGGAGGCTGCCGCCATCGCCTGAACGGCCAGCAGACCTGCGATGAATAGCGTGGTGATGAAGCGGGAACACAGTGTCATCGCAATTCCTCAGTTCAGACGGCGGTGGCCAGCGGTTGATGCCGGCGCGCCAGGGCATGCCAGAAAGTATCGAGCGACTCTGCCAGCCGTTCGGCGAGTATCGGCGACAGCTCGGGCGTCCGGTCGTAGTGACTGATCTGCGTGTCGTCAGCAAACACACCGTGCAGCACTTCCTGCGCTTTCAGCGCGTTCAGTACCGGTTTAAGCGCGTAATCGACGGCCAGCAGATGAGCGACGGTGCCGCCGGTTGCCAGTGGTAACACCACTTTATGTTCCAGGGCACGCTCGGGCAGCAGATCCAGCAACGTTTTCAACGCGCCGGCAAAAGACGCTTTATATACCGGTGTGGCGACGATCAGGCCGTCAGCGGTGTCGAGATCCTCTTTTAATGCCAGCAGGGCAGGGGAGTCGAAGCGGGCGTACAGCAGATCTTCAGGATTGAAGTTATGCAGGTTCCACGGGATAACTTCGACACCTCGTTTTTCCAGCGCGTGCTGGCAGATTGTCAGCAGCGCGGTGGAGCGGGAAGGAAAACGGGGGCTTCCCGCCAGAGTAATAACGCGCATAACTTCTCCTTATAACCAAAAGTTATTAATAACCAGATTTCAAGAACAGATGACTTATCCTGACAGAGCCCGTTTGGACGCTTAAATGATTTATCCGGCATATTTTTGCCGTTTTGCACATAACGCTGGGGCTGGACCCCGACAGAGAGAAAAAAATGGACATTCGGGCGTGCTTTTGCGCCAGGTCATTTCCCTTTAACCGAGGAAACCGGGATAATACGACCCCGATTTTCCATCGGGACCTCAGGAGTGACCATGTATTACCCTTTCGTTCGTAAGGCGCTGTTTCAGCTCGATCCTGAGCGTGCGCATGACCTGACTTTGCAGCAGTTGAAGCGCCTCTCCGGCACCCCGCTGATCGGCCTGATCCGTCAGTCCCTGCCTTTTAAACCGGTAACCTGCATGGGGCTGACGTTTAAGAATCCGCTTGGTCTGGCCGCCGGCCTCGATAAAAACGGCGAGTGCATTGATGCATTCGGCGCGATGGGGTTTGGTTCCATTGAAATCGGCACGGTCACCCCGCGCCCACAGCCCGGGAATGAGAAGCCACGGATGTTCCGCATCGTGGCGGCGGAAGGCATCATCAACCGCATGGGCTTCAATAATCTTGGCGTGGATAACCTGGTGGAGAATGTCAAAAAAGCCCACTTCGACGGTATCCTGGGTATTAATATTGGCAAGAATAAAGACACCCCGGTGGAACAGGGTAAAGACGATTATTTAACCTGCATGGACAAGATTTATGCCTATGCCGGTTACATTGCCATCAATATTTCTTCGCCAAACACACCAGGACTTCGATCGTTACAGTACGGTGAAGCGCTGGATGATTTACTGTCTGCTGTCAAACAGCGGCAGAATGATCTTCAGCAGATCCATCATAAATATGTCCCTGTGGCGGTGAAGATCGCGCCCGATCTTTCGGAAGAAGAATTGATCCAGGTGGCTGACAGTTTAGTGCGCCATAATATAGACGGGGTGATTGCAACCAATACCACGCTGGATCGCGATCTGATAAAAGGATTAGCACATGCGGATGAAGCGGGGGGATTAAGCGGACGCCCTGTCCAGCTTCGCAGTACGGAAATCATCCGCCGTCTGGCTCAGGAATTACAGGGTCGCATGCCGATTATTGGCGTAGGGGGCATTGATTCACTGGTTTCCGCGCGTGAAAAAATGACGGCCGGGGCATCGCTGGTGCAAATATATTCCGGATTTATTTATAAAGGCCCACCGCTGATAAAAGAAATTGTGACTTATCTCTAGGTAAAATCTGAGTTAAATATGCCGGGGGCTTTATTTTCGCCTCCGGCTCGTTTATATTTTGTGCTGTTCATACAATATTCAAAATTTACAGAGGATGCTGAGCGCGTAGAGTTACCCTCTGATTACCGGAAAAATTAATTAATCTCCGGTTACTTGTTACTCAGTATTAATACAGGAACCATGATGAGGATAAAACCAGACGATAACTGGCGTTGGTTCTTCGACGCAGAACACGACCGGATGATGCTTGACCTGGCTGATGGTATGTTGTTCCGTTCCCGCTTTCCGCGCAAAATGTTAACGCCTGACGCCTTTGATGTTTCCGGTTTTTGTGTCGATGATGCCGCACTGTTTTTTACCTTTGACGAGCGTTGCCGTGATGCGCCTCTGAATACCGATCAGCGTGCTGAACTGGTGCTGAATGCGCTGGTGGCTACGCGCTTCCTCAAGCCTTTGATGCCCAAAAGCTGGCACTTTGACAGCTATATCCAGGGAAACTGGCGTCCGGGAGACGGTGAGCTGGTGAATGTCAAAGTGTCTGAGACCGGTGAAACGGCGACGCTGCTGGTGGTGGAGTCAGGCGACAGCGCCGCGCTGTGCCTGCTGGCCCAGCCGCAGCTGAATGTGGCGGGTCGGGGGATGGTGCTCGGCGATGCAATTAAAATTATGCATGACCGCCTGTTGCCTCAGGCCAGCGCTGACGGGATCCGTTTTGCCCGCGCGGTATAAGCTACCGCGCTCAGCATTAACGCAGCACGAGATCGCCCGCCGGAATACAGCTACAGCTCAGTAGCGTACCATCCTCACGTATTGCGCCTTTTTTCAGCGCAGTGACTTCCCCGCTGACCCGACTGACTTTGCAACTTCCACAGATGCCTGAGCGACAGGAGTAAGGGATTTTAATGCCCTGTAGTTCCAGCTGTTCCAGCAACACCTGCTGATTGTTGCCGCTAAAATGTTGCCCCTGCCAGCAAATGTCCAGAGTGCGGGCCGCCGTCTGGTTGACCTCCAGCGTCTCTGTCACCTGCCCGGCACCGTAAGCGCGTGGCGTATGGGTGGTCAGTATCTCAACTTCATCACCCGCCCGGACAATACCGCTGCTGCGCGCCACCAGGTTAAGGCCAAAGTCGATATCACCGCTGCCATCCAGTGCGCTGCGAAAGCGTTGTAAGGTATTGAGCGGTTCCCCAGCGGGATGCTTACGTCCGTGCTGGGGGCTGACCGTGGTGAAGACGCAGCGGCTACAGGGTTTGGGCACATCGAAAATAATCTCACCGATACGCAGAGATGACCAACTGTCCTCTGCCCAGGCACTGGCACCACTGACGACCAGATTAGGGCGAAACTGTTCCATACGCACGCCGGCAGGACAGCGCTGTTGCAGGTCATGCAGTGAGGCTTCATTGATCAGCAGAAAAGGATAACCATCAGCAAACCCCAGCGGCACCTGCGCGAAGTGTTTCACCCGGCGGGTCATCTCTGCTCCCACCCAGCGCAGCTGTACCTGACGCGGAAAAAAGCCACTCAGCCACTGGTTAATATTTTCCGGCGCAATTTGCGCCGTAAATTGGTTTCCCCAGACTTCGGTGGGGGCAGGGGTTTCCTGAAAATCCGCAAAGCGGACGGTTGCGCTGCTGCCGTCAGGGGCGGTGAGGTGCAGTCCATCAACGATCAGCGCCGGGGTGAACAGCACCATTTCCGGATACTGTCTGGCGGTGATAAAGGTGCCATCAGGTTCGGTCAGCATAAAGATACGGTCGAATGCCAGACCGCTGATCAGTGCCTGCGCGTGGGAAACCTGCATCCCGCGCATGGATTTCACAGGATGAACAAATAAACGAGACAGGTTAATCATGGTGATTCTCCATTGCACCGTGCCGCTCACCCGGCTCTTTACAGGGTTTTTGCAGGAATAAGCGCTAACTTTATGACATGCCGCCATGATTAGCTATAATGCGCAGCAATTTTCTGATGACGATAAGTGACGCTATGAATTCTCTGTTTGCCAGTACGGCGCGTGGGCTCGAAGAGCTGTTAAAAAGTGAACTGGAAGCCCTGGGAGCGCAAGGCTGCCAGGTGGTCCAGGGCGGCGTACATTACCAGGGTGACGATCGTCTGATGTACCAGAGTCTGATGTGGAGCCGTCTGGCTTCACGTATTCTGCTGCCGTTAACGGAATGCGGCGTCTACAGCGACCTCGACCTCTATCTTGGGGTGCAGGCGATTGACTGGCCTGCGATGTTTGGCAGTGATCAAACGTTTGTGGTGCATTTCAGCGGCCTGAATGAAGTGATCCGAAACAGCCAGTACGGCGCGCTGAAAGTGAAGGATGCTATCGTCGACAGCTTTACCCGTAAAAACCTGCCACGCCCGAATGTCGATCGTGAACAGGCCGATATCCGCGTCAATGTCTGGCTGAATAAAGATACCGCCAGCATTGCCCTGGATCTCAGCGGCGATGGCCTGCATCAGCGCGGCTATCGTCAGCAGACCGGACAGGCACCCCTCAAAGAGAATCTGGCTGCGGCTATCGTGCAGCGTTCCGGCTGGCAGGCAGGCACGCCGCTGGTCGACCCGATGTGTGGGTCCGGGACGTTACTGATTGAAGCTGCGATGATCGCCAGCGATCGTGCGCCGGGTTTGCAGCGCAAACACTGGGGCTTTACCGGCTGGAGTCGCTTTAATCAGCCGCTGTGGAGCGATATTACCCGCGAAGCGCACGAACGTGCGGCAAAGGGGGTGTCTGAAACTACCTCACGTTTCTACGGGTATGATAATGATTCACGCGTCATCGAGCGTGCACGTGCCAACGTCCGCAACGCCGGACTGACCGATCTGATTACGCTGACTGCCCAGGATGTGCTGAAGCTGACCAATCCTCTGCCGCAGGGTGAGACGGGTACCGTGCTGAGTAACCCACCCTATGGGGAACGACTGGACAGTGAACCCGCCCTGATTGCGCTGCACAGCCAGCTGGGGCGTATTATGAAAACGCACTTCGGTGGCTGGAACCTGTCACTGTTCAGTGCTTCACCCGAGTTGCTGAGCTGTCTGCAGCTGCGTGCCGATCGCCAGTTTAAAGCGAAAAACGGTCCACTCGATTGTGTACAGAAAAACTATCAGCTGGCAGAGAACCCAGGTGGGGCGGCGGCCGGCCAGCTGGCAGAGGATTACGCTAACCGCCTGCGTAAAAATTGTAAGAAGCTGGATAAGTGGGCGCGTCAGGAGGGTATCGAGTGTTACCGCGTGTATGATGCCGACCTCCCGGATTATAACGTGGCGGTAGATCGTTACGGTGACTGGGTGGTCGTACAGGAGTATGCGGCACCGAAAACCATTGAACCGGCAAAAGCCCGTCAACGCCTGTTTGATGTCATTGCCGCGACCCTGAGCGTGCTGGAACTGCCCGCCAATCGCCTGGTACTGAAGACCCGCGAAAAGCAGAAAGGGAAAAGCCAGTATCAAAAACTGGGCGAAAAGGGCGATTTCTTCGAGGTGAGCGAGTTTAACGCTAAGTTATGGGTTAATCTGACGGACTATCTTGATACCGGCCTGTTCCTCGATCACCGTGTTGCCCGTAAGATGCTCGGGCAGATGAGCCGTGGAAAAGATTTCCTGAACCTGTTTGCTTATACCGGCAGCGCCAGCGTGCATGCTGGTCTCGGTGGCGCGCGCAGTACCACCACTATTGATATGTCACGTACCTATCTGGAGTGGGCCGAGCGCAACATGCGCCTTAACGGTCTGTCCGGGCGTCAGCATCGCCTGATGCAGGCTGACTGCCTGAGCTGGTTGCGCGATGCCGATGAACAGTTTGATCTGATCTTTATCGATCCACCGACGTTCTCCAACTCCAAGCGAATGGAAGAGAGCTTCGATGTGCAGCGCGATCATCTCGATCTGATGAAAGATCTCAAGCGTATCCTGCGTCAGGGCGGCACCGTTATGTTCTCGAATAACAAACGCGGTTTCAAAATGGATCTGGCCGGACTGGCAGCGCTTGGCCTGGCTGCAACTGAAATCACCGCGAAAACCCAGTCACAGGATTTCGCCCGTAACCGTCAAATTCACAACTGCTGGCTGATTGTTCACGCCGGTAAGGAATAAGTTTTTATGTCACTAATCAGTATTCATGGCGCATGGCTCTCATTCAGCGACGCGCCGCTGTTGGATAACACTGAACTGCACATCGAAGAAAACGAGCGTGTCTGTCTGGTTGGCCGTAACGGGGCGGGTAAATCCACCCTGATGAAGATCATTAACCGTGAGCAGCCGCTCGATGACGGACGCATCATTTACGAACAGGATCTGGTGGTGGCACGCCTCCAGCAGGATCCCCCGCGTAACGTGCAGGGGTCAGTGTACGACTTCGTTGCTGAAGGTGTGGAAGAGCAGGCCGAGCACCTCAAGGCGTATCACGCGATCTCTCATAAAGTCATGGAAGATCCGAGCGACAAGAACCTCAATGAGATGGCGCGCCTGCAGGGCATTCTTGATCACCAGAACCTGTGGCAGCTGGAAAGCCGTATCCACGATGTGCTGCAGCAGATCGGTCTGGATGGGGACGCGGATCTCTCCTCATTATCCGGCGGCTGGCTGCGTAAAGCGGCCCTCGGCCGTGCGCTGGTCAGCAACCCGAAAGTACTGATGCTGGATGAGCCGACGAACCACCTGGATATCGAAACTATCGACTGGCTGGAAACGTTCCTGAAAACGTTCCAGGGCAGCATTATCTTCATCTCGCATGACCGTTCGTTTATCCGCAACATGGCAACGCGTATTGTTGACCTTGACCGCGGCAAGCTGGTGTCCTGGCCGGGCGACTACGACCTGTATCTGACCAGTAAAGAAGAAGCACTGCGCGTGGAAGAGATGCAGAATGCCGAATTCGACCGCAAGCTGGCGCAGGAAGAAGTGTGGATCCGTCAGGGGATCAAAGCCCGCCGCACGCGTAATGAAGGGCGTGTGCGCGCGCTGAAAGCGCTGCGTCGCGAACGTTCCGATCGCCGTGAAGTGATGGGCAAAGCCAATATGCAGGTCGAAGAGGCCTCCCGTTCCGGCAAGATTGTCTTTGAGCTGGAAAACGTTGACTACTCTGTGGGCGGTAAACAGCTGGTACGTAATTTCTCCCGTCAGGTCCAGCGTGGGGATAAAATTGCGCTGATTGGCTCTAACGGCTGTGGTAAAACCACCATGCTGAAGCTGATGCTGGATCAGCTGAAACCGGACAGCGGCCGCGTGCACATCGGCACTAAGCTGGAAGTGGCCTACTTCGATCAGCACCGTGCCGATTTGGATCCGGACCGCACGGTCATGGATAACCTGGCCGAAGGTAAACAGGAAGTGATGGTCAACGGTAAGCCGCGCCATGTGCTGGGCTACCTGCAGGAGTTCCTGTTCCACCCGAAACGGGCGATGACCCCGGTGCGGGCGCTGTCCGGCGGTGAACGTAACCGCCTGCTGCTGGCGCGTCTGTTCCTCAAACCAAGCAATCTGCTGATCCTCGATGAACCGACCAACGACCTCGATGTGGAAACGCTGGAGCTGCTTGAAGAGCTGGTGGACGGATATCAGGGCACGGTTCTGCTGGTGAGTCACGATCGTCAGTTCGTTGATAACACCGTGACCGAATGCTGGATCTTCGAAGGCAATGGCGATATTGGCGCATTCGTTGGCGGCTATCACGATGCCCAGCTGCAGCGCAGCGCCTTTAAGCAAAATCGTCTGGCAGCCAAGACCAGTTCGTCGACGCAGCCTCGTCAGGACAACACAAAAAGTGAAACGGCTAAAAAACCGGCTGCTAAGTTAAGCTACAATTTGCAGCGGGAGCTGGAGCAGTTGCCGAAGAAAATGGAAGAGCTGGAAGGCCGCCTGGAAGCGTATCAGGCACAGGTTGCCGATGCTAACTTCTTTAATCAGCCGCATGATGTGACTCAGCCTGTGCTGGACTCACTTGCTCAGGCTGAACAGGAGCTGGAAGTCGCTTTTGAACGTTGGGAATATCTTGAGTCGTTAAGTAACGGCGCCTGATTCAGCTGTTCTGACATTACCGAGGGTCAGGTATGTGTTCGTCGCACCATGCGCATCAATGGATGCTCTGTCCGCAGTGTGATCTGATGACCCAGTTGCCAGATATCAGCCCGGGCAGCAGAGCAAGCTGCCCACGCTGTCATACCACACTGCAGTCTAACTGGGTTGAGCCGCGCAAGCGGCCAACCGCTTATGCGCTGGCGGCGCTCTTCATGCTGCTGCTGGCAAACCTGTTTCCGTTCATCAATATGCACGTTGCCGGACTGAGCAGCGAAATTACCCTGACAAAAATACCTCAGGTGATGGTTTCCGATGACTACAGCAGCCTGGCGACCCTGTTTTTGCTGTTTGTGCAGGGGGTGCCGGCCTTATGTATGCTGATGATCCTGCTGCTGGTGAATGACATCCGGTTGCCTCTGGGGTTGAAACGTGTCATGGCCCGGGTGCTGTTCCAGCTGAAAACCTGGGGAATGGCGGAGATCTTCCTCGCAGGTGTGCTGGTGAGTTTTGTTAAACTCATGGCCTATGGCGATATTGGTATCGGCACCAGTTTTATTCCCTGGTGCCTTTTCTGTGTCTTACAGCTCAGAGCCTTCCAGTGTATTGATCGGCGTACCTTATGGCTGCGGGTTGCCCCGCTGCCCGCACTGCCCGCGGTCCCCCAGGCGGGGATGAGCGGTCTTCGCCAGGGGTTACGATCCTGTCGTTGTTGTACTGCCGTGCTGGCCAGCGATGTGCTGGAATGCCCGCGCTGCGGCGTGAATGGCCATGCGCGACGCCGGCACAGCTTACAGTGGACGATGGCCTTACTGATCACCTCGATCCTGCTGTATATCCCGGCCAACGTGATGCCAATTATGGTTACCGAGGCATTGGGGAACAAAATGAACTCCACCATCATGGCGGGGGTGATCATCCTGTGGGGTGATGGGTCCTATCCGGTAGCGCTGGTGATTTTTATCGCCAGTATTATGGTTCCCTCGCTGAAAATGCTGGCGATAGGCTGGCTTTGTTGGCACGCCAACGGCCGGGACAATAACCGGTATGACAGCGACAGAATGCACAAGATTTATGAAGTGGTTGAGTTCGTCGGGCGCTGGTCAATGATTGACGTCTTTGTTATCGCCGTCCTGTCGGCGCTGGTGCGCATGGGCCAATTAATGAGTATTTATCCTGCTAACGGCGCGGTGCTGTTTGCCCTGGTGGTTATCCTGACGATGTTTGCTGCCATGACCTTTGACCCGCGTCTTACCTGGGATCGGATACAAGAAAAGAGTACTGAGGAGCCTGAAAAGTGACGGACAATAACCACGGCGTAGCCACGGTAGATAAGATTAAACGCTGGTCGCCGGTGTGGATCATTCCCATCGTCACCGTGTTGATCGGTGCATGGATTTTGTTTTACCACTTCAGCCATCAGGGGCCGCTGGTGACGTTAATCACCACCAACGCGGAAGGGATTGTGGGCGGTAAAACCACCATCAAAAGCCGCAGCGTTGATGTTGGCGTGGTGGAGAGTGCCGTTCTGACGGACGATCTTCACCATGTGGAAATCAAAGCACGCCTTAATGCCGGTATGGATAAGCTGCTAAGTGCAGACAGCGCATTTTGGGTGGTCAAACCGGCCATTGGCCGTGAAGGTATTACCGGGTTAGGAACGCTCCTCTCAGGTGCCTATATTGAGCTGCAGCCTGGCTCTAAAGGCGAAAAAGCCGAGCAGTACCAACTGCTGGATGCGCCGCCGCTGGCACCGCCTGATGCGAAAGGTATCCGCATTACGCTTGACAGTGAAAAGGCCGGACAACTGAATGCGGGCGATCCGGTACTGTTTCGGGGGTATCGCGTCGGAACCGTTGAAACCAGCGCCTTTGACGCCGATAAACGTATGATGACGTACCAGCTGTTTATTGCTGCGCCATACGATCGCCTGATCACCAGTAACGTTCGCTTCTGGAAGGATAGCGGGATTGCTGTCGACATGTCTGCCTCCGGAATGCGTGTTGAGATGGGTTCACTGACCACGCTGTTTAGCGGGGGGGTCAGCTTTGATGTTCCGGAAGGGTGGGAGCGCGGCGATTTAGCACAAAACAAGGCGGAATACCGGCTGTTTAACGATCAGCGTAGCATTCAGGATTCCCTCTACAGCGTGCATAAAGACTTCCTGCTGTTCTTCAGTGATTCCATTCGTGGTCTGCAGAAAGGCGCGCCAGTTGAGTTCCGCGGTATTCGTCTGGGAACCGTTGCTGAAGTGCCGTTTACGACCCCAGGCATTGCACAGCGTCTGAACAATGATTACCGGATCCCGGTGCTGATACGCATTGAGCCGGATCGGTTCCAGAAACAGCTGGGAAGCGATTTTAACTTCGAGCAGCATCTGAAAGATGGCATAACTCATGGGTTACGAGCCTCACTGAAGTCCGCTAACCTGTTGACGGGCTCGCTGTATGTTGACCTTGATTTCTACAGTAACGCTAAACCAGTCAGCGGCCCGACAACCTTTGCTGACTATGAGCTGATCCCGACGATGACAGGCGGTCTGGCGCAGATTCAACAGAAAC
Organism: Erwinia persicina NBRC 102418; assembly: GCF_001571305.1. Taxonomy (GTDB): domain Bacteria; phylum Pseudomonadota; class Gammaproteobacteria; order Enterobacterales; family Enterobacteriaceae; genus Erwinia; species Erwinia persicina. The sequence continues at coordinate 181,156 of NZ_BCTN01000004.1, read as the reverse complement.
TGATGGAATCACTGGATAAGATTAACAGTCTGCCTCTGAATCCGCTGCTGAACGAAGCGACGGGGACGCTGAAAGAGAGCCAGCGCACATTGCGGGAAATGCAGAAAACGCTGGACAGTCTGAATCAGATAACCTCAAGCCAGTCGATGAAGGAGCTGCCTGCAGATATGCAAAGCACGCTGCGTGAGCTGAACCGAAGCATGAAAGGCTTCCAGCCTGGCTCCCCGGCTTACAATAAGATGGTGGGTGATATGCAGCGTCTCGATCAGGTCCTGCGTGAATTGCAGCCCGTATTGAAAACGCTTAACAGCAAGAGCAATGCGCTGGTCTTTGAAGCGAAACCCGGTCAGGACCCACAGCCGAAGAGGGCGAAACAATGATGAAATGGATACCCATTGCGCTGGCGCTGGCACTCAGTGCATGCAGCAGCAGCCCTGAAACTGTTTATTATCAGCTGCCCCCGGCAGAAAAGGCACTCGTCGCCAGCAGTAAGACGGTGAGCACGCCAGTTTGGGTGGAACGTGTCTCTGTGCCGGACTATCTGGCCGGAAATGGCGTGGTGTACCAGAGTAATGATGTCCAGTACGTCATTGCCGCCAATAACCAATGGGCAAGCCCACTGGATCAGCAGTTACAGCAGACGCTGGTGACCAATCTGAGCACCAGCCTGCCGGCGGCGCTGATCTCCTCGACGCCTCTCGGCCAGACGCACGATACGCTGAATGTCACCATAACCGGTTTCCATGGCCGCTATGATGGTCATGCCATTATCAGTGGCGAGTGGATTCTGGAACATAACGGCAAACTGCAGAAACAGCCGTTCTCGCTGTCGTTACCGCAAAGTGAAGATGGTTACGACGGGTTAGTGAGAACGCTGGCTAAAGGATGGCAACAGATTGCGGGACAGGTCGCTAATGCGATTATTCGCGAACAATAAGTAAAAATTAACTAACGCACTAAGCCTTTGATAGTTGCAGAACCTTACTTCTGCTGCATCAAAGGCTTTTTTTATATAAATCAGCAGGGTGTAATCCTTTCTTCTTCTGCTGCAGTCCAATTCCGGCCGGCCTGTGAGGCAGAATGATGACAGCCGCATTACATTTGCGCGTTGATCTTTGCTCAAAGTCGCGGTAAAACTGAAGCGTGGTTGCACGAAACGTAACCACTGTTTTCTTTCCACCAGATTCCACCAGACAAAATGAGGGAAACGCGGCATGAAGAGACAGAAACGAGATCGCCTTGATCGGGCGCAGTCACGGGGTTATCACGCAGGCATTACAGGACGATCTAAAGAGATGTGTCCGTATCAAATGCTGGATGCTCGATCTCACTGGTTGGGAGGTTGGCGACAAGCCATGGAGGACAGGTCAGTTACCGCGTAGCGGCCTGTTATTGAGAAGGAAAGACCTCCGCTGTTGCGGAGGTTTTCATTTTGACCCCTCTACGTTAAAGCCGCAGAAGCCTTTGCTACCTAACTCACCCCATTTGCTCACCGGAGTAAACTTCACGGGGATCGTTGCGTTGCTGCCTTGCAATAACACGGATAATTTGGGTCAAAATTATTTTAGAAAGCAGTGGTGTCTTTAAACAGGCCCACTTTCAGGTCGGTAGCAGTGTAAATCACGTTACCATCGACCAGTACTTCACCATCTGCCACGCCCATCACCAGTTTACGGTTAATAACGCGTTTGAAATGGATGCGGTAAGAAACTTTTTTGGCTGTTGGCAGAACCTGCCCGGTGAATTTCACTTCACCCACGCCCAGTGCGCGGCCTTTACCTTCAGCGCCTAACCAGCCGAGGTAGAAACCGACCAACTGCCACATAGCATCCAGGCCGAGGCAGCCGGGCATAACCGGGTCATTGATAAAATGACAGCCGAAGAACCACAGATCGGGATTGATATCCAGTTCCGCTTCAACGAATCCTTTCCCGTAGTTACCGCCGTCTTCGGTCATCTTAACCACGCGGTCCATCATCAACATATTGCCGGCTGGCAATGGCGGGCCTTCTGCGCCAAATAATTCACCGCGACCAGAGGCAATCAGGTCTTCTTTTGTATAGGATTCGCGTTTATCTACCATAGTCTCAATAAGCCTTATTTTAATGAAGCACGGAGTTTAGCTTACACGTGTACGCCGGACAAGTCCGATCAGCCTGGCGTAAACCAGTTTAACCAGCGCAGGGGCCACGGGCGATGACGTGCATCCGGATGGAGCATCTGAGCAATCCGCTCCTGAATCGAACGGTGCAGGCAGGCGCCGGTTTCTTTATCCCACGCCATACCGGTTAACAGAGGCAGCGCCTCGTCAACGCTCGACACGGCCCAGAGATGGAATTTTCCTTCCCGCACGGCATCCACAACGTCCTGTTGCAGGGAGAGATGGCGTACGTTCGCTGCAGGAATGATCACCCCCTGAGAACCGGTTAACGTGCGCTGCTGACAGACATTGAAGAAGCCTTCAATTTTTTCATTCAGGCCGCCGACCGGCTGCACGCGACCAAACTGATCCACAGAGCCGGTGACCGCCAGCTGCTGATTGATGGGCTGTGAGGCGAGGGCGCTGATCAGAGCACACAGTTCTGCCAGCGAGGCGCTGTCACCATCGACTTCGGAATAGGACTGCTCGAAGACCAGTGAGGCAGAAAAGGGCAGCTGCTGCTCAAGCTCCAGTTCCGCGATCAGCCAGGCCTGCATAATCATCATGCCTTTTGCATGAATATTTCCACCCAGCTCGGCTTTGCGCTCCACGTCCATAAACTCACCGTCACCCACGTGAACGACGCAGCTGATGCGGGAGGGTTCACCAAAAGCACGCGGATGGCCAGGAAACTCCATGACAGAGAGCGCGTTGATCTGGCCGATCATTTCCCCTTCGGTTTCGATCAGGATCTGATCGAGCAAAATTTCATCGCGAATACGTTCAGGCAGGAAGCCTTCGCGCCATTCGCGTGTACTGAGCGCATCCTGCAGATTTTGTGCTGAGATACGCTCGTCTTCGCTGTAGAGCGCGGCATCCTGAAGTTGCCGGCCCAGCCACTGAGGATCAAGTGGAAGGGTATCCTGATCGCCCGTATAACGGGCAGCCTCACGAATCAACACCGCCCAGAAATCGGCATCGGGAACCGGGTACCCCAGGCTGACGGCTACGTTCTGCACCCACTGTATCCAGTGAATAAACTCTTCGTCATCTACCAGCTGTATATTATCTTCAAACTCGCTGTACAGTGACAGGGCAGCCAGTTCAGGCTCCATCTCCTGAAAATCTGCCAGCACATCTCGTTCACCAATCAGCACCAGGCGAAACGCCATCGGCATAGAAGGGACAGCCAGAGGAAGGGGGCGGGCTTCATCCTGCGAATACCAGTCAAAACGCTGGTTAACCATGATCTGTTTCAGACGTAGCCAGAGTAAAGGCTGTGCCATCAAAGCACGCAGGGAAAGGATCAGCACCCCGCCGTTGGCGCGATGTACGAGCCCCGGTGACAGGGTTATCCTGGACTGGTGGAGGCGCACGCAGCCAAAAAGCTGCTCGGCTTCGATCCACTCTGCCTGATGAATGCCCCCTTCGCTGGCGAAATTATCCGCACCACTCTGTGCGGGTCGCCAGCTTATCGCGTTATCTCCGATATCATACTGACCACCGTAAAGCGTAGGGGGGCCCTCTTCCTCATCAGCGAGGGTGGAGAGAATATTTTGCAGCAGCGCTAAATATTCCGCACTTTCGGGACTTTTGACCAGCATGAGTGGGACTTTGGCCGGCGTTTGCAGTAACAGGTTCAGCCCGTTAAACAGACGTGCCTGCACGGATGCAAAGCATTCTGTTTCGGCAGCTGGTACCTGCGAGAGGAGATGCTGAAAGCGTTCTGTATCGGGCTGCAGGGCGCGCCACTCTAATCGGTTGTTGGTCAAAGTTATCGTATTTTTCTGAATGATTAAAAGCGGCATTATACAATATTTCAGCCTGTTAAGCACAGCAGACATGCACATCTACGCAGCTTGCGTTAACATTACGATCAGTGTTCCTGTTTTGTTTGCAGCCTGATGAAAAAAAGCTGTTATTCTAAACCTGTTATGTGGTCAGCATGAGATTCCGATGAAATATCAGCAGCTGGAAAATCTTGAAAGCGGATGGAAATGGAAATATCTGGTTAAAAAGCACCGGGAAGGTGAACTGATCACGCGTTACATCGAGTTAAGTGCAGCGCAGGCCGCCGTCGATGAACTGCTTGTCATGGAGAATCGGCCGGTAGAGGTACTGAAATGGATTGACCTGCACATCAATCCGGCGCTTGAAAACCGGATGAAGCAGACGATCCGTGCGCGCCGTAAACGTCATTTCAATGCCGAACATCAGCATACGCGAAAAAAGTCTATCGATTTAGAGTATCTGGTATGGCAGCGCCTGGCTGGACTGGCACAGCGTCGTAACAGTACCTTGTCCGAAACCATCGTGCAGCTTATTGAAGACGCCGAGCGTAAAGAGCAATACGCCAGCCAGATGTCATCACTTAAACAGGATCTGAAGGCTATCTTGGGTAAACCCGAATAAAGCAGATCAAGCGAAGACGATGTTTATCGTTCCTTCGTCCTCTTCAGATAATAAAAAACCCCGCCGAAGCGGGGTTTTTTTTAACGAGATAACTTAAGCCTGTGGCTGAGTTACAACGTCTTTGATGCCTTTAACTTCGATTTCTACGCGACGGTCTGGCGCCAGGCAGTCGATCAGGGCATTACGGCCTTTCACGCTGTCACAGGTGCTGCCGGTAACAGGGTTAGATTTACCCTCGCCACGTGCAGAGATCTTGTTAGAAGGGATGCCTTTAGAAACGAGGTAGTCTACAACAGACTGAGCGCGTTTTTCAGACAGTTTCTGGTTGTACTGCTCAGAACCGATACGGTCGGTGTAACCCAGCACAACTACAGAGCCATCTTTAGGATCCAGGTTGCTCAGCTGAGTGTACAGCTGATCCAGTGCCTGCTGACCTTCTGGCTTCAGCGTTGCTTTGTTGAAGTTAAACAGAACGTCAGACTTCAGGGTGAAACGCTTGGTTTCAACAACTGGAGCTGGAGCCGGAGCTGGAGCAACAACTGGTGCTACTGCATCATCCTGACCGAAACGGTAGGAAACGCCAACACTCAGCATTGAGTTATCAGGACGCGCACCAACGGTACCTGCGTCACCGATGTTGTTAACCCACTGGTAGTCCAGACGGGTTGCCCAGTTTTTGGTCACTGCGTATTCAACACCAACTGCGGCCAGTGGAGAAACACCGGTGTCGTGGTCGCTGATGCGAGTGCCGTTAGCATTTTGGGTGGAGTCTGCACGCCATACCATACCGCCCAGACGGGTGTAAACGTCCAGATCATCCATTACTGGGTAGCTTAATTTCGCTGCCAGCTGAACGCCCTGTGCTTTGAAAGCGCCGTTTACGTTGTTGCCTTTGTTAGGCATACGGCCTAACCAGTCGTAACCCAGCTCGAAGCCCAGGTACTGGTTAGCCTGGTAACCACCGAACGCACCAGCACCAAGCTGGCTTTCATGCGATGGACCATCGTTATCTTGGTAACCGTTACCGTAGTAACCTTTGTCGTGGTACTGAGACCAGCCCAGTTTAGCACCGGTATACCAGGTGTCATCTTTAGGAGCGGCCTGCGCTACGGTAGCGAAGCCAGCCAGTGCCACTGCAATTGCGATAGCTGTCTTTTTCATTTTTGCGCCTCGTTATCATCCAAATAGGCAATGAGCTTTAAGTTAGCTCTTTGGTTTAATCCTTCGCCGGGTTATGAAGCTCGATTATGACTCTTCCAAAATATGGAGGTTATTGAGCACCCTGGCGAGCTAAAGTCTACAACGTACCAGCAAACTTACAAGTATGATGTGACGATGGTCAGCAAAAAAACAGGCTTTCATACACAATTTTTAACATTTCAGGGTGAATTCTTTGCTTCAAATGGGGTCTGAGAACGCAGCTAACCCATTGTCCCGCCGCGTCATAACATAATCAGGCGCTTATCTTGCCTCTGTGCCAGAAAAAGACAGAGAAAAATCTCATTTTTACTTAATGATACAAAGTTGACTGAATTCTTAGGCCATTTAATGGTCTGGTTGAAGCAAAAATACTGCTTTCGGTACGCATAATGAGTCCCAATGCCTGGCCCGAACTGGCTGCTTCCTGCAATCTCATTCGATCATTTTCTGAGATCTCCTCTTCCAGCCATCCCAAAACCACACTGTAGTTACCCGTCTGCAACGCTTTGATCATCGCTTCTACCGTGGTAATCGCGCTGGAGTGCGATGAATGCATCACTTTATCCAATGGCAGGCCGACACGTTGCAACCAATTACGGCTCAGTTTTTGCTGTGGGGTAAGCCAAAGCTGCCAGCGAGACTGCGTTCCCAGTTGTTGCAGCAGGGGCAACAGCAGCAACTGAGTCATGTCAGGTTGATTCTCACTGTAGATCAGTTCGCTGATCAGGCCGTTAGCACAAGGGGACGCCACGGGGGCTGGCGTAGTAGCGTGCAGACTACGACGGACAGATTGAGATTTCAGAGAATGAGTACGCATAATGTCTTCGCTCACCAGTTGACTGTATGGATATACAGTATAGTCGCAGTGAGCAAAGATCAACCTTAATCTTGCGCTTTCCCCGATCCGCATAATGAACGGTCCGCTTAGCTGTTACCGCCTCATCCCGGGGATTTACTCTGCGGATCGTTTAAAGGGCTGCCTGTTCAGTGCGTCAGATGATGTCTGCGGGCGAAGGATTCTTCCCGATGCTCATCAGGGTTTTCTGCCGTATCAACAATGCCTGAGTGGGTGTGGAAATTTCTTTGATGAATGAGACTGTTATCTGCCACTGTTGCTTCCTGGCCCTGCGCAACAGAGGTTATAGCGAGAAGCAGAAAAAATAGCGCGATGATTTTTTCGTTCACTTTCATTGTTTCTCTCAGGTCTGTCAGTGCTAAGTGAAGATGACTATGCCTTCAGGTTCGTCATGATTCGTCAGGGTAAATTAAAGTCGCTGGGAGAACTGTGTGGATTAACAACCGTTGTCACGTTTTCGTATCGTCTGTTCTCGATGTGCTGGTCGCCAAAGCCGGTTGATATATATCGACAGGGTTAAAGAAATAAAATTATGTGAACGGCTAACTTTTTTATTAACCCTATGCGCGCTGACACTGTTATGTGAAGGTCGTTAGCGAAAAAACTGTTCATGTGCAGATGCAAATTGGGTGTTTATTTCATTCTCTTCGAACAGGGTTTGTGGTTTTGTTTTTTTTAACCCATTGTTTAGTATGAATAAATAACTTTAATTTTCTGTTTATTTAGTTGGTGAACTTTGCCATTTTATAATATTTATTTTTGTTGGTTGATTGAATAAATAGAGTGGCTTTAGATGGGTGAATGCAATTGGCCAGCATAATAAATGGCGTGAGGTATATCAGCCTGATAAGTGATGTTTTTCGTAATGCCTCGCAAAATTACAATGTTAACAATGAAATATTAATATATTCATTGAACCTGTAATCAGGATTACCTATTTTTGCTATGTGGTTTTCGTTAGTGAAGTGAGTTAACTCTGAAATAATAGCAGGTGAGAATATGGATAATTCAAAGCGTAAAATTGCAGAAGCAAAAGAGCGACTGGCACCTCTGGGTGAGGTTCAGTCCAGGACGCAGTTTGGTGGCTATTGTCTGGCCGTTGAGAAAACGGTGTTTGCCGTAGTCGCTGAAGGCGAGATGTACCTGCGAGCCTGTGAACAGGTGCAGCCCTATATTATTGAACGCAAAATGCAGCCATTGAGCCTGAGTAAGCGGGGCGTGCCGGTAGAATTAAACTATTATCGTGTCGACGGGGCGCTGTGGTCTGACGATGAGCAACTGCTGGCGCTATCGCATCTTTGTCTGCAAGGGGCAAGACGACAACAGCAGGAACGTCAGCGTAACCGCCGTCTGAAAGATTTACCCAATCTTGGTATACGGATGGAGATGTTACTGCGGCAGGTCGGTATCACTACCGTTGATATGCTAATCCAGAAGGGGGCAAAACGCAGCTGGCTCCTGATACGTTCCTGTAATGAAAATCTGGGGTTACCCGTTTTATTTGCCTTACAGGGGGCAATTGATGGACGCCATCACGCTGCGCTGCCCCGGGAAGTCAAAGATGAGCTGCGCGCCTGGTTTCATTACAACGTGCAGCGAGAACAAAAAAGAAGGCATGAACAGAACTAGCCGCGCAGCAGGATTTGTTTTTTGAGGCGTGTTATCTCGGGTAAAAGAGCCACCAGTAATCCTACCTGCTGTAATACCAGTGGCTCTTTTGTGTTCGTATCAGCGCGGTAGTTTTGAATACGCAAGGCCAGGCTGTCCATCATACGCCGGGCTTTTTCCTCATCGACGATATCAACATGTAGCACATCATCAACATAACAGGCCGCATCATCCAGCAGTTGCAGCATGGCATCGCTGTCCAGTTTTTCCCGATGCGCGCCAAGCGCAGAAATATAACTCAGGAAGGAGTGGTTAAGGCATAAAAGCCGAAAGGCCGCTTCTCTCAGCGTCTGGTCGGACTTGTTTTCAACCGAGAGGTTTGAAACAACCGAAGCCAGCTCTGCGTCACCGTTGTGGGCATCCCGGCGGGCAATACGATAATCCAGGCGGTTATCTTTCCCCTGGTGATATTGCACCAGAATAGCATCCAGATAACGGCAGTTTGCATTCAGCGTACGTTCCGCAACGGCAGGTAGCCGGCGAAAGCGCCAGTCCGGCCAGATAAATGCCACCGCCAGCCAGGCAATGCCACAGCCGATAAGCGTATCAACAATACGCGGCAGGGCGACTTCAAAACCTTCTCCCAGAAGGTTGAAGCAGAGCAGCACCAGTAGCGTAATAAACATTGTGGCATGGGCGTACTGCACATTACGGAACGCAAAGAAAAGGACTCCCGTGACCACAATCAATATGAGCTGACCTTCAATGGAAGGCACCAGCCACAGTAGCGGCAGGCCGAGGATAATACCCGCCAACGTACCGATAATGCGCAAGGCCAGCCTGCGGCGGGTGGCGCTGTAGTTGGGCTGGCAGACAAACAAACTGGTGAGCAGGATCCAGTAACCATGCTGCAGGCCTGTCACCTGGATAAAAGCGTAACCGGTGCACAGCAGCAACGACATTCTGACCGCATGACGAAACAGCGCTGACTCCGGGCTGAGATGACGGCTGAGGCGCAGACGGACATCACTCCAGCCCGTCAGCCCCTCACTGGACAGCGTTTGATCGTGCTGCGAGCTTCTTTCCGCCAGTGCCTGCTCTGACTCGATCGTCGCCAGTTGGGCATCAATCGCCTTCAGGTTGTTGAGCAGGTATGTCATGGCGTTGATTTCCGCGCTGTCCGGCTGCTGGCTGCTGATACGCTGCAGCGCAGTGTGCAGATTAACAAAGACCCGTTCGAAACGTGCGTCATGCTGATAGGGTTCACGCAGCAGGATCGCGCGCGAAAGGCGATTGCAGGCCTGCGCCTGCAGCGAAAGCAGACGCTGGAAACGAAACAGGATATCGCTCTCTCCCCATGCTTTACGCAGGGCATGATACTGCACATGGGAGGAACTGGCCCGTTCATGAATATCCTGGGCAACAAAATAGTAGTGCAGCGTGCGTTGTGTTCCACGCTGGCCCCGGTCACCGCGCAGACGTGACTGGATGGATGCCTTAGCCTGATTAAGCAGGGCAACCAGCTGACTGTTTGCCATGGCCACATCCACCAGCGTCTGACGGTCGTCCCCTTCAATATCCGGGTCAAACAGGCTGGCCTTGGCTTCCAGATAGCGGGCAAGCGCGGCAAAGCAGCGTGAAATATTCTCCTGCAGCGGCCGGATAGGGAACAGCAGATGACCTGACAGGGTTAGCAGGTTATACCATACGGCTCCCAGCAGCAGCAGTGCAGGCTGAAGGTACCACTGCGGAAAAAGATTGATGCCCAGCATGGTATAAATCGCTATCAGCAAAGCGCCAAAGGCGATAGTGGCATAGCGCGGGCCAAGCGATCCCAGCAGAATAAAGCCCCAGCTGGAAACCGCCAGCCCGGCGACAAACAGCCAGGGATGCGGGAACAGCAGTTCAACAGAAACGGAGGCAATACAGAAACAGACTAGGGTGATGAGCAGGTTTCGCAGCCGCCCGCTCAGACGATCATCAAGGTCAGCCAGCGCTGCGGCGACCACACCCAGCGTCAGGGGGATGGTCCAGGTGATCTGATGCAACCACCAGGGCACAGCGGTCGTCCCGGCGAGCGCGAGCGTAATGCGAATATTATAGAGCCACGCGCTGTTAAAGGCGTGCCGGCGAAGACTGCCGATGAGGATTTTGCTCATAATGTCAGTTTAACGAAAACGTGCACGCGCATTGGCTTCGCGAGCTGCCTGCGCCACTTCCACGGAAACGACCCGGCGACCGACTGGCCATAACGCAATCGCGGCAATTTTGAAATTAGCGATCCCCACCGGAATGCCGATGATGGTCAGGCATTGAGTGATCCCGGCCATGATGTGCATGACGCAAAGCCACCAGCCGAACAGCACCAGCCAGAATATATTTAATAAGGTTCCACCCGAGTTTAACAGCGCACTTTTCCCGGCAGGGTTCAGCTCATCAACATGGACGGCCTCATTACCATAGGGAAACAGCGACAGTCGGGTGATTTCCCAGCACGATCGGGTCAGGGGCAGGGTGAAAATAAAAATAATGCTCAGCAGGGTGGCGACCAGCCAGGAAAAGGTGGTCAGAAAGCCACCCAGAACAAAATTAAGGACATTTAACACAGTGCGCATAAAAGCGTTTCCCCACGGCAGATAACGGCAATTAACCGACAATTGGTTGATTGTAACGTGTTTTAGCACTGGAGCGGTACACGACAGCCAGTTAAACTGTCTGATGTTGAAAATAACCGCAGCCAGGGTCACGGTAATGGAACTGAAAGCAACATCCTTGGGTAAACATCTGGCCCAGCATCCTTACAACCGGGTGCGGTTGTTAACCGCAGGTGTCGAAGTCAGCGGCGAAAAGCATGAGTATCTGATCCCTTTCAACCAGTTGCTGGCAATCAGGTGCAAACGTGGGCTGGTCTGGGGTGAACTGGAATTCACGCTGCCGGATGAAAAAGTGGTACGCCTGCACGGCACCGAATGGAGTGAAACGCAGCGATTCTACCATTACCTCAACCAGGAATGGGCTCGCTGGAGTACGGAAATGAGCGACGTGTCTGCCAGCGTACTGGTGGCGCAGCAGCAGCAAATCCGTGAGGCAGAGCAGCAGGATAAGTGGCTGAAACGCAGCGATATCGCCGTATGGCAGCAGGCCATTCAAAAAGCTTTCGATGCCATTCCGCTCCCGGTTCAGCGGTTGAGTGAGTTCGAAAACTGCCGCGATCCCTATCTCTACTGTCAACAGTGGCTCAGCCACAGCGACGCCCGACGTGTTCAGCGTAATAATGAATGGACCCGCCGCATGCTGGAACAGCATGCTGATTTCTTTAACCAGGTTGAAACCTCGCCGTTGAATACCTCACAGGCGCGTGCCGTGGTCAACGGTGAGGATGCCGTGTTGCTTCTGGCGGGGGCGGGCAGTGGTAAAACCTCCGTGCTGGTGGCCCGGGCCGGCTGGCTGATGATGCGCAGGCAGGCCAGCGCCGGGCAGATCCTGTTACTGGCCTTTGGTCGCGAGGCCGCGGCTGAAATGAATGAACGTATTCGTGCGCGCCTGCACACGGAGGACATTCAGGCTCGCACCTTTCACTCCCTGGCATTGCACATTATTCAGCAGGGCAGTAATAAAGCGCCGACCATCAGCAAGCTGGAAACCGACCGCGACGCGCGGCAGGCTTTGCTGATTGAAGTATGGCGGCAGCAGTGTAATGAGAAAAAAGCCCACGCTAACGGTTGGCGACAGTGGCTGACCGGGGAGCTCGGGTGGGAGCCCGGAGAGGGGAGTTTCTGGCAGGATGAACGCCTCGCACGCCGACTGGCCAGCAGGCTTGAGCGCTGGCTGGGGTTGATGCGAACGCACGGCGGGGCGCAGGCCGCAATGATCGACAGTGCTCCGGAAGAGGTGCGTGAACTTTTCAGTAAGCGCGTCAAACTGATGGCGCCGCTGATGAAAGCGTGGAAAGGGGCGCTGAAAGAAGAGGGTGCCGTGGATTTCGCCGGGCTGATCCATCAGGCGGTGAATATTCTTGATAAAGGGCGGTTTATCAGCCCCTGGAAGCATATCCTGGTCGATGAGTTTCAGGACATTTCTCCGCAGCGTGCAGCCCTGCTGGCGGCGCTCCGCCGGCAGAATACCCAAACCTCGCTGTTTGCGGTGGGGGATGACTGGCAGGCTATTTATCGTTTTAGCGGGGCAGAAATGACCCTGACAACGGCTTTCCACCATCATTTTGGGGAAGGTGACCGCTGCGTACTGGACACCACCTATCGCTTTAACCAGCGTATTGGCGAAATAGCAAATACCTTTGTTCAGAGCAATCCACACCAGCTGAAAAAACCGCTCAACAGCCTCAGCAACGGGAATAAAAAATCGATCTCACTGCTGCCTGAAGATCAGCTCGAACCGCTCTTCAATAAACTCAGTGGTTATGTGGCGACCGGCGAACGGATTATGGTGCTGGCCAGGTATCATCATCTGCGTCCGGATGTGCTGGACAAAGCCGCAACGCGCTGGCCGAAGCTGAGTATTGATTTTATGACCATTCATGCCAGTAAAGGACAGCAGGCTGATTACGTGATCTTACTGGGCCTGGCCGAGGGAAAAGAGGGGTTCCCTGCCGCTGCCCGTGAGTCGGTCATGGAGGATGCGCTGTTACCTGTACCGGAAGATTTCCCGGATGCCGAGGAGCGAAGACTGGCTTATGTTGCCATGACGCGAGCAAAGCAGCAGGTGTGGCTGCTTTACGATCGTGCAAATCCATCGGTGTTTGTTGCGGAGTTCAGGCGTCAGGGCGTACCGGTATTACGTAAGCCCTGACCGGGCAACAGCAACTGAGGTTATTTCAGGCGTTGTTGCAGATAGCGTTCGTAATCGGGGATTTGAATCTCAACCTGATGATCGAACAACGGTGACTGGATGATAAAATCAGCGGTGGCGCGATTGGTGGCCACCGGGATATTCCATACAGTTGCCAGGCGTAGCAGGGCTTTCACGTCGGGATCGTGCGGCACGGCATTCAGGGGATCCCAGAAAAAAATCAGTACATCAATTTTCCCTTCCGAAATCAGCGCTCCGACCTGCTGATCACCGCCCATCGGGCCACTGAGCATGGCGGTGACGGGCAGGCCCGTGGCTCGCTGCACGAGGTTTCCGGTAGTGCCTGTCGCGTATAGCGTGTGATGCAGTAACTGCTCTTTATTAATTTCTACCCATTGCATTAACGCATTTTTGCAGTGGTCGTGAGCCACCAGGGCAATATGTTTCTGGGGTTTTATCGTACGGGTTGTCTGATCCATTCAGTATCCTGGTTTGTTAGGGCGGGCAAAATGAACAAGCAAACGGAGGAGTGAGTTTAGCGCCGGATCTCAGCCTGTATCAACTGGTATGCAGGGCGTTCATTAACATAACAAAGCGCTGGCGGGTGGCCGAATCAACTTGCAGATACCATAAGCGCAGCATGCGCTCCGCTGGATGCTGGCTGGTGGCCATATCCTGCAGAACGTTGCCCGCCTGGGCAGAGCGGCGCATCGGCTGCGCAAAACGCGGCACGGACGCTACTTTATTATCAAGATTATACTGCACCATCGCCTGCTCCAGATCGACCTGTGCCTGCGGACGGAGCGCATCACGTTTGCTGTCCACTTCCAAACCGCGCTCATCCACCAGGATGAACTGAGGGTTTTTATCGAAATGTTTGCCATCACGCAGCGTCTGTAACGCGGGGAGACGAATAACGACGGACTGAGTACGGGTAGAGAACGTGACGATCTGTGGCTGTGAAACCCAGTTTACAGCGGTCTGAGCATTGCGACTTACTGCCCGTTCCACGCGGAACAGCAGCTGATGTTCACCCTGTTCCAGCTCCAGACCATCGGCCCCTTTGAGCAGAGAGCCTGAAATTTTATGCCCGTCTAACACCAGCAGGTCAATGTCAGTAGAGAGTTTCAGCGTTGTCGCCTGCGCGAGGGTGGCAATCAGCATCACCAGCATCCCGGCGATGACCATACTCAGCTTCATTGTTTCTCCAGCAGGGCAAAGGGTAAAACGGATTGAATGTATCAAAGTCTTTCAGTATGGCAGCATATTAACATTTAAAAATACTTAATCGTGCTATATATCGAGAATCGCACAGGTTGAATTTTTTGATGCGTTAAACAAGCCACACTTAACGGCATAAGAGCCAGTAAGGCAAATGGAGGCAATCATGAATGATCAAACTATCGCGGATGTGTTGACGACCACAAAAACAATTGCGCTGGTCGGGGCCAGCGACAATCCGGCACGGCCGAGCTATGGTGTCATGGCTTATCTGCTTTCTCAGGGGTATCAGGTGACGCCGGTCAGCCCGAAACTGGCAGGACAGACGCTACTCGGACAGACGGTGTATGCCAGTCTGAGTGATATTCCCCATCCCATCGATATGGTGGATGTTTTTCGCAATGCAGATGCGGCCTGGGGCGTTGCGCAGGAAGCGATAGCGGTAGGAGCAAAAACGCTGTGGCTACAAATAGGGGTCATTAACGAGCAGGCCGCTGTTCTGGCGGCTGAAGCGGGGCTGAAAGTCGTTATGGATCGCTGTCCAAAAATTGAAATCCCCCGGCTTGGGCTGACGACGTCATAAAAAACCCCGCGAAAGCGGGGTTTTTTTAGTGTCTCAGACGGGGAGCCTGGAGCTGTTGCCGGATTGACGCTGCCAGCTCATCCAGTGAAGGCTGTTCGGGGTGTTCGCCGGGTAACTCCCACGCGATCTGGGCCTCTGCCAGATAAGTCTGGACGGTATGGCCGTCCTCATCTTCCATCACCACGTGGTACCATGGCGCGGCGCGCAGTGCTTCGCCCCCGTCGACCTCATCAATTGCCGGGTCAGTTAAAGAGTATTCCGGGTCAACATCTACAATAACGCCAAGAAAACCGAGAAGCTGATGGCGTACCTGTTGTCCGATTCCGTATTTGCTGGCAATCATCATAACCTCCTGAGAAACTTTGCCCTGTTCACTATATGGAGGCAGACATCCCTTTTTCAAGTCACAACACGCGGCAGGCAAACCCTTTCAGATACATTCCTTCCGGATAGCTGGCGATCACCGGGTGATCGGCTGCCTGACGGAACTGTTCAATAAACTGGACGTCACGCTGTGCATCAATAGCTGCGTCGGCAATGATTTTCTGGAACAGGTCGGTGGGCATCAGGCCGGAGCACGAGAAGGTCATTAGCATTCCGCCCGGATTGAGCAACTGCATGGCCAGCATATTGATATCTTTATAGCCGCGACAGGCTCCCATCAGCTGATTTTTATTTTCTACGAATTTCGGCGGATCCATAATTATCAGATCGAATTTTTCGCCCTCTTCACGATAGCGACGCAGTAGCTTGAAGACGTCATCGCGCAGGAATGTCGCTTTGCTGACATCAAGACCGTTCAGTTCCACATTCTGGCGAGCTACATCCAGCGCCGCCTGCGACGTGTCCACACTGACGACTTCAGTACAATTGCCCATCAGTGCCGATACCGCAAAGCCGCCAGTGTAGGAGAAGCAGTTCAGAACGCGACGACCTTCTGCATAGCGGCGGGTAGCCAGACGGCTGTCACGCTGATCCAGGTAGTAACCCGTTTTATGCCCTGTCTGAATATCCACCAGCAGTTTCATGCCGTGTTCGGTAATCGGCAGCAGCGCGGGTGGCGTTTCACCGAGCACCACGCCCTGGGTCAGTTCCAGACCCTCTTTTTTACGGACGCTCACATCAGAACGGTCATAAATAGCACAGTCAGGGTAGCAGATTTGCAGGGCGGTAATCAGCGGAGCACGCTGATACTCGGCACCGGCAGAAAGCAACTGTAAGACCAGAAAATTTCCGAACCGGTCAATAGTCACGCCAGGCAAACCGTCAGACTCACCAGCAATGATGCGGTAACTGTCAAGGTTATCGCGCTGAGCCAGCCAGTCGCGAAGCTGCTGGGCAGCGCGCAGGCGGCGAACGAAAAAGTCGATATCAATCGACTCATCCTGCTGCCAGCTCCACACGCGGGCACGGATTTGTGACTCAGGCGACCAGGCGGCACGCGCCAGCCACTTACCGTGGCTGTCACAGACATCAATAGTTTCACCCGACTGGGCTTTGCCTTCCATGCGGGCAACAGCCCCGGAAAACACCCACGGATGGCGACGAAGTAAGGACTTTTCACGTCCTTTGGCAAGAATCAATCGAACAGTCATATTTTGCTATGCTTACACTCAGAGAATCAGGCGATATTGTCCGGTGCGGACTGCGAAAATGCAAACGGTGTTAGTCTCAGGAGGAAAAATGGCCATCATCTGTATTCGTGCGTGGGTTCATGGGCTCGTTCAGGGCGTTGGCTTTCGCTTCAGTACGCAGCGCGAGGCGAGAGAATTGGGGATTAAGGGTTACGCCAAAAACCTTGAGGACGGTAGCGTGGAAGTACTGGCCTGTGGCGAGGCCCGGCAGGTGGAGGCGCTGCTGGCGTGGTTAAAAGCAGGAGGGCCACGTAGCGCCCGGGTCGATAAGGTGCTGGCGGAGCCCCATCACCCCGCTCATCTTCCACAGGGTTTCACTACGGTATAGCGTCAGAGGCACTTTGCCGGTTTGGGCAGACCGGCGATTTTCGTGGCCTGCTTGGCCGGGCCTTTCGGGAACAGCCGGAACAGATAGCGACTGTTGCCTTTCTCTTCACCGTATTTTTGTGCCATGGCTTTTACCAGCATCCTGACGGCAGGAGAGGTGTTGAACTCCAGATAAAATGCCCGCACAAAGTGAACAACCTCCCAGTGGGCTTCGCTCAGTACAATCTCTTCTTCTGCTGCCAGCAGCACGGCCAGCTCCTCACTCCACGCGGCAGGGGATTTCAGGTATCCCTGCGCATCGCGCGCAATCTCTTTGCCTTCAAACTGCACTTTATTGCCTCGTCATATCAAACCGGCAGCCAGTTTATCAAACTTTTGCGCCAGCAAAAATAAAGCCCCGCAGGGCGGGGCTTAGTTAATACCTACTGTGAGATTAATTGCTGCGGGACATGCCCAGCAGGCTCAACAGGCTGACAAAGATATTGTAGAGAGAAACATACAGGCTGACGGTGGCGCGGATGTAATTGGTTTCTCCGCCGTGGATGATGTTGCTGGTTTCCCACAGGATGGCCCCGGTAGAGAACAGCACAAACAGCACGCTAATCGCCATATGCAGGGCCGGGATGTTCAGGAAAATATTCGCCACCACGGCAATCAGCAGCACCACGAAGCCCGCCATCAGCATGCCTGACAGGAACGACATATCTTTACGGGTGGTCAGCACATACGCCGAACAGCAGAAGAACACCAGCGCGGTTCCACCCAGCGCCAGAGCAATGACATCACCCATACCGGCAGACATGAAGCTGTTAAGGATGGGCCCCAGGCAGTAACCGAGGAAGCCGGTAAAGGCAAACGCCGCCAGAATACCGGCCGGACTGTTAGCCAGGCGATAGGTCAGAAACATCAGACCATAAAAGCCGACCAGCATCAGAATCAGACCGGGCGCCGGCAGCGCGTACAGGGTGCTCAACGTGGCGGTCAGCGCAGAAAACGCCAGGGTCAGGCCCAGCAGGAAATAGGTATTACGCAATACCCGGTGTGTGCTCAGTAATGAGCTTTCGCGCGTGGATGAAACGATGCGATCCATAAATCACCTCTTTGGGTCATTAGAATAATAAGCAGTCTGCCACGGAGCATAGGCAGGGCAGCGCAACGGGGAAAGGCGTTTTACCCTTCTTTACGCGCTATTCCGCTGATTTCGTACGCGGGCTGGCGATAATATCGGCAGTCGCACGCCATTGGGCTCTTTTTTACCGACATAATACAAAACTCACTTTACAAGGCGTACGGGGATGTTTATAGTGCGCCCCATTGTGGAAGCGTGGCCGAGTGGCTGAAGGCACCGGTCTTGAAAACCGGCGACGGGAAACCGTTCTAGAGTTCGAATCTCTACGCTTCCACCATCAAATCCAACGGGTCAGCGTAAAGCTGGCCCGTTTTGCTTTGGGCCGAATACAGACACAATAAAAGCAAATCCCCTCTTGCAACGCTGTTCAGTTTCGTTTTTTCCTGTCCACTGCCTGTTTTTACAGCAATCGATCACAAATGCTCACAAAATCAACAAACTAGCGAAAAATCTTCTTGGCAAAGCAAAAAACATCTCCTATACTTCGCTCCATCAGTTAGCGCAAGTCTTCTTAAGCAAGCTGATAACCGTGTGGAAGCGTGGCCGAGTGGCTGAAGGCACCGGTCTTGAAAACCGGCGACGGGAAACCGTTCTAGAGTTCGAATCTCTACGCTTCCACCATCAATTCTGACCCCGGGCTTGTAAAAGCCCGGTGTTTTTTGTTTATTTTATGCCTGATAATCCATGAACCGTACTGGCCAGATAAAGGCAAAAATAGTCCTTAACCATGTCCAAAAATCCCTGACTCAGCGTCAGCTGGTGAAGCTCATCTTCAATGGTCAGCAGACCAATCTGCCCCGCAGCCTGCAGGCTGCGACGGATATGTGACCGCGATACCGCACAGCAAAACGCCGCTTTCAGAATATTGTATTTAATGACCCGCGATTTCTGTTTAATGCTCTCCAGGTAGAGATAAAACATAATCATGTGCCCCCCATCGCGGCTCAGAAATTCCCCGCTTCCCGGCACCATGTCATGCAGGAAAATGCGATTAAGAGTGACTTCCGAATAAGCCGTAAAAAACGCGGGCACAAAGTTTTTATGCGTCTGGTAAAACGTCAGATCAACATTATCCGACAGCATGGAGTAGGGGATCAGCATGGTATTAATCATGCGCCGCGTTTCTTCAAGTGCTTTGGGTGTCGGTTTATAGTTAAATTTTCGCTTATCCTGATGATCGCGATAGACTTCAAGTCGTCCCCCAACCCGTAAAAATAACAAAAATGAATCCAGCGAATT
The DNA here is from genome assembly GCF_001571305.1 of Erwinia persicina NBRC 102418. Lineage (GTDB taxonomy): Bacteria > Pseudomonadota > Gammaproteobacteria > Enterobacterales > Enterobacteriaceae > Erwinia > Erwinia persicina. Next base: position 162,001 of record NZ_BCTN01000004.1, on the reverse strand, counting down.
GCTACTGAACAAATCGTTACCGATACAGAATCGTTTAATGTCTTTAAAGGTGCTCCCTGGTCGTGTGTAGTAAATACCTAAAATCGCCGATCCAACAATAAAGCGGTTGGCTTTGAATAATGTTTTAAAATAAAGAGGATTGGTTAGATACTGTTTAAGTAGAAGGTCGTAATGGCATTTAATTGCCTCATCAATGTTCTCCTTTTCCCTGAAGTTCCTGGCGAGATCTCGTAGTTTTTTTTCGAGCGCTAACTTTTTCCTGCTAATGAAAGGCATAAGTCTATTTCTTTGTTTCTGAATTATATGTTGTTAGGAATTATCTTATTTACCGAAAGCAGTGATGTCAACACGCTGAGATATTCATTGTGTTATTTTCTTTAGATTGCGAGTTACGTTTTAAATAAAAATCATATTTTACATATATTTAGCAATTAAGAATTTATTTATAGCTTAATAATTGCCCGTGGCTGGTGTGTGGTTTTGTTTTAACTTTATGTTTTATAAGGTTTTTAAATTAACAACAAAAATGGACAGTGACTGAGATTTTAATCTCTTTAGGATGGCGTGGCTTCACTAAGGAATACCTGCAATGGGCCTGGCGATCGTTTGAAAAATGATTGGTGGGACGTCGTGGTAAACACGCATTCGGTAAAAAGATAAAATCAAGGACTTCTAAATGGAAATTAAAAAAATTGCTATTGTTTCACTTTTTGCTTTTTCTGCCTCCGGCGTAGCTAATGCCGCGGACGAAGGGAGCGGAAAAGTCACTTTTTATGGTTCCATCGTTAATGCCCCTTGTTCTATTGCACCTAACGTTGACGATCAAAAAATACCGCTGGGTCAGGTATCAAATACTCTGCTGGCCAACGGCGGAGAGCAAACAGCCGTTCCATTTACTATTGACTTACAGAACTGTGATAACAGTACGAAGAAAACGGTTACGGCGACATTTACCGGGAAAGCGGGTGTGGATGGTCGGCTGGGGATAACGGGAGAGGCAACCGGAGCCAGTATTTTGTTGCGGGATGGTAGCGGTAAAAAAATCGAGCTGGGTACGGCGACCGCCGCGCAAAATATCAATGCTGGCAGCAATACGCTGCAATTTACTGCGGCATTGAAAGGGGATGGTACGACCGATGATCCGGTTGCTGTGGGTACCGGTGCATTCACAGCGGTCACTAACTTTACCCTTGCCTATCCATAATGAGCGATCAGGCCGGGACGGTTGTCCCGGCCTGTATAAGGGCTTGATGCCTTCACGCCAAAACATACGTCGCTCCGGTAATGGATTATGGAAAAATTAACCTCAAAAATAAAATGGTCAGGGATAGTGGCCGTTTCCATTTTTCTTTCTCTGGATATGGCAGAACAGACAGCCCGGGCCGATCGCGTTCAGTTTAATACCGACCTGTTTGATGTCGATGACCGGCAGAATATCGATATCTCTCGTTTTACGCAGAAGGGTTACATCATGCCGGGCCGCTATCCGATGAACATCCGGCTGAATAATGAGCCGCTTTCCGCTCGCACGGTGGATTTTTTTGTACCGGAGGCACGGCCTGACAGCAGCGAACCCTGTCTCAACGCGCAGCTGGTCTCTGAGCTGGGCCTGCGACCGGCGCGGGCGGAGGATTTAAGGTGGTGGCATGACGGCCAGTGCCTCGATATTCGCAGTCTGAAAGGGATGCAGGCAAGCGGATCGCTATCGGACTCGACGCTGACGCTCAGCGTGCCACAGGCCTTTCTGGAGTACCAGTCAGCCACCTGGGATCCGCCGTCACGCTGGGATGAAGGGATCCCGGGCGTGTTATTTGATTACAATCTGACCAGTCAGGCGCGGTTTACCCAACAGGCAGGTGAACAGCGTAGTCTGAGCGGTACGGGGGTGACCGGAGCCAATCTGGGGCCATGGCGTCTGCGTGCCAGCTGGCAGGGGCGTCGTGACTCACTGGATGGCACCACCCGCAGTCGCTTTGACTGGACGCGTTATTACGCCGGGCGCGCGCTTCCTCATCTTGGTGCCCGGCTGGTGGTGGGTGAGGACTATCTGACCTCCGATATTTTTGACAGCTTCCGCTTTGCGGGGGCCAGCGTGATTACCGATGACAATATGCTGCCGCCTAATCTGCGAGGCTATGCGCCGGAAATTACCGGTGTGGCACGGACGAATGCCCGTGTGGTGGTAATGCACCAGGGACGGGTGCTTTATCAGACCCAGGTGGCTGCAGGGCCGTTTCGTATCCAGGACATCGATGACGCGGTACTGGGTGAACTCAACATTCGCGTGGAGGAGCAGGATGGAACCGTCCAGACCTTTACGCTGAATACCGCCTCGGTGCCTTATCTTACGCGTCCGGGCCAGGTGCGTTACAAAATGGCACTGGGGCGGCCTGTTAACTGGCAGCATCGTACCAACGGGCCCGAATTCATCAGCGGTGAATTTTCGTGGGGAGTCAATAACGGCTGGTCACTGTACGGCGGGGCTATCGCCAGTGAGCACTATCAGTCGTTGGCCAGTGGCGTGGGTCGAGACCTGTTGGTACTGGGGGCAATGTCATTCGACGTTACCCATTCCGTCGCCCGTTTACCCTGGGGAGAAAACCGGCAGGGGAATGCCTACCGGCTGAGTTATTCAAAACGCTTCGATGATTACGGAAGCCAGGTCACGTTTGCCGGTTACCGCTTCTCAGAGCGGCAGTTTATGACGATGGAAGAGTACCTTGACGCCGGAAACGCGGGTGACAGACAGAGCCACAGTAACAGTCGTGAAATGTACACCATCACGCTGGCACAGGATCTGCCGGCGCTGGCTGCCAGTGCGCAGTTCAGCTACAACCGACAGACTTACTGGGACAGGCCTGAAAGTGAACGCTATAGCCTGGCCCTGTCACGCTATCTCGATGTCATGCAGTGGAAAAATATCAGTCTCTCACTCTCAGGCTGGTCCAACCGTTATAACCAGGTCCGTGACCGGGGTGTGTATCTGTCTCTGTCTCTGCCGTTTGGCAATCGCAGTACGGTCAGCTATAGCGGGTCGGGCGGGCGAAACAATCGCAGTCAGCAGCTCAACTACTACCAGACGCTGGAGAATAACGACAGTTACAGCCTGAGCGCTGGAACCACAAATGACCATCAGGTTCTGTCGGGATATTACCTGCATGACGGCAATAGCGGGCAGCTCACCGGCAGCCTTAACGTTCAGCAGGATCATTATCAGGCGATTGGCGCAACGCTGAAGGGCGGAATAACGGCCACACGTAAAGGCATCGCGCTGCACCGGCAAAACACGCCGGGAGGAACACGCTTGCTTGTTGATACCGACGGCGTGGCGGGTATTCCCATCAGAGCCAGCGGGGGAGTGGTTTACAGCAATGGTCGTGGCACAGCGGTTATTTCCGATATCAGCAGTTATTACCGTAACCAGATCGGTATTGATATTAACCGACTTCCGGATAACGCCGAAGTGACCTCATCTATTGTCAGCGCCACGCTGACCGACGGGGCGATTGGCTATCGCCAGTTTTCCGTGGTGGCGGGCGTGAAAGCCATGGCGATGATCCGCCTTGAAAACGGCACCTCGCCGCCGTTCGGCGCACAGGTACTAAATGCGCGGCAGCAGGATGTCGGGTTGGTGGCCGACAACGGGGCTGTGTATCTGAGTGGGATGGCGTCAGGAGAATCGATGACGGTTCACTGGGGCGGAAAACCGCAGTGTCAGATTGTCATACCGGCGCTGAACGATCGTGCGTTGTCCGCTTTGCTGCTGCCCTGCGTGCGCCAGCCTGCACCGGCGGCAGAAGGCGTGTTACATCAATAATCAGAGAGTTAAAATCATGAAACTTATCTCCATCTCAGCGGCAGTGACGTTTTCCACGGCGGCCATTGTTGTCCTTTGCTCGTTATCCGCTACGGCGGCTGTTTCACTCGATCGTACGCGCATTATTGTGGAGGCGAAAACTCCGTCCGTCAGTCTGACGATAGCGAATGAAAGTCATCAACTGCCCTATCTGGCCCAGGGGTGGATTGAAGATCAACAGGGCAGAAAGATAAATTCCCCTTTCACTGTTTTGCCGCCGGTGCAGCGAATTGAAGCCGGTGACAAAAGTCAGATAAAAATTCAGTCCTTGCCGCCGGTGAATTTACTGGCTCAGGACAGAGAATCACTGTTTTATTTTAATCTGCGGGAAATTCCGCCGCGATCTGACCAGCCCAATACGCTGCAAATTGCGCTGCAGACCAAAATAAAATTATTTTACCGGCCTGCGACGTTACAGCGTTCATCCAATGAGCTCACGACCCTGATCCAGCAGCAGGTGACGCTGGCGCGGAAAGGCGACCACTACCAGGTGTACAACCCGACCGGCTACTTCATTACCCTTATTGATGCCCGACGGCATCAGGCAGAAGAGACGATAAGCGGTTTTGAGCCGGTGATGGTGGCACCATTCAGCAACGCCACGCTCGGGGGAAGTGCAGCCGCACTGGGGGATGAACCGATGCTGCAATATGTCAATGACTTCGGCGGACGCTCAACGCTGGCCTTCCACTGTCGGGGAGCGGTCTGTGCGGCCGCTGAACAGCCATGAGACGGCTGCTGTTCTGGCTGGTTGTCCTGCTGCTGCCCGCGAAAGCACTGGCTTTTTCCTGTATTGATAAGCGTGACGGTAAAGCCTTCGACGCCGTTGGTCAGCGCAATATTGACGTCACGGTCAATCTGTCACCGGAAATTATGATTGGCGACGTGGTGGTGTTCGACCTGGCGCAGTATTTCACCTGCCGGAATACGGACCCCTCCATTTACGTCGATTATATGCGGCTGAATGCGGGAACCTATAACACGGCGCTGGATGCCTCTTTTAACAGCGGTGTTGAGGTTAACGGCCAGCGCTACCTGAATCCGATCGGTCCGGCAATAACGGTGTATACGCTTCGCGATGGTGGCTGGCACGATCTACAACTGAAAGCCTTTTATCAGCTAAAAGATAACCCGGGGCGAGGCGTACTGATCAAGGCCGGCACGGTCGTGGCCAGTATGCAGCTATATAAATGGAGTACGCCAGCCGGGGGCGTTTTTACCGCAAACTGGCGCGTCATCGCTGCGAATGATGCGTACTACACGTCTGGCACCTGCGCGATTAATCAGGGGCAGGATATCAATGTGGACTTTGGTTATGTCGCACGCAATGAAATCGCCCAGAGTGCCAGCGTCACGCCGTTTCGCCGTGACGTGCATATTCCCTATCAGTGTAAAGACACCCGCAGTTGGGCAATAAAAATGACGCTCTCTGCAGAGGCCAGCTCTTTTTCCGCTAATGCCATTAAAACCACTAACCCTGACCTGGGGGTGGAAATTTACCATCAGGGAAAACGAATACGTCCCTTCGAGAGTATTAACAGCCAGATCATCAATGGGATCGGGGGGGACGATTTCACCTTCGCTCTGGTGAGGTCGAATCGCGAAGACGTCGCCACAGGGCCTTTCAGCGCCACAGCGGTGCTGGTTATGAGCCTGCTGTAAGCGCGTATCATTCTCCCGGATTAAGGAAAATACGATGTCTGATCCCCGCAGTCTGACGCTGATGATGTTTGACCACGACCGCTATTTTGCGGATGGCGTCCTGCGTTTTCTGCAATCTCACTATTCTCAGGTCATCATCAGGCTGTCTGTCCGACAGGTGAAAAAAATTGATCTTCTGATGACCGGAATGGACGCCGTCTCGCTTTGTGCCTCGCAACAGTATGCGCGGCGATTAACCACAAAAAGCCAGCTGCTGGTGGTTCATGACTCCGGTGAACGGGGCTTTCGAACGCTGCCAGAAAGTCTGCAGGGCTACCCGGTAACACATCTCCATCGGCGGCTGCCACTGGCACGCCTCGCCAGCGTGTTGCAGCAGTTGATCCCGGAGAAGGACAGTCTGATCACGGTTATCGATCCGCGATCACTCAAAGAAGACCGCCTGACACCGCAGGAAAAAACGTTTATCGCACATATGCGCGTTCACTTAACGCCGCATCAGATTGCCAGCAGTATGGCGCTGCACCCAAAAACCATCAGCACCTACAAACGTTCGGTCATGCTCAAGCTGGGAATGCAAAAGAATCTGGAGCTTTATCACTGGTTATTTTATTCGTCACCTTCGGACAGGGAGAGATCATGAAGTACGCGGCTATCTTCGCAGGGCTATTCGTGCTGGCGTTAAGCAGCCAGGCGGCAGAGAACGGTTACGGAAAAATAACCCTGTCCGGCGTGGTCGTGGATGCTCCCTGTTCTCTGGCGCCGGGTGCCGGGAGCATTGAGGTCAATTTCGGTGATATCAGTTCTGCGGCGTTGCAAAACGGCCATCCGTCACCAGTGAGGGAATTTTATCTGGCGCTGGCCCGGTGCCACACATTGCAGAAGAACCAGGTACGGGTGATTTTTCAGGGGACATCATATGCGGACGGGCTGTTTTCTGTGGGGGAGGGGAACACGACGGTGGGCATTGAACTGCGCGATCGAAACGGTCAACCGGTACGTAATAATCAGCCCGTGGCCTGGCAGCGGCTTAATGAAGGGGATAATCAGCTCCATTTTACGACGGTGCTGAAAGCACGTTCGCCGGTGGTCAGCACCGGGCGCTTTCAGGCGCAGGTGTTATTTACGGTGGAGTATTTATAACGCCGGTGAAAGGCAGGACGATTATCATTCTTATCCTTCAGTTTTCGCTCCTTTCCTGCTATTTTCTGGCAGAACGGGTGATTAGAGCATTCCTAAAAACATCTTGTTTCTTTTCAATCGCCTGAAGCCACTAAACCGTCGGGGTCAGAGTCTGCTATATTCTCATGAATGATTGACTGCCTGTTCTGACGTCAGGCAATGCGCTGACGTTGCACTCTGAGTGGGGTTGTGGTGAGTCAGCGTTGATGCACGGCACGCTCTTGCGCTGCATACTATGCCCGGTACGTTCACCCCTTGAATCAATGGAATATACATATGATCAAAAAGTTTAGTCTCTGTGCGCTGGCCGTTTGCTCCGCACTTTCCGGGGTTCCTGCCTGGGCCGCTGATGGTGATTATCAGCTTGAGCAAGTCCTGATGATGAGCCGCCATAACCTGCGTGCTCCGTTAGCTGACAATGGCAGCGTACTGGCACAGGCGACTAAAAAGGCCTGGCCTAAGTGGGACGTACCCGGCGGGCAGTTGACCACCAAAGGGGGCGTACTGGAAGTTTACATGGGCCGTTATACCCGTGAATGGCTGGCACAGCAGGGGCTGGTAAAAGACGGAGAGTGTCCGGCACCGGATGACATCTATGCCTACGCCAACAGCCTGCAACGGACGGTGGCGACCGCGCAGTTCTTTATCACGGGCGCATTCCCCGGCTGTGATATCGCCGTTTCTCACCAGGACGAGATGGGCACCATGGATCCGGTCTTTAATCCGGTGATCACCAACGACAGCGAAGACTTCAATAAACAGGCGCTGACCGCCATCAACGGCGAAGGCGAAAAGCTGGCGTTGAAACCGGCTTTCCAGCGTCTGGAAAAAATCATTGATTATAAAAATTCGCCAGCCTGTGATGGCAAAAAACAGTGTGACCTGAGCTCTAACCAGAACAAATTCAGTGCTGATAATGGCAAAGAGCCAAACGTCTCCGGCCCGTTAAAAGTCGGTAATTCGCTGGTCGATGCTTTTACGCTGCAGTATTACGAAGGGTTCCCGATGGAACAGGTCGCCTGGGGACAAATTAAAACCCCTGAACAGTGGAAAGAGCTGGCGGCGATTAAAAACGGTTATCAGGACACGCTGTTTACTTCTCCGGTCGTAGCCCGTGAGGTCGCGGCGCCATTGGTGGATTATATCCGAAGCCTGCTCGTCGATCAGGATAAAGCCAGCGCGCCGAAAGTGACACTGATGGTGGGGCATGATTCGAATATCGCTTCGCTGCTGACGGCGCTGGATTTCAAACCTTACGATCTGCCGGGACAAAATGAGCAGACGCCGATTGGCGGTATGATCCAGTTCCAGCGCTGGCACGACAAGAAAAACGATCGCGAACTGGTTAAGGTTGAATATGTCTATCAGACTTCAAGCCAGCTGCGTGATGCGGAAGTGCTGTCGCTGGACAACCCACCAAAGCGTGTAACGCTGCAAATGGCCGGCTGCCCGACCGATGCTAACGGTTTCTGTTCATGGGATCAGTTCACGCAGGTGCTGAATAAGTCCCTGCAGGGTACGCCACTGCAGGTGGCAGAGCAGGCACCAGCGGCCGCAGCCACACCGGCAGCGAAACCCGCTGACGAAAAAGCGGTTGTCAATAAAACGCTGGCTGATAAAGCCGCCGCAGACCAGGCCGCAGCGGACAAAGCCGCTCAGGCAAAAGCTTCTGCCGAGAAAGCCGCCGCCGATAAGGCTGCAGCCGATAAAGCAGCGAAGGATAAAGCGGCAGCGGATAAGGCCGCGGCTGAGCAGGAGGCAAAGGATAAAGCCGCCGCAGAGAAAGCCAGTGCAGAGAAAGCGAAGGCCGATAAGGCCGCCGCTGGCAGTGCGGCACCGGCCAAACCGGCGGCGCAGCCTGCGACAAACTAAGGGATCGGGGCCGCCGTTGATGGCGGTTCTGCATTCAAATCGAAAAAGGGGTGACCGGTTAACCGGTCACCCCTTTTTTTGTCAGCACGTTAAGCCACCGGGCGATCCCCGGGGCTACCCGCCATGCGCTTAATCCTTACTGACCACCACCAGCTTCTGGTTCACGAACTCTTTGATGCCCAGATCCGAAAGCTCACGGCCGTAGCCTGAACGTTTCACACCGCCGAACGGCAGTTCTGCGGCCGTATTGGTCGCGGAATTGATATACACCATTCCGGTTTCAATACGTGAAGCCAGGGCTTTACCGCGGTTGATATCACGAGTAAAGACCGCACCGCCCAGCCCATAGTGCGAATCGTTGGCCAGTTTCACCACTTCATCATCGTCTTTCACGATGTAGATCTGTGCAACGGGGCCAAAGAACTCCTCGAAGTAGGCAGGATTATCGCGCGTGATCCCGGTCAGGATGGTTGGCTGATAGAAACAGCCGTCGCCCGGAACCGGCGCGCCGCCCAACAGCACTTTCGCGCCTTTCTCCTTCGCCTGCTCAACCTGTTTGTGCAGGCTGTCACGTGCCTCTGCCGACGACAGCGGGCCAAGGGTGGTGCTGGCATCCAGCGGGTCACCGATTTTTGCGGCTTTGAACGTTTCGGTCATTTTTTCGATAAAGCGATCGGCCACTTTTTCGTGAACGAGGAAACGCTTGGCGGCCGTACAGACCTGACCGCAGTTACTCAGACGCGCCCCTGCACCTGCTTTAACGGCTTTATCCAGGTCGCAGTCGTCCAGCACCACAAACACGTCATTACCGCCCAGCTCAAGGGTGGTTTTTTTCAGGTATTTGCCCGCCTGCTGTGCAACGGCGCTGCCCGCACGTTCGGAGCCGGTCAATGCCGCCCCCTGCACACGGTCATCGGCAATCAGTGTGGCGACCTGATCATTACTGGCAAAGAGATTTGTCCATGCCCCCTGAGGAGCCCCGGCTTCCGTCACCAGTGATTCAAACAGGGTGGCGCAGTGCGGAACGTTCTGCGCATGCTTCGCCAGAACCGGATTACCGGCGGCGAGGTTCGGTGCCAGTACGCGCATCAGCTGGTAGAAAGGGAAATTCCACGGCTCAACGGCAACCAGTACACCAATGGGGTGATTCTCAACCCACGCCTCGCCCAGCTCTGTGGGGTAGGGGGTTGGTGCAAGAAAACGCTCTGCGTTTTCGGCATAGTAGCGGGCGATCTGAGCGCACAGCTGCACTTCACCCCGGCTCTGTTCAATGAGTTTGCCCATCTCAACGCTGGCGGCTTCAGCCAGTTCGTCAACACGGCTGTCAATCAGGTCTGCCAGCTTTTTCAGCACCTGCAGACGGGGCTGCATGGCCCCCTTTGACCACTCAGAGTGATACAGTGCGTCAGCCGTGGCCAGTGCCTGTTCAATCTGGCTGTCGCTGTGGTCTGGCCAGGATTTGATCAGCTTATTACTTGCGGGATTAATCGTCTGGTACGGCATGATGCCTCCTTTAGATAGTGTCAGTAATCAGCCGGGTTCTGGCTGTCATCTGTTAACCCGATACTAAGGGTAGTCGACAGAATGCGGGGCGTTTCGGTTCTCGGACGAGTCTCACCGGGCTGAATTACAGGGCGGGCCTTGCTGCCCGCCGTTGTGTCAGACGTTCTTACGTTCAACCACCTTATTGTCCCATGTCAGGACATCGGCATCGGTTTTTTCAAAGGCACGTAACAGCACCTCGTCACTCCCCTGCTGCACCCAGATCTCTTCAGCCAGTCGCTCGTCGTAGTCTGCGACCTCAAAAATGGCTTCGGCAATTTCGGGGGAGGTGTTGCGAAGACTGGCCCATTCGCCAACGTGATGCGCTTTCGATTGTTGTGTCGCCATAATGCTCTCCTGGGGTTGATGTCGTCCGTTATTTAAGTGATTTATCAGTATAGAAGAGTGGGAGGGAACTGTCCGTGGTGAGCGCGGCATTTGCCTGAGAAATCACCAGTTACCCCATTTTTTGCCACAATCCATTAATAAAAATTAAGCGGTAAAATCAGCATGTTCCTCTCTCCTCTGCACAGGGATCGGGCTGCAAGAGCACATCCCCTGCGGGATACACTACGCTTAATCAGGTGGCAGACGGCAGCGTGTGCTGCCATCGTGCCCGGTTCATCACCGCGTGAACGGGCACCATGCAGAATGATGTCTTAACTATTCGGAGGTAGGAAATGGCAGAACATCGTGGTGGATCTGGAAATTTCGCTGAAGACCGTCAAAGAGCATCAGAAGCGGGGCGCAAAGGCGGGAAGGTCAGCGGGGGGAATTTTAAAAATGACCCTAAGCGCGCCTCCGTCGCCGGGGAAAAAGGCGGCCGAAACAGTCGTGGCAGTAAAGGTAAAACGGAAGACGGGGAATAACCCGGCAGGCTGCCCACCGCCGGGTTTTCCGGCGGTGCAGACTGAACCCACTCACAGCGCTTGACCCTCCGCAGCTAACCCAGCACACTGACGCCAAATTTTCAGCAGAGTGCTCTGATGTCAGGTTTTTTCTCACGTTATAAGTTTGCAGTGAATCCCCAGGAGGGGGTGCTGATCTTCATTACGATGGTCTGGGGCGGGACCTTCCTGGCCGTCCATCATGCCATGACCGTCAGTGGGCCCTTCTTTTTTATCGGTGTACGCTTTGCCACCGCTGCGCTGCTGCTGGGCGTCATCTCCTGGCGCGTGTTGCGCGGCGTGACCTGGTACGAGATCAAAGCCGGTACGCTGATAGGGCTGGCGATTGGCCTCGGCTACGGGCTGCAGACCTACGGCATGCAAACCATTTCCAGCAGTAAATCGGCGTTTATTACGGCGCTGTATGTGCCGCTGGTGCCCATTTTACAGTGGGTTTTCCTTGGCCGGATGCCGGGTCTGATGTCATGGGTCGGGATCGTGCTGGCATTCGGCGGCCTGCTGCTGCTGGCTGGCCCGGAAAGTGGTGAGCTGGCGCTCAACGCAGGCGAAATCGCCACCCTGCTGAGCACGCTGGCGATTGCGGCGGAAATTATTCTGATTGGGGCCAGCGCCGGGAAAGTCAATGTCCAGCGTGTCACGGTGATCCAGCTGGCGGCGGCGTCAGTATTTGGTTTTATCATGATGGCCCCTAACGGTGAGACGGTGCCGTCGTTCAGCCCCTATCTGCTCTACAGCGCCGTGGGCCTCGGGATGGCCAGCGCACTCATTCAGGTGACAATGAACTGGGCGCAACGCAGCGTTTCACCGACGCGCGCAACGGTGATTTATGCGGGTGAACCCGTGTGGGCGGGTATCGTCGGCCGTATCGCCGGGGAAAGGCTGCCTGCTATCGCCCTGCTTGGCGGGGCGCTGATCGTCGTGGGGGTGCTGATCAGTGAAATGAAGCTGAAGCGGAAAAAAACGGCGGCGGAAAAGTCTTCTCAGGCCTAGATGCAGGGGCCTGGCCGGCCCCTGACACAAAACAGTTCAGCTATTCTCACGTACCGGGCTCTGTTCGGTTAATGGCCTGATGCGTTTATAGCTGAGCAGCATATTGAGTAAAATCGCGCCGAAGGTCGCCGTACCAATCCCGCCGAGGGTGAAGCTACCGATTTTCAGCGCAAAATCCCCTGCACCCAGCACCAGCGTAACGGCCACCATAATCAGGTTTCCATTCAGGCTAAGATCGACATGGTTCTGAACCCAGATGCGCGCCCCGGCGACTGCAATCAGGCCGAAAACGACAATCGAGGCCCCGCCAATGACCGGGCCGGGAATGGTGTGAATTAATGCACCAAACTTCGGCGAGAAGCCCAGCACCATGGCAATGACCGCCGCTGCGACAAACACCAGCGTAGAATAGACTTTGGTCACCGCCATCACGCCGATATTCTCCGCGTATGTGGTGACGCCGCTACCGCCTACGCTGCCGGAGAGCATGGTCGCCACTCCGTCACCGACAAACGCCCGGCCCATATACGGGTCGAGACTGCGCCCGGTCATACCGGCAACCGCTTTAATGTGCCCCAGATTTTCCGCGACCAGAATCACTGCGACCGGAGCAATCATCACCATCGCCTGGCTACTGAAGGTGGGGGAGGTGATTTGCGGCATACCCCACCAGGGGACGCTGGCCAGCAGGCTAAAATCAACGGGTTTACCCAGACCAAGGCCATTAGTCAGCAGGGCATAAATGGCCCAGGCGGCAATCAGCCCGACCAGGATCAGCAGGCGCTGCACCATGCCCCGGGTAAACACTGCCACAACGCCTATACACAGCACCGTCATCACTGCCATCCAGCTGTCGAACATGGAGGCGGAGACGCCACGAACGGCAATGGGGGCCAGATTGAGGCCAATGGCCATCACGACGGCACCGGTCACTACCGGCGGCATCAGCTTTTCAATCCAGCGCGTACCTGCTTTCATCACCACAAAACCGATCAGTGTGTAAACCAGGCCGCAGGCGATAATTCCGCCGAGGGCGACGCTGAGATGAGGGTTCAGACCCTGGCCGTTAAAACCGGTGACGGCAATCACCACCCCGACAAACGCTGCACTGGAGCCCAGATAGCTTGGCACGCGTCCTCCTGTGATCAGAAAGAACAGCAGCGTACCCACACCCGACATCAGGATCGACAGGTTCGGATCCAGGCCCATCAGCAGGGGCATCAGCACCGTAGCGCCAAACATTGCTACCGCATGCTGCAAGCCCATGACGATCGTTTGCCCTGCGGGCAGTGTTTCATCAGGTGCGACGATACCTGTTGCGGATGCCGTCGTTTTCGACCATTTCGGGAACCAGGACGTTGCCATCGATATCTCCAGAGTGTGAGCACTACATGAAAAATCAGAAACTGCGTTGGGTTAACGGATGGTAACTGCGATCGAACCAAATCAGACCATGACTGCTGTCGTTGAAAACCAGTGCCTGTGCTTCGCAGATCAGAATGTCGTGGGTGCCTACACTCATCACTTGAGTGACAACACAGTCAAATGACGCCAGCGCATCGCTTAATATCGGGGAACCGGTGGCCAGCGTTGACCAGCTGGCCGCGGCAAAACGTTGATCCATGGGGGTTTTACCCCCGAACAGTGTGGATAACGCTTCATGCCCGGCTGCCAGCGTATTCACACAGAGCTGCCTGTTTTCCAGGAAGATGTCATACACTGATGCAGAACGATTCAGGCACACCAGCAGGGTGGGAGGCGTGTCGGTCACACTGCATACCGCCGAGGCGGTAAACCCGGCCCGTCCGGCTGGGCCGTCAGTGGTGATGATATTGACGGCAGCCCCCAGGCGCGCCATGGCATCACGGAACAGCGGTTTCTCTACACCACTAACCGGAGTAGCAGGAGGGATGGCAAGTGTCATAGGTGCTCCTTATTCAATCACGCAGGCAGTGGAAAAATTAAGGCGTGGCAGGCGGGTATATACCTTCGTCCGGTCGCCGTAGCCGATGTTGACTAACAGATTGCTTTTCCAGCCGAGGCCGGCAAAAAAGGCAGCATCGACCGCTGACCGGTCAAAGCCAGACAGCGGGCCGGTATCGAGCCCGAGTGCGCGACAGGCCGCAATGAGATAAGCCGCCTGCATGGAACTGTTGCGAAAAGCGGTTTCTTCCGCCAGCGCAGGACTGCTGGTGAACCACGCGCGTGCATCGGCATGGGGGAACAGTTCTGGCAGCCTGTCGTAAAACTGCGGGTCCCAGGCAACGATCGCCGTTACCGGCGCCGTCATGGTTTTCTCAAGGTTTCCGCTGGAAAGCGTGGGCTTAAGACGGGCTTTGGCCTCTGCGCTGCGGACAAAAAAGAATCGTGCCGGGCTGCAGTTTGCTGATGTAGGTGCCATGCGCACCAGGTCATAAATCTCCTGCAGCTGCATGTCAGTCACGGTACGATCCTGCCAGCCGTTGTAAGTCCGCGCCTGAGTAAAGAGCGTGTCGAGGGCGGAAGTGTTCAGCGCGTCTGCCATAGTGGCTCCCTGTCAGTGGTGTGGGCGACGAGACGGCTGCCCTGCAGCCAGCTCATCAGTAGGGGGTTAAATGTGGCACTGTCGGTGACGCTCATGGCGTGCCCACCCCAGCTCATGCGGTGAAGGGTGGCATCAGGCAGCGCGGCCAGGAGCCGCTCAGAACAAGTCCAGGGCACCAGCAGGTCATCACCAGAACAGAGCAGCAGCACCGGCTGGGTGATGTGGCCGGCACGATCGCTGAAGTCACAGGCCATCAGCGCGTGGAGTCGCTTCAGGAGATTATCCATCCCCTGAAAGTGCGCGGCGTGCAGGGTGTCTTCCGCTTCAATGCGTGCCTGATTTTCTGACAGCCAGTCTGCAGGGTAGAGAAACAGAGGCTGGGCGCGGACAAATGCCTCAACCCCGACATTCATCAGCAGATCCTGCCGCACGCGAAAGCAACGACGTGTATGGGCATCCAGTTTTAGCCAGCTGTTCACCAGCACCAGTCGCGTTACGCGTTGCGGATAGTCCAGCGCCAGTTGCAGGGCAATCATGCCACCGAGCGCATGGCCAATAATATCGAACTGATGAATATGGTGCTGTTCCAGCAGTGAGGCCAGCTCAGCGGCCATGTCCCGCATACTGTAGCCTTCCGGCAGGACATCCGGGCTGCGGCCGGTGCCGCGTTGGTCATAAACCACCACGCGAAACGCCCGGCGCAGTTCATTCATCTGCGGCAGCCAGAAGCTTCCCAGTCCACCGAGTCCGGCAGCTAGCACGACGGTTCTTGCTCCGGGATCCTCCCGGCCTGACAGCTCAATATGCATAGTGAACGCCTTATTTTCCGATATGGGCTACGCTGGCAATTTCAATCAGCGCATCGGGTTTCACCAGACCGCACTGAATGCAGAAACGGGCCGGTTTTTCCCCCGGAAAATAGTCGGCATAGACCGCATTCACCGCTGCGTAGTGCTGCCAGTCGGTAATAAAAATGGAATTGAAGGTGACGTCTTCCATTTTGCCGCCTGCCGTTTCAATGACGCTTTTGATGGTTTCCAGCACGTGACGGGTCTGCGCGGCAGCATCGCCGACGTGAACCACGTTATTATCTTTATCGAATGGCAGGGTACCGGACACGTACACCACGCCGTCCGCCAGCGTGCCGGGAACAAAGGGGGCAATCGGGATGCCCGTGCCCGGCGGGGTGATAATGGTTTTTGGCATAACTGTTCTCCGTTAAATCAGCCAGGGTTAAGCTGTCTGGGGGATGGCTGCGTGTTCGGTTTGCAGTGCGTGACAGAAGCTAGCGACGTCAGAGACCCAGCCAAAGAAGGTTTCGATATTGAATATCGCTGCCTGCTGGACAAATTGCGGGCCAGCCTGGTAAGTCGCATCCTCCAGGACAATGCCGAAATACTCCAGGAAGAAGCCATCCCGCAGCGTTGATTCGACACAGACATTGGTCGCAATTCCGGTAAAGACCAGATGCCGGATGCCCCGGCTACGTAACATGCTGTCCAGCGCGGTATTGAAGAAGCCGCTATAGCGCGGTTTTGGCAGCACAATATCACCCGGCTGTGGCGTTAGCTGATCCACCAGTTCATAGTCCCAGCCGCCTTTTGCCAGCAGCGTGCCCTGAAGTTCCGGATTCTGGCGCATGGTTTTCAGGGCATTTGACTTATGCCAGTTCGGTGAGCCGGGGCCTCCCGCCTCAACGTACTGATCGTCCCAGCCATTCTGGAACCAGATCACCTGAATACCGGCGGCGCGTGCGGCGTTCACTGCCACGTTAATCCGATCGATCACCGGGCGGGTCGCCGACACGTCAAAGCCGGCCAGATCAAGGTAGCCACCGGGTGTGGCATAGGCGTTTTGCATGTCAACGACAATCAGGGCCGTCTGTTCCGGTGGGAAGACAATGGCCTCCGGACGAGCGGGCAGGGTGAGGGTGTGATGTGTTGAGGTGGTAGAGCAGACCACGGCCGGTTTATGAGTCATTACGCCACCTCCCGCGCAGCTTCAATAATTCCTGCGCGACACTGCATCAGCGGCTGAATGCGCTCACCAAAGTTTTCAATACCCTGCAGGAAGTCATCAAAGGTCAGCAGCACGCCCTGCGTCCCCTCCACCGTGGCCACGTCGTCCAGCATGCGCGCAACGTTCGCATAAGAACCGACAAGAGTGCCCATATTGATGTTGACGGCGGACGTCGGGTCGGCCATCTGGCGTACGTTGGTATCACTGCCGGAGCGTTTATCCTGTTGACTCTGTGTGGTCAGCCACGACAGAGCATCTTCATCGGCACCTGCCTTGTAGTGTTCCCATTTCGCCCGTGCGGCCTCGTCGGTTTCATCAGCGATGATCATAAACAGAACATAGGAACCGACATCGCGCCCCTGCGCATCTGCCGCAGTCTTCATGCGTGCCGCTGTCGGAGCGAATGCCGTCGGGGTATTCACGCCCTTGCCAAAGCAGAAGTTATAGTCGGCGTGTTTTGCTGAAAATTCCATGCCCGCGTCGCTCTGGCCGGCGCAGATCACCTTCATCGGCTTCTGTGGCTGCGGACTGAGGCGGCAGTCGTTCATGGTGAAGAATTCACCTTTGAGGTCGGATTTACCGTTGCCCCATAAATCGCGCAGTACGCTGACGTATTCAGTGAGGTAGTCGTAGCGACGCGAGAAATATTCATCGCCGGGCCACAGGCCCATCTGATCATATTCCGGTTTCTGCCAGCCAGTGACCAGGTTGACGCCGAAGCGGCCGCCGGAGATGGAATCGATGGTGGATGCCATGCGGGCTACAATCGCTGGCGGCAGCGTCAGGGTGGCGGCCGTCGCATAAATTTCAATGCGCGAGGTGACGGCGGCCAGCCCGGCCATCAGCGTGAAGGATTCCAGGTTATGATCCCAGAACTCCGTTTTGCCACCGAAGCCACGCAGCTTGATCATCGACAGCGCGAAGTCGAAATGATAGTGCTCGGCTTTCTGTACGATGGCTTTGTTGAGTTCAAAGGTCGGCATGTACTGCGGCGCATTGTTGGAGATCAGCCAGCCGTTGTTACCGATAGGGATAAAAACACCAATTTTCATAAGTCATCCTCTGCGTAAGTGAAAGTGCAAACCCCGGCGCTGCCGTGCTTCCCGCACTTTCCATTGAAGCGGCGCTACAGATTGGATTGCAAACGCTGTGCCACTTTAAAAAATGCAATAAATACAGTAGGTTGGTTTTTTATTATTGATTCAGGCTGGACTGAAGGGTCCATTTCAGACCAGTTGGTAAAAAAGGTGCACGGAAAGCAGGCAGGGATGGTCAATAAAAGTGCATGCGCGTGATTAGGTATGCGCCAGGTGATTTGTTATCATCCCCGCACCCCACATGGATCATGGAGTCACGGTGAAGTCAGCTGATAAATTACCGGCTAAAACCCCGACGCGGCGTTCGCGTGCGGTGGCAGCAAAGCGTTCCGCTATTCTTTCTGCGGCCCTGGAATATTTTTCGCAGTTTGGCATTCACGGCACCAGCCTGGATAAAGTGGCTGAGCGTGCTGATGTGTCCAAAACCAATCTGCTTTATTACTTCCCCTCAAAAGAAGAGCTCTATATCGCGGTACTGAAAGACCTGCTGGACGTCTGGCTGGCTCCGCTGCGCGCTCTGCGCCATGACCAGCATCCGCTTGAAGCGATACGTGACTATATCCGTCTGAAGCTGGAAGTGTCCCGCGATCATCCTCAGGCTTCACGCCTGTTTTGCATGGAGATGCTGCAGGGGGCTCCGTTGCTGAAAGCTGAACTTGCCGGCGATTTACGTCATCTGGTTGAAGATAAGGCGACGGTGATCGAAACCTGGGTGCAGGAGGGCAAACTGGCCGCTGTGCAGCCGAACCATCTTATTTTTATGCTGTGGGCAACCACTCAGCACTATGCGGATTTTGCTACCCAGGTGGAGGCGATCACCGGACAGACCCTGAACGATGAGTCTTTCTTTAACCAGACGGTCGACAATGTCCAGCGCATGGTGATTGAAGGTATCCGCGTACGCTAACGCCAGTGACACACAGGAAAGGATGATGGATTCTGTTTCACAACTTTTACTTGGAGCCTCAGTGGCCGTCGCGGTCATGGGACGCAAGGTTCCGGTATGGCAGGCCGTTACCGTCGGGGCCGTGTGTGGCACGCTCCCCGACCTTGATGTCTTTATTGATCATGGCGATGCCATCCGTAATATGACTCTGCACCGGACCGAGAGTCATGCACTCTTCTGGCTGACGCTGGTTTCCCCCGCTCTGGGCTGGCTGGTGTCGCGCCTGTGCCGTCAGCCACAAATGTTTCCCCGATGGTGGGGGGCAGTATGGCTGGCGTTGATCACCCATCCGTTACTTGACCTGACAACCGTATATGGTACCCAGCTAGCGCTGCCTTTTACCGATAGGCCTTTTGCTATCGGCAGTATGTTTATTATCGACCCTCTGTATACGCTGCCCCTGTTGGTCGGGGTGATTGCCGCCCTCGTTTGGCGACAAACCCGTGGCTACCGCTGGAACAGTCTGGGACTGGGGCTGAGTAGCCTCTATCTGCTGTGGAGCATGGTGGCGCAGGGGTGGGTGACGCATCAGATTGAGCAACAGCTGGCCCAGCGGGAAGAACGCGTGTTGCGGTTGCTGGTGACACCCACTGCCTTTAATACACTCCAGTGGCGTGTCGTGGTGATGACCGCCGATCATTATCAGGAGGGGTTTTATTCCCTGCTCAATGCCGATCACCCCCTGGCGTTGACGAAGCACGATAATGGTCGGGCTTTGTACCAGCAGTTCAGCACTAACTGGTATGTGCAGCGCGTGGCGTGGTTCAGCCGGGGTTTTTATGCCATGAAGCGGGTGGGTGAGCATATTACCATTACTGATTTGAGGATGGGGGAAGAACCGAATTACAGTTTTACGTTTGATCTGGGGCCGGAACCGTTAAAAAACGGGCCGTTTAAACCGGAGAGAGTCAGTGTACAGCGCCCGCCGTTAGGGCAGGCGTTGCATAAGCTGTGGTCGCGTTTTTAAAAAACGATGCGGGCCAGGAGGGAATCTGACCCGTTTTGATTAGGCGGTTTTACGTTTGCGCAGGAACCAGCCCACAGCCAGCAGGATAAACCACAGTGGGGTGACCATCAGTGCCTGACGGGTATCCTCCTCCAGCGTTAAGAGCACCAGCACGAAGGCAAAGAAGGCCATACAAACCCAGCACATAAACTTGCCCAGCGGCATCTTATAGGCTGACTCACCATGACGTTCCGGATGCTTCTTACGGTAGGCAAGATAGGAACAGAGAATAATCGTCCAGACAAACATAAACAGGATCGCTGATACCGTGGTGACCAGGGTGAATACGGTCATCACGTTAGGGATCAGGTAAATCAGCGCGACGCCACCCAACAGACAAAGGCAGGAGAAGAACAGGCCCGTAGTCGGCACCGCACGGCGTGATAGCAGACCAAAGCGACGATGCGCGACGCCCTGTTGCGCCAGGCCATAGAGCATACGGCTGGTGGAGAAGATACCGCTGTTGGCGGATGAGGCTGCTGATGTCAGCACCACGAAGTTAACGATACTGGCCGCTGCCGGTAAACCAATCAATACGAACATTTCAACAAACGGGCTGCGATCCGCTACGACCTGATCCCACGGCGTGACAGCCATGATCACCATCAGCGACAGGACGTAAAACATAATAATACGCAGTGGAATGGCATTAATCGCACGCGGCAGTACGGTTCTCGGATTATGTGTTTCCGCCGCGGCGGTACCCACCAGTTCAATGCCGACAAAAGCAAACACCGCAATCTGGAAGCCAGCAAAGAAGCCGCTTAACCCTTTCGGAAACATGCCGCCGTGATCCCAGATATTACTGAGCGATGCCGTACCGCCACCTGGTGAAGGGTAGTGCATCGCTACCAGCACAATGCCAGTGGCGATCAGCGCCACGATGGCGACGATTTTAATAATCGCGAACCAGAACTCCATCTCTCCGAACAGTTTTACCGTGGCGATGTTCAGCGTCAGGAACACGACGATACAGAGCAGGGCGCTCATCCATATCGAGAAGTCCGGGAACCAGAGTTGAAAATAGGAGCTGATGGCAACAACGTCGGCAATGCCGGTGACCACCCAGCAGAACCAGTAGGTCCAGCCGGTGAAATAACCTGCCCAGGGACCCAGTAGATCGGCCGCAAAGTCGCTGAACGATTTATATTCCAGATTGGAAAGCAGTAGCTCACCCATCGCCCGCATCACGAAGAACAGCATAAAACCGATGATCATATAGACGAAGATGATTGACGGTCCGGCGAGGCTAATGGTTTTTCCAGATCCCATAAACAGACCCGTACCGATAGCCCCGCCGATGGCGATAAGCTGAATATGACGATTATGCAAATTACGCTGGAGCGATACCGGCTCGTCTGCGGAGGCAACGGCCTCTTTTGATTGATCAACCATTACGGATTTCCTGTCGTGTGTTGATGAGACGAAAGCTCTGATGGCTTTTCTGATGTCTGATGTTGTTGAGGTTAGTACGATCAAGAGCTTAACGTAAAAAACGGGCTGAGAAAGCAAAATTGCAGCTAAACTGCGTTTAGTGTGCATTGCTTGCTTAAAAACCCGGCTGCGCTTGTTGGTTTAATCAATGGAGGGGGAGATGAAGCGATTAATCTTGCTGGGGATCGTGCTTCTGCTCTGTTGGGGAGGGGTAAAAGTCATCCTGCCTGAATTACCCCCGCAGTGGGATCCCTTTAGGCCGCTGTCCGTGACCGATGCGCCGACGCTGGTGACGCGCTATAAGCTAAAGCAGTTGGCCACCGATCCTGACGCCTGCCTGGCGGTGCTGCAGCAGGCCCAGGCGAAAGGCTACATCAGTTTTACCCGCCCGGGTTCGCAGAGTGGCCAGTGCCCCCTCGTCGACCCGGTCAGAATCACGCGCTTTGGCGATGTGACGCTTAGCGGCTCCTTTCTCAGCAGTTGTGCGCTGGCCGTCAGCAGCACCATGATGGTTACACAGACGCTGAAACCGCTCGCTGCCAGCGAACTGGGCTCACCGCTGGTGCGTATCGATCATTTCGGCAGCTTCGCCTGCCGGAATATTTACCATCGCGCCCAGGGAAGGTTAAGTGAACATGCCACGGCGGAAGCCTGGGATATCAGTGGGTTTCGTTTGCAAAACGGCAGGCGTATCAGCGTGCTCAATCACTGGTCAGAAGAGAGCGACCGTGGCCGCTGGCTGCACGCTGTCTTTGCCAGCAGCTGCCCGCTGTTTGGCACCGCACTGGGGCCGGATTATAACGCGGCCCATGCTAACCATTTCCATTTTGGTATGCGTAGCTTCGGCCTCTGCCGTTGAGGGCTGGCTGCGCACGTTTTCTTCCTGGCAAAATGTCATGCAGGACTGAATAAAATACATCCCCGCCAGGAGACGCCGGGCGCTGCTGAATAAAGGCGCTTTCCTGTGTACCTGCCTGCCGGGTTGAAAAGGATCGCGGTACTCCCTATATAAGAGTTCAATCATGGCATCAATAAAACGCGTGGGTTTCTCACGACGTTGCTGAAAAAAATGAGCAGAAAACCGGAGCCTGACGTTCGAAATAATAACATCAGGGCCGCGTTCAGCCCTGTATATCATCAATGAGATGTGCTTCTGTGTGCCCGCGCCTTTTGCTCATGTTGATGCCCAGCCAGGCTGTTCCGCCGACAGTTGAAAAGGGGACTACGGACGCAGGAAAAGCCAGCGCAATCCCTTGCAAAGATTGTGGAGTTGTCTGATGTTCATTCATGCAGATTAATCTATGCTAGGAAACTCAAACGGCAAAGATTCGCAGGCATTTTCTATTAGTATCAGTGCATTTCGGCTGTCGATGTCACCCCGGTGTGCAGATTGAACAGCGTTTTGTAGGGTAATAGTGAAGAAATATTATATGTATTACTAAGGACATTTAAGTCAAAATTATTGAATGTTTATAGGAAAAATCCTATTCTAGGCGGGTGTGGTGAGGGTTGTGTTAAATCGATGTATCTTGTTGACAGTGCTGAAACACAAAGATAATTAATGGGGCGAAGAGTCTGTGTCGTTTTTCCAGGCTTATTTTGCTCATTCTTTTCTGACTTCACAGTCAGTGACCGAAAACGTTAAAAATTGTGTTTCTGGAATAAGTATCAGACTAGTCAATGAGATATTTTGCGGTTTTATTCATTTGTATGCGACCGAAATCACCATAACAATGATAATCAGGCGAGGTGTACCCGCCTTGCCCGGTTGAGGCGTTAATGACACCTGAAAGCTATTTCAGCTGGCGCTCCGAAATGCAATTTTCTTTTTGCAAAGGAAGCAATGTTGCTCATATTACCAGGATAATTGAACAACAGGCGAACGAGCTGGAATTCGATTTTTATGCACTTTTTATTCGACATCCGGTGCCTTTTACCCGGCCGAAAACTTTTTTTTACTGTAATTACCCGCAGAAGTGGGTTGAATATTATTTGCAGGAAAACTTTGCTCAGTCAGACCCGGTGTTGAAAAAATGTGGCTCACCAGGGGTAGTATGGCAGTGGACTGACGATGCGGCGGACAGCGGGCAGCAGGTTTTTGACGCGGCCAGGGAGCACGGTATTTATCAGGGCATTTCCTGCTCAGTGCTGGCAAAAAACAGAGCCATAGGAATATTATCGCTGTCTTCGGCGGATCCATCTAAAAATATGGCATTAACAACGGAAATGGAACTTAAACTCCAGTATATTTCGGAGCTGGCGATGGCAGCGCTCATCAAAGTGAATGATATTTCGATGTCGATCGCCAGCTTAGAATTAAGTGAAAGAGAACTTGAAATTCTTAAATGGACTGCAGAGGGAAAAACATCGGCTGAAATATCACTCATCCTTTCAATTTCTGAGAATACGGTTAATTTTCACCAAAAAAACATGCAAAAACGATTTAATGCACCGAACAAAACGCAAGTTGCCTCTTATGCAGCCGCAATCGGTTTAATCTGATAGCAGTTGCAACTACCAGATTTGGTAGTTTCGAATAACTAACTGGTTGTCTACCCTGCGCCCAGGGTAACAACCCTGCCCGAACCGTCAGGAGCGGCGCTCACGAGGGAATGCGACAGGGGATCAAAAATGAAGATTATCCAGACCAAGCTGAAGGACATGCCATCTTCGTTGTTGGCAGAATTAGGAAGTTACCGTTACAGCGTCTTCGCCAGAGGCGAAGGATGGTCGATTCCGTCACGCCTGAGCACACCGGGTCAGGAGTATGACCGCTACGATCGTTCAGATGTCATCTGGCTTATTGCCTGGACAGCACAGCACGGGATTTGTGGGTGTGCGCGGCTCATGGCCTGGCAGGATCCTGATAACAGCCGACTGGCGGCAGGCGGCGATCATCCCCGCATCGACAGTCACGTTGTCTGGGAGATGTCACGCTTTTCTGCTCGCCTGGAAATTGATGCCGAGCTGCCGCTTAATATTTTATGGCATGCGGTGCAGTTGGCGGAGCAGTCCGGCATCCAGTATCTTTTCAGCGCAGCAACGCCCATGCTTGAACAGATGTTTGAACATCATCAGGTCAATTATGACCTGCTGACACCGGGAATAATTCAGTCAGAAGATAATCTGTTTGCCGTCAAAATACCGGTAAAACAGCAGAATCTTGCGAATAAATTCCATGGTGCGCGCCGTTTCAGACCGGAAGAGGTTCTGCCAACATTGGGCGTCTCAGTGAGTTGGGGGCCGCGGGAACGTTAACCCTGCCATTTTGACCACAGCGCGATCAGCACCCACGCTGCCATGCTCCAACATAATACGGCTGCCAGCAGCGCCAGTGGCAGCCGCATTATGGTAATAAAATACCAGAGACTCAGCAGATAGATAAAATAGGGCAGGATCGCCCACATGCCGAAGATAATGGTGGTGCGCAGTGCTTCCATTCCCCGTTCGCTGCCTACGATATAATGAGCGATAAGAGCAAATGTGGGAAAAAGCGGGAGCAATCCGGCGAGATAGTAGTGACGCGTTTTTGACAGAATGCCAATCAGCACCACAATCAGCGCCCCTAATACTGCTTTGAAAAGTAAGGCCATTGTTTTTTTCTGTCAGTTAAAAACACTACGTTGTGTTAAAACCTCAAAAAATGCAATGGCCCTTTTTAACTGCGCAGGATCACCTCAGCCTGTGGCTACTGGCGATAAGCATGTTTGATCTGCTTCACCGTGTTGGTGAACACTTCTGCCTGTTTTTCGTCTTCCAGTCCGGCAATATAACGTTCCAGATTAATGATAACTTTACCTGCATCCGCCTGACCCATTCCTTTCAGCATCAGTGTGACCAGGGCTTTCATACAGGTCACTTCGTTGGCCAGTGCCTGCGCTTCTTCGCTGGTTGAAAAGTCGATCTCACTCATGATATCTCCCGTTGGTCTTTGAAAAACAGTGCTTGCGTTGCAAGCACCGATCACTAAAAAGTTGTCAGAAGTATATCATATCACGCCATCAGGAAATCACTGTTCTGCCAGGTGTTTCGGCTTAAGAAAAGTCTGTTTCATAACACAAAAATGCTGGCCAGAGCGTGAGGGAGAGAGTGTATTTTTACTATAAGTAAGGCGGTGGCAGCACGGGTATTACTAATGCGGGAAGTGAATGGCCTCAGGTTTTTTCATATTGTGCTGCCAGTTCTACTCATTATGTAAATATATATTGCCATAAGACGTTATTTCGGACGCCACCATTAGGTAGCAAATCGGGGCAATTTTATTCATATTTTACCCTATCAGTTGATAAAGGATACGGGTAAAGTTACCTATTATTTCTATTCTAACAGCTGTCAAAAAGTAGTAACATCACTGGCCTGCCGATATCACTTTCGTCACCTGCATTAGCCACTTAGGGAGCATCGTTTGATAAGCGTTTTTCTTGTTGATGACCACGAGCTGGTTCGCGCAGGTATTCGTCGTATCCTGGAAGATATTAAAGGGATCCAGGTCGTTGGTGAGGCGAACTGCGGCGAAGAGGCGGTTAAATGGTGTCGCGCTCACTGTGCGGATGTCGTACTGATGGATATGAATATGCCCGGTATTGGCGGCCTTGAAGCGACGCGCAAGATCATCCGTTATACGCCTGACTGCAAAATTATTATGTTAACCATCCACACTGAAAATCCCCTGCCAGCGAAAGTTATGCAGGCCGGCGCTTCTGGCTATCTCAGCAAAGGTGCCGCACCGCAGGAAGTGATCAGTGCAATTCGTTCGGTTAACGCGGGACAGCGCTATATCGCTTCTGATATTGCTCAGCAGATGGCACTCAGTCAGATTGAACCGCAAAAGACGGAATCGCCGTTTAGCTGTTTGTCGGAACGCGAATTGCAGATTATGCTGATGATAACAAAGGGGCAGAAAGTGACGGAAATTTCCGAACAGCTTAACCTGAGCCCTAAAACTGTTAATAGTTATCGCTATCGCATGTTCAGCAAACTGAATATTAGCGGTGATGTAGAGTTAACGCATTTGGCCATTCGTCATGGCCTGTTCAGCGCGGAGTCGTTAATCAGTAGTGAATGATCTGTTTGATGCAAAGAATTTCCTGAAAACCGTCACCAGCCAGCCGGGCGTTTACCGGATGTATGACGCTGGAGGGACGGTCATCTACGTTGGCAAAGCCAAAGACCTTAAAAAACGACTTTCCAGTTATTTTCGTGGAAACCTGGCCAGCCGTAAGACAGAGGCTCTGGTGGCCCTGATCTGCCATATCGATGTCACGGTTACCCATACGGAAACCGAAGCGCTGCTGCTGGAACATAACTATATTAAGCTCTACCAGCCTCGTTATAACGTGCTGCTGCGTGATGATAAGTCCTATCCCTATATTTTCCTCAGCGCAGACACGCATCCGCGTCTGGCCAGCCACCGCGGCGCTAAACACGCCAAAGGCGAGTATTTCGGGCCTTTCCCCAATGGCTATGCCGTGCGGGAAACCTTGTCCCTGCTGCAGAAAGTTTTCCCGGTACGTCAGTGTGAAAATAGTGTCTACCGCAACCGTTCGCGTCCGTGCCTCCAGTACCAGATTGGTCGCTGTCTTGGCCCTTGCGTAAAGGGGCTGGTGTCCGAAGAAGAGTATGCCCGCCAGATTGACTACGTCAGACTGTTCCTTTCTGGCAAAGATGATCAGGTGCTGAACCAGCTGGTTGGCCGCATGGAGCAGGCCAGCAAAGAGATGCGCTTTGAAGAGGCCGCCCGCCTGCGCGATCAGATCCAGGCCGTACGCCGCGTGACGGAAAAACAGTTTGTCTCCAATCAGGGCGACGATCTGGATGTCATCGGCGTGGCCTTCGACTCCGGAATGGCCTGTCTGCACGTTCTCTTTATTCGTCAGGGCAAGGTGCTGGGCAGCCGGAGCTACTTCCCGAAGGTGCCGGGCGGCACTGAGCTGGCAGAAGTGGTACAGACATTTGTCGGACAGTTCTATTTGCAGGGCAGCCAGGCGCGCACACTCCCCGCCGATATTCTTCTGGATTTCACCCTGCCCGAAAAAGATCTGCTGGCGGAGTCGCTGACCGAGCTGGCCGGACGGCGAATTGCCATCCAAAGCAAGCCGCGTGGCGATCGTGCCCGCTACCTGAAGCTGGCGCGCACCAATGCGGCTACCGCGCTGGTGACCCGGCTGGCACAGCACTCTACCATTCACCAGCGCCTGTCGGCGCTGGCCGACACGCTGAAGCTACCGGCTATCCGCCGTATGGAATGTTTTGATATCAGCCATACCATGGGTGAGCAGACAGTGGCTTCCTGTGTGGTGTTTGATGCCAACGGACCACTGCGCAGCGAATATCGCCGCTACAATATCACCGGTATTACCCCTGGCGATGACTATGCGGCGATGAACCAGGTGTTGCGCCGCCGTTATGGCAAGGCGCTGGAAGAGAATAAAATTCCTGACGTGATCCTCATCGACGGCGGCAAAGGCCAGCTGTCACAGGCGAAAGAGGTTTTTGCCGGCCTGGATGTTCCCTGGGATAAGCATCATCCTCTGTTACTGGGTGTAGCAAAAGGCACCGACCGTAAGGCCGGACTGGAAACGCTGTTCCTCGAACCGGAAGGGGAGGGGTTTTCCCTGCCGCCTGACTCACCGGCACTGCATGTTATCCAGCATATTCGTGACGACTCTCACAATCATGCAATTACAGGCCATCGTAATAAACGGGCTAAAGTGAAGAATACCAGCGCGCTGGAAACTATCGAAGGCATAGGCCCAAAACGTCGTCAGATGCTGCTGAAGTACATGGGGGGCCTGCAACCGCTGATGAATGCCTCGGTGGATGAAATTGCCAGCGTGCCGGGGATCTCGCACGGACTGGCGGAAAAAATCTTCCACGCGCTGAAACACTAAGCATTGCAACACCCGGGGCAATGTAGGAACATAGGGACAAATTCTACTCTGTCCAGACAGTTAGCGTAATTATGCCATTTAATATTCCGACCCTACTTACCCTGTTTCGCGTAGTCTTAATCCCGTTCTTTGTCCTGGCTTTTTACCTGCCATTTCAATGGGCTCCGCTGGCCTGTGGGCTGATTTTCATCTTCGCGGCAATTACCGACTGGTTTGATGGTTACCTTGCCCGTCGCTGGAAACAGACGACACAGTTTGGTGCGTTCCTCGATCCGGTGGCGGATAAAGTGATGGTGGCGATGGCGCTGGTGCTGGTGGCGGAGTACTTCCACTCCTGGTGGATCACGCTGCCGGCGGCGACGATGATCGCCCGTGAGATTATTATCTCTGCACTGCGCGAATGGATGGCAGAAATTGGCAAACGTAACAGCGTGGCCGTCTCCTGGATTGGTAAAGTCAAAACGACGGCGCAGATGCTGGCGCTGTTCGCGCTGCTATGGCACCCGAATCATCTTGTTGAAGGGATCGGCGTGGTGGCGTTATACATTGCCGCCGTGCTCACTTTCTGGTCAATGTTCCAGTATTTGAGCGCTGCACGCGGCGATTTGCTCGAACGGTGATCGAAGCGATTTAAAAAGCAGCAAACGGATGCGTTGTGAGGATAATTTGGTTGACTCATTCCTCCAGAACAGTAGAATGCAACGCATCGAAAGGCAGCTCAGACAGCCAGAAGATAAAGCAAATCAGCAAGTTCTGTCAGTATCATCTCAAACAGAATAAAACCTGATGGCAATGCGGGAATAGCTCAGTTGGTAGAGCACGACCTTGCCAAGGTCGGGGTCGCGAGTTCGAGTCTCGTTTCCCGCTCCAGATTACGTGATCAGAGATGACTCTCTGATGACAAAAAAGAATTAAAGGCGCGTTGGCAGAGTGGCCATGCTACGGATTGCAAATCCGTCTACCTCGGTTCGACTCCGGGACGCGCCTCCAATTAACACCCAAGCCCGGGTGGTGAAATCGGTAGACACAAGGGATTTAAAATCCCTCGGCTTATGGCTGTGTGGGTTCAAGTCCCACCCCGGGCACCATTTTAGAACTACCGATTAAAACGAATAAAAACAAGCAGTATGCAGTAATGTCGTAACCGCCCAAGGGCGGTTTTTTTGTGTCTGAATTTTTTTCCTGAGACATCATTTAAAGATGTCCTGGTTGGGCTTAGAGCCCCGCATCATGGATATCGTGCATTGCCAGGGCACCGACCACCCGGTTATCCTCCGACAGCACTGGTGCGGCAGAAATTTTCCTTTCATGGAACGCAGCCAGCGCTTCAGAGGCCAGTTGCGAAGGGGAAAGGCTGAAGCCCATGGGGGTCATTGCATCGACTATCGCCGCGGAAATCTGGCCACCTTTCAGCAGCCAGCGACGTAAATCACCATCACTGAATACGCCGCGCAGCCTACGGCCCCGGTCCGTTACCGCCACCAGACCCAGCCCTGTGCGCGTCAGTTCAAACAGAGCATCACTTATCAATGCGTCCTCCTGTACCTGGGCTATTTTCCCGCCATTGCGCATAATATCGCCGACCCGACAGAGCAGACGCGCGCCGAGACTGCCGGCTGGATGGGTACGCGCATAGTCATTCTCATCAAAATTACGTGCCTTCATCAGGGCGATGGCTATCGCATCCCCCATCATCAGGGTACAGACAGCAGAAGAGGTAGGGGCCAGGCCAAGCGGGCAGGCCTCACGTGACACTTCTACGTTAATCACGTGGTCAGCCTCCTGCGCCAGCGGTGAATCGGCATTGCCAGTAAAGGCAATGATCCCCACTGGCAGGGCGCGTAACAGTGGTATCATGCGGCGAAATTCGGCAGCGTGACCTGAGTAAGAGATCAGCACTACCACGTCGCCTGCGGCAATCATACCAAGATCACCATGCAGGGCTTCGGCGGGATGCACATAAAATGCAGGGGTTCCGGTGCTGGCCAGTGTAGCAGCGATTTTTTTTCCAATGTGGCCTGATTTACCCATGCCACTGACGATCACTTTTCCGCGGCAGGCTAGCATCATTGTGCAGGCATCCGCGAAAGCGTTACCAAGCCTGTCAGGCAGACTGACGATCTGATCGATCTCCGTCTGCAGCGTCTCTCGGGCTGCTTCGATCAATATTTCACGCATCAGGTTATTTATCTCCCGCGATAATCACATCAATGCCGCGATCACGCAGTTGTGCCGCCACATCATCAGCAATCCCGCTGTCTGTGATCAGTACATCTACCGAGTCGAGAGTGCATACCACATTTGGACTTTTGCGGCCAAATTTGGACGAGTCAACCAGCAGGATAATTTTTTGTGCCGCACGGCACATAGCCTGGCTGACACCGAACACTTCATTAAACGTCGTGACTCCGGCATTAAGGTCAACGCCGTCCGCTCCAATAAACAACTTGTCGAAGCTGAAATGGCTGAATGCGGCTTCCGCCAGACTACCGTGGAATGAAGCGGACGTGCCGCGATAGGTACCGCCTGGCATTAGAATCACCTGATCGTTATTGAGCTCAACCAGCTCGTTAACGATGGTCAGGCTGTTCGTCATCACAGTGATATTATTAAATTTAGCAAGGTGGGGGACCATCTGCTGCACGGTGCTGCCGGCGTCAAAAATAAGCGAATCACCTTCAGAAACCCACTGGGCTGCACGTGAGGCAATCTGTTTTTTCTTATCCGAGTTAATAAAGGTTTTCCTGTCGATAGGCTGGTCGCCATCGTCCCGGTTCAGCATAACGCCACCGTAAGTGCGGATCACTGCACCCTGCTGCTGGAGCAGAGAAAGGTCTTTGCGGATGGTGGTGCCTGTGGTGTCAAAGTAGGCACTCAGTTCTTCAACCGTAGTACGGCCTTTGCCCTGGAGGTATTCAAGTATCAGTGCTTGCCGCTGTATTGGTTTCATCCTGGTTTCCCTGTCGTAGGCCAATAGATTCCTTTCGTATTCGCACAAACAAAGCAAACAAGGAAGGGAAATCTTTCAAAATGAAAGATATCACCGTTTGTTTGTTATGGCCAATTCCAACGCCGTGCGCATGGCTTTATTGTGGGGATAAATGTGAGCTGGCACCAGGTTCTGAATATTCAGTCCGTTAAGGGCATCATCTGGGATGGGCTGAGAGAAGACGGTCAGCCCACGCATGACAAAGTTTCCCGTAATAATGTGGCGGCTGTCAACGCAGATAACCAGTACCGCCCGCGGTTTAAAGCGACCTGAAGAACGGCCAATCCCGATACGGCCCTCTGATGGAAGCTGCGTCAGGGCATGATTAAAACGTGACATCTGTAACCAGCCCAGGGCAATTTGTCCCAGCCAGGCGAAGCCTGCTACGCAGATAAACATATTCACTGAACTCATCGTGTTCTCCATTAAAAAACCGGCAGCGTTGTGCTGCCGGGAAGGTCTTAAAACATCACCTGGCCGCCGGTGATATTGATGGATTGCCCGGTACAATAGGCGGCTTTATCACTGGTATAAAACAGCAGAACGTTGAGCACATCCTGATAGTCACAGCCCCGCTTTAGCGGGACTTTATCGATGTAATATTGCTCCACGTCGTCCGGTTCAATCCCCAGTTTCTCGGCGTATTGTGGCAGCAGCGACTGGAACATCGGTGACTTAAGCAGATTGCCCAGCATCAGCGAATGAACGGTAATGCCGTACTCCGCCAGGTCAAGGGCCAGCGATTGTGTCAGGCCCACGCCGCCGAATTTAGCGGCGCTGTAGCCTGCATTATGTTTACTGCCCACTTTCCCCGATTTAGAGTTTATCTGGATAATCCTGCCGCCTGCACCGTCGCGGATCATCAGTCTGGCGAACTCCCTGGCACACAAGAAATAGCCCACCAGGTTGACCTGTAAAGACAAATCAAAATCGTTGAGCATAAACTGGGTGATCGGGGCTGCCCGCGCCACCCCGGCGCTGTAAACCAGCACATCGGCACGACCAAATGCCTCATCCACGGCACGAGCAAGCTCTGCCACACTTTCTTCTCCGGTGGCATCGACCTGAAAACCTGTCGCCACATTTTTTCCCTGCGCGCGATTAATTTCAGCCGCGATGGCTTGCGCATTACTGATATTGAGGTCCGCAACGGCAACTTTATAACCGTTTTCAGCAAGACCCTTACACAGGTAAGCACCCAGTGTCTGACCACCACCGATAACTACAGCAACCTGATCCATTGATTTCTCCTGTTAATGACTTAAAACACGAAACTTCTGACCCGGTTTAATGCCGGCTGGCACTCGGCCTGCAACATGCACTGTGCCAGGG
Source organism: Erwinia persicina NBRC 102418 (assembly GCF_001571305.1). GTDB lineage: Bacteria > Pseudomonadota > Gammaproteobacteria > Enterobacterales > Enterobacteriaceae > Erwinia > Erwinia persicina. The sequence continues at coordinate 129,755 of NZ_BCTN01000004.1, read as the reverse complement.
GATTCGGCTGTGGTCGCACCATCAAACTTCACCGTGATATGGCCCAGTTCACGCAGATTGATATCGGCGACATCACCGACCGCTGTCACCGACCAGCTCTGTTCGCCGATGCTGAGCACACCACCTGCGACAATCGGAGTGTCGCCACGTTGTTCAGGTCGGTGGATAAAACAGTACTCCGCAACATCACTGGGGGCGCCTTCACCGAAGGTGATCAGGAAGTGGTCTTCAAGCGCTTCGATGGCACAGTCGCCAACGGCAATAAAGGTGGATTCATAGACAGTTTTCATCATCACTCCCTCAGTTACTGATAGATCAAGCCGGACACGGCCCATGCAAGCAGAACAGCCGGTGCACCGGTCAGGAAACGCCCGACCAGAACGGAAGGAACGCCAACACGCACGGTTTCCTGGCGCGCTTCCGCCAGTGAAAGTCCTACCGGGATAAAGTCACAGGCGGCCTGCGAATTGATGGCAAATAGCGCGGGCAGAGCCAGATGTGGTGGGATAGTGCCCTGGCCAATCTGTACGCCCACCAGCACGCCGATCACTTGTGCGATCACCGCACCAGGGCCGAGAAATGGCGACAGAAGAGGAAAGGAGCAGATCAGCGCCAGTGTGACGAGTCCAACCGGGCTGTTCGCCAGTGGCGTCAGGCCATGGGCGATAAAATCGCCGAGGCCGGACGCTATAATGATGCCGATCAGCGCTGATACGAAGGCCATAAAGGGCAGGATGGTTTTCAGAACCGTATCAATGGTTTCGCGCCCCGCCTGGAAAAAGACGGCGACGACAGACCCCATCCCCATGCCGACTTTCGCCAGCAGGCCATCACTTTGCTCAGTGATTTTCTTGCTGGTGTCATAGTCGGTGTGTTGAGTTAGCATCGGTTTTTCCTGTGGAAGGGAAACCTTTGGCGCGTCGCTGTTTTCCTCGGATGTGCGGATGTCACCAGGGCGTACACCGGACACATAGATATCTTCGGTAATAAACTGCGCCAGAGGGCCCGATTTACCGGTGGCATGAATATTGATGGTGGGGATACGTCGCTTTGGATACAGACCACAGCGCAGGGTGCCACCACAGTCAATGACTGCCACGCCGATCTCTTCAGCCGGTGGTTCGCCCTCTTTAAAGGCATCCACCGTCTCCCAGCCAGTCAGTTTGTGCAGGCGGTCAACGATGGCCGGACGAGTGCCAGCGGTGACGTAAACGATTTTTTTGCCCGGTGCTGGCACTAAAAATAAGGGACCACCCCAGCCGCTTTCGCCTTTATGAATTTCAATAATCTTAGCCATGATTCTCTCCGCTCTTATAAACGAACGTGACGGTCAAGTTGGATGTGCATTTTTCTTTCGAAAATGGAGGTGGTGAGATCGGTCACCCAGCCGCGGAAGAAGTTCATCACCATCCCGACCAGCAGATAGCTCACCGCCAGCGGGCCAAGTGGTAAGTTCAGGGTGGTCAGGCCGTTAGCAATACCGAGGTAAACGAAGAGCTCTCCTGGGTTGATATGAGGAAAAAGGCCGTTCATTGAGTGGCAGCTGTACGATGCAGAGGCGTAATAGCTCGGCTTGTACTTCTCAGGCATGAACCTGCCGAGGCTCAGTGTCATCGGGTTGCAGAAAACAAAGGTGCCAATCACTGGCAGCAGCAGATAGCGTGATACCGGGTTACCTGCGCAGCGCTGAGCCAGTTTCTCGATCCTTTTCTGACCCACAAAGACAATTAACGCATTCATTATCACTAGCAGGCTGATCAGCAGGGGGAGGATCCCTGTCACCATGCCGACAAAAACGTCCCCTCCTTTCTGGAAGAGCCCGATAAACCATTCGGCTCCGTGCGTAATGCTTTCAATCATGATGAAACCTCTTTACGTGGATAACAGTGGATATTGTTATTTTCTGTGAAAGCTAATCTAGCCCCTGAGGGGTTTATAAAAAACCACACTGATCACAAAATGAATGAATTATCTTTCAAATAAAAAGAAAAGATGAAAGATTTAGCCTTTCGTTTGTTCTTTTTTGCCGGCGGAACTGGCCGCCAGGCGAAAGGAGGAAAGAGAAAAGAGAAAGGAGGGAGATTCAATAGGCTAAAACCGGAGCAGGGGGGTTACGGTTCCTGTGTCAGCCAGCGCACCATCACCGTCACCCACTCTTCTGAAATCCAACGCTGTTCTACATCCTGCCAGCCAAGGCGCCGATAGAGGGCCTGCTGATCTGGCGTATACAGCCACAGCGCTTCCATCTGCTGGTCGGCAGCGCGGGCGATGCAGGCGTTAACCAGCGCCGATCCGACACCTTTACCGCGCCACTCGCGCGGGGTAAACACTTCTCCCAGCCAGAAACGGCGCTCCGGCCGGTCGTCCAGCTCGTACTCAATCACGCTGGCAGTGCCGGTCAGCGTCCCTTCGGCCGTTAAGGACACGAACGTGAAACTGCCGCTTTCATTTTGGTTACGCTCCAGCAGGCGTTGTTCAATCACAGGCAGCGAGGACCAGGCAGGAAAGTCTGACCATTCACTGTGCAGCAGACGGGCAATTTCACGGTGGCATTCAGGCTGCTGGCATAGCGGAAAAATGTGCATCAATCGGTTCCTCAGTGGGGCGTTGCCTGGCAGGGCGATAAAGAATTATCTACACTCTTTGGCAGCTGTCTTCCTTTCTTTATCTTGTCGTGGCTATAATTGCCATATCGTTTAGTTAGAGCTCTAATTATCAGGTATCTTACCTATTGAACATTCAGGAACTTAATTTCTCCCGCTTGCTGCATCTGACTGCCCACGCATGGCGTCAGGCTATTGACCGGCGCATGAAAGATAATGGGCTTAGCATGAGCAGCTGGATGGCGGTGGCGACGATCGCTATTCAGGATCAGCCTATGAGTCAGAAAGAGCTGGCACAGGCACTGGGGCTGGAAGATGCCAGCGTGGTTCCCCTGATTGACCGGCTGGTAAAACAGAATCTGGTTGAACGATTTCAGCCTCCGCAAGATCGCCGTAAGCGGCTGCTACACGTTACACCCAAAGGTGAGCTGCTCTATCAGCGTCTGAAAACTGAGGCGGATGCTTTGCGTAACGAACTGCTCTCCGGGGTGAACGCGGATGAGCTGGCAGTGACACAGCGTGTTCTGCAGCAATTGCTGGTGGCGACAGAGGTGAAGTAAGGTGTCACGCGATAAAGCCAACCCCTACGCACCGCGAGAGTGGGCGCCCGGCGAAAAGCCCATGCTGCCCGGGTCTCCTTCCACGCCGCTGCACCCGACACATAAACGTATTGCCTTTGGCATCGTTGGCCTGCTGATTTGTATCACCGGGGCGCTGAGTAATGCGCTGGTGACCGCCAATCTGACCAACCTGCAGGGGGTATTTGGTGCGTATAACAACGAAATCGCCTGGCTCCCGGCGGTTTACGTCATGGGCAATATCTCGATTAACCTGCTGCTGGTGAAGTTTCGTCAGCAGTTTGGCCTGCGGGTGTTTACAGAGGCCTTTCTGGTGTTGTACGTGCTGGTGGCCTTTTTCCACCTGCTGGCCAATGACCTGAGCTCGGCGATTATCGTGCGTGCGGCGCATGGGATGGTCGGGGCAGCCCTCAGTTCCCTCGGTATCTATTATCAGGTTCAGGCCTGGCCGGCGAAACACCGTCTGAAGGCGCTGGCCATTGGACTGGGCGCTTCGCAGCTGGCCATCCCGCTGGCCCGGCTCTTCTCGACAGAACTGTTACAGCTGGATGAGTGGCGCGGACTGTATCTGTTTGAACTGGGTCTGGCGCTGATGGCGCTGGGTGCGGTGCTGATCCTCAAGCTCCCGCCGGGCGAGCGCACCAAAGTGTTCGAGAAAAAAGATTTTCTTACCTTCTTCCTGTTGGCTCCCGGTATGGCACTGTTTTGTGCCGTGCTGTCGCTGGGCCGCATCGAATGGTGGACCAGCACGCCCTGGCTCGGCGTCTGCCTGGCGCTGGGTCTGGTGCTGGTGACGGCCGCCGTGCTGGTGGAGCATAATCGCAGTAATCCGCTGATCAACACGCGCTGGCTGGGCAGTGGGGCGATTTTCCGCCTGGGTATTGTGATGATCCTGCTGCGTATCATGCTTGCCGAACAGAACACCGGGGCGATCGGCTATCTGCAACAGCTGGGATTGCAGAACGATCAGATGCAGGGGCTGGCGCTGGCGATCCTCGCCGGCGTGGCGGCGGGTATTGTCTGTAGTGCGCTGACCATTAATCCCAAACATCTGAGCTGGCCGATCGTGCTGTCGCTGATTATTGTGATGGTGGCCTCACTGATGGATGCGCAATCCAGCCCGCTGACTCGCGGCAATAATATGTATTTCAGCCAGTTCCTGCTGGGATTCAGTACTTCCTTCTTTATCGCCCCGGCCATGCTGCTGGGCGTGGGCAGCGTGGTGACTCAGCCGAAGAACCTGGTGAGCTTTGTTGTGCTGTTTGGTATGAGCCAGAACCTCGGCGGCCTGATGGGGTCGGCGCTGCTCGGTACCTTCCAGACCTGGCGTGAAAAGTACCACTCCAGCCTGCTGGGCGACCAGCTTTCGCTGCTTGATCCTAACGTGACGGAACGCCTGGCGCAGTACAACGCCCTGTTCAGCAGCCTGATTGGTGACAGCACCCTGCAGGGCGCACAGGGGACGACACAGCTTCAGACCGTTGCCACCCTGCAGGCGAATGTGCTGGCCTACAACGATGTCTATATTCTGACCGCCTGTATGGCAGGGGTCACATTACTCTGGGTGCTGTGGCGTCTCTCGCGTCTGCGCTATCTCAACTGGCAGCAGGCAAAACGCGAAGCGGAAGCGGAACAGCGTGCCATGCAAAATATTAACAAGACGATTATCCGGTAACACCAGCAGGCGGAGCAACACCTCTGCGTGCAGTGCAACAAACGGAACACGGGGAAATTATGAGTCAACAGGAACAGCAGCAGCTCACGGAGCGTCTGAGAAATAATAAGCTGCGCATTATATCAATAGCCCTCGGGTCAGGCATTGCGCTGGTCGGCGTACTGGTGATCCTTTATGCCTGGCAGCTCCCGCCCTTTACCAGCCAGACGCAGTCGACGGAAAATGCCTACGTGCGCGGCCAGGTGACGTTTATCAGTCCGCAGGTGAGCGGCTATATCACCCAGGTTAACGTACTGGACTTCCAGCCCGTGCACCAGGGCGATTTAATGATGACCATTGACGATCGGATTTATCGTCAGCGCGTCCACCAGGCGGTGGCGCAGCTGGAGATGAAAAAGGCGGTACTGGCCAATAATATTCAGCAGCGGCGCAGTGCAGAAGCGGTGATCAAACGCAATGAGGCCGCGCTGCAAAATGCGAAAGCGCAGGCGGTGAAAGGCGGGCTTGACCTGAAACGCGTCGAAAATCTGGTTTCCGACGGCTCACTGTCGCTGCGTGAACGCGATGCCGCGCGCGCCAGCAACAGTCAGACGCTGGCCGACGTGCAGCAGGCGCAGGCAACGCTGGAAGTCTCGCGTCAGGATCTGCAAACGGCGATAGTCAACCGCGCCTCGCTGGAGGCCGACGTGGCCAGTGCACAGGCCGCACTTGAGCTGGCGCAGATTGACCTCGATAACACTAAAATTATCGCCCCCCGCGATGGACAGCTGGGCCAGATTGCCGTACGGCAGGGGGCCTACGTGACGGCGGGAACCCGGCTGACGTCACTGGTGCCGGAGCAGAAGTGGGTGATCGCCAATATGAAAGAAACCCAGATGGCGCATATCAGACCTGGCCTGCCGGTCAGCTTCCGTGTTGATGCACTGAACGGTGAACGCTTTAGCGGAGAGGTAGAATATATCTCCCCGGCGGCAGGGTCTGAGTTCAGCGCGATCTCCCCGGATAACGCGACGGGGAACTTCGTTAAAATCGCCCAGCGTATTCCGGTACGCATTAAGATCACCAGTGACAATACCCGACATCTGCGTCCGGGCATGTCGGTGGAGGTGAATATTGATACGGCAGCGGCACCGTCGGGAGAGAAAAAATGATCCCTGCGCCAAAGACGCTGTTCGTGATGATGCTGTCGGCCACGCTGGCCGGATGCGCAACCGAGGTCGAACAGGCCCCGTCATCGCTGCCGATCCCTACGCAGTGGCGTAATCAGGTCGGGCCGGGGGCGGCTGTGGAAGCGAGCTGGTGGCGGGCGTTTAATGACCCGTCGCTGAATCAGCTGGTGGATCAGGCGCTGCGCAATAACCCGGATATTCTCACTGCCCGCTCCCGGGTCGATCAGTACCGTGCTCAACTGCGCGGTGCGCAGGGCGATAATTTCCCGACGCTGGATGCGGGCGTGTCAGCCACGCGTGCGCGCTCCCTGTCAGCTGCTACCGGGCAGCCGGCTGAGTCGGCGGTGTTCCAGGGGCTGTTGCAGGCCAGTTACAACGTTGATTTGTGGGGGGAACGCAGCAGCAGCATTGACGCCGCGAAAGCCTCTCTGGCAGCACAGCAGGCGGCCGCCAGTGCGGCCGAACTGACGATTGCCAGCTCGGTGGCCTCGGGGTATATGACGCTGGTATCACTCGATGAGCAGCTGCGGGTGACCAGGGCCACGCTGGCCAGCCGCGCAGACTCCTTAACGCTGGCACAGCGCCAGTTTGAATCCGGTTATACCTCCCGGCTGGAATGGGTGCAGTCACGATCGGAATACCAGACGGCGAAGGCGCAGGTTCCCGTCTTGCAGCATCAGATTGCCCAGCAGGAAAACGCACTGAGTATTCTGGTCGGGATGAACCCGCGTCAGATCGCGCGGCAGAACCACTTTGACCATGTTGTTCCGCAAACCCTGCCCGCGGTGATGCCTTCACAGCTGCTGCAACGCCGGCCGGATATCGTGCAGGCCGAACGGCAGCTGCTGGCCGCTGATGCCTCACTTCAGTCGTCGCGCGCCAGCCTGCTGCCCTCGCTGAACCTGACCGCCAGCGGTACGATGCAGAGTTCCGTGCTGCATGAACTGGTAGAAAATCCTTTCCGTCTGTGGAGCATCGGCGGGAGCGTGCTGGCCCCGCTGCTGAACCGCGAAGCACTGATGGCACAGGTCGATGTTTCGATGGCCACGCGCAATCAGGCTCTGTACAACTACGAAAAAGTGGTGCGCAGTGCATTCAGCGAGGTCAATGACGATCTGGATGCCATTACCCGCTATCAGGAGCAGCTGGCCGAACTGCAGGAGCAGGAAACGGTGGTGCAGGAGGCGCTGCGCATTGCCCGCAACCGTTACCAGAATGGTTATGCCTCTTATCTGGATGAGCTGGATGCCCAGCGTTCGCTGTTCAGCATCCAGCTCAGCGTGGTACAGGCGAAAAACAACCTGCTGCTGGCACAGATTGACCTTTATCGTGCCCTGGGTGGCGGCTGGCAGTCGTCATAACAGGGCCGGTGAAAATGGGCCGACCGTCAGCCAAACAGCTTAAGGCTGGCCGTCAGCTTGCGCAGGGCTTTCTTATCCCCGGTAATCCCCAGACCCAAATGCTGCAGATCCCCGGTGGCCACTTCGCTGACTGCCACCGCAAACGCCGCGTAATCAACCGTCATCTGGCCCTCGCGGGGAAAGAGAACGACATCAAGCTGCTGCTCTCTGCAGCGTGCGAGCAGCGCGCGCAGCTGCGTATTATCAGCTGACAGTATGGGGATCCCTACCGGGATCAGGCCAGGATACTGCTGGCCGTGCGCGTCTGACAGCGTATGACCCACCAGGCCGGGATGGCGCTGACCCAGTGTCAGCGCGATCACCGCTGCCGCATTCGCCGCCTTGCCACTGGCTAAATCCTGGTTCAGCACCACCACACAACGAACATCACTCATCACTTTTACCTTCTGACGGAGAAAACACGCAGCGTAAATCAGTGCGGCGGCTCAGTCTGGAAGATTTGTGCAGTATTGCTGATAACGGGCGGGGGTTAACTGACTGGTGCGCCTGAACCAGCGACCTAAATGGCTTTGATCGGCAAAACCCAGCTGTGCCGCCACCTGGACAGGCGGCAGCCCCACGGCGAGCAGGCGACGTGCTTCGCTCAGACGCAGCTGGATCAGCCACGCGTGCGGGGGCAGGCCGAAGTGGGCATGAAATTCGCGCGACAGGCGAAAACGGTCAACGTCCAGCGCCGCAGCGATATCGCTCAGACCAATATCGTCATAGCGGCGATCCAGCATAAAATCCCGCGCCCGCTGCGCGAGGGTTTTCTCATGCGCCGGAATATGGATTGGTCTGCGCCAGTGCAGGTGGCGCGTCAGCGTGGCAAACAGACGCTGCAGTGCGCTCTCTTTGACGATTTTCAACTCCCCCTGATGCAGCGCCTGAAAAGCATCAAACGTTGCCCGGGCCAGTTGGCGGTCGCCACTGAGCGTGCGGGCAAAATTCAGCTCGAAATGGTCGGGAATATCACTGAACTGGCTGGCCAACTGTCCGCGCATGGTCAGCGGATCGATGTACAGCATCCGGTAGGTAAACCCGCTGTCGTCAATGGCATCGCCGTCGTGCAATTCACCGGGCTCCAGAAGGAACACCGTGCCGGGACGGCTGCGGTGCTGCTGACGGCGGGTATGAAACTGCTGCACACCCTGTTCCGTTACGCCGACAAGATAGCTGTCGTGCCAGTGCGGATCGTAGGCGTGTCCGGTAAAATGCGCGCGCAGCGTCTCTATGGATGACAGTCCGTCGCGTGCGAAGTCTACCCAGCCTGACTGCTTCATTTTTTCTCCCCTGGTTTACGGCGGTCTCTCAAAACCGCGGATTTTCCGGCGTCGGCCTCTGAACTCCGGGTGCTGAAACCGGGCGGAGCGAGCTGACGGAATGATGAAAATATTAGTTAAGGTTGATAATTATTTTGTCTGACTGTTCAAGTTGTGAAGCAATCGGACTCGCTGATTTTCAATAAAAAAGTATAAGTTATTCCGTTTTCAGCTGTCTTTAATCAATTTATTACGTTAATACATGGGCATCTCGTGCTATTATTCCGCGCGATTATTTGAGGGTAACTGACGCTTTCTGGCGTGATTCGCGCCTGCAGCAGGCTGCAATTGCGTTAGTAATACTTACTTTTGGTGAAAGGGACGTCTTTCATTCTTTATCGGCACCCCAACAGGAATGTTTTGCCGGTGCGCTGTGGCTGAACATGAAAAACAGTTCCAAACCTGAGTCTGAAAAAGAACCCCGTGTCCCGTTAGATGATGCGCAGTTTGCCATAGTGGTGCTTGCCGTTACCTCGTTCACGCTGATTATCTTTGTGCTGGGCATCACGCTGTGGATGTCCTGATCGATCCCTGACTGAGCTTGATCTGCTGGCTGCGCAGCGTCAGCGCCATCGCCTCATTGACGGTACGATTACCGTTGGCATCCGGTAAGCCAAACAGACCCGCAGGATAACGGCGATCGTCATCCCATGCCGGATAATCCACTGCCGGATAGAGCGAAATGCCTTCCAGCTGAACACCGGCATTCAGTGCCAGCTCACCTTCATGAATCACACGATTAAGCCAGTCCTGACTGCGGCCCGCTTCCGCACCGGTTTCCGCAATCAGCAGCGGCCGCTGGTAGCGCTGCCACACGTCCTGTAACAGCAGGTTCAGCGGACGATAATCAGGGTGATGGGGCTCCAGCGGATCGCCGTTATGGAACCACTGATTATCCGGATACCAGGTCAGCCCGATAATATCCAGCAGATCCTCCGACCCTCCAAGCTCCGGCTCGCTTCTTCCCGCCAGCCAGTCCCAGACTTCAAACTGCGCCTGATGTTGTCGCTCTGCCTCCTCCCGGGCGGCGGCGGAATAACCCGAGGCGGCCACATGAACCAGCGGATCGGTGATGATAAAGCGCACGCCGGGCAGCTCTTCACGCATGGCGTGCATGGCGGCAATGCTGGCGCGGGCCAGCTGACGCTTAAGCTCGCGCCCCCGCCCGGTGACAAAGGGGTTAAACCAGGCAATTTCCGCTCCGGCCCAGGACCAGAAAGAGATTTGATTCATCGGGGTGATAAACGGGTGGGTATGGCCTTCGTCCCGCAGCAGGCGGGCAAAGTCCCGGGCGTAAGCGCTGAAACGATCAACAAATTCATCCCCCCAGATATCCAGCCCGTCCGGCCAGCCAAAATGGGCCAGCTCCCAGATCATCTCAATCCCGTGTTTTTCTGCAGCTTTTAGCTGCGGCAAAAAGCTGTCCCAGTGGTATTCTCCTGGTTGCTTCTCAATTAAGTACCAGCGGGCGCCGTCGCGCGCCGTGAGGATCTGGTGACTGGCCAGCAGGGCGTAATCTTTTTCAAGCAGTGTATCGTGACCGCTACTGATCATTAAATCTGCACGCTTACCGGGGGTGCGGCAGGCGGTTGAACAGGCAAAACTGCCCTGGAAAAAACGCGCGAAGAGGGCTGGCTGGTGACGGCGTGTGACCGCCGTGCTGTCATCATGCATGATGTTCTCCCGGGGCAATAAACGCAGGCGATGGACTAAGTCTAGACTATATGTCTGCCACACTGATCCCGGCGAAAAACAGAGGAAGAATAACTGGATGAATAACAGCATTACCGCTAAGGATCGCTGATGACCGACACGTTCCACTCACCGCAGGCAGACAGCGCGGCTGCCGGGACACGCCTGAAACAGGCGATTACGCCGCTGATTGCACAGCATCCTGAGCACAGCGGGGTCTATCCGTTGTCTGAAGGGCTGGATGCCTTCGCTGCGCGTTATCAGCTGATCACCCTGGCGGAAAAGACGCTGGATATACAGTATTACATCTGGCAGAACGATCTGTCCGGCAGGCTGCTGTTTAGCGCGCTGCTGGCGGCCGCAGAGCGTGGGGTGAAGGTGCGCCTGTTGCTGGACGACAATAACACGCTGGGACTGGATCGCACGCTGAGTCAGCTGAACCGTCACCCGCTGATTGAGGTGCGTCTGTTTAATCCGTTTACCTTCCGCACGCTGCGGGCGCTGGGTTATCTGACCGATTTTGCTCGTCTCAACCGACGGATGCATAACAAAAGTTTTACCGTGGACAATGCGGCCACCATCGTCGGCGGCAGAAATGTCGGCGACGAATATTTTGGCGTCGGTGATGAACCGCTGTTTTCCGATCTGGATGTGCTGGCGATCGGCCCGGTGGTAAATGAGGTCGCGCAGGACTTTGAGCGCTACTGGCAGAGCCGACCAGTGGCACCACTGCGTCGGGTGGTGGATGAGGAAGAGAATGCCACCTCAGCCGTCACCCTGCCGGAAGCCTGGCGCGACAGTCCGCAGGTGGCGCGCTATCTGCGTCAGGTCGATGAGTCGACCTTTGTGACCGGTTTAGACAACCGATCGCTGCCCTTCACCTGGGCGAAAACCCGTCTGCTCAGTGACGATCCGCGCAAAGGCCTGGGCCGGGCGAGAACCAGCACGCTGCTGCCGCAGCGTCTGCTGGAGGTGATCGGCAGGCCTCAGCAACAGCTGGACATTATCTCCGCCTATTTTGTGCCGACGCGCACCGGCGTCGCGCAACTGCTGGCACTGGTGCGTAAAGGCGTGAAGATTTCCATTCTCACCAACTCGCTGGCGGCGAATGACGTATCAATCGTCCATGCCGGATACGCCAAATGGCGTAAAAAACTGCTGCGCCATGGCATTCGCTTATACGAACTGAAACCACACAGTGACGTGCGGGAACCAAGCCATGATCGGGGCCTGACCGGGAACTCAGGATCCAGTCTGCATGCCAAAACATTCAGCGTGGATAACCAGACGGTATTTATCGGTTCATTTAACTTCGACCCCCGTTCCGCGGTGCTGAACACGGAAATGGGGCTGGTGATTGAGAATGAGGCGCTGGCTACGCAAATCCACCAGCGCTTTATCAGCAGCATGCGCGACCGCGCATGGACGCTCAGACTGGATAAATGGGGGCGGGTAAACTGGGTGGAGTACCCGGGGGAAGGCGCGAACGAAGTGGTGCATAAACGTGAGCCGCGCACCCGGCTGATACAGCGTCTGCTGGTCCGTCTGGTATGGCGGCTGCCCATTGAGTGGTTATTGTAGGGGCGACCTGTTGCCTGGTCGCCCCCTGTCTGCTATTTACGCTGCGGTTTACCGGAAAACAGGAAGCGCAGCAGCGGAATACGCAGGTGGATTTCGTACAGCAGGAAGGCAATGCCAAAGACGAAAACCAGCCCGGCGAAAAAGCCCAGGGTATTACTGTCGATCTTTTTGACAAACAGAATACCGTAAAGAATGGTCAACGGGTGATGCACCAGGTAGATGAACAGGGATGCATTGACCAGATAAGTGACGCGCGGCGAATGAGAGTTAAGCATCCGGTGGCCGAAGGTGAATACCACATTGACCATCCACAGGCCCATCAGCATCGACACCACTGCATCAATCTCATACAGCCAGCCTTCGCCTTTACTCCAGGTCTGGTTAGCCACATAGGCGGCAAAAGCCAGTGCGGAACCGATAAACGTCCAGGGAACCGGGCGGACGAACAGGGCTTTAATCGCCGGGTATTTCCACGCCATGGCGCCCAGAATAAAGAAGGGCAGATAAAGCAGCGTCTGCATTACCGCCATATTAAACAGCGCATCGCTAAGAATTTGCGGTGCAAAAATGAACAGCATACGACGAAAAGCGATCCAGACCAGGCTGCAAAGCAGAATAAAACACGTTAAACGGGTCCAGGTGAGGTCAGAATAGTCTGTTTTTTGTCGTGTGCCATCGCGCAGAAAACGGAACAGCCAGAAGCCCGCCACTGTCAGTACAATCAGCACCAGAAGGAACCAAAGGTGCGAAATCAGATCCCAGACCAGGGTGTTATATTTTTCGTACAGTGTCTTACTGCTCCAGTCACCGATCTTACTGGTCCACTCTTTCAGCATAAAAAACTGCGGCAGCGTGATTAGCGGGATTGCCGTCAGCATCGGGATGCCAACCCGCTCCACGCGCACCTTCAGCCAGTCCGACGGGGTATAGCGCAGAAACAGCATATAAGAAAAATAACCTGAAATAACAAAGAATACCTGCATGCGGAAGGCATGGATAAAATCGTTCAGCAGCGTCAGCCATTCAGAGGGGGCGGGGCTGTTAACCGACCAGTTTTGTGTGGAATAAATCAGCGATACATGAAAAGGCACCCCTAACAGCATTAGCCAGGCGCGAATCGAATCCAGAAAATATTCTCGTTGTGGTGTTTTATTAGTCATATATATCCAATATTCAACACGTTATTAATCTGGCTCACCCTGAACCAGCCTAAAGCTTACTGCTTACTTTAATTGCGCAAACACGCGTATACTATCAGCCGAATCTGTTTCCGCTAAACGCTTGAGAATAGGGCTGTTAGCCGCGGAGAGAGGGCAGAACAAAATTGGGGTCAGGCTGTCGGAATGCCGAATTATCCTTTAAGATGGATCCATTGATTTACGTACCCGAAAGGGGGGGATGTGCGGATTAACATGAACAATAAACCAAAACTGATGAAATTGCGCTGGGTTAGCGCAGCAGTTTTGCTTTCAATGTATGCCAATACAGGCTGGGCTTTTAACATTGACGATGTGGCAAAACAGGCGAAAGACTTAGCGGGTAAAGGCTTTGAAGCGCCGAAGAGCAATCTGCCGTCACAACTGCGTGATATGAAGTATGCCGACTATCAGCAGATCCAGTTCAATCATGAAAAAGCGTACTGGAACAAACTGAAGACCCCCTTCAAGCTTGAGTTTTACCATCAGGGGATGTACTTCGATACCCCGGTACGTTTGAACGAGGTCACAGCAACCAGCGTTCGCGAGATAAAATACTCTCCTGAGTATTTCAACTTCGGTAACGTCAAGCACGATCCTGATACGGTAAAAAACCTTGGGTTTGCCGGTTTCAAAGTGCTGTACCCGCTTAACAGTAAAGATAAGAAAGACGAGATCGCCAGCTTCCTGGGCGCCAGTTATTTCCGCGTCATCGGTCAGGGCCAGGTCTATGGCCTGTCTGCACGTGGCCTGGCAATTGACACCGCGCTGCCGTCTGGTGAAGAGTTCCCGCGCTTTAAAGAGTTCTGGATCGAACGCCCTAAGCCGCAGGATAAGCATCTGGTGATTTATGCGCTGCTCGATTCGCCGCGTGCCACCGGTGCCTATCGTTTCACCCTGACACCGGGTAAAGACAGCACCGTTGACGTGCAGTCGAAGGTCTATCTGCGCGATAACGTCGGTAAACTGGGCGTAGCACCGCTCACCAGCATGTATCTGTTTGGTGCGAATCAGCCGTCACAGGCGGCGAACTTCCGTCCGGCACTGCACGACTCCAACGGGCTGTCGATTCATGCCGGTAACGGCGAATGGATCTGGCGTCCGCTGAATAATCCGAAACATCTGGCCGTCAGCACCTTTACCGTGGAAAACCCGCGTGGTTTCGGTCTGCTGCAGCGTGGCCGCGATTTTGATAAGTATCAGGATCTGGACGATCGCTACGATCTGCGTCCGAGTGGCTGGGTTGAGCCAAAAGGGGACTGGGGCAAAGGCCGTGTTGAGCTGGTAGAAATCCCGACAACCGACGAAACCAACGATAATATCGTGGCCTTCTGGACGCCGGAAACCCTGCCAGAGCCGGGCAAAGAGATGAAGTTTGCCTATCGCCTGCACTTTACGCGTGACGAAAACCAGCTGCACTCCCCTGAAACGGCGTATGTGAAAAGCACGCTGCGTTCACCGGGTGATGTGAAACAGTCTAACCTGGTGCGTCAGCCGGACGGCACGGTGGCGTTTATCGTCGACTTTGTTGGACCGGAGATGAGCAAGCTGCCGGAAAACACCCCGGTAACGCCGCAGGTGAGCGTGGGTAATAACGCAGAGCTGGTCGAAAACAGCGTCCGTTATAATCCGGTCACCAAGGGCTGGCGTCTGGTGTTACGTATTCGTGTTAAAGACAATAAACAGCCGACCGAGATGCGTGCTGCACTGGTTAACGGTGACAAAACGCTGACGGAAACCTGGAGCAATCAGTTGCCTGCCAATGAATAAGTCAACCGTAATTCCCGACGAATATATTGACGCGCTGCCCCTTCCCCCTGAGCGGAAAGGGGCGCTGCGTGAAGCGTTGCCCGCAGAGCCGGAAGAGGCATTCAGTCAGTTGCATTATCAGCTGGCCGAAGAGGGCCCGGTCGAAACGCGTCCCGATGATGCTCCGCAGGAGTCGGTAAAAGCGCGCGTAGAGATGAGCTGGCCTGACTCTGTTGATGGTGGCCGTCAGTTTGATAAAGACGCGCTGGACCGTACCACGCTGAAAGCGATGCCGAAACACACCCGTTCTTCCATGTATCCGGAAGAGTGGCGGACTAACCCGGTGGCGCGCGCGTGGGATTCCCTGCGCGGGCGTAAAAGCACGCCGCGTTTCGACAGCCGCGAAGAGCAGAAAAATGAGGACAAATGGCGCCATGTTGGCTCCATTCGTCGTTATATTCTGCTGTTCCTCTCCGTTTTCCAGACGGTGGTGGCGACCTGGTATATGAAAACCATCCTGCCTTATCAGGGATGGGCGCTGATCGATCCTATGGATATGATCAACCAGAACTGGCAGCAGTCGGTATTGCAGATCCTGCCTTATGTGTTGCAGACCGGAATTCTGGTGCTGTTTGCCATTCTGTTCCTGTGGGTTTCCGCCGGGTTCTGGACGGCCCTGATGGGCTTCCTGCAGCTGATGATCGGTAAAGACAAATACAGTATCTCGTATCTGACCAACGGCGACGAAGCCATTAACCCGGAGCACCGTACCGCGCTGATCATGCCCATCTGTAATGAAGATGTTGAGCGTGTCTTTGCCGGTCTGCGTGCCACCTGGGAGTCGGTGGTGCGTACCGGTGAGCAGGCGAACTACGATGTCTATATCCTGAGCGACAGCTACAACCCGGATATTGCCATGGCGGAACAGAAGGCCTGGATGGAGCTGGTGCGTGACGTGGGTGGGGAAGGGCGTATTTTCTATCGCCGTCGTCGTCGCCGCGTAAAACGCAAATCCGGTAACATCGATGACTTCTGCCGCCGCTGGGGCAGCCAGTACAGCTATATGGTGGTACTGGACGCCGACAGCGTGATGAGCGGTGACTGCCTGAATGGCCTCGTGCGTATGATGGAAGCCAACCCGAAAGCGGGTATCATCCAGTCTTCCCCGAAGGCCTCCGGCATGGATACGCTGTATGCACGCTGTCAGCAGTTTGCTACCCGCGTGTACGGTCCACTGTTTACCGCCGGTCTGCACTTCTGGCAGCTGGGTGAGTCGCACTACTGGGGCCATAACGCGATTATCCGCGTGAAGCCGTTTATCGAACACTGTGCGCTGGCACCGCTACCGGGCGAAGGCTCATTTGCCGGTTCGATCCTGTCCCACGACTTTGTGGAAGCGGCGCTGATGCGCCGTGCAGGCTGGGGCGTGTGGATTGCTTATGATCTGCCGGGTTCTTATGAAGAGCTGCCGCCAAACCTGCTGGATGAACTGAAACGTGACCGCCGCTGGTGCCACGGCAACCTGATGAACTTCCGTCTGTTCCTGGTTAAAGGGATGCACCCGGTTCACCGTGCTGTGTTCCTGACGGGCGTGATGTCCTATCTGTCAGCGCCGTTGTGGTTTATGTTCCTGGCGCTGTCTACCGCCCTGCAGGTCGTTCACACGCTCATGGAGCCACAGTACTTCCTGCAACCAAGGCAGCTGTTCCCTGTATGGCCGCAATGGCGTCCGGAGCTGGCCATTGCGCTGTTCTCCACCACGCTGGTCTTACTGTTCCTGCCGAAGCTGTTGAGTATCGTGCTGGTGTGGTGCAAGGGGGCGAAGCCATACGGCGGTGCGTTACGCGTGCTGGCGTCGCTGTTCCTGGAGATGCTGTTCTCCGTGCTGCTGGCACCGGTGCGTATGCTGTTCCACACCGTGTTTGTGGTCAGCGCATTCCTTGGCTGGGAAGTGGTGTGGAACTCGCCGCAGCGTGACGATGATGCCACGCCGTGGAGTGAAGCCTTTAAGCGTCACGGTTCGCAGATGTTACTGGGCCTGGTCTGGGCAGGTGGCATGGGCTGGCTGGATCTGAACTTCCTGTGGTGGCTGTCACCGATTGTCTTCTCGCTGATCCTGTCACCGTTTGTGTCGGTGTGGTCCAGCCGTCGTACGCTCGGTCAGGCGTCCAAGCGCGGCAAGCTGTTCCTGATCCCGGAAGAGTTCAGTCCACCGCAGGAGCTGCTGGATACCGATCGTTACGTGGAGCTGAACCGTGAGCGCGCCCTGGATGATGGCTTTATGCATGCCATGTTCCATCCGTCGTTTAACGCGCTCGCCAGCGCCATGGCAACGTCGCGCCACCTGAAGAGCGATATTCTCGACTTTGCCCGTGACCGCCGCGTTGAGCAGGCCCTCAGCGAATCGCCGGCAAAACTGGATCGTGACCAGCGCCTGGCGCTGCTCAGTGACCCGGTGACGCTGTCGCGGATGCACTACCGCCTGTGGCAGAACGCGGACAAGTATCACGACTGGTTAGATCACTACCATACGTTGACGCTTAACCCGCTGGCGCTGAATAACGCGAAACAGGACGTGGTGCGGGCGGAATAAAAGGACGCCCATGCATGAAATGAAAACTCTGCTTTGCAGGCGCTGACCTTCTTTTCGAGTCAGCCCGTCAGGCGGGACGATAAAAAGCCGGAACTCACGTTCCGGCTTTTTTTACGTATTATTTTGCCTTCAGTGCTATTGTGCAGAGATGAGCAGGAGTAAAAGAGTGTGTTTTTTAATCGGGGTTAACGTGGTGACCATGTTTTTACGCGGTGTGATCGTAGCAGTCAGCTTACTGGTACTGAGCGGGTGCGGCAGTATTATCAGTAGAACCGTGCCCGGACAGGGGCACGGCAATCAGTATTACCCGGGCGTACAGTGGGATGTGCGGGATTCGGCATGGCGCTTTATCACCATTATCGACCTGCCGCTGTCGCTGATACTGGACACTCTGCTGGTGCCGGTCGATGCCAGCCACGGCCCTTATGAGTAATCACTTCCCGCACTGATCCTCAGGCACGATTATCGGCGTCGGTATTATTATCTTCCCACTCTTCCGCTGCCGCATCGGCTTCTTCGCTGCCTGCGGCAGGTTCAAGCTGGAATTCTCCCTCATCCCATTCATGCAGGGTATTTTCCGGCAGCCATTCGTTACGTAATTCAATCTCATCGAAGTCGCCGTCAAAAATAGCCTGTGCGGCTTCCCCGCTCAGCGCCGGCAGGAGCTCCCCCTCATCACCGTCGTCGGTGAGGAACTCGGCCTGCCACATGATGTCGCCGTCCTGCATAACATATTTTTGCAGGTTGAACTGGTTGACGGAGGCGTCTTCCTCATCGACTTCCGGATTGGCGGCAAGGTACTCTTCACGAGCCATATCAATGGCTTCTTCCAGCGTGGCATACAGTGTCATCGTTATCTCCCTGGTTATCATGATAAAGAGTAATTGTTGCCGCTATGGGCAAAGATGCAAGGCGTGTGAAGAAAAAATTTGTGTCCGATGGTGGGCCTGACACAGGCAAAGATTGTTACTGTGATTGTTTAAACGACGATATCATGCGCAGAAAAATTTCACTTAAATACATTATTAGTAAAGAGATGGAATTATTTATCATTTTCTCTATTTTAATTAAAATAGCGCCAGATAGTGACTTAAAGTAAATGTCAGCGATAACACGTCAAACCGTATAAATTAAGTTTATTCTTATTTCTCATTATGTAATCTGTGCGCATTCCATTCTCGCCCTGTTTACATTTATTGCGCTCATATCATGACGATGTTATTTCCAGTAAGGACACTGACAGCCCTGTTGCTGACGGTTAGTATCGCCAGTGCGTCGGCTGCGCCGCTCAGTCCGGCCGGTCGTGATGCGGTGCGCCAGCAGCAGCAACCCGATTTTTGATAAAGAGAAAGAGCAGAATACCTTGAAACTGGGGAGTTTTCTGCGCAGCTCGCAGGTAATTCGCCATTTATAGTTGATAAGGATACGGGTGAAGTACATGAACCTGGAACTGCTTATCCTATTGAAAAGTATTGACAAGATTATGAAGAAAAGAAAAATGCGCTGAGTTAGAAGAGTCCCAACATATTTAGACTGCACCCCAAACATGTGGACTCCTGACTATATAAGGTGCTGTCCGGTGACGTAGTCGGCGACAGGAGCAATGTGTTAACCAGCCGCAAGCGGGATGAATGATTTCCAGGTGGCCGATGGACAACAAAGTTATGCCGGTGAGATTTCGCAAATCGTCGGTTGTAATCGGCCATAAACTCATCAGTTGCTGACCTGCTCCGTAGTTAAGAACGAAGCGGGGGAGACGGATATGACGTATGGTGGATTGAGTGCGGGGATACTTACAGTGGCATCTGATCTAAAAGATCTGGAGGACGAGAAACCACGCATCAAACAGACCTTTTCCGACCTTGGTTTTAAGAACCGGGCATTCAAAAATGTTATCGAAATTTAAAATTTCACTGAATAATAAACGTGCTGGCTACCGCTTTCGTCAGCCAGACCCCGTTATCAGCCTGATAAAATTTCATACCCTGCTTATGCATTGCCAGCGCATCGATTTTCAGCACAGTGGGCTTCCCGTGTCGTTGTCCGACGCTGTTGGCGGTCGCTTCATCCGCAGATAAATGTACATACTGGCGCGATCCAGAGATTAATCCCTGGATCAGTATCGACTCAAGAAACCGTGTGGCCGTGCCGTGGTATAAAACGTCAGGAGGCGTGCTTTCCTGATAATTGATATCAACCTGCTGTGATGAATGTCCCTGCACGGCTCGGATCTTCAATCCATCTTCTGAGAGTGAAAATCGTTTCTTATCACTGCTTTCAACAATGGACAGAATAGTCTCTCGAGCGAGGCTTTTACTGTCATTTTTTGCACAGGCAATCAGCGTATCGATATCTGCCCAGCCTTCGCTGTCTAAAGTTAAGCCAATGGCTTCAGGCTGGTGGCGTAATACGTAGCTCAAAAATTTACTGACGTCTGAAAGAGACTGACTCATAAACCTTAATCCCAATAAGCAAATAACGTTCTGAAGCGGATTTTGCCTGCGGAACGCTCCCGATGCCAGAAAAGATATTCGGGGGATATTAACCGGTGCTGACAGAACGATAAGCGTGCGGGGATCTGTATGAGTGAATGCGGGGAGATTGCATCAATGAAAATAACAAACCCGCTAACAGTGTCCCCTCTCATATCGTTACCCGCTTTCACCGGCGTGCTATAGCGGTATCTTTCGCACGTTTTCAGTAAGGCTGCATTTCAGGAATATGGTTAATTAGCGCCGGGCAAATGATCTGCCCCAGCGCCGGCCACGGCCGGGCTGTTCACCCCCTGTTTCAGGATCAGTGATAAGGAAAAATAAGACAGATGCGCAAACCCTCTTTCAGAACGAGCGTTACCGGGCTTTCTTTCAGCATCCTTATGCTGGCAGCCCCGGCATTCGCCAGCGTGGCCCCGTTTGACCCCGACTCCCCCTGGCTGCTGGGTGACTGGGCGGGCTATCGCAAACATCTTGCTGACGAAGGCGTTGACTTCCAGGTGGGCTACACCACGCAGTCGGCGGCCAATCTCGCGGGCGGCTACCGTACCAGTACCACCATGCGTTACGCTGACCAGTGGACGTTTGGCAGCAAGCTGGATCTGGAAAAATTACTGAACTGGCAGGGCGGTCAGTTCCAGGTCACCCTGACCAACCGTAACGGTCAGGACCTCACGCCCTATATCAACGATCCCCGCACGGGGGGCCTGTCGAACGTGCAGGGCATTTCGGCACGCGGTGACTATCTGCGCCTCACCCAGTTCTGGTTAAACCAGAAGCTGCTGAATAACTGGCTGGAGGTCAAACTGGGCCGGGTAACGACCAATGAAGATTTCGATACCGCCCGCGTCGGGATGTTCCAGAACTGGGCGATGGGTAATGGCCAGCCGGGCCACTGGCGCAACGACCGCTGGTTTAACGCCCCGATTTCTCAGTGGGGCGGCAGGGTAAAGCTGAATCTGCCTGATGACGTCTATTTCCAGGTCGGCGTGTATAACCAGAACAAGGCGAACGACACCAAAGCGAACGGTTTCCGCTTTGATATGGGCCACGGCGAAGGGAATCTGGTTCCGGTAGAGCTGGGCTGGACGCCACAGCTGGGCCAGCAGAAACTGCCCGGTAACTACCGGCTGGGCATGTTTTACAGCTCAACCAAAGGCGGCGACTTTCACACCTGGCATGATGGCGGCTATGGTAAAACCAGAAAGGCTTACGGCGGCTATCTGCTGGCCGAGCAGCAGCTTTTTGCCATGGCCGGGGACAAAAGCCGGGGGCTTAGCGTCAGCTTCCAGTATGTGATGAACGACCATCGTACTGCGCGCATGGACAATTATCAGTCGCTGGCGCTGGCGTGGAAAGGGCCGTTTGATGCTCGCCCGGGCGATGAAGTGGGTGTCGGCATGGCGCGTATTCACGTCAACAACGACTACACCAAAATGCGCAATCAGCAGAATGAGGACCGGGGCGTCAGCGACTACAACGACCCGGCTTACCTGCCGTTGCAGCAGGGATCAGAGTGGAACTATGAGGTCTATTATAATGTGAAGGCTACCCGCTGGCTGAACGTGCGGCCAAACTTACAGGTGATCACTAAACCGGGCGGCGTACGCCAGGTGAATGATGCCCTGGTCGGCGGTATCGCGGCAGATATCAGCTTCTGATGACAGGGGGCCATCCGGCCCCGCTTCAGGTCAGCACTGAGGCACCTCATCCAGATGCTGATAAATCGTCAGCCCCAGTTCACGGCCAATGCGCACATCGTTATCTGCTCCGCGCGACTCGCCCGGTAAACGCAGAATGGCGTCACAGTGGCCGATTAAACGGTGTGCGACCGGATATAAATACGCTTCACTGATCGCATCGCCAATTTTCTGCGACCCGGCAATCCGCGCCAGTGGAAACGCCAGCCACTCGCCAATCAGTGGAATATGCCCTTTCTGGTAAAGGGCTAACGCTGTCTGTTCCATGCGTTCAAGGTTGGCATGGATCAAGTCTTCCCGATCACCGGTGCCGCTGCGAACCGGACCTGCCACTAAAATTTGCAATGATTTCATGGTATCTCCTGAAAAACACGACTGAGAGCAAGATGCTGGATCAGCATGATAGTTTTGGCATCCATAATTTCGCCGTCACGTATTGCCTGCAGCGCGCGTTCGAATGGCCACTCCAGTACCTCAATATCCTCGCCTTCCTCTGCCACGCCACCGCCGGTGCCCTGACGATCGTCGTCGGAATATTCAGCAATAAAGAAAAAGAGTTTTTCTGTCACTGAACCGGGGCTCATATAGGATTCGAAGACTTTTTCAATCTGCGTGATGCGAAAGCCGGTTTCTTCTTCGGCCTCGGCAATAATGCGTGCCTCCGGTGAGGCGTTATCCAGTAGTCCCGCCGTGGCCTCAATCAGGAAACCGCTGTGGCCATTCACGAAAACGGGGAAGCGGAACTGGCGGGTCAGTACCACGGTTTTGCGGGCTTTATGGTACAACAGCACCACGGCACCGTTACCGCGATCGTAAGCTTCCCGGTTCTGTTCCTGCCAGCTGCCGTCGCGGCGCAGCAGTTCAAAGGTGTATTTTTTCAGGGTGAACCAGTTATCCGACAGCAGCTGCTCTCGGATGTTGCGTACGCGTTCCTGCATGTTTTGCATGTTTGTGCCCTTAATGAAGTGACAGACAACACGCTAGCATGCATAATCGTGCAATATCAAGATCAATCGTGAAGGGGGTAAGGGTGCTTTCCAGCCAGCGCAAACAGCAGATTCTGGCCATGCTCGACCGTGAGAAGCAGGTGCTTTCGCGGGAACTGAGCCTGCATTTTGCCGTATCAGAAGACTCTATCCGTCGGGATTTAAGGGAGTTAGCCGCCGAGGGGTTACTGCAACGGGTTCATGGCGGTGCGCTGCCGGTTTCGGCCGCCATCGCACCGTTTGAAACACGCAAAAGCGTGCAGATGGACTCTAAACGGCGCGTCGCGGAGAAAGCCGTCGGGCTGATCCAGCCGGGTCAGGTGGTGATGATTGACGGCGGCACCACCACAGCAGAGATGATCCGGCGGCTGCCTACCGATTTTGCTTTTACGGTCGTGACGCACAGTCCGGGCGTGGCGGTGGGGCTGGTGGACTATCCGCTGATCGAGGTGATTATTATCGGCGGTCAGCTGTATAAGCATTCTGTGGTGACCACCGGAGCGGCGATGATCGAGGGGATCCGCCGTATCAATGCCGATCTGTTCTTTATGGGGGTGACCGGGGTACACCGAAGCGCCGGGCTGACCACCGGCAACTATGAGGAAGCGTGCGTCAAACGGGCGCTGGCAGAACGGGCAGCAGAGACGGTGGTGCTGGTGTCGCAGGAAAAGCTTAACTCCGCCTCGGCGTTCGCCATTGGCGACCTGTCGCTGGCCAGCACGCTGGTGGTCGATGAGTGGCCCGATGAAGAGATGTGCCAGCGGCTGCATCAGTTGCAGATCGGTCTGGTCTGACCGGGCTATTCCTCGCGTACCACCATGCGTTCACTGCGCCGGCGCAGCGTAATCCAGGTGTACAGCACGTTAAACAGGACGATGCAGGCTGTGACGATAAACACCGCTCGGAAGCCAAAATGTGCTGACACGGCGGCCCCCATCAGCGGGCCGGTCACGTTACCGATATCGCGGAACGACTGGTTATAGCTGAAAACGCGGCCGGCAACCTGATTGCTGGCGTTATACAGCAGCAGGGACTGCACTGCCGGCAGCAGCGCACCGTCGGCCGCCCCGAGCAGGAAGCGCAGCATGCCCAGTTGCCAGGTGTTCTGCACAAAGGCCATCGGGATCAGCAACAGCACGGAGAGCATCAGCATAGTGATCAGAATGCGCTCCGGCCCGATCCGGTCGCCCAGTCTGCCGAGGCGCGGCGCACTCATCAGAGCTGCCACTCCCGGTACTGAGGCGATCATCCCGCTGATAAATGCCAGATTAGCGACGTTGCCCGCCAGCTCGCGGACGTAAAGCGTCAGGATCGGTGCAATAGATCCGGTGGCGACCTGAATAATCAGCGTAGTGACAAACAGCGCCAGTACCAGACGGGGATTTTTCAGCGAGGTCAGCACCTCGCGGGCGTGCAGCATGTCTTTTTTCTGCACCGGGATAAAACTCTCACGCACGCAAAACAGCGTCATCAGAAAACAGGTAAACAGCACTGCAGCGGTAATAAAGAATACCGGACGCAGGCCAAAGCTGTCGGCCAGCAGGCCGCCGATCAGCGGGCCAATCAGCGCGCCGCTAACGGCCCCGGTGGAGAGCCAGCCCAGCGCCCAGCCGGTCTTACCGCGCGGAACCTGTGTGGCGATCAGGGCATTGGCATTGGGGACAAATCCGCCGAGCAGACCGAGCAGGGCGCGTAACGCCAGAAACTGCCAGATCGAGGTCGCCATGCCCATCAGCATCATCACGATAGCCATGCCCAGTGCCGAGCGCAGCAGCATGATTTTTCGTCCCTTACGATCCGCCAGTCCCCCCCAGAAGGGTGAGGCAATAGCCGAAAAAAGGAACGTGATGCTGAACACCAGACCCGACCAGAGATTCAGGGCCTGCGGGTCGGTGATGCCCAGTTGCTCAACGTAAAGCGGCAGAAAGGGCATAACCAGACTGAAGCCTGCGCCGGTCAGAAAACACCCTATCCAGGTGACGAACAGATTTCGTTGCCAGTGGATGGCGATAGCGGGGACATCGGGGGTAGACATAAAGTAAACAGTAACCTTATCAGCAATCAGCTAAACCAGTATACGCTGATATCAGGCGACTGAACGGCGGGCGATCAAAAAAATGAAAAACCGTTTCAATTAATGAAACAGGCCGATGGTCCGGCCTGGCAGGGCGTTAATAGAGAGAGGGCTGCCCCTCAGGGCGGGTTTTAAAGCGGCGGTGCAGCCACATATACTGATCGGGTGCCATTAAGATGCCGTGTTCAATTATTTTATTCATATGTGCTGCCGTGGCGATTTCACTGTCCAGTGGAATGCCGGTCTGCTCAGGGAGGATCACCATCTCATACCCTTTACCCGATGGCAGGCGGCGCGGCACGAAAGGGATAACCGCCGGGTTACCGCTGCGGATCAGAAGGTAACTGCCTTTGGTGGTCGCCGCCTGTTCAACGGCAAACAGCGGCACGAAGACGCTGCTTTTTGGGCCGTAGTCGTGGTCCGGGGCGTACCAGATAATATCGCCCTTTTTCAGGGCGCGGATCATACCTTTCAGATCTTTGCGGTCGAGCATACTTTTATTGGAACGCATACGTCCCCAGGTCTGCAGCCAGTCGAGCAGGGCATTATCATTGGGACGGTATACGCCAATGCCGGGATTATGAATACCGAAGATGCGTGCACCCAGCTCCAGGGTGAGAAAATGGATACCAATCAACAGCACTCCTTTCCCGTCTGCCGCCGCCTGGCTGATATGCTCCAGCCCGCTGACACTGAACCATTTTTTAATCCGCCAGTCAGGCCAGAACCAGGCCATGCCGGTTTCAATCAGCCCCATACCCAGCGATTCGAAGTTGCGCCTGACCAGCGCCTCACGCTCGGCGGCAGGCATCTGAGGGAAACAGAGCGCCAGGTTACGCCGGGCAATGGTGACGCGGCTGCGCAGGAAACGCATGGATAATCTTCCGAGGCCGCAGCCGATATAATAAAGCACCGGGTAGGGCAGCAGCACCAGCAGGTAAAGCAGGATAATACCGAGCCAGGTAAACCAATAACGGGGATGCAACAATGCACGATTGAACTGAGGCAGCTGGGTCATGAGTTTCCAGATCGTAAAAAAAGGGGGCTATTATGAAGAAGTTTAAAGTTTATTTATGGCCTATTGTGCCATTTTTCTTAGTGTAGTCGAAGTTTTCGGCGGCAGACGTGGGAAGAAAACTTTTTTCGGCTAAGGACAAGGTGTGGCGGCTCGGGTATGATAGCGCCGAAAATTTTTTCCTCTCCTTGAATACAGGAACGTACACCATGCCAGTGTTACATAACCTTGTCTCCAATGAAGAGCTGAAGGCGCGCATGATGGCCGAAACCGAGCCGCGAACTACAGTCTCTTTTTATAAGTACTTCACTATTGACGATCCCCGCGCGTTTCGCGACGCCCTGTATATTGCCCTGACCCGGCTGAAAGTCTTCGGTCGCGTTTATGTGGCGGCAGAGGGCATTAACGCCCAGGTCAGTGTCCCGGCCAGCCAGTACGAGACCATGAAAGCTGCGCTGTATGCCTTCCATCCTGCGCTGGATAACCTGCGTATGAACATTGCGCTGGACGACGACGGTAAATCCTTCTGGGTACTGCGTCTGAAAGTGCGCGACCGCATTGTCGCTGACGGCATTACGGATGACAGCTTCGATGCCAGCGATGTCGGGGCCTATCTGAAGGCGGCGGAAGTGAACGCCATGCTGGATGATCCGCAGGCGGTCTTTGTGGATATGCGTAACCACTATGAGTACGAAGTGGGGCATTTTGATAATGCGCTGGAGATCCCGGCGGACACGTTCCGCGATCAGCTGCCCATGGCCGTCGATATGCTGCAGCAGGATAAAGATAAAAAAATCGTCATGTACTGTACCGGGGGGATCCGCTGTGAAAAAGCCAGCGCCTGGATGCGGCATAACGGTTACGAGAACGTGTACCATATTGAAGGTGGCATCATTGAGTACGCCCGTCGCGCCCGTGAACAGGGATTACCGGTGCGGTTTAAAGGCAAAAACTTTGTCTTTGATGAGCGGATGGGGGAGCGTATTTCTGAGGATGTTATCGCCAACTGCCATCAGTGCGGCGAGCCCTGCGATACTCACGTTAACTGCCTGAACGACGGCTGTCACCTGCTGTTTATTCAGTGCCCGAGCTGCGCCAGCAAATTTAACCACTGCTGTAGCCCGATCTGCATGGAAGAGCTGGCGTTACCGCCCGAAGAGCAGCGCGCCCGACGTGCGGGGCGTGAGAATGGCAATAAGATTTTTAACAAATCCCGTGGGCTGTTGAGCACCACCATGCACATCCCTTCGCCGGAAGAGTAACGGTGCAGGCGTCATCATCGTGGACGATGATGACGCCACATTCATTTACTGACGCACACCTTCAACAGAAATCATCAGTTCGACTTCCTGTGAGGCCGGGCCTAAATCAGACTTAATATTAAAGTCTTTCAGTGCGAGGTTACCTGTGGCTTCAAAGCCTGCACGGTAGCCACCCCACGGATCTTTCCCTTCGCCGGTCAGCTTAGCCGCCAGCTTCACCGGTTTGGTCACGCCATTCAGCGTCAGATTACCGTTAACGGTCAGTCCGTCACCCTGCTTTTCCACGCCGGTAGAGACGAAGGTCGCCTGCGGGAATTTGCTGGCATTCAGGAAGTCCGCGCTGCGCAGGTGTTTGTCACGCTCGGCATGGTTGGTATCCACGCTGCCGGTTTTGATGGTGACATTCACTTTATCTTTAGCCGGATCGGCTTCGTCAAAGGTGAATGCGCCATCGAAATCTTTAAAGGTACCGTACAGCCAGCTGTAGCCCAGATGCTTGATACGGAACTGGACAAACGCGTGCTGCCCTTCTTTATCAATTTTATAGTCAGCGGCAGAGGCGGTGCCGGCGGTCATTAACAGTGCGGCAGTAGTCAAACCCAGAATACTTTTCTTCAGCATGGTGTTCTCCATTTCTGTGATTAATCGATGCGGTGACCCAGCATCCTTTTTAACGTGATATCGCGATCGATAAAGTGGTGTTTCAGTGCAGCCAGCCCATGGATCACGGAAAGGATCACCACGCTCCAGGCCAGCCAGAGATGAATATCGCCGGCCAGATCTGCCTGCTCACCCAGCCCGGCAAATACCGCCGGAACCGGCAGTACGCCAAAGACATCGATCGGCTTACCTTCCGCCGTCGAGATCAGATAGCCGCTGATTAAAATCGCAAACAGGATGCCGTAAAGCAGAAGGTGGGCAGCGACGGCGCTGTAGCGTACCAGTGGCGTATAGCTGGCGAGTGGCTTCGGCGGAGGGGAGACAAATCGCCACACCACGCGCACCAGCATGACGGCAAACAGCACCATCCCAATGCTTTTATGCAGCTCCGGGGCTTTGTGGTACCAGGTGTCGTAATAGCCCTGCGTGACCATCCACAGACCAAGCGCAAACATGCCATAAACGGTTGCCGCCACCAGCCAGTGCATAAGGATGCTCACTGAGCCATAACGAGAGGCGCTATTTTTCAACTGCATAGGAAAATCCGCTTGTGAGAATTTTCAGTAAGACTGACCGGGTACCTGAGCAAAATCAACAAATAATTTTACTGATTATAGAATTCATTCATCGCATGAAATATTTTGAATGATATAAGCAGTTATCGACAGTTAATCAGAAGGCTAAGTCGGATTTGTGACAGCATGAGACGGGCATATCAATGATTATTTCGTTGGAGGGATAAATATCATGTTCTGATTTTTTGCTGTTATTCTCGTCGAACGTCAGTTTATTGTCACGTTATGTCAATATCACGCTGACGATAATTGTTATATAAATTTATGCATTGCGGGGCCGGGTGGCCGATGAGGGCAGTGTGCCGTCTGGCATTAAATCATAATGACAACGTGTAAAGCGGGGGTTGTGCGACAAAGCAGCGAATGCTGCGCTTAACTTGAAGTTTTTTGGAATATTGTCTACTGTAAAGGAGTGTAAGTCACAGACGTTATAAGATTTACCGTTCATGACCATTCTGACTTTGCTGCGTTATAGCTTTCTTCCCCTTTGTTTTTCCCTTCTCTGTCAGGCGACGAAAGCTATGAGGCTGCTCACTTACTGCAACACCGGGAGCGCTCAATGGGTACAACATCAGAGGGGCAACAGCCTCATAAAAAGCATTTCTGGAATAAAGATAAATCCGCCAGGCCGGAACTCAGCGTTGACGATATCACTATCGTGGATAAATCCATGCTCAAGCGGGCCGTCGGCGCGGCCGCCCTCGGCAACGCCATGGAGTGGTTTGACTTTGGGGTTTACAGTTTTCTTGCGGTAACCATCGGTAAGGTGTTTTTCCCCGGCGGCAGTCCGGCAGCACAGCTGCTGGCCACCTTCGGTGCCTTTGCTGCTGCGTTCCTCGTGCGTCCGCTGGGTGGGCTGGTATTTGGCCCGCTGGGCGACCGTATCGGCCGCCAGAAGGTGCTGGCACTGACGATGATCATGATGTCGATCGGCACGTTCTGCATCGGGTTGATACCCGCCTATTCCACTATCGGTATCATGGCGCCCGTGCTGCTGCTGCTGGCGCGCCTGCTGCAGGGGTTTTCCACCGGCGGTGAGTACGGCGGGGCGGCTACCTTTATCGCCGAATACTCTACCGATAAGCGCCGTGGCTTTATGGGCAGCTGGCTGGAGTTCGGTACGCTCGGCGGTTATCTGCTGGGGGCCGGCCTGGTGACCGGGCTCACCGCTGCGATGCCGGAGTCCACGCTGCTCGACTGGGGCTGGCGTATTCCTTTCTTTATCGCCGCGCCATTAGGGCTGTTTGGGCTGTATATCCGTCTGAAGCTGGAAGAAACGCCGGCCTTCCAGAAGCATATGGAAAAGCAGGAGGAGCTGGAACACAATAAGCCGCGCCTGACCCTGTGGCAGATGCTGAAAAAGTACCGTGCTGCGATGTTGAAGTGCATTGGCCTGGTGCTGCTGTTCAACGTCTCTAACTATATGATGACCTCCTATATGCCGAGCTACCTGACGGGTATTCTGGGGCTGAGCGAGCTGAGTTCACTGCTGCTGATTATGGTGGTGATGTTTGTGATGATGCCGCTGACGCTGTTCTGGGGCCACTGGAACGACCGGCTGGGTCGCCGTCCGGTGATCTGGGGCGGGGCCATCGCGCTGATCCTGCTGGCGGTACCGTGCATGTTGCTGATCGGTACCGGCAACCTGTGGCTGGTATTCCTCGGCCTGATTATCCTTGGCGCTATCCATACCTGTTTCAGCGGCTCCATGCCGGCGACGCTGCCCGCCCTGTTTTCCACCGATATCCGTTACAGCGCACTGGCGATTGGTTTTAACCTGTCAGTTTCACTGTTTGGCGGCACGACGCCGCTGATTACGACCTGGCTGGTGGCGAAAACGGGTAACCTGCTGATGCCCGCCTACTACCTGATGGGGGCCGGGGTGATTGGGGTAATAACCGTCTTTACCCTGCGTGAAACAGCACGTAAGCCCCTGCGCGGTTCAGCCCCGTCGGTAGGCAGCCGTGCTGAAGCACAGCGACTGGTTGATAAGCTGCGTCTGCGCGGTAGAAAGCCCCGTCCTGCTGACGGGAAATAATCGTCAGGCAGAAAAGCAAAAGGGCTCCCGGTGGGAGCCCTTTTTTAATCCTGTCTGCGGCTACTGAAAGCGTGACAGTGAGAAGGGGGTTAAATCAAACTCGCTGCTTTTCCCCTGAGCAAACTGCGCGGCAATCTCGCCCAGCACGCTGGCGAATTTGAATCCGTGACCGCTCAGCCCGGTGATCAGCATCCGGTCAGGTTCACCGGGGAAGGTATCAATAATGAAGTCTTCGTCCGGCGAATTGTCATAGGTACAGGCCTCACCGCGCAGGCAGACGCCAACGCCGGGCAGGAAAGTCCGCATAAAGTTAAACAGCTCACTGCCGTCTTCTGCCATGCTGCCAAAGGGTTTACGTCCTTCCGGCGAGTCAATCGGCTGTCCGCCTTCATGCCGGCCGATTTTGATGGCGTTATTATCAGCGGGGAATCCGTAATAATGGATCCCGTCCTGCATCTCAACGGTAAATGCCGGGAATTGATTATTCTCGCTGTAGCGTCCGTCAGCCTGATGCCAGGCAAAGACTTTACGCACCGGGGTGACCGGCAGCGCAGGATAGAGGCTTTTCACCCAGGTTCCGGCGCTGATCAGCAGCCGGCGCGCACGATAAACACCGTCCGGTGTGGTGACCGCCTGCAGTCCCTCTACCGTGTCAATCTGCGTCACGCCACAGTTGAACAGCTGCGCGCAACCCGCCTCTTTTGCCAGGCGGATCCAGCTTTTCACGGCAATCTCTGATTTCAGGTAACCCGATTGCGGTTCAAATACGCCAATATAGCCTTCAGGAACGCTTATCTGCGGCCAGCGCTGGTGGATTTCTGCTTCGTTAAGGATCTGCACGTTCAGCGCAAACTGCTCTGCACTCTGGATGACGTTTTGAATAAATTCTGAAGCATGCGGTGCCAGATTCAGTACCCCGCTTCGCTGCATCACGCGCTCGCCGCTTTGCTGCTCCAGCTGATCCCACAGCTGCTGGGCACGAAGCACCATCGGCACGTAGCGCGCCCCTTCGCCGTAAGCATGGCGGATCAGCCGGCTTTCACCGTGGTGACTGCCTTCGCGGTGCGGAGGATGGTGGCGATCGATCATCAGGACCTTAAGACCCGCCTGTGTCGCATACCATCCGGCGGCGGCGCCGACGGAACCACTGCCCACCACAATTAAATCGTAAACCATCGGATCAGCCTCAGTTAATCAAGCAATTGCGGAAGGATAACAAATTATGGCGGGCATGAAAAAGGCACCCTGTGGGGTGCCTCTGAGAAACATCGTTCAGTCACAGATTAGTGCTTTTTGTAATCACGATCCTGGTATTCAGTCGCTTCTATCTTGGCAATGCCAGCTTCAAGGATGGAGATAAATTGCCTTGCCACATCGGTAGTCAGCCAGTAGGTCTGCCCGACTTCTGCATCTTCCGCCTGTTGCTGGTCAGAAGAGAGCGAGTGTAAACGGATCATCATGGCATCATAGCTGTCTACGGTACTGATATCCCATCCGATGAGGGGATGTGTCTGGATGACCTCTTTGTTTCTGTCCATTATAACCCCCTTATTACTCGTGAATGATGGCAACGAAGTGATTTATCGAGGTTCAATGCGTTTTTTTTCTTAGAGCGTCCTAATTATAACAGGAGTTTTTTTGTTCGTTGACTTAAATCTCGCCCGGGTTAAAAAACAGCCGCTATTCGACCGGGCAATTATACATGGGCAGGGCGAAAAATAATCACCCTGCGGGGATGCGGCACGATTAATTAGGGTGTGATAATGCACTCATATTTCTGGTGAAGAGAGTACATCCGGAGAAGACGGCAACACCCCTGAACGTTTTTCCAGTTCCCCGGCCAGACGGATGAAATGTTTTTGCAACTGTTCATCCCGATTCTGGTTTTGCCCCTCCAGCTTTAAACTGTGAATTAACAGTTGATTAGCTTTATCATCAAGGCAAAAGGAGAGGGTGGAAAAGGCATTCTCTAATACTGTCAGACGGCGTTGCTGTTCGCCAATCATCGTCAGTAGCTCACCAAACGTCATCGCCTCTTCTGGATTATCGGCAGCCATAAGAAAAACCTCAGTAATTAATGTCAGGCTCAGAATAAGATATTCTACCCGTTGCGTCTATCGGTGTTCTTCGGCAAAAGAAGGCATAAAAAAGCCGGATAGCGTATCCGGCAAAAATGGCACAATCGTTATTTATCCATTCTGCTTCAGGCCGCAGAGGGAGTGGCCATACACGCAGCGGCAACAGCCTGGATTATTCAGGAGATAAACCAGTCATCAGCGCTTTCCCAGGTTTCCTGCAGAATATCACTAATCTGATCTTTCGCTTCTTTTCCGCCGCCCATCACCGTCAGGTTGTTGGCACCGGCATAGCGTACAGAAATGGTATTGCTGCCGTCAGGGAACTGTTTGTCGATTCTTTTGCTGAGTTCCTGCGTGAGTGCATCAATGGCACCCGCAGGCAAAGAGGTGGTTTTTGCTACAGTGACTTCAATACGCATGATAGCCTCCGGTTGAATTACTGTAAATATATACAGTAATTCAGTGCGGCGCAACCTTTTTGCTGCGGACATTGGGGGGAGCCGAAAACGCGGATCCCCCACCGTGACCGGCCTCGGGGTGGCAAAACTTACACCACAACCTGCCAGTTCAGCGTTTCCCCCGCCAGGAACGGCACCAGCGTATGGCCGTCATCACCGACCGGAACAGATTCCGCTACCGTCCAGGGTTGGCGTACCAGCGTCACGGTACCTTCATTCAGCGGCAACCCGTAGAAGCGCGGCCCGTTTTCAGCGCAGAACGCCTCAAAGTGGGCAAGGGCACCAATCTCTTCAAAGACGGTGGCATAAGCGGCCAGCATCGACGGAGCGTTAAACACACCGGCACAGCCGCAGCTGGTTTCTTTTCGGTCGCGGGTGTGGGGGGCGGTATCCGTGCCGAGGAAGAAGCGTTCATGCCCGCTGGCGACCGCATCGCGCAGCGCCTGCTGGTGGATGTTACGTTTCAGGATCGGCAGGCAGTAGAGGTGCGGGCGAATTCCACCGACCAGCATGTGATTACGGTTGAACATCAGATGCTGCGGTGTGATGGTCGCGCCAAGGAAACGATTGCCTTCCAGTACATAAGCGGCCGCTTCTTTGGTGGTGATATGCTCGCAGACCACTTTCAGCTCCGGGAACTGCAGGCGTAGCGGATGCAGAACCGTCTCAATAAAACGGGCTTCACGGTCAAAGATATCAATGTGTGCATCGGTCACTTCACCGTGGATCAGCAGCGGCATGCCGATTTTCTGCATGCGCTCCAGTACCGGGGCAATGGACGCAATGCTGGTGACACCGTGGGCGGAGTTGGTGGTGGCATGGGCGGGGTAAAGCTTCGCGGCGGTAAACACCCCTTCAGTGAAGCCGGTCTCAATTTCGTCCGGATCAAGACCGTCGGTCAGATAGCAGGTCATCAGAGGGGTAAAATGATGGCCGGCCGGGACGGCAGCCTGAATGCGTTCGCGGTACGCGCGGGCGGCGGCCACGCTACTGACCGGCGGCACCAGGTTGGGCATCACGATGGCGCGGCCACAGACCTCACTGGTAAAGGGCACAACCGCCTCCAGCATCTCTCCGTCACGCAGATGGATGTGCCAGTCGTCAGGGCGGCGAATAATCAATTGCTGAGGTTGTGTGGTCATGCGATGTGCTCCGGCAGAAAGGGAAAAGGCAGGTTTTGGCCGGGTACTAAGGATAGGGATAAAGCGCGGGGAATGCACCCGGTTTATGCGCGCTAGGTGAAAAAACGGTACGGGCCTGCCCGTACCGTTTTATCGGTCAGTCGGTGAAAGGGATCACCAGTTCGCCAGGCTTCACTTCCAGCC
Source organism: Erwinia persicina NBRC 102418 (assembly GCF_001571305.1). Classification (GTDB taxonomy): domain Bacteria; phylum Pseudomonadota; class Gammaproteobacteria; order Enterobacterales; family Enterobacteriaceae; genus Erwinia; species Erwinia persicina. Next base: position 95,534 of record NZ_BCTN01000004.1, on the reverse strand, counting down.
CTTTGGCAAAGCGTTTCGCCAGCGACTCCGCCTTGCTGCGGTCAGTGCTCAGGACATAGGCCGGTTTTTGATTAAAGTAGTTTTTCAGCGACTCATTAAGGTACGGGGTCAGCGTTTTCAGTACGCCTTCCATCTTCTCCGGCTGCACCGTGACATCCACCAGCTCCATGTCTTTCAGATAGATGGCCCCTTCCTGCTGGTTGAAGACCGGCTGCGCTTTCATTTTCAGCGTCATCTGCGCCTGCTGCGGCCCAAACAGGGAGCTGATATTCACGTCTGCTTTCCCGGTCAGCGTGATTTTATTCGGCTCTTCACGGCCTATCTGGCTGGCGAGATCCTTCAGCGTAATGTGCGCGTCGGCGAGACCGGCGACGCCAATATTTTTCTCATAATTATTATGCTTAACCAGCGCCTGGTTAATTTCCTGTTCGCTGATGCTGTACTGGGCGATTTGATTGCAGCCGCTGACCAAACCCGCTAACAGTAAAGCGCCAAGGCCAAAAAGTGTTTTTTTCATGTTGTTCCTCTGTTTTTAATCACCGGACGTTCCCGCCGGAGCAGGGGACTAGCATGCACCACTCACGCCGGTTCGTCACCAGGACAACGCCGAGAGAAACCGCAGGAAATGACAACGGAATGTGTCGGGCCGCCGTGCGGCGGCCCGAGCGGTCAGGAGGCAGAGGAGGAAAGCAGCGTAACCTGAGTCTGTTTCGCCATATTGTCACGGTAATCAGCCACGCGGCTTGGATACTCCACGCCCGCAACCAGCGTCAGTGAGCGCAGCAGCGGGAAGAGATGTATATCGTCCAGTGACAGTTCACCACTCACCGCATTCGGCTTAACAATCAGCTTGTCGAGCTTACGCAGGTCGTCATTGATGTTTTTGATCCAGCCTGCGGAGTGTTCACGCAGTTCGGCAAAATCACCGGCGACTGCCTGCTTCTTGTTTTTAAAGTAGGTACGCGCCTCCGGAGTGGAGAACTCGGCAAACGGCGCTTCGGCCACACGCGGGTACAGCAGCTTGTTGACGTAGCCGTGCACATGACGCAACCAGTCAGTGATAGCCGGATTGGTTTTCCCGGTCAGCAGCGGCTCACCATCCAGCCGATCAATGTACTGCACGATATCCATGCTTTCCGGCATACAGCTGCCGTCGTCTTTCATCAGGATCGGAGCCATTTTTTGACCGATCAGGCGGTTCGGCGTTGCCTCATCATCATTCATCATCACGATGAGCTCCACCGGCAGGTTTTTCAGGCCGAAGATCATGCGCGCTTTAACGCAGAATGGGCAGTGATCGTAGATATAGAGTTTCAATCGGTTCCCCTTAATCGCGACAGCGATGAAAATACCATCAATTGTCTGAATGTATTGAAGAAGTATGGAAGAGAACCCTGCATAGGGCAAATTCACTCGGGATTTTCATCGTTTTTTCGTCAATTTTGCGATTTTTTACCCGGCACTATTTTACCCGGCTTCGTGATGGCGGTTATAGTAAAGCAACAGGCATTCCGTGCAGTTTTCCGCCGGTGGCTCCCGTTGAAGAATGTTGTTTTGGCCAGAGATTTCAGGAGATAAGATGTTTGGCTACCGTACTGCCGTGCCGAAAGTGCACCTGACTACCGACCGTCTGGTGGTTCGTCTGGTCAATGAGCGTGATGCCTGGAGACTGGCCGATTACTATGCTGAAAACCGCGCCTTCCTTAAACCCTGGGAGCCGGTGCGTGACGAAAGTCATTGCTATCCCTCCGGCTGGCAGGCGCGGCTGGGGTTAATTACAGAAATGCAGAAACAGGGCAGTGCCTTTTACTTTGCCGTCATGGACCCGGATGAGAACGAAATCCGCGGTGTGGCGAACTTCAGCAACGTGCTGCGCGGTTCCTTTCACGCCTGCTATCTCGGCTATTCGCTGGGTGAGAAATGGCAGGGGCAGGGCATGATGTTCGAAGCGCTGCAAAGTGCCATCCGCTATATGCAGCGCCAGCAGCGAATGCACCGTATTATGGCCAATTATATGCCGCACAATCAGCGCAGCGGCGGGTTACTGGCCCGCCTCGGCTTTGAAAAAGAAGGCTATGCCAAAGATTACCTGATGATTGACGGCCGCTGGCAGGATCACGTCCTGACGGCGCTGACCTCCCACGAATGGACGCCTGAACGGCGTGGAGTGTAACCCTGATGATCAAAACGCCCTTAACCGCCACTGAAGCGCGGGTGATCGGCTGCCTGCTGGAAAAACAGGTCACCACGCCGGACCAGTATCCCATGTCGCTGAATGCCGTAGTCACCGCCTGTAATCAGAAGTCGAATCGCGAACCGGTCATGTCCCTGAGCGAAAGTGAAGTGCAGAATACCCTCGACCTGCTGGTCAAAAAGCATCAGCTGACGGCCCTCAACGGCTTCGGAAGCCGGGTGGTGAAATATGAGCAACGCTTCTGTAATTCTGAATTCGGTCAGCTGAAATTTTCTCCGGCGCAGGTCGCGGTGATTGCCACCCTGCTGCTGCGTGGGGCCCAGACGCCGGGTGAGCTGCGTACCCGCAGTACGCGGATGCATGACTTTGCCGATGTGGGGGAAGTGGAACAGGTGCTGGAGCATCTGGCGCAGCGCGAAGAGGGGCCGCTGGTGGTCAGACTGGCTCGTGAACCGGGTAAGCGCGAGAGCCGCTACAGGCATCTGTTCAGCGGTGACGTGGAGGCGCAGACGCTTCCGGTCAGTGCCGGCAGCGAAACAGAGGGGGGGCTGGAGGCGCGTGTCAGCGCCCTTGAGCATCAGGTGGCGTCCTTACAGCAGCAGATTGACCGGTTGCTGAACGTACAGGGGGCGGAATGAGCGGACTGAAAGTCGGTATCGTCGGGCTGGGCGGGATAGCACAGAAGGCCTGGCTGCCGGTGCTGACCTGCACCGACGGCTGGCAAATCGCGGGGGCTTTTTCACCGAATCAGGAAAAGGCGCGGCCAATCTGCGACAGCTATCGTATTCCGTTGCTGGCTACCCTCGACGATCTGGCTGCTGCCAGCGACGCGGTATTTGTTCACAGCTCCACCGCCAGCCACTATGCCATTGTGGATCGCCTGCTGCGTGCCGGTGTGGATGTCTGCGTGGACAAACCGCTTGCGGCCACCCTGAGCGAGGCCGAGCGTCTGGTGGAACTGGCTGACAGGCGTGGGCGTAAGCTGATGGTGGCGTTTAACCGCCGCTTTGCACCGCGCTACCTCCAACTGAAAGAGGCACTGGTGCAGCCCGCCGCGATCCGCATGGATAAGCACCGCAGCGACAGCGTCGGCCCACAGGATCTTTTTTTCACGCTGCTGGATGATTATCTGCACGTGGTCGACAGCGCACTGTGGCTGGCGGGTGGGGAGGGGCGGCTCCTGAGCGGTACGCTGCAGACGAATGACAGCGGGCAGATGCTGTATGCCGAACACCATTTTAACGCCGGTAACATCCAGGTGACCACCAGTATGCATCGCCGTGCAGGGAGCCAGACCGAGCGGGTAATGGCAATCGATGACGGTGCCGTCTATCAGGTTAGTGAGATGCGCGACTGGCAGCAGGAGAAAGCGGGGAAGATCAGCGTGGATCCGACCCCCGGCTGGCAGACCACGCTGGAACAGCGCGGTTTTGTCGGTGCCGCCCACCATTTTATCCGCTGTGTGGAAAATCAGACAATGCCGCAAACCAGTGGAGAACAGGCGTTAATTGCCCAACGCATGGTCGAGAAGCTGTGGCGTGACGCCGAACGGGAGTAGGCGGCTGGCGGGGCTGACCGCCTTATCCGGCCAGCCTGTCATACCCCCCGCAGGGCCAAAGCGTGATGGCAGGGGCTGACCTTCTTTTTGGGTCAGCCCTTTTTCATCACCACGCACACCGCGCAGACAGGATAAAACCCGTAACAATCCGCAGTGGTTATTTGCTTTTACTTCAGTAGACTATCCACACCTTAAACGGACCGGTTTTCACCGGATCTCTCTTGTTGCAAGCCGGTCTTCCCGGATACCTGAATCAGGATATACATGAACCTGTTGAAATCACTGGCAGCGGTCAGCTCTATGACCCTGTTTTCACGCGTGCTGGGTTTTGCGCGTGATGCCATCGTGGCGCGCGTCTTCGGCGCAGGCATGGCGACAGATGCCTTTTTTATTGCGTTTAAGCTGCCCAACCTGCTGCGGCGTATCTTCGCTGAGGGAGCCTTTTCCCAGGCCTTTGTGCCGATCCTTGCAGAGTACAAAAGTAAGCAGGGTGAAGAGGCAACAAAAGTCTTTGTCGCCTATGTGTCCGGGCTACTGACGCTGGTTCTGGCTGCGGTCACCGTACTGGGGATGTTTGCTGCTCCCTGGGTGATCCTGATCACTGCACCGGGCTTCGCGGACACCCCCGACAAGTTTGCCCTGACCTCCTCGCTGCTGCGCGTGACGTTCCCCTACATTTTGCTGATTTCGCTGGCATCGCTGGCGGGGGCGATCCTCAATACCTGGAATCGCTTCTCCGTGCCGGCCTTTGCCCCGACGCTGCTTAACGTCAGCATGATAGGTTTTGCCGTCTTTGCCGCACCGTATTTCCATCCCCCCATCATGGCGCTGGCCTGGGCGGTGGTCGCGGGCGGGGTGCTGCAGCTGGGCTATCAGCTCCCGCATCTGAAGAAAATCGGCATGCTGGTGCTGCCGCGTCTGAACCTGAAGGATGCCGGCGTATGGCGCGTGATGCGTCAGATGGGCCCGGCGATCCTCGGCGTGTCGGTCAGTCAGATCTCGCTGATCATTAACACGATCTTTGCTTCTTTCCTGGTGTCGGGTTCCGTCTCCTGGATGTACTACGCCGACCGCCTGATGGAGTTTCCGTCCGGGGTACTGGGCGTCGCTCTGGGCACCATTCTGCTGCCGTCGCTGGCAAAAAGCTTTGCCAGCGGGAATCAGGATGAGTATTCCCGGCTGATGGACTGGGGACTGCGGCTCTGCTTCCTGCTGGCGCTGCCCAGTGCCGTCGCGCTGGGGATCCTGGCTAAGCCGCTGACCGTGTCGCTGTTTCAGTACGGCAAATTCAGCGCGTTCGATGCGGCAATGACCCAGCGTGCGCTGGTCGCCTATTCGGTCGGGCTGATGGGGCTGATTGTGGTGAAAGTGCTGGCACCCGGCTTCTATTCGCGTCAGAACATTAAAACGCCGGTAAAAATTGCGCTGTTCACGCTGGCCGCCACCCAACTGATGAACCTTGCCTTTATTGGCCCGCTCAAACATGCGGGACTGTCGTTATCGATCGGCCTGGCCGCCTGTCTGAATGCTGCACTTCTTTACTGGCAGCTTCGCAAGCAGGATATTTTTCAGCCGCAGCCGGGCTGGTTCAGCTTTCTCGTCCGTCTGGTGATTGCCGTGGTAGTGATGGCAGCGGCGTTGGTGGGCATGATGATGCTGATGCCGGACTGGGCGACCGGCAATATGCTGTCACGCCTGCTGCGGCTGGCGGCAGTCTGCGCGGTGGGCGGGGGCGTCTATTTTATTGTGCTGGGGCTACTGGGTTTCCGTCCGGCACACTTCTCACGCCGTTCGGCAGTATGAACAGAAAAACCCCGCGGCGCGCAAGCGCAGCGGGGTAAAGTCTGACAATGGATGACGGAAATCAGGCTTTGCGGCTCACCGGAGCGCTGGCGACCGCATGACCGTCAGGGCCATAAAATTTTTGTGACTGATAAGGCTTCAGTACCTGCAACGCATGCTCGTTATGACTGATTTGATGATTGAGCAGCATACCGTTATGTAAATTGGTATCACGCAGTTTTACCGTCTGATCCTGAATAGATGACCAGCGACGCGCCAGTTCCGGATGCCGGCTGTAGGGCACATGAGTCCCGCTGGCTTTTTCCGCATCACGACGCATCTCTTCCAGGAAATTGAGGGTTGCCAGTAAAGAGCTCTTATCCTCAGTAATTCGCTGTAATAAGCTGCTATTGACCTGACCTGCTGAGAGCTGTTGTTGCTCTGCATTCATGACATCGGCCAGCGACGAAAGAACTTCAAGCATTTTATCAAGGGCGTTTTGCAGCTTATCCATGGGTTAATTACCTTGCAGTGAGTCTTTGGCTTCCTGAATCAGCGCGTCGGCAATTTTGCCGGTGTCCATCTTCAGTTCGCCGTTGCGAATCGCGTTCTTCAGCTCTTCAACACGCACTGTGTTGATGTCCTGAGCGCTGGCTTTGGTCAGCTGTGACTGTGCGCCGCTGAGCACAACCTGAGTACCGTTTGGGGTTGCCGTCGTTTTACCTTCTGCCGCACGGGCTTTAGGCTGGGCAACATCATTGGTGTCACGTTGCTGAACGGTACTTGCTGGTTTCAGTGGCTGGGTTCTGTCGATGCTCATATGCGCTCCTGTTAACTCAGACATTCGGGTCTGATGTTCAATATTCTAATAGTAAAATGGCCGTTATTAACACTATCGGCAGAACTGAGGCCTACTTTAGTGGTTTATAGCGTTATCAGAATATTCCCATTAGCGTCGACCTTACCCATCACAATCTGTCCTGAATTCATTCGTACTCTGACCGTCTGCAGGGCGGCGGCATTGTTCATCGCCTTACCCTCGCTGCTGATGTTAAAACCGTCACCGCTGGCGGTGATGGTGACCGTCTGACCGGCCTTCACCCGCCATGGCTGCCGCATCATCATCAGGGTCACGGGCTGTCCTGGCGTGATGTCACGCAGGGCGATGGCTCCGACTGCCTCCTCCGCTTTCATTACCGTACGGGCGGGGAGGGTATCCAGCCGGCCCTGTTCCAGGCGCATATCATCCGCGTTGATGGTGGCGCCCCGTAAGACCTGGCGGGTGGCGACCAGATAAGTACCGGTGACCTGAACCTGGACCTGGATATAACGGCGATTCTGTTCACAGTTGGCCGCGACGCTGATATTGCCCCACATACGGCTATTGCCGGGCAGGGAGAACTGCGGTTGTTCACAGGCGGGCCACATCCGCTGTGGCGTTTTCACCACTACGGTCATGTTATCGGCAGCCTGTCCGCTTTGCCCATAGCGGTTTTTGAAAAATTCATTGAGCTGTGCGTTAAGGTCAGCAGCACTGGCAGAGGCGCTTATCAGAACCAGTAAAACGGCCAGCAGTCTTGTCATTCCTCGCATCAGGGGCTTCCTCTTAATCAACCTGGCACTGATTCTACCCTTCCGTACATATTGTCAAGGCGCAAATTAGCGACGCTTTTTAGCGCTATTCAAACGATAGCCCTTTCCCCCCGGCGATTATGCTGTCAGCTCTAAATTCTCACTTGCGGAGGACGCATGCTCGACAAACTGGACGCAGCACTACGGTTTAATACCGAAGCCCTGAACCTGCGTGCACAGCGACAGGAAATCCTGGCATCCAATATCGCCAACGCTGACACGCCGGGCTATCAGGCACGCGATATCGATTTCGCCAGCCAGATGAACAAAGTGCTGGAACAGGGGCGGGCGCAGGGTTCCGGTCTGTCGCTGGCGGTGACGTCGGCACGCCATATTCCTGCAGAAAATCTTCAACCGCCTTCGATGGATCTGATGTACCGCATTCCTGACCAGCCTGCGCTGGACGGTAACACGGTAGATATGGACCGCGAACGCACAGAGTTTGCCGATAACAGTCTGAAATATCAGACGGATTTGATGGCTATCAGCAGTCAGATTAAGGGCATGATGTCTGTGCTACAGGGGCAATAACGCATGGCACTTTTGAATATTTTTAATATTGCCGGTTCGGCAATGGCTGCACAGTCACAGCGTCTTAACGTCAGCGCCAGTAACCTGGCCAACGCCGACAGCGTCACCGGGCCGGATGGTCAGCCTTATGTGGCGAAGCAGGTCGTGTTTCAAACCGACGCGGCACCGGGTTCGCCTACCGGTGGCGTCAAAGTGGCTCAGGTGATCGACGATCCGGCCCCGGCACGTCTGGTCTATGAACCCGGTAACCCGATGGCAGATGCCAAAGGCTACGTAAAAATGCCCAATGTGGATGTTGTGGGTGAAACGGTGAACACCATGTCGGCCTCGAGAAGTTATCAGGCCAATGTCGAGGTTTTAAACACCGTTAAACAAATGATGTTGAAAACCTTAACCATGGGTCAATAAGGAGCTTCCCGATGAGTATTGCTGTTGGTGTAAATGAGAAGCAGGCTACCACCACGCTGCAGTCTTCTTCGTCTTCTTCTGATACGTCAGCGGCGGACTTACAGAGTAACTTCCTGACGCTGCTGGTAACCCAGCTGCAGAACCAGGACCCGACGAACCCGATGGACAACAGCCAGCTGACCTCGCAGCTGGCGCAGATCAACACCCTGAGCGGGATTGAGAAGCTGAACACTACCCTCGGTTCGATCTCCGGTCAGATTACTTCCGGCCAGTCTTTACAGGCGTCAACGCTGATCGGTCACGGTGTGATGGTCAACGGGTCACAAATTCTGGTCGGTAAAACCACCACCACGCCATTTGGTGTGGAACTGGGGCAGGCCTCGACCTCGACGACCGCCACCATTAAAGATGCTGGCGGTGCCGTGATCCAGACCATTGACCTCGGCGCACAGACCGCTGGCGTACATACCTTCCAGTGGGATGGTAAAGCCGCGGATGGCACCGCCGCCGCCGACGGCAAATATACCGTTTCCATCAGCGCCAGCAATGCTACTGGCCAGCTGGTGGCACAGCCGCTGAACTATGCATTGGTGAGCGGCGTCAGTAGCGGCTCAAAAGGCGCAGTACTTGACCTTGGCACCATGGGTACGACCACCCTGGACAACATACGTCAGATTATTTAATCCACTAATTTATGCTTCAGGAGTGACAACATGGGCTTTTCACAGGCAGTCAGCGGCTTAAACGCGGCATCGAGCAACCTCGACGTTATTGGTAACAACATCTCCAACTCCGCGACAGCGGGTTTTAAATCCAGCACCGTCGCGTTTGCCGATATGTTTGCCGGATCAAAAGTCGGTCTGGGTACCAAGGTTGCGGCCGTGGTGCAGGACTTTAACGACGGTACCACCACCACCACCAGCCGTGGACTTGATGTGGCGATCAGCCAGCAGGGCTTCTTCCGCATGTCGGATGCCAGCGGTGCGGTGTACTACAGCCGTAACGGCCAGTTCACCCTCGACGCCGATCGTAATATCGTCAACATGCAGGGTCTGCAGCTGACCGGCTATCCGGCCACCGGCACACCGCCGACTATCCAGACCGGTGCTAACCCGGTAGGCCTGAGTGTACCCACCGGCGGCATGTCGGCTAAAGCCACCACAACGACCTCAATGACGGCTAACCTGAACTCTACGGACACCATTAAGCCTGTTGCTGATTTGAAAATTGCCGATCCTACGACATATAACGCCAAGTCAGCGATGACCACGTTTGACTCGCTGGGTAACTCACACATTATCAACCTGTACTTTAACAAGACGGCTGATAATAACTGGACCGTTACCCCAGTAGATGCGTCAACCGGAACCACGGGCACGGCGACCAATCTGGAGTTTGATACCAGCGGTAACCTGACTACCCCGGCAAGCGGTCTGGTCGGCTTCACCATGGGCTCCCTGAACGGTTCAGCAGGCCCGACCAATCTGACTGTGGATATCACCGGCAGCCTGCAGCAGAACAACGGCACCACCACCTTTGGTAACCCGGTTCAGAATGGCTATAAGCCTGGCGAACTGACCAGCTATCAGATCAATGATGATGGCACGCTGGTCGGGACCTATTCCAACGAACAGACTCAGGTGCTGGGTCAGATCGTGCTGGCTAACTTCGCTAACCCGGAAGGCCTGAAGTCTGAAGGTGACAACGTGTGGTCTGCTTCCGCCTCATCTGGTCAGGCGCTGACCGGCATCGCCGGTACCGGTAACCTCGGTACGCTGACCGCCGGTGCGCTGGAGTCTTCGAACGTCGACCTGAGCAAAGAGCTGGTCAACATGATCGTCGCGCAGCGTAACTATCAGTCAAACGCGCAGACCATCAAAACTCAGGACCAGATCCTTAACACGCTGGTCAACCTGCGTTAATTCGGTTAACAGGGGAGTCCAATGGATCACGCAATCTATACCGCAATGGGGGCTGCCAGTCAGACCCTCGATCAGCAGGCAGTGACAGCGGCCAACCTGGCCAACGCCGCCACGCCGGGATTCCGGGCGCAGCTTAGTGCGGCGCGTGCAGTTCCGGTTGAGGGGCTGTCACTACCGACCCGTACGCTGGTCACGGCATCGACGCCGGGAGCCGATATGACGCAGGGCGCGCTGGACTATACCGAGCGTGCGCTGGACGTGGCGATGCAGGGTGACGGCTGGCTGGCAGTGCAGACTGCCGACGGCACCGAAGCCTACACCCGCAACGGCAATATGGAAGTCAGCCCGGCCGGACAGCTGACCGTACAGGGCAATGTGGTGATGGGCGATGGCGGGCCGATTGCTGTCCCGCAGGGTGCGGAACTCACCATCGCGGCTGACGGTTCGATTACCGCGCTGAATCCGGGCGATGCACCGAATGCGACAGTCCAGTTGGGCCGCCTCAAACTGGTACAGGCCACCGGCAGTGAGCTGACGCGCGGCGATGACGGCATGTTCCGCGTCTCTGCCAGCGCCGTGGCGCAGCGCGGTGCCACCCTGCCGCTTGACCCGACCATGAAAGTGATGCCGGGCGTGCTGGAAGGCAGTAACGTCAGCACCACACAGACCATGGTCGATATGATTGCCAATGCGCGTCGTTTCGAGATGCAGATGAAAGTGATTTCCAGCGTCGATGAAAACGAACAAAGAGCTAACCAGCTGCTGTCAATGAGCTGACCAGAGGAATAACACATGATCCGTTCTTTATGGATTGCCAAAACCGGCCTTGACGCCCAGCAGACCAATATGGACGTTATTGCCAACAACCTGGCAAACGTCAGCACCAACGGTTTTAAACGTCAGCGCGCGGTGTTCGAAGACCTGATGTACCAGACCCTGCGTCAGCCGGGGGCTCAGTCGTCAGAACAGACAACGCTGCCTTCAGGTTTACAGATTGGTACGGGTGTCCGTCCGGTCGCCACTGAGCGTCTGCATAATCAGGGAAACCTGTCGCAGACCGATTCATCGAAAGATGTTGCCATCAGCGGGCAGGGGTTCTTCTCAGTGCAGATGCCTGATGGCACCACAGCCTATACCCGTGATGGCTCATTCCAGACCGATCAGAATGGCCAGCTGGTCACTAACGGGGGCTTCCCGGTGCAGCCTGCCATCACGATCCCCCCGAATGCGCTGAGCATGACGGTGAGCCGTGACGGTGTGGTGAGCGTCACGCAGCAGGGGCAGACCAACCCGGTACAGGTAGGTCAGCTGACGCTGAGCACCTTTATCAATGACGCCGGTCTGGAAAGTATGGGTGAGAACCTGTACCAGGAAACGCAGGCGTCCGGTGCACCTACGGAAAGTAACCCGGGTAACAACGGCGCGGGTACGCTGTATCAGGGATACGTTGAAACGTCGAACGTTAACGTAGCGGAAGAGCTGGTCAGCATGATCCAGACTCAGCGCGCTTACGAAATTAACAGTAAGGCGGTCAGTACGTCTGACCAGATGCTGGCGAAGCTGACTCAGCTGTAAGTGTAAAACGGCCTGTCTGACCGTTACAGGTGCCGGGCTTGCCCGGCCCGTTAATAAAATATTCTCGTAATGAAAGGTTTATATCCATGGCGCAGCAGATCTCATTGCCTGGACGTTTGTTAGTGGCCACGCTGCTGCTAACGCTTAACGGTTGTGCGTTAGTTCCCCGTAAGCCACTGGTGGAAGGTTCGACAACGGCCCAGCCGATGCCTGCTTCGCCTGCGTTGGTCAACGGCTCTATTTTTCAGGGCGTGATGCCGATGAACTACGGCTATCAGCCGCTGTTTGAGGATCGCCGCCCGCGTAATATTGGCGACACGTTAACCATCACGCTGCAGGAAAATGTCAGCGCGAGTAAGAGTTCTTCAGCCAATGCCGGACGTGATGGCAGCAGCAGCTTTGGGCTGTCTGCCACACCGCGTGCCCTGGTCGGACTGCTGGGCGGCGATAAAGCCACCTTCGCCGGGGAAGGCAAAAATGATTTTTCTGGCAAAGGGGGCGCTTCGGCGAACAACACCTTTACCGGCACCATCACCGTTACCGTTAATCAGGTCCTGCCGAACGGCAACCTGAATGTGGTCGGTGAGAAACAGATTGAGATTAATCAGGGAACTGAATTTATCCGCTTCTCCGGCGTGGTTAACCCCCGCACGATTAGCGCCAGCAACAGCGTTGTTTCCACCCAGGTGGCCGATGCCCGCATTGAATACGTCGGTAACGGCTATATCAATGAAGCGCAGAACATGGGCTGGCTGCAGCGGTTCTTCCTGAACATATCACCGATGTAAGAGGTTTTAATGCGTAATGTACTGATTCGATTTGCCCTGCTGCTGATGGTGGGGTTCAGCACCCTGGCTCAGGCCGATCGTATTCGCGATCTCACGACGGTGGGCGGCGTGCGCGATAACTCCCTTATCGGCTACGGCCTGGTGGTGGGGCTGGATGGCACCGGTGACCAGACGACGCAGACGCCGTTTACCACACAGAGCCTGAGCAACATGCTTTCGCAACTGGGGATCACCGTGCCGACGGGCACCAATATGCAGTTGAAAAACGTGGCGGCGGTGATGGTCACTGCCAAGCTGCCGGCGTTTGGCCGTCAGGGTCAGGTGCTGGACGTCGTGGTGTCTTCCATGGGGAACGCTAAAAGCCTGCGCGGCGGTACGCTGCTGATGACGCCGCTGAAAGGGGTGGATAACCAGGTATATGCGCTGGCACAGGGTAACATTTTGATTGGCGGAGCCAGCGCGGCGGCCGGCGGCAGCAGCGTACAGGTGAACCAGGTTAATGGCGGGCGGATCACCGGCGGTGCCACCATTGAGCGTGAGCTGCCGAATAACTTCGGTACCAGCAACGTGGTCAGCCTCTACCTCAACCAGGAAGACTTCAGCATGGCACAGCGCATCAGCGATGCCATTAACAGCCGGGGCGGTTACGGCATGGCCCAGGCCGTTGACGGCCGCACCGTGCAAATCCGCTCGTCAGCGAACAGCACTTCTCAGGTGCGCCTGCTGGCAGACATTCAGAACATTGACGTCTCGGTACCCATTCAGGATGCCAAAGTTATTATCAACTCACGTACCGGCTCGGTGGTTATGAACCGTGAAGTGATGCTGACACAGTGCGCCATCGCGCAGGGCAGCCTGTCGGTCACCGTGAACCAGACGCAAAACGTCAGCCAGCCGGACACGCCGTTTGGCGGCGGTCAGACGGTGGTGACACCACAGACTCAGATCGATCTGCGTCAGAGCGGTGGGGCGTTACAGACGGTTAATGCCAGCGCCAACCTGAACAGCGTAGTGCGGGCGCTTAACGCGCTGGGCGCAACGCCTATCGACCTGATGTCGATTCTGCAGTCCATGGAAAGCGCAGGCTGTCTGCACGCAAAACTGGAAATTATCTGATGACCGACCATAGCCAGTCTCTGACCAGTGCGGCGTATGACAGCCGCTCGCTAAACAACCTGAAACGCCTGGCGGGCAACGATCCGAAAGCCCATGCGCGGGAAGTGGCCAAACAGGTCGAAGGGATGTTTGTACAGATGATGTTGAAAAGTATGCGCCAGGCGCTGCCTCAGGATGGTCTGATGAGCAGCGAGCAGACGCGGCTTTATACCTCCATGTACGATCAGCAGATTGGCCAGCAGATCGGGGCGAAAGGCCTCGGTCTGGCGGATCTTATTGTTAAACAGATGGAAGGCCAGAAGCCGCTGAATGAAAAAGCGGGTACGGTGCCGATGCCGCTGGATAAGAGCTTTATTAACACGTTACCGCCGATTGCAATGGAGCAGATTGTCCGCAAGGCAGTGCCGCGTTTCTCTTCCCATGAGATGCCGCTGTCGGGCGATAATGGTGACTTTATCGCCATGCTGTCGAAACCGGCGCAGGCAGCGAGTGAGCAAAGCGGTATTCCTCATCACCTGATCCTCGCGCAGGCCGCGCTGGAATCCGGCTGGGGTCAGCGTCAGATCCTCACCCGCGACGGTAAGCCGAGCTATAACGTCTTCGGCATTAAAGCCACGGGCAGCTGGCAGGGCAAGACCACCGATATCATGACCACCGAATTCGAAAACGGTGAGGCGAAGAAGGTGAAGCAGAAATTCCGCGTTTATGACTCCTATTTCGATGCCCTGAATGACTACGTCAAACTGTTGAGTAACAACCCGCGCTACGCCGCAGTGACCACGGCATCTTCGCCTGAGCAGGGCGCACAGGCGTTGCAGGCGGCGGGCTATGCCACCGATCCCAAGTATGCGCAAAAGCTGGTCGGTATGATCCAGCAGTTCAAAAGCATGGGTGAAAAAGTGGTCAAAGCCTATAGCCAGGATATTGGCGATTTGTTTTAAAAATTTGGGGGGAAGGCTCAAGTTTACCCCCATTTAACCGATAACCTGTTCAGGCCGGATGGGGTTGACCCGCCTCCGGCAAACGATTCGTCAATGCTGGCTCGCAGTTGCCGGTTAACAAGGAACCGAAATGGCAAACTTAATTAATACCGCGATGAGCGGGTTAAGCGCCGCATCTGCCGCGCTGAATACCACCAGTAACAACATCACTAACTATGCCGTTACCGGTTATTCACGTCAGACCACCGTGCTGGCTCAGGCGAACAGTACCCTGAGCGGTAACAATTATTACGGCAACGGGGCGAATGTCTCGACAGTCTATCGCGAATACGATCAGTTCATCACCAACCAGCTGCGTGCGGCCAGCGCACAGTCCAGTGCGATCACCACCCAGTACGGTCAGGTTTCCAGTCTTGATGACATCTTTTCCAGCACCACGAATACCCTGTCGACCAATATGCAGGACTTTTTCAGTTCGTTGCAGACGCTGTCCAGTAATGCCAGTGACTCCTCTGCACGCCAGGCCGTGATCGGCAAAGCGCAGGGACTGGTGAATCAGTTCCAGGTGACAGATACCTATTTATCGAATCTCGACAGCAGCGTGAACACCTCGGTGAAGTCAACCGTCGACCAGATTAATAACTACGCCAAACAGATCGCTAACGTCAATCAGCAGATCACCAAGCTGAAGGGCGCCGGTGCTGGCAGTGAGCCGAATAATTTACTGGATCAGCGCGATCAGCTGGTCAGTGAACTGAATAAGCTGGTGGGTGTCAGTGTCAATCAGCAGAACGGCGGCAGCTACAACATCTCCATCGGCAACGGTATCTCGCTGGTGCAGGGTGACACCTACAGCCAGCTGGCGGCAGTGCCGTCCAGCGCCGATCCGGCGCGTACCACACTCGCGACCGTCGATCCGGCTACAGGGCAAAAAACGCAGTTCTCTGAAAAACTGATCACCACCGGTTCACTGGGTGGACTGCTGGCCTTCCGCAGCGATCTTGATGGCGCACGTAATCAGGTTGGCCAGCTGGCGATGGCGCTGGGCAGCAGCTTTAATGCCCAGCATATGCAGGGTAAAGATAGTGACGGCGATGCCGGCGGGGCTTTCTTTAGTCTTGGCACGCCTTCTGTACTGGCTAACACCAACAATACCGGTGGTGCGTCCCTGACGGCCACGTGGAGTGATACGACCAGGGTGCAGGCGTCTGACTACTCTGTCAGCTACGATGGCACGAACTGGACGGCAACCCGTCTGTCGGATAACACCAAGTCGACGGTAACTGTTGATGCAACGGCGAAGACGCTGTCATTTGACGGTCTTTCCGTTGCGTATGACCAGCTGCCCGCCAGTAAAGACAGCTTTACCATCAAGCCTGTTTCCAGTGTAGTCAGTGGCATGAGCGTGCTGGTGACCGAGGAGTCTAAACTGGCTGCGGCCAGTTCGACGGGGGGGGCCAGTAACAATGAGAACGTGCAGAAGCTGCTGGGCCTGCAGACCGCGAACGTCATTAACGGTAAAAGCACCCTGACGCAGGGTTATGCCAGTCTGGTGGCTCAGGTGGGTAATAAGGCCAGTACGCTGGAAACCACCAGTAAAACCCAGACGGCCGTGGTGACGCAGCTGACGAATCAGCAGCAGTCGGTTTCCGGGGTTAACCTCGACGAAGAGTATTCGAACCTTACGCGCTATCAGCAGTACTACATGGCCAACGCCCAGGTATTGCAGACCGCATCTACCATTTTTCAGTCACTGATTGGTGCTGTCAGCTAATTTTTTTGCAGAGGAATTAATACTATGCGACTCAGTACCGGCATGATCTATGACCAGCAGATGCGCGGCATTCAGACTTCGCAGGCGAGCTGGCTGAAAGTGGGTGAACAGCTTGCTACCGGCAACCGCGTTAACCGACCGTCGGATGACCCGGTGGCCGCCGCGCAGGCGGTGGTTGTGTCCCAGGCGCAGGCTGAAACCGCTCAGTACAAGACGGCGCGCGTATTTGCCACGCAGAATCAGTCGACGGAAGATACCACGCTGAAACAGGCCGTTGACGTGATCATCAGTGCGCAGACTACTGTGGTCGCGGCCTCTAACGGTATCTTATCTGACACAGACCGCGCCTCTTATGCGACGCAGTTAGAAGGGATTCGTGCACAGATGCTGAACCTGGCTAACAGCACCGACGGCAATGGCCGCTATGTGTTTGCCGGCTATGAAAGTGATACGCCACCGTTTGTGACGGATGCGAATGGAAACACCACTTATCAGGGCGGGGATACTCCCATTTCCCAGAAGGTGGATGCCAGCCGTACGCTGATCATCAACCACACCGGTGCGCAGATATTCGACTCACTGACCAGCAGTGCGGTGAAAGAGCCTGACGGTACGGCCAGTGAAAGTAATATCTTTGCCATTCTGGATACGGCGATCAAATCGCTGAAGGTCCCGCTGGAAAATGCCGACCAGGCGGCGGTGGATGCCGAGGCCCTCAATATGGGCAAAGCTAACCGCGGTCTGCGAAATGCGCAGGAAAACGTGTCAGCGGTTCGTGCACAGATTGGTACCAATCTTGATGAACTGGGGAAACTGGATGCGAAAGGGGATGACACCACGCTGAGTCTGAAAAATAAGGTCAGCGGACTGATCGGCGCAGATACTACCGAAACCATTTCCAGTTACACCATGCAGCAGGCCGCCCTGCAGGCGTCCTATACCGTGTTCCAGCAGATGTCCAAGCTGTCACTGTTTAGTCTGAATCGATAATCTGACATCAGGAATTTGAACGTGCTTTAACCGGGTACGTTCAGTTTGTCCCGCTGCCGACAGCTCTCTGTTGGCAGCGGGTTTTTTTTGGCCGCCGTTAAAAGAGCGGCTGTTCCGGGACAAATTCGCTGAAAGCATTATCCCGGGGCTGATAGCCCAGCACCTCGCGAGTCTGACTCAGATCAAATCGTTTAAACCGGTTATCTGAAATTCCATAGCCAATAAAGAACGTAATATTTTCTGCCGTTACCGCTGCGGTCAGCAGCCTGACGCCATCTTCCGGACTGAGCCAGGCGCTGTAGTCTCTGGCGTTTTTCAGGTTGGCGGCGCAGCGGGTTTCAAATGCCCCTATCCGCAGTGCCACGCAGCTTATGCCGCGCTGAGTAGCGTAAAAGGAGCAGAGTGCTTCCCCGTAGCATTTCGTCACGCCGTATAAATTGGCCGGAGCCACCGCCATCCCCGGGTGGATCTGCACGTCTTCAGGATACCCTTCGATGGTCTGTGCGCTGCTGGCAAAAATAAAGCGCGGGCAGGGGGTATGCGACACGGCTTTAAGCAGATAAGTCGTAGATAAAATATTGGCGGGCAGCAGGTCTTCGAAAGCCGCACCCGCATCGGGAATGCCGGCCAGATGAATCACCGCATCAAACGTCTCTCCACGCAACAGCTCGGCAGCCACCCCCGGCAGCGAGAGGTCAGCAGGAATAAACCGGTGCGGAGAAGGCACGTCGTAAGCCGGCAGACTAAGGTCGGTCAGCACGAAGCGCCAGCTCTCGTTCATGGCATTGAAAAAGGTGCGCCCGATGCGCCCACTGGCCCCGGTAAGGAGAATATTTTTAACGGTCACGCTGTCAGCCTTTGGGTTGAAAACAGGACAGCCACTCTGCCACAGCCCGGGGGAGGGTGAAACAGACAAAAAGGGATTCAGTGAAGTGAAGGCATAAAAAAAGCCCTGACCAGAGGTCAGGGCCTGATTGACGCATTATCCGGTATTAAGGACGTGTGGCCGGAGCCGTCGCCTGGTGGGTAGCCGCGTGGCCGCCAGCCGATCCCTTACCTTCAAAGTTAAACTCCGGACGCACCCAGTCGCTCTGACGTGGGGCCTCTGGCTGGTAAGCCGGAGCCGGTGCTTTAGTCATCGGTGCAGTAGCATGCAGCTTGAAGTGACTCTGAGCCGGTTGTGCAGCGGGCACGGTTTCAGCCGGAGCCGTTTCAGTGACAACCGGTGCGTTAACGACAGGTTCAGCCGCGACAGGTGCCTCTGCTTCAGCGACAGGTTCATCTCGGGCAGGGACAGGCGCATGCGGTTCCTGAGCAACTACGGGCTCTGCGGTCACTTCTGGTGCATGAAGCACTTCAGCAACCTGCTGCTCAAGCGCGTCGCTGACTTCAACCGGCGCGGCGTGAGCAATCTCTGCTGCCTGTTGCTGAGGTTCAGCCTGCTTGGCTTCTTCAACAATTTCAGCCACGGCATCAACGGCAACGAATGGCGGCTCTGGCTGAACGTCTTCTGCTTCTGCCGGAATCGCTGCGGCTGCGGTCTCTTCTGCAACGGTTTCGTCAGCAGCAGAAATAACAGCCGGCTCTTCGTTGACAGGGGCATCAATGGCGGCCGTCTCTTCTGCGATCACCGGGGTGATTTCGGGCAGATTTTCAGGCTGCGGCTCCGCGTGCTGTACAGGGGCTGCCTGTTCTGCTGCCGGAGCTTCAATTGCAGGCGTTTCTGCAACCGGAGCGACAACTGCAGGTTCATGGCTTTCATCCGTCGCGCTGCTGATGCTGTCTGCGGCTGCTACGGCTGCAGCAGCGTGTGGCGCATCAACGTCAGCGTGGCCGTAAGCAGGTACCAGGGAGTGACCCGGTTCTTCATGCGTTTCGTGATCGCTACCCTGTGCTACCGGATATGTGATCCACACCTTGCCAGACGCCATTTCTGGTGATGAAGCGGCATTAGCCAACGGCATCGGTGACTGTGTTGGATAACGCTCGTCACGGTAACGACGACGACGCTGACCACTTACGCGCAGATGGCGTGGTGACCGGCGTGAACGGCGCGGCATATTATTGCTGTCGCGATCGTCAGTATCGGGGGTTTCTGTCACCGTTTCGCTGGCGCCAGGTTGTTCTGCCGTAACAGTATCTTCCGTGTCAAACGAGCGTGCTGCAGTCTGTTCAGCGGTTTCGATACGGACTTTCTGGTTCAGCTGGCGCGGCTTACGGCGCGGCATAACCTGTACATTATCTTCCTGCTCTTCCAGATTCTCAGCGGTTTCGATCAGCGGCTCAACGATCTTCTCTTCCTGCACAACCGGGCGTTTTTCTTCCTGGTTCTGACCTGGACGACGACGCTGGCGTTCCTGACGCGGTGGACGAGCCTGCGTTGTTTCACTGCGTTCAAATTCGTCAGGCACCATGCGCTCGCTGCGGGCATCAACCTGAGAACCGTTGCGCTTATTACCGTTATTACGACGGTCTTCACGCCCTTCCCGTGATTCGTTATTACGCTCACGCGGTGCGCGCTCAGTACGCTCTGCACTACGGTCGTTGCGTTCACCACTACGGTCGTTACGTTCGCTGTTGCGGTCGTTACGTTCACCATTACGGTCATTGCGCTCGCCGTTGCGGTCGTTACGTTCACCATTACGGTCATTGCGCTCGCCGTTACGGTCATTGCGTTCACCGTTACGATCGTTGCGGTCACCGTTGCGGTCGCGACGATTGTTGTTCTGGCGACGGTTATTACGACGTTCGCCACGCGGCGCAGCTGGAGTTTCAGGTGCTTTTTCTTCCACGACCTGTGGCTGCGGCTGTTCGGCAGGTTTCTCTTCACCAGCAAACAGTTTCTTCAGTCCACTGAAGAAGCGGCTCACCAGACCTGGCTGCTCGGCAGCCGCAGGGGCTTTAACCTGAGGCTGTTCAACTGGCTGGGTGACGGCCACTTCTGCGGATTCTTCCAGGGGTGCTGGAGGAGCATCTGGCATAACGAAGGCGGCAAGGGCAGGTTGCTCAGGACGCTTACGCTCGGCATGCTCTTCTTCAGAAGGCAGTGCCATTTCGGCTTCGTGTAGTTTAGGCAGATGATAACTCAGCGTCTGAGTCTCTTCACCACTGCGAACGCGGAGCACTGAGTAGTGTGGTGTCTGCATGTTATCGTTTGGCACGATAATCGCTTTAACGCCACCCTGACGTTTTTCGATCGCGCTGACGGCTTCACGCTTTTCATTCAGCAGATAAGAAGCGACCTGGACTGGAACGATAGCATGCACTTCTTTGGTATTTTCTTTCAGCGCTTCTTCTTCAATCAGACGCAGAATGGAAAGTGCCAGGGATTCGTTATCACGGATTGTACCGGTACCGCTACAGCGCGGGCAGACGTGATGGCTGGATTCGCCCAGCGATGGGCTGAGACGCTGACGCGACATTTCCAGCAGGCCAAAACGTGAAATATGGCTAATCTGAATACGTGCACGATCCTGACGCACGGCTTCACGCAGACGGTTTTCAACCGCACGCTGATGGCGAACTGGCGTCATATCGATAAAATCGATAACGATCAGGCCACCCAGGTCACGCAGGCGCAGCTGGCGGGCAATTTCGTCAGCGGCTTCAAGGTTGGTGTTAAACGCCGTTTCTTCAATGTCGCCGCCGCGCGTGGCGCGTGCAGAGTTGATGTCAATGGCGGTCAGCGCTTCGGTGGAGTCGATAACAATCGAGCCGCCGGAAGGAAGACGCACTTCGCGCTGGAAGGCAGATTCAATCTGCGACTCGATCTGATAGTGGCTGAACAGCGGAATTTCACCGGTGTACAGTTTGATTTTGCTGCTGAAATCCGGACGGCCCAGCGCGGCAATATGCTGACGAGCCAGCTCCAGCACTTTCGGGTTGTCGATCAGAATTTCGCCGATGTCCTGGCGCAGATAATCACGGAAAGCACGAACGATAACGTTACTTTCCTGATGGATAAGGAAAGGTGCCGGACGGCTTTCCGCCGCCTTTTTAATCGCTTCCCAGTGCTTCATACGGAAGCTGAGATCCCACTGAAGTGCCTCAGCTGATTTACCCACACCCGCGGTGCGAACGATCAGGCCCATACCGTCTGGCAGTTCCAGGGCGGAAAGCGCCTCTTTCAGTTCGGTGCGGTCATCGCCTTCGATTCGGCGCGAAATGCCGCCAGCACGGGGGTTGTTTGGCATCAGAACCAGGTAACTTCCTGCCAGACTGATAAAGGAAGTCAAAGCAGCGCCTTTATTGCCGCGTTCTTCTTTATCGATCTGTACAATGACTTCCTGACCTTCACGCAGGACATCCTTAATGTTCGGACGGCCATGGGCGTTGTAGTTGGCAGGGAAGTATTCGCGGGAAATTTCTTTCAGAGGTAGGAAACCGTGCCGTTCAGCGCCGTAGTCAACAAATGCGGCTTCAAGGCTGGGTTCAATGCGGGTAATCTTGCCTTTATAGATGTTGGCTTTTTTCTGTTCGTGTCCAGGGCTTTCAATATCCAGATCGTACAGACGTTGTCCGTCAACGAGGGCGACACGCAACTCTTCTTGTTGAGTTGCGTTTATCAACATTCTTTTCATCGTAACTTACTCATTATTCTTACATTAGTGACAAAGCTGCGGGCAAAGTAACGCTGGACGTCAGAAACCGATGACCCCGTGTCTCATCGCAAAGCCGTCAACCTCCCGGTTGTCAGCAGCTAAAGGGGCGCAAATACTCGGTAGCCTGTTTTACATATGGAAAAACAGCGCATTTGTGGGGGGAACCGCCAGTAGAATACCAGGTGAACCAATCCCGTTTTATCGTCCAGGCTGCAACCCGCAGCCCGCTAAATGCCTGATTGCACAATACGTCTTACGCCATTGCTGCGTGTATGCGCTATCCTGCAAAATTTCTCACCCTTAATCTTTCGAGCCACAGCCCAGTTGGCTGCTCTTCTTCACCCCTGGAAACGATCTTTGATCGCTCACGGGGATTCTTTCGCTTGCCGCCTCGCTGCAACACGAAATCAATTGGGTGTACGCTATCTATTCCCTTGCATTCACAAGTCTTAGCGCCAAAAGCGGAGATATTATTCCATTGCTAAGGCGGTGATCGCAAGGTGACTTTATCCGAGGTGAGAAGTTTCTCTCAGCTTTTAGAACGTATTGCAGCGCTTTTCAGCATATTGTCTAAAAACCGATCATAACTTCCAACGGTACCGTCTCTGTCAGTTAAGCACAGAAAAAGAAGTGGCGCTATCACAGCGCACTATTTAGAATCGCCAACTATGAAAACCAATACTCCAGCCGTACATTTTGTTGCCATTTCTGCCGATGAGGCAGGACAACGTATCGATAACTTTTTGCGTACCCATCTCAAAGGGGTGCCGAAAAGTATGATTTATCGCATTTTGCGTAAAGGCGAAGTGCGCGTAAATAAAAAACGCATCAAACCTGAATATAAACTGGAAGCCGGGGATGAGCTGCGTATCCCTCCCGTGCGTGTCGCGGAACGTGAAGATGATAATGTTTCACCCAAGCTGGCGAAGGTGGCGGCGCTGGAACATGCCATCATTTATGAAGACGAGCATATTCTGGTGATGAACAAACCTTCCGGCACCGCCGTTCACGGAGGGAGTGGCCTGAGCTTTGGCGTCATCGAAGGATTACGTGCCCTGCGCCCTGATGCCCGCTTCCTGGAGTTGGTACATCGTCTTGACCGTGATACATCCGGCATTCTTCTGGTGGCCAAGAAACGCTCTGCGCTGCGATCGCTGCACGAACAATTGCGTGAAAAGGGTATGCAGAAAGATTACCTCGCGCTGGTTCGCGGACAGTGGCCATCGCATGTTAAGGCGGTACGTGCACCCTTACTGAAAAATATTCTGCAAAGTGGCGAGCGTATCGTCAAAGTGAACAGTGAGGGTAAACCGTCAGAAACGCTGTTTAAGGTGGAAGAACGTTATGCGGTGGCGACGCTGGTAAAAGCCAGTCCGGTGACAGGCCGTACGCATCAGATCCGCGTACATACGCTCCATGCCGGGCATCCTATCGCTTTTGACGATCGCTATGGTGAAGAGGAGTTTAATCAGCAACTGAAAGGTACTGGCCTTAAACGCCTGTTCCTCCATGCCGCTGCGCTGCGTTTCACTCACCCCAGCACCGGGGAAATCATGCGCGTTGAAGCGCCGCTGGATGATGAGCTCCGTCACTGTCTGGCAGTATTACGCAAAACCACGCTCCCGACGTGATGCCATAGGGACGGCGATAGCCGTCCTCATCCATTGCTTCCTTATACTGTCATCAGCGGATTGACGCCTGCAGTTCTCAGCATATCGCACAGGGCGATCAGGGGCAGTCCTACCAGTGTATTGGGATCGCGCCCTGACAGACGGTCGAAGAGCGTGATGCCCAGTCCCTCACTTTTAAAGCTCCCGGCACAGTCCAGCGGCTGCTCCTTGCTTACATAGGCAGCAATCTCACTCTCTGTCAGGGTGCGGAAATCCACGCTGAAGGGCTCACACAGCACCTGCAATGAACCGTCGCGACTATCAAAAAGCGCCAGCCCGGTGTAAAACACCACGCTGTGACCGCTGGCGGCGCGCAACTGCTCCCGGGCACGGGCTTCGGTGTGTGGCTTCCCGCAAATTTTTCCGGCTACCACGCAGACCTGATCGGAACCGATGATCAGGTGGTCAGGATAGCGCTGTGCCAGCGCCTGTGCTTTAGCAGAGGCCAGTCTGACCACTAACTGCGTGGCATCTTCATCTGCCAGCGGGGTTTCATCGACCCCGGGGGCGGCGGTAATAAAGGGCAGTTCCAGCCTGGCTAATAAAGCTTTTCGGTAATCCGACGTAGAGGCTAATACCAGTTGTCGCATTATTTTTTCCATAATAGATAGCGAATCAGTGACAGGCATTTTAAACTATGCGCCGCACTGGATGCGAATCATGGGTGAAAGATGCCGTAATGCGGCCTTTTTCTTTGACTCTATGTCGTTACAAAGTTAATATGCGCGCCCTATGCAAAAGGTAAAATTACCCCTGACTCTCGATGCGGCTCGTACCGCTCAAAAACGCCTGGACTACCAGGGTGTTTACACCCCTGAACAGGTTGAGCGGATTGCTGAGTCGGTAGTGAGTGTGGACAGTGATGTAGAATGTGTCATGTCGTTCGCGATTGACGAACAGCGTCTGGCAGTACTGAAAGGTACGGCCGAAGTCTCTGTGACGCTGTGCTGCCAACGCTGCAATAAGACATTTCCACAGCACGTCCACGTATCGTACTGTTTCAGCCCGGTCGTCACTGACGAACAGGCCGAAGCACTGCCGGAAGCGTACGAGCCGATCAACGTCAACGAGTTTGGCGAAACCGATCTGCTGGCAATGGTAGAGGATGAAATCATTCTCGCCCTGCCTGTCGTTCCGGTGCATGATTCTGAACACTGTGAAGTGTCCGAGGCGGACATGGTCTTTGGCAAGTTGCCTGCAGAGGCAGAAAAGCCAAACCCATTTGCCGTATTAGCCAGTTTAAAGCGTAAGTAATAGGAGTAAGGTCCATGGCCGTACAACAGAATAAACCAACCCGTTCCAAACGTGGCATGCGTCGTTCACACGATGCGCTGACCACAGCAGCACTTTCCGTAGATAAAGTTTCTGGCGAAACGCATCTGCGTCACCACATCACTGCGGATGGTTACTACCGCGGTCGCAAGGTCATCGTTAAGTAATTCCGCGGTTCGCGGCGCTACTTTGACACGGTTGACCCTGGCGATAGATGCCATGGGCGGGGATTTCGGTCCCTGCGTGACAGTGCCTGCATCACTGCAGGCACTGGAATCTAATCCGCATCTGCATCTCCTTCTGGTCGGCGATCCCGACACCATCACGTCATTACTCGCCAAAGCTGATTCAACCCTCCGGGCGCGTCTGCAGATTATTGCTGCCGAATCGGTTATTGCCAGTGATGCCAGGCCCTCACAGGCCATTCGCGCCAGTCGCGGAACCTCCATGCGAATTGCGCTGGAGCAGGTGAAAGAAGGGCAGGCACAGGCGTGCATCAGCGCAGGCAATACCGGCGCGCTGATGGGGCTGGCTAAATTATTATTAAAACCGCTGGACGGCATCGATCGCCCGGCGTTAATGACCGTGTTGCCTCATCAGCAGCAGGGGAGAACGGTGGTTCTGGATTTAGGGGCTAACGTCGATTCAGACAGTGCCATGCTGGTGCAGTTTGCCGTTATGGGCGCCGTTATGGCTGAAGAAGTTTTAGCCATTGAGCGGCCCAGAGTGGCATTGCTGAATATTGGTCAGGAAGAGACTAAAGGGTTAAGTTCGATCCGTGATGCCGCGGCTATCCTGCGCGCAACGCCAGAACTTAACTATATTGGATACCTTGAAGGCAACGATCTTCTTACCGGTAAGACAGACGTGCTGGTTTGCGATGGTTTTGTCGGCAACGTCACGCTGAAAACGATGGAAGGCGTGGTAAGAATGTTTCTTTCGCTGTTGAAATCACAGGGCGAAGGTAAAAAGAAGGCCTGGTGGTTGAGGTTACTGGGGCGCTGGATCCAGAAGCGCCTGACAAAGAAATTCGGCCACCTTAACCCCGACCAGTACAATGGCGCCTGTCTGTTAGGATTGCGCGGCACCGTGATTAAGAGCCACGGTGCGGCAAATCAACGCGCATTTACCGTGGCGATCCAACAGGCAGAGCAGGCGGTGCGGCGGCAAGTTCCCGAGCGGATTGCTGCCCGCCTTCAAGCTGTATTACCTAAGAGTGACTGAGCGTACATGTATACGAAGATTATCGGTACGGGCAGCTATTTGCCCGAGCAGGTGCGGACTAACGCCGATCTGGAAAAAATGGTTGAAACGTCAGACGAGTGGATTGTCACCCGCACTGGCATTCGTGAACGTCGTATTGCCGGCCCGGATGAAACCGTGGCGACCATGGGTTTCCATGCCGCTGAGCGTGCGCTGGAAATGGCCGGTATCGATAAAAATGATATTGGCCTGATTGTGGTGGCAACAACGTCCTCAAGCCATGCTTTCCCCAGTTCAGCCTGCATGATCCAGCAGATGCTGGAGATCGAAGATGCCGCGGCCTTTGACCTTGCGGCCGCCTGTGCAGGTTTTACCTATGCACTGAGCGTGGCCGATCAATACATCAAGAACGGCGCAGTGAAACACGCGCTGGTGATTGGGGCGGATGTTCTGGCTCGTATGCTCGATCCGAACGATCGTGGCACGATCATTCTGTTTGGTGATGGCGCAGGGGCTGTGGTGCTGGGGGCAAGCGAAGAGCAGGGGATTATCTCCACGCATCTCCACGCCGATGGTCGCTATGGCCAGCTGCTGACGCTGCCGAATCAGGATCGTGCTAATCAGGACACCCCGGCTTACGTCACCATGGCAGGTAACGAAGTGTTTAAAGTGGCGGTCACTGAGCTCGCGCACATCGTTGATGAGACGCTGGAAGCTAATAAGCTCGATCGTTCATCGATCGACTGGCTTGTTCCGCATCAGGCCAATCTGCGTATTATCAGCGCCACTGCCCGTAAACTGGGCATGGACATGGATAAAGTGGTCGTGACGCTCGATCGTCACGGCAACACGTCGGCAGCTTCCGTGCCGACCGCCCTTGATGAAGCGGTACGTGATGGCCGTATTCAGCGTGGTCAGTTAATTCTGTTGGAAGCTTTTGGTGGTGGGTTCACCTGGGGTTCCGCACTGGTTCGCTTTTAATTAACAGGAAATCACAATGACGCAATTTGCAATGGTTTTCCCGGGGCAGGGTTCGCAAACCGTGGGGATGTTGGCCGATCTGGCAGCCGCCAACCCGATTGTGGAAAAAACCTTCCGGGAAGCTTCAGACGTACTGGGTTACGATCTCTGGCAGCTGGTGCAACAAGGCCCTGCTGAAGAACTGAACAAAACCTGGCAGACACAGCCTGCTTTATTGGCTGCATCTGTTGCCATTTTCCGCGTTTGGCAGGAAAAAGGCGGAAAAGCGCCGTCAATGCTTGCAGGGCACAGCCTGGGTGAGTACAGTGCGCTGGTTTGTGCAGGTGTCATTGCGTTTGCAGATGCGATTAAACTGGTTGAACTGCGTGGCAAACTCATGCAGGAAGCGGTTCCGGAAGGGACAGGGGCCATGCAGGCCATTATTGGCCTGGACGATGCTTCCATCGCCAAAGCCTGTGAAGAGTCTGCTCAAGGGCAGGTGGTGTCTCCGGTGAACTTCAATTCACCAGGCCAGGTGGTGATTGCCGGCAATAAAGAAGCCGTTGAGCGTGCCGGTGCTGCCTGTAAGGCCGCCGGCGCGAAGCGCGCACTGCCACTGCCTGTCAGCGTACCGTCACACTGTGCCCTGATGAAGCCTGCCGCAGATAAATTAGCCGCAGCGCTGGATGCACTGACCTTCAATGCACCGGCCTTCCCGGTGGTCAATAACGTTGATGTGAAGTGCGAGACATCAGCGGACGCTATCCGCAGTGCGCTGGTGCGTCAGTTGTATAATCCGGTACGCTGGACCGGCTGTGTCGAATTTATGGCCGGGCAGGGCGTTACGTCGCTGCTGGAAGTGGGTCCGGGGAAAGTATTGACCGGGTTGACGAAACGTATTGTTGACACCCTGACAGCGACGGCGGTAAACGACCCGGCCAGCTTGTCAGCGGCGCTAGAACAATAACACGGAGATAAACATGAACTTCGAAGGTAAAATCGCGCTGGTCACCGGTGCAAGCCGTGGGATCGGCCGTGCGATTGCAGAAACCCTGGTGGCACGCGGTGCCAAAGTGGTGGGAACTGCAACCAGCCAAAGCGGTGCCGACGCTATCAGTACCTATCTGGGTGATAACGGTAAAGGCCTGCTGTTGAATGTGACCGATTCTGCTTCGATTGAGAGCGTCTTGGAAAATATTCGCGCCGAATTTGGCGAAGTGGACATTTTAGTCAATAATGCAGGCATCACGCGTGATAATCTTCTGATGCGCATGAAGGATGACGAGTGGCAGGATATCCTGGACACGAACCTGACTTCAGTATTCCGTCTGTCAAAAGCGGTAATGCGTGCCATGATGAAAAAACGTGCGGGTCGAATTATTACCATTGGCTCCGTTGTCGGAACAATGGGTAATGCGGGTCAGGCAAATTACGCGGCAGCAAAAGCGGGTTTGATTGGCTTTAGCAAGTCACTGGCGCGTGAAATCGCGTCACGTGGCATTACTGTTAACGTCGTGGCACCTGGTTTTATTGAAACCGACATGACGCGTGCACTGAGCGAAGATCAGCGTGCGGGCATTCTGGCGGAAGTTCCTGCAGGTCGCCTCGGCGGCGCGCAGGAAATCGCCAATGCCGTTGCATTTTTAGCCTCTGACGAGGCAGCGTACATCACTGGTGAGACGCTGCACGTCAATGGCGGAATGTACATGGTCTGAAAATCACGAAAAATATTTGCGTTATTTGGGGTTAAGGCCGCAAAATAGCGTAAAATCGTGGTTGGACCAGCCGGGATTTAGTTGCATCTTTTTCAACATTTTATACACTACGAAAACCATCGCGAAAGCGAGTTTTGATAGGAAATTTAATAGTATGAGCACTATCGAAGAACGCGTTAAGAAAATCATTGGCGAGCAGCTGGGCGTTAAGCAGGAAGAAGTTGTTAATACTGCCTCTTTTGTAGAAGATCTGGGCGCTGATTCTCTTGATACCGTTGAGCTGGTAATGGCTCTGGAAGAAGAGTTCGACACCGAGATTCCGGACGAAGAAGCTGAGAAAATCACTACCGTTCAGGCTGCTATTGATTACATCAATGGTCACCAGGCATAAGTGAGCATCTCCAGGCGGTCATTCGACCGCCTGAGTTTTTTCTGAACGTCCCACACAGTGTCAACTTTTCCCTCCCTGGAGGACGAACGTGTCTAAGCGTCGTGTAGTTGTGACTGGTCTTGGCATGTTGTCTCCTGTCGGCAATACCGTAGAGTCCACCTGGAATGCTCTTGTTGCCGGTCAGAGTGGCATCAGCCTCATCGACCATTTTGATACTAGTGCCTACGCAACGCGTTTTGCTGGCTTAGTAAAAGATTTTGATTGTGATGAATTCATCTCGCGCAAAGATCAGCGCAAGATGGACGCGTTCATCCAATATGGGATTGTCGCTGGCATTCAGGCCATGCAGGATTCCGGCCTGGAAATCACCGAAGAGAACGCCGATCGTATTGGCGCTGCTATTGGCTCCGGCATTGGCGGTCTTGGACTGATCGAAGAAAACCACACCTCACTGGTGAATGGTGGCCCACGTAAAATCAGCCCGTTCTTTGTTCCGTCGACCATTGTTAACATGATTGCAGGTCACCTGACGATCATGTTTGGCATGAAAGGCCCAAGTATCTCCATCGCGACTGCCTGTACTTCTGGCGTGCATAACATTGGTCATGCTGCGCGTATCATTGCGTATAACGATGCCGATGTCATGCTGGCTGGTGGTGCTGAAAAAGCCAGTACCCCGCTGGGTGTGGGTGGTTTTGGTGCGGCACGTGCGCTTTCAACCCGCAACGATAACCCGCAGGCGGCAAGCCGTCCGTGGGATAAAGATCGTGACGGCTTTGTACTGGGTGACGGTGCAGGCCTGGTGGTGCTGGAAGAGTATGAGCATGCGAAAAAACGCGGTGCAAAAATCTACGCGGAAATCGTTGGTTTTGGCATGAGCAGCGATGCTTACCACATGACCTCGCCGCCGGAAAACGGTGCGGGCGCGGCCCTCGCGATGGTGAACGCGCTGAAAGATGCGCAACTCTCCCCGGAGCAAATCGGCTATATCAACGCGCACGGCACCTCAACGCCGGCCGGTGATAAAGCTGAGACCCAGGCCGTGAAATCGGTCTTTGGTGCCAGCGCTAACAGCGTGATGGTCAGCTCGACGAAATCCATGACCGGTCACCTGTTAGGGGCGGCGGGCGCGATAGAGTCGATCTTCTCCATTCTTGCTCTGCGTGACCAGGTGGTCCCACCTACCATCAACCTGGATAATCCGGATGAAGGCTGTGACCTGGATTTCGTTCCGCATACAGCACGTCAGACCTCAGGTCTGGAGTACACGCTGTGTAACTCCTTCGGCTTCGGCGGCACCAACGGGTCGCTGATTTTCCGTAAGATTTAAGTTTTCTCTGACTGACTGAAAGGCCCGCACAGTGCGGGCCTTTTTTTTCAGGTGGTTTGGGTGAGACAATCAGATGATTCTGGCGGGGTTGGCAGGTAATCTGGGCAGAGGATGATAACGGAGACTGATCATGGTTTGGGTCAATGGTGTGCCGGGAGACAGTATTGACGCCCGCGACCGCGCAGTGCAGTTCGGAGATGGCTGTTTTACGACGGCTCGCATCCACCAGGGGAAAATAGTACAGACTGAGGCACATCTGACGCGTTTGCAGCAGGCCTGTGAACGTCTGAAGATCGGCGGCGTTGACTGGCAGCGACTGGAAAGCGAAATGATCGGCGCGGCGGCCACCCGGGATGATGGTGTGCTGAAAGTGATCCTGACGCGCGGCAGCGGGGGACGCGGCTACAGTGCGGCGGGGTGCAGTCAGCCCGCCCGCATTATTTCATTATCAGACTACCCGTCCCGCTATCATTCGCTACGGGAAACCGGTGCGCGACTTGCCCTGAGTAGCATCCGGTTGGGCAAAAATCCGCAGCTTGCCGGCATCAAACATCTTAATCGGCTTGAACAGGTGTTGATCCGTACAGAGCTTGACCAGACTGCTGCCGATGAGGCGCTGGTGCTTGACAGTGACGCTATGCTGGTGGAATGCTGTGCGGCTAATTTATTCTGGCGTACGGGAAATCAGGTGTTTACGCCCGATCTCAGTACCTCCGGGGTGAATGGCATACAGCGCCAGCGTGTCATGCGGCAGGTTGTTCAGCTGGGCTTCAGGTTGAAAGAAGTGCGTGCCGAAATGGATGTACTGGCTACCGCAGAAGAAGTGCTGATCACCAATGCCCTGATGCCAGTGTTGCCGGTTTATCAGGCAGAACAATGGCGTTACGCCTCCCGGCAGCTGTTTAATCTGCTCAACCCCCCTTTTTTGAATGACGCGGGACCGTTATGACTAAAATCCGAAAGAGTATTGTGGTGCTACTGGCAGTTGTCCTGCTGGTGGCGGCATATGGCTACTGGCAGACGCGGCAGTTTGCTGATTCCCGGTTAACGGTGGACAGGGAAACGATATTTACTCTGCCTGCGGGTTCAGGACGCGTAGTGCTGGAGGCACAGCTTGAGTCAAAGCATATTGTACAGCGTGGCCCGTGGTTTGGCATACTGCTGAAACTGGAGCCCGAACTGGCAAAATTTAAAGCCGGAACCTACCGCTTCACCCCCGAGATGACTGTCCGCGAGATGCTGGCCCTGCTGGCGAGTGGAAAGGAGGCGCAGTTCCCACTGCGCTTTGTGGAGGGGACGCGGATGCAGGAGTGGCTGAGCCAACTGCGGCATGCGCCTTATATCAAACATACGTTGCCAGATGATGAACTGAGCAGCGTGGCGTCAGCGCTGAAGCTGGAAGGTGAAGAGGCGGGAGTTGAGGGCTGGTTCTACCCTGATACCTATCTCTACACGGCGAACACCACTGACGTCGCGTTGTTGAAACGTGCCCACGACCGCATGGTCAGTCTGGTGGACAGCGAGTGGCAGGGAAAAATGGATAACCTGCCGTATAAAAGTAAAAATGATATGCTGACCATGGCCTCAATCATTGAAAAAGAGACGGCTGTCAGCGCCGAACGTACCCGGGTCGCCTCGGTATTTATTAACCGGCTGCGCCTCGGAATGCGTCTGCAAACCGATCCGACCGTGATCTATGGCATGGGTGACAGTTACAAGGGCACCCTGACGCGTAAAGATCTGGAAACACCCACGCCGTATAATACCTACACCATTAACGGGCTACCGCCGGGGCCAATCGCCATGCCGGGTAAAGCCTCGCTGGCCGCCGCCGCGCATCCCGATAAGACCAACTTCCTCTATTTTGTGGCCGATGGAAAAGGGGGACATACCTTTACCACTAACCTGGCCAGCCATAATAAAGCCGTGCAGGTCTATCGCCTGGCGATGAAGGAAAAAAATGAACAGTAAATTTATCGTTATTGAAGGCCTGGAAGGCGCAGGGAAAACCACCGCCCGTGATGCAGTGGTCAGCGAACTTCAGCGCCATGGCATTAACGACATTGTTTTCACCCGCGAACCCGGCGGTACACCGCTGGCGGAAAAGCTGCGCGAGCTGATTAAGCAGGGTATCAGTGATGAACCGGTAACCGATCGCGCCGAACTGCTGATGCTGTACGCCGCACGGGTTCAACTGGTGGAGAACGTCATCAAACCTGCTCTGGCACGGGGTGCCTGGGTGGTGGGCGACCGCCACGATCTCTCCTCGCAGGCCTATCAGGGCGGCGGTCGGCAAATGGATACCGGCCTGATGAACAGCCTGAAGCAGGCGGTGTTGGGCGACTTTTCCCCGGACCTGACGCTGTATCTGGATGTGACGCCAGAAATTGGCCTGCAGCGCGCGCGGGCGCGCGGAGCACTCGATCGTATTGAGCAGGAGTCCCTGAATTTCTTCACCCGCACCCGCGATCGCTATCTGGAACTCGCTGCGGCCGACGCCCGCATCAAAACGGTGGATGCCACGCAGCCGCTTGAGCAGGTGACTGCCTCACTGCGGCAGGTGCTTGGCCAGTGGTTACAGGAACAGCAATGAACTGGTATCCGTGGCTGAATCACAGCTATCGTCAAATCCTCAGCCAGCATCAACAGCAGCGGGGTCACCATGCACTGCTGATCCAGGCGCTTGCGGGGATGGGCGATGATGCGTTGGTCTGGGGAATCAGTCGCTGGCTGATGTGCAGGCATCCGCAGGGGCTGAAAAGCTGCGGAGAATGTCACGCCTGTCAGCTGATGCTGGCCGGAACGCACCCTGACTGGTATCGCCTGGAGGCGGAAAAGGGCAAGAGTTCTCTCGGGGTAGATGCTATCCGTGGCGTGACCGAGAAGCTGTATCATCATGCCCAGCAGGGGGGGGCGAAGGTGGTCTGGCTGCCGGATGCCGGGCAACTGACCGAGGCCGCAGCCAACGCCCTTCTGAAAACCCTGGAGGAGCCGCCGAAGAATACCTGGTTTTTACTGAGCAGTCGTGAGCCCTCCCGGCTGTTACCGACGCTGCGCAGCCGCTGTCTGCTGTGGCACCTGGCACCTCCTGACGAAGCCCAGAGTCTGCAATGGTTACAAAAACAGTGCCCTGCCGGGCTGAACGAACGCGCTGCCGCGCTGAGGCTGTCGGGGGGAGCGCCTGCGGCTGCGCTGACGCTGCTGGAAGAAAAAATCTGGCATCAGCGCGATCTGCTTTGTCAGGCGCTGCCTGTGGCCCTGCAGGGGGATATGCTGAGCCTGCTCCCGGTGCTGCACCATGATAATGTTGCGCAGCGTATCGGCTGGCTCTGTTCCTTGCTGGTGGATGCGGTGAAATGGCAGCAGGGCGGCGCCTCTTTTATCACCAACGTCGATCGCCAGAGCGAAGTGATGCATATCGCCGGGATGCTTCCGGCCAGCGCCATAGATGCCAGCCTGCGTCAGTGGATGATTTGCCGTGACCGTTTGTTGACGGTAGTCGCCGTCAATCGCGAACTGCTGCTGACAGAGCAGCTGTTGAGCTGGGAAATGATGATTAAGCCGGCTTCTGCCGCTTTACCGCTTTAGAGAGTACATTATGTTTTTAGTTGATTCCCACTGCCATCTTGATGGCCTGAATTATGAAACCCTGCATCAGGACGTGTCCGATGTGCTGGCAAAAGCCGCCGCACGTGATGTGAAGTTTATGCTGGCGGTCGCCACAACCCTGCCGGGCTACAAGGCGATGGTTGAGCTGATCGGTGAGCGTGAGCGTGTGGCTTATTCCTGCGGCGTGCATCCTCTGAATCAGGAAGAGGAGTATGACTTTGCGGAGCTGCGCGAGCTGGCCGCTCATCCGCGTGTTGTCGCGATGGGGGAAACCGGGCTGGATTATTTCTATCAGAAGGAGACGATGGTTCGCCAGCAGGCATCATTCCGTGAACATATCCGCGTCGGCCGCGATCTGAATAAACCGGTGATTGTTCATACCCGTGATGCGCGTGAGGATACGCTGGCCATCCTGCAGGAGGAGAAGGCGGAAGAGTGCGGCGGTGTATTGCACTGTTTCACGGAGGATCGCCAGACAGCAGAAACGTTGCTGGATATGGGCTTCTATATTTCATTCTCCGGGATTGCCACTTTCCGTAATGCGGAGCAGATCCGTGAAGCGGCACGCTATGTTCCGCTGGATCGTATGCTGGTGGAAACCGACTCACCGTATCTGGCCCCGGTACCGCATCGGGGTAAAGAAAATCAGCCTGCTTATACGCGCGATGTGGCGGAATATATGGCGGTGGTCAAAGGGGTGAGCATTGAGCAGATGGCGCAGGCGACGACGGAAAACTTTTCCCGTCTGTTCCACGTCCCGATGTCACGTTTGTCGGACTGACTCTCCACAGAAGATTTCTTTTAGAGCTCGTAATTAATAACTAAAAGTCGTAAAGTGCAGCGCCATGAAATTGGGCTCTGCATTTTTTTTGAGCTAAAAATGGGCCTTTTTGATCGGCTTATTCTAAAGAAATGACGCGCGTTCAACGAAACGTGATAGCCATCAAACAAATTTGAACGGATTTATTTTACTCTTCGTAATAAATACCGAGGGCATATAAATTGCCCCACCCGTAAGCGGAACCTCCCCCGCTTACAACGCGCTCAGCGCGAAGAAAAGCACTCATACTCAGGAGCTTTACACTATGTTCAAAAATGCATTTGCGAACCTGCAAAAGGTCGGTAAATCGCTGATGTTGCCCGTATCGGTCCTGCCGATCGCGGGGATCCTGCTGGGCGTTGGTTCTGCCAACTTTGACTGGCTGCCAGCGGTCGTTTCACATGTGATGGCGGAAGCCGGTGGGTCGGTCTTTGCTAACATGCCGCTGATTTTCGCGATCGGCGTGGCACTGGGCTTTACCAATAATGACGGTGTATCGGCGCTGGCCGCCGTGGTGGCCTACGGTATCATGGTAAAAACCATGGCCGTTGTGGCACCGCTGGTATTGCATCTGCCGGCCGAAGAAATTGCGGCTAAACACCTGGCAGACACCGGTGTTCTGGGCGGTATTATTGCCGGTTCCATTGCAGCCTATATGTTTAACCGTTTCTACCGTATCAAGCTGCCTGAGTATCTGGGCTTCTTTGCCGGTAAACGCTTTGTCCCTATCATCTCGGGTTTCACGGCCATTTTCCTCGGTGTGGCGCTTTCCTTTGTCTGGCCGCCAATTGGGACCGCGATTCAGGAGTTCTCACAGTGGGCTGCCTATCAGAACCCGGTGGTCGCATTTGGTATCTACGGCGTCGTTGAGCGTTCACTGGTGCCATTTGGTCTGCACCACATCTGGAACGTTCCTTTCCAGATGCAGATTGGTGAGTTCACCAACGCAGCGGGCCAGGTGTTCCATGGTGATATCCCACGTTATATGGCGGGTGACCCGACCGCAGGTAAACTGTCGGGCGGCTTCCTGTTCAAAATGTACGGTCTGCCAGCCGCAGCCATTGCTATCTGGCATTCAGCTAAACCTGAGAACCGTGCCAAAGTTGGCGGCATCATGATCTCCGCTGCCCTGACGTCATTCCTGACCGGTATCACCGAACCCATCGAATTCTCGTTCATGTTCGTGGCACCGATCCTGTATGCGATTCACGCGATTCTGGCAGGCCTGGCTTTCCCTATCTGTATTCTGTTGGGGATGCGCGACGGTACCAGCTTCTCGCATGGTCTGATCGACTTTATCGTACTGAGCGGTAACAGCAGCAAAATCTGGCTGTTCCCGATTGTAGGGATCATCTACGGTCTGGTTTACTACACCATCTTCCGCGTGCTGATTGCCAAACTGGATCTGAAAACCCCGGGCCGTGAAGACGCGACCAGCGAGCAGACGACCGGTAATGCCAGTGAAATGGCGGCTAATCTGGTGACCGCGTTCGGTGGTAAAGAAAACATCACTAACCTGGATGCCTGTATCACTCGTCTGCGCGTCAGCGTGGCGGATGTAAGCAAAGTGGATCAGGCGGGACTGAAGAAACTGGGTGCGGCAGGCGTTGTCGTGGCGGGTTCCGGTGTTCAGGCTATTTTCGGTACCAAGTCCGATAACCTGAAAACCGATATGGATGACTACATGCGTAATGCGTAATGCATAACGAATGAGCATCACGAAGAAGGGGCGCCCAGGCGCCCCTTTTTTTATGCCTCAGAGATAGACCCGCAGATACTCTGTCAGGCACAGCAGCGCCATTGCCTGGCCATAAGGCATGGAAGTCAGCGGTATCTGGCGGTAGTATTCCAGGTCGCTGCCCATGGCGGTGCCGAAAGAAACCTGGGTCAATTCCCCGTCCTCATTGATATGTGCCATCACGCCCTTCAGCGCGTTTTCTGCGACCGGATAATAGTCCCGGGACAGGTAACGCTTACGAACGGCTTTCAGGATGCCATAAGCGAAGCCCGCGGTGGCCGAGGCCTCAAGGTAGGCGTCGCGGTCATCCAGCAGCGTGTGCCATAGCCCGCTCTCGTGCTGGCACCCGGCCAGCGCTTTCACCTGGCTTTCCAGTACCTGCAACAGATAACGACGGGTGGCATGCTGCTCCGGCCAGTTCATCAGTTCAATAAAATCGGGAATGGCAATGGTCAGCCAGCTGTTACCCCGTGCCCAGCGTGCATTAGCGAAGTTATGATGGCCATCAAACGTCCAGCCGTGGAACCACAGCCCGGTCTGACGATCCATCAGATACTGGGTATGCAGCAGGAACTGGTAAGTGGCTTCTTCGACAAATTCCGGCCGGTTAAGCAACTGACCGATTTTTGCCAGCGGCATCACGCTCATCATCAGCGTGTCGTCCCACATCTGCTGATGATTTTCATTGTTATAAACCAGATGCTGAATACCGTTATGCTCGGTGCGCGGCATCTCATACATCACCCACTCCGCCCATCGCTCCAGCACCGGACGCAGAGATGCGTCGCCGGTTTCCTCATAGCGATATGCCAGCGTCAGAAACGGGCAGACCGTATTCACATTTTTGGTCGGCGTTCCCTCCTGCAGTCGCGTGCTGAACCAGTCATCAATACGCTGTAGCGTCAGTCTGTCACCGGTCTGCTGATAATAATGGTACATGCCGTACAGCCCGATACCGTGCGTCCACTCCCATCCCGCCCAGCCTTTAGTATCGATCACCCGGCCATCATCCAGGCGCAGCAGAAACTCACCGCTTTCATCGGTAATACCGACCAGGTTGTCACTGAGGCGGGTAATCAGCTGCTGAAGCGCGGCGCGTGGCAGCAAAAATTCGGGCTGGCGTAGCAGTGCACTGTGCTTAACCGGATAAACTGTCATCTTGGTGCTCCTGAGGTCGGATAACGGGGAAAACGGCGCGAGTCTCGGTGAGTGCAGCCGCCTGAGGTTTGTGACGATTGAGGTAGCCAATATTGTTGTTACCCCAGAGGTTTTCATAAGGCATTCCCGTCAGTGTTTCGACGACGGCACGCGCCTGCGGTGTCAGCTGCTGAGGAACCGTGCCATCGGCCTCGCGCATTCTGATGGTTTCTTCCCGCAGGATTTGGTGAGTATTGAGATTGAGCTTAAAGCGCAGCGAGATGATAAAGCCGAACGTCAGCATTGCCAGGGTGCCGAGGCTGAGGATCCACACAATGGTGTGTCCCACCTGGGGTAGTTGCTCGGCGCGGCCAGAAACAAAACCCGACAGTTGCAGCACAATCCCTACCACCATGACCGCACCGGCCTGAGAGGCTTTCCGCGTCAGCGTCATGATCCCGGCAAAGATCCCTTCGCGGCGCTGGCCAGTGATCGCTTCATCGACATCCGCAATGTAGGTATAAATATTCCACGGAACATAGTTGATGCCGCCCCGTCCCAGGCCCGCGACCGCTGAGATCAGCACCAGCAGCGTCAGATTATTGCTCATTCCCGCATACCACAGGAGGCAGTAGGAGAGGGCGCTGGCGGCAAACAGCACAACAACCAGACGATAGGCAGGAGCCGGCCCGATGCGGATACACAGCGGGATCATGCCTATCACCGCAATGAACTGCAGCACGGCCATGGTGCCCATCAGATTCGAAGCCAACTGGGCGCTCTGCATCAGCACAAACACCACATACCACGTGAAGACGGCGTTAAACACGTCCTGAGCAATATACCCACCAAGGTACATGCCGAGATGTTGACGAAAAATACGAATGCGCAGGGTTGAGGCCAGCTCGACATACAGGCGTTTCAGACTCTGGCCTAACGTCAGTTGTTTTCGCTCAGCCTCGGCACGCTTTGACTCTTCTGACAGCGCGTCGGCCGGACGTTCCCAGGTAAAGAACCATACCAGGGTCAGGACAATGGCGCACAGGGTGGAAAACACCAGGCTGGAATAGAAGAACGACACCGCATTATCTTTGCCAAAAATACCCAGCAGGATACCCGGCAGAAAGGCGGCGAGGATGGCTGAAAGCTGGGCAAGGGCAATACGCGCGCCGGAGAAGCGGGTCTTCTGTTTAAAATCGTCGGTCATTTCCGGCACCAGTGTTTCGTATGGCACCAGAACCATGGTGTAGACGATGTCGAACGCCAGATAGGTGAGCAAGTACCACAGGTAGCTCATCTCCCCGACCCACATCAGGCTGTAACTGAACACTGCGGGAATACCCAGTAGAATAAAGAATTTACGGCGGCCGAAGCGCTTACCCAGCCGGGTGCTGCCGAAGTTGTCAGTCAGAAACCCCATTAAGGGGCTGATCACGGCATCCAGCACGCGGGCAAGCGCGAAGATAAAGGTTGCTTCAATCGGTGTCAGACCGCAGAAGGTGGTATAAAAATAGAGCAGCCAGGCGGCAGTCAGCGCGGTGGTGCCGGCGCCGAGGAAATCACCGGAACCATAAGCGAGATAGTTTGCCAGTCCGATCTTACGGGTGCGCATCAGGAAACTCCTTGTGCTGTGGGGTGGGATTAACCACATGTTCCGGACAACTCAGGCGGATGCTGAAAAAATAGAGCGTTCGTCGTGGCTGAACCTTGTTATTTTTGCCGCGGCAGCACATCCGGTGGCAAAATCCCCGCTATCAGGATGCCCGATATCTAAATTTATAAAACAGCGTTTTGTTTTTATAGGTTTCAGGGTTCAATTTATGGCGTGGCGCACATAAATGCGCCGTTGGGGAGCAGACAGGCAGGAAAAATGCCGCAAACGCGCGCGATCGGAGAAAGAAAAGTCAGTTGCAGGTTGAAAGAAAACGATTTTCTCGCTCATACTGCGTTAACTTGAATAGCAAGATCATAAGGACAGATAGCATGGCTGAAGAAACGATTTTCAGTAAAATCATCCGCCGTGAAATCCCGGCCAATATCGTCTATCAGGATGAGCTGGTCACTGCATTTCGCGATATCTCCCCTCAGGCACCGACGCATATTCTGATTGTGCCCAACCTGCTGATTGCCACGGCTAACGACGCCGTCGCCGCACATGAAGCCGCGCTGGGACGTTTAATTACCGTCGCTGCGAAAATTGCCAAAGAGGAAGGGATCGCCGAAGACGGCTACCGCCTGATCATGAACTGCAATAAACACGGCGGTCAGGAGGTTTATCATATCCACCTGCATCTCGTCGGTGGCCGACCGTTGGGCCCTATGCTGGCATCGTGATGCCAATGACAGAGAAATGACGCAATGCGGGCAAGCTTAACGACTTTACTGGTACTGGCAGCTTTAACAGGTTGCAGCAGCGATCGGACGACGATCAATACATCGCAGACGCTGATTATGGAATCCTCGGTACTGTCAGCCGGGATCACCACCGATGAACCGACCATTCGTGAAACAGAAGGGCAGCAGCGCGCAGCAACGGTGTTATTCAACCAGCAGGAAAAGCCGGTCCAGGTCTCGTACCGTTTCTACTGGTATGATGAAAAGGGTCTGGAGCTTTTACCGTTTGAACGGCCGCGAACCCTGATGGTCCCTGCCCACGGTAAAGCCGAAATTTCATCTCAAACCGGTAATCTGACGGCAAGCAAAGTTCGTCTCTATCTGTATCTGTAAGGAGTTATCGCGTGAACAGCAATATCATTAAACTCTCAGGCGTGCTGATGCTGGCGTTGTTGCTGACCGGCTGTCTGAACCGACAGCAGGAGCCTCAACAGCCAGCGCCGGTTGAACCCGTTCAGCCGCCGGTGACTGTGCCGGAGCAGCCGCAGCCTGAACCCGGTCAGACAGTGCCGGTGCCGCCAAAAATGCAGACGCTGAACTGGCCTGCCAGCGTGTCACCGCTGGTCGCGCAGATGCTGAAAGCCGAGGGTGTTAATCCGGGCAGTGTGCTGCTGGTGGATAACGTAAAAAACAGCACTAACGGCAGTTTGCAGAGCGCAAAAGCGACGGCCGCCCTGCAGGGCGCGCTCCAGGGAAACAGCCAGTTTACGCTGGTGACCCCCCAGCAGCTGGCGGTCGCCAGGCAGACTCTGGGCCTGTCGGCAGAAGACAGCCTGGTCTCGCGCAGTAAAGCCATCGGTCTGGCCCGCTACGTCGGCGCTCAGTATGTGCTCTACAGCAATGCGAAAGGGGATGTGAAATCACCGACGCTGCAGATGCAGCTGATGCTGGTGCAGACCGGTGAAATTATCTGGTCAGGCAGCGGTGCAGTCCTGCACTGATTCAGCCCTTGAGCGGCTGATCACGCAATATTTTCCGGCGGCGCAAGCCGCCGCTTCTTTTTCTCCTCTGGCCGGCTTGAGCGGCTACAGCGTCCGGGTCTCACTGGGAGAGACACAGCTGCTGGCGCGACAGGGGGCAGGGGCGCTCACTATGCCAGGCGTTGACCGGCGGCGCGAGTATCGTCTGCTGCGTAAGCTTGGGGCCAGTGGGCTGGTCCCGCAGGTTTACGGACGTAACCGGCACTGGCTGCTGCTGGCCTGGCAGCCAGGAAAGGTGCTGTCGGTCGGTGAGTGGGACCGCTGGCAGGATCGCGTGGTTGATGAAGTGGCCCGACTTCATCGTCAGCCGCTGACGGGCTACCCGCTACGGCTGCTGCCGCTGCTTGAGGACTACTGGCAGCGCAGCGTCCCCGCCCGGCGGCAGATCTACTGGCTGCGCGCGCTGAAACGCTGTCAGCGTGAGGGTGAACCGAAGGCGCTGCGCACGGGCGTGCTGCATATGGATATCCACAGCGGTAACCTGGTCGCCGAAGGCGATCGGCTGCGGCTGATTGACTGGGAGTATGCCGGAGACGGCGATACCGCACTAGAGCTGGCGGCGATCGTGTCTGGCAACGGATTGACTGCGCTACAACAGCAGCGCCTGATCGCCCGTTATGCCAGCCACCAGCACTGGGATGAGGATACGCTGTGGCGCCAGGTTAACCGCTGGCAGCCGTGGCTGGCACTGCTGGCAACCAGCTGGTATGAACTGCGCTGGCAGCAGAGTGGTGAACAACATTTTCAGACGCTGGCAGCCGCAGGCTGGCAGCGCATATCATCAGGTAAGAGGTGAAGTGTGGGACCGGTAATGTTAGATGTGCAGGGGTGTGAACTGGATGCGGAAGAGCGGGAAATTTTACAACACCCGCTGGTGGGGGGGCTGATCCTGTTCAGCCGTAACTACCACGATCCGGCGCAGCTGCGGGAGCTGGTCAGACAGATCCGGGCAGCGTCACGTCATCGTCTGGTGGTGGCTGTGGACCAGGAAGGCGGCCGCGTACAGCGCTTCCGCGACGGTTTTACCCGCCTCCCCGCCATGCAGGCGTTTGCGGCGCTGCACCGGGGCGCAGAGGCTGAATCGCTGGCGCAGCAGGCAGGCTGGCTGATGGCATCTGAAATGATTGCGATGGATATCGACATCAGTTTTGCCCCGGTGTTGGATATAGGGCATGGCAGTGCGGCCATTGGTGAGCGTTCGTTCCATGAAGACCCGGCCATTGCGCTGCAAATGGCGCGCAGCTTTATTCGCGGTATGCACGAGGCGGGGATGAAAACCACCGGCAAGCACTTCCCCGGGCATGGTGCAGTCAGTGCCGATTCTCATAAGGAAACGCCCCGCGATACGCGCAGCGAAGCGGAAATTCGCCGGCACGATATGCCGATTTTCCAGCAGCTGATTGCTGAACAGGCCCTGGATGCCATTATGCCTGCCCATGTTATCTATACTGAGGTGGATCCACGTCCGGCCAGCGGATCATCACACTGGCTGAAGACGGTGCTGCGTCAGGAGTTGGGGTTTGATGGCGTCATCTTTTCTGACGATCTGTCGATGGAAGGGGCGGCGATCATGGGTAGCTATGCTGAACGCGGTCAGGCAGCGCTGGATGCCGGTTGTGACATGATCCTGGTGTGTAATAATCGTCAGGGGGCAGTGAGCGTGCTGGATAACCTGTCGCCGATCAATGCTGAAAGAGTGACGCAGCTTTACCATCAGGGTTCGTTTACCCGTCAGCAACTGCGGGACTCGTCGCGCTGGAAAGAGACCAGTGCCACACTGAGTCAGCTGCAGGAACGCTGGCGGGACCACAAAGCGGCGTCGGGCCTCTGATCGAAGGCGGCCTGCGGTGCAACAACGGTGAGGATGAGCATGATTATTTATCTGCACGGTTTTGATTCAAACAGCCCGGGCAACCATCAGAAAGTCCTGCAGCTGCAGTTTATCGATCCGGATGTCCGGTTGCTCAGTTACAGCACCCGGCATCCGAAGCACGATATGCAGCATCTGCTAAAAGAAGCGTACAAGATGCTGCAGCAGAGCGATGATGAGCGGCCGCTGATTTGTGGCGTCGGCCTCGGAGGATACTGGGCTGAACGGATCGGCTTTCTCTGTGATGTCCGGCAGGTGATGTTCAATCCCAACCTGTGGCCACAGGAAGTGATGCAGGGCAAGATCGACCGCCCGGAAGAGTATGTGGATATCGCGACCAAATGCGTGGGGAATTTTCGCGAGAAAAATCGTGACCGCTGCCTGACCATTCTCTCCCGTCATGATGATGTCCTGGACAGTCAGCGCAGTGCCACCGGGTTACAGCCTTTTTATGAACTGGTGTGGGATGAAGTAGAAGGACACAAGTTCAGCAATATTTCACACCATCTTCCGCGTATCAAAGCCTTCAAATCGCTGGGTTAATCATTGCCCTGCCCTCTTAATGAGCTGCACCACGCCCGCTAAAAGGCGGGCGGGTGGCAGGGTCTTTATTCGTAATATTCTTAGTTTTGCCAATAAAATTGACCAGGATCAATTTTCTTATAACAGATGAATTCCCTCGTGCTATTCTGACCCCAGCTTGCGAATTAATATCGCCAACCCTATGTTAATTAAGGTTATTTATTTAACTTTTAATTAACGATTGGTTCACTTTTAGAGAGGGTCGTTTGACAACACCTATGAAAAAAATTGTTATCATTGGCGGGGGCGCCGGGGGACTTGAACTGGCCACCCAACTGGGACATAAACTGGGCCGTAAGAAGAAAGCGCAGATTACCCTGGTGGATCGCAATCACAGTCACTTGTGGAAACCGTTATTACATGAGGTGGCCACCGGTTCGCTTGATGAAGGGATTGACGGTCTGAGTTATCTGGCTCATGCGCACAAGCATGGCTTCAGCTTCCAGCTGGGCACGCTGACCGATCTTGACCGCGAGAATAATCGTTTGCAGCTGGCGGAAATTCGCGATGCCCAGGGTGAATTACTGGTGCCACAGCGTGAGCTGGCCTATGACACGCTGGTGATGGCGCTGGGGAGCACCTCTAACGACTTTGGCACGCCCGGGGTGAAAGAGAACTGTATTTTCCTCGATAACCCGCACCAGGCGCGTCGTTTCCACAACGAGATGCTGAACCTGTTCCTGAAATTCTCTGCCAGCGAGGAGCCGCAGGATAAGGTCAATATTGCCATCGTCGGCGGCGGCGCGACCGGGGTGGAACTGTCTGCCGAGCTGCATAACGCGGTGAAGCAGCTGCACAGCTATGGCTATAAAGGGCTGGACAGTCAGGCGCTGAACGTCACGCTGGTAGAAGCAGGAGAGCGCATTCTCCCGGTACTGCCGCCGCGCATCTCCAGTGCGGCGCACAGCGAACTGACCAAGCTTGGCGTTCGCGTTCTGACCCAGACCATGGTGACCAGCGCGGATAAAAATGGCCTGAACACCAAATCGGGAGAGTTTATTGATGCTGATCTGATGGTCTGGGCGGCCGGGATTAAAGCCCCTGACTTTATGAAAGATCTGGGCGGTCTGGAAACCAACCGTATTAACCAGCTGGTGGTAGAGCCGACGCTGCAAACCACCCGCGACCCGAATATCTATGCCATTGGTGACTGCGCCTCCTGTGCGCTGCCGTCGGGCGGTTTTGTGCCACCCCGTGCCCAGTCGGCACACCAGATGGCCTCCCGCGTGCTGGCCAATATTCTGGCTGAGATGAAAGGACAGCCGCAAAAGCCTTATATCTACAAAGATCATGGATCTCTGGTGTCGCTGTCTCGTTTCAGTACCGTTGGTAGCCTGATGGGTAACCTGATGCGGGGCTCAATGATGGTGGAA
This sequence comes from Erwinia persicina NBRC 102418, assembly GCF_001571305.1. GTDB lineage: Bacteria > Pseudomonadota > Gammaproteobacteria > Enterobacterales > Enterobacteriaceae > Erwinia > Erwinia persicina. The sequence goes on along the minus strand of NZ_BCTN01000004.1, from coordinate 50,678 downwards.
GGACGCATTGCGCGCTTCGTCTATATTTCACTGTATCGCATGCATCAGGTGGCGCTGCACGGCTACTTCAAGACCGGGCTGATGATGCTGGTAGGCAGTATCAACCGCGTCATCCGACCTCGTCTGAAACTGCACTGACAGGGGGCTGACCCCGGTTCAGTGAGTTTAAACGCGGCTTATCCTTCCTGCTCTTTGTCGGGTCTGTGATAAGCTGCGCTTCTGACCCGACAGTGAAACCGCCCCGTTAAGAAGACTCTTAAAAGCATTCTCTTATCATGCTGGATCTAATTTTCGTCCAGTATTCTTATTGTCACAATCTCCGGCTCACCGCAGAATTACGTTTAATTACCACGGTGCGTCGCGCACGCCGGGAATGCCGTACCTGCGACAGGATGTCGCAACAGGCAAGAATGCGCGGTAACAATGTCAGGAGGTTTTCCTGTGAATAAATCAATGTTAGCGGGTATTGGAATTGGTGTTGCTGCGGCATTAGGCGTGGCAACGGTCGCCAGTATGAATGTGTTCGATCGTAGCCCGCAGTATGCGCAGGTGCTTTCAGCCACTCCGATTAAAGAAACCCTGAAGAATCCGCGTCAGGAGTGCCGTAACGTGACGCTGACTCATCGTCGTGCCGTACAGGACGAAAACCGCATTGCGGGTTCCGTACTGGGAGCGGTGGCCGGTGGGGTACTGGGCCACCAGTTTGGCGGCGGTCGCGGTCGCGACGTGGCAACGGTAGCGGGTGCGCTGGCCGGTGGCTACGGCGGTAATCAGGTGCAGGGTGCCATGCAGGATCGTGACACCTACACCACGACCGAGCAGCGCTGTAAAACCGTCTATGACAAGCAGGAAAAAATGCTGGGTTATGATGTGACCTACAAAATTGGTGACCAGCAGGGCAAAATCCGGATGGAGAATGACCCGGGCACACGTATTCCGCTGGATAATAACGGCCAGCTGGTGCTGAATGATAAAGCGTAATAACGCGACCTGATGCATGAGAAAAAGGGACCGATTGGTCCCTTTTTTTATGGCTCACAGGCAAGTGTTATCCTGATCAGGTCGGCCTTATGCGGCGGCCGACCCGGCCTTAACCACGCGGCTATCCCGTGGTATGTTCTGTCATCTGGCCAAGGAATGTCTGTACCCAGCTCATGCGGGCCTTACGCTCACCCAGGTCACGCATAAACTTCAACCGGGTAGGGCCATCCAGACGCCAGTGCTGCGGCTCCTTCTGTAACAGCCCAATCAGCCACACCGGGTCGACTTTATTCTTCTCGGCAAACTCGATAAAGCCCCCTTTCTCACTGGCTTCGACCTTGCGGATCCCCAGGGCTTTCGCCACCAGGCGAAGGGAGGCAATATCCAGCAGATTACGGGCTGCATCCGGTAGCAGGCCAAAGCGATCGATCAGCTCGACTTTAAGATCGTCCAGTTCACCGGCCTGGGCCGCGCTGGCAATGCGTTTATAGAATGACAGGCGGGTATTGACGTCCGGGATGAAATCCTCCGGCAGTAGCGCGGGCATTCTCAGTTCAATTTCAGTCTGGCTGTTGGTCAGATCCTCCAGCGACGGCTCACGTCCCTCTTTCAGGGCATCCACTGCATTTTCCAGCAGCTCCATATAAAGCGAGAAACCGATGGTTTCCATCTGACCGCTCTGGCCTTCACCCAGCAGCTCCCCGGCACCGCGGATCTCCAGGTCGTGAGTGGCAAGGGCAAACCCGGCACCCAGATCCTCCAGTGATGCCAGGGCTTCCAGACGCTTATGGGCATCAGTGGTCATGGCTTTAGGGTGCGGTGTCAGAAGCCAGGCATAGGCCTGATGGTGCGAACGACCGACGCGACCACGCAACTGGTGTAACTGTGCGAGGCCAAAGTGATCGGCGCGTTCAATCACAATGGTGTTGGCGGTGGGAATATCGATGCCGGTTTCAATAATGGTGGTACAGACCAGCACGTTGAAACGCTGGTGATGGAAGTCATTCATCACCCGCTCCAGCTCGCGCTCGCGCATCTGACCGTGACCGATGGCGACACGCGCCTCGGGTACCAGGTCTGACAGGCGTTTGGCGGCTTTTGCAATATTCTCCACGTCGTTATACAGGTAGTACACCTGGCCTCCGCGCAGTACTTCGCGCAGGATGGCCTCACGCACCACCATATCGTCATATTCACGCACGAAGGTTTTAACCGCCAGGCGGCGGGCGGGTGGGGTGGCAATAATCGACAGATCGCGCATGCCGCTCATTGCCATATTCAGGGTGCGCGGGATTGGGGTCGCCGTCAGGGTCAGGATATCGACATCGGCGCGCATGGCTTTGATGCGCTCTTTGTGACGCACGCCGAAACGGTGCTCTTCATCGACAATCAGCAGTCCCAGATCGCGCCATTTGATCTCGTTTTGCAGCAGCTTGTGGGTGCCGATAAGAATATCAACTTTACCTTCCTGCGCTTCTGCCATCACCTGCGCCTGCTCTTTAGCGGTACGGAAGCGTGACAGCATCTCAATACGTACCGGCCAGTTGGCGAAGCGATCACGGAAGTTATCGTAATGCTGCTGAGCGAGCAGGGTGGTCGGTACCAGCACGGCCACCTGCTTGTGGTTTTCCACCGCCAGGAAGGCGGCGCGCATCGCCACTTCGGTTTTACCGAATCCGACATCACCACAGACAAGGCGATCCATGGCCAGCGGCTGACACATATCACTGAGGACGGCATTGATCGCCTGTGCCTGGTCGGGCGTGGTTTCAAACGGAAAGCTTTCACAGAACAACTGGTATTGCTGCTTGTCATGCTTAAACGCGAAGCCGGTCTTGGCAGCACGCTGGGCGTAGATATCCAGCAGTTCAGCGGCGACATCACGTACTTTTTCAGCGGCCTTTTGTCGGGCACGTGACCAGGCATCGCTGCCCAGTTTATGTTGCGGGGCATTTTCTTCTGCGCCACCGGCATAGCGACTGATCAGATGCAGAGACGAAACCGGCACGTAGAGTTTGGCATCACCGGCATAGGCCAGCATCAGGTATTCAGCCTGGATGCCGCCGGTTTCCAGCGTGCTCAGGCCAATATAGCGGCCCACGCCGTGCTCGAGATGGACGACGGGCTGGCCGGGACGCAGCTCCGCGAGGTTACGGATCAGAACGTCAGGGTTAATGGTGCGGCGACTGTCCTGGCGGCGGCGGCTGACGCGCTCACCCAACAAATCGCTTTCGCAGATTAGGGCACGATGGCGCAGGCCGTCGATAAAACCGTGTTCGCTGGCACCGATCAGCAGATAGTGGCCCGGGCGGTCGGCCTGTGGCAGCGAGTCAATGGCGGCTGGCTTGACTTTAATCCTCGCCAGCAGTTCCTGCAGGGTTTCGCGGCGACCTTCACTTTCCACCGAGAAGACGACCGGGCCGTCAAAAGATTCCAGGAAACGACGTAGCGCATCCAGCGGCGCTTTGGCCTGCGCCTGTACCGCCAGATCCGGCAGAGTCTCATAGCGCAGATTGGTATTGGCAGCCTTTTCAGGCAGCAGATCGGTGCGCAGCTGAATACGCGGCAACTGCTTCAGCTCGCTAAATAACTCCTCTTTGCGCAGCCACAGGGTGGGCGGCGGCAGTAGCGGACGCATCGGGTCAACACGGCGGTTTTCATAGCGTGCATTGACGTCCTGCCAGAAACGTTCGGCGCTGCTTTCCAGATCGCCAGAAATGACCATCAATGTCCTGGCGGGCAGGTAGCTGAACAGGGCGGGAAGAGGTTGTTCAAAAAACAGAGGCTGCCAGTATTCTATCCCGGCGGGGAGCGTGCCTTTGCTCACCTGCTGATAGATATGTTCGGGTTCACGTCGCACGTCGAAGTGTTCACGCCACTGAGTGCGAAACAGCTCAATGGCGTTTTTATCCGTCGGGAATTCATGGGCAGGCAGCAGATTGATGGCGGCCACTTCTTCCTGAGTGCGCTGGCTGTCCACGTCAAAAAGACGAAGACTGTCGATCTCATCATCAAAAAAGTCGATACGATAGGGGCGCTCACTGCCCATCGGATAGAGGTCCAGCAGCGCCCCGCGGGTGGCAAATTCTCCGTGAGCCATTACCTGATCGACACTGCGGTATCCCGCCTGTTCAAGCTGTGACCGCAGTTTATCCCGGGAGAGTTTCTGTCCTTTTTTCATCACCAGCGCGTGGCCGTTGAGGAAGTTATGCGGGCAGACACGCTGCATCAGAGTATTCACCGGCATAATCAGCAGCCCGCGTTCCAGCGTCGGCAGTTGATAGAGCGTGGAAAGGCGGGAGGAGATAATTTCCTGATGCGGCGAGAAACTGTCAAAAGGCAGCGTTTCCCAGTCGGCGAGTGCCATCACGGGATGGGTGGTGAACTGTTTGATTTCATCCTGCAGGCGCAGTGCATTCTGCATATCCTGCGCAATCAGTATCACCAGACCAGGATGGCGTTCAACTATTTCAGCGCATTCAACGGCGCAGGCCGCGCCGGTAAGCTGTCCCAGCAGGCGCTGGTCACCGGCTCTGGTTGGCAGATCATAACGGTAGAGTTCAGGCATATAGGTTAAACGGTCTCTTCACAAAAGGGAGAACGGGAGTCCTGGCGCGCCGGGTGGTCCCGATTCAGCTGAAGAGAGTATACCTTGAATTTATCGCTTGTTGGGGGCAACGCGTTATTTTGCTGATCGCGGGGTGTCATTCAGACGCGGTCGGTCAGTATTTGCCCGGATCAGTTCGTTTTCAGTGTGATAGCTGTGGTTGCCATCATCCCACTGAATGTAATAGCCCCCGCACCGGCTACCTTGCACGAATACATTCAGAACAACACCTTCAATCTGTCCTGTTTTATGGCGCACAATACTGCCTTTAGACAATCCGGGCATCACAACCTCCTGCATGATCAGCACTCCAGGTAAACACACTTCACGGTGATGGCGCTATTTAATCCCTATAGATCGTGGCTGTGCTAAATAAGATCAATAACATTATCAACATAATATATATAATATGACAAATGACAGGGCGCTGGCTGTGCAGCTGGCTGCGGTCTAAACTAAGAATAACTGAAATAAACGCAGCAGCGGAGAATGCTTTAGTGATATCAGACAAAGACTCGCGTTATTTTCGCCCCAAAAACCTCGTGCATCTCTGTTTTGCGGTGGTCTTTGTCTTTTCAAGTATTTTAACCGTACGTGAAGCGATGATCCTCAAGTCTGCCTACGAAACAAGGCAGCGAGCCTGGCTGGTACAGGCCGCGGGCAGCCTGGAGCGCCAGTGGCAGCAAAGTATTGATCAAATGTTTTTCTTCCAGAAAATGCTGCAACACGCGCTGATTTATCCGCTTGAAACGGATAAGGCGCGTGAGGCGTTGAATATGTTTAACGATCAGCGTCACGACCCTCTGTGGAAAATATCGGTCAACACAGAGTGGAGTATTCCCCTGTACGGTATTTCAGATGAGGCTGTCCGTCGCGTGCCGTTATTAAACCGCGGTGATTCACAGCGTCTTGATGATGAACTGAAAGCTGCGCTGGAAATGAGCTATATTCTCCAGTTTGCTAATCCCCATCAGGATTTTCATTCTCGTCTCTGGTATATCTCCCGGGCTGGTTTTTACCTGAGTTCAGTGCCGGATGATAATGAAGAGACCGTGACCAGTTATAATACCGTTATTGATCGCCCTTATTTCACCCGTGCCCGCCCGGAGCTCAATCCTGAACGCATACTCCGCTGGTCCGAAACTTACCTTTCCGTTGATAATGAAGGGGACATGGTCACGGTAACACTTCCTGTTGATGCAAAAAATTACTGGTTTGGTGTGCTGGCGATGGACTTTTCCACGAGAGCCATTCATCAGTACCTGCAACACGCGCTACCTAAATGGCAGGATGTCAGCGTCATGCTTTTTGATAACCAGCAGCAACCGGTGGCGATATCGGAAGCGAATCATCTTAGTGAGCATCATCTCGATAAAGCTCAGATAGCGGAGATTTTCAGGCAGGTGACGCCTGCACAGAGCGGGCAGCTGAAATCCGGCCTTAATTTTATTACCTGGGTACGGCTGCAAAATTTCGATGGGTTGCTGATCAGTGTACAACCTCTGAGAGAAGGGATGTCCAGCGAGACAGGCCGGGTAACGCTGGTGCTGATACTGATGTGGGGGGTGTTCAGTGTGGTGCTGATCACGTCTCATCAGGCGATCATTCGCATGACAGGCCGGTTGCTTACCCTGCAGGAAACACTGAGCTGGCGTGCTAACTATGACGGTCTGACGCGTCTGCTTAATCGCAGTGCCTTTTTTGAACATGCGGAAAAGCTCTCGGTCTTCAGCGAGCGTCAGCAGCAGCCTGTTTCCCTGATCCAGCTCGACCTGGACCATTTTAAATCGGTTAATGATTCGCTCGGGCACCATGCCGGCGATATCGTGCTCACGCACTCCGCAGCCGTTATTGCAAAGGAGATGAGAAAAAGGGATATCCTGGGTCGCGTGGGGGGAGAAGAGTTTTGCATCGTGTTGCCCGATACCGGGCTGGCAGAAGCCGTCGAAATTGCTGAAAGAATTCGCTGCAAGCTGGCATCGAAAGAGGTACTGATTGATGCCATGCATACGATAAAAGTGACGGCTTCAATGGGGGTCAGCAGCAGCGAAGAGCAGGGGGATTACCAGATTGAAAGCCTGCAGTCCGTTGCAGACGGCCGGCTCTATCTGGCCAAAGCCGCCGGCCGTAACTGCGTCAGCAGCGGGACTTAAACATCCCCGCTGTTGTCATCTTCCACCGCCTGATAAATGCGCTGCATGATATCCGGGAACGCCGACTGTACCCGGCTCCAGCTGGGGATAAACGGTTTCTCATTGGGGCGCTCAATAAAGGCCTGTCCGGCATCAAGGATCGCCTGGGTAAACATCTCCACGGCGGCTTCCTCCGCATGCTGGTCGAACTTCAGCCCGTTCATCGTCGCTTCATGGTTGTAAATTTCCATCATATCCAGCGCATTACGGTAGTAAGTGGCTTTCAATACGCGGAACGAGTCGCTGGTGATGCTCACGCCCATCGTGGCCATCTTGCGCAATAACGACTGGACGATATCGTTGCTCATGCGTTTCAGCCCACCGGTTCCGTCCTCTTCTGCCAGCGGCTGGTGCTTATGGTCGTAGTTATCGGCAATTTCCACCTGACAGCTCTGACGGGTGGTGTAGTTGCGATAAATCTCCGACAGCACGCCAATTTCCAGTCCCCAGTCTCCCGGCAGCTTTATGCCGTTCAGCACGTGGGTTCGCATGGCAAACTCTCCGGAAAGGGGGTAGCGGAAACTGGTTAAGTAATCCAGGTACTCTGAGTGGCCGTAGACTTTTTGCAGCGAACGCAGCAGGGGACCGACCAGCAGCCGGCCGACCCGGCCGTTCAGCTTGTTGTCGGCTACGCGGGCATAGAAGCCCTTACAGAACTCGTACTGAAAACCGGGGTTGGCCAGCGGGTAGAGCAGGCGGGCCAGCATGCCCCGTTCATAAGTGACAATATCGCAGTCGTGCAGCGCAACGCAGCTCGACTTATCGGAAGCCAGGGTATAACCGGTACAGAACCAGACGTTACGACCTTTGCCTGGCTGAGAAGGGGAAAGTCCCTCTTTATCCAGTTCGGCATCCAGCGCTTTCAGGCGCGGACCATCATTCCATAAAATTCGATGCCGCTGTGGCAGCCGTGAAAAGAACTCGCGGGCATGAAGAAACTGATCCCGGTCGGCCCGGTCAAGGCCAATGACAATTTCCGCCAGGTAGGGCACTTTTGCCAGTTCATCGACGATGTGGCTGAGCGCGGGTCCCTCCAGCTCTGAATAAAGTGAAGGCAGGATCAGGCCCATTTTGCGCTTGCGTGAAAATCGCACCAGATCTTTTTCCAGATCGGCCACGGAGCGTCCGGTCAGATTATGAAAATTAGTTATGACGCCATTCTGGTAAAAATCGCTCATCGTCTACCCCTTAAAAGATCATCCCAGTTCACTGAGTGATAAAATGCGCAAGCCCTTCGCTCCAGCCCACCGGGCCAAAGTTCGCGGTATGATAAATATGATGTTTATCCTGACGCTGTAAAAGCACCGGATTCTTGCTGTAGCCTTTGATCACCACGGCATAGTCAACACTGTCGAGCATTGGAGCATCATTAGGGCCATCTCCCAGCCCAAGGGTGATGCGTTCTGTGCCAGTCCGGCGGCTGTGCTCCAGCAGCCAGCCCAGGGCTGCTCCCTTGCTGCTTCCCGCAGGCATAACGTGCCAGAAGCGCCCCCCCTGCACGACGGTCAGACCCCGCTCTTCCAGCTGCCCGCAGAACCGTGCAAACTGCACTTCGCTGTCGCGCCAGATAAGGCTTTCAGATGCCTGGCGCTGGCGGGCAAGCGTGGCCTGCTGCGGCGTCAGACCCGTCCAGTCAGCGACCTCTTTCTCCGTGACCTCACCAAAGCCGGTAAATTTGAATCCGAATTGCTGCTTCAGCTGCTGTAACAGCCCACACAGGGCGGGATAGTCATAGCGCACATTACCCGGATAGGGGGGCAACGGATCGGTGCTGTTCAGTACGACCTGTGCCCCGTTCTCGGCAATAAACGGCGCGTCCTTCAGTCCCAGCGACTGCTGGATAGGAATAATTTCTGCCGCCGTTTTACTGGAGCAGATCACCAGCGGGATCTGATGTGCCTGCAATCGTGTCAGCCAGGGTTCAGCGGCCTCCCACTGATAAGTGTGATGATCCAGCAGCGAACCGTCGAGATCGGTAACAATCATCAGTGGATCCTGCAATGTGAGCATAAGCAATACCTCAAAGTGATGTCACTGCGCCGAAGGCGTGGAACCTGATCCTGTGATGACAGAGTATAGTTCAGGGATGTCGGCCAGCAGGATAACGGTGACGAGTTCGGGCACCCCACCGACATTCCAGGAATTATCTTAAAAAATAGGGCATTAAATGACGGAGGTGACTATTCCGTATGAAAGGAAAAAGCAATGCTGGCGCAGGTCAGACCGACTATTCTTGTACGTGATTTGTATTTTTGTACAACCTTGCGTGTATTATAAGACTAATCCTGGCTGGCTGCCGCGTTAACCTGATCAGGTTGTAGAATTCCCGGTAGTAGCGAAATTCATTTCCTGTGAGCAGCATGTTATCCCGGCCAGACTGGTTGGGATTTTTTTTGCCTGTCGCCGGTGAGTCGGTGTAAGAGCGAAGGGTGCCGTAGGTAACGGGCGAAAAAAAGCCCGCGCTGCGCGGGCAAAAATCCTTGTTACTTTGCGCTGCCCTTAGAGGTTGGTGCAGTCAGTCAATGGTAGAGCGGCCAGCTGTCAGAAGTCTCGCCCGGTCACGTAAAGAAAGTGAAAATATCTGCCGGGTCGGGTGCAGGATTTACCCACTTTTACCCGCAGATGACGGCGAGATAAAATTCACTGGCTATACTCTGGGTTCGGGTAACCCCGTAAGATAAAACAGATAATGGAGAATTTATGGACTTTTTACGAATTGTAATTGCGATTCTGTTACCCCCACTGGGCGTATTTATGCAGGTCGGATTTGGCGGTGCCTTCTGGTTGAATATTCTGCTGACGCTCTGCGGCTATATTCCTGGGATCGTTCATGCGGTATGGGTGATTGCGCGTCGTTGATGCTCAACGCAGACCCTGTGCTTTATAAGGTTTTCGGGTAAACTAGGCCAAAAAATTGCGCAGGAGGATCGATGCAGGTCAATGACAGGGTAACGGTGAAAACCGACGGCGGGCCACGCCGGGAGGGGACAGTGCTGGCCGTGGAAGACTTCAGCGAGGGCACCATGTATCTGGTGGCGCTGGAAGACTATCCGCTGGGAATTTGGTTCTTCAATGAGATGGGGCACCACGACGGGATTTTCGTGGAACCTCACCCGTAACAAACGCACAGGGGGCGAGCCTTTGACGGTCGCCCCCGACGATGCGCAGTCCTGAGACTCATCGCATCCCTTCCTGGTCAGCCCCCGTTTTTATCAGAACGTTTCCCAGTGGTCATTGCTGCTCGCCAGGGCTGGTCGCGCTGCAGCCAGAACAGCAGGTTTACCGCTGACTTCACGGGTTTTTACCGGCGTTGCGGGGCCAGCGCTCAACTTAAACGCAGAAACCGCCTGTGTCAGACGTGCAGCCTGTTCTTCAAGCGAGGCGGCAGCGGAAGACGCTTCCTCAACCAGAGAGGCGTTCTGCTGAGTGACGTTGTCCATTTCAGTCACCGCCATGCTGACCTGCTGGATCCCCTTACTCTGCTCGTCCGACGCTGCGGCAATTTCTGCCATGATATCGGTTACGCGTCGCACGGCATCGACAATTTCACTCATCGTGTTACCCGCCTGACCGACCTGCGATGATCCCTTACCGATTAAATCCACGGACTCAGAAATCAGCCCTTCGATCTCTTTTGCCGCGCCTGCGCTGCGCTGCGCCAGGTTGCGGACTTCGCTGGCGACGACGGCAAAACCGCGTCCCTGCTCTCCGGCTCTGGCGGCTTCAACGGCCGCATTCAGAGCCAGAATATTGGTCTGGAAGGCGATACTGTTGATCACCGTGGTGATTTCAGCAATTTTCTTCGAGCTGGTGGAGATATTGTTCATGGTATTCACAACCCCCGTGACAATATCGCCCCCCTGACGGGCTTTACCGGAGGCATCAGAGGCCAGTTGGCTGGCGTGGTGCGCGTTTTCGGCGTTCTGTTTGACTGTCGCGGTCAGCTCTTCCATGCTGGCAGCGGTCTGTTCCAGCGCTGAGGCCTGCTGTTCGGTTCGCGATGACAGGTCAGTATTACCGGCGGAGATTTCACTCGATCCCTGATAAATTGCCACAGCACCTTCCCGAACCGTTCCTACGGTTTTCACTAACGCCTGCTGCATCAGTTGCAGGTTATTCCCCAGACTGCCAATCTCACTGCGTCCCCAGCTTTGCAACGGGGCAGTCAGATCGCCACGAGAAATGTGCTCGATGCGTTCGACCGCCTGACGTAAGGGCGTAATCACCACGCGGCGCAGGAAAATAAAGGTTGCCAGTGTTAACAGCAGCGCAAGACCAAAGGCACCCGCCATCATGATGAATCCGAAGTGAGTCTGAGATTTCGCGGCGGCATTCAGTCCTTCAGCGCGTTCAGTACGCAGTTTAATGGCTTTAAACAGCAGTTCATTATAGGCGTCGTCCAGTTTCCGGGTGTAGTCGGTTTCCTGGGCAATGACCCCTTCGAAGCTGCCATCGCTGGCACTTTTGACCATCGGTACCAGTCCCTGAGTGATATAGGCTTCAAAGCGTTTTTTCAGGTCGACATCCAGCGCTTCCCCTGCCGGCGTTTTCACCGGGCGATTCAGGTACACATTAAAACTGTCTCGCGCCATCTTGATGCGCTTGTCGGTGGTTGCCAGATTGGCCTTAAACTCGTCCATTTCACCAATGCGCGCAGAAGCCCCGGCGTGGATAACGGTCAGGCGGGCTGTGCGCAGGTGGTTGGAGCTGTTTGAGAGCGCGGTGCGAATCTGGATCTCTTCAGTCACATCGTTCAGTGACTGATTACTCTGGATTAGAAAATAACTGGCGAGGCCAATACACAGGGCGAAAAGTAGCAAAATTCCACCAAGAATAGTGGCAAACAAAGGAACCAGACGCAGATGCTGCCAGAAGCTGATGGCCTGTTGTTCGTGAGATTGTTGTTGTTGTTTCATATCCTTTGCTCTCATTCAGATAGGGACGAAGGAACACTCCGGTCGTCTTGAAAGCATCGGCATTGTGATGAAAAGGATTAGGACTGTAATTGAGAGCAGGCTCACAAAATGAGCTTTTTGTGCAGGAAGGCAGAGAAGCCGACGTCAGCCAGCTTCTCAGAAATATTATCTTACATTGACATAAATACCGCTGGTAACGTTATCAGTTAAACGAACAACATGATAAATAACCTGCTTATTGTGAGTTTTTATTTTACGTTTGATATTACCTTTGTGCGATGACACTGTTTTTGCTTTTATTTGCATTTTGTCTGAAATCTGTATGGTGTCATGACCAGACATCCACATTTTAAGCATGTTCGATTCGGTCTGACTCAGCGTCAGTGGATGTACCTCGAAGCCTGAAGTATAGCGAGGTGAGACATTGAGGTTTTTTTGAAAATAGCTACTCAGTAGAGAATCCAGTGTTGAAGGCTTTATCGATTTTGATGTAATAATCAAGTTCTTACGAACGTAGAGGTATTCCTCAAAATGGATATTGGAGATGGCCATAAATATGAAGAACAGCGTATCAGGGTGTTGCATAATAATGTTTCTGATTCGCTGACTGGCATCGGATTCATGGATGAAGCAATCTTCATTAATAAAAACCACACCCGGTTGTAGTTGCTGGCATTTAATTTGTAACTGTTCTATGTCATTCACCGAGGTTATATTTTTCTTTTTAACCCCTTTTACTGCCATATAGTCAGTTAAACCCAGCCGTGTATAGTTACATGAATCCATAATAATCGTTGGCATAATAGCGACCCTCACCAATTTGTTATCCGTTTAAATCAACGATGAATTACGCGCGTTCGGTACGAGTGCAAGAGTTCTGTATTCACGATCTTGTTATGTTTACCCAGCATTAGCAAAGCTTTGCCATTGATGGCGAGGGTACTGATTCGTCCTTGCTGGCAGGTAATTTGAGTTTTGGCGCGGCGATAACCTGCCTGTGTACCACAGTCAGCCTGCAAGCAAGATTTCTGCTTACTAATCTGACTTAAAACAGCATTTTAAGTAGTTTTCCGCCTGCTTTTACACACTATCGCGCAGAAAACAGAAAACTCGGATAGGACGATTCTTAAAAACATTCATTCTCCGAAAGTGTATGCCTGCGGAGAGCATTGACAATGCCGTAAAATGTATTTTAAAACAAGATAAACCGCGAAAAATAAAAATTCCATAAAAAACAGTTGGTTGAGTGTTTTTTAACCGTTAACTCTTTCGCAACAAATCATCGGTTTGAGGGGTTAAAATACGCTAACTGGGTTTTAATAAGAATAATTTTCATCGCACAGGCGCATTTATCAGAATTTCCTTAAGGAAATTCTGCAAATAATCGGGTGAAAAATACACCAATGTATTTTGATTGCTTAACAATGCTTTTGTGGGAAACGGGAAATAGGTAAGATTACTTACCGGGTAATTCACTGAGGAGCGTGGCCAGTAAATCGAACACTTCACTGAACAGATGTTCGCAGAAAGGGCCAAGCAGAGGCATCATCAGGATGATAAACACCATACCGATTGATAAGGTGACCGGGAAGCCGATGGCGAAAACGGACAGTTGTGGTGAAACGCGGTTTAACAAACCCAGGGCCAGGTTTAAGGTGAGGAGCAGAGTGATTAACGGTAACGCTAATCTCATACCATTAAGGAAAATCAGACTGGCCGCCTTGGTCAGAACCATAAAGGCATTGCCGTTAAGGGGTTCTCCGCCGATGGGTAAGGTATGAAAACTGTCTGCCACCATCGAGATTAACCATAAATGGCCGTTGAAAGACAGAAACAGTAGCATGGCCAGCATGTCCAGAAAGCGTGCCAGAACCGGCATGTTCAGACGGCTGCCAGGATCGAAGAAGGTCGCAAAGGACAGTCCCATCTGCAAACCAATCACTTCCCCCGCCGTTCGCACGGCAGCGAAGGCGAACTGCATCGTAAAACCGATGGCTACGCCAATCAGTATTTGCTGAATCAACAGCCAGAAGCCACCGACGGAGAACAGCGTGACCGTCGTCGGCGGTAATGAAGGCACCAGGACCCAGGTAATCATCACACCCAGGCCGATTTTAACTTTGCGGCTGATTGCTTTTTCATTGAGGATCGGGGCTGTCATGATCAGCGCCAGCACGCGGGCGAGGGGCCAGAAAAGCTGACTGATCCAGAACAGAAGTTGACTACTGTCAAAAAGAATCATTATCCGATCGTATAAGGCAGGTTGCTGAACAGCGTACGCATATAATCGAGTACCAGATTGAGCATCCATGGGCCGGCAATCACGATGGTGGTCACCACGGCCAGGATCTTCGGGATAAAGGAAAGCGTTTGTTCGTTGATCTGTGTTGCAGCCTGCAGCAGGCTGATCAATAGCCCGCTGACCAGTGCAGCCAGCAGCAGCGGGGCGGCCAGAGCCAGCGCAATCTTCATGGCCTCGTGCCCCATTACCATTACCGATTCAGGTGTCATTATTGTGGCTCCGTGTCAGGAATAAAAACTCTGGGCCAGCGAACCGACCAGTAACTGCCAGCCATCCACCAACACAAACAGCATAAGCTTAAAGGGCAGTGATATGGTCGCGGGCGGCACCATCATCATCCCCAGCGCCATCAGCACGCTGGCCACCACCAGGTCGATAATCAGGAAAGGAATAAAAACGGTAAAGCCAATCTGGAAAGCGGTTTTCAGCTCGCTGGTCACATAGGCTGGCAGCAGAATACGCATCGGAACGGCTTCCGGTCCGGCAAGCGGTGGCGTATTGGCCAGGCGAGCAAACAGTGCCAGGTCGGCTTCACGCGTCTGTCGTAGCATAAATTCACGCAGCGGCTGGGCACCTTTTTCGATAGCATCCTGCATGCTGATCTTATCTTCACTGAAGGGCAGATAAGCGTCGGTATAAATTTTGTCGAACACCGGACTCATAATAAAGAAGGTCAGGAACAGTGACAGGCCGAGCAATACCTGGTTCGGCGGTGCTGAGGGTGTGCCCAGTGCGTTACGTAACAGGCCGAAAACGATAATGATGCGTGTAAAACTGGTCATCATCAGCAAAATGGCCGGCAGGAATGTCAGCGAGGTGATAAACACCAGCGTCTGTACTGGCAGTGACCAGCTCTGGCCACCGCCAGGCATCGGTTTACTGACCAGGCCAGGTAACTGGGCATAGACATCGGGAGCCAGCATCAGCAAACTGAGCAGCAGCAGTGGAAGGATGCGTTTCATTTTTTCTTTCCGGTGCTTTTCATTAATGACTGCAGCACCAGACGGAAATCGGGCTTAGGCTCAGTGGCGTCAGTCTCTTCCGGCGCGGGGCTGGCAGGCAGGGTATGCAGGTGAGTGATCTGCTGGGCAGTGACGCCCAGCACCAGACGCGCATTATCAACATCGACAATCACCACGCGTTCACGCTGTCCCAACGAGCAGCTTGCACTGATATTCAGCGTTTTGCTGCCGGCACGTCGCGAGGCAAAACCCAGCCGTTTGGCCAGCCAGGCGCAGGCGAGAATAAGAAGAATAATCGCTGCCAGTACGCTGCTCACCTGGGTGAGCATGGAGCCAGTAGAAATGGCCGGCGCGGGAGTGACCGGCTGATGCTGGGTGGTATTCATTTAGCGGCTCAGACGACGCATACGTTCAGTCGGGGTAATAATGTCGGTGATGCGTACGCCATATTTATCGGCGACGACCACGACTTCACCCTGAGCAATAAGGTATCCGTTAATCAGAATATCCAGCGGTTCACCCGCTAATCCGTCCAGCGCAACGACTGAACCCTGCGAAAGACGCAGCAGCTCTTTGATGGTCATTTTGGTGCGACCCAGCTCGACGGTCAGTTTGA
Source organism: Erwinia persicina NBRC 102418 (assembly GCF_001571305.1). Lineage (GTDB taxonomy): Bacteria > Pseudomonadota > Gammaproteobacteria > Enterobacterales > Enterobacteriaceae > Erwinia > Erwinia persicina. The sequence goes on along the minus strand of NZ_BCTN01000004.1, from coordinate 35,102 downwards.
CCGGGATATCCATAATCATATCGATATCCTGCACAGACCCGGAGACATCACCCAAATCCAGCGATTTAAAAACGCCTTCAGTGGAGGTCGACTTCACCTGTTCATTCATTGCGTCAGCCCACAGGTCGTCCGCAGAGATGTCGTCATCGGACGGCTTATTCGTATCACTCATCGGGCTGTTCCTCATTCAGCGAATTCAAAATCGGGTTGATCAGGTGTTCCACGCGCAGGGCGTACTGCTTATTCAGCGTTCCGTACTGGCTGGTCAACACCGGCACGCCATCGACATGGGCGATGATGCGGTCAGGTTTTTCAATCGGTAATACGTCACCCGGCTTCAGCGCCAGCAGACGTGAAATTCTCATCGACACTTCGGCAAAATTGGCCACCAGTTCCAGCTCTGAGTGCTGAACCTGTTTGACCAGGGTGTCACGCCAGTTTTCATCTTCGCTACGTGAATTTTCCAGCGGGGGATTAACCAGCGTTTCACGCAGCGGTTCGATCATGCTGAAGGGGATGCAGATATTAAATTCACCCGTCAGGTTACCAATCTCAACCTGGAAAGGCGTAGTGACTACGATATCGTTAGGCGAGGTGGTGATATTGGTGAATTTCACCTGCATCTCAGAACGAACGTATTCCACGTCCAGCGGGTAGATAGGTTTCCAGGCATCGCTGTAGCCGTCCAGTGCCAGCTTCAGCATACGACGGATAACACGTTGCTCGGTGTGGGTGAATTCGCGTCCTTCCACTTTCGTCGGGAAACGACCATCCCCCCCAAACAGGTTATCTACGGCGATAAACACCAGACTCGGCGAGAATACCACCAGTGCCGTGCCACGCAGCGGCTTGAGGTGGATAAGGTTAAGGTTAGTTGGCACCGGCAAATTACGGGCGAACTCATGGTATGGCTGAATCTTAATCGCGCCGACCGAAATATCCGGGCTGCGGCGCAGCAGGTTAAACAGCGCCATACGATAAGAACGCGCAAAACGTTCGTTAATGATCTCCAGTGCCTGCAGACGCTCACGAACGACGCGGCGCTGCGTATTGGGATCATAGGGGCGAATGTCGCTTTCGCCGCCGCTACTGACCTTATCTTCTGTCGCACTATCGCTGTCGCCATTGAGTAGTGCGTCAATTTCTGCCTGAGAAAGAATGCTATCGCCCATAAATTTACATCACCGCAGTATGAAGGCCGTGAAAAGAACATCCGTCACGACCTGCTGTGGTTGTCCCTGCACCAGCGGAGGTGCCAGTACCTGTTTTATCTGTTTCATTAATTCCTGCTTACCTTGCTCATTCGCTAACGCCGAGGCACTTTGACGCGAAAGCAACAGCAGCAGACGACTACGGACTTCCGGCAGATAATCATTCATACGACGACGCGTTTCTTCGTCGGGCAAACGCAGGGTAAATCCTACGTAGAGCACACGATCCGGATCGTTGTCGGGATTGATCAAGTTAACCGTAAAAGTATCCAGAGCAAAAAATACCGGCACAGGTGGTGGCTCCGGCTTGGCTGCCGCAGCGGCATCGGCCGGAGTTTTCATCATGCGCCAGACTGTATAGCCCGCCACGCTGCAAGCGACCAGAGTCACAATAAGTAACACCGGTATCAGGAGCTTACGTTTGCCGCTTTTGGCTTTAGCGTTATCAGTCATATTAGCTGTAACTTCCTGTGATTATTTTCGGGGGCGGTGCCACGTAATCCACTGTCCCACGGCGTTATGAGCAAATTATCCCTTGTCTTGCGCCAAACAATAGGCAGAAAAGACGCGAGTTTTGCCATCAGCTTACGCGTTTGTTACCGTCAGGCGAAAATATCAACAGCATTGGAGCCGGCTGCGCGCGCCTGCAGGGCGGCAGGTACGGCAATTGGCGTCACATCACTGTCATTTTCATTAGCAAGACTAAACGGGCTTCCGTTGTTATTGCGCTGCTGTTCCTGCTGGCCGGTAAAGGACTGGCCCTGCTGGAAAGCATCGCTACTGACATTACTTTGACCCAGATTGATGCCGCTTTCAGCCAGCGAGGCGCGCAGTTGAGGCATTGCTGCCTCCAGTGCTGCCCTGACCTGGCTCTGATTCGACACCATACTCAGCTGGGCCTGGTCGTTATCCAGTTTCAAACTGATCTGGATACTGCCCAGGTCCTGCGGATGCAGATGCAATTCGGCGGTCTGTTGCCCGTTGCGACTGAACATCAGGATCTGTTGTCCCAGTGCCTGCTGCCATTCCGGACTGCCCAGCTGAGAATTCAGCATAGGAGTTGCCGGTGCACTCACGACCGAGGTTGAGGTCGGCGTAAGTAATGAAGACGCGGTACTGATCACATTATTGGTTATCGTCGCAGCAGGGGCAGAACTTGAATTTTCTTTATCGATATCTTTGCTGACATTGCTCATAACCTGCTGAAAAGCTGAGTCGATAGGGTTAGCCGCCGGATTTACTGACGTTTTGGCCGCGCCGACGCTATCGGAAGATTTTGCACTAACAGGAACCAAAAGTGCGCTATCACTATTTTTTGACTGCGCAGCAGTATCTTCCCCTTCTTCACCTTTTCCCTTGCCTAACGCCGCGCTTAACGCGTTCAGGGCCGACTGCTTATCGCTTTTATTCAGCCCGGTGGACAGCAGGTCGCTACTTTTTGCTGCCGCAGTGGCAACAGGAACGGCTGGGTTATTCGGTAACATCGCGTAAAGTGCCTGCAACGCCTGAAGGTCGCTATCGCTGAGGACCACCGCAGGCGTCTCTTTCTCGTCTTTCAGCACGTCTTCTTTCGCGTCAACCTGGCCCTTCTGCGGATGCAACAGCGCGGTGAGCGCTTCGGGTTTATCCAGTGCAGCCAGCAGATCGCTGATCCCCGGTTTTTTAGCGGTTTTGCCATCCGCATCCGCGGTTTCACCGATATTTTCTTTCACCACACCGCCGCTGCCCTGTTGGGCCAGCGATAAAAGATGGTTACCCAGCAGGGTGATAAACCCCTGTTGTGAGGTCTCGCCGCCAGTAAGTGCGTCGCCACCGGCATTGCTCAGGTCGCTTTCGCGGGCCTCGCCGGTGGGGGTGGTTTTGGCGCTGGCATTCGTCGCCGTGGCTGCCGTTGGTAAGGTAATCATTCGCCTTTCCTCTGTGATGCCCGTTGGGCAAATTCATCATTCCGCTTCTGATCGAGACGGTTTTCTTGTAAGAGAGCGGTCGCAAGGGCACGGGACTGTAGTGTCTCGTAGGCATGCAACCGCTGCTGTTTGTCGCGCCACAGGCGCAGCGCGTTCTCCACCCGGGTATTCCAGTGCAGCAGCTGCTGGCGATGTTGCTCTATCGCGTTTTCCAGCGTCTGAATAAACTGGTGATAGTTGTACCAGCGGGTGCTGGCAATCCCTTCGCTCATGGTGGTGTTGAGATTTTTACGGTACTCATCCTGATAATTAAGCAGCATGGTCAGCTGCTCATCGGCCTGTTTTTGTGCGCGACGTACGTCACCTAACTGAATGGCGGCTTTTTCCACGTCTTTATGCGCAAGGTCGCGCAGCGTGTCGATAGCAGAAACGGTCTTTGTCATAAAGCCTCCAGTCAGGCGGCGTCACGCAGCAGGGCGTGATGCGTTGTCAGATGAAACTTAACCAAAAATGGCCTGCAGATGCAGACTGGCATCGTCGAAGGTACTGCGCTCAAACATGCCCTGCTGCAGAAACGCTTCCAGCTCGGGATACAGCTTGATCGCTTTGTCCAGCGTCGGGTCGGTACCGGCGGCATAGGCCCCCACGCTGACCAGATCGCGGTTCCGCTGGTAGCTGGACAGCAGCTGTTTAAACTGGCGAACCCGCGCGTAGTGGGTGTCATCGATCAGATGCGCCATTACACGGCTGATCGAGGCTTCAATATCAATAGCCGGATAGTGACCGGATTCCGCCAGGCGGCGTGACAGAACGATATGACCATCAAGGATGGCGCGGGCGGAGTCAGCAATCGGATCCTGCTGGTCATCCCCTTCGGTCAGTACGGTATAGAAAGCGGTAATCGAGCCGCCGCCGTCGATACCGTTCCCGGCGCGCTCCACCAGTGCCGGCAGTTTGGCAAATACGGACGGTGGATAGCCTTTGGTGGCCGGAGGTTCACCGATGGCCAGCGCAATTTCACGCTGGGCCATGGCATAGCGGGTCAGTGAGTCCATGATCAGCAGGACATGCTGACCGCGATCGCGAAAATCTTCGGCAATACGTGTGGCGTAAGATGCCCCCTGCATACGTAATAAAGGAGAGACATCGGCCGGCGCGGCAATCACCACCGAACGGGCACGGCCCTCTGTACCGAGAATATTCTCAATAAAGTCTTTCACTTCACGGCCACGTTCACCGATCAGGCCAACAACAATCACATCGGCTTTGGTGTAGCGGGCCATCATGCCCAGCAGCACGCTTTTCCCGACGCCAGAGCCCGCAAACAGGCCCATGCGCTGGCCGCGTCCGACGGTCAGCAGGGCATTGATTGCCCGTACGCCGGTATCGAGAACGTCCGTAATCGGGGTACGCTGTAACGGGTTAAACGGGGGCGTATTCAGCGGCGCACGATAGCCGGTTTCCGGCGCAGGCAGGCCGTCCAGCGGGCGTCCGCTTCCGTCCAGCACGCGTCCAAGCAGCTCCGGCCCCAGCATCATCTGCTTACCGCTGTTCTGCTTATCGCCTGCAATACGTGCATAGACGCGGGCACCGGGCAGGATCCCTTCGACCTCTTCCAGCGGCATCAGCAGCAGTTTCTGGCCGTTAAAACCGACCACTTCACTTTCGACTTCACTGACGCCCTGGCTGTCGTGACGTTCAATGACGCAGGTGGCACCCAGCGGCAGCTGTAAGCCCGTGGCTTCCAGTACCAGGCCGGTGGCGCGGATCAGGCGACCATAACGACGGACGTCCGGCACCTGAGCCAGACGCTTTTCGAAATTGTCGAGTACGCCAAGCCAGCGCGACAGGCGAGTGGTCATTACAATTCTCCCGGTGCGGCCAGCCGGCACAGTTCGTGCCAGCGAGTCGCAATACTGGCATCCAGATCGCCATCCTCGGCGCTGACCTTGCAGCCGCCGGGGTGGATGGTGCTGTCACCCAGCAGACGCCAGCCGTGCAGACTGAGCGTGGCGCCCAGCGTGGTTTCCACGCGCGGCAGATCGTCCGGATGGACGCGCAGCGTCGGTTTGCCGCTGAACATGGGTTCCTGCTGCAGCATGCCCTGAATCTGACGGTGCAGGGCGGTGCCATCAACGTGCGGGGCCTGACCAATGACCTGGCGCGCCGCCTCCAGTGCCAGCTGCATCAGGCGTGAAGCGATAACACTGTCCAGCGCTTCCAGCGTGTGATGAAACTCTGAAACCAGTTGCTGCATCCGCGCCTGTAAAGGCGCCTGCTGCTGCTGGGCATCAGCCAGTCCCTGCTGGAATCCGGCGTCATAGCCGGCTTTCTGGCCTTCAGCAAAACCGCGCTGCTGGCCTTCCGCATAGCCCAGACCCTGGGCTTCGTTGCGCACCTGGGCCTGAAGCTGTTCTAACTGAAACTGCTGCTCATCGACCGGATCTTCTGTGACGTCGGGTAACACCAGCTCTTCGATCAGCGGCCGGTCCAGGCTTGCCAGATCGTTGGGCTGCCAGCGCTGCCAGGGCAGGGAAGCGTTATCAGACATAAGTTTCCTCGCTGCCACCAATCACCATCTCGCCACTTTCGGCCAGACGACGGACAATCAACAGAATCGCTTTCTGTTCGTTTTCGACCGCAGACATACGCATCGGGCCACGGTTGGCGAGGTCGTCGCGCAGAATATCGGCTGCACGCTGCGACATGTTGCGCAGGAACTTCTCGCGCAGTGGCTGTTCGGAGCCTTTCAGCGCCACCAGCAGCGATTCGGATTCCACTTCCTGCAACAGGCGCTGGATGCTGCGATCGTCCACTTCGACGAGGTTTTCGAACAGGAACATTTCGTCGATGATTTTTTGTGCCAGCTCGCCGTCGAACTCGCGAACCGCTTCGATAACCGCTTCTTCCTGCTGTGTTTTCATCAGGTTGATAATCTCGGCCGCGGTACGTACACCGCCCATCTTCGCACGCTTGAGATTCTGACCATCCAGCAGGCCATTGAGCACTTCGGTCAGTTCTGCCAGCGCCGCTGGCTGTACGCCACCGAAGGTGGCAATACGCAGCATCACGTCGTGACGCAGACGCTCGTCGAACTGGGCCAGAATATCGGCCGCCTGGCCACGCTTCAGGTGAACCAGGATGGTGGCGATGATCTGCGGATGTTCGTCGCGGATCAGGTCGGCAGCCGCCTGAGGTTCCATAAAGTTGAGCGTGTCCATCCCGGAGGTGGTTTCGCGCGTTTCGAGAATATCTTCCAGCAGGGTGGAGGCTTTCTCTTCGCCCAGCGCCTTGATCAGTACCGAGCGCAGGTAGTCATTGGAGTTGAGGCTCAGGGCCGCATACTGTTCCGCATCAATTTCAAATTCGCGCAGCACGTCGGTCAGCTGCTTATGAGACACCTGACGCATGTTGGAGATGGCAGAGCTGAGATGCTGCACCTCGCGGGAGTCGAGGTGTTTGAACACCTCGGCCGCGCGATCTTCACCAATCGTCATCATCAGAATGGCGCTTTTTTCAGTACCGGTGAGACTCATAGTTCGTCCTTCATCCACTGGCGAATAACCAGAGCAACAACGCGTGGGTCATTTTCTGACATCTCACGAATACGCTGGCTCATGACCTCAGCACTCATGCGGTGCTGAGATTTACGTTCCTGATCAAGTTCATCTTTCGACAGCTTGACGGAGATACCGGACTCTTCATCTTCAGCGCGGCGTGCCGCAGCCACAGATGCTGCTTCAAGCGCTGCTTTCTCCTGCTCAGCCCGGCGACGCAGCTGTGGGCGTACCAGTTTGCGGTACAGGATGAAGGCGACAATCAGCACCAGTAACCAGCGGCCCGCTTCAAACATCTGCTCGATAAATGCCGGCTGTTTCCAGAATGGCAGGTCATCGCCCAGGTCTTCGTTGGCGGTAAACGGCGAGTTGACGACGTTCAGGCTGTCTCCACGCTGTTCCGAGAAGCCCATCGCTTCACGGGTGAGGTCTTCAATCTGTTTAATCTGTGCTTCATTCAGTGCCACCGGCTTACCGGCGGCATCCGTACGGTAGTTGACGACCACAGCTACCGACAGACGCTGTACTTCACCGACATTCATCTTGGTGTGCAGGATGGTGCGGTTGACTTCATAGTTCGTCGTGTTATCGCTACGGGTATTGGACGGGACGGTTTTCTGTGCCGTTGACGTCGCTGCATTCGCCGCTGCGTTGTTCGCCGTATTGGCGCCTGCGCCATTCGCATTATTGGCGTTCGCATTGTTTGCATTGTTATTTGGCGTAGTAACCGGGCCTGCGTTGGCCGGTGCCGGCTGGTTTGACAGGGCACCCGGAACGCCGCCAGGGTACTGACCACCCAGTTGTTCGCTGTCGCTGGTCTGGCGTGAGCGAATGGCCTGCTGGTCAGGGTTGCTGTTGGGTTTGTACTGCTCGTCCGTCTGCTCACGCTTATTGAAGTCGATTTGCGCGGTGACCTGCGCATGAACATTACCGTTACCGACAATCGGGCCGAGGATGGTTTCAATACGCTGCTGATAACGTGTTTCTACGTCACTGGCATATTTCAACTGGGTGTCATTGAGGTCACGCCCGGTTGGATCGTTCTGAGTCAGCAGGCGACCGGCCTGGTCAACGACGGTCACATTACCCGGGGGCATCCCCGCGACGCTGCTGGACACCATATGTACAACCGCGTTGATCTGGCCTTCATCAAGCGCCCGACCCGGCTGCAGGGCCAGGGTTACGGAGGCAGAAGGTGATTTCTGTTCGCGCACGAACAGCGTGGGTTTCGGCATGGCCAGGTGGACGCGGGCACTTTTCACCGGGCCGAGCGTTTCGATAGTGCGTGACAGTTCACCTTCCAGCGCCCGCTGGTAGTTAATCTGTTCGCTAAACTGGCTGATACCAAACTTCTCTTTATCCAGCAGCTCAAAGCCCACAGCGCCACCTTTCGGTAAACCCTGTGAAGCGAGGCGCAGGCGCAGTTCGTGTACCTGTGCGGCAGGAACCAATAGCGCGCCACCCTGATCGTCGAACTTATAAGGTACGTTCATCTGGGTCAGCTGCGTGACGATAGTGCCGCCATCCTCATTGCTGAGGTTGCTAAAAAGAACGCGATAATCTGGCTGCTTAGCCCACAGCACCATCGCAATGATGATGGCAACAACCGCGGCCGCCGCGACAATAATCGGGATGCGGGGGTTTGCGCGTAGGCGAGCGAACAGGTCATTCAGACCTTTCTTCTCTGGATTATCCTGCGTGACAGTTGCATTCATGACTCGTTCCTGCCTGACAGTTGACCGGACTGCTGCGTGTAGTGTCGTAACAAAACTGACTCCCTGATGCGCTGGCTTAAAAAATTTCCACCTCAATGGAGTGCCATTATTTTCTGAAACGAGAAAATCGATGGCTGGATAAGGTGTGATTTATGCGGCTATTTAGCGGCTTTGTCTTATTGACATTGTGTTAAGTTTGTCAGCAATCGTAATCACTACATCGTTCGTTCGGGGGAATTCATGGCTATTCAGGGTATTGAAGGTGTAATGCAGGCACTGCAGACCACGGCAATGCAGGCGGCGGGTGGCAAAGGCGCGGACAGTGCGTCAACGGCAGATTTTGGTGCAGAGCTGAAAGCCGCGCTGAACAAGATCAGCGAAGTCCAGACGGAATCACGTGCCCAGGCACAGGATTTCCAGATGGGTAAAGAGGGGGTTTCGCTGAATGACGTCATGGTCGATATGCAGAAGTCCAGCGTCTCTATGCAAATGGGGATTCAGGTGCGTAACAAGCTGGTCAGTGCGTACAGCGACATCATGAACATGCAGGTGTAGAAATCATAACCTACTAAAATTAACAGGTAGGTTGCTATCCCGTGTGACTCTGGGGCATCAGTGGGGCAAACTCGTAAGCTGTCGGGTTCATCAGGCTTAATCGCGCATCATCGTTTTCAGCCTCCACGCCCCATAACCCGGGGAAACTGCCTGACGTCAGCATGGCGTAACGGGCTATTCTGACCGAATGACTTTTTCTCATTCCTGTCAGGGCGATCTGATATCGAAGAACAGCACGCAGCCTCAAGCCGCCAACCCTTTCACCATCCGTGCCCGTCCTGGTCGGAGTGACGTTTTTTGCCAGATTAAGGCTAACGCCAATTTCCCTCATCATGCTGTGCACATTTATCTCCCCCGGTCACAAATCCTGCAAAATGCCCCTGTATTTTTCCCTGCCACTGCCGATAACTTTCAACAGCGTTCCTGAGCGCGTGCTGTCCCGCGCCGGCTGATAACAATGAATCATCACCTTGAGGTAGACATGGATAACTTTCAAAAAGAGATAGACGAGAGAGCGAATCTCGCATTATCGAACAAGTTCGAACTTTTGTTATTCCGTCTGGGGTCTGCTCATCAGGAAGATAAGCCCGAGTTATTCGGCATTAACGTATTCAAGCTGCGTGAAATTGTGCCGATGACCACCATTACCCGCGCAGCAGGTATGAAGTCACCCCTGCTTGGTATGGCCAATATCCGCGGCCAGCTGATCCCGGTCATCGACCTGCCAGCAGTGGCAGGTTGTACGCCGACTACCGGGCTGAATCTGCTGCTGGTCACTGAGTATGCCCGCAGCACGCAGGCGTTTGCTGTGGAGTCTGTGGACGATATTGTTCGTCTGGACTGGAGCCAGGTCCATGCGGCGGAGTCCGGCGTCAGCACGCGCAACATTACCAGTATCGCCTGCCTTGATAACGACAACAACATGGCGATGGTGCTGGACGTTGAGCAGATCCTGCATGATGTCATTCCTTCTGTTCGCGAAGTGAAAGAAGATGACATCAAGGTGAAAACCTTCAAGCTGAAGCCGGGGGCGATTGCTATTGTAGCGGAAGACTCGAAGGTGGCTCGACAGATGCTGGAGCAGGGGTTGAAAGCCATGGGCATCCCGGCAGAGATGCACACTACGGGCCTGGAAGCGTGGGAAAAAATTAAAAAACTCTATCGTGAAGCGCAGGAGGAGGGCATCTCCATCCATGACAAAATTGCGCTGGTGTTAACCGACCTTGAAATGCCGGAGATGGATGGCTTTACGCTGACCCGTAATATCAAAAGCGATCACAACCTGAAAGGGTTGCCGGTGGTCATCCATTCTTCTCTTTCAGGAAGTGCTAACGAAGACCACGTGCGCAAGGTCGGCGCGAACGGTTATGTGGCAAAATTTGAGATTAGTCAGCTTTCAGCGGTGATCCATCAGGTGCTGGAAGACGCGGTGTACTGATTATTTTTAGCAGGGCGGGGAGGCCAGCAGCAGGCTCCCCTCCCTGCTCTGAAAGCGTACCCCCCTCTATCCGGGGGTGATATGTCTGTAACCCGTCTGTAAAATCCTGCAGTGACAGCAGGCATCGCTTCAGGGAAATTATCGCACTCCCGGACGGCCGTTTCTTCATCAGCGCATAGCGATTACCCCAATCTGCCGTATCACCAGACTGAATCTCTCACCTGCTTTCTACGCTTCCTTGATGATCTTCATTGCCGCCCGGCAAAATGAGCAGGCCGTCCGGTTATGCGTAGCGGGTAGGTCGCAGTGAGGGCAGCGGTTTCCCTCTGCACATGTCCTGCGCATTTTCTGGCTTAACGTCACCCCGGGTTGTTCACTCAGCAGTGCCCCGATTTTCCGCAGCAGCTTTTTTTCACGCTGTCGGGCGGCAACGACTTCCGCTCGTCGTGCTTTATAACGGCTGCGACAGGTCCCGAAGGGGGCCGCCGTTTTCCAGAATATTGTTGCCATAAAAACCTCCGTGACAGGAAGCAGCGATCTGATCCCCGGTGGGTGATGGGGAGCGTCCCCTAAGCACTGCTGATGTTTTATGTCTTTAAAAACGATAGCCAGGGTTATTATCAATATCAATGGTTATGAGTTAAATAACCTGTGCTATCGTTGCATTGTATTGAAAACGTTGATTTTAAATATTTTATTGTCATTAATTGTCAGTTTAATGGCGAAGATGTCAAAAGCTTTACTAATCTATTCAGTTATATCGATAGACGAACACTGTCAGGGTCATGATGTGAGGGCGTTGATGGTTTACCGCGAGGAAAAACTGATGGTATCTGTGTTGTTCAGGGTGTCTGGCGGTCACTACGAGGAGACGATCCTGCCGGAGCAGGATGTCAGTGATTACCGCCGTAAATCGCGGATCAGGAAGATAGCGACGCCAATAAGCAGGACGTCACCGGACAGTTCTACAGCGGGCAGTCGGGGGTCGTCGACGGTTAAAAAACCGTTGGAAGGGCCTTCAAGATAACGGTAAACGGAGAGGCGGCCATTCACCAGAGCAATGACTAAATCTCCAGATTCAACTGGTACATCGCAGTCGATAATCACGATGCTGCCAGCGGTGGCTTCTGCGCAACCGCTGTTGCGGTCAAGGACATAGGCTCGCCAGCTTTTTTTCGCCTTAACGCCGTTAGGGACGCTAACCTGTTCACTGGTTTTTCCGCCCGCATCCCAGAGGGGCACTGTAGTGCCACTTTTCACTTTATCTGCGGGGCCTGAAACCACCGTCCCACGCATCTCGCCCGTGCCGTTAGCCAGCCATTCCACGTTGATATCCAGCGCCCTGGCAATATCCACCAGCTTGCGGGACCCCTCAGCCTCACCTTTCGTCAAGCGCCATATTGTAGGCTGTGACACGCCCGATGCTTTGGCCAGAGCACCTTGTGTAATTCCCATCATGGTCATCGCCATGTTTAGCCGCCAGGCAAGTGTATTCGGTTTCATATACCAGAATTTATAGCGACGCGTATTTTTCGTCAAACACGCTTTGCTATTATTTTTTGTAATAACATTTGCTATTAATTATGTTTAATCTATACCTATTAGTATTGATTCGATTTCTCATCCTGCCGAAAACCGTGAGGTCGTCTGGTGTGAAAGGGGGCAGGGTGTGTTGCGAATGGCCCTGAACTCCCCTTCATTTGACGCAGGATCAGGGCCATTTTAAATGCGATATTTAACGATAGTGTGGCAGTGGAAGGCCCTGCCTGCCTTGTCCTGGCGAAATTATTTCACCGCTCTTTATCAATCAGGCCGTCCAGCCTAATCGCTGGCTCACTTTTCAGGGGGGGATGTACGCCCTCCAGACGAACGTCAGGTGACGCTATTCACTCGCTGCCAGCTTTCATCAGGCAGTCAGTGTCGTGGTGTTAACTGATGAAACAGGCTGGCAACGCGTCAGTGCGGATCCTGATCAATACAGAGGAGCAGATAATGCGAGATATCAAAATGCTACTGGAGCGCTGGGGAGGGTGGGCGGCGGCAGGTCAGCATGGGCTGGGTTACGCATCGGTTGCTGCCGGTTTCAGGGGGCTGGTCCATGCCCGTGGTGTGAAACGTCCCGTCTGTAGCGATAACGACGGTATGATCCTCGACGGCTGTATCAGCAGGCTGATGAAGGTGAATAAAGAACAGCACGATATTCTGGTCGCCCATTACCTCTATCAAATTTCCCTGCGATCGATTGCCCGCCGCCGCCGCTGCGCGGATGGCACCGTGCGTAAACAAATTCAGACGGCTGAAGGATTTGTCTGTGGCGTATTAAGCGCGCTGGAGTGCCGGCTTGAGTGTGAAATAACTGACTGAAGGTGAGTGAATAAGCACAGTTTGAAGGCAAGCGAAAAAATAATATCCCTCTATGTATTGCGTACGCATTTTCTGATCCACACTGTTAATATTCCAGTTTTTAATTCCTCTTATTTATTTTCTTTTTACTGAAAATGTCTTTAATAACGGCTGTTATTCAGCCGGGTGCGTCAGCACGCTTTTTTAATTCTCTGTCAGCGAGGTGAGCCGTGAGTAAAATTATTCAGATTCTGCTGTTTGAAGAAGGCTATAAAGAGCGCCCTTACCGCGATACGGAAGGTTTTCCAACGGTGGGCTGCGGAATAAAGATCGGGCCTGCCGGTGCCGCACTCAATAATTATCTCTTCGCTGTACCACGAAAGGTCGGAGAGGTCTGGATGCAGGCCCTGCTGGATCGCCAGAATGACGAGATGCTCAGGCAACCCGCGATTCAGGCTGCGCTGCGGCAGTGCAGCCCGCCGCGTGCTGATGTGCTGTACAGCATGGCCTATCAATTGGGTACCCAGGGCCTGTCTGCTTTTAAACAGACCCTGCAAAGGGTGGCCGACGGAGATTTTGCCGGTGCAGCCGAATCGATGCTCGACAGTCTGTGGGCACGACAAACGCCCGGGCGGGCACGGCGTCATGCTGAAGTGATGCGCAGTGGAACCTATAAAAGCTATCAGGAGGTCCTGTGAAATTTACCCTTTTTGTCGTGCTGGTGGCGGCGGTGTCACTGGTTATCGGCCTGTTAGCGCGGTCTGGGCGTGTGGCGCTGGTGGATCATGCGCGACTGCTGGTGAAAACCTGGTCAGTCTGGCTGGCGTCAGGAGGATCGGCACTCACCGCGTGGGTTCAGTCGTTTCCTGATGCCGCACTGAATGCCTGGGTGGCGCTGCCGGAGGACGTGAAATCCTGTCTGCCGCACAACTTTCTCGGGATGATCGGTGCCTTTATGGTCGCGATGGCGGTCATGGCGCAGTTTATTCGCCAGAAAAAACTTAACGATCAGCGTGATGAGTTAAACGGAGGCAAGCTATGAGCACATTTCTTTTTTTACTGAACGGCGGCTGGCAGGCCCTGCTGGCGGTGGGGGGACTATTGGTAGCGTTGGGTGCCGCCTGGTTCGGCGGTAAACAGGTGGGAAAAGCCCGTCAACAGGCGCAGGTCGCGGCGGCAGAAAACAAAGTCACGCAAATGGCTGCCGTGGCAAAAAAACAGGCGGATAACAGTGAGGAGGCAAAAAATGTGCAAACGGCTAACGCTGTCCTTAATGATGCTGACGCTCGTCGTAAGTTGCAGCAGTCACGATTCAACGTCGACGGGCGGCAGTGAATTAATGACGGATTCGTCCTGTACTCTTTTTTCTCCCCTCTACACACACGGGCAGGATGCACAGTTAATGGATATTCGCACCGTCAGGCAGATTAATATTCATAACGATCTTTGGTCATCGCTGTGTGAGGGTAATAAAAAATAAACCCTATGAATAAATTAAATTAAGGAGGTGTCAGGCCGTTCGTTGTGTCATGTCTCTTTCCCTCAATTCCCTTTATTAATCCTGAATAAGGCGGCTGACGTCTGCACGCTGCCCGGAGGTTATTATGATTGAAGTTAACTCTTTTGCTGAATTACGAACCACCGCGCCGGTTAAAGCGGGAGATTTTGCCCTGCTGAAGCGTTATTACGATAAAGACTCCACGTTTCGCGGTGGCGGCACATTCGTCGGTTTTATCACCACCGCATTGCCGGTCGATGACGGCGGCACGTATGCGGTAGGGGCGGGTTTCTTCTGGAAACGGGTGGTGAACAGTCTTGACGAGCTGAATATCTATCACTTCGGTGGTAAGGGCGATGGTGTCACCGATGACAGCGGAGCCTTTAAACTGATGCTGAACTGGGCACAGACGGTAAACACCAGCAGCCGCAATCTGGGGGTGCGCTTCCCCGGTGGTAAGTTCCTTATCAATCCGATTGACCTCTCCGCCAGTGAGATCCCCTGCTTCTATCTCTACGGGGATGACAATCCTCAGGGAGGGATGCCGCGAACGACGATTGTATCGAATAAATCATCCTCGCCGGTGTTCAGGGTCAACGCCCGGCGGACGACCATCAAGGGTATTAGCTGGAATGGCCAGGCATCGGCGGATATCACGGCGAATAAAGGGGCGATCACCGCCGAGATGTGCACGAACCAGCAGCCTTTTTTTGAAAATATCATGGTCGCGGGGCAGACCGTGTTGATCACCTGCTTCCGCGTGCAGAATAACGGGGGGACGGCGATCAAATTACTGGATACGCTGGACAGCAAGTTCGATCAAATCTATTCCATTAATACCTATGCACGGGTGTTTGATATCGGCTGGTCCGATACGGTGAAGGGGGTCTGGGACCACTCCACCGCCATTGAGCTATCGAACGCTAACTTCCAGAGCGGTTACGGTGACGCCACGCTGATGATGCCGCGGGTCACCCAGGGGTTAATCAGTAATGTCTGGATTGAACATACCCGCAACCCCGGTGATCTCAGCAACGGGCAGTGGCTGGTGGAGGCATTAAGTCTGGAAAACTGTGTTAACCCGCTGAATATGGATAACGCCCGTATGCAGATCCGCCAGCTTAACCTGCAGGCAGGCGCGACGGTTAGCCTTAATACGGCCCCGGGGCGCTGGCTTTCTGGCTATGAAACCGGCTGGCGTCGGGATGAGAGCTTCGGCACGCAGATGTCCGGTACCCTGCGCGTCGGCTGGCACAGCGGGTATAAAATTAATAACACCTCCACCAGCGACAAATGGTACAAACTGGGCAAGGTGTTTATGCCTCGTGACAACCAGCAATGGGTCATTGAAATGGTGAGTAAAGTGTCTAACGATGCCGTCACCGGCACGGCGGGCAACCCGGTCAGCGCGGTTTCATCCGGTACCAGCTATCTGGGGATCTCACGCTGTGCAACGGCAATTTATGGTGATATCCGCCATCATGGCTCACCGGCGGTGCTGGATATTAAATTCAATCGCATAGGCACCACGACCTCGGAGATCTGGGTAAAACTGAAGGCCGCCAGCGGCGACACGATGTTTAACCTCAAGTCTACCGGTCCTACGCGTTTTGAGTCCGGGGAGTGCTCCCTGTTCACACCGGATCTGAACGAAGTCACCGACCTCACGACGATAGGGACGGTGTCGCCTGCTGCAAGGATGAGCCTGCACAATGGGCTGGCGGGGGTGGGGGCCAATGAGAAAGGGGTGCTGACGGTGGCGACCACTGACGCAGTTCCCCCCATAACGACGACCGCTGTCGGCTATATCACCGTTAACGTTAACGGCACGGACAGAAAAATTGCTTACTATTAATCAATCACTTAAGGCCGGGGAAACCCGGCTTTTTTTTGT
This sequence comes from Erwinia persicina NBRC 102418, assembly GCF_001571305.1. Lineage (GTDB taxonomy): Bacteria > Pseudomonadota > Gammaproteobacteria > Enterobacterales > Enterobacteriaceae > Erwinia > Erwinia persicina. The sequence goes on along the minus strand of NZ_BCTN01000004.1, from coordinate 18,984 downwards.
CGTTTCCACCGCGAGGGAAAAGGATTGTGAACTTTCACCGCGTCGCCCGGTCACAAAAGGGGTAGGCTTCTTTTAATGACGAAAGGAAATATCCATGAGTGATAACGAAAGCAAATCGCAGACTGAACACTTACGTGACGTGACTTCGCAGCTAAAAGAAATGCGCCATTACGCTCAGAGTAATACTGAAACGCTGTCCGCACAGTGGCTGGCGTTCGATCAGGGGGAGTACAAAGACGCGGGCTTTGCAGAGAAAATTAATCAGTTACTGACTCAGCAAGGTGGCCTGCTGGATGAGCTTGATACCGCCATCCAGGATTTTGAAATCGAAGCTAACCGCATCGAAAACGAAGCCTGACGCTTCAGGGCCGGCCTCTCCGGTCGGCCCCGGCCTGAACAGGCCATGCCTTATTTTCCTACAGTACAAACTCCGGGCGAACCTGATTTCGCCCGCTGCTTTTGGCGATGTACAACTGCTCATCGGCGCGGGTAATTGACTCATCCAGGCTGTTGACGTTGTTGATATTCAGCGCACTGATGCCAATGCTCACCGTGACGCTGAGGTTGTTACCGTTCAGCATAATAATATTTTCTTCGATGCTGTGACGCAGGCGATTCGCTAACAAAAAGGCGCGCGGCTGAGAAATTCCCTCTATTAAAACCAGAAATTCTTCTCCCCCCATCCGGCACAACATCGCTGACGGCGGCAGACGCTGACGAATGCATTCCACCGTTTTTTCCAGAACATAGTCGCCGCTGGCGTGACCGTAGGTATCATTGATGCTCTTAAACCGATCGATATCAATGACGAAAACGGCACCGAAAAAGCCCTGAGGCCGGTGGCGCGGAGTCACCAGCGTCTCCAGTCTGGATGACAGCCCGCTGCGCGTCAGCGCGCCGGTGAGAAAATCATAGTCGGCACGTTTGGTAATGCGCGCCACCAGTTTTCTGTTAGACGCGGTGCTCAGTGCCACAATCAGCGGGCTGATGAGCATCGCGGCCACGCCCAGTCGGGCAGATGACAGGCTGTCGATGCGGAACAGATCGTCCTTGCCCTGAATGTTCAGCACGTTGCCCGCCACGAGGATAATCTCGCTGATGCCGGTCACCAGCGTCAGGAAACAGGTGATAAACAGGGGATAGCTGATAGCGCACCACAGCAGGGCCGGTAAAGGGAAGAGCAGGCTGCCACCGCCGCCTACCCAGATGCCCGTGACAGTGGTGAGCACCAGCGCAATGACCGGCAGCACCGTGCTGTCGCGCAGGGCAGACGCCAGCTGTGCCAGCTCATCGCGACGGGGCAGGCTGATCACCAGCGGCAACAGCAGAATAGAGGTGGACATCTGTTCTGAGAACCAGGAGAACCAGGCGTTAAACAGCTCATCTTCAAAGTAGCGTTCACTGACCATGGCGCCTGCCAGCGCACACACTGCCGCTCCCAGCAGTGAGGCCGGAAAAACATGCAGCAACGCCTGCAGGCGGCGGGGGTGTCCGCGCGAAAAATGATCACTCAGCAACGCCCAGCGGGCGGTAGCAATAAACAGGATATTGGCGGCATCAAGGCCCATGGCAACAAACACGGGCGTATCATAGAGCACATCGGCGCTCCACATTCCCAGAAAGAGCACGACCAGCGTGCTGGGTTTGTCCAGCGAAGGAAAACGAATCAGCAGGCCAAGAAGGATGGCGTTACTGGGCCAGAACAGTGACAGTGAGGCAAAATGGCGCGACGCCAGCCCGATGGTTGACAGCAGCATGGCAAGGGCGAATAAGATGATGACCCGGTTAACATTATATTTATAGTTTGGCATCTTTAAGCTCAGGACGATGAAAACGGGTCACTCACGAGACAGTCAGGTTGACAGGCTGATTTTGGTTGATAACAGATCGATATCAGGGGGTTGGTGCAAAATGACGCACACAACATACGTGACAACCCGGGTGAAAGCAATTTATTCGGATTATTCCTAGGTGCAAGGATAAGCCGTGTGAATCGGGTGAACATTGGCTTTCACGGGTGTCGCAAATTCAGTTAAGGAAAACTAATCGTTTTCACCTGCATGACCGTTATATGTTGCCACGTATAGCGTAAAAGTGAGCCGTTATCGAATAGAAAATCACACTTCTGATGGGTTTGGGAAAAATCCTGGTCTTGCTAACTCACTGACCGTAATCATAAAACCCCCTGTTTTACGGCGTAAAAGTCTGCCAGACGTAACGCAGCGCCGGTGCACCATCGCGTTTAGCCGGGCTAATGAAGGCTCAGGAAACCCGCTTCTGCGCAGGCGATAAGGACGGGGGCCGGGGGATAAACCGTGCGAAGTGTTTCAGCCATTGACAAAACAATGTGCAGACTCAGTAGCTTAGTGGTTCCATAACGCGGAGCTAACCTTTATTATCCTTCCCAATTGTTTTCTGCCCTTAGAAAGACGGATGTCATGTATCAGCCTGTCGCCTTATTTATAGGCCTGCGCTATATGCGCGGGCGTGGTTCAGACCGCTTTGGCCGGTTTGTTTCCTGGCTTTCCGCTGTCGGTATTACGCTGGGCGTTATGGCGCTGGTTACCGTACTGTCGGTGATGAACGGCCTTGAGCACGAACTGGAAAAAAACACCCTGGGTCTTATGCCCCAGGCGTTAATTACCGGCGAAACCGGGTCGATCAACCCGCAGAAACTGCCCGCCAGCAGCCTGCAGCTCTCCGGTATCAGCCGTATCACGCCGCTGACCACCGGAGAGGTGGTCATGCAGAGTGCGCGTAGCGTGGGTGTGGGCGTCATGCTGGGGATTAACCCAGATGAAGCCGACCCGTTAACCCCTTTCCTGGTCAGCGTGCGCCAGCAGCAGCTGCAGTCGGGTCAGTATAATGTCATCGTCGGCGAACAGCTGGCTGGCCAGTTGGGCCTCAAACGCGGCGATCAGGTGCGTCTGATGGTGCCTTCTGCCAGCCAGTTCACACCGATGGGACGTATTCCCAGCCAGCGCCTTTTTACCGTAATCGGTACGTTCGCTTCTAACAGCGATGTGGATGGCTATCAGATTCTGGTCAATCAGCAGGATGCCTCGCGCCTGATGCGTTACCCGGCGGGCAACATTACCGGCTGGCGTCTGTGGCTGGATAAACCCCTTCAGGTGGACAGCGTCAGCCAGCAGACTCTGCCGCCAGGCACGGTGTGGAAAGACTGGCGCGAACGTAAAGGCGAGTTATTCCAGGCCGTTAAAATGGAAAAAAATATGATGGGGCTGCTGTTAAGCCTGATTGTTGCTGTGGCTGCGTTTAATATTGTCACCTCGCTTGGCCTGCTGATCATGGAAAAGCAGGGGGAAGTGGCAATCCTGCAAACCCAGGGGCTGACGCGCCGTCAGATTGTCGCTGTCTTTATGGTACAGGGCGCAACGGCAGGCGTTGTGGGCGCACTGGTGGGCGCGTTACTGGGCGTGCTACTGGCCAGCCAGTTGAATAACCTGATGCCAGTGATTGGGGCATTCCTCGATGGTGCCGCATTACCGGTGGCTATTTCCCTGACGCAGGTGGCGACAATTACCCTGACGGCGATAGTCGTCGCGCTGCTGTCAACGCTTTACCCTTCCTGGCGCGCGGCCGCCGTTCAACCCGCTGAGGCTTTACGTTATGAGTAACACGATCCTGTTGCAGTGCGACAACCTGTGTAAACGCTATCAGGAAGGCAGCGTGCAGACCGATGTCCTGCGCAACGTGACCTTCACCGTTAAGCCGGGTGAGATGATGGCAATAGTCGGCAGCTCCGGCTCGGGTAAAAGCACCCTGATGCATCTGCTGGGCGGGCTGGATACGCCCACTTCCGGCGAAGTGGTCTTTGACGGGCAGTCGCTGAACGGCATGTCTTCAGCGGCTAAAGCCGGGCTGCGTAACCGTGAGCTGGGCTTTATCTATCAGTTTCATCATCTGCTGCCCGATTTCAGCGCGCTGGAAAACGTGGCCATGCCGCTGCTGATTGGTAAAACGGCTAAGGCAGAGGCACAGGAAAAAGCCATCGCCATGCTGAAAGCGGTCGGTCTGGATCACCGTGCGGCTCACCGTCCATCTGAATTGTCCGGCGGGGAACGTCAGCGCGTGGCCATCGCCCGCGCCCTGGTGAATAATCCGCGTCTGGTGCTGGCCGATGAACCCACCGGGAATCTGGATGCCCGCAATGCGGATGCCATTTTTGATCTGCTGAACGAACTTAATCAGCGCCAGGGCACGGCTTTTCTGGTGGTGACCCACGACCTCAACCTGGCCCGGCGAATGTCGCGTCAGATGGAAATGCGCGACGGCCAGCTCAGTGACCAGGCGCAACCGGCGGGTAGCTTCTGATGGCGGGCTCTCTCTCTCTTCTGCTTGGACTTCGCTTCAGCCGTGGCCGCCGGCGCGGAGGGATGGTGTCACTGATCTCGGTGATCTCCACCGTCGGGATTGCGCTGGGTGTGGCAGTGCTGATTGTCGGCCTCAGTGCGATGAACGGCTTTGAACGTGAGTTGAATAACCGCATTCTGGCCGTGGTGCCGCACGGGGAAATTGAGCCGGTCAACCAGCCGTTTACCGGCTGGCAGGGGCTGTTGCCAAAAATTGAACAGGTTCCCGGGATCGCCGCAGCGGCACCGTACATTAATTTCACCGGGCTGATCGAGAGCGGCAGTAAGCTGCAGGCAGTTCAGGTGAAGGGCGTTGATCCGCAGCAGGAGAGCCGCCTCAGTGCGCTGCCCTCCTACGTGCAGGGCGGTGCCTGGAAAACGTTTGCTGCCGGCAAGCAGCAAATCCTGCTGGGGCAGGGTGTGGCGACCAGCCTGAAGGTCAGGCAGGGTGACTGGCTGACGATTATGATCCCTAACAGCGACGCCGGGAATAAACTGTTACAGCCTAAGCGCGTGCGCTTACAGGTGGCCGGTATCCTGAAATTGAGTGGTATGCTTGATCACAGCCTGGCGCTGGTGCCGCTGGCCGATGCCCAGCAACTGCTGGGAATGGGGCAAAGTGTCACCGGCATCGCGATTAAAGCAGCCGATCCGTTCAACGCCGTCAGCCTGGTGCGTCAGGCAGGGGAGGTCACCCATGCCTATGTGTATATTCGCAGCTGGGTGGGAACCTACGGTTACATGTATCGCGATATACAGATGATCCGCGCCATCATGTATCTGGCGATGGTGCTGGTGATCGGCGTGGCCTGTTTCAATATCGTTTCGACCCTGGTGATGGCGGTGAAAGATAAAAGCAGCGATATTGCCGTCCTGCGCACTCTGGGGGCAAAAGACGGGCTGATCCGTGCCATCTTTGTCTGGTATGGCCTGCTGGCCGGGCTGGTGGGCAGCGTCAGCGGCGTAGTGGTGGGCGTGCTGGCGGCCCTCAATCTGACACCTATCATTCATGCGATTGAAGCGCTGACCGGGTATCATTTCCTTTCCGGGGATATCTATTTTATTGATTTCCTGCCGTCGGAGCTGCACTGGCGTGATGTAGGTATTGTGCTGGTGACCTCGCTGCTGCTCAGCCTGCTGGCCAGTTGGTATCCGGCACGCCGTGCCAGCCGTATCGACCCGGCGCGAGTACTGAGCGGTCAGTAAGCCGGGAGGCACGAGGGGGTCTGGCGGGAACTGTTTTTTTGCCCCGTCAGCCGGTTTAGCGGCAGACTCTCAGTGCACCCGGGACGATCACCCGTTATTATCAGGGACACACTCCCTGGCGGAGTGCACCGTGCTGCACTCCTGCATATTAAGGATTAGAGGTATTTGATGATGCGCACTCCCCGTCGCCGCCTCAGGCTGGCACGCTACAAAAAGACCCGACGCCAGGTTCATCAGCGTTTCCGTCAGCGCATTTTCGAACGCGATCGTAATATTGAAATTGCCCGCCATCCACTGCCACGCGTGGTCGTGCTGACCGGGGCGGGCATATCCGCCGAGTCCGGCATTCGGACTTTCCGCGCCGCAGACGGTCTGTGGGAAGAGCATAAAGTGGAAGATGTGGCGACGCCGGAAGGGTTTGCACGCGATCCGCAGCGTGTGCAGGCGTTTTACAATGCCCGCCGCCGACAGCTGCAGCAGGCTGATATCCAGCCGAACGCGGCGCACCGGGCGCTGGCCGAGCTGGAATCCGCGTTGGGTGACCACTTCCTGCTGGTCACGCAGAACATTGATAACCTGCATGAGCGGGCCGGAAACCGTAACGTGATCCACATGCACGGTGAGTTGCTTAAGGTGCGCTGTCCCGTCAGCGGGCAGATCCTGCACTGGAGCGAGGATGTGAAACCTGACGACCGTTGCCATTGTTGTCAGTTCCCCTCCGTGCTGCGCCCGCACGTGGTGTGGTTTGGTGAAATGCCGCTGCAAATGGATGAGATCTATCAGGCGCTGGCGCAGGCTGACTATTTCGTGGCAATTGGCACCTCAGGGCATGTCTACCCGGCGGCGGGCTTTGTTCATGAGGCCCGCATCCAGGGAGCCCACACCGTGGAACTGAACCTGGAGCCAAGCCAGGTCGGCAGTGAGTTTGAAGAAAAACAGTACGGACTGGCCAGTGAAGTGGTGCCGGAGTGGGTGCAGGATCTGCTGGCGAATATTACCCGTCCGGCGCTGACCGGCGATGATGCCCCGTCAGCGTTTGGCCAGCGAGAAGATCAGGTGGGCGATAACGCCACCGATTAACCCCCAGAAGGCGGCACCTATGCCAAGCAGGGTGACGCCGGAGGCGGTGATCAGAAAAGCGATCACCGCCGCATCACGCTGTTGCTCATCGCTTAACGCCCGCTGCAAACTCCCGGCAATCGTCCCCAGCAGTGCCAGCCCGGCAATGGTATGGATCAGCGCCTGCGGCAGTGCAGTAAACAGTCCACTGATCGCCCCGCCAAACACCCCCGCCAGCAGATAAAACACCCCGGCTGCGGCGGCTGCCCAATAGCGCCGCTGCGGATCGCTGTGCACCTCCGGGCCCATACAGATAGCCGCCGTAATGGCGGCAATACACACGGTAAACCCGCCGAAAGGGGCCAGCAGCAGCGCGGTCAGTCCGGTCCAGGCGATCAGCGGCGATACCGGCAGCGCATAGCCATGGGCTTTCAGTGTGGCAATCCCGGGGGCATTCTGTGATGCCATGGTGACGACAAAGAATGGAATACCGACGCCCAGCAGGGAGGAGAGCGTAAAGTGCGGAGGGATAAATTCCGGCATTATCAGGCTTTGTGTGTGGGCGACGTGAACATTACCCTGCATCAGAGCGACCATCAGGCCGGCCAGCAGGGTCAGCACGATGGCGTAGCGGGGCAGTAGCCGGCGGGCCAGCAGATAGACCAGGCACATGGTACCGCTCAGGGCAAAGTTGACCTGCAGGGCGGCGAAGGCATCAATGCCGAAGCGCAGCAAAATACCGGCCAGCATTGCCGCAGAGATCGCCTGGGGTATGTAGTTCATCAGGCGGGCAAACAACCCCGTCACCCCACAAATCAGGATCAGCGCCGAGGCGAAGATAAACACCCCGATGGCTTCATTCAGCGACGTCCCCGGCAGACTGGTGACCAGCAGAGCCGCACCCGGCGTCGACCACGCGGTCAGCACCGGCGTGCGATACCACAGGGACAGCCCCAGAGAGGTGATGCCCATCCCCAGCCCCAGCATTGTCAGCCAGCCGCCCGTCTGTGCGACGGTAGCACCCGCCGCCCCGGCGGCCTGGAAAATAATCGCCGCAGAGCTGGTATAGCCAACCAGTACGGCGACAAATCCGGCCACGACGGCCGGAAACGTCAGATGACGCAGGGTAACAGATGGACGCATAGGGAGATCCCGTGGCAGAGTGTTGACCGTTATAACGCACAACCTATCACTGTGCGTTATAGCGCACAAGGGGTTATACTGTCCGCAGACTGAAGGGAGATGACGACGTGGACAGTTTACAACACCATCTGGCGAACGTGCTCAGAGTCCGGCGCAGCGAACGGGGCTGGAGCCTGACCCGGGCTGCGCAGGAAACCGGCGTCAGTAAAGCGATGCTCGGGCAAATTGAACGTGCGGAATCCAGCCCGACCATCGCCACACTGTGGAAAATTGCCACAGGCTTTAATTTGCCGTTCTCGGTCTTTATCGCGCCAGAGGCCGCAGACGTAACGGCACCGCGTCGGCAACTGCGTGGCTACCCGCCAGCGGAGAGCGTCATGCAGGCGGTACCGCTGTTCCCGTTTGACCCCGCGCTGAGTTTTGAAATGCTGGTGATTGATCTCGCCGCCGGTGCCAGCAGTGAGTCCGCCGCTCATGAGGCGGGGGTGGTTGAGCATGTTATTGTGATTGAAGGGGCACTGGACGTGCAGGTGGAGGGAGGCTGGAAGTCGCTGGCCGCGGGCGAAGGGCTGCGTTTTCAGGCTGACCGGCCTCATGCGTATCGTAATCCCGGTAATGTGCCGGTGTGTTTTCATGATCTCATCCATTATCCGCCACGTTAATTCAGCGCCTGCGTACTAAACTGACCTGAAACAATATTTAACATGATAGTGCTATCCATAATAAGCGCTGGCATCCAAAGGGAAGACAGATGAATAATTTACTCGATCGCTTCTTACACTATGTGTCTTTCGATACGCAATCTAAAGGGAATGTTCGTCAGGTCCCCAGCACTGAGGGGCAACTCCGTCTGGCGCAGAGGCTGTGTGATGAGCTGCGCGCCATGGGGCTGAGTGATGTCAGCTGCAGCGCGCGTGGTATTGTCATGGCCACCCTGCCATCGAATGTCAGCTGGCCTGTGCCCGTTATCGGCTTTATCTCCCATATGGATACGTCACCGGATTTTACGGCAAAGAACGTGAACCCGCAGGTGATTGAAAACTATCGCGGGGGGGATATTGCCCTGGGCATGGGGGATGAGATTCTGTCGCCGGTGATGTTTCCGGTGCTGCATGAGCTGACCGGACACACCCTGATCACCACCGACGGGAAAACCCTTCTCGGCGCAGATGATAAGGCCGGTATCGCAGAAATCATGACTGCGCTGGCACATCTTACATCCGGCACGGTTGCGCATGGCGAAGTGCGCGTGGCCTTCACGCCCGATGAGGAAATTGGTCGCGGTATTCAGCATTTTGACGTGGCGGCCTTTGGGGCGGAATGGGCTTATACCGTGGACGGCGGCGGGATGGGAGAGTTTGAATATGAAAACTTCAATGCCGCCTCCGTCACGGTAAAAATCACCGGTAATAATGTGCATCCCGGCAGTGCGAAGGGAGTGATGGTCAATGCCCTGGATGCAGCGATGCGTTTCCACCGGGAAGTCCCGGAAGATGAGGTGCCGGAAAAAACCTCGGGCTATGAAGGCTTCTGGCATCTGCACGGGATCAAAGGCAGCGTGGATCGTGCTGAACTGCACTACATCGTGCGCGATTTTACGCGCAGCGGTTTTGAAGAGCGGAAAAAAAGGCTGGCGGATATTGCTGCCCATCTGCAAGGGACTTTACCTTCACCTGCTGCTATTGAGCTGGTGGTGGAAGACAGCTATTACAATATGCGTGAGCAGGTCGAAGCGTGCCCGCAGAGTATCGAACTGGCGCTGGCGGCGATGCGTGACTGCGGTATTACGCCGAAGGTGAAACCGATTCGCGGTGGGACGGATGGGGCGCAGCTGTCATTTATGGGACTACCTTGTCCAAATTTGTTTACCGGTGGCTACAACTATCACGGCAAACATGAGTTTGCTTCGCTGGACAATATGGAGCAGGCGGTGAAGGTGATTACCCGGATTGCCGTATTAACGGCGGAGCAGGCAAAAACCTGAAGAAAATGAAGATGCCGTTATGCCCGCAGGGGCGACCTGTCACTCCGGTCGCCCCTTGCCGTTATCAGCAGGCTTAATCTTCGCTGTCAAAGTACCAGTAACCGCTGTTGACCAGGGCCGCCAGCTGGGCGAGGAAGGACGGGTCGTCCAGCGCATCGCCGAACTGGTCGTGTCCGAGGGTCAAATCGTTCGCCAGCGCGGTCAGTGCCGCACGATGCGGAGAACTGACCTGCTCACCATTAATAAACACCGCGTCACCAATGGACACCACGCGCAGACCGCCCAGGCGTGACAGGCGATCGCCCTGTTGCAGCGCATCGTAGATCTCATCCGGCTGATACGGCGGCTCCGGAGGGGCCACGTCCAGCTCGTGACGTGACTGCGAGATAAACTCACCGAACCACTGATTGAAATGCTCAGGCTGGTTAATCACCTCCAGCATCATGGCGCGGATCCCCTCCAGTTCGTCGGGCAGGATCTCTGCATTGTGCTCACGGGGCTGGACGTCCGGATCGCTGAAGCGGCGGCTGCCCAGCTCACGTGCCAGCACGTAATCGGCAAAACCGCTAATCAGTTCGCGTCCGCTTGGCGCACGGAAGCCGACCGAGTAGTTAATGGCATTTTCCAGTGAGTAGCCTTCGTGCGGGAACCCCGGTGGAATATAAAGAATATCACCCGGCTCAAGCTCTTCGTCGATAATGGCCTCAAAAGGTTCGACCTGAAGGAGATCGGGATGCGGGCAGTGCTGCTTCAGCTCTGTTTTCTCCCCCACGCGCCAGCGACGACGACCGGTACCCTGAATAATGAAAACGTCATACTGGTCAAAGTGCGGGCCAACCCCGCCGCCGGGCACGGAGAAGGAGATCATCAGATCGTCCACGCGCCAGTCAGGGATCATCCGGAAGGGATGCATCAGCGCGGCGGAAGGCTCATGCCAGTGATCGACTGCCTGAACCAGCAGTGACCAGTTATTCTCACCAAGATGATCAAAGCTCTCAAACGGGCCATGGCTGACCTGCCACTGACCGTCCTGGTGGCTGACCAGACGACTGTCAACTTCGTTTTCCATGGCCAGACCGGCCAGTTCGTCGGGAGAAATGGGGTCGACGAAGTTTTTGAAACCGCGCTTAAGGACTACCGGGCGTTTCTGCCAGTAGCGCTGAATAAAGTCGGGCCAGTTGAGATCGAGCTGATAATCCATGATGTTTTCCTGAAACGCGAAAGTGAGTAGATTATAACAGCGCACGGCAGTGGGTGTGTACCACTGCCGTGAAAAGTCGGGGATAACGCCTACTCGTGTTTGTGCAGGATCTCCTGGCGCTGAAACTCTACCGCCATGCGCGCCCCGCCCAGCTGACTGGTACTGGCATGAATATCACCCGCGTACTGTTCCATAATATCCCGGGCCAGCGACAGGCCCAGCCCCTGGCCCGGACGCAGTGTATCGGCGCGCTGCCCGCGGATAAAGATCAGATCGCGCTTGTTTTCCGGAATACCTGGACCGTCGTCCTCCACGATCAGCAACAGCGTTTTTTCCGTCTGCTGCACGCTGATCTCAACAAATTCCAGGCAGTACTTACAGGCGTTATCGAGTACGTTGCCCATCACTTCCATAAAATCATTTTGTTCGCCAACGAAAATGACTTCTGGTGAGATATCCAGCGTCAGCACCACGCCCTTGCGCTGGTAGACTTTATTCAGTGCTGAGCACAGCCCGTCGAGCAGGGCCGGCACCGAATGCACATCCCGCTTCAACGCGTGGTGATCGGCCTGCATACTGGCCCGGTGCAGGTAGTAGCCAATCTGCTGCGAGATACGGCTGATCTGCTCCAGCATAATGGGCTCGGCCTGCTCGATGGACAGGTTACGCCCGCCGCGCAGTGACCGCAGGGTGGTCTGCAGCACGGCCAGCGGGGTTTTCAGGCTGTGGGTCAGGTCACTCAGCGTGGTGCGGTAGCGGGTATAGCGCTGCCGTTCATTATCCAGCAGCAGGTTCAGGTTACGTACCAGCCCCTTCAGCTCCTGCGGCGGGGCTGGATTGAGGGTTTCGCGGGTTCCGGCTTCCAGTTCGCGCACCTGGGCGGCAAGCGCGCCGATCGGGCGCAGGCTCCAGTGTGCCGCCAGCCACAGCAGCGGAATAATCAGCAGCAGATTTGCCAGCAGCACATAGCTGAACCACGACCACACGACATCTGAGTGCTGAAGTTCTTGTGGAATAGAGTCGACCACCACGATAGTCAGGGCAGGGAGTGTAGACGTTGCCTCATAGCGGTTCACGGCCACCGAGTGGGTAAAGGTGTCGTTGCCATCGTCGTCATAGGCGGTGAGCTTATTCTGTGCCACGCGGTCATTACCGAGCACCTCACGACTGGTGTGATTATTGGTGTCGATTTCGTAAAAGTCAGACTTATTTAACCACTCACGGCGGATCTTACTGCGTATATCCGGGACGTCACGCTGTTGCCACAGCAGCTTACCGTTGTCGTCATAGATAAACACCAGGGCGGGAAAGTTCAGCGTCATGCGTTCAGGCTGGACGATACTGAGTTTGCCGTCATTCCACTGAGAAAGAGTGAAAAACAGATTACTTTCGCTGCGCAACACGCGGTAGGTATTTTTATCAAAGCTCACCACGTAGCCGATCACGGCCACCATTCCGTAGGAGAGCGACATGGTGAGTACGACCGCTGCGGTGGCCAGTAAGAACCGTACCCGCAGCGAAAGTGGCTTTCTGCGACGCCAGTTGAACATGCTCAAATATCGAAGCGGTAGCCCTGACCGCGTACCGTGGTGATCACTTCCTGCGCATATTCAGCAAGGATTTTTTTACGTAAACGGCCCATCAGCACATCAATGGTGTGGCTCTCGCGCAGTTCCGCATCGGGATAAAGTTGCAGCATCAGTGAATCTTTGCTGACCACTTTCCCGGCATTGCGGATCAGGGTTTCGATGATGGTGTACTCAAACGCCGTCAGTTTGATCTGCTGTTCGTTGATGGTCAGTTCGCGGCGCGACAGGTCAATCTGGAAAGGGTGCAGAGTGATGATCTGCGACGCCAGTCCGCTGTTGCGGCGCATCAGCGCCTGCATCCGGGCCACCACTTCTTCTATATGAAAGGGCTTGGTGACGTAATCATCGGCTCCGGCTTCCAGTGCTTCGACCTTTGCCTGCCAGCCATCCCGTGCGGTCAGCACCAGAATTGGCTGACGGACTTCCTGACCGCGCCAGCGGCGGATCAGTGTCATACCGTCTTCATCAGGCAGACCGAGATCGACCAGCGTGATATCCGGCGTATGCTCATTCAGAAAATAGTCGGCTTCTTTGGCGTCTTCGGCGGCATCCACCTGGTGCCCCATCTCCCGCAGCTGCACCGCCAGATGATGACGCAGCAGTGGGTTATCTTCCACAACTAACACACGCATAACCGAATCCTTAAATAAGATCAAACTGCCAGAGACATCAACATAGCCCTGGAATGCGTCGGCGTGCAACTGGGTAAGCGGTCGCTTGCGTTGATCAGGGCATAAACTGGCGATAAGTATAGAGGAGAAGAGGTAAACAACAGGTTAACACGGGCCGACTGAGCCGGCCCGTTGGCGGGCGTTATTTCAGATCGTCAACCATCTGGATAGCGCGGCCAATATAGTTGGCCGGGGTCATCTGCTTCAGACGGGTTTTCTCTTCTTCTGGCAGTGCCAGGCTGTCGATAAAGGTTTTCATGCCTTCCGCATCGACGCGTTTGCCGCGCGTCAGCTCTTTCAGTTTTTCATAAGGTTTTTCAATACCGTAACGGCGCATTACCGTCTGGATCGGTTCGGCCAGCACTTCCCAGTTGTGATCCAGCTCGTCCAGCAGGCGGGCGCGGTTCACTTCCAGCTTGGAGATGCCTTTCAGCGTCGACTGATAGGCGATCAGCGCATAACCGACGCCCACGCCGAGGTTACGCAGTACGGTGGAGTCGGTCAGGTCACGCTGCCAGCGAGATACCGGCAGTTTGCTGGCCAGATGCTGCATCATGGCGTTCGCCAGGCCGAGATTGCCTTCGGAGTTTTCGAAGTCAATCGGGTTGACCTTATGCGGCATGGTCGATGAACCAATTTCGCCCGCAATGGTTTTCTGCTTGAAGTGGTTGAGCGCAATGTAACCCCAGATATCGCGATCGAAGTCGATCAGGATGGTGTTAAAGCGCGCCATGCAGTCAAACAGTTCGGCGATGTAGTCATGCGGTTCGATCTGCGTGGTGTACGGGTTCCAGGTCACGCCCAGCGAGGTCACAAACGACTCACTGAACGCATGCCAGTCCACTTCCGGATACGCGGCGATGTGGGCATTATAATTACCGACCGCACCGTTGATTTTACCCAGCATTTCAATACGTTCCAGCTGACGCAACTGGCGTTCAAAGCGGTAGGCGACGTTCGCCATCTCTTTACCCAGTGTGGATGGTGTGGCTGGCTGACCATGCGTGCGTGACAACAGCGGAATATCACGGTACTGCACTGCCAGGTCTTTGACCGCAGCGATGATGTTGTTCCAGTAAGGCACAATCACCTCGCGGCGTGCGGTTTCCAGCATCAGCGCGTGTGACAGATTATTAATATCTTCTGAGGTGCAGGCAAAGTGAATAAATTCAGATACGGCATGCAGGGCGGGCACCGGTGCCACTTTCTCTTTCAGAAAGTACTCCACGGCTTTGACATCGTGGTTAGTGGTACGCTCAATAGTTTTGATCCGCGCAGCGTCTTCTTCACTGAAACCGCTGACAATACCATCAAGGAAAGCGTTTGCGTCGGCATCAAATGCAGGAACTTCCTTGATCGCAGCGCAGGTAGCCAGTTTTTGTAACCAGCGAACTTCAACCTCAACGCGGAATTTCAGCAGGCCATATTCGCTGAAAATACCACGGAGTGGGCTGACTTTGTCGCCATAACGGCCATCTATAGGTGAGACGGCGGTCAGAGAGGATAATTCCATTGTTGCTGCTCCAGGATCGGTTAAAAAAATCAGGTTGGGGTCCCGTTAAGGCGGGCAAGGATCGCTCTGGCCTCATTCACCAGGCGGTTACGGGAAAACATCAGCTGCAGTCGGCCACCGCCGACCTGCTGCCACAGCACCGCTGAACGAATACCCGCCAGTAGTGTGGCACGAACTTTATTCTGAACCTGGCTGTTCTGCAGGATGGCCGGGGAGCCGGTCACCTGGATGCGTGGACCGAGCGGACTGATCACATCAACATAGATCCCCGCCATGGCACCTAACAGCGTATCAGACTCCAGATCGTAGTGCGCCAGCTGGCGATCGAGTTGGGCGATTCGGTCAGACAGGGTACTCATTGCCGTCTTGCTGGCATTAAGTTTACGCTCCAGCACCATCATGCTCAGGGTATAGCGCGTCAGTTCCGCGCCAAGACCCTGTCGGCTATTGCTGTTCAGTACGGCCAGCAGCGTTTCCAGTCCGAACTGCAGATTCGCTTCATCGTTACCGTACACCGCCAGCGTAGAGGCCGGATTGAGATCCAGCAGGCTGTTCAGCGATGTTTTAAACGCATCGGGAGGGCACTGGCCCTGGTGCCCCAGCTGCTGTACCAGATGGGCGGCCTGGCAGATACCTGCCAGCGCCAGAGTGATATCATAATAGTTCTTCGCCACGTTTACTCCTGTATACGGCCCGAATTACGCGTTAACCAGCGGCGTACGCTGTTCGATAATGCCGCCGCCGAGGCAGACTTCATCCAGATAAAAGACCGCAGACTGGCCGGGCGTGACCGCAGCAACCGGCTGATCAAAGCGCACGTCAATACGCTGCCCATCCATTGGCGTCACGGTGCAGGGAATATCTTCCTGACGATAGCGGGTTTTCACCATGCAGCGCAGCGGTGCGGCCAGTGTTTCGCGATCGACCCAGTGCAGTTGCTGGGCGATCAGGCCCACTGACATCAGGTGAGGGTGCTCATGGCCCTGTGCGACCACCAGAATATTACCGGCCACGTCTTTATCGACCACGTACCAGGGTTCTTCGTTACCATCTTTGGTTCCGCCGATACCCAGCCCTTTGCGCTGGCCCAGCGTGTGGTACATCAGCCCCTGATGCTGACCGACCGTATCCCCGTCCACGGAGATTATCGGACCCGGCTGGGCGGGCAGGTAGCGGCCAAGGAATTCGGTAAACTTGCGCTCACCAATAAAACAGATACCGGTGGAGTCTTTTTTCTTCGCGGTGATCAGTTCAAGCTGCTCTGCAATGCGGCGAACTTCTGGTTTTTCGAGTTCACCCACCGGGAACAGGCTCTGGGCAATCTGTTCATGACCGAGAGTGTAGAGGAAGTAGCTCTGATCTTTATTACCGTCCAGCCCGCGCAGCAGGCGGCTTTTGCCGTTCACGTCCTGGCGACGCACGTAGTGACCGGTGGCGATATAGTCCGCACCCAGGTCTTCAGCGGCAAATTCCAGAAAGGCTTTAAATTTGATCTCTTTGTTACAGAGAATATCGGGGTTGGGCGTGCGGCCCGCTTTGTATTCAGCCAGGAAATGTTCAAACACATTATCCCAGTATTCGGCAGCAAAATTGACCGTATGCAGATGGATCCCCAGCTTGTCGCAGACGGCCTGCGCATCGGCTAAATCTTCCGCGGCGGTGCAATACTCTTCGCCATCGTCCTCCTCCCAGTTTTTCATAAACAGGCCTTCAACCTGATAACCCTGCTGCTGTAGCAGCCAGGCGGAAACGGAGGAGTCAACACCGCCGGACATGCCGACGATCACTTTTTTCTGGCTATTCGAATTGTTCAACATTGCTTGTCCGACTTTAAGGAGCCGTTAAAGGCGACTCTGATAAAATTGCGACGCATTCTATCATGCGTCAACGATCTGCGCACTCTCGCTAAATGGCCACTGGAAGGCGCTGAGGATAGCCAGTGGGTAACGTGGCCCGGTCTGATAAATCTGCAGACTTTCCGCAACCAGCGGTGAACGCAGCTTTTTCGAGGTGATAATGTCCTGAGGCGGCAGCCACCAGCAGCGGTCGATATCGCGATCCTGCGGGTAAGTCTCCACCGCTTCTGGCAGATCCAGTGCGAACAGGAAGCGCAAAAACGGCGTGTTATCCGGGGCGATCCACTGATGCAGGCGTAAAAAAGCCTGGGGAACCGCATCGATGCCGGTTTCTTCCGACAGTTCCCGTACCGCCGCCTGGAGCAGGGTTTCATCGGCTTCCAGATGCCCCGCCGGCTGATTCCAGGTGGTGCGGCCACGCACACGCTCTTCGACAACCAGAAACTGTCCTTCTGCCTGAACCACCGTGGCGACGGTGACATGCGGTTTGAACATAGTGTGCTCCATTCGGTTAATGTGCGCAGTTTGCTGCGCAATAAAAGTCAGATTTCGTTACTGATATCGCGCCATTCGCCGGGCGCCAGACCCTGTAACTGTAACGCACCCATGGAAAAACGGATCAGCCGCAGGGTAGGAAAACCAATATGTGCCGTCATTCGCCGCACCTGGCGGTTGCGCCCCTCGTACAGGGTGATTTTCAGCCAGCAGGTTGGGATCGCTTTACGTTCGCGGATAGGTGGCTGGCGTTCCCACAGCCAGTCGGGCGCGGCCACCTTTTCGACCCCGGCGGGCAGGGTGGGGCCGTCTTTCAGGTCGACGCCCGTTCGCAGCGGGTGCAGATCATTTTCCTGCGGCTCCCCTTCCACCTGCACATAGTAAATTTTCCCGGTGCGTTTGCCCGGCTGGGTCAGTTTCGCCTGCAGTGCGCCGTCATTGGTCAGCACCATCAGTCCTTCGCTGTCGCGATCAAGCCGCCCTGCGGCATAAATTCCCGGCTGGGGTACATAATCTTTCAACGTACGCCGGCCTGCCTCGTCGCTGAACTGGGGCAGCACATCGAAGGGTTTATTAAACAGCACCACGCAACGCGGGCCTCTGGCAGCCGGTTTGGCCGCACGACGGGCGGTGGAACGCCCGGAATGATGATTGGTCAGGGAAGATTTTCGCATGGTCTTTGCACTTGATAACAATGAGCGCATTATACCGCAATCCGGAGATGATTGGCGCGGCGTCAATATTCAAGTAGTATTGACGCGCATCTTACAAGTCATTAACAAAAAAAAGCGCTCGAAGGAGAGGTTAATGGAAAGCAAAGTAGTTGTTCCGGCGGAAGGTCAGAAAATCACCCTGGACCAGGGAAAACTCAACGTACCTAACAATCCGATCATCCCGTTTATCGAAGGTGATGGCATTGGCGTTGACGTGTCTCCAGTGATGATCAAAGTTGTTGATGCCGCTGTGCAGAAAGCTTACAACGGTGAGCGTAAGATTTCCTGGATGGAAATTTACACCGGTGAGAAATCGGTAGAGCTTTACGGCCAGGATGTCTGGCTGCCAGAAGAAACCCTCGACCTGATTAAAGAATATCGCGTAGCCATCAAAGGCCCACTGACCACCCCGGTCGGCGGCGGTATTCGTTCCCTGAACGTTGCCCTGCGTCAGCAGCTTGATTTATACATCTGCCTGCGTCCTGTCCGTTACTACACCGGCACTCCAAGCCCGGTGAAACGCCCGGAAGACACCGATATGGTGATTTTCCGTGAAAACTCCGAAGATATCTATGCAGGTATCGAATGGAAAGCGGGTACGCCGGAAGCAGATAAAGTCATCAAGTTCCTGCGTGATGAGATGGGCGTGAAGAAAATTCGCTTCCCTGAACAGTGCGGCATTGGCGTTAAGCCATGCTCAGAAGCGGGCACC
Source organism: Erwinia persicina NBRC 102418 (assembly GCF_001571305.1). GTDB lineage: Bacteria > Pseudomonadota > Gammaproteobacteria > Enterobacterales > Enterobacteriaceae > Erwinia > Erwinia persicina. Next base: position 469 of record NZ_BCTN01000004.1, on the reverse strand, counting down.
CAACGCCTGGTGCGTGCAGCCATCGAATATGCGATCACCAACGACCGTGATTCTGTAACGCTGGTTCACAAAGGCAATATCATGAAGTTCACCGAAGGCGCTTTCAAAGACTGGGGTTACCAGCTGGCGAAAGAAGAGTTCGGCGGCGAGCTGATCGATGGCGGCCCGTGGATGAAGGTGAAGAACCCGAACACCGGCAAAGAGATCGTCATTAAAGACGTGATCGCCGATGCGTTCCTGCAGCAGATCCTGCTGCGTCCGGCCGAGTATGACGTCATCGCCTGTATGAACCTGAACGGTGACTACATTTCTGACGCCCTGGCGGCGCAGGTTGGCGGTATCGGTATTGCGCCGGGCGCGAACATCGGTGACGAATGTGCTCTGTTTGAAGCCACCCACGGTACAGCACCTAAGTATGCCGGTCAGGATAAAGTGAACCCAGGTTCCATCATCCTGTCAGCAGAAATGA